>NZ_NFJH01000002.1 GCF_002159765.1 Collinsella sp. An268 | reverse complement strand
CGAGTGGGGTTCGAGGCGCTACCTGGACGTGACTCTGCTGGAGGGGTAGCCGCACCGGACGGCGGGCCTATGGGACTGTCGGAAAGTGCGCAAGATTCTTGACGGTACCCATGAAGTCCGGCACGCTGATCTTGGGCGGGATGCCGGCCGGCATGTGCACGTGGTCCGGCATCAGGTGCCCCCCTATTATCTCGACCCCCTTCCAGCGGCACAGGTCCCGAAAGATCTGCGCCGGGTCCCTGCGGTACTCGTTGTAGATGGCCTTTCGCCTATACTTTGGCGAGAGCACGATGCGGTACTTGCAGAGCCACTTCGTGTGAGCGAGGCTGTTGGCCGGCGGCCACCTTCCCCTCGGGGCCGGCGACCCGAGCAATCACCATGCTAGAGGGGGAGGTATCCTGTTGCGTAGCAAAGGTGGGGTCCATCCGCTGAGCGAGTGGATTTCCATGCCGCGCGAAGGGCGCGCGGCACAGGATTGAGGACGCATATTAACAGCTGAGGGACTTGGGATACCCCGAGCCCCTCAGCTGTTTTTATAAGAATCATAGTTATAGTTCGAGCGCTTCGTTGAGATATGAGATAATGGCATCTCCATACCCAGCGCCAACTGCCCAGCGACCGCCTAATGCTTTGACGGTTGTAGCGCAGCCACGCTGGACATAGTTAAAACGAGGATCCACAACGGGGTTAACCAAACCGTCAGTCGATGCATATGCTTTGAGATGCTGCACTTGAGCTCGAATTCCCGTACGAACGTCCTTGAAACTATTTCCGTGTGCACCATTTCCCGTGGCACCTATACCAGCAAAATTGCACTGATCGGGCGATACGTCGCCTCCAAAACGGAGCCAATTCGTCTCATGCATTGCCTGAGCGAAAACAACGTCCGCCCTGACGCCCTCCACGCTGGCCTCCTCAACGATCGTCTGAACAAACTGCTCTATGGTCGAAGCTCCTTTACTTGAGTATACATCGCTAGGGTAGCTAGCGTATTTCTTAAACTGCGCCACCATCTGCTGCGCTGTTACTCTAGTGGAGCCCATTATCGGCTGATCGTCGTTCTGCAGAAACGCATTGGATTCGCTACCGGGAGCATCAGTTCCTTTGGCAACTAGAGCAATCTGAACCGCCTGTGCAGACTTGGCATATCCTTGCGTACCTGCGCTAGCGCCATTTTTTGCCCAACCAAGCCATCCGTAATCGGTCACATGCAGACGGTAATACACATCATATGTATCGGCAGCCTTGCCTGTTAGTTTGATCTGCAGGGCCTCGATGGGTAGCGCCCTGCCTGTAGTACCGGCCTGAACACCACCGTTCACCCAGTCCTGCCATCCAATGTTACGCACATGCGCTCTTACCATGACATCGCCGTCTGTAGCACCGGGACCCAAAGATACTTTCAGCGCTTCCATCGGCAGGTTTCTTCCCGTGGTACCGGCTTCGGCGCCGTCATTCACAGATGACTGCCAGCCGATTTCGGAAACATGGGCCTGATAGGTGATATATTTCGTTCTGAAAGCGTCATCCGTGCTTCCGGGCGCACTCTCGTCATTGGGAACTAGCTTGATTTCCAAAGCCTCTATACCGTATGCGAAACCCTGACTTCCGGCATCTTCGCCGTTCTTTGCCCAGCCAAGCCACCCGAAGTTCGATACGTGCGTACGATAATAGATATCGTACTGCTCCTTCAGCTCACCGGTCAGTTCGATGCGCACTGCCTCCACTTGAAGCGCACGCCCGGTAGTGCCGGCCGTCTGTGAATCTTCAACGGGGTCCATCCACCCAATATTCATCACATGCGCCTGTACCCTGACCCCTCCCGATACTTTTGGATTCTCGATACGCACCTGCAGCGCCTCAACAGGCAAGCCACGTCCCGTTGTGCCGGCAAGTCCAGATGTCCAATTCTGCCAACCAATATCACGCACATGAGCGCGATACGTAATGGCGGTTGGTTCATTTGCCTTATCTCGGAACACGTCCTCGGTTGAGCCCGGTGCACTGGAACCTTTATTGACAAGTACGACTTCTATCGCCTGAAGCCCATATCCATAACCACTACTGCCAGCACTTTCTCCATTCTTTGCCCAACCAAGCCAGCCGATTTCTGTAACATGGGCGCGATAATACACATCATAAGAATTCGCCGCGGAGCCAGTCAACTGAATCTGCACCGCTTGGAGCGGGGTATTCCGCCCCGTCGCGCCTAGCTGTTCCCCGTCAGCAACCCAGTCAGTCCATGAGCCCTCAATGTTGGCCTTATATTCAATACCGCCCATGACCGCCGGTCCGTTCAACAGGCTCAAGGTTATGGCCTCAACGTTGAGATTCTTTCCTGTCGTTCCGGAAACCTTATGGTCATACACCGTATCTTCCCATCCAATATTGGATACATGGGAAGTAACGGCAACCGAGGCTTGCGCACGGGCAGCCTCATCCTTGCCTAGGTTGTATTGTTCAGCAACGCCTGTTGCATCGGCAATACCGAGTTGCGTCTGGTTGCTAGCCAAAACAGCGGCATCGGCCGCATTCGAGATAAAAGCGTGCTCGACGATAATGGCTGGGATACCGTACTTGCGGGAATTTCGAATGACACCGTAGTAATCAGCCATGCTCCCATCTGGATAGAGGTTCGAACCATCGTCGGAGTATCCATAGTCGCGGAACTTCACGCCACGATTCGTTAAACCAAGTTGCGTAAGCTTAGAGAGGATTCTGCTTCCTAAGTCAGAACCAACCTGATGCGCATCGCTGTTGAAGGAGCTGCTATTAGGCGCCCAGACCTCTGCACCGCGTACGTCTGCGCCGGAGTTGCAATGAACGCTGACGAAGACGTCTGCGCCAACGGTCTTCGCTCTGTCGGCGCGTTCCTGAAGGCTCGGATTCTCATTCTCCGCTCGTGTTAGATACGCCGTTACGCCCGTATACGTATCCAATTCAGTTTTAAACGCTTGGGCTATTCCCCAATTAACGTTCTTCTCCTGCAAACCGTTGCCAACTGCGCCAACATCACCGCCGCCATGGCCGGGATCAATAGCCACTACGAGATAGTCCTCCCTCGTGGTGGAAACAGCCGCTCGGCCACGCGCGGCGTTCACAGAAGGAGCCGTCGCCGTTTCATGACTTTCCGCAACACCACCGGCATCCGCCGAATTGAGGGCATCCTCTACGGAGTCCGCGGCATATAGCTCGCCATCCTCATCGATGGTAATCGCAGATACACCGTCCTCCGATCCGCTCTCCGCAAGTGTGTCAGCGAGGTCAGGCGTGACGACCTCATACGTATAATCGTTTGCATCGTTAGCGTCATCATCGAATCTGACTTCGTATTGCTGGTCTGAGTTGGAGAGCGAGTAAGAAACGCTTTGCAGCGTATACGAATCAGCCGTATCAGCCGTTGCGTATGGAATAGTGAACAACGCGGACTGGTCTACAACATTGGCTGCTTCATAGGTCGAGATCTCGCCATTCGAAGAGACGATGGCGAGACGCGCGGATACCACATCATCCTCGAGATTAGTGAACCCAATCGCCACGTTCTGCGTCTCACCGATCTTCACCATGCCGTAGTCGATATATACAAACTCGACATGACTAATATCTGCCGCGAGGGGCTGTACAACTTCTGCGGTCTCGGTAGCGACCTCGTCCTCAAACACGGTGGACTCAACGAGTTGCACTTCGTCGTCATGTTGTCCGCTCGCCCTATCGTCCGGATTTGTCTGCGGCTCGATTTCACTAGACAACGCCCCATCAGGCACATCGGGGGAATCTTCAGCATCTTGAAGAGCGTCTGAAGCCGCCACAATACCCACCGACTCTACTTGCGACGTTGTTGCGGCAAGTGCTGCAACGGGGGCAAAAGCCTGACCGTACATCAGGATATACGCCAGCAAGCAAGCAACGAACTTTCTAGCACGCTTCATCTTCGTTGTCCCCTCTCGCCCCTTGACCGCTTGCGGACTCCTTACCGCAGTTCATGTCGAACTCAATAAGAGCAATCCTTTGCGTTAGATTCTTGATCTTCAAAGTTTGCTTGCTGGCAATAACACTAAGTGACAGCGCAATGGCAAGCAGGCAAAACAGGCCCACGAAAAAGATGAAGTTCGAAGGGGTTTCAAAGCCTAAGGCCCCAGAAATGCTGAACAGAGCATCAGGGAATAGAGAACTCAGGATAAGAGCAACGACTAGAACAAGCCAAAGCAGCGAATATTTCAATAGTAACTGCTCGCGTGACACTAATCGCGCGACATAAAGCGCGAGAAGAACACAGAAGACGATAACGATGATCTGCAGTAAGAATGACATGTTCTACGCCTCCTTATCATGACGAGAAAAGCAGGCAATGATAATGGCGAGGGACACCTTTATCATGTAGTACACGCTCGCGAGTGCATTAATGGATGAGACCCCTCCCTGCCTCTCATGCATGATTACGGGAATCTCTTTGACCACAAAGCTAGATTTTGCCGCAACAGCAATTGATTCTGGCTCGGGATAATCAATGGGATAGCTGGAACAGAACGCGTCAATTGCCCTTTTCCCGCACGCTCTAAACCCGCTTGTGGGATCAGTGACAGTAATGCCAGCGAACACTTTTAGGAAGCCTGAGAGCCACGTCTTCCCCACTCTGCGCATTATCGTCGACTTGAAGCCGTCTGTCTGCCCCAAAAAACGCGAACCGATAGCTAAATCGGCACCAGCCTCAATTGCTTCAACGAGGTTGTCGAGATAACGAGCGTCATGCTGACCGTCACCATCGAACTGAATATCGATATCATAACCGTGGCGCTGAGCGAATTTATGCCCCGCTTGGACAGCTCCACCGATGCCTAGGTTCTGCGGTAGATCAAGAACGCGGATGTTATTGTTTCTGCAAACATTGAGCGTATTATCACGCGAACCATCATTAACTACGATGTACTCGTAACCGGCATCAATCACATGTTCAACCGTATCAACAATGTTTTCTTCCTCGTTGTATGCGGGAATAACAACCAGCACACGAGAGTTATGCATATGGCCCCTTCCGCCAACCATACTTACAGCATTTAGCGAGCATTATGAACGACCAAGTGTTCCTCACCCTGCAGGAACGTCAGAACATGACAAAAGAACTAGATGCCCCTTCTTCAACAGAAGGGGCATCTATCAACAATTATCTTATAACCACCGCTTGTGCCCCGCGCATGGAGTACAGCAGATTGAATCTGCTGGCGTCTAGAGTGACGTAGCCCGATATAGAGTCCGCAATATGCACAAGGTTGCTTGCTCGATCAAAACCCCGCAATACCACTGTATGAGAGTTGGTGACCGTAAAATATTCCTTTCCGTTGTACCACTGCCTTGCATAAATTGGGCCCATATTGGCCTGCCCGATGGTGGACCAAACAATCACCGGATTACCCTCCTGAATTTGCGCATACATCCCATCAAGAGAAGCTCCGGAGATGTCGTAGGCACGCCTGGAGTCGCCGCGTTGGGATAAGAACGCGTTGGCTGCGTTGACAATACCGGGAGCTGACGTGCAATTACCTGAAGAGCTATGAGGGTTACCCCAGAACGCTGTCACAAAATCCGTAGAGCTACGCGGAAGATACTGGTCTGCAATGGTGGTCTTCGCCAATCCAAATCCGTAGTAGTTCAGATCATTAGTGAGAGCAACTGATTCACAGCCCGTCGGCAGCTCAGGATACTGCATAAGACAGGGGACGCCAAGTAAGGCAGCGTTGACACGAATCGGTTTATCACGGAAAGCGTTTGCGGTGGAGCCGGGGGCCGCAGCACCCTTGGCTGTAACTCGGACTTCAAAGGCCTCCATCCGATAGCCGATAGAACCGGTACCTGCTTGCCCTCCGTTCTTTGCCCAGCCAAGCCATCCATATTCCTCAACATACGCCCGGTACCAAACGTCGTAATAGTTCTCCGCCTGTCCTGTCAGGTGAATCTTAATTGCCTCAATCTGCTTCGATTTGTCAATTGATCCAGCGTCATCACCGGAATAAACATCACTCATCCAGCCGATGTCTTGCACATGGACACTATAGGCGATCTCACCAGAAACTGGAGAATCAAAGGTTAATCGCACAGAGGTGATTGGCGTCGCCTGTCCCGTTGTGCCTGAGAGCGAACCACCAGATACAGCTGGCTGCCAAGTCGAATGGACGTACGACTGGTAAGATACGCCTGCTAGGGGGATATACGCAGGAACATCGGATTCAGGAGCATCCTCTCCCTTGGGAATCAATTTAACTTGAAATGCCTCGACAGGGCGATTCAGCCCAGTCGTACCCGCGGGTTCACCATTTCTAGCCCATCCCAGCCAGCCATATTCCGAAGAATGCACTCGATATATGACGTCATAAGTGACAGCAACATCTCCCGACAACGAAACCTTCAGCGCCTCGATGCTCAAGACCCTTCCCGTTGTACCGGATAGCTCGCCTGCCGTAACATAGTCCTGCCATCCAATCTCAGACACATGGGCAGAAACTTCGATACCCCCTTGTTCGGGACCGACCAGGCCCACTCGCAACGCTTCGACAGGCTTAGCCCTGCCGGTCGTTCCAGCAATAGCACCGTCGGATACCAATGGCTGCCAACCGATGTCCCGACTGTGGGCTTGGTACACTACACCGACCTGATCGTATTTCACCACTCGATACGCATCTGACGTCTCTCCAGGAGCTTCCCCTCCCTTTGTAACAAGACATATTTCCAAACAGTTCACCCCGGAGGCGTCGCCCTCAGATCCCGCAGCGCCACCATTGACAGCCCAGCCACTCCAACCGTAGTTATTGGAATGCACGCGATACCAGACATCGTAAGCATCGGCAAGTTCTCCAGACAGTTCGATCTCTACGCCCTCGATCTGCTTGCCGTCCCGCAGAGAAGTTACTTGGGCGCCGTCGGACGACCACGCATCATCCCAATTACCAAACTGCCTACGTACACGATACGATATAGATCCCGTACGAATCTGATTGTCAACCCTGAAGGAGACGGATTGAAGAGGCTCAGCATCGACAGCACCTACTACCGCTGATTCGCCCTCTGTGGAAAACGCCGCCGTTCCAGTAACAGAATAAGCAGATACTTTTAGCACCTCATAATTACCCAGATAGCTATCGGCTGTAGGACCGGGCGCCGATTGACCCTTGTTACTGAGAACTATCTCTATCGCTTCTACAGAGGCGTTTTTTCCCGTTGTGCCGGCAGCGGCGCCGTTAGATGCCCAGCCCATCCAGCCGATGCCTGAAACATGAACGCGGTACCACACATCATATGCTTGTGCAATTTCACCGGAAAGCTTTAGCTGTATCGCTTCGATATGCTTTGCCTGCCCGGTGGTCCCACAAGAACCGTCGCTCCAATCCTGCCATCCAATATCTTGCACATGTGCACGTGCTGCAATGGCGCCATCGTGACCATACCAGATAGTATGGATATTGAGAGCCTCGACGGGCAACGCTCTGCCAGTCGTCCCCGCCGTCACGCCGTCCGCAACGTTCTGTTGCCATCCAACATTCTGTACATGTGCCTGATAATGCACCGAGGGTGGGTCATCTGCACGATCTTTAAACGGGACCTCGGTATCTCCCGGAGCGGGCGCATCTTTTGGCACAAGCTGTACCACAACGGCTTCCACAGGATTACCGTAGCCCACAGAACCTGCATTTTCCCCGTTGGATGCCCAGTCCAACCATCCAAAGCTGGAAGCGTAAACACGGTACCAGATGTCAAAGCGCTCGGCCAGATTTCCATCAAGGCTAATGGCCACGGCTTCTATTGCCTTACCCTCCCCCGTCGTCCCAGCAACCTCGTTACCCGAACAAGGCTCCATCCAACCGATATCCGAAACGTGAACGACGATCTGCATATCTGTCGCATCTGCACCCGTCAAATCAAATTGAAGAGCCTCGATCGCCAGCGCGCGGCCAACAGTCCCCGCCACATTTTCCTGAGCTACAGGCTCTTGCCAACCAAGTTCCGAAACATGAGCTGCGTAGCTAAGAGAGATGTCTTCATCAGCAGATGGGTCTTCAGGGTTGTGCGCGTCATCCGTAACGGATTCATCCTTTACAGGCAGGTCGTTGCCTTCTGCAGGTCCGTCGTTCAAAACATCGTCAACGACCTCCCCGTCCGCAGAGGGGCTATTCCCAGCAGCATCGTTATCAATTTCAGATTCCGCCTCATTGGACGGAGGCACGGTGCCCTCTGTGTCAATTTGACTGGAAGAGAGGCTATCCGGATCAGATGCAGCTAAAGTGTTCGAGCTCCCGTTAGCCTCTTCGCCACCTTCTTCATGCAGATTTCCTTCACTATATTCTAGGCTTACACTCGGCACATCCTGAGCGGAGTACTCTAAGGCACTCGCTGAAAAAGGATAAATTGCCGCCGAAAGGAAGAGGATGCCAGAAGCGCACCAGATTCCCGCACGACGAAAGATGAATCTAGCCATCAACCGTTTTCTCATCTATCCCCCAAAAGAGGGCTGCCTTTGACACCAGGCAAAGACAGCCCATTGAGTCGGACCAATGATTGGACGAAGACGCTACCCGACGAAAGGTCGCGCCGCTCCAATAATACTGCCAGGAGCATACATACCGCGGATAGTAACGCCGATCCCTGGCCAAGAGTCGATAATCTGTCCGTTACCGATGTAAATCGCGACATGGCCGTTGTAATATAACAAATCTCCGCGCTGGACTGCAGACACGCTGACGGGCATAAACGTATTGTTGCGGTACCAATTCATAGAGTTATAGGTTTGCTCTGGAAGCCAGCGATGGTTGTAGGGATTATACCAACCAAGATCCATACCGGTCGCATACAGACACTGCATAACGAGGCCTGAGCAGTCAACAGCTTGCCCGGGAGCTTGAGAATACGGTTCTATGTAACGCGTACCAAGATACTCGTAAGCCCGTTGGATGAATGCATTGATGCAGTCCAGACGCGTTGCATTGTAGGGAATGCGGGAAGGTGTAACGTAGGTAAACTCTCCCGTACAATAGCTTGGAAGCACCACCGTATTGCAGCTTACCTGAGGATACTGCGGCGGATTTTGCCAACCAATGTAAATTGGTTTTTCGAAATACGCATTCGCAGTAGACCCAGGCGCTGCGGCACCTTTACCAGTAACGGTAACCTGAACTGCCTCCACTTGAAGATTGAGCTTTGTGGTCCCCGCGTCGGCACCATTCTTTGTCCAACCTAGCCATCCAAAACTTTCAATATGGACACGGTACCAAATGTCGAAATACTTCGAAGCGTCTCCCGTAAGCGAAATAGAGATGGCCTGAAGGTCCTTTCCGCCACCCTCTATGCCCGCTGTTCCCGACACCACTGCATCTTGCCAGCCGATATCGGTCAAATGTGCACGATAACTAACACCACCAGGAATATCACCAGCATAAGATACGGAAAAAGCCTCTACGGCGCGATTTTGACCCGTTGCTCCGGCAATTCCACCGTTCGAGACGGCAGGTCCCCAGCCCGTACCAGCAGAATAGGCGTTGTACGTAATAGTCGGTTTCGTCAAGAAGGAGGTCCCCGACGCCGGTGCCTCTCCATCCGCCTTGGATACTAGACGAACCTCAATGGCCTCGAGATGGCTGGCAAGCCCCTCTGATCCGGCGGGTTGCCCATTTGACGTCCAGCCAAGCCAACCAATCTCCGCAACATGAGCTCGATACCAGATATCGTAGCCATCAGCAAGCTCTCCGGTCAGACTGATGCGCACAGCCTCAATTGGAAGATTTCTACCCGTTGTACCGGCAACCGCACCATCAGATACTGCGCCCTGCCAACCAATTTCGCTCACATGGGCCTCATAAGACACTGACCCCGAACCCAATCCAGGATACGAGAGGGTAAATGCCTGTAGAGAATGTGCCTGACCGGTCGTGCCAATAATAATGGATGGGGCAGAATCGGAACCTTTTCCGCTTAGCCAACCGACGTCTGAAACATGCGAGCTGTATATATACGAGGGAGACTTAAATGCGCCATCAGTCTGACCTGGTGCACTCTCTCCCTTAGCCTGCAATACAATTTCTACCGCTTGGGCAGGTTTTGCGTAGCCCTGAGTTCCAGCGCGGGCGCCATTCGATGCCCAACCACCCCAGCCATAATCTGCGGAATGCACACGATACCAGACATCGTACTGTTCCGCCGCATCTCCTGTGAGTCGAAACTGCAGAGCTTCAATGGGAAGGTTTCTGCCAGTCGTTCCAGCAGCTCCCACCGACCAATCCTGCCACCCAATATCTTGAACATGAGCGCGAATTTCAATGGAGCCAGAGGTCACGTAACCGCCCAATGAAACCCGAAGTGACTCGAGATTCAGATTGCGTCCAACAGTTCCCGCCGTCGACCCGTCGTAAACCTTGCCCTGCCAACCAACATTCTGAATGTGCGCTTGATAGCCGACGGCATAGCTTCGAAATGCATTCTCCGTCTCCCCTGGAGCGGGAGAGTTTTTTGGCAGAAGCACAACCTGAACTGCCTGCGCTGCCTTGGCGAATCCTTGAGACCCTGCAACAGCGCCGTTACACGCCCAGCCGCCCCAGCCGAAATCAGCCGAATGGACACGATACCATACGTCGTATTGGTCTGAGATTGGCCCCGCCAAAGCAATGCGAAGCGCTTCAATAGGAAGATTGCGTCCAGTCGTTCCGACCACGCTTTCAGCCTGCACGTCTTCCATCCAGCCGATATTGGAAACATGCGCACTGACAACCACGTTGGAACCATCAGAGACATTCAAATGGAAGCGCAATGCCTCAAGATTTAGATTTTGACCTGTTGTGCCGGCATAATTATCCATTTCAGCAGCAGACACTGGCTGCATCCACCCCTTGTTCTGGACATGTGCTTCCACCGTGAGAACCGTGTCGTCCGAAAGAACGTCGTCCCCATCTACGCTCTCGTCTTGACTAGCGTTTACATTCTCTTGAACTGGCGCATCCTGCAGCATAACATCGCCAGGCAACACTTCATCCTCGATATCCGCGCTGATGATGTCATCGCCAGACTGGCCGGCATTTTCATCAGGCTGAACCTGCGCAACCTCCGAGTCCTCGGAAGCATTCACCTGCGCCTCATCAAATGCTGCATCATCTTCCCCGAACGCAGCTGGAGCAGGCAGGACCAGTAGTAACGCCAGAAACAGGGCACAAATCGGTTTCGCAAAACGACGACCAACCATAACGATCCTCCCCACATTTTGCCATTTATTTGAGTATACCGTCACGCCCAGTATCTTCTATGGAAAAGGCGCGATCTAACCTGAAGATCGCGCCTTAAACTGACGAGATTAGTCGTGCATGAGCTCTATTGCGCGTCAATCCTTGCTACCAGATAACAACCTTCGTTCCACGTGGAATGTTGTCATATATCCATTTGGCATTCTCTATTGCAAGGCGCACGCAGCCCTCCGAAACGCCCATTCCCAAACGCCCGTCTTGTACATTAAAAGTTCCCTGATCGTACTTGATGGAGTGGAATAAATAGTCGCCATAAAACTGCGTGTAGTAATAGCAACTATAACCATGGCCAAACACGTAGCCCTTTGCTTGAACAGTGTACTGGCCCTTCACAGTTGGCGTGGTGGGCTTGCCCGGCCCACAAAGCCAATAGTACTGAAGCGTCCAGTGTCCAGAAGAACCCGTATAAATCCCTGTACGACAGGTGATCGTATCAACCGCAATGAGATAGTTCGTTGCACTACCCACATTCATGATTCTGCTCGTCATCGCAGCCTGATCGGGAGGCACGATAGGTTCTTCGGTATACGGCCGATAGGTTGAACCCGGTGCCGGAGCATTCTTAGCAACGAGCTTTACTTGGACTGCCTCAATTCGATAACCGATTTTACTAGTACCAGCAGCCGCTCCGTTCTTAGTCCATCCAAGCCATCCATATTCTTCAACGTGCACGCGATACCAGACATCAAAATAGGTGGCAAGATTCCCGGTCAATTGAATCTGAACTGCCTCGACTCGTTTATTCTGCCCTGTCGTGCCCGCGAGAGATCCATTCACTACTTGGTCCTGCCAACCGATATCCTGCACATGTGCTCTATAGGCAATATGACCGGAAACAGGCGATTCCACTGAAAGCTTTATTCCCTCAACCTTCAGCCCTTGTCCCGTGGTTCCAGATACTGCTCCGTTTCCAACCGCAACCATCCAACCTAAATCCTGTACATGGGTTTCCAAAGAGAGCGTTGGCAATTCGATAAGAGCCGGAGCGGTTGACGAAGGAGCCTCGCCTCCCTTTGTCACCAAATTAACCTCTACCGCTTCAGCCTGCAGATTTAGCCCGGTAGTTCCCGCGGCTTCGCCGTTCTTTGCCCAACCAAGCCACCCATACGTTGCGCAATGTACGCGATAGTAAACATCGTAAGAAGATGCAATGCCGCCCGTTAACTGAATCTTTATCGCCTGAATGGCGCGATTCTGGCCAGTTGTCCCAGCATAGCCAGGAGCTGCCGCGAAGTCCTGCCAGCCAATATCAGTTACGTGAGCACTGACCTCAACCGAGCTATCCTGGTCAACGCCTTCGAGGGCAACGCGCAGGCCTTCAAGCGCAAGGCCTCGACCCGATGTCCCTGCATCAGCTCCGTCAGCAACGGAAGCCTGCCAACCGAGTTCTGATACATGAGCTTGATATGAGACATGTGGACCCGCAGAAGCTTCGGGAGCGACCAAAGCCCCTTCCGTAGAACCAGGCGGCTCCGTACCTTTTTCCAGCAGCGATATCTGCAGGGCAGTTATTCCAACAGACCCACCATCAATCCCAGCAGGCGCACCGTTGCAGGCCCATCCAAGCCAGCCAACTGTTGGAGAATATAGCCTATACCATACATCGTACTTCTCGGAGAGAGACCCTGCCAGCTTCATCTCAATTGCAGTTATCGCCAAACCATCGTTATTAGGATTTACCTGCTGTCCATCAGATACCCATTCCTGCGTCCAGTCGGAGTACGCCAAGCGCGAGCGATAGATGAGCGATCCTTCCGAGATTTGATTATCTATGATCGCGGCAAACGAGCGAAGTGTGTCTTCCCCTTCGGAATTACCAATGGTAATTGTTGCGGATTTGGCAGGACGGGCAGATGTGCCATCGAGATAAATGCCATTTGCAGAAACGACCTCATATCCACCAACATACCCATCGGACGTATCACCAGGCGCAACGCCACCCTTTTCAATCAGCACGATTTCTACCGCTTGGACGTTCAATGCTTTGCCCGTTGTTCCGGCGGGCCCACCATCGGAAACCCAGCCAAGCCAGCCGAAGTCAGTCACGTGAACGCGATACCAGACACTATAAAACTCAGAAACCTCACCGGTCAGTCTCATTTGGATTGCCTCGATGGGGAGATTGCGGCCGGTTGTCCCAGCATTCCCCCTCGTCCAACCCTGCCAGCCAATATCGCGGACGTGGGCGCGAAGCTCGACATCTCCGTCAGGCGACAGACCGCCAAGCGATGCAGTGACGGATTCTAGTCCTAGATTCCTCCCCGTCGTTCCGGCAGTCTGACCATCGACAGCGAATTCCTGCCAGCCGATACCCTGAACATGCGCCTGGTATCGCAGTAGATAAGACCGGAACGGAGACTCAGTGCTGCCGGGAGCAGCTGAGCCTTTGGGCAACAGCTCAATTTGCACTGCCTGGGCTGCCTTCGCATAACCTTGCGATCCGGCACTCTCGCCGTTCTTGGCCCAACCGTTCCAACCAAAATCGGCGGAATGGACACGATACCAGACATCATATTGCGACATCAGATCTTCCGTGAGAGTGATTCGCAACGCCTCAATGGGTAAGTTTCGTCCAACGGTTCCTGCAACATCTCCAGGCGCCACTGCGTCCATCCAGCCAATGTTTGTAACATGTGTCTGGACTATGAGCCCCGATCCAGCGGACACACCCTCAAGGGTTACGCGCAACCCCTCAAGATTGAGATTTCTCCCAATCGTACCAGCAACGTCGCCTGAACCGACGACTTCTTGCCACCCAAGATTTTGAACGTGAGCCTCGACAGAAAGTTTTACACAATCTTCTTGATCCGATACAGCATCTTCACTCGCAGTCGAGGAGTTTTGAGCAGCCGATGCGTCCGTCTCGGCGCCATCCCCGGCATTATCGGATGTTTGCGGCCTGTTGGCGGCTTCGGCCCCATCATCAATTACTGAAACTTCACCGTCAACCCCTTGTCCATTCGCAACGTCATCGCCATACGATTTATCCTCAGCTATAACCATCTCTGTTGAGCTGTTTTCGACATCAGACGATTCCGCTGCCCTTACCGAAACAACAGGAGATAGCGAAAGCGCAACAATCAATGCGCTTACACCAATTACGCCAAAGTGCCTCCTTACAGCGAGCATGCATCCCCCTATCCCCGGGTACAACTCCACTCATCATTGTAGAGCCACGAAGATGAACGTATGGCCACCATTCTATAGACGGCTCTATTTCAGCCGCGCTTGAAACATTCTGTAGACGTAACGGCTATCAGGGCTCCCGCATATAAAACACAATACTGGTCCCTCGCCTAAATAACGATTCAAGCTATGCATAAGCACTTATTGTGGAGCCTGGAGCCGGAGCACCTTTCCCTGTACAGGCAATTTGTATCGCCTGCACAACTCTAGAGGGATGAGAGGATCCTGCGCTAGCTCCATTGCTTGCCCAGCCCGTCCAGCCACTTCCTTTGAGATAAACTCGATACCATATATCATAGTATCGCGCACCGTCGCCTTCGATACGAAGAGCGATTGCCTGAAGCGAACCATCTTGTCCGATAGAACCAGCAACACCACCGTCGGTAACGTAATCGAGCCATCCTACCCCGCTGACTTTTGCGCGGTAGCTCACTGACCCGACAACCAAACCGCTATAGCGGACCTGAAAAGCCTGCAAATAACCTGAATCCATGCTACCTGCGATAGCACCGTTGTCATACTGAATACCCCACGATGCCCGTTCGTTACAAACGCTATAGGAAATAGCCGGCTTCTCAATAAAAGCGTTGACCTGACTCCCGGGGGCCTCGCTGCCCTTAGGAAGAATCGCGATTTCAACCGCTTCAAGGGGACACGCTAGCCCTTGTGTGCCAGAACTACCCCCATTTTTACGCCAGCCTATCCAGCCAATATTGGCAACGTGCGATCGATACCAAACATCATATTGATCAGCAATTTCCCCCACGAGGCGAATCTTAACAGCTTCAAGCGGTAGGTTCTTCCCTGTCGTCCCTGCAATCTGACCGTCAGACACCTCGTCCTGCCAACCAGTATTCGCTACGTAGGCGGAGTATGCAATAGATTCCCCCGTCCCCCCAACTCCAGGAATCGCGAGTTGAAAAGCTTGGAGTGCTAGCGCCCGACCGGTAACGCCCAAGATTACATCCGGATTGGCATCAAAGCTGTCATTGCTTCTCCATCCGATTTCTGCACTGTGAGAGGCGTATCGAAGTGAGGTGTACATAAAAGCGGGGTTTTCCGCACCAGGGGCATCTGACCCTTTAGCTTGTAAACGAATCTCTATAGCTTGCACTGGCCGTGCAAAACCCTGACTTCCTGCAGGATCGCCATTTGAGGCCCAGCCAAGCCAACCGAATTCAGCGGAATGAACCCTATACCAAATGTCCCATCGTGAAGATGCCTCGCCCTCGAGATTTAAGCAAATCGCCTCAACCGGGAGCCCGCATCCTGTCGTCCCACACATACTGGTTGACCAATCTTGCCATCCGATATCCTGAACATGAGCACGAGCTGCAATCGCTCCGAGCCCTGCAGCATCCGCAAGTGATACATCTAGAGCCTCAAGCGACAGATTGCGCCCCGTTGTCCCAGCCACATAACCGTCCCTTACATAGCCTTGCCAGCCAACATCCTGTACATGAGCCCGATATCTCAGTAACGGAGTCATGAAAGCGGAACTCGTGTTCCCAAGAGGAGAGGGGGCCTGCGAACCTTTGGGCAACAGCATGACCTCAATCGCCTGGGCAGCACGGGCCCAGCCTTGGCTGCCAGCGCTTTCTCCGTTCTTCGCCCATCCCAGCCAGCCAACATCAGCAGAATGAATACAGTACCAGAGGTCATATTGCTCCGAAGCTAAACCCGTAAGACGAATTTGCACCGCCTCTATGGCGTATGCTCGTCCTGTAGTTCCAGCAAGTTCGCCGGATCCGACCCAATCCATCCAGCCCAGATTCTCAACATGAGCGCGGATCTCGATGCTCGAATCGCCGTACTGGCTGTCCAGAAGAATAATACGCAGCGCCTCCAAATCGAGATCACGCCCCGTTGTACCTGCAACCTCGCCACCGCCAACCGAAGGCATCCAACCAAGATTCGAAACATGCGCCTCAACAGACAGCAAGCTGGAACCATCAACTGGCAGTGTTGCACCGTCAGACGTTGCAGTATCTACCGAATCACTGGCTAACGGCACGTTGGATGGAAAGCCCCCTGTGTCCCCAGCGACTACTTCATTTCCGATGGGCTCGGAAACCACGCCGGTCGCCGCGTCATCTGCGTGATTGCCATCTGGATGCGCATCCGATAACAATACCGACGATTCTATGGATTGAAGAGGGTCGCCTGCGCTATAACCATCAGCCCTTTCAACTTCTGGCACCTCGAAGCTTTCTCCCGCAATCGTACTCGCACCTACACCACTGTCGGACCAGATGAATTGGCCCTCATCCGCCCAAGCCGCGGTGAATGGCGACAATATGGCCGCTAAGGCAGCCGCTGCAACAGAATGAGCTACAATAGACTTAAGGTGTTTTCTCATGGCGCCTCCCATCATTTCCTACAAGCCTAGTGGCTCAATCTAGTGCCTTATCAAGGAAATCGGGCAACGTGGACAACGAGGCGGCGTGAGGTTGATTCGAATGTAGTGGAAATAGAAGACGAGACATTCCGTTTCGACTTCATATGGGGTTAAAAGTCGAATCTATCCGCACAGTATAGCGACCTCTCGATTGAGACAAATAGTCCGATGACAAGCGGGTTTGCAATCGATGCGGTCGACGGTGACACGCTCATAGAGTGCGCAGCAAAGTATCGGACCGAAAGGATATGCGAAGACGTCGCAGCAAACGTGCCACTTCCGAATTGTTGGAAACACCCGTGCGTATGGTCCTCTCTCCTATCTTCGTAGCGCCATATCAACTGTAATGACGCAAGCAAACCAACTGTGGTCGCTTGGAAGGCATTCGGAACCGAGGTATCACGCTCTTCCATCCATACAATCGCCCCCGCTATTCAAGACCTCGCGTTTCTGTGTAGTCTTTTGCAATGCGATCGAGCTCTTCGATGCCGTCGGAAATCGTTTCCCACACGATGGCGCGATCCACATGCGAATAATCGTGAGCCAATCTGTTTCGCATGCCGCGCACCGAACCCCAAATCGACAGGTCATCTCATTGGGCATCGCGATCATATACCAGCGCCCCATCTCTCTCAATCTCGCTCTTGAGTCCCTCGTCGCGAGACGACCACACCTCACCGCGCATGAGGTCAACACGCTGCCGTAACGCACTGATAAGCTCATCGATGAGCTTGAGGTGGTTGACGCGGGTCTGCATCAGATCCTCATCGAAACGTGCGTAGAAATCATAGTCGCTCGAGGCCCGCTGCGTTCCGCGGGCACGAGAACCGAACAGGTACAGCTCGCGAACATACGGATGATCCAGACATACCCTGCGGATGCAATCCAGCTCATCAGCAGAAAGCACCTATTCAGCGTCTCGCATGCGGGCTTCTGTCATTTGCGGACTCGCCATAGGGCCTCCTATCTCTCAGATGAGTATAACCACAAGGCGATGGCCCGCTTTTCCACGGCGAATCCTGCTCAACCCACTTAACAAGTAGGAAGACTTCTCGGCGTTATGCCGAACTACTCGAATCGCCCTTTCATGCAGACAGACGGGCGCGAAGGTTGTCGGCCCATTCGACGAGCGCCGTGTTTATCACGGCCTTCCGGGCGATGCCCCGTCGGCGAGCCTCAGCGTCATACGCCTCGATGAGCCAGCTGGGAAGCGTGAGGCTGATCTGACGGGTCTCATTTGGATCGGGCTTTTCCCTCTCCGCTGCGCTCTCATCAAAGTAATCAAGAACATCCTCACCAGCGTCAAAACGCTCGATCAGTGTGTCAGATGTTGTTTCTGTCATAAAGTGCCATCTCCTTAATCGTGGAGCGACGCGCTGAAATGATGCGACGCGACTCCCCCTTCGACCCCATATGACGGTTCAATACTCCCCGGCAATTACCCCAATTGATAGTTTTCGGTTCTCGCCCTTTCTCCTCGAAGGCATGGTTAGCACCCAGTTAAGCCAAATATCTATTACATACATAAACGAGACCCCGTGCTTAGCCTCGTTTTCACGGCTTTTTCTCCAATCCCATTCGTAATCCATCATATCATCCTCACTACGAGTACATCTCTGATAGATATTGTTTTGATGTTGTATTTATATCTTCAGTAATGAATACACCTCCTCACCAGCGTTCGTAAACTTACAGAGCATAGTAACGAGGGGGTCTCACCAACCTCTGACCGGTATACACGCAGACCCAAGCTCTGTCTGACATCAATCAAGACATGTCTAACCGCGCTGTTCTCAGGCCCGTACCGCCGATAGGCCGGTGCCTTTCGGCGCAACTTACTTGGCATATGCTGCGCAAAATGAGCACGTATCGTCAGTTCGAAGTGTCAGAACCGCGAGCAGGCGCGCGACACATATAAAGAACGAGCGGGCCCCATGGGGACCCGCTCGCAAGCGTTGTTGCACCATCGACGCAATGGTATATGAATGCGGCTTAGTTGTCGGAAGCGTCCTTGTCAGCGCTGCCGGAGAAGCGCTTGGCCGCCAGGAGCGATGCGCCGCCGAGCATCGCCGTGCCCGCCGCAACCATGGCCATCAAGCCGGCAGCGTCACCGGTCTTGGGGAGGCGCTTGGCGTCGGCGTTCGCCTTGGTCGACGCGTTAGCGTTGGTCGACGCATTCGCACTAGTCGACGTGCTCGTCTTGCCGCCATTATCGGACGGCTGCTCCGTCTTGGGTGCGTTATCCGTCTTCGAAGCGTTGTCTTCGCCGTTGCCCGTGGTCGTGTTATTCGCGGTGCCGTCATCTAACCCGGTGCCGCTCGTCGCATCGTTGGAAGACGAGCCGTCGGTCTGCGCACCGCCATCGGGCGACGTCGTATTGCCGGCCGCGTTATTGGAAGCGGGCGGCGCCGGCTGGATGGGGGCGGGCGTCACGTCCGTCACGCCGTCATCGCTGTCGGCGGCGTCATCCGAATCGTTATCCACGGCGCCGTCTGCAGCCGAATCGTCGGCAGAGCCGGTGCCATCGGAGGCGTCGCCTGAGGCATCACCCGGGGTGTCGTCAGACCCTTCGCCGCCTGCGGGCGCCGAGGAATCGCTGGATGCGTCGCCGTCGGCAGAGCCGCCCTCGTCATGCGAGCCGTCGCCCTGGTCGCCGGCCGGCACGTCGGTCGAGCCGTCACCCGGGGTCTCGACGCCGCCTGTGCCCTGGTTATCGCCCGCACCGCCACCGTCAACGTCGCCCGCGGGCTCATCGGTACCAGGCTGCGAGGCCTGCGCCTCGTCCTCGGCGATATAGGCGAGGCAGGTCGCGCGCTCCTTCTCGTAGCGGTTGATCCAGCTCTGATGGTACTGCGTGTTGGGGTTGTTCGCTGCAAGCGTCGACGGCAGCGAATCCACAAGGGCGTTTACAAACGCTCGGTCGCTCATGTCGTTCGACAGGTTCGCAGCCCGCAGGTAGGTCTTGACCCCGCCCGTGCCAAACAGGTTCGACATACTCCAGACAAGGCCCTTCACGCAGTCGGCACGGCCGGAGATGTCGATCCCGAGAGCGCTTCTCAGCCAGTTCTCGGTCGGCATGTAGTAGTTGCTGATGGCATAGCTGTCCTGCAGGGCGGCGAAAGTCGCCGGGTCCGCCGCATAGGCCGCATGCCAGGCGTCCTCCGCCAGCTGGCCGATCTCGGTCAGGCGGCCCGTCGCCGTGTCGAAGATCACCGTGCTCGCGTTCGAGAGCTCGGCGCCGCGGTCGATGAGCGGCTTGAACATCGCGAACGTCACCGGGTCGTAGTTGTAGCAGTAGCGCATGAGCGCCACGAGCGAATAGCGACGGTCGAACTGGTAGTAGCCCATCGCATGGTAGCCGTCCCAGCGCGAGAAGCCCTGGTCGTAGTTCTGGCCGCTCTCGTAGAGCGTGAAATACTTCATCTCGTCGGTGGCGCCCGTCACGCCGGTGCGCGCCACACGTGCGGTGGCGAGGGTGTTCGCCAGCGGGGCAGCCTCGTAGAAGTCGGCCTTATCGTAATCGGTGGGAACCGACACGCCCGCGCTCTCGGGCGCGAAGTCATCCGTCGTGCCGTCGCCTTCCGTAGCCGCCGGCGCCGCGTCTACGGCGGCGGGCACCGCCTCCTCGGCGTGCGCGGTCACGGGGGCGGCGACGCTGCCCAGGGCGAGCGCGCCGACCAGTCCGGCGAGCACAGCATAGTGCGGGATACGCATGAATCCTCCTCGTCTCCGGCCCTCTTGGGGCAGGTGCGGTTCGGGTACGGGTGCGCGAGGCGCGCAGAGGTTCCAACGAGTATCCGGGGGCCGCCAATTTTGGTCAAGCGAATCCCCGAGGTCTTCAGATAAGTCAATTAAGGTTGAAGTTAAGCTTGAATGCCCACGACGGGCCCCGTCTACGCGACTGAACGCAGCGGAGCGGCTGTTACGGCGCCGCAGTTCAGCACGTATCTTGAGCGTCAGCGTCGGGATGTTTGACGCGGGCGAGCATACGACGCCTACGCAACACCCGTGAGGTCGACGTCGAGCTTGATCTCCGGCACGCGGGCGAGGTCGGCGAGCGTCACGCCGTCGACGTAGCGCTCGATCACGTCGTCCAGCCCTTGCCAGAACTTGACCGTCGAGCACAGGCCCGCGCGGTAGCAGGCGCCGTCGATTCCCTCGCACGCCACGGGCGCCGTCGTGCCCTCGGCAACCCGCAGGATGTCGCCGGCGCGGATCTCGTCCGCGGGACGCGCGAGCACGTACCCTCCGCCCTTGCCGCGCACGCTCTTCAAATACCCCGCCTGCATGAGCGGGCGCACGAGCTGCTCCAAGTATTTAAGGGAGATGTCCTCCCCCGCCGCGACCTCGCGCAGGGCCACCTTGTGGCCGTCCTCGCGCCCGAAGGCCGCGATGTAGATCATGAGGCGGAGCGCATAGCGCCCTTTGGACGAGATAAGCATGCGCGCCCCTTTCGATTCGCAGGCACCGGACAACGCGGCGGAGCGCCGCACCGGTATATTCTAGTGAATTAGTCGGATTATACCTTGACGGGGCACGGGTTCACCGTATTCTTATTCCGAGAGAATTGATAGGGTTTAGCGGTCGCCCGACTTGAGGTGCGCGACCCGCGCCCGGGCGAGAGCCGCCCCTGCGCGGGTCGCGCCCCGCGCCCGCCGCCGAGACCCGTTTGCGAGAAAGGCCCACCATGCCCACCACGCCCCTGCTTTCCGTCACCGGCCTTGCCGCCGCCGTCGACGAGAAGGAGATCCTCCACCACGTCGACCTCTCCGTCGCCGCCGGCGAGACCCATGTTCTCATGGGCCCCAACGGCGCCGGCAAATCCACCCTCGGCCACGTCATCATGGGCGACCCCGTCTACACGCAGACGGCGGGCACCATCATGTTCGACGGCGAGGACGTAACCGACCTTTCGCCCGACAAGCGCTCGCGCGCCGGGCTCTTCCTCTCGTTCCAGGCGCCCGTCGAGATCCCCGGCGTGCCGCTGTCGAGCTTTTTGCGCGCCACCCTCGCCGCGCGCCCCGACCGCGCCCTCAAGGGCAAGGAGTTCCGCCGCCGCGTGAAGGAGCTCTGCGCCGAGCTCGACATGGACCCCGCCTACCTCAACCGCGAGCTCGGGGTGGGCTTCTCGGGAGGCGAGAAGAAGAAGGTCGAGATGCTCCAGCTGCTGCTGCTCCAGCCCAAGCTCGCCATCCTCGACGAGACCGACTCCGGCCTCGACGTCGACGCGCTCAGCGTGGTCTCGCGCGGCATGGAGCTCTACCGCCAGACGTGCGAGGGCTCGCTCATCATCATCACCCATAACACGCGCATCCTGGAGCACCTCGATGTCGACCGCGTCCACGTGATGGTCGACGGGCGCGTGGTGCGTGAGGACACGGCCGACCTCATCGGTTGGATCGACGAGAACGGCTTCGAGTCGTTCGAGCGGGCAGCCGAGGGTGCCGAGCCCGGTGACGCCGCTGCGGCTGCGACCGCAGGGCTCACCGCCGAAGACCTCTCGCCCGTCATCGAGCGCTAAGGAGCACCCATGCCAAAACAGCGCACCGAGGTCGCGGACATCGACCGCAGCCTCTACGACTTCAAGGACTCCGAGGAGGGCTTCGAGCGCCTCGCAGAGGGCCTCACGCCCGACATCGTGCGCGAGATCTCCGCGCGCAAGGACGAGCCCGCCTGGATGCTCGACTTCCGCCTCAAGTCCCTCGAGACCTACCTGAGCTTCCCCGACCCCACGTGGGGCCCCGCCATCGACGGGCTCGACATGGACCACATCGCCACGTACGTGAAGCCCAACACCGACCAGTCCGCCACCTGGGAGGACGTGCCCGACGACATCAAGAACACCTTTGAGCGCCTGGGCATCCCCGAGGCCGAGCGGAGCTACCTCGCCGGCGTGGGCGCGCAGTACGACTCCGAGCTCGTCTACCACAACATGCAGGACACCGCCGCCAAGATGGGCATCGTCTACTCGGGCATCGAGGAGGCGCTCCACGAGCCCACATGGGAGGCGCTCATCCGCGAGAAGTTCATGACGCTCATCCCGCCAACGGACCACAAGTTCGCCGCGCTGCACGGTGCGGTGTGGAGCGGCGGCTCGTTTGTGTACGTGCCCGCCGGCGTGAAGCTCGACTTCCCCCTGCAGAGCTACTTCCGCCTGAACGCGCGCGGCGCCGGGCAGTTCGAGCACACGCTCATCATCGTGGAGGACGACGCCGACCTGCACTTCATCGAGGGCTGCTCCGCGCCCAAGTACAACGTCGCCAACCTGCACGCGGGCGCCGTGGAGCTCTTTGTGGGCAAGCGCGCGCACCTGCGTTACTCGACCATCGAGAACTGGTCGAAGAACATGTACAACCTGAACACCAAACGCGCACGCGTCGAGGAGGACGGCGAGATCGAATGGATCTCCGGCTCGTTTGGCAGCCACGTGGGCTACCTCTACCCCATGAGCGTGCTTACGGGCGCCCGCAGCCGCTCGAGCTTCACGGGCATCACGTTTGCCGGCGCGGGCCAGAACCTCGACACCGGAACCAAGGTGGTCATGGCGGCGCCTGATACGCGCGCGACCGTGGAGACCAAGGGCATTTCCAAGGGCGGAGGCATCCAGACGTTCCGCTCGTCCATCGTGGTGACGCCCGCCGCCGAGGGCGCGCAGGCCACGGTCTCGTGCCAGTCGCTCATGCTCGACGACCAGAGCCGCTCCGACACCATCCCCGCGATGGACGTGCGCGCCAAAAACGTCGACATCGGCCACGAGGCGACCATCGGGCGCATCGGCGACGACAAGGTCTTCTATCTCATGAGCCGCGGCATCTCCGAGGAGGAGGCGCGAGCCATGATCGTGAACGGCTTTGCGAACCCCGTCGCCAAGGAGCTGCCGCTCGAGTACGCCGTCGAGATGAACAACCTCATCAAGCTCGAGATGGAAGGGGCGATCGGCTGATGCGCGCCAAACCCGCCGCCCTGCCGGCTCCCGCCGCCTCTTACGAAAGGAGCGCACGCTGATGGACGCTCTCACCATACGCCACGCAAGCGCGATGCCCGCCCCAACCTGGAGCTGGCTCAAGATGAACGACACCACCATCGAGATTCCCGCCGACCTCGAGCGCGCGGGCGCAGCCGATATCGACGCCCCGCAGGCGCTCTTCGACCACGCGCGCGCCTTTGAGGTCGCCGTGGCCGAGCTGCAGGACCGCCTCGGCGCCGGCGCCGAGGCGGACGGTCGCGCCTGCGTGCGCGCCGCCGCGCTGGGAGGCACCCGTACGGACGCATCGGGCGACCTCGGCGACCTCGACATCCCGGCGCTCTCCCGCTATCAGGAGCGCGCCTGCCGCGAGGAGGTCGAAGGCGACGTGGCCGCCGCCTTCGAGACCGGCGTGGGCCGCGATGCGCGCGCCTACCTCAACTTCCTCGCCGGCGAGACCGTGCTTCTGGGCACCGAGGCGGGCGAGAGCGGGCGCGCCCAGGTGAGCGTCCCCGCCGAGGCGGGCCGCGCCTCGGCCGCGAGCCTCGACGTGGTCGCCGCGCCCGACTCCACCCTCGCCCTCGACGTCGTCCTCGACGGCACGGACGACTTCGGCGCCGAGGACGCGCCGGCGCTCATCGGCTCGGCGCTGCGCGTCTTTGCCGGGGCCCGCGCCCGGGTGACGGTCACCGTGTACGTGACGGCGCTGCCCGGCACCGTCGTCATCGACGACGAGGGCTACGTGCTCGACGAGGGCGCCCGCGTGACCGTGCGCCACGTGGTGCTCGGGGGCGGCGCCACCTACACCGGCATGGCCTGCGACCTGAGGTGCGACACCGCGCGCGTCGACATCGATACGAGCTACCTCGCCGCCGGCGCCGAGCGGCGCGACTTCGCCTACACCGTCCGCCACCGCGGGCGCAAGACCATCTCCAACATCCTCGCCAACGGCGTCCTCGCCGGCACCTCGAAGAAGGTCCTCCGCGGGACCATCGACCTCGTGCACGGCTGCAAGGGCTCCGAGGGAACCGAGCGCGAGACCGTGCTTCTCGCCAGCGAGGGCGTGGACAACAAGACCGTCCCCACCATCCTCTGCGACGAGGACGACGTGGCGGGCAACCACGGCGCCACCATCGGGCACGTCCGCCCCGACCAGCTCTTCTACCTCACGTGCCGTGGCATCTCGCCCGCCGAGGCCGAGGCGCTGTTCCTGCGCGCCAAGCTCGAGGACGCCGCGCTCACCGCACCCACCGACGACGCGCGCGCCGCCGTCTGCCGTCTGGCGGGGCGCATGGTCGACCATTTTGAGGAGGAGCTCGTATGATCGATACCGAGCACGTAACCTGCGACACCTGCACCGCGCCGGGCGCGCCCGTGCTCGACGCGTCCGACGAGGCGTCCCGCGCCTGGCCGGCGACCGACATCGCCGCCAACCCCTACAAGGCTGACTTTCCGCTGCTCGCCGGCCGTCCGGACCTCGCGTTTCTCGACAGTGCCGCCACGGCGCAGCGCCCCGCGTGCGCGCTCGACGCCCAGCGCCGCTTCTACGAGACCATGAACGCCAACCCCCTGCGCGGCCTCTACGAGCTCTCGGTCGAGGCGACCGAGGCCATCGCCCGGGTCCGCGACCGCGTCGCCGCGCTCATCGGGGCCGTGGACGAGGGCGGGCGGCCCCGCGCGCACGAGATCGTCTTCACCCGCAACACGAGCGAGTCGCTCAACCTCGTGGCGAAGGCGTTCGCGCCCACGGTGCTCCGTCCGGGCGACGAGGTCGCCATCACCATCATGGAGCACCACTCCAACCTCATCCCCTGGCAGCAGGCGTGCCGCGCCGCCGGCGCCACCCTCGTCTACCTCTACCCCACCAAGACGGGCGAGCTCACGGACGAGGAGATCGCCGCGAAGATCGGCCCGCGCACCAGGATTGTCGCCGCCACGCAGGTGTCGAACGTCTTCGGCTGCCGCGTCCCCATCGAGAAGCTCGCCCGGGCGGTGCACGCCCACGGCGGCTACATGGTCGTCGACGCGGCGCAGTCCGTCCCCCACATGCCCGTCGATGTGCGCGAGCTCGGGGCGGACTTCCTCGCGTTCTCCGCCCACAAGGCGCTCGGGCCCATGGGCGTCGGCGTGCTCTGGGGCAAATCTGAGCTCCTCGACCGCTCCGAGCCCTTCCTCACCGGCGGCGAGATGATCGACTCCGTGACGGAGCAGGACGCCCGCTGGGCCCCCGTGCCCGAGAAGTTCGAGGCGGGCACGCAGGACGCCGCCGGCATCTACGCCACGGGCGTCGCCCTCAGCTACCTGACCGAGCTGGTGGGCTACGAGAACGTCCTCACGCGCGAGAAGGCGCTCGTCCACTACGCCATGAGCCGCATGGTCGAGCTGCCGTACGTGGACATCCTCGGCTCCATCTACTGGGACCGCCACCACGGCGTCATCAGCTTCAACGTCCGGGGCATCCACCCGCACGACGTGGCGAGCATCCTCGACATGCAGGGCGTCTGCATCCGTGCCGGCCACCACTGCGCGCAGCCGCTGCTCGCGTGGCTCGGCTGCGAGAACCTCGCCTGCTGCCGCGCCAGCCTCGCTTTCTACAACGACCAGTCCGACGTGGACCGCCTCGTCGACGGCCTCGGCGCCGTCTGGAAGACCTTCCACGCCTAAGGGGCACCCCCGAGTCATCTGAATGAGTCATTTGGGGACGGGGTCAAAATGCCCCACTTGGGCACGGGGCGGGGATGCCCCGTGCCCATCTGCCCCCCATGCGTCAAAACGACCCCGTCCCCAAATACGCCACATACGCCGAAGGAGCACCGCCATGGCCAACATCTACAGCTCGACCACCTTCATGGAGCACAGCACCCATCCGGACTACAAGTATGAGATGGACGCCCCCACCCACTCGCACGACGGCATCAACCCCAGCTGCGGCGACGAGCTCACGCTCCAGCTGCGCGTGGAGGACGGCGTCATCGAGGAGGCGAGCTTCACCGGCCACGGCTGCGCCATCAGCCAAGCGTCCGCCGACATCATGGCCGAGCTCGTCACCGGCGAGACCGTCGAGGAGGCGCGCCGCCTCTCGGGCCTCTTCCTCAAGATGATCCGCGGCGAGGAGCTCACCGCAGACGAGATGGACGACCTCGACGAGGCGGGGCAGCTGAAGGACATCTCCCATATGCCCGCCCGCGTGAAGTGCGCCGAGCTCGCCTGGCGCACGCTCGACGGCATCCTCTCCTAAGGGCGCGTCGCGGCACCGCCGATTCTGGGTACACTGGCGAGAACACCCTTGGCGACAGGAAGCAACCGTGACCAAACGACCCGACCGAGACAACCTGCATCCCGCTAAGGATCGCGCCGCCAAGAGCGGCTCCGCGCGGGCTCCTAGGGCCGGCGCGCCCAAGCTCTACGTCGGCGACGCGTGGTCGACGCGCGACCGCAGCGCGGACCGATCCTCCTTGAAGCAGGTGCGCTTCACCTTCGTCATCCTCGGCATCGTCGCCGTTGCCTACGTCGTCTACCTCGTCGTGAGCGGCCAGGCCGACGACTTTGTACGCGCCCTTGTCGGGGTCGACCTCGCCTGGATCGCCGCCGGCGTCGTCTGCTTCCTCTTCTACTACGTCTTCGGCGTCCTCGCCTTCGCGGTGCTCGCCGCCCTCGACCACGACTCACCCGTGGGCTACCGGGACCTCATGAGCGTCGAGGCCTCCGGCGTCTTCTTCATGCGCCTCACCCCCGGCGGCGCCGGCGTCATCCCCTCGCAGATCTACCGCCTGACGCGCGCTGGGCTCTCCCCCGCCGAGGCGACGGCGCTGCAGTCCATGCGCTTCACGCTCTACGAGGCGGGCGAGGGCATCTTCGCCGCCATCATGCTCGTGCTCTGCGGCGGGTACTTCCTCGAGACCTTCGCCGACGTGCGCATCCTGGGGCTCGATGTCACCCTCATCGGCATCTTCATGTTCGCGGTCAAGTTCGTGCAGGTGTCGGTCGCGATCCTCATCTGCCTGCTCCCGCGCCCCATCATGGCGATCGCCCACGCGGCGCTGCGCGCGGGGCGCGCCCTCCACCTCGTGAGCGAGGAGCGCTGCGAGCGCTTCCGCGGTCTCGTCAGCACGCAGGTGGACACGTTCGCCCGCGCCTTCCGCAACGGCGCCGCGCACCCGCGCGTCCTCATCGCCGCCGAGCTCATCACCTTGGTGCAGCTCGGCTGCATGTACGCGCTCCCCTACTTCGTTCTCAGGGCCTTCGGCCTCGAGGCGGACCTCGTCATCTGCCTCGCATCGGGCTCCATGGTCGAACTCCTGGTCAACGCCATCCCGCTCCCCGGCGGCGCCGGCGGTGCCGAGGTGGGCTTCAGCTACCTCTTCGGCGGCATGTTCGGCTGGCACCTCTCCGCCGGCCTCGTCATCTGGCGCGGCATCGAGTACCTGCTGCCCGTCCTCATCGCCGCGCCCTGCATGGGCATGCGCTCGGCATCCGGCGAGAGCATCTACCGCCGCGCGGTGCGCTGGCGCGCCAACTTCGGGCGCATCCTCAGGCGCGACCGGTCGGGCCTCGAGCGCCCGCAGGGCATCGCCTACAAGCCGAAGCGGGCGCGAGAAGAGGACGAATCCTCGGAATAGCCCTCATCGAGCGGCGCCTCATGAGCCGGGCGGCGCACACCGCCCGCGATAGCCTATACCAGCCGCGCGTAATCCTGACGTTCATGGAAGATGTTGGTGATATATACGCGGTTATCCACATGCCTGTGCAGCACGATGTAGCCAGCTACGTTCGCCTTTCGGTATCCGTTGCGAGCAAGCTTTTCATCGCGCGCCAGCGGGTAGAATTCTGGATAGGCAGCGAGGCGCGCAATCACTTCGTCGAGTTCGTCGATGAACGCTGAGGCACGTTGCGTCGCGCGCGCGTCCTCCGTAAGGAACAGAATAATCGCGTCACGCTGATGGCGCGCCGTATCGGAGAGCAGGACCTCACAGGCCATAGCGTCTCCTCAGCGCAGCGTTGGAAGAGGCTGCATCGGTCACCCTGCCCGCAGCGATATCGTCCTCAGCGCGCTCAACTTCCTCATAGAGCCGCATCCGAACTCCCTCCAAGCGGAGCGCCTCGTACACCTCGAGAGACATGGAGACAAATTCCTCCTGCCCGTTCTTGGTAACGAAAACCGGAGCCACAGCGCTCTGAACGGTTTTAGTGAACTCCGCCGTGTTTTTCAGTTCCTTCATCGGTACGCAAACCGGCATATCGTCCTCCCGCGCATCGGCAAACCATAGAATCGATATGGTTATGATACCATGATTGTGGTATCGCTATTCCGCACTTTGGGTGCCCCGGCGTTTCGCAGCTGAGGGCATCCCAGCGCAAGGCGGTCGGCCGCCCCCTGTTGCGGCCTTTGAAAAATGACCGGTCTACAAGCAGAACGGCGGGCGATTCGCGCTACAATAAGGGTGCATGTCAGGTTCGGCTGGCCATTTCGCCATGGCTCGTCGCTGAGAAACCGAAAGAGAGGAGAGGCATGCAGTACACAGCAGAAGTGGAGAACATGTGCCCTGTCGCCAAGGGCGCATACCACGGCCCCGCGCCCATCCCCGAGGAGGGCAAGTGGGTTCAGGCCAAGGAGATTTCCGACATCTCCGGCCTCACGCACGGTGTGGGCTGGTGCGCCCCCCAGCAGGGTGCCTGCAAGCTCACGCTCAACGTTAAGGACGGCATCATCGAGGAGTGCCTCGTCGAGACCCTCGGCTGCTCGGGTATGACCCACTCCGCGGCCATGGCCTCCGAGATCCTTCCCGGCAAGACCATCCTCGAGGCGCTCAACACCGACCTCGTCTGCGACGCCATCAACGTCGCCATGCGTGAGATCTTCCTGCAGATCGTCTACGGCCGCAGCCAGACCGCGTTCTCCGAGGGCGGCCTGCCCGTCGGCTCCTCCCTCGACGACCTCGGCAAGGGCCTGCGCTCGCAGATCGGCACCATGTTCGGCACCAAGCTCAAGGGCGCCCGTTACCTCGAGCTCGCCCAGGGCTACGTCACCCGCATGGCGCTCAACGACAAGAACGAGATCATCGCGTTCGAGTTCCTGAACCTCGGCAAGTTCACCGACGCCCTCAAGAAGGGCGCCACCCCCGAGGACGCCATCGCCGGCGCCATGGGCCACTATGGTCAGTGGGAGGCCGCTGCCAAGTACATCGACCCGCGCACCGACGAGGAGACCCACACCGTCGAGTCCGTGTTCCCGGTTCACGAGTAGAAAGGGAGGGAAAGAATAATGGCTGTAAGCTTCGAAGGTTACGAGCGCCGTATCGACAAGATCAACGCGTGCCTCGCTGAGAACGGCATCTCCTCCCTCGAGGAGGCCGAGCAGATCTGCCTCGACAAGGGCGTCAACCCCCGCGAGATCGTCGCCGACGTCCAGTCCATCGCCTTTGAGAACGCCAAGTGGGCCTACACCCTCGGCTGCGCTCTCGCCATCAAGCGCGGTGCCAAGACCGCCTCTGAGGCCGCCGCTATCATCGGCGAGGGCCTCCAGGCCTTCTGCGTGCCCGGCTCCGTTGCCGAGGACCGCAAGGTCGGTCTCGGCCACGGCAACCTGGGCGCCATGCTCCTCGGTGACGACACCGAGTGCTTCGCCTTCCTCGCCGGCCACGAGTCCTTCGCTGCCGCCGAGGGCGCCATCGGCATCGCGATGAACGCCAACAAGGCGCGCAAGAAGCCGCTCCGCGTCATCCTGAACGGTCTGGGCAAGGACGCCGCCCAGATCATCGCCCGCATCAACGGCTTCACCTACGTGAAGACCCAGTTCGACTACTTCACGGGCGAGCTCAAGGTCGTCGAGACCATCCCCTACTCCGACGGTCCGCGCGCCGAGGTCAACTGCTACGGCGCCGACGACGTCCGCGAGGGCGTTGCCATCATGTGGCACGAGAACGTCGACATCTCGATCACCGGTAACTCCACCAACCCCACGCGCTTCCAGCACCCCGTGGCGGGCACCTACAAGAAGGAGCGCCTGGCCGAGGGCAAGAAGTACTTCTCCGTGGCCTCCGGTGGCGGCACCGGCCGTACCCTGCATCCGGACAACATGGCTGCCGGCCCCGCCTCCTACGGCATGACCGACACCATGGGCCGCATGCACTCCGACGCCCAGTTCGCCGGCTCATCCTCGGTGCCTGCGCACGTCGACATGATGGGCCTCATCGGCATGGGCAACAACCCCATGGTCGGTGCGACCGTCGCTTGCGCCGTTGCCATCAACGCTGCGCTCAACGCGTAAGCACGCGTCTTTGGAGTTCGGGCACCCTGCCGTCTTGAGCCTGCCTTGAGGCGCCCGGGCGATCTCGAAACACCGCGCCGCCGCACGGGAAACCGCGCGGCGGCGTTTTTGTTGCGCTACCCTTTTGCCCGAGCCCCTTGCGCGCTCCGTCACTTCGACCCGCGCCCCAAACCCGGCCCCGCGCACCCCGTCCCCGTTGAAAGGACCCGCATGGCACCCGTCGCGACCCTCGAGACCTACGACGTCCTCGTCATCGGCTCCGGCATCGCCGGGGTCACCGCCGCGCTCGAGGCCGCCCGGGCGGGCGCCCGCGTCTGCCTCGCCTGCCAAGGCCCCCTCTTCAGCGGGTCCAGCTTCTACCCGGGCACCTGGGGCCTCGGCCTCGTGGGCCCCCGAGATGCGGACGATGAGGCGGACCTCGCCGGGACCATCGAAGCGGTCGGTCAGGGCGTGGCGGACCCGGCGCTCGTCGCCACCCTCGTCGCGGGCATACGGCCGGCCATAGCATGGCTCGAGGAGCTCGGCGTCACCCTCAAGCGGCCCAGCAGCGCCCAGAGCGCCGCCGAGGCTGCCTTCATCCCGTGCTTCGACCATACGACGCGCCTGTGGCGCGGCATCACGCGCGAGAGCATGACCGACGTCTGCCGGCGCGAGATCGCGCGCCGCGGGATCGACGTGCACGACGGCTGGGAGCTCATCGACCTCCTCACCGAGGACGCCGGGGGAGCTTCGGAGGCTGCAGACGCGTTGCCGCGCCTGCGCGTCGAGCCCGCCTGCGCGGTGCGACCCCGCGGCACGGGCCTGCAGTCCGACGGGCCCGGCGCTGGCGCCCGCCGGGCTGCACCGCGCGTAAGAGGAGGCATCTTCCACGACCGGGAGGCCCATCGCCTCGTCGCCCTCCCCTCCCGCGCCACCGTCATCGCCACGGGCGGCACGAGCGGGCTCTTCGCCCGGCGCCTCACCGCCGCCGATGTGACGGGCTCTGCGGGAGGCATCGCGCTTCTCCACGGCTGCGCCCTCACCAACATCGAATTCATGCAGATGATGCCCGGCCTCATCGCCCCCAAGCGCGGCCTCGTCTTCAATGAGAAGTCGTTCCGTTTCGCAAGGACCGACCCCGCCCTGCCCGCCGAGACCCTCGCCGAGCGCAGCGCCTACGGCCCCTTTACCGCGCGGCTGGCATCGCGCGCGGTCGATCTCGCCATCGCGTGCGAGGGCGCTCGGGGCATGCGCGTGCGCTACCGGTTCCCCCGGGAGGGCGTCCCCGAGTTCGTGCGGACGTTTTGCGCCTGGCTCGCCGACGAGCAGGGCATCCCGCCCACCGAGGAGCTCCGCATCGCCCTGTACGCGCACGCCTCCAACGGCGGCATCCGCATCGACACCGACGGGCGCACCGGCACGCCCGGGCTTTTCGCCGCCGGCGAGGCCACGGGCGGCATGCACGGGGCGGACCGCATCGGCGGGCTCTCGAGCGCGAACGGGCTCGTGTTCGGACGCCGCGCGGGCCGCGCCGCCGCAGCCGAGGCGCAGGCCCTGACAGGCGTTGGCCGCGACAGTGCGGATATGGCGAGCGAGACCGTACATCGGCTCGCGCGCGTACGTCTGAGCGCCTCTGAGAGCGCCGCTATGACGACCGAGCTTCGCGAGGCCATGCAGACCCACGCCATGCTTCCCCGCACCGCAGAAGGGCTCTCAGAGGGGCTCGCCACCATGGCGCGCCTCGCCGAGCGCGCGAGCGGGCGCGCGCAATCCGGGGCGCCCGCAGACGCCGTGGACAACTGCCTCGCCGGCGGAGCAGCAGATGACATCTGCCGTGGGGCGCGCCTGCGGGCGCAGCTGCTTCTCGCCCGCGCGATGCTCACCGCGATGTACGAGCGTCCCGAGAGCCGCGGCGCCCATTATCGCGCCGACGCGCCCGCACCCGGCCCGCGGTACGCCCGCGCCTGCATCGTCCGACTGCATACGCCTTAGGGCGCCCCGGGCGACGCCGGCCCGCTCCCAGCGGGAACCTTCGCCTGCAACTTCGGATGGATATGAATAAAGCCCCATACGGGGCTCTGAAATTAAGTGGTGGACCGGCAGGGGTTCGAACCCTGGACCTTGGGATTAAGAGTCCCCTGCTCTACCAGCTGAGCTACCGGTCCGTATGTCTGGAAACTGATGGGGTGGGTACAGGGACTCGAACCCTGGACCTACGGGACCACAACCCGTCGCTCTAGCCAACTGGGCTACACCCACCATGTCTCCGTGCGCAGTGCGCTTAGCTATTATGGCAAGGAATCCCCGCCGGCGCAACCCCCAATTTCGAAAAATTTTGAAAAGGGGTGTTTGACAGCATTTGCCCAGCTAGCGGGCGTCTCCATCCCCTGCATCGGCATGATGGGCGCGCCACGTGCGCACCAGATGGCTCACCAGGTACGACAGAGCGACGCCCGTCGCAGCGCCGCAGCAGTCGAGCAAGACATCGGTCACCTGACCGGAACGGCCCGGCACGAAGAGCTGGATCGTCTCGTCGATGGAGGGCACGAGCACGAGCAGCAGGGCGCAGCTGGCAAGCCTCCCGCGCGTGGGGCGCCGCTCCGCATCGAGCGCGTGGCTGGCGCAGAAGCCGAGGGCGAGGTACTCGCAGAAGTGCGCCGTCTTGCGAACAACGAAGTTGGTAACCCATCCCACCGGAAGGCCCAGCGAGGCCAGGGCATCGCGCACCGCATCGAGCACCGACAGGCTGAGCCCGTTGCTCCCCGATGCGGGCACGAGCGAGTTACCCCATATGAGGCAGATGATGATGACGGTGAGGGCGAGCCACCGCTTCGATAGCGAGCGCACGGTCGCTTAGGCCTCCGCCCGCATACGGGGCAGCGAAGCCGTGCCGCCCTGGATGACGCTCAGATACTCGCGGCTCGTGCGGCGCACGCTCTTAGAGGGCACGTGCTCGAACTCCTCCTCGATGAGCGCGTTGACATGGCTGTGGCGCTCGGTGGCGCGGGCGCCCTCGTCGACGGCGGCGGCGCGCTCGGGGCTCGGGGGGACGGCCGTGGGCTGGGTGAGGGAGGCCGGGCGCATGTGCTTGCCGCGGTACGCGGGCTCGGGCTCCGCCTCGAGCTCGTCGAGAATCGCGAGGGCGGCCGCCCACATATCCTCATGGCCGGAGTAGTCGCGCATGGCGACGGGCTCGGAGGGCACATCCCCGGCAACCGGCGCCGACGTCGCCGCGGAGACGGCGGGTGCCGCCTGCTGGGGCGCGGCGATGACCGAGAGCGGCTCGCGCGAGGCGCTCACGCCGGCAGAGGCCGCCACGAGCGACTCACCCTCGTACGTATCGAGCGAGGCGAGCGCCGCCAGGCGGGCGGCATCGGTATCGCCATCGAACCCGGTGTCGACCACCTGCGCGCCCTCCTCCTCAGACGCCGCGAGCGACGCGGTGGTGGCGGCGGTATCGGGAGAGACGCCGACGGTCGCCGTCGTCTCGGACGAGGCGGTTGCGGGAGCCGTCGAGGCGGCTGCCGTGGCAGTAGCGGCAGCACCGGCCGCCGCGCCCGCATGCGTCGCGCCCGCATGCGTCGCACCCTGGCGGAGCTCCTCGAGCGCGATCTGGTAGATGTCCTTCGAGTAGCGCGGGTCGCAGCTGATGGGCGAGGAGTCGTCGAGCAGCGAGTCGATCTCCGCCCACGCCTCGGCCTCGCTCGGCGCGCCCTGGGCGCGCGCGATGACGGGAACGCCCTTGGGGGCTCGCCGGCCGCCGAAGAACCGCTCGGAGGCGGCGTCTGCACCCTCATCCCGCAGGAACGAGGGCGCCTCCTCGAAGGAGGCCTGAGATGCGGCGCGGCCCTCGGCCTCGATGCGCGCGGCGCGTCCGAGCGCGATATGGGTCGCGAGCGCCGTGACGCCCGTCCCCGCGAGCGCGCCCGCCGCGACCGGCAGCGCGCACGACGCGACGAGGGCGTGCACCTCCTCGAACGGCAGCGTCGCCGCATACGCGAGGGCGGGAACCGCCACGCTCGCACCGCAGGCAAGACCGGCGGCGATCGCTCGCGGGCGTCCATATTGAGAAGCCATGGCAACTCCTTCAATCCCCGTCCCGCCGCCTTGGCGCATGCGAGACGAACCCTATGAGGCATCGCGCAAGAAACGGGTGATGAAGGGCGGGCGCAGGGCCCGCGCAACGGATGTGGTTCATTTCATCTGCGTGTTCCGTCGCGATGCTCCCATTATGCGAGAGCGCCGTGGCAAATGCAAGCTCAGGGGCCGCAATAGCGCGGTAAACGGCGCCGGGCTAAACAGACGGCGAAGGCACGCGGCGCGGGCCCGGCGGATCGCGCGGGTCCGACGCGCATGAATGCGGCGGATGCGGGAACACTTTAGCCAAAGCGCACCGCCAGCGGTCCCCGCATGGAGGAAGGAGAGGCTCATGTCCCGCATCGCCATCGTCACCGGCGCATCGTCCGGCTTGGGAAGGGAATTTGTCCGGCAGATCGATACCGGCGCGGCAGGCCCCGTCGACGAGATCTGGGCCATCGCCCGCCATGCGGAGAAGCTCGAGGCGCTCGTGCGCATCACCCAGACGCCGGTGCGCGCCTTCTGCCTCGACCTCGGCGACCTCGAGTCGTTCGACCTGATCGAGGCGGCGCTGGCCGAGAGCCCCGACGCCGAGGTCGCCCTCCTCATCAACGGCGCGGGCAGCGGTGCCTTCGGCCCCTTTGCGGGGCAGAGCAAGACCTCGGCATCCGACATGGTCGCCGTCCTCATGCGCGCGCCTATCGAGCTCACGTACCGCGCGCTCCCCTATCTGGCGCCCGGCTCGCGCATCCTCAACATCTCGAGCGTGGCCGCCTTCGCCCCGCAGCCCGAGCTCGCGGTCTACGCGGCGGCCAAGCGCTTCGTGCTCGATTTCTCGCGCGCGCTGGCAGTGGAGCTCGAGGGGACGGGCATCACGGTCACGGCCGTCTGCCCCAAACCCATGCGCACGGGCTTTTTCGACGCCCCGGGCGATGTCGAGGCGGCGTCGCGGATCACGCGCGCCCTCGGCTTCGAGAAGGTCGAGCGCGTCGCGCGCCATGCGCTCAAGGCGGCCGCCCAAGGGCGCGACCTCGCCATATCCGCACCCGAGATGCGGCTCTACTACGCCGCGAGCCGCCTTATCCCCTACCGCTCGCTCATCGCGCTCGAGCGCGCCCTCGGCATCCTCGCCTAGCAAAACGGCGACGGACCCCGCCGGGCCCGTCGCCGCGATGGCAGACGCTCTGTGCGTATCGCCGGGAACCGTGCCCTAGGGCATGAGGTCGCCGTGCTCCTGTGCGCGCTTTGCCGAGCGGATGAGGAACTCGCTGTTGGAGCTGGTGCCGCGCAGGCCCTTGATGAAGGCCGAGGCGGCGCGCTCGGTGTTGTTCATGCTCGCGAGCACGCGGCGAATGCCCCACACGAAGGGGCGCATCTGCTCGTCAATCAGCAGGTCCTCGTTGCGCGTGCCCGAGGCGACCGGGTCGATCGCCGGGAAGATGCGGCGGTCGGCGAGGTCGCGGTCGAGCTTGAGCTCCATGTTGCCCGTGCCCTTGAACTCCTCGAAGATGACCTCGTCCATCTTGGAGCCGGTGTCGACGAGCGCCGAGGCGAGGATGGTGAGCGAGCCGCCGTTCTCGATGTTGCGCGCGGCGCCCAGGAAGCGCTTGGGCGGATAAAGCGCCGCCGAGTCCACTCCACCGGAGAGGATGCGGCCCGACGCCGGCGCCGCGAGGTTGTAGGCTCGCGCGAGGCGGGTGATGGAGTCGAGCACCACGACCACGTCGCCGCCCATCTCGACGATGCGCTTGGCACGCTCGATCACGAGCTCGGCCACACGGGTGTGGTTGTCGGCCGGCATGTCGAAGGTCGACGCCACGACCTCGCCCTTGATGGAGCGCTGCATGTCGGTGACCTCCTCGGGGCGCTCGTCCACCAAAAGGCAGATGACGTGCACCTCGGGGTTGTTGATGGTGATGGCCTGGCAGATCTTCTTGAGTATGGTGGTCTTGCCGGCCTTGGGCGGCGAGACGATGAGGCCGCGCTGGCCCTTGCCGACGGGCGCCACGATATCGATGGCGCGGCCGGTGATGGAGTCCTTGCCGTGCTCCATCTTGAGGGGCTCGTTGGGGTAGATGGGCGTGAGGTCGCTGAACTTGGGCCGCACGCGCAGCTCCTCGGGGTCGCGCCCGTTGACGGTCTGGATCTTGGCGAGCGCGGGGTACTTGTCGTTCGCGCGGGACGGGCGCACGGAGCCGACGATGTGGTCGCCGGGGCGCAGGCGCGCGGCGCGGATGAGGTTAGCGGGGACGAAGGCGTCGTCGCGGCTCTGCATGTAGCCGTGCACGCGCAGGTGCCCGAAGCCCTCGTTGGCGATCTCCAGGATGCCCTCGACGTCGCGGAAGCCCTCGGCGCGGGCGGCGGCGAGGTAGACCTCCTCCACGAGCTCGGGCTTCTTCTTGCCCGTGGGGTCGAGCTCGAGCTCGCGGGCCTTCTCGCGGAGCTCGGCGACCTTCATGGCCGCGAGGTCCTCGCGCGAGAGCGTGGGCTCGGTGGGCACGTTGTAGCGGTTGTTGCGCTGCTTGCGGTCGCGCTGGCGCTTGTCGCGGCGGTCGCCTGCGTTGTCGCGGCGGTCGCCCGCGCCCGCGGCGTGGGCGCGGTCCTCGGCGGCGTGCGTGCGGCGGGCGCCGCGCGTGCGGCCGGTGCCCTCGACGCCCTCGGCGGCGCGCTCGCGCTTGGCCGGCTTGTCGGTGCCGGCGCCCGTCCCCGCGTCGTGGGAAGACGCCTCGGGAGCGGAAGCGGCCTGCCCGCCCTCAGCGGCGGCCGGAGCCGCGGCGTCCTCCGGGGTCGGAGCCGCCTCGCCCTCATGGGAGCCGCGCGCCCCCTTGGCGCCGCGCGACGCCGTGGTCGCCTTGGCGGCCTTGGCGCGGCGGGCGCGCCCGGGCTTCACATCCGCCGCTGCCGCCTCGCCGGCGGGCGCGTCCTCGGACGCGGGCGCGGACGCGGCCGGTGCGGCGTCGGTGCCCTGCGGCGCGGCCGCTGCCGCCTCGGCGGCGGCGAGTGCGGCGGCTGCGGCCCGCTCGGCCTCGACATAGGCCTTGGGCTTGCGGCCGCGACGGTGCGGGCGGAGCGCCGGGTCCACGAGCGGGACCGCGCCCGCAGCGGCTGCGGGCGACGCGTCCTCGGCGGGCGCGGGGGCCCCACCCTCCGGGGCGGCGATCACGTCCGCCGCCTTCGCCTGCGCCCGGCGCTGCCTGCGCGCGACCTGCGCCTGCGACACCTGGGCCAAGGCACGGGCCTGCGCCACCTCGTCGCTCACGGGCGCCGCGGCGGGCGCGGCGGCCTCTGGGGCGGCAGGCGCATCCTCGGCCGCGGCGGCGCGGCGGCGGCCCCGCTTGGGCTTGGGCGCCTCGGAGGCCGGGGGCTCGGCACCTTCGGCGGTCGCAGCGCCCTCAGCCGTCTTGCGCGCGCGGCGACGGGTGCGGGGCTTCTCCTCCGCCGGCGTCTCCGCGCCGGCGGCGCCGCCGGACGCCGCCTCGGGCGCAGGGGCCGCGGGGGCGACGGGCGTCACCTCCCCCGACGGAGAGGCGCTCTCAACTGCAGCCTGAGGGGATGCGTTCTCTTCTGCCACGATTTCAGCTCAACTTTCTCTCGGTCGGCCCGGCCGACACACGCCAACGACGCCTCTTCGCACCGCGTGCGGGCGTCGGAATTCCCAGCTATAGCGCTTCTCGGGGACCGCGGCCGCGCGCCGCCTCAATACGGCAGCTGGCCCTTACACCGCCAACATCTGATATGCATGAGAAATGAGAGATACGGGCGGCGCACTATTGCTCCCCCAAAACGGGGATGCCCCGAGCACTGGCGTGATTGTAGCACAAGTTCGACGCGGCCGAGCTGCTAGTTCTCGCTCGGCTCCACCTGCATCATCTGCGCAAAGCGGGCCTCGATGTCGTCCTCGGTGCAATCGAGGGCGACGGCGAGCTCCTCCACGGAGCGGCGGTGGGCCTCCTTGAGGACGCGCGCATAGTAGCTACTCGGCTTCTTGGAGCGGCGCTCGGCGTCGCGGATGCGATGGCGCATGGTCTTGGCGACGCGCATGGTGTCCGGCATGCCGTGCTTGATGAGCTGCTTGAAGTGCGTCTCCTCGAGAGAGCTGTTGCGCTCGGTGAACGGGTCGCACTCCATGTCCGAGTACCCCTCGATGAAGCGCTCCGCCTCCTCGCGCGAGACGGTTGCGTGCAGACGGTCGGATTGCGCGACCGGATAGAGCATCCGGGTCTTGGCGTGACCCTGCCGGCACTCCAGAACGATCATGGGCGCGGCGCCGTCCTCGTCGATACCCATGACGGTGCAGACGCCCTGCCCGGGATGAATAACGTGCTCTCCGATTTCAAACATGCTTCCTCCGTCTCATAAGCTCATTTGTTATAGAATATCACGTTTACGTGCTCTTTTTCTGAATTGCTACATATTATGAACACATTTTTAAGATGTCGGGCGCCCGTTCGCTGGCGCGCCGGGGGCGTGTCTGGCGAGCCGGGGGCGCGTGGAACATGCGTGAGCCCGACCGTTATGTGCTAGAGTGTTTTGCCATGTATGGTTATAGGCCGTAAGCTGCGGATACACCTGCGGTTCGGTATAGGAGGAGAATCCATGCCCGAGAATATCGAGGAGCTCGTGCAAAGCGCGCTCGCCCATGCCCAGGAGGCGGGCGAGCTGCCCGCCTTCGACGTCGCCGACTGCGGCATCGAGCGCCCGGCGGACACGAGCCACGGCGAATGGACGTCCACGGTGGCGCTGCGCTCCGCCAAGCTCGCCCATCAGGCGCCGCGCGCCATCGCCGAGGCCATCTGCCGCCACCTCGAGCTCGGCGGCGCCGTCGAGAAGGTCGAGGTCGCCGGCCCCGGCTTCATCAACTTCTACCTCTCCCCCGCCGCCAAGAACGCCGTCTTTGGCACGGTGCGCGCCGAGGGCGCCGACTTCGCCCGCTCCAACGTGGGCGGCGGCCAGAAGGTGCAGGTCGAGTTCGTATCCGCCAACCCCGTCGGCCCCATGCACGTGGGCCATGGGCGCTGGGTGGCGATCGGCGACTCGCTCTGCCGCGTGATGGAGCACGCCGGCTACGACGTGGAGCGCGAGTACTACATCAACGACCACGGCAGCCAGATGGACGTCTTCGGCGGCTCGCTCTCCGTCCGCTACCTGCAGCTCGTCTCGCTCATGCGCGAGCGCGGCATGAGCCTTGCCGAGGCGCACGCCGCGCTCGAGGCGGACCGCGTCGCCTTTGTGGACGACGAGGAGGGCGCGCGCCCCGAGGAGCATCCGTTCCAGAACGCCTTTATGGAGGCGCTCGGCGGCAACGCCTACGGCGGCGGCTACATCATCGACGAGGCCGCGCACATCGTCGAGGTCGACGGCGAGCGCTGGGTCGACGTCGCCGACGGCGAGCGCATCGCCGCCTTCCGCGAGAACGGCTACCGGCGCATGCTCGATGACATCCGCACCACCTGCGAGGACGCCCACTGCACCTTCGACGTGTGGTTCTCCGAGCGCGAGCTCTACGTGCCGGACGATCACGGCGACACCGCCGTCGACCGCGCCTTCAAGAAGCTGGACGAGATGGGCTACCTCTACCGTAAGGACGACGCCCTATGGTTCCGCTCGACCGACCTCGGCGACGACAAGGACCGCGTACTCGTGAAGGCCAACGGCGAGTACACCTACTTCGCGTCCGACGTCGCCTACCACTGGAACAAGTTCCAGCGCGTCGACCACGTCATCGACATCTGGGGCGCCGACCACCACGGCTACATCAACCGCGTGCGCTGCGTCTGCGACGCCCTCGGCTACCCCGGCCGCTTCGAGGTGCTGCTCGGCCAGCTCGTCAACCTGCTGCGCTCGGGCAAGCCCGTGCGCATGTCCAAGCGCCGCGGCACCATGGTCACGTTCCGCGAGCTGCTGGACGAGGTGGGGGCAGACGCCGCACGCTACACGCTCATCTCCCGCTCGAGCAACCAGATGATCGATTTCGACATCGATGCCGTGAAGGAGAAGAGCAACGCTAACCCCGTCTACTACGTGCAGTACGCCCATGCGCGCATCTGCTCGATCCTGCGCCGCGCCGCCGGGCTCAGCGCCGAGGAGGCCGACGCGCTCGGCATGGACGAGGTCGCGCGGAGGGCCATCGGCGACGAGGTCGACTTCGCGCTGCTCACCGACCCCACCGAGCTCGCGCTCGCCCGCAAGCTCTCCGAGCTCGAGGAGCTCATCGCGAGCTGCGCGCGCGACCGCGCCCCCTTCCGCCTCACGCATTACGCCGAGGAGCTCGCCGGCGCCTACCATGCGTTCTACCACGACTGCCAGGTGCTGCCGAGCGAGGGCCGTCCTGTAGACGCCGCGCTCTCCCGGGCGCGCCTGGCGGCGTGCGACGCCGTGCGCATCGTGCTCGCGCTCGTGCTCGACCTCGTGGGCGTCTCCGCGCCCGAGGTCATGTAGGCCGCGCTTCCGCCCCGACTCCGACCCGCCCGGTTTCGCGCAACGCGTTCGAAACCGGGCGGTTCTATAATCGGGCAGAAAACGCATCGATGCGGGCACCGCACCCGCCCCATCACCGGGAGGACCCATGGCAGAGATACTTTCAGCGGGCATGACGCGCGACGAGGCCTATGCGCTCCTTCTCGCTCACAACCACGAGCCGTTCCATATCGAGCACGCCGAGACCGTCGAGGGCGTCATGCGCTACTTCGCGCGCGAGCTCGATCCCGAGAACGCCGAGTTCTGGGGCATCGTCGGCCTGCTGCACGACCTCGATTGGGAGGAGTGCGCAGAAACCCCCGAGCGCCACTGCGTCGACGCGGCGCCCCTGATCGAGGCCGCGGGCGGCTCGCCCGAGCTCATCCGCGCGGTCCAGAGCCATTGCTCGGACTTCAACCCGGAGCTTCCCCGCCCCGAGCTCGAGATGGAGAAGATCCTCTTTGCCTGCGAGGAGCTCACCGGGCTCATCGGCGCCGCCGTGGTGATGCGCCCCTCCAAGAGCGTCATGGATTTCAACGTGAAGTCGCTCAAGAAGAAGTTCAAGGACAAGCGCTTCGCCGCCGGCGTCAACCGCGACACGATCCGCCACGGCGCCGAGATGCTCGGCTGGGAGCTCGACACGCTCTTCGGGCGCACGATCGAGGCGATGCAGTCCTTCGCGCCCGACCGCGACACGTTTGGGCAGGAGGCCTAGGGGCAAGCGTCATGAGGGAACCGAAATGCCGTCGCATTGCGACGGCATTTTTTATGCGGCGCATCCGAACGGACGCCGATCGGCGCGGAGGTGCCCTGCTGCCCAGCGCTCATGCCGGCAAGTACCAAGGGATATAGCCTACTGCGGCGTCTCGGTCAGCGATTCGCCACATCGACGTACCCGCGCGCTCAGACGCGCGTGGAACCAGGTGCGCGGTCGGTTAGACGGCCATGGTATGCCTGAATCAGCACCAGCTGATGAGAGGAGCTGCCATGGTCATCATCATCGCCGAATCGGCCCTCGCCTACTGGCGGACGCCGCCCGCTATCCGCGACCTCGAGCTCGCACCGGAGATGCTCGGCCCAGAGATGATGCCGCCGCGCGACATCCAGCGGCGGCTGCGCTGCGCACGGCGCAACGACGGCGCCGTCATCCGAGCGCTCCGCGAACGCATCCTCACCGACCTCAAGGGCATACCGCTTCCCATCACGGTCGTCACCGACGAGACTCAGCGCAGGGGCACCGACCCTATCGTCACCATCACGAAGAGCTGCCCGGACAGCATCGGGCCGTTCGCCGTCGACTTGGGAAACGGTCTTTTCGTCTCCTCGCCCGCGCTCGCGCTGGCGCACCTGGCGCAACGCGTCTCAGCGGCCCACACCATGCACCTCATGTATGAGATGTGCGGCCTCTACACCCTCTTTTGCCCTACGGAACGGGCCCGCTGTGCGGAGCGCCTCGTTGCCACGGGGACGCCGATGACGCCCGCGGCCTATTGCGACGCAACGGGGGCCCGCATCCCCTATGAGGAGGATGCGCGCGATTCCCTGTGGGGTCCCTGCACGGACCGCCGCAAAGCGGAGAACTCCCTCTGGAAACGTCCCCCGCTCATCTCCTCCGAGGCGCTTGCCGCGGAGCTCATGCAGATCCCTGCCGTGCGCGGCATCACCAAAGCCCGCGCGCTTGCACCGTTTGTCCTCGACGGGTCCGGCTCGCCCCTGGAGACGACCATGTGCCTGCTGGAGTTTCTCCCGGCGGAGCTGGGGGGCGAAGGATGGGAGATCCCCGACCTCAACAGGGTGGTTCCCCTTACGGAGCGGGGCCGCACCGTTTTGGAGGGCGACCACCTTGTCGCAGACCAGCTTTGGGCGGATCGCAATTGCCTGCTGGAGATAAACGGGCAGGAATACCATGAGGGCAGGGAGGCTTTTGCGAGAACATCGGCGCGCAGGGCCGCACTCGAGGCAATGGGCTACATTGTCCGTGAAATAAATTACGACCAGGCTGCCGACCTCGACAAACTCGATACGATCCTCACCAGCTGGGCGGAGGCGCTCTCCCTCAGGCACCAGCCGCGAGCCCGCGCCTTTGTGCAGCGGCGCGCGCAGTTGCACGCCGCCCTCTTCTCCATCCCCGGAATTCACGGAAATCCCGCGATCCGGCGCTCGGGATGGTAGGAAGGGGGGTTATTCATTCTAGTGCACGGTTTAGAGGGGCGCTGCGAAGTAGAGACGAGGAAGGACATCGGAGAAAGCACAGGTCACAGCGTTGCGCGCTTTCACGTCTACTTTCCAGACCCTCCGTAAAGTAGACACTAGAATGAATAACCCCCTGTACGAACCCTTCCAGCGGGGCAAAATCGGGCGCACGGGCGCGCCCGCGCCTACGGCCGCACCTGCCCCGTGCCGCGAATCTCGTATTTGTAGGTGGTGAGCGCCTCCGCGGCGAAGGGGCCGCGGGCATGCAGCTTCTGCGTGGAGATGCCTATCTCCGCCCCGAGGCCGAACTCGCCGCCGTCCGTGAACCGCGTGCTCGCGTTCGCGTACACCGAGCTCGCATCCACGGCGGCAAGGAAACGCTCGCAGGCAGCAGTGTCCTCAGCGACGATGGCCTCGGAATGATGCGTCCCGAAACGGTTGATGTGGGCAATCGCCTCGTCGATTCCCGTAACGACCTTGACCGAGATCTCGAGCGCAAGGTACTCGCGGCCCCAGTCCTCCTCGGTGGCGGGCACGAAATCGACGCCCTCCGCGAGGCCCGCCGCCCGAGATGCGGCGCACGTCACCCCATCTCCGTGCACGAGGACGCCGCGGTCTTTCAGAACGGGCAGCATCTCGGCCAGGAAGCGCTCCGCCACCGCCTCGTCCACCAGCAGGGACTCGCAGGCGTTGCACACGCCCACGCGCTGGGTCTTGGCGTTCACCACGATGGCGCGCGCCTTGGCGAAGTCGGCGCTCTCATGCACGTAGATGTGGCAGTTGCCGGTTCCGGTCTCGATGACGGGAACGGCCGCCTCGCGCACGCAGCGCTCGATGAGGCCGGCGCCGCCACGCGGGATGAGCACATCCACGACCCCGCGAAGGCCCATGAGCGCACCTGTCGCGGCACGGTCGGTCGTCTCGATGATGGAGACGGCGGCGCGCGGCAGGCCGCAGGACGCGACGGCGTCGGCGAGCACGTGGGCGATGGCCACGCACGAGCGCTGGGCGAGCGAGCCGCCGCGCAGGATGCAGGCGTTGCCCGTGCGGATGCAGATGCCGGCGGCGTCGGCCGTTACGTTGGGGCGCGCCTCGTAGACCATGGCGACGAGCCCCAAGGGCACGCTCACGCGGGTGAGGTCGAGGCCGCAGTCGATCGTGCGGTGCTCGAGCACGCGGCCGACCGGGTCGGGCAGGGCGGCGAGCGCCTCGAGGCCCGCCGCCATCCCCTCGATGCGCTCCGGGGTGAGCAGCAGGCGGTCGAGCAGCCCTTCGCTCGTGCCCGCCTCGCGCGCGGCGGCCATATCGGCATCGTTCGCCGCGAGAATCTCACGGGCGCGCTCGCGCAGCGCGTCCGCCATGGCGCGCACCGCCGCCGTACGGGTCTCGTCGCTCGCAAACCCCAAGGGGCGCGACGCCTCCTTCGCCGCGCGGGCGAGATCGGCCACATAGGTCTCCACGGTCATGCCATCCATCGGTACCTCGCAGTCATCGGGTTGGGTATGAGGGCATGGTACCCGATTCCCGACGCGGCGGGTATCATGAGCTAGATGGAAACGATGGCGGCGCGACCCGTCCGCGCCGCGCGGCGATAAGGAGCACCATGGCACAGCTCGCAAGCTATTACGTACCCGGCCTGTATGTGGAGGACCACGCCATCGACGTGCCGCTCGATTGGCGCGGCCTCGAGCCGGCGCTCCTCGCGATGGGCCTCACCATGCGCGCCGGCGCCTTTCCCGATCCCATCCCGGGCGCGCCGGAATCGCTCAGGCTCTTCTACCGCGTGCTCGCCGCGCCCGAGCACGCGCACGACGACCTGCCGCTCCTCGTCTTCTTGCAGGGCGGCCCCGGCGGCGAGGGGCCGCGCCCGACGTCGCCCGCCGCGGACGGCTGGATCGCCGAGGCCATCAAGCACTTCCGCGTCGTGCTCCCCGATCAGCGCGGCACCGGGCGCTCGAGCCGCGTCTCGGGCCGCACCATCGCCGAGCTCGGCATGAGGGCGCAGGCGGCGGGCGCCGACCCGGCCCGGGCGCAGGCCGACTTCCTCAAGCGCTTTCTCGCCCCCTCGATCGTGCGCGACTTCGAGTACCTGCGCCTCACCGCCTTTGAGGGGCGCCCGTGGGTGACGCTCGGGCAGAGCTACGGCGGGTTCCTCACGCTCGCCTACCTCTCGAGCTACCCCACCGGCATCAGCGCCTCGTTTACCGCCGGCGGCATCCCGCACGTCCCCGCGAGCGCGGCGGAGGTGTACGCGCGCACGTTCCCGCGGATGGCGGAGAAGACCCGGCAGTACTATGCGCGCTATCCCGAGGACGCGGCGCGCGTCGCCGCCGTGGCGGACCGCGTCGCGGCGGGCGACGTCGCGCTCCCGGACGGCAGCCCGCTCACTGTGGCGCGCCTGCAGCTTCTGGGGAGCGACTTTGGCATGAAGCCGAGCTTCGAGCGCATGCATTGGCTCTTCGACCACGCGTTTGAGGACGGCTGCGGCGACGTGCCGGCAGACCACCTTGGGGCCGCGCTTTCCGACGGCTTCCTCATGGGGGTCCTCGACCGCACCACCACGCGCGCGAACCCGCTCTACTGGACCCTGCAGGAATTCATCTACGCCGACGGCACGACGCCGCCCATCGGCTGGGCGGCCGAGCGCGAGCGCGCGGGCCGCCCCGAGTTCGATGTCGACGCGCGTCCGCTCACCTTTACCGGCGAGGCGTGCTTCCCCTGGATGTTTGCCGAGATGCCCGAGCTCAAGCCCTTCGCCCGCGCCATGGAGCTCCTGATGGCCGACACGGAGTTCGACCGCGTCTACGACCCCGTGCGCCTCGCCGCCAACGAGGTGCCCCTCGAGGCCGCCGTGTACTTCGACGACATGTACGTGGACGCCGGGCTCCAGCTCGATACGCTCAGCCGCGTGGGCGCGAGCCACGCCTGGGTCACCAACGAGTTCGAGCACGACGGGCTCCATGGTGACACCGTGTTCCGCCATCTGTTCGAGGAGGCCCTGGGGCGCGGCGCGCTCGCGCGGGCGCTCGGCGCATAGCCGGGGGGCGCCCGGCACGCGAGGCAGCGCTCTGCTCGCGCGCTACGCGAACACGATCATATTGTCGCGATGGACCGCCGGATGGTCGGCAAGCGTGCTGAGCAGGCGGTTCTGCGCGAGCTCCTCTTGACGCCGGCCGCAGGCGAGCGCGAGCTCGTCCGACGACGCGCCGGCAAGGCCGCGCGCGACGACGAACCCCGTGGGATCTGCGATATCGAGCACCGCCCCCGCCTCGAAATCGCCCGCCACCGCGATGATGCCCACCGGCAGCAGCGACGACCCATGCTGCACGAGCGCGCGCACGGCTCCGGCGTCTATGGTCAGGCGGCCGTGCGCCGCATCGCCGAGGGCGATCCAGAGCTTGCGGGGCGCGATGTCGAGCCGGCTCGCCGGCGGCACGAAGCGCGTGCCCACGGACTCGCCGTCCGCCAGGCGCACCAAGGGGCGCTCCTCAGCCCCGCTCGCGATCACGCTGGTGATGCCCGCGGTCATAAGGATGCGGCTCGCGCGCACCTTGGTGATCATGCCGCCCGTGCCCACGGCCGTGGCCGAGTCGCCCGCCGCGCCCACAATGGACGCGTCGATGCGCGTGACCTCGGGAATGAGGTGCGCCGTGGGGTCGAGCGCGGGGTTCGCCGTGTACAGGCCGTCGATATCGGAAAGGGTGACGCAGAGGTCGGCGGAGACGAGGCATGAGACGAGCGCCGCGAGCGTATCGTTGTCGCCGAAGCGGATCTCGTCCACCACCACGGTGTCGTTCTCGTTGACGACGGGCACCACGCCGAGCTCCACCAAGCGCGTGAGCGTATCGCGCGCGTGCAGGTAGGAGGTGCGGCTCGCCGTGTCGGACCGCGTGAGGAGCACGAGCGAGGTGAGCAGGCCGTGCGCGCGAAACGCCTCGTCGTACACGGCCGAGAGCGCGCACTGCCCCACCGAGGCGCAGGCCTGCAGGCTCGGCATGTCGGCGGGCCGCCGGTCAAACCCCAAGATGGGCGCGCCGCAGGCGATGGCGCCGGAGCTCACGACCACGAGCGCCCAGCCGCGCCGGGCGAGGTCGCGCGCCTGTGTGGCGAGGGCGTCGATAAAGGCGCGGTCGGGCCCGTCCGTCCCGCGCACGAGCGTCGACGAGCCGATTTTCACCACCATGATGCGCGGGCGGCCCGATGGGGTCGTGCGGTCTCGGGACATGAATCCTCCTTGCAGGGCGCCGGGCTCGCCGGACGCCCCTCGCTCAAGCAGCTTAGCGGCGCGCCTTCCAGGGCAGCGCCGTCTTGGTCTCGGCCATGCGGGTGCGCACGAGCTCGTCGCGCACGCGGGCGAGGCCGGACTCCATACCCACCACGTAGGACTGCGGGTAGAGGAAGCGCTTGTACACAGGGTCGAGCGCTTCGAGCGCCGCCTGACAGCGGGCGCGCGCGACCTCGAGCGGCTCGCGCGGCGCCACGGCACGGCCGTCGCGCACCACGGTCACGAGGATCTCGCGGTAATCCATACCGGCGACGCTCGTCACGAGCGCGGCGTCGTTCACCGCCACCAGCGTGGAGCCGCGGTCGGCGCCCTCACCCTCCAGATACGCCTCGTCGACGATCATGTCGCACACGGGGCTGCCGGCGTCGTCCACATAGCGGCGCACCTGCTGGATACCGGGGATGGTGCGCTTGTAGGGCTGCTCGGAGAGCTTCACGACGGGCGTCCACGCGTGCGCGCCCGTAGGGCGGCGCGCGGCGAGCTTGTAGACGCCGCCGAGCGCCGGCTGGTCGTAGCAGGTGGCGAGCTTGGTGCCCACGCCAAACGAGTCGATGGGCGCGCCCTGGTTGATGAGCGACTGGATGGTGTACTCGTCGAGGTCGTTGGAGACCGAGATCTTGACGTAGTCGAGCCCCTCCTCGTCGAAGCGCCCGCGCACGTAGGCGGAGAGCTTGGCGAGGTCGCCCGAGTCGATGCGGATGGCCGCGAGCCGCTCGCCGCGCTCCTCCATCTCGTGCGCGACGGTGATGGCGTTCTCCACGCCCTCGCGCACGTCGTACGTGTCGATGAGCAGCGTGCAGTTGTTGGGCGCCGTACGCGCGAAGGCGCGGAACGCCTCGAGCTCGGAATCAAAGCTCATGACCCAACTGTGCGCGTGCGTGCCGAAGACGGGGATGCCGTAGCGGCGCCCGGCGAGGACGTTGGACGTCGAGGCGCAGCCCGCCACGTAGCTCGCGCGGGCGACGGCCATGCCGCCGTCAGGCCCCTGGGCGCGGCGCAGGCCGAACTCCGCCACGGGGCGCCCCTGGGCCGCCTGCACCACGCGCGCGGTCTTGGTGGCCACGAGCGTCTGGAAGTTGATGGTGTTGAGCAGCGCCGTCTCCAGGAGCTGGCACTCGAGCGCCGGCCCCATGACGCGCACCATGGGCTCGCGGGGGAAAACGATCTCGCCCTCGGGCACCGCGTCGATGTCGAGGTGCGCGCGAAATCCGCGCAGGTACTCCAGAAAACCCGGCTTGAAGAGGGCGCCGCCCGCGGGGGCGTCGAGCGAGCCGAGGTAGGCGATGTCCTCGTCGGTGAAGCGCAGGTTCTCCACCAGGTCCGCCAAGTCCGAGGTCCCGCACATCACCGCGAAGACGCCGCCAAAGGGGTTGTCGCGGTAGAACGCGGTGAAGCAGTCCTCCTCGTCGAGCTTGCCGTTCTCCCACAGTCCCTGGGCCATGGTGAGCTCGTAGAGGTCGGTCAGAAGCGCCACGTCGGTGGGGCGGGCGGTATCGGTGAGTGCCATGGGAACGCTTCCTTTCCTCGGACGGCGCGCGGGGCGCTATCCGATCATGCCGTTGTTGGTCATGGTCACGTAGATGATGACCACGACGGCGAGGACGAGGCAGACGCCGATGACGATCTTCTGGGCGGGCGGCATCGACGGGAGGCCGTCCTCGTCCTCGGTGTCCGAGAGCACCATGCGCTGGCCGAACGTCCGCTCGGCGGGGTCCTCGGCAACGACGGGTTTATCCGGGGCGGCGGCGCGGGGCGCCGGAGCGGGCGCCGCCGGGGCCTGGCGGGCAGCCGACGCGGGCTGCGGGGCAGGTGCGGGCGCCGGCGGCACCGCGGCAGCCTCCTCCGCGCGCAGCGCCTCAAGCTCGGCGCGCTCGCGACGGGCCTTCTCGGCGCGCAGCGCCTCGAGTTCGGCGCGCTCCTCGTCGGTCAGCGGGCGCGCATCCTGTTCGGCCATGGAGACCCCTTCCCTCACGTGGCGCCGCAGCGCGGGCGGCGCGAAATTTACGCCCCCCAGTATACCCCGAGGTTAGGTTGCGCACACAGATTCGTAACGCGCGCGGGTGCAGGCGCGGGCGCAACCGGGCGCACCCGGGCGCCCCGGCGCCCCGGCGCCTCGGCAGCAGCCCCGAGGATGCCTACGGCGACAGCCCCGCGCAGGGCTGCGCGCCGCGGGACGCCGCTACCGGTCGGCGCGCTCGAGCACGCCCGTCGTATCGAACGCCGGGGTAAAGCTCTCGTCCACCGCGCCGCCCTCCTGCCAGAAGAGCTGCGTGAAGCCGAGGTCGTCGGCATGGTCGAGCACGAGCTCGTACTCGTCGTCCGTCACGGCGCGGGCGAGGTCTCCGCCGGCGGCGCGCATGGCGGCGTTGGGCGTGTACTGGTTCATGACCGAGATGGGCACATCTCCCACCGTCTGCCAGATGAGGTCGAGCACGCGGCACGAGTCGTCCGCGTGCCCCGGCAGCACCAGGTGGCGCACGATGATGCCGCGCGTCCACGTGCCGTCCCGCCGCTCCGCAGCTCCTCCCCGGCGCGCGAGCTCGGCTGTCATCTGCGCGAGCGCCCGGGCGGCGACGGCGGGGTAATCGTCCACATGGCTGAGCGCCCTGCCCAGCGCGGGATCGGCGTACTTGAAGTCGGTCAGCCAGATGTCAACCAAATCGCCGAGCTCGCGCACCGCCTCGACCAGCTCGTAGCCGCTCGTGTTGTAGACGATGGGGACCGTAAGGCCGCGCTCCCGCGCCGCGGCGAGGGCAGCGGGCAGCAGGTGCGCGTAATGCGTCGCCGTGACGAGGTTGATGTTGAGCGCACCCTGGTCCTCGAGCTCGAGCATGATCTCGACGAGGCGCTCGGGTGCGACCTCGAGGCCGAAATTGCCGGTCGAGATCTCGTGGTTCTGGCAGTAGACGCATTTGAGCGGGCAGCCGCTGAAGAAGACGGTGCCGGACCCCGCCTCGCCCGAGATGGGCGGCTCCTCCCAAAAATGGAGCGCCGCGCGGGCGATCTTGAGCGTGCCGTCCGCGCCGCAGATGCCGCGCGCCCCCTGGGCGCGGTCGGCCCGGCAACGGCGCGGGCAGAGCTCGCAGGCGGCGGGCGCGCACCCGCCGAGCAGGGCGCTCATCGTGTCGTCTCCATCCGGTCGAGGGCGCCCGGCAGCCCCAGGTCGAGCTCCATGAGGTGCGCCCCGTGCGTGAAGCCCTCGTCGTAGGCAAACGCCCGCGCGCCCAGATCGGTAAAGCCGCAGGACCGGTAGAGCGCGATCGCAGGCGCGTTGTTGTCGAACACATCGAGCCTCAGCACCCGGGCGCCCCGGGCGCGCGCCGCCCGCGCCGCCGCGGCGACCAAGCGGCGCGCGACGCCCCGCCCGCGCCCCTCGGGCGCGACCGCGAGCAGGTGCAGCACGGCGACCTCGTGGTCTGGAACAGATAGGGGCCATGCGGCCGTGCGATAACCCGCGTCCTGCGCGCCGTCCACCACGCAGGCGCCGAGAAGCGACGCCTCCTGCGGGGGCACCTCCCCGTCGCCTACGGTGGCGGACGCGCCATCGCGCGCAACGATGAGCTCGCCGCGCGAGGCGGAGGCGCGCAGCCCCTCGCGGGTAGGATGCACGCCAAACTCCCACCACACATCATGCGGCGCGCCGTGCATCTCCTCGATCACCGCTCGGTACAGACGCTCTACGGCGGGCAGGTCCCGCTCAGCGGCGACGGTCACAACCATGTGGCACTCCCCTTTTCGCACCGGACGCGCGGTGGACGGAAAGGAGCCCACCCGTACGCGGCCAAACCGATCGCGCGACATACAAAACGAGCCCCCGCTTGCGCAGGGGCTCGAATACAGGCTTGTGGTGGAGACGAAGGGAATCGAACCCTCGGCCTCTGCCATGCGACGGCAGCGCTCTCCCAGCTGAGCTACGTCCCCAAGCGAGGATTAATTCTAGCAAGTCCCACGCGGCTGTCAACAACAAAAATCAGCGCGTCCAGAGAACCTGCGCCTCGAAGGGCCTGAGCGCAAGCGTCCCTCCACATTGCCGCACGTCGCCGTAGTTGCCGATGAGCTGCTCGGCCGAGCACCAGGCGTCCGGCAGGTCCACCGAAGATGCCCCCTCATCAAACGAACACACCGTAAGGAGGCGCACCGGGGCGCCCGCCTCGGCGGCCTCGCGCGCCGCCTCACTCTCGAGCCAGCGCTCGAACATGATCGCGCGGGGCGCCCCCACACCGGGGTCGATAAAGCGGACGCGGCCATCGGCGATCACCCCGAGCTCATGGCGCAGGCGCACGAGCTCGCGATAGAACTCGAGGATCGAGCCCGGGCGGCCCTTCTCGGCGGCCACGTTCACCAGCACCGACGAGGCCGGAATCGCGAGCCAGGGCTCGCCCGCCGTAAAGCCGGCCCCCGGCGCATCCGTCCACTGCATGGGCGTCCGCCCGTTGTCGCGCGAGCGCTCGCCCACCACGTGCAGCGCCTCGGCGGGCGTCGACCCCGCCTCCACCAGCGCGCGATACGCGTTATGGCTCTCGACGTCGCGATAGTCGTCGATCGAGGCGTACCCGGCGTTTACCATGCCGATCTCCTCGCCCTGGAAGATATAGGGCGTGCCCTGCATGAGATGCGCGCAGACGCCGAGCATCTTGGCCGCGAGCTCCCAGCTGCCGCCGGCCTCGCCCACGCCCTCACGCCCGCCGAAGCGCGTGACGGCGCGCGGCTGATCGTGGTTGTTCCAGAAGAGCGCGCTCCAGCCGTGCCCCTCCTGCATGCGCTCCTGCCAGGTGGCGAAGAGCTCGCGTAGACGGGCGATGTCGGGGTCCTGGAGCGCCCACTTCTTGCCGTTCAGGTAATCGACCTTCAGGTGATGGAAGCTGAAGACCATGCCGAGCTCATGGCTTGCGGGGTTGGTGTAGCGCACGCAGTTCTCGAGCGTGGTCGCCGCCATCTCGCCCACCGTGAGCATCCCGTCGATACCCGCCTCGCGCACCAGCTCCTGCAGGTACTCGTGCACATGCGGGCCGTCCGCGATGAGCGAGCGCCCGCCTTCGGGACCGGCGTCCTCGAACACCTCCGGCTTGGAGATGAGGCTCACCACGTCGAAGCGGAAGCCCGCCACCCCGCGGTCGCGCCAGAAGCGCACCACCTGCGCGAGCTCGGCGCGGACCTCGGGGTTGTCCCAGTTGAGGTCCGGCTGGGTCACGTCGTGCATGTGGAGGTACCACTTGCCAAGGCGCGGCTCCCACTCCCACATGCTGCCGCCAAAGGCGCTCTGCCAGTTGGTCGGCGGCTCGCCGGGGTCGCCGGGGCCGGTCGAGCCCCTGCCGTCGCGCAGGATATAGTAGCTCCGGTACCGCTCGTCGCCCGCGAGGGCGCGCTGGAACCAGACATGCTCGCTCGAGGTATGGCAGAGCACCATGTCGAGCATGATGCCGATCCCGCGACGGCGGGCCTCGGCCACCAGCTCGTCAAAATCGTCCATCGTGCCGAAGACCGGGTCGACCGCGCAGTAATCGGAGATGTCGTAGCCGTTGTCGCGCTGCGGCGACGGGAAGAACGGGGTGATCCACACGTAATCGACCCCCAGGTAGGCGAGGTAATCGAGCTTGGAGGTGATGCCGCGCAGATCGCCTGTGCCGTCGCCGTCGCTATCGCAGAAGCTCTTGATGTAGATCTGGTAGACCACGGTCTTGCCGAGGTCCCTCTCATGGGCGCCCATGGTCGCCCTCCTCTCGTGTCGGTCGTTTCAGCATCCTGTGTCGCGCGCCGCCCCGCCAAGAATCTATGATCGGGGCGGCGCGCCCTTCGAGGCCGGGCCCGGCACCCGCCGCGCGCTTCGATGGGCGCCGGGTCCGCGCCGGGGCGCCGCCGCTAGGCGAGCCCGCGCTCCTCAGCCGCAAGCCGGCGGCCGCCCACCACGAGCGTGAGGGCAAACGGCACCACGATGGCGATGGCCATGCAGAGCGCGAAGAGGCCCCAGTACTCGAACATGATGGAGAGGATGCCGGGCACGCCGCCGACGCCGATGGAGAGCGCCTTGACCGAGAAGCCCGTGCACACCATGGCCGCGAGCGCCGATCCCGCCATACCGCAGAGGAGCGGGAATTTGTACTTGAGGTTGACGCCGAAGAGCGCCGGCTCGGTCACGCCGAGGTAGCACGACACGCAAGCGGGGATGTTGACCTGCTGGGCGCGCTCGTTGTTCTTCTGGAGCACGATCATGGCGAGCACGGCGGAGCCCTGCGCGATGTTGGAGAGCGCGATCATGGGCCAGAGCGTGGTGTAGCCGAGGCTGTTGACGAGCTGAGTGTCGATGGCGTTGGTCATATGGTGCAGGCCGGTCATGACGAGCGGGGCGTAGAGCGCACCGAACACGGCCGCGAAGAGGACGCGCACGTTGGACGAGAGGCCCCAGTTGACGACGTCGGCGATGCCGTTGCCGATGGCCCAGCCGATGGGGCCCACCACGAGGTGCGCGATGAACACGGCGGGCACGAGCGACATGAACGGCACGACGATCATGCGCACGACCTCAGGCGTGACCTTGGTGAAGAACTTCTCGAGCGCCACCAGGACGAAGGCGGCCATGAGCGCGGCGATGACCTGCCCCTGGTAGCCGGTCCCCACAAAGGAGAAGAACCCGAAGTCGTAGGTGTGCGCGGCGATGGTCTCGGCATCGGCGCCCGCCACCGAGAAGCCGTTGAGCAGCTGCGGCGACACGAGCGTCAAGCCGAGGATGATGCCCAAGATGGGCGTGGTCCCCATCTTGCGGGTTACCGACCAGCAGATCCCCACGGGCAGCATGTGGAAGACGGCCTCGCCGATGACCCACAGGAAGTTGTACATGCCCATCCAGAACGTGGAGATGTCCGCGATCGAGAGCGTGCCGTGCTCGAGGTCGAAGGCGCCCGCATCGTTGAAGAAGTTGACCTCGCCGATGATGTTGCGGAAGCCGAGGATCAGACCGCCGCAGATGAGCGCGGGGATGAGCGGGGCGAAGATCTCGCCGAGCACGCCCATGGCGCGCTGCAGCGGGTTCTGGTTGGCGCCGGCCGCCGCCTTGGCCGCCTCCTTGGAAACGCCCTCGATACCCGATACCTTGCTGAACTCCTGGTAGAAGTCGGCGACGTCGTTGCCGATGATGACCTGGAACTGCCCCGCCTGGGTGAACGTGCCCTTCGCCGCGGGCAGCGCCTCGATTGCCGAGACGTCGGCCTTGCCCTCGTCCACCAGCACGAACCGCATGCGCGTCATGCAGTGCGTCACCGCTGAGATGTTCTCCTTCCCGCCGACGAGGTCGAGCAGACGCGCCGCGTCCTCCGTGTACTTCGCCATCGAGCTACCTCCTTTGTAGCCGTACCCCGCATCCCGTGGGATGCAACTTATCTGAATAAGTTGACTACAGTATGCCGCAACTCATTTGAATGAGTTGCGAGAACCTTCGCATTCCGGCGAACGGTCCCCGCGCGCCGGCAAACGGCATACTTATTCAGATGAGTTGTCCTCCACTCGCGTATCTGAGCTATAGTTGGTGCGGCCATGCACCCAAAGGAGAGAACCGCCATGAAAGCGCGCTACGACACCATCTACCGCACCCTCCGCGAGCACATCGAGGACGGCACCTATCCGTACCAGAGCCTGCTCCCCTCCGAGAGCGCGCTCACCCAGGCGTTCTCCTGCTCGCACAACACGCTGCGGCGCGCCCTCGCCCTGTTGAAGGAGAAGGGCTACGTCCAGCCCGTCCACGGCAAGGGCGTGCGCGTCATCTGGCAGGCGCGCGAGCGGGCGACCTTCGAGGTCGGCGGCATCCAGTCATTTAGGGAGACGTCAGCGCACAACCGCCTGCACGCCCGAACCGAGGTGACCGATTTCTCCACCCTCGTCGCCGACGGGGCGCTCGCGCACCGCACCGGGCACCCCGAGGGCGCCGAGCTCGTGACCGTCGAGCGCAAGCGCATCCTCGACGGCCGCCCCCTCATTCTCGACCGCAGCTATTTTCTCGCCTCAAGCGTCGAGGGCCTCACGCCCAAGATCGCCGAGGACTCCATCTACGCCTTCCTCGAAGACGAGCGCGGGCTCACCGTCGCCACCAGCAAGCGCACCATCACCGTGGAGCGTGCGACCGACCACGACCGGGACATGCTCGATCTGGGCGGCGCCGACTACGTGGCGGTGATGACGAGCCAGACCTTCGACGGCCAGGGCATCATGTTCGAGTACACCGAGTCGCGCCATCATCCCGAGATGTTCTGCTTCCACGACACCGCCGTGCGCAGCGCCGTGTAGCGACAAAAAAGCGGCCCCGCAACGCGGGAGCCGCCATACGCACAAGATGACCGCTCCCCGCTTTGCCATAATGAACCCACCTCTGCAAGGTGGGCGCCCTCATCGCCTCTTCCAGCGTCCTTAACAACGAAGGATACCTGTACTAACGCGACTGTGTGGGCTCCCTAGTAAAACGCGACGGTTCACCCAGTTGCTCCGCGGGGAGCGGAACATCTTCATCATACGCGACGCAATTTGTAATACCAGTCTTGACTTATCAAAACCTGTGTCAGATGATGGGAGTGTTCGTCTGAACAACACATTTCTCCACGTAAAAGCCTATATTGTTGCTTTTGGGGCACATTTGGCCGCGCAATTCTGATAGCTGCGTGGTCGATCGGCGCCGCACCTCACCCGCACGCCCGCTTCGAGTATCATGGAGTGTGATTCGGCACCGCTCCCCCGCCGGAGGGGCGCCGTCGCAGCATATTCGTCCCCGACTCCCGGCGGTTTTGCCCCTATGGATTCGCTCGTTCCCTACATATGCCTCGCGGCCGCGGCGGCATTGACGACGCTTCTGCTCGTACCCGCTGTCAAGGGCCTCGCCATCCGCCTCGACGCGGTCGACTACCCCTCCAAGCGGCGCATCAACACCGAGCCCGTGCCGCGCATGGGGGGCCTTGCGGTGTTCGCGGGGCTCGTCGTCGCCTGCGCGCTGCAGGTATTCGGCACCTGGTACTGGGGCTGGCCGTCCGCCCTCGTCCCGCACCCGAGCCTCACCGTCAACTACCCGGTCCTCGCGCTCTCGGTCTGCATCATCACCGCGACGGGCGCCATCGACGACGTCGTATCGCTCAGACCGCGCGCCAAGCTCGCCGGGCAGGTCGTCGCCGCCATCGTCGCGGCCGCCGGCGGCCTCACCATCGGCAGCATCGTCAACCCGTTCGTTCCCGGGGACTACATCGACCTCGGCTGGCTCGCCTACCCCATCACGGTCGTCTACCTCGTCGCCTTCGCTAACATCATCAACCTAATCGACGGGCTCGACGGCCTGGCGACGGGCATCTCCGCTATCGCCGCCCTCGCGATGTTCGGCTTCGCCGTGCTCTCCGGCCGCGGCGACGCGGCGGCGCTCTCCATCGCGCTCTTCGGCTCGTGCGTCGCCTTCTTGCGCTACAACTTCCATCCGGCGAGCATTTTTCTGGGCGACGCCGGCTCGCTCCTTCTGGGTTTCGCCCTCGGCATGATCTCGCTCCTCTCGGTCAGCCGCACCGCGGCGCTCACGTCGCTCCTCATCCCGCTCATCGTCGCCGGCGTGCCCATCTTGGACACGCTCTCCGCCATCGTCCGCCGCAAGCGCGCGCACGTGAGCATCGGCCAGGCCGATAAGGGCCACATCCACCACCGCCTCATCCAAGAGGGATACGACCAGCGCCAGGCGGTGCTTCTCATCTACGCGTGGTGCATCCTGCTCGCCCTCGGCGCCACCCTCATCAACCAGGTGCCCATCGAGGCGCGCATCGTCATCTTCATCGTGCTCCTCGTATGCTCAGCCTTCTTTGCCATGCGCCTGCACCTGTTTGAACCGGTGCTCCGCCACCATTACAATCCCAAGACGCACAAAGACGAGCTCGTCACGCCGGACGACCCCGCGTTTGTGGAGGAAGCCGCGGCGGCCGAGCGCGCCCGCACCGAGCGCCACGAGGAGGTCCGCGAGGAGCTCCAACGGCTTCAGGACCATCTGCACGACCACGATCGGCCTTAAGACTCCGCGCCCGCGGACCGGGGGAGCCCCGCTCCCCGCGCCGCCTTGCGGGTCCTTCCCGCGCTACCCCCATCAGCACCCGAGTTAGGAGAGACCCATGCCCAACGAACGCAGCTACGAGACCGCGCAGAAGCGCAGCGAGCAGATCGCGGCCGACCTCGAGAAGAACCCCGGCGCCTATCGCATGCTCACGGGCGACCGCCCCACCGGCAGGCTTCACCTCGGCCACTACTTCGGCACACTCAAGCGTCGCGTGGAGCTGCAGAACAAGGGCGTCAACACGGCCGTCCTCATCGCCGACTACCAGGTCATCACCGACCGCGACACCACCGAGCACATCCAGGACAACGTCTACAACATGATCATGGACTACCTGGCCTGCGGCATCGACCCGGACAAGACCATGATCTACGCGCACTCCGCGGTCCCTGCGTGCAACCAGCTCATGCTGCCGTTCCTCTCGCTCGTCTCCGAGGCGGAGCTCGCCCGCAACCCCACCGTCAAGGCGGAGATGGAGGCCTCGGGCCACGAGCTCACCGGCCTTCTGCTCACCTATCCGGTGCACCAGGCGTGCGACATCCTGTTCTGCAAGGGCAACATCGTGCCCGTAGGTCGCGACCAGCTGCCGCACATCGAGCTCACGCGCCTCATCGCGCGGCGCTTCAACAACCGCTACGGCAAGGTCTTCCCCGAGGTGGACGCCCTGCTCTCCGAGACCCCGCTTCTGCCCGGCCTCGACGGACGCAAGATGAGCAAGTCCTACGGCAACGCCATCTCGATCTCGATGACCGCCGAGGAGACGGCGAAGCGCATCAAGAAGAGCCAGACCGACTCCGAGCGCATGATCACCTTCGACCCCGAGAAGCGCCCCGGCGTCTCCGGCCTGCTCTCGACCGCCGCCATCTGCACCGGCCGCGCGCCCGAGGACATCGCCGCCGAGATCGGCATGGGCGGCTCCGGCGCCCTCAAGGCGTACGTGACCGAAGCCGTCAACAGCTACTTCGCCCCCATCCGCGAGCGCCGCCACCAGTTTGAGGGCGACCTCTCCTATGTGAGGGACGTCCTCGCCGAAGGCAACCGCCGCGCCAACGAGATTGCGGAGCGCACGCTCGACGAGGTGCGCGAGGCCATGGGGATGGTCTACTAGCGGCGCCGCCGGGCGCTTTGGAAAGGAGTGGCCATGTACCGCCTGATCGCCAGCGATATGGACGAGACCATGCTCGGCGCCGGCCATCGCCTGCCGGCAGAGAACGTCGCCGCGCTCGAGCGTCTGAAGGAGCTCGGCGTCCCCTTCGTCCCGTGCTCGGGGCGCCCCTACCCCTCCATCGTAGCGAGCTTTGCGGACGTGGACCCTGCGCTCTTTGAGGGCGGCTACGTGATCTCGTACAACGGCGCCTTCATCAACCGCTGGGGCGACGCCCGCCCGCTCATCTCCACCACGCTCGACCAGCCCACCGCCGACGCCCTCTACGGCTTCGCGCTCGAGCGCCGCCAGTGCGTGCACGCCTATACGCCGAGCGGCCGCATCCTCATCCAGTTCGCCCCCGAGGCGGAGCGCCGGGCGATCGAGGGCGTCGCCGGCGTGGAGTTTGTCGACGACGGCTGGCGGGACCTCGGCTTTGCGGACGGCGAGCCCATCGTCAAGATCCTCTACATGGATCCCGACTTCGCCCAGGTGAAGCGCCTTGCCTCCGAGGCCGCCGCGGCGATGCCCGACCTCCCCATCGACATCACGTTCTCGTCCAACCGCTATGCCGAGTGCATGCCGGCGGGCATCGACAAGGGCACGGGCCTCGCGCACCTCGCGGCGCACCTCAGAATCGATGTGGCAGACACCATCGGCATGGGGGACTCGGCCAACGACCTCGCCCTCATCCGCACGGCGGGGCTCGGTGTGGGCGTCGCCAACGCCACCGACGACATCCGATCCGCCTGCGACGTCATCCTCGACACCGATTGCGAGGCGGGCGCGCTCGCCGAGGTTGTCGCGCGCTTTATCGAGCCGGAGCATCGAGCGGCATAGCTTGCGCGCCTCTGCTTGCGCTCCCCCGCGCCCGCGCGCATGCTGCCTGAAGCCGCCCCGTCCCACAACTGCCAGAACTGCGCAGGGCCCGCCATCTCATTCAGATGGCGGGCCCTGCCGCAAACACCGTTGATCGCACAGAGGGGAGGGATGCGATCCGCTTCGACGAAGAGGTTATTTCATCGCCTGGTACCTGCTCCGTCGTTGAGTTAACTATAGCAAACTATGTGACATCGCCGTTCCCCGCCCGAACCCTCCACGGGTCCTCCATAAGTTACCCACGGCTTACTGTTATACAGCGTCGCCTACCAGAGGGGCAGGGCGCTTCCCGCCATGCCGATGATAGACATCACGACGAGGAAGCCGAGCGCGTAGGGGGCCACCGCGCGCAGGAGCTCGGCGTCCTTGCCGCGCACGCGCACGGCGGCGAGCCCGATGGCAAGCGTTTGGGGCGAGAGCATCTTGCCCGCCGCGACGCCGAGCGAATTGAGGCCCACCGTCCACACGGGGTCGGCACCGAGCGCCTCGGCCGCCTGCGCCTGCACCTGACCGAAGAGCATCCCCGAGCTCGTGCCGGAGCCGGTGACGAACGTCCCCACCGCCCCGATCCACGGGGCGAGAAGCGGGTAGAGCCCGCCCGCCACCGCGATGCAGAAGGCGGATATAGACGAGATCATGCCGGCGTATCCCATGACCTTGGCGCAACCGAGCACGGCGAGCATCGTGGCAACCGTGGGCAGCATCTGCTTGACGGTGGCGACGAGGACCTCCCCCATCACGCGCGGCGTCGCCCCCTGGATGGCGCCGCCCACGAGGGCGGCCACCATGATGAGGACGCCCGGGGTGTTGACCCAGCTGAAGCTCAGCGATCCGGGATTAGGGCCGCTGTAGACCGTGAGCGTTGTCGAGAGCGGCGCGAGGGCGGCGTTGACGGGCGCGACGAGCTTCGAGGTGCCCAGCAGCAACAAGAAGATGAGGATGAAACACGACCAGGCGCGCAGGGCGGCGCCGAGGGTGAGGGGCGCGGCGGGGGCGTCGACGGGAGACGAGGTCTGAGAGCCCGTCGGGGCGCTCTCCGGGGCGCCGGCCGAGGGGCCCGCCTGAGCGCTCTCACCCGTTCCCAGTCGGTACGCCTCGTCGAGCGCGCCGCGCCGCTCGACAGCGCGCCCGAGCGCCGCCGTGACGCCGAGGGAGCAAATGCTCCCCACCACCACGGTGAGCTCGGGGCCCACCAGCGCGGCGACGGCGAGCGCCGGCACGGTGAACGATACCCCGGCGGCGAGCGCCACGCCGATCACGCCGCGCAGGCGCTGGGCGACGCCGGAGCCCGGCACGTCCTTCCCGGCGACGAGCACGATGAGGACGGGCGCCACGATGAAGAAGGGCGCCAGCTGCACCATCTGCGTGAAAGCGAGGTCGGCGGCATCGAGCCCCACCAGGTCGGCCAGAGAGACCGTGGGGATGCCGATCGACCCGTACGGTGTCGGCACGCCGTTGGCGAGAAGGCACATGAGCACCGCGGAGAGCGGCGGATAGCCGAGGGCGGCGAGCATGCCCGCCGGGATGGCGACGGCGGTGCCGAAACCGGCCATCCCCTCCATAAAGCCGCCGAAACACCAAGCGATGAGCAGCGCCAGGATGCGCCGGTCGGCCGAGACCGAGGTGATCATGCGACCGATGACGTCCATCGCACCCGTCCGCACGCAGAGGTTGTAGGTGAAGACGGCGGCGATGATGACGATGACGATGGGCCAGAGCGCCATGAGGAAGCCCTCGGCCACGGCCGTCGCCACCTCGAGGGCGCCGAGATGCCACCACAGCGCCGCAAGCACGCAGCTCAAAACAAGCGAGCCCGCGGCGGCGCGCCACGCGGGCCAGCGGAACACGAGCAGCACCACCACAAGCCAGAGGATCGGCACGAGGGCCAGCACGAAGGACAGAACATCCATCAGGTTCTCCCAACCAGAACAGCGATCAACACGCCTTAGAAGGATACCGCAAGGGCGCGCGCCGTCTGCTACCATGGCGCCTAATCGGCAGCCGCGCCGTCGGGTGCGGGCAAAAGGCGCCGCCGAGTGCGGTCGCCAGAAGGAGCCTGCGGCCGCATCCTGGCGGGAACTGCGACGGTTGAGGACGGGAGGAACGATGGAGCGCGGTGCATTCTTTGAGAGCGTCTACGGGGCGGTGGAGCAAATTCCCCCGGGGATGGTCGCCACCTACGGTCAGATCGCACGGCTCGTGGGCGCTCCGCGGCGCGCACGGTACGTGGGCTTTGCCCTGCACGCCAACCCGCGCCCGGGCGTCGTCCCGTGCCATCGCGTCGTCTTTGCCGACGGGAGCCTCTGCGCCGGTTTCGCCTTTGGCGGCGAGGGTGCGCAGCGCGCGCTGCTCGAGGCGGAGGGCGTGCGCTTCCGCGCCAACGGCAAAGTCGACCTCACGTGCTGTCGCTGGCCGGCCGGGCTCTAGGCGAGTTGCGCCCCCGCGGTGCCCACCGACAGGAACGCTCGCCTGAATCTTCCGCGCCGCCAGCGCGGCTACGTCCGAATCCGCTTAGGGCTGTACCGTGAGGACGTACGCTTGGCTCTCTCCCACTCCCATCCGACCTGTCGGCTTTCTCTTTGGGCCCTCATCATGAAGACGCTTGGCCGCGCCCGATTGTGACAAACAGGTTCAAAAGATTTCAGTCTGCAGCGAGCGCGCCGGGCCCGGGCACGGGACCCGTCGAGATGCGGGGCGCGGCCCCGCGCTTCAGCCCTCCTGCGGGGCGCGCACGGTATAATTCGACGATTGACCGCTGACGATGAGAGGGAGCGCCGTGCCCATCCTGCCCCGACTAGGCGAGAACCGCAAGCCCACGCCGAGACCTGCACCGCGGGTGCAGGCCGACGCGCACCCAACCGATGAACCCGCGCGCACGCGCCGGCGGCGCAGCCGCACCGGCGACGAGCCGTTTATCGCCCGCGTCGTCAACGATTGGTGGACGCGCCTTCTCGAGGCCGTCTTCGAAGGGTCACTCAGCGAGCAGGAGGAGCGCTACGCCTCGCACCTCGGGCGCCGCGACTACATGTGGAACACGCTCGGCACCTCCAGCTGGGGCCTCACGTTTCCCGCCCTCACCGTCGTCGCCACGCAGCTCGCCGGCGTCGAGGAGGCGGGCATGTTCTCCATGGCGTTCATCGTGGGCACGCTCCTCATGATCGCCGTGTACTACGGCGTCCGCACCTTCCAGGTCTCCGACCTCGACGAGGCCTGCTCGTTCGCCTCCTACCAGGCGCACCGCGCCGCCATCGCGCTCATCGCCGCCGTCGCGGGCGTGCTCTACGTCGCCGTGCGCGGCTACGACGCCCAGATGGCGATCATCTGCGCGGGCGTCTTCATCTACAAGATCGTCGACGGCATCGCCGACGTCTACGAGGGCCGCCTCCAGCAGGCCGACAAGCTCTACCTCGCCGGCATCTCGCAGACGGTCCGCTCGGTGGGCGCCGTCGCCGCCTTCGCCCTCGCGCTTCTCGTCACGCGCAGCCTCGCGGTCGCCTCGGTCGTGATGGCCGTCGCCGCCGTCGCGAGCCTGGGGCTGCTCACCGCGCCGCTCGCCCTGCTCGAGACCGATAAGTCGCGCCCGGTCGCGGCTTCGGAGGTCGGCCTCATCTTCCGCCAGTGCTTCCCGCTGTTCTGCGCGCTCTTCCTCTTCAACCTCATCGAGAGCGTCCCAAAGTTCGTGATGGAGGGCGCCCTCGCCTACGAGAACCAGCTCTACTTCAACGCGCTCTACTTCCCGGCGCAGGGCATCCTGCTCACCGTGGGCGCGCTCTACAAGCCGCAGCTGCTCCGGCTCGCGAGCATCTGGGCGAATCCGCGCAAGCGGCGCCGCTTCAACCTCATCATTGTCGCCGTCATGGCGGTCATCGCCGCGATCACGGCCGTCATGGCGCTCGTCATGCACGCCGTCGGCCTGCCCCTCATGAGCATCCTCTACGGCGTCGACTTCGGCCGCTTCGCCCTGCTCTCGTTCCTCATGATCGTCGCCGGGGGCATCACGGCGGGCATCGACTTCCTCTACGCCGTCATCGCGATCCTGCGCCGGCAGGACGGCGTCATCCGCCTCTACCTGATCGCGACCGCCGCGGCGCTCGTCCTCTCGCTCGTCCTCGTGAACCTCCTAGGACTCGCCGGGGCGGTCTGGAGCTATCTCGCGACCATGGCGGTGCTCTTTGTCCTCATCGCCCTCGAGTACGGGCGCATCCAGCGGACGATCGCCCGAGAGCGCAACCCGTTTAGGGACCGGTAGGCGCCCGGCCGGAGAGGGTCGGGCGCCGGTCGGGCGGGCGGTGCCGCCGCGGGGCGCGCAGCAGGTCCTGGCTACTCGCCCGGCTCGATCGCCGCGTAGAACACGGCCCCGTCCTCGAGCCGGCGCACGCCCACGCGCCCCTGGCCCGCACCCGCCGCAGCCGAGCAGTCGATGTCGATGCGGTCTGCCACGCCGCCCGTCGCCGTGCACGCGCCCACGGGCACCATCTGGCCCAGACCGTCCTCGTTGACACCCGGGCATGCCGGCGCATCGGCGAAGTGCTCGAGGTAGATCGAGGGCGTGTGCCCGGCAACCACCACAGGGCCCCGGCCGTCCGCCCCCACAAGACCCGTCGGAACGCTCCAGAACTCCGCGCGCGTCCACAGGAGCGTCTCCGGGTCCTGGCTCGCCATCATGGCGCGCAGGTCGTCGGCCGTCGCCGCGGCGGCGCCCTCCTCATCGCTCACGGCGACGCCCGCCGTGGCGAGGTACCCGCGGGCCTCGAGCGCGTCGATGCCGGCGTGCACGAGGATCCAGGGCCGCTCGTCGGTCTCGACGACGGCAAAGAGCGGCAGATGGGCGATCCAGTCGATCAGCTCGCCGAGCTCCTCCGGCGGCAGGCGGTCGAACCCCCGCGCCGTGGTGGCGCCGCCGTTGAGCCCCCAGATGAAGTCGTCGAACCCACCCGTCTCGGCCAGCACGTCGAGCATCATGCGCTCGTGGTTGCCCATCAGGACCTGTGCGCCCGGCAGGCTCCGCACCAGGCGGATGACCCCCACCGGGTCAGGTCCGCGGTCCACCATGTCGCCCAGCACGAAGACGGTGTCCTCCGACCCGGGCGCGGCGAGCTCGAGGGCGCGGTCGAGGGCGCGCACGTGGCCGTGCGCATCTGAGGTAACGTAGGTCGCCATAGGTCCTCCTCACGTCTCCCCCATTATAGGCGGGGCGCCGGGCGCCCGGGCGCGTCCGGTGGGCAAAACGTTTCCTGCACGTTAACCCGCCCGCCGCCGAAGGCCGCCTCGCGCCCGCGCGCGGCCGCCTGCCGTACTATGCTAGGCTACGGTCATCTGTCCGCACGGGCCCGTCGCCACGCCGCGCACGGCTGCCCGCAGCAGCGCTCAACCGCAAAGGAGCACGATACATGTCCCGCGTCTACAACTTCTCCGCCGGTCCCTCGGCCCTGCCCGAGCGCGTCTTGTCCGAGGTCCAGAGCGAGCTTCTGGAATATGGCGGCACCGGTATGTCCATCTTGGAGATGAGCCATCGCACGCCCGCGTTCTCGCAGGTCATCGAGGACGCCGAGGCGACGCTCCGGCGCATCATGGCCATCCCCGACACCTACCGCGTGCTCTTCTTGCAGGGCGGCGCGACGCTCCAGTTCGCCGGCATCCCCCTGAACCTCATGCGCCGGGGCCGCGCCGGCTACCTCGTGACGGGCCTGTTCTCGTGCCTCGCCGCCGAGGAGGCCGCGAAGTACGGCGAGGTCGAGGTCCTCGCCTCGAGCGAGAAGACCGGCCACGACCGCATCCCCGACCTCGCGCCTGTCGCCGCGCGCGCCGCCGAGGGCGACCTCGACTACGTCTACCTCTGCCAGAACAACACCATCTACGGCACGCAGTTCCACGAGCTGCCCGAGGTGGGCGACGTGCCGCTCGTGGCCGACGTGTCGAGCTGCTTTCTCATGGAGCCGATCGACGTCGCGCGCTACGGGCTCATCTACGCGGGCGCGCAGAAGAACGCCGGCGCGGCCGGCACCACCGTCGTCATCGTGCGCGAGGACCTCATCGGCGACGGCCCCGCCCTCGCCGCCTGCCCCTCATATATGAGCTACCGGCGCCAGGCGGACGCGCGCTCGATGATGAACACGCCCAACACCTTCGGCATCTACCTCACCGGCAAGATCTTGCGCTGGGCCGAGGACGAGGGCGGTCTCGCGGCGCTCGCGGCGCAAAACCGCAAGAAGGCGGCCGTCCTCTACGGCCTCCTCGACAGCAGCCGCGTCTTCATCCCCCATGCCGAGCCCGCCTCGCGCTCGATCGCCAACGTCACGTTCCGCTGCGCGACAAAGGAGCTCGACGAGGAGTTCATCGCCGGCGCCCGCGCGCGCGGCATCGAGGGCGTGCGCGCCCATCGCTCGACGGGCGGCATGCGGGCGAGCATCTACAACGCCGTCACGCTCGAGGCCGTCCAGGCCCTCGCCGCCTACATGCGCGAATTCGAAGACGCCCACCGTTAGGAGCAACCCATGCGCCATATCAAGACCATCGACGACATCACCAAGGACGGGGACGTCACCTTTGGCGACGGCTATGACTTCGTCGACGACATCGACGAGGCCGACGCCATCCTCATGCGCTCGACCGACCTGCACGGCGTCACCCTCCCCGCGGGCATCCGCGCCATCGCGCGCTGCGGCGCGGGCGTCAACAACATCCCCGTGGAGGAATACGCGCGCCAGGGCGTCGTGGTGTTCAACTCGCCGGGCGCCAACGCCAACGCCGTCAAGGAGATGGTCATCTGCATGATGATCCTCTCGAGCCGCGGCATCGTGCAGTCCATGCAGTGGGTGCGCACGCACGAGGCCGACCCCGACATCATGGTCGAGGCCGAGCGCGCCAAGAAGGCGTTCGTCGGCCGCGAGCTCGCCGGCAAGCGCGTGGGCGTCATCGGCCTCGGTAACGTGGGCTCCAAGGTGGCCAACGCCTGCGTCACGCTCGGCATGGAGGTGTACGGCTACGACCCCTTCATCTCCGTCGAGCACGCTTGGGAGCTCTCGCGCGACGTGCAGCGCGTCGGCACGCTCGAGGATCTGTGCCGCGGGTGCGACTACCTCACCCTCCACGTGCCGAGCAAGGCCGACACCATAGGGATGATCGGGCCCGAGCAGCTCGCGCTCCTCGCCCCCGGCGCCATCCTCATCAACTTCGCGCGCGAGACCATCGTAGACGAGGACGCCGTCGACACCGCCCTCCACGAGGGCACGCTCTCCTGGTTCGCCACCGACTTCGCCACTCCCAAGACCGTGCTCATGCCCAACACGTTCATCACCACGCACTCGGGCGCCGGCACGGGCGAGGCCGAGGCGCTCTGCGCCGACATGGCGATCTCGGAGCTCAAGGACTACCTCGAGAACGGCAACATCGCCCACTCGGTCAACTACCCCGCCTGCTCCATGGGCAAGGCGCGCGCCGCGAGCCGCATCGCGTGCCTGCACGCCAACGTCCCCAACATGATCGGCCAGATCACGGCCATCCTCGCGAAGGACAACGCCAACGTGCAGCGTATGGTGAACGAGAGCGCCGGCGAGAACGCCTACACCATGTTCGATACCGACGAGCACCTCGATTCCTCCACCATCGAGGCCCTGAAACAGATTCCTGCCATCTACCGCGTGCGCGTAATCAAGTAAGGCAACGCGTAAGGCGCCGCGCAAGTAGCTGCTCCGCGCGCAAAGCGACGGGCAGGGGTGGGTCATCGCCGCGTAAGGGATTGCGGCAAGGGACACAAGACCGCCGGCACCACCTGTGCGGACGGTACAATAGGGCATACATGGTCCGGGTGCACCCTGCACCGGCTCCACAATGCTGAAAGGATCACCATGAAGGTTTTGCCGTTCCCCTGCATCCGCCCGGTACCCGAGCGGGCAGCCGAGGTGGCCGCGCTCCCCTACGACGTCTTCGACCGCGCCGAGGCTGCCGCCTACGTGGCGGACCACCCGTTGTCGTTTCTTGCCATCGACCGTCCCGAGACACAGTTCGCCCCCGACGCGGATATGTACGCACCCGAGGTCTACGCCCGCGGCGCCGAGCTTTTGCACGAGCGCATCGATGAGGGCATCTACCAGGCGGACCCGTCGATGAGCTACTACCTCTACGAGCTCACGCAAAACGGCCGCACACAGACGGGCGTCGTCGCCATCTGCTCGGTCGACGAATACGACCGGGGCATCATCAAGAAGCACGAGAACACGCGCGCCGAGAAGGAGCGCGACCGTATCGAGCATATCCGCGCGCTTGGTTGCCAGACCGGCCCCATTTTTCTCACCTACCGCGACGAACCGGTGCTCTCGTTTATCCTCGCGCAGGTGAAGACCGGTCAAGCACTGTACGACTTCACCGATGAGGAGGGCGTGCGCCAACGCGTCTGGGAGGTGCGCCGCCCCGAGAGCGTTGAGGCCATACGCGAGATGTTCGCCCGCGTACCCTGCGCGTATATCGCCGACGGGCACCACCGCACCGCCTCCGCCATGCGCGTGGCGCACGAGATGCGCGCCGCTGCGCAGGAGGCGGACACCTACACCGGCAAGGAGCCCTTCAACTACTTCCTGTCCGTCCTCTTCCCGGCAAGCGAGCTCACGATCCTCCCCTACAACCGTGTTGTGTCCGACCGCGCCGGCCTGAGCGTAGACGAGCTCATCGCCCGCATCCACGAGGCTGGTTTTACCGTTGAGCCATCGTCCGAGCCGGTCGAATCCACCGAGGTTGGCGTGATGGGCCTCTTCACGGCAGGATCTTGGTACCGTCTCTCGTTCACGCCCGAACTCGCCTCTGCCGTTGCGCAGGCGGGACCGGTCGAGTCTCTGGACGTGTCGGTTCTGCAGGACCGCGTGCTCGGCCCCATCCTCGGCATCGGCGACCCGCGCGAGGACGCCCGCATCTCCTTTGTCGGCGGCATCCGCGGCACCGCCGAGCTTGAGCGCCGCGCAGGCGCAGACGGCGTCGCGTTCTCCCTGTGTGCCACGACGATCGACCAGCTCCTCGCCGTAGCGGACGCCGACCTTTTGATGCCGCCCAAATCGACCTGGTTTGAGCCTAAGCTACGTAGCGGCCTCTTCATCCACCGCATCGCGCGCTGAGCCACCAGGCTGTACGATTGCGCGCTGAGCTGCGCGGTTGCACGACAAACCACATCAAGCTAGAGGCGAAGCAGTGGGCCCGAGATGCGATCTCGGGCCCACTTGTTGTATCCCAGGCAAAAAACGCGGTAGTGAACCCGCCCCTGGGTTTCATGCAAAACGTGCGGTAATGAACCCGACCGCATCCCCGCCGTTGTTTCCTGCAAGAATTGAGGTAGTGAACCCGAAAAGACGCGATTCGGTGCCCTTCCCAGCACCGGGTTCACTACCTCGATTTCTGCAGGACCTCTACCAGCGGTTCCTTACCCGGCTTTTTCTCGGGTTCACCACCCGGGTTCACTACCTCAATTCTTGCAAAAACCGCGGCAAGGGTTCACTACCTCAATTCTTGCAAGACGCGCGGCGCCGGCGTCACAAAGCGCGTGGCGCGTTCGAACGCAGGCGAGCGCAACGCTTCGCTTGGCGTCTCAAGCAAAATAGGGCCGGTCCTAGGACCGGCCCCGCAAAAGGTATTCGAGCACCCGAACGCCACTAGGCTCACACCCGTATGCGAGCTAGAAGATCACGCGTGCCATGCGCCCACAAGCCATGCTGCGCGGTAAGCTAACCTGCGCACAGGCGCCACCGAGCTTACGCCACGCCCTGGTTGGCGCTCTCGATGGCGGTGTTGGTGGACTGCACCGCGGTATCGAGCGCCTCGTCCACATCGCCGCCGTTGAAGACGGACTGCAGCGCCGTCTGAAGGTCGGTACGCAGCTGCGGAAGCTGCGAGCAAAGCGGACCCGCGGTGATGTTGTTCACCTTAGAGCTACGCAGCTGCTCGGCGGAAACCTGAAGCTGCGGGTACTCGCCATACACCGCCGAGAGGGTCTCGGTCTCGTAGGCACCGTTGGAAATCGGGAAGTAGCCGGTGTCGCCCGCCCAGGTTGCCTGGACGTCCGGTGAGGTCGCGTAGGCGCAGAACTCCATCACGCCGCGTGCAACGTCCTCGGAAAGGCCGTCGGCGATGCAGAGGGCGCCGCCACCCGCGTAGATGCCCATGGCCTCAGCCCCCTCCTCGACCGGCAGAAAGCCGATGCTCACGTTGAACGAGCAAGCGTCGATGATCTGGCGCGCGGAGGCAGAGGTGTCGATGTAGATGGCGCACTGCTGCTGCGAGAAGCCGCTGATGGCGTCGTCGCCCGAGCTAAACGGGCTGAACTGCCCGGCGTCGTTCAGGGACTTGACCCAGTTGAAGATCACCGCCATCTGATCGCGGTAGGCGACCTCGGTGCAGCGCTCCTTGCGACCGTTCTCGTTGTTGACCACGTAGCCGCCCATGTTGGTGACCATCTGGTCGAGGGCATAGCCGTACGCGTAGAGGCCGACGGGCGTGACGTCACTCGATGCGGCAATGGCCTCGGCCGCAGCGGTGAGACCCTCGAACGTGGTCGGCAGCTCGGTCACGCCGGCAGCGTCGAGAACGTCCTGGTTGTAGTAGACGACCGGGCAGGAGCAGTTGAACGGCATGGCGTACATCGCACCGTCGTAGGTGTAGAAGTTCACGGCCTGCTCGAGGAGGTCGGAATCGTCAAAGCTCTGGGCGGAAATGAGCTCGGAGACATTGGCAACGAGCCCGGAGTCGATCATGGCCTGGAGATTCTGCTCGCCGATCTGCACAATCGCCGGTGCGCCCGCGCCGTTTGCCATGTTGAAGAAGCTACCGGTGGACTCGTCGTAGCTGCCCTGGTACTCGGAGCGCACCTCGAACTCGTCAGACTGCGCGTTGAAGCCGTCGACGACCTTCTGAAGGGCGTCGCCGCGGCTACCGTCCATGGAGTTCCAGAAGAGGATTACGGTCTTGCCGTCCTCGGTGGTCTCGGCGGCGGCGCCACCGCCACCGGAGCAACCGGCAAGGGCGGTGCCGGCAATGCCGAGGCCGGCGAGGGTCAGAAACGAGCGGCGGGTAAGGTTCTGCTGAATCATGGGGTTTCCTTTCGTGTTACCAACAATTGGGGTCTAAACCGGACTATCTACCGTGCGTATACGCACCGGGTAGCAAAACGGGGCGCTGCGCACACCCGATAGCGGGTACCGCGCGCAGCCAACGAAGAGCCGCAAGGCACGGGGCAACGAGCCGCGCGACGCGTGGTAACGAGCTGCGCGGAGCGGAGCGGACAGGCGCTACTTGAGCGCGCCCTTGGTCATGCCCTCCTGCAGGCGCTTCTGGCCAAAGAAGATGAGCAGGAGCGTGGGGATGGACGTGATCACGGCGCCGGCAGCCATCATGCCAAAGTCGGAGAGACCCTCGGAGCTGTTTAAGGTACGCAGGCCAATCTGCACCGTACGCGCCGTGTTGTTGGTGGTGGAGACGAGCGGCCACAGGTAGGCGTTCCACGTCACCAGGAAGAAGTAGATTGCAAGCGTCACCGTGGTGTTCATGACCATGGGCACCACCACGCGGACGAAGAACTGGAAGCGGGAAAGCCCCGCCACGTCCGCTGCCTCCTTGAGCTCGGAGGGAATCTGCATCATGTTCTGCCGGTAGAGGAAGATGCCAAACGTGGTGGCCACGCCGGGCAGGATGAGGCCGGCGTAGGTGTCGATGAGGCCCATGGCGCGGATGGTCTGGAAGTTCGTGACCACGAGGACCTCGGCGGGAATCATCATCGTCGCCATGATGATAAGGAAGATGATGCGCTTACCGCCAAAGGGGATGAACACGAGCGCATAGGCAGCGAGCATGGAGAAGAGGATCTGCAGCGCCGTGCCGGCCACGCCCACGACCACGGAGTTGACGATGAACTGCGCGAAGGGCTGCGCCTCGAAGGCGTTCACGTAGTTGTCGAGAAACAGCGACGTGGGGATAAAAACGCCGTTGATGATGTCCTCGAGCGGGGTGAACGACAGCGAGATGGAAAACAGGATGGGAAAGCCAATCGCCACGGCAGCGATGGTCAAGACCGCGTAGGTCGCAACGAGCCCGGACTTACTCGTGCGCAGACCGGAGCCCGCCACACGACCGGACGATTTCTTGGAGAAGGGCATCATTGGTAGGTCACCTTGTCCTCGGTAAGCTTGGTCTGGATGTAGGAGATAACAAAGATCACCACAAAGAGGATCACGCCCTGGGCGGACGCCGACCCGATGCGGAAGTTCACGAACGCATCGCGGTAGAGACGGTAGATGAGCAGCACCGTGGCGTTGTTGGGTCCGCCTTGCGTGAGCATGTCGATAAGGCCGAAGGACTGGAACGCCCCGATGACGGTGATGGTCAGCACGAAGAACAGCGACGGCGAGATAAGCGGCACCGTGACCCGGCGGAGGCGATACCAGAACCCGCCGCCCACGATCTCGACGCTCTCGTAATACGAACCGTCGATGCTCTTGATCGCCCCGAGCAGGATCAGGTAGGCCATGCCGAGGTTCATCCAGATCGAGATGATCGAGACCGACACGAGCGCGAAGTTCTGGTCGATGAGCCAGCCCACGCCCTCACCGCCAAAGAACTCGATGATGCGGTTGAGCACGCCGGAGTTGGCGTTGAACAGAAGGTTCCAGAAAACCGCGGCCGCGGCGACGGAGATACCCATGGTGGCCGAGAAGATCGTGCGGAAGATGCCCATGCCCGGCAGGTCCTGCGCGGTGAGAACCGCGAGGAGCAGGGCGATCACAATGGTCAGGGGCACCGTGAGCACCACGTAGATGAGTGTGTTGGCGATCGCCTGGGTGTAGAGCGGGTCGGTGAAGAGCGTGATGAAGTTCGACAACCCGATGAACTGGGTCAGCCCGCCCGCCGGAGTGGTGGCGAAGAAGCTCGTGATGATCGTGCGGGCGAACGGGTAGATGACAAAGATCGCGAAGATGGCGATCGACGGCAGCAGGTAGACCCAACCGGCGAGCGAGCGCTTGCCGCCGGGCGCCTCCTTGGGGGGCACCGCAACCGCAGCGGCGCCGGCAGCCTCCGCGCCCGCCAGGGAGCGCTTGGAACGCAAAGCCATGTGCGCCACCCCCTTACGCCATCGGGGCGGCCGGCGCCGCCTCCATACGGGCGGCGAGCGACTCATCCACCACGGAGGTGCTGCGCGCACCCTGCTCGTCGAGATCCTCGGCCGCATGCACGAGCGCCCCGGTGTTGACGTCAAAGAAGTGTGCGTACCGCGGGTCGAGGCTCACGCGGAGCGTAGCGCCTATCTCCACGCGGTGCTGGCCCTGCCAGCGCGCGGTGAAGAGCTTCGTGCCCACGTTGAAGAAGATGAGGGTCTCGTTGCCCATCATCTCGGAGCTCACCACGGAAACGTCGACCTGGTGCACGCTCGTGGCCGTGGCCGGGTAGACCTGCTCGGGACGGAAGCCCACCTTCCAGCGAGTACCGGCGGGGTGCTTGGCGCGGTCCTCGGCGGAAAGCGGCACCACCACGTCGTCGTTGAGGACGAGCCCCTCGGGCTGGACCTCGGCGATAGCCATGTTCATCTGCGGCGTGCCGATGAAGGTCGCCACAAACTCGTTGGCGGGGTGATTGTAGAGCTCGAGCGGGGTACCGAGCTGCTGAATGCGCCCGTTGGAGAGCACCGCGATGCGGTCGCCCATGGTCATGGCCTCGACCTGGTCGTGCGTGACGTAGACCACGGTGAGCCCGAGGCGCTGCTGCAGACGGCGAATCTCGACGCGCATGGAGGCGCGGAGCTTGGCGTCGAGGTTGGAAAGCGGCTCGTCCATGAGGCACAGCGGCGCCTGGCTGCAGACGCTGCGGGCGAGCGCGACGCGCTGGCGCTGGCCGCCGGAGAGAGCGCGCGGCTTGCGGTCGAGGTAGTCGGTGAGGCCCAGGAGCTCAGCGGCCTCGGCGAGACGGCGCTCCTGCTCGTCCTTGGCGACCTTCTTGACGTCGAGGCCGAAGAGGATGTTGTCGCGGACCGACAGGTGCGGATAGAGCGCGTAGCTCTGGAACACCATGGTGAGGTTGCGGTCCTTGGGGAGCATCTCGTTGGCGAGCTGACCGTCCATGATGAGCTCGCCGGCGCTCACGCCCTCGAGGCCGGCGATGATGCGCAGAAGCGTCGACTTGCCGCAACCCGAGGGGCCGACGAGGATGAAGAACTCGCCTTCCTGAATCTCGAGATTGATGCCGGCAAGCACCTCGGTCTTGCCGTCATAGCTCTTCTTGAGGTCCTTGCATACGATCTTTGCCATAACCATCTCCTCTGTGCGTGCTTGGCGTCTAGGCCCGGGCCGCCGGGGCAAACCCGTAGAAGTGCAGGGTGTTGAGATCATCCTCACGGTCAGAGCCGTGCTGGCCGTGGCCGTTGTCGGCGATGTGGACACCGTGGTCGGGCAGCCACGCCACCATGCGGTCGTGATGGGCCCACGCAGTGCGGGCGAGTCCGGCGAGCTCGCCGAAAGCGGTGATGTGGTGCTCGAGCGCCTCGAGGGCGCGCTTGGACTCGGGGTAGGTGGCGTGCATCACATCGTCGAACTCCTGGTTGTAGACCACGACGACATCGTGCTCGTCGGCCTCGATGAGCTCGCGCGCCTTTGCGTTGACATCTCCGTCGTAGGGCAGGATGAACCGGTCGATCGCACGGTCGGAGAAGAGGATGTCGAAGCTCGAGTCGGCGACCGCCACGAGGGCCACGCGCTTACCGGCGCGCACAAGCGCGTCGAAGAGCGAGTCCTGGGCGAGAATGTGCTTGTCGTAGCACTCGATACCGTGCACGTACGGGGTCACGCCCGTGAACATGGTGCCGAAGCAGACCGGGGTGACGGAGGGAAGCATGGTGCGCACGGGCAGCGCCACGGGCGCCTCGGCGAGCACGGGCGCGTACCAGGAGGTGTAGCGCTGGTAGAGCCACAGTGCCACCGCGTCGGGGCAGAAGAGCAGCGCGCGCTCGACGCGCTCGACGCCGCGAGCGCGCATGAGATCGCCCACAAGCGGATAGGCGCGCTCGGCGTCGACAGGCGGCTCGATTCCAAGGCAGCCTGCGATGCCAGCCGCAACCTGCGTCATGGAGCAGTCGTTCAGCATGGGTCTCGAATCTCCTTTCACACGTTCAAACACTCGCCATGGTGAGGCTCGCATGTCACGACTGCGTAAAAGGAGCGTCACGGCTCGCACCGCTTGCGTAAAGGTTGCGCGGGACGAGCCGTGGGTCATTCAGGGCGACAGATATGAGGTTTTAGGCGACGACGTGCGCAAACGCGCATGTCGCAAACGGTAAGCTGGACCGGATCCAACGCGTGCGGACGCATTGCGCGCAGACGCCCTACAGGCCCAGCGCCATGAGGGCAAGCCCCGCGACGGCGCCGACGAGGTAGAGGAGCGCGAGGATGACGAGGTTCTCGCGCAGGCTCCGGTTGGTGCGGAAGAGCACGAGAAAACCCGTGCCCGCGCCCACGAGCGTCCCGGCGATCATCGCGCTGAACGAGAGGACGCCCTCGAGATAGAGCTGCGTCACGACCACGCTCGCCGCGCAGTTGGGAATGAGGCCGACGAGGGCCGAGGCGAAGACGGCGAGCGTCTCGTTGCCCGCGAGGAAGCCCGCGAGCGCCTCCTCGCCCGCACCCTCGAGCACCGCGACCAAGGCGAGCGTGACGAGAAAGATGAAGAGCGTCACCTGCACCGTGTGCGAGAGCGCGCTCCGAACGATGGCGAGGGGCCCTGCATGATGGTGATGACGATTGCGGTGCGCGTGCCCGCCTGCAGCCTGCCCGCCCGGCGCGGCGGCGCGCCCGTCGGCCTCGGGATGGGCCGGGCCCTCCACCGCGGCGCGCCCGACGTCCGGCTCCCCGTCATCGTCGCAGCCGCAATGGTCGCGCTCGCAGAGACGATGGATGTGCGCCGTGCCCTCGCCCGCCTCGGCGAGCTCGTCGATAAGGTCGGGGGCGGCGGACACGGCCGCACCGTGCACGCCGCGGCGCACGAGGGCATGCGCCCGCGGGTTGTTGCGCAGCGCCCGCACGCAGGCGTCGGCCGCAAGGCCCACCACGGCCGCGACGGCCGCCTTGGTCAGAAGGACCGTGGCGACAAGGCCCGCGTCCACCTGCTCGGCGACGAGCAGCGGCAGCATCTCGTCCGATGTGGAGAGAAAGACCGCGATGAGCGTGCCGAGCGTGATGACGCGCCCAGCGTAGAGCGTCGCGCCCATGGCCGAGAAGCCGCACTGGGGCACGATGCCCAACAGGGCGCCCACCACGGGACCGGCGGCGCCGGCGCTGCGGACGAGCGCCCCGGCGCGCGTGCCGGCGGCGTGCTCGAGCAGCTCGAGGGCCAGATAGGTCAGGAACAGAAACGGGACGAGCGGCAGCGTGTCCTCCACGCTGTGCTCGATGACATGCCAGAACAAATCCATTACGCTCATTCTCCTCGCGCGCAATCTTCTATCATGGTGCGTTGTGAAAGGTTCATACCCTTCCTACCCCGGCGGGTGCGAACAGGGGCCGGTCACGGTATGGTACTACAGGAGTTTCATATAGCAAACATACGCACGCGCCGCACACAGGCGCAGAACCGAGAGGAGACCCCGTGAAGGTCCAGGAAGCACTCGATTACGCCAACTCGTATTACTTTCCCGAACTCATCTTTGGCAGCGGCTACGAGGTGATGGAGGCGGAGCGCCTGAAGGGCGAGGACGCCATGAAGACGCTCGACACCGAATGGCGCGGCGCTGCCGAGGAGCCGTTCTCCTACGACCTCGTGCGCGAGCTCGGGGACCGCAACCGCGCCGTCTGCGACGCCATCGGCGAGACGCGCCTGCGCAACCTCTCGAGCAGCTTCCTTGCCCGCGGCCTCACCGACGAGGACCTGTGCGCGGGCATCGGCGCCCTGCAGAAGCGCGCCGCATCGGCCGTGGCGCGCGAGGTGCGCGGCGACCGCAACGCCTACGCCGTCGCCTACGTGCGCAAGCCCATCAAGGGCACCGTCCTCGGCATCGACATCGAGACGACCGGCACCGCCCCCGAGCGCGGCTACATCTTAAACGCCGGCTGGGAGCTCATGGACCTCACCAGCGACGCGGTCCCGCGCGACGGCGAGGCCGCGTACTTCGGCATCCCCGAGGACCCGTACAAGGAGACCGGCGTGCCGCTCGAGCACATCCACCACATCCAGTGGGCGGACATCGAGGGCAGGACGCCCTTCCGCGAGGACAAGAAGCTGCAGGCCAAGCTCCTGAAGCTCATGAAGCGCTACCCCATCATGGCGCACAACGCCGCGTTCGAGGACTCGTGGTTCAAGCTGCACCTCGATGGGTACGCCGAGGCCAGGCGCGCGGGCAAGATCGTGGTCGTCGACTCGCGCGACATCTGCCGCAAACTCGATAACGAGGTCCAATCGCTGCCGCGCGAGTCCGCACCCGCGAGCCTAGAGAACTGGGCGCGCCGCCGCGGCACGCTCGACGCCGGCGAGGCGGAGCGCCACCTCGGCCTCGACGACACGGACCTGATGCTCCGGACCGTGCAGGCCGAATTCAATCTTAAGAACATGTTTGCCAAATAGGCAGCATGGACACCTCCGCGAAGACGCGGCGGGCACGGAAGCGAGACGAGGGGAAGCGTCATGCATCAAGAGCGACGGCCGAGGACGGGATCGAATCGATACGCGGGGGCGGGGCAGCGCCCCCATCCGCGGCGCGTCGAGCCGCGCGGCCGGGCCGTGCGGCAGCCGGCACGCACACCGCGCACGCGCACCGCGCGCCCGCCCCGGCACCCGGCAGCGCTCCGGCGACGCCAGGTGCCCTGGCTGTGGGGGCTCGCCGCCCTCGCCGTCATCGGCATCGCGCTCTGGGGCGTCGTCACCTTGGCGGGAGCCCTCATCGGCGCGGTGACGGGCGCCGGACATGACGCGCCCGCCCCGACGGACCCCGCGGTGATAGCGGATTCCGCCGCCGCGGCGAAGAGCGATATCGTCATCGGCCTGAACGGCGATGCGGACACCTACGTGCTCACCGGCGAGGAGTACCTCGAGGCCGGCGCGCACGCGACCGACCCCGTCCACGGCATCCTGAACAGCGAGGTGACCGCCGCGGGCGAGGTGGACACAACCAAGGCGGGCGACTACACCGTCACCTACACCGTGGCGGACCCTGACGGCGGCACGGCCACCGCCGAGCGCTGCGTGCACGTGGTCGACACCATGGAGACCATGCAGACGGGCGTCCCCGTGCTCATGTACCACTACGTCTACACGGCGGACGCCCCTCCCGAGAACCTCAACGGCAACTACCTGCTCGACACCAAGCTCGCCGAGCAGCTCGCCTACCTCACCGAGAACGAGTTCTACTTCCCCTCCTACGAGGAAGTCCGCGCCTACCTCGCGGGCACGCACAGCCTCCCGGCCAAGAGCATCGTGCTCACGTTCGACGACGGCGAGGCGGGCTTCCTCTCCCGCGGCATCGAGCTTCTGGAGGAGTACCAGGTCCCCGCGACGTCGTTCATCATCGCGAGCGAGCCCGATGCCGGCGAGCGCGTCGTCGCGCACGCGAGCCCGTACGTGACGTTCCAGTCGCACAGCTACAACATGCACCGCGCCGGCGGCACCATCGGCCACGGCGGCATCGTGAGCGCCCTCAGCCGCGCCGAGATCGTCGACGACCTCAAGCAGGCGCAGGCCGTCCTCGGCACGCACGAGGCCCTCGCCTACCCGTATGGCGACGTGACCGACGACGCGCGCGCCGCGGTGGACGACGCCGGGATCCTCTGTGCCTTCACCACGGAGAACCGCTGGGCCACGCCGGGCGACGACCTGCGGTCGCTCCCCCGCGTGCGCATCTCGGGCGAGTACACCCTCGACGGCTTTGTGAGCCTCGTGAGCGAGTAGCCGCCGCAGCCGGGGCGGGCGCGGGTCCGCCCCTCTGTCACAAATCGGTTACGCGCCCGCGCCCGCCCGCGGGCCGCGGGCGCCTTTTGGTAGCATCTCCCCAACATGAGAATCCCGACCGAAGGACCCGTCATGCCGATGAAGTTCAAGCGCCTGCTGCCCATCCCCAAGGACATCCGCGAGGAGATGCCGCTTTCCCCCGACCTGGTCGAGAAGAAGGCCGCCTTCGACGCGGAGGTCGCCCGCATCTTTACGGGCGAGGACCCGCGCAAGCTCCTCATCATCGGCCCCTGCTCGGCGGACCGCGAGGACTCGGTCCTCGCCTACATGGAGCGCCTCGCCGCCATCGCCCAAGAGGTCAGCGAGAAGATCGTCATCATCCCGCGCGTCTACACCAACAAGCCCCGCACCAAGGGCACGGGCTACAAGGGGCTCCTCCACAACCCCGACCCCGAGGCGCCTGACGACCTGCTCGAGGGCGTGAAGGCCATCCGTCGGATGCACCTGCGCGTCATCGAGGAGACGGGCATGTTCACCGCCGACGAGATGCTCTACCCCACCAACTTCCAGTACCTGATCGACCTGCTGTCCTACGTCGCGGTGGGCGCGCGCTCCGTCGAGAACCAGGAGCACCGCCTCGTCGCCTCGGGCGTGACCGTGCCCGTGGGCATGAAGAACCCGACGGCCGGCTCGACGAGCGTCATGCTGAACTCCATCTACGCCGCCCAGGCGGAGCAGTCCTTCATCTACCGCAACTGGGAGGTCGAGACGCCCGGCAACCCGCTCGCGCACGCCGTGCTGCGCGGCTACATCGGTCTCGACGGGCGCACGTACCCCAACTACCACTACGAGCACCTCGAGCGCCTCGCCCAGAACTACACGGCCGACAAGTACGCCAACCCCGCCGTCATCGTGGACTGCAACCACGACAACTCCGGCAAGCGCCCGCTCGAGCAGCTGCGCATCTGCAAGGAGGTGCTCGACTCCTGCCGGCGCAACGACCAGATCCGCGGCATCGTGCGCGGCTTCATGGTCGAGAGCTACCTCGAGGACGGCAACCAGCCTGTCGACGGCGGCGTGTGGGGCAAGTCCATCACCGACCCCTGCCTCGGTTGGGCAAAGACCGCCCAGCTCATCCTCGACCTGGCAGAGCGCGCCTAGCGAGCCGTCTCGCGGCGGACCAGCACCGGCTCCACGGTCTTATGGACCGGCTCGCCGAGCGGCAGGGGCCGGCGCTTCTTGCGCTCCTCCATCTCGGCATCGGGCGTCTCCACGTGGCTGGGCATCACCGAGCCCGCTATCTTCGGCGTGAACCTCAAGCTACGCTTCCCGTTCTACGCGGCCCTCATCGGTGGCGGCATCGGCGCGGCCTACGCTACCATGGTGCAGGTGCTCTCCGTCTCGCAGGGCCCGTGCGGTATCATCGGCGTCATCTGCATCAGGCCCGACTGCATGCTGCAGTTCCTCGTCTCGGCGGTCATCGCGATCGTGTGCACGTTCGTCATCACCCTCGTGTTCGCCAAGACCATCGGGCGCAAGCAGCTGGCAACCCTGTAGCCTGCAACCCTGCCGCCTGGCAGGTTGCACCCCTGCAGCCGAAAGGCAACGACCGATGTGCCGTCGCCTTTCGGCACATCAGCGATACGGAGCGACCTCCATATCGGACTGACCCCGCCAACCATCGGAGTAAAGGAGCACGACGTGCGCGGCATCGAGCAGACGGGCCACCTCAAGGCGCCGCTCAACTGGATCAACGACCCCAATGGGTTCATCTACTACCGCGGGCAGTACCACCTGTTCTATCAGTACTTCCCCTATGCCCCGAGCTGGGGAACCATGCACTGGGGGCACGCGGTGTCGCCCGACCTCATCCACTGGGAGCACGAGGGAATCGCCCTCTTCCCCACGAAGCTCGCCGACCGAAACGGCTGCTTCTCCGGCAGCGCCATAGAGCGCGCGGGGCGCCTGCACCTCTTCTACACCGGCGTCCGCTACCTCGAGACCGACCCGGAGAACATCCACAAACACCTGAACAACCGGTTCGAATCCTGCCAGATGGAGCTCGTCTCCGCCGACGGGCGGCACTTCGACAACCTGGACGCCAAGCGCGTCATCATCCCGGCGATCACCGATCCGGAGCTGGGCGACGCCACCCATACGCGCGACCCGAAGGTCTGGCGCGGGCGCGACGGCTACCACCTCGTGCTCGGCACGACGGTCCACCGCGAGGGGCGCCTTCTCATCTACCGCAGCGACGACCTTGTTACCTGGGAGCTCGCTGGCACGGTCGAGCGCGACGGTCTCGGCTGGATGTGGGAGTGCCCCGACTGGTTCGAGGTCGGCGGTACCGGCGTCCTCATGGTCTCCCCCATGGGCCTGCTCGACGACGGCGCGGCGCCCACCGACATGGCCATCTGCATGCTCGCGGACTTCGACGAGGACACCTGCCGCATGGCGCTTGCCGACAGCTACCAGTTCTTCGACTACGGCCTCGATCTCTACGCGCCGCAGAGTGCACTCGACGCCGAGGGGCGCCGCACCGTCATCGCCTGGCTGCGCATGCCCGCCGCGGTGGAGGCTGCCGAGGGCACCTGGCGCGGGATGATGAGCCTGCCGCGCGTGGTTGAGGTGGCAGGCGGCCACATCTACTTCCGCATCCACCCCAACGTGCGCGCTGCCTACCGCCTGCCGGTGTCCCCCGAGCAAGCCTCGGCGCGCACCGGCTACCACCTAGCCATCGAGCTGCACGAGGGCGAGTCGCTCGACCTCGGCGGATACCGCATCGCGCGCACGGGCGGTCGCATCGTCGCCGACCGCAGCGCTGTGTGCCCGCACAACGGCAAGTGCCGCCTCACCTCCGAGACGCCCGAGGTCCGCGAGGGCGATCGTCTCGACATCTTCGTCGACGCAAACATGGTCGAGACCTACGTGAACGACGGCGAGTATGTGCTGAGCCACGCGGTCTTTGGGCTCGAGGACCGCATCGACGTGCATGCCGCCGCGACGCCGGAGCTCCACGCCCTCGGCTAGTTGCTCCGACCTGTTGTGCGAGAGACGCCCTGTCCGGATTGGCCGTGCGCCGCCCGGATGCCGCACGAACCCGCCGGGACGCATCGCCGGCGTCACGGCGACCCCTCGCCCCGCACGCGGGAACCCGGCCGGCCGGCGTCCGGGCCCTTCCGGCCCATCAGGAGACGGGCTTCTGCGCGCAGGTGGCTCAAAACGTCGGTATGCCGAGCTCGTCTTCGGGGATGAGGGACGGGTCGCGCAGCGGGTTGAAGGGAAGGCCGCGGACGACGCGCTCCTCGTCGTCGACCACGTAGTTGAAGCCGTTGTCGAGGCCGACAAGCAGCCTGCCGCCCGGCGCCAGCACGCAGAAGCACTCGCGCCAGATCGGCAGGACATCCTCCGCGTAGCAGTTGGAGACGAGATGGAAGATGAGGTCGAACTCCCCGTCCTCGAACAGCAGCGGGCGCGTCATGTCCGCGCGCACGCACCTGATCTCGTAGCCCTCGCGCTCCGCCACCATGCGCTCGGACGCGATCTGCCTCTCCGAGTAGTCGAGCACGGTGCACACGGCGCCCATCGCGGCGAACAGCGGCATCTGCTGGCCGCCGCCCGAGGAGGGGCCGAGCACGCGCGCCCCGCGCATGTCGGGCAGAAACCAGTCGCGCGGCACGGCGCGCATGGGCGCTGGCGGCGGTCTCCTGCGCCAGCGCGCGTACCTGGGCGAAGACCCCCTCGACGTCGAGCTCTACCTGCATGGTGGGCAGTGCCACGTTCACAATCGTGCCGTCAAGCACCTCCATGAACGTCATGCACAGGATGGCGAACAGCGCCTACCCGCGGTGCGACGCTCTCTCCCCCGCCTAATTCACCTGCATCCCCCCGCTCCTGGGTCTTCCCGTCCTGTGAGCGCCCGTACAGGGCGTCAAGCGTCGCATCGATGAGCGCATCGAGTGCGCGGGCACGCCTCCCGCCCGGTCGGCCCCGTCGCCTGCCGCGCGGCAGGCGACGGGGCGCCTCGCCCGCCGGCCGCGCCCGCGAACCCGTGTTCGGTGAGCACCGAGGCGAGCGCCACCACCTCGTCGAGCTCGAGCGCCTCGCCGTGCCCGAGCCACCAGCGCATGAGCGAGAGCATGCCGCCGAGCACGAACGAGAGCGCGGGCCGGGCGGCATCGGGCGCGATGAGTCCGTCGACGAGGCCGCGCGCGAGAATCTGCCGCTCAAAGGGGGCGTAGAGCCGGTCGTAGAGGACATCTGCCGGCATGTGCTCGAAAAAGCCGCGCTCCCGCACAAGGCCCGCGCTCAGGTTGCGCGCGAGGGCGGTGAAGAACATGTGCAGGGCGGGCGCGCCGGGCGCCGTGTCAAGAGCCGCGGCTTCGGGACCGCCCTCCATGCCTCCGGACGCCTTGCCCGGCATGCCCGTCGCGTCGGGTGCCGCCGTACCGTCGAGCACGCGGGCGGCGAAGTCGTCGGCAAGCGCGTCGATGAGGCCCGAGATGCTCCCGAAGTGCTGGTAGAACGTCTTGCGGTCCACGTCCGCGCGCTGGGCTATCGCGCTCACCGTGATCTTGTCGAGCGGACGCTCGGCAAGCAACTCCTCAAACGCCTGTATGATGGCGCGGCGGCTCCGCACGACGCGCCGATCGACGCCCGCCGGTCGCGCCGTACGCGCGTCCGCGCCGGACGCAGCCCCGTGCGGCGAGACCGCCTCCGTCGCTTCCCGCCGCATCGCACGCGCCTGCCCCTCGTTTCTCCCCATTGCGCCCACCTTTGTCCGTTACTCCCCACAAGGGCCGTCTCCATGGCTTAGCCACCGTTAATTATTCCACAAGCGTGTGTTAATCACTAATTGGGTATTATCGCTGTCTGACTCTCAGGAGCCACCGCGAGAGAAAGGCAGCATCGTGCGAACCATTGCGCGCATCTTCGTGCGCGACCTCAAGCGCATCGCAAGAAATCCCGTCGCCATCGTCATCACCATCGGCGTGTGCATCATCCCCTCGCTCTACGCGTGGACGAACATCATCGCCAACGACGACCCCTACCGGAACACCTCGACCATACCCATCGCCGTCGTCATCGCGGACGAGGGCGCCGATATCCCCGGTATGGGCACCGTCAACGCCGGCTCGATGCTGCGCGACGAGCTCGCGCACAACGACCAGCTCGGCTGGACTTTCGTCGACAGCGACGAGGAGGCGCGAGACGGCGTGAGCGCCGGCACCTACTTCGCCGCCTTCATCATCCCCACGGACTTCACCGCCGGGATCGCCGACGTTCTCACCGGCGATACCGAGCCGGCGCACATCACCTATCTGGTGAACGAGAAGGCGAACGCCGTGGCGCCCAAGGTGACCGACACGGGGGCGAGCACGCTCGAGGAGGAGATCGCCGGACGCTTCACGGCGCTCGTGGGCGAGACCGTGACCGAGCGGCTCAGCGGGGCGGCGGATACGGGCGCCACGGCCCTCGACGACGCCCGCGCCGGCGCCGCGTCCGAGCTCTCCGAGAGCGCCCGGCTCCTGCGCGACCTCGGCGACGGCCTCGCCCGGGCGGGCGAGAGCGTGGGCGGCGCGCGCACGGCCGTCGGCGCCACGCGCGCGACCATGGCCGAGCTCTCCGGCACGGCGACATCCCTTGCCGACGCGCTTGCCGGCGCCCGGCAGCACCTCGCCCAGACGCGCACGGGCGCGCAGCAGCTCACCGCTGATATTGCCGGCGCCGTCGGTGCCGCCTCGGGTACGGTCGCCGGCATCTCATCCACCGCCGCCTACGATATCGGCGCCCTCGCCGGCGACGTGGGCTGGGCGCAGGGCAAGATCGACGCCGCCCTCGCCGCGCTCACCGGCGTTGCAGGCGACCTCCAGGGCATGCGCGACAGCCTCGCCCGCGCGCGCGACGAGATCGCGGCGGCAAGCGTCGAAGGCGCGGCAGCCGCGGTGCGCCAAGACCTGCTCGACCGCATGGACGACACCGTCGCCGCCCTCGACGGCGCCATCGGCGACCTCACGGCCAACATCGCCGCACTCCAACAGGTCTCCGACCACATCAAGGCGGGCGCCGAGAGCATGCGCGGCCTGTCAGCCACCGTCAACGGCGCCATCCAGCAGGCAACCGCGTCGCTCGCCGGACTGCAGGCGGACCTTCTCACCACCACGCTCCCCGCGCTCTCGAGCGGCCTCGACGCCTTCGCGGACGCCGGAGGCGCTCTCACGGGCGCCGCCGGATCGGTGGGCGCGCTCATCGCCCAGGCGGACGGCACGCTCGCCACGCTCGACGGGCTTCTCGCCCAGGGGGCAGACGCCGTGGGCCGCACCGCCGGCGCGGTCACGACGGCGGCTGACGACGTCGACGCGCTTGCCCGCGACCTCTCCCTTATAGAGAGCGCGCGCGAGACGCCCGTCGTGCGGGACCTCATCGCGCTGGACCCCGCCACGGTGGGCGCCTTCATGGGCTCGCCCGTCTCACTGGTCGACGAGGCCGTCTTCCCCGTGCGCAACTACGGCTCGGGCGTCGCCCCCTTCTACACCAACCTCGCGCTCTGGGTCGGCGGCTTCGTGCTCGTTGCCATCTACAAGCTCGAGGTGGACGAGGAGGGCATCGGCGCCGTCTCCCCCTGGCAGGCAACCCTCGGCCGCGGGGCGCTCATCGCCGCGCTCGGGCAGGTGCAGGCGCTCATCTGCTGCACGGGCGACATCGCCCTCGGCATGCAGTGCGTCTCGCCCGCCGCGTTCATCGGAGCCGGCCTTGTCGCCTCGTTTGTCTACGTGTCGATCGTCTACGCCCTCGCCGTCGCCTTCAAACACGTCGGCAAGGCGCTCGGCGTGCTCCTCGTCGTGCTGCAGATCCCCGGCGCGTCGGGCCTCTACCCCATCCAGATGCAGCCGCCGTTTTTCCGCGCGCTCGAGCCGTGGCTCCCCTTCACCTACGGCATCGACGCCATGCGCGAGGCGGTGGCGGGCTTCTACGGCGACTTCTACGCCAAAAACCTCCTCATGCTCGCCGTCTTCCTGCTGCCGGCGGCCGTAATCGGGCTCGGCATGCGTCGCCGGCTCGTGCCCATAAACGCCCTTTTCGACCGCAGCCTCGCCGCGACGGACCTCATGGTGGCCGAGCACACCATCCCCGCCGATACCGCCGGCGCCCTCGAGCGGCGCCTCCGGGCGCTCATCGCCACGCCCGCGCAGCGCGCCGCCGCCCGTGATCGCGCCGCCCGGTTCGAGCGGGCCTACCCCGCGCTCGTGCGACGGGGCATCGGGGCGCTCGTCGCCGCCCCTCTCGCGTGCACGCTCCTGCTCTTTGTGCTCCCGGCGAAGTTCGCGCTCCTCGTCTGCTGGATCGTGTCGCTCGTGGCCACAACGGCCTATCTCCTCGTGGTGGCGTACCTCCACGACCGCGCGCGCGAGGCGCTCGCCGTGCCGGAGAGCGCCACCGACCCTGCCCCCAACCCCACCGCACAAGGAGGCGGTCTCTCGTGAGCACCCTCACCCGCATCTGGTCCCTCATCCGCCGCGACTTCCGCCACGCCACCGGCAACGCCGTCACCCTCGTGGTGGTCGCGGGCATGATCGTCGTGCCCTCGTTCTACGCGTGGTTCAACATCGCCGGCAGCTGGGACCCCTACGGCAACACCGCGAACCTCAAGGTCGCCGTCGCCTGCGAGGACGCTGGTTACGAGAGCGGGCTCGTCCCCGTGACCCTCAACGTGGGCGAGCGCGTCGTCGACGAGCTCCGTACGTCGACCGCCATCGGCTACGTGCCCACCTCGGCAGACGACGCGCGCGAGGGCGTGCGCTCCGGCGCCTACTACGCCGCGCTGATCATCCCCGAGGATTTCTCCGAGCGGATCCTCGGCGGCTACGACGCGGGCGCGGGCGCCGCCGAGGTCACGTTCCTGCAGAACCAGAAGGCCAACGCCATCGCCCAGATCGTGACCGACAAAGCCGCCACCGCCGTGCGCGCCGACATCGATAAGAGCTTCGCCGCCGCCGTGACGGACGTGGGCGCCGGCGTCCTCGACGAGCTATCGAGCCTGCTCGATGACGAGGGGCTCGCGAGCCTCGCCGGCCGCCTCGACGATGCCGTCACCGGTGCCGCGGCCCGTCTCAGGGGTGCAGCGGGCGACGCGCGCGCCTACGCCGAGCTTCTCTCCTCCACCGGTGCGCTCGTCGCAGGCGGCGGCGACGCGCTCGGCGCCGCCGGCGCGCCCGCCGATGAGGCGGCAGGTGCCCTCGGTTCCGCCGCGGCGGGCGTGGGTGACGTTTCCGACGCGCTTGCCGGCGCCGGCACCGCGTGGGACACCGCCATCGCGGGCGCCTCCGCGGGCATGGGCGATGTGCAGGACGCCATCGACGGCGCCTTCGATGCGGCCGATGCGCAGGTGGGCGACCTCACGGCCGGCCTTACCCGGGCAAAGGAGACGGTCGAGGGGCATCGCGGGCGCCTGCAGCAGCTCGCCGACTCCCTCGCAGGCCAGATCGAGCTCGCGCACCGTCTCGAGGAGGCCGCAGCGGGCACGTCCGCGGGCAGCGCCGCCGGCGCCGTGGCGCGCGATCTCGAGGGCCTCTCCCAGCGCCTCGGCGCGCTCATAGCCGAGCTCGACGACCTGTCCGCCGGCCTCGGCACCGCCGCCGGCGACCTCTCTCAGGGCGCCCAAGATGCCGCCGCGGCAAAGCAGGAGCTCGAAGGGCTCGTCGACGACGCCGCCCGTGACCTCGCCTCGCTCAAGGGCGCCGCGACGGGCGATGTGCGCGCCTCGCTCGACGAGCTCGCCCGGACCGTCTCCGCCGCCGCCGAGGACGCCCGCTCCCTCGCCGCGCGGCTCGACGACACGCTCGCCGCCGTCGACGCCGCCGCCGGCTCCGCCGAGACCGGCCTCACCGGAACCGCCGTCTCGCTCACCGAATCTGCCGACGCGCTCGAGGGGGCCGCCGCGCGCCTCGATGCGCTTCACGAGACGCTTGCGGGCGCCGTCGCCGCAGGCGATCTTGCGCAGATACGCCAGATTCTCGGTGCGGAGCCGGCCGAGCTCGCCGCCTTCATGGCCGCACCGGTGACGCTCGACCGCACGCCCGTCTTCCCCGTCGAGAACAACGGGTCGGCCATGGCGCCGTTCTACACCACCCTCGCGATCTGGATCGGCGGCGTCGTGCTCGCCGCCCTCGTCAAAGTCGCGCCGAGCGCGCGGGCCCTCGCCGAGACCGGCTGCGGCGTCGGCGGCGCCTACCTGGGGCGCCTCGCGTTCTTCGGGGCCGTGGGCCTCGCGCAGGCGACGCTCATCTGCGCCGGCGACCTCTTCTACCTGGGCGTGCAGTGCGCCCACCCGGTACTGTTCTTCCTCACCGGATGGGTCGCCTCGTTTGTGTTCGTGAATATCATCTACGCGCTCACCGCCGCCTTCGGCGATGTGGGCAAGGCCATCGCCGTGGTGCTGATGGTCGTGCAGGTCGCGGGCTCGGGCGGCACGTTTCCGTCGCAGATGCTGCCGCCCGTCTTCCAGACGCTCTACCGGTGGCTTCCCTTCGTGCACGCCGAGAACGCGTTCCGCGCGGCGCAGTTCGGCCTCTGGCAGGGAGACTTCTGGTGGGCCCTCGGCCGCCTCGCCGCCTACCTCGTGCCCGCCCTCATACTGGGCCTCGCGCTGCGCCGGCGCCTCGCGCGCGCAAACGAGTGCATCGAGGAGCGCCTCGCCGAGACGCATGTGATGTAGCCCCGGCGCGCCGCCACCCTGCGTGGGGGCGGCGCGCACCCTTACCGGGCGAGCAGGTAGCGCACCTCGTACGGCGCGAGCTCAAGGGCCCCCGCGAGCTCGACCGACCCGCCGTCCCCGTCCAGAAGGTCGGCGAAGGTCCCTGTGAGCTCGCCTGCCGAGAACGTGAAGGGCTCCGCCACAGCGTTGACCGCCACCAGCACGCGCGCCGCCGGCTCCGCACCCTCGGCCTCCACCGTCCGCTCGAACAGGAGCTGCTTGTTCTGGATCTGCACGTTGCGGTACGCGCCGTAGCTGAGCGCCCGTGCACCGGGTCCCGCGGTGCGCGCTGCGATGAGGCGCGCGACATGGACCGCGAGCTCGTTTTGGACGGGCGCCTCGAACGCCGGGCGCAGGTCCCAGTCGTCATGCGCGCCCTTGACGCCCGTCGCACCCCACTCGCTTCCGTAGTAGAGGCAGGGTATCCCCGGCATGCCGAAGAGCACCCCGTAGGCGGGGCGCACGCAGGCAGGGTCGGTGAGGATGCTCGCCAAACGGGTCACATCGTGGTTGTCGGCAAACGAGAGCAGATGGAGCCCGCGGTAGATGCACCAGGGGTCCCCGCCGAACTGCCGATGGAGTGAGTGGGCGATCTCGAACATGTTCTGACTGTTGAAGCTTGAGTACAGCCCCTTGTAGCACTCGTAGTTGGTGCACGAGTCGAGCATCTCGGGGTTGACGAGCTGGCTGTAGTCGCCGTGGAGCGTCTCGCCGATGAGGACGAACGCCGTGTCCTCGGCGCGCGGGCCCCCAAGCGGCGCCGCCGCCGGCGCCGTGGCCGAGAGCTCGCGCGCCACGCCGTGCAGGCTCCGCAGGAAGTCACGGTCGAGGGAGTAGGCGACATCGAGGCGCAGCCCGTCGATGCCAAACTCCCGCCGCCACCCGCGCACCGTGTCGAGCAGGTACGCCACGACGGCGGGATTGCGGAGATTCAGCTTGACGAGATCGTAGCAGCCCTCCCAACCCTCGTACCAGAACCCGTCGCCAAAGGCGGAGTCCCCGTCGAAGTTGAGGCAGAACCAGTCGCGGTACGCCGAGTCCCACCGGTGCTCGCGCACGTCGCGAAACGCCCAGAACTCGCGGCCGACATGGTTGAACACCGCATCGAGCACCACGCGGATGCCGCGCGCGTGCAGGGCGCGCACCACGTCCGCAAGATCCTCGTTGGTGCCTAGACGACAGTCGACGCGGGTGAGGTCGCGCGTGTCGTACCCGTGCGTCGACGAATCGAACACCGGGTTGAGGAGCACGGCGCCGACCCCGAGCTCCGCCAGGTAATCCGCCCATGCCGCCACCTTGGTGATGCGGTGGGCGCAAACGCCGTCGTTTGCACGGGGCGCCCCGCAGAAGCCCAGGGGGTAGATCTGATAGAACACGCTCTCAAAGGACCACATGGTGCCATCCTTCCTGTTGACGATCTGTCATCGGCAACAGTATAGCGTGGCGCGCCGGTGCGGGTACGCGAGCCCGCCGTCAGGCCGCATCCCCGCCGCGCCGCCGATCCCGGCGCCCGCGCCGCGGGCGCCCGCCGCCGAAGCGCAGCCACCCGCGTCGATGAAAGAAGCGCACCTCGGCCGCAACGATGGCAAGACAGACCACGATGACCGCCGGGTACCCCCACGCCGCGTCGAAGAGCGCCATATGCGGGAAGTTCATCCCGTACCAGCCTGTGATGAACGTGAGCGGCATCGCGATCGTCGTCACGACGGTCAGCCACTGCATCACATGGTTCTGGTGCACGTCGATGCTCTCCTGGTAGAGGCTGTGCACCTCGAGGCCGTACTGCTGCAGCGCCTCGAGCCGGGTCGCGAGCCGGTCGAGCTGACGGGCGAGCGCCTTTGCCCGCAGCCGTTCCGCCGGGCTCGCGAGGCCCTCCCCCTCCTCGGCGAGGTTGTCGACGATATCCGAAAGGCCCTGGTAGAACGTATCGAGCCCGAGCATGCGACGCGCGTCCTCCATCATGAGGGCACGGTTCGGGCGCTCGCGCCCCTCGAGCACGGCCTCCTCGATGAGCTCGAGGTCCTCGCGCACCTCCGAGAGCAGCGCCGGCTGGTCGCGGAGCAGAAGCCGGATGAGTCCCATGAGCGCGTCGGCGGGACCCTCGACGGGCGCCCCCTCGGCGGCCAGGCGCTCGATAAGAGGCCGGGCGAGTGGTCCGTCTTCGACCAGCGCCAGGCAGTGAGGACGCAGGACGAACGCGAAACGCGCCGCCTCGCGCCGCCGGCCCATCCCGGCGGGCACCACCACGATGCCGCAGGCGCTGGACGCATCGCGCTCCCCATACGAAACGGCCGCATGGGGCATGTCGCGCAGCACCTCGCGCACCAGCGGGGAGCCCTCGTCTAGATCGACCTCTGCCGTGGCGCCGACGCTGACCCGCACCCACGCACCGTCAGCTCCCCGCACCCCATCAGGCTCCCGTGTGCCGGGGAAGGGAGCCGCACCCTCGCCCGCCGACGCCGCGTCGCCGCTCGCCTCCCGGGCATGCGCGCCCACAAACGCGCCCTCTGCCCATGTCCACGTATGCATGGATGCATCACCTCTTGATAGCTACCATAGCACCCATCCCCGCCGCGCGCGGGGACGCCGTGCCGCAGAAACGATGCCCGCGCACCTCGCGGCGCACCGCGGTGGACAAAATCCTCACCGAAATAATTATGCATCGCGAGCGAGGCGCGTCGACGCGCGCCCCGGCCGTGCCAATGCGCCATCGCCGCGCGCTCAAGCCGCGCAGGCCCGCCCAAAAAGACTCCGTTTTGGGCGGATATCGCGTCGAGCAGCCCCTCGACATCCGGACGGCGCTCTTCATCAGCCCTCCTAGAGGGGGGTCTTTCATTATTTCGCTGCGGTTTTTGGCCACGCGCAAATGCACGCGAATCATCGCATTTCATATTTGCGTATATATTCACTAATATATACGTTGTTTTGTATTTCGTGCGAGCGAATCTCGACTATGCGACCCCGCACCGCTCGAGGAAGGCCGCGGCGAGGTCGAACCAGGGGCGCACGATCGCCTGCTCCGCCGCGTTATCCACCCGCGTGTTGACGTTCGCCATCGAAAGCCCGTGGCCGCCCCGGTCGAACACGTGCACCTCATGCGTAACGCCGGTGCGCGCCATGGCGCAGGCGAACTCGTGCACCTGCACGATCGGGCACGTCTTATCATCGGCGACGCCCCAGACAAACGTCGGCGCCATGTACCGGTCGACATGGTTGACCGGAGCGATCTCCGCCAGGCGTTCCTCGGTCGCCTCCCCGGCGACGCGCGCCAGGTAATCCATCACGAGGTCGCGCCCCGTCTTGCCGCCCGTCTTGGGCACGCGCAGGTCGATGCGCGGGTCGCGCAGCTGCTCGTCGCGCACCACGCGCAGGTCGAGAAGCGGGTAGCAGAGCACGGCCGCGTCGGGGCGCACCTGCTCGGGGCGGGCGCCGGCGAGGGCGGCAAACGGACCGGTCTTCCAGCCGGCGGCGAGCGCCGCGCATACGAAGCCGCCCGCCGAGAACCCGACGACCGCCACGCGCCCGGGATCGACGCGCCACGCGTCGGCGTTGGCGCGAACCGTGGCGACCATGCGGGCGAGGTCGGCCTCGGGCGCGGGGTAGGCGACGTCTCCGGTGGACATCGTCACGTACTCGAGCACAAACACCTGGTAGCCGCTGTTGAGGTACGCGAGGGCCACCGGCTCCTTCTCGTGGGAGACCACATGATCGAAGCCGCCGCCCCCGCACACGACCATCGCGGGACGCCGTGCGTCGGGCGCGGCGGTGAGCGGATCGGCGAGATACGCCGTGTAAGTCGCCGGATGCTCCTCAGTGGGCTCCTCGCCCCACAGGGCGTGCTCCTCGATGATCATGTGCTCCCCTTCCTGCGGCCACGGCCGCGCGTCGACGTCCGTTAGGTATCCTACCGCAACGCGCGGCGGCGGCGCATCCCTCTTATGGACCCGTGGCACATCGCGCGCATCGAGCGATCTCGCGGGCAACGGCATCCCGCACGGCACCCCTCCCCCAACCCATCCGACCTCTTACCGAAAACTCACAGATTCCTCTTGACGTATGCGCATGCGTTCATATAATCAGACTCAGTTATATGAACGATTGTTCATACGTTTGAGATTTGAAAGGAGGGCCATGGAAGAACCCACCGCCGCGGCTCCCGCCGCCAACGATCTCTGCATGCCCGACGAGGAGCTCCTCTACGACCTCGCCGACCTCTTCAAGGTCTTCTCCGACACGACCCGCATCAAGATCCTCTACGCGCTCTTCGACACCCCCCGCTCCGTGGGCGACATCGCCGACACCATCGGCGCCACGCAGAGCGCCGTCAGCCACCAGCTGCGCATCTTGAAGCAAGCCCGCCTCGTACGGTTCGATCGCGACGGCAGAAGCCTCATCTATTCGCTCGCCGACGACCACGTGCACACCATGCTCGCCCAGGGCATGACGCATATCTGCGAGTAAGCGAGACCGGGCAGTCGCGCGGCGCGCCCATGCGCGCAGCCGCGCACCCCATCGGCAATCACCGCCCCCCGCGGGCGCCCGCAAGAAGGAAAGGAACCCCCATGCGCAAGTCTTTTAAGCTCGATGAAATCGATTGCGCCAACTGCGCCCAGAAGCTCGAGGACGCCATCATGAAGATCGAGGGCGTCGAGAGCGCACGCGTCAACTTCATGACGCAGAAGCTCACGCTCACCGCCGCCGACGACGTCTTCGACGACGTGCTCGAGCGCGTGGTCAGGCTCACCGCAGACATCGAGCCCGACTGCGAGATCCTCCGGTAGCCCCCCACCGCCGGCGGACGGCGGTGCGCGCACCACCCCTAACGGCCCCGCGCACACCGCCCGCCGGCTCTCCCCGGCCGCCCGCGCGGCCTTTTTCCCCGCTTATATATGAGCGTGTGTTCATAAGTGCAATTGGAGTCCCCATGAACAAGAAGCAGCGGAAATGGCGCAACCGCATCCTCATCGCGCTCGGCATCTTCGCCGTCATCATGCTCGTCGACGAGACGGGGCTGCTCGCCGCCGCGTTCGGCGACACCGGATCGGTCTTCGCCTCCTTCGCCCTCTACCTCATCCCCTACCTCATCGCCGGCCACGACGTCCTCCAGAAGGCGTGGCGCAACATCCGCCACGGCCAGGCCTTTGACGAGAGCTTCCTCATGGCTGTCGCCACCGTGGGCGCCTTCGCCATGGTCGCCTTCCCCGACACCGACCCGCATATGGCCGAGGGCGCGGCCGTCATGCTGTTCTACCAGGTGGGAGAGCTCTTCCAGAGCTACGCCGTGGGCAAGAGCCGCAAGTCCATCGCGGACATGATGGATATCGCCCCCGATTACGCCAACATCGAGCGCGACGGCGCGCTTGTCGAGGTCGACCCGGAGGAGGTGGCGGTCGGCGATGTGATCGTGGTCAAACCGGGCGAGCGCGTGCCCATCGACGGCAAGGTGGTCGAGGGCTCCTCGCAGCTCGATACGGCGGCGCTTACGGGCGAGAGCGTCCCGCGCCATGTCGAGGCGGGCGCCGACGTCATCTCCGGCTGCATCAACATGACGGGCATCCTGCGCGTCAAGACCACGAAGCCCTTCGGCGAGTCGACGGTCTCGCGCATCCTGGAGCTCGTCGAGAACGCGAGCGAGAAGAAGGCCAGGACCGAGAACTTCATCACGCGCTTCGCCCGCTGGTACACGCCCGCCGTCACCGTCTCGGCGGTGCTCATCGCCATCGTCCCGCCCGCGCTCGGCATGGGGGCCTGGCCCGACTGGATCTTGCGCGGCCTCACGTTCCTCGTGGTGAGCTGCCCGTGCGCGCTCGTCATCTCGGTGCCCCTGAGCTTCTTCGGCGGCATCGGCGGCGCCTCCCGGCTCGGCATTCTCGTCAAGGGCTCCAACTACCTCGAGCAGCTCGCCCACGTGGACACCGTCGTGTTCGACAAAACGGGCACCCTCACCTCCGGCACGTTCAGCGTCGTCGCGGTCCACCCCGAGGAGGGCGTCGATGCGGACTACGTGCTCTCGTGCGCCGCATACGCCGAGGCGTTCAGCGACCACCCCATCGCCGTCTCCATCAAGCAGGCCTATGCCGGCGAGATCGACCGGACGCGCATAAAAGACGTGTGCGAGGAGTCCGGCCACGGCGTCACCGCCACGGTGGACGAGCGCGTGGTCATGGTGGGCAACGACAAGCTCATGGCCGAGCACGGCAGCCCCTGGCACGAGTGCGAGCTCACGGGCACCATCTTGCACGTGGCGGTCGACGGGCGGTACGCGGGCCACATCGTCATCGCCGACGTGGTGAAAGACGACGCCGCCCAAACCATCGCCGACCTGCATGCCGAAGGCGTGCAGAAATGCGTCATGCTCACGGGCGACCGGCGGGACGTGGCCGAAGCCGTGGCCGCGAAGCTCGGCCTCGACGAGGTGCACGCGCAGCTGCTGCCCGCAGACAAGGTGAGCGCCGTGGAGCGGCTGCTCGACCTCGAGCAGGGCGACGGCAAGCTCGCCTTCGTGGGCGACGGCATCAACGACGCCCCGGTGCTCATGCGCGCCGACGTAGGGATAGCCATGGGCGCGATGGGTTCCGACGCCGCCATCGAGGCCGCCGACATCGTGCTGATGGACGACCGACCCTCCAACATCGCGCGCGCCATGCGCGTCGCCCGCAAGACCATGCGCATCGTCTGGCAGAACATCGTGTTCGCCCTGGGTGTGAAGATCTTGATCCTCGCCCTCGCGGCGATGGGCGTCGCCAACATGTGGCTCGCCGTCTTCGGCGACGTGGGCGTGGCTATCATCGCCATCCTGAACGCCATGCGCGCGATGAGGGTCGAGCGGTAGCGCCTTTAGGCGGGGAGCTTGCAGACGTCGATCCAGGCGACGGGTCGGGCGTAGCGCTCGAGCTCCGCCAGGGTGAGGCCGATGGCGCTGTTGGCGCTCCCGCACGCCGGATAGACCGTATCGAACCGGCGCAGGCTCGCGTCGAGGTAGACGTCGCACCCGTCGTTCACGGCAAAGGGGCAGACGCCGCCCACCGCGTGCCCGATGCGCCGCTCGGCGTCCGCGGCGGCGAGCATCTTCGCCTTGGTGTGGAACTGCGCCTTGAACTTGGGGTTGTCGATGCGCGCGTCGCCGGCGGCGACGATGAGCGCCACGCGCTCGCCCACCGCAAACGAGAGCGTCTTGGCGATGCGCGCGGGCTCGCAGCCCACCGCGGCCGCCGCGAGCTCCACCGTCGCGCTCGATGTGGGAAACTCGAGGATCCGCTCGGCGATCCCCTCGGCCTCAAAATACGCCCGCACCCGCTCGATAGCCATCGCAGCCACTCCCTCCGCCCGCGCGCCCAGGCGCGCAAAAAACACCACTTAGCAGATATAGCAGAACAGGGTCCGCCGCGCGTGCGATAATCGACAGCGGACGCAAACGGTAACCGGCCCCACCACCGGCACCGCACACCACCGACGCTAGGAGACCCCATGGCACAGTCGTTCGACGCATCGCGCGTGACCGTTATCGACCACCCGCTCGTGCAGCACAAGCTCACCATCATGCGCGACAAGCGCACGGGCACCAAGCAGTTCCGCGAACTGGTACGCGAGCTCGCCATCTTCGAGGGTTACGAGGCGACGCGCGACTTCGCACTCGAGGACGTTTCTGTGGAGACTCCCATCTGCGCCACGACGGGCAAGCAGATCGCCGGGCGCAAGGTCGCCATCATCCCCATCCTCCGCGCCGGCCTCGGCATGGTCGAGGGCATGCTCGACCTCATCCCGTCCGCCCGCGTAGGCCACATCGGCATGGAGCGCGACGAGGTCACCCACGAGCCGCACGAGTACTACTGCAAGATGCCGCGTGACATCGCCGAGCGCACCTGCCTCATCGTCGACCCCATGCTCGCCACGGGCGGCTCCTCCATCGACGCCATCCGCGCGCTGCGCGCCCGCGGCGTGCGCGACCTCAAGCTCATGGTCCTCATCGCCGCGCCCGAGGGCATCGCCGCGGTCGAGGCGGCCGACCCCGACGTGCACATCTACACGTGCGCCATCGACGAGTGCCTGAACGAGAACGCCTACATCGTGCCCGGCCTGGGCGACGCGGGCGACCGCATCTTCGGCACGCTTTAGCCCCCACGGCAAAGGAGTCACCGTGAAGCAGCTCATCCTCATCCGCCACGGCAAGCCCGAGCCTCCCGAGGCGGCCGCTACGGACGCCCTGCGCGCGCTCACGCCGGAGGGGCGCGCCGCCCTCGCGGCGCCGACGGGCTTCCCCGCCACCTTTGCCCAGCTCGCCGCGGCGGCGGACGCCTGCGGACTCGGCGCGCTCGACGCGGCGGGCCCCATCGCGCTCTGGACCAGCCCCGCCGACCGTGCGCGCGCGACGGCCGAGGAGGCGCACCGCGCACTCGAGGGCCTCGGGGTGGCCGCCGGCGCACCCCAAGACTGCGAGGCTCTCTGGGAGCAGGACGACGTGGCGTTTCTCGACGGGGTCGCCGCCGCGGGCGCGCAGACGGTCGTCGCCTGCGGGCACATCCCGTTCATGAACCGGCTGACCGCCTGGCTCACGGGCGAGGACGTATCGTTCAACCCGGGCGCCGCAGCGCTCGTGCTGGTGCCCGACGTCGTCATGCCGGGCGCCTGCGCGCTCATCTCGTTCGTCCCGGGCCCCGCGGCATAGCGCCGCGGGCGGCCGACAGCCCCGACCCGGCCCGCTCAGCCGGCCCCGACCGCTCTCCCCCGATCTCAACGGGCAGATTGGGGGGGTCATTCAATCTAGTGCCTAGTTGCGCGCCCCAAGTCGAAGTAGAGAGAGGGCGCCTCGCTAAAGATCCCGCAGGTCAGAAGACCGCGCACGTTCGCCGCTACTCACAAGACCCGCCGCCAACTAGGCACTAGAATTAATAACCCCCTGAAAACGCGGGGATCCCTCGTGCGCAATCAAACACCGTATGCGAGATGCGCCTCGTCGATGCCGTCGAGCACGCCGAGGTACCGGCGCGCCCACCACTGAGCCGCGGCAAGATTCTGGTCGAGGTAGTTGCCGCACTCCTCCGGGCGCGCGCCGGGGATCTCTCCCTCAAAACCCGTCACGAACCGGAAGAGCCCCTGAACGAGTGGCAGCACCTCCCGCGACCCCACCTCGCCAAACACCACGAGGTAGAACCCCGTGCGGCATCCCATGGGGCCAAAGTAGACCACGCGGGATGCCCACGCGGCGTCGTTGCGCACGTACGTCGCCCCCAGGTGCTCGATGGTGTGCACCTCGGCCGTATTCATGACCGGCTCGCGGTTTGGGGCGGTGACGCGGATATCGAACGTCGTCACCGCGGCGCCGGTCGCCGGGTCGCGGTCGACGCGCGACACGTAGAGCCCCGGCTCGAGCGTCAGATGGTCGACGGTGAAGCTCGCGATCTTGTCCATGGTGCTCCTCATCCTCTCATACGGTTCCAACCCTGCTATTACGGTTCCAACCCTGCTATCATACCGGTTTGCCCGGATGGGCGCGGGCACGCTGCAACCCCGCGCGCACCGGCTGGGGAAGGTACAACCGAGGGGTTCTATGGGAGCTGAAGCCACGGCCGCGGCATCGCCGCGACGGGCGCGCATCGCGCTGTTCGACAATCTCAAGGGGATGCTCATCATCTTGGTCGTCTTCGGCCACATCGCGCATCCCATCCACAACGACAACGCCGCGCTCTCGGCCGCCTTCGACATCATCTACCTCTTCCACATGCCGCTCTTCGTGCTCACGTCCGGCCTCTTCGCCAAGGGCGCGTATCGGGCGGGACGGCTGAACGTCAACCGCATCATCTCGTTTGCCGTACTCGGGCTCGCCTTTCAGGCGGCGCTGCTCGCCGTAAACGGCGTGCTTCTCGCCCATCCGGAGCGCCTGCTGCGCTTCACCTCGGCGCCGTGGTACCTCATCGCCATGGCCTGGTGGTACCTCGCCACACCCGTCCTCGCGCACATGAAACCGGCGCGCGGGATCGCCCTCACGGCGCTCATCGCTCTCGCAAGCGGCTGCATCGACCTCTCGAGCGGCATCCTCGCCCTGGGGCGCGCGCTCGCGTTTCTCCCCTGGTTCGCCCTGGGCTACTACCTCACGCCCACCGCACTCGAGCGCCTGCGCGCAAGGCGCATCCTCTGGCTGTGCGTCGGGGCGGCGGCAGCGATCGGTGCGCTGCGCCTCATGGACGCCCATGCCTTCGATGGCTTCTTCACCCTCGTATACGGCGACAACCCCTATCCCGGGCTCGGGAGAGGCCCCATCGGCACCGTCGTCGCCGACGGCATCGCCGCGCGCCTCATCACGTGGGCTATCGCGGGCATCTTCTCGCTCGCCCTGCTCAAGATCGCCCCGGCAGGCGACTCATGGCTCACCACACTGGGCCGCCGCACGCTTCCCGTCTACGTGGTCCACCGGCTCGTCCGTGCCTGGCTCACGTTCCACACGCCCTTCTACGACCCCGCCTTCATGCTCGACCCCGTCTTCGGCACGCTCGCCGTCGCCCTCGTCACCGCCGGCGCAACGGCGCTTGGCGCGCTCCCCGCCATCGCGCGGCCGCTCTCGGGCGTGCTCAAGGTCACGTGGCTGCCCGCATCCCCCAAGCGCTCCTAACCGCCCCTTCCGCCGCGGTCGCGGGCGACCCGTCCACTTCTCGATTCTCCATGGAAAGCGGGGCGGGCCCTCCGCACCGGTGCGCCCATCGGCTACACTGGCTCACGGATTCGCAACGTCCCCAAACGGTCAGGCCCGCGCGCCGGCCGCAGAAAGGTCCCCCATGGACACCCTCTTCTTCGATTTCATCAACCAGTTCGGCTACTTCGCCGTGGGCGCCCTCATCTTCATCGAGAACGTCTTCCCGCCCATCCCCAGCGAGGTCATCCTGCCGCTCTCGGGATTTTTCACCACCACGACCGACATGGTGCTGCCCCTCGTCATCATCTCGGCGACGGCGGGCTCGGTCCTCGGCGCCTACATCCTGTACGGCATCGGCTGGGTGCTCTCGCGCGAACGCCTCATGCGCTTCTTCGAGACGCGCCCCATGCGCCTGCTCGGCTTCAAGGGATCCGACATTGCCAGCGCCATCGACTGGTTCGACCGCAAGGGGCAGGCGACGGTCCTCATCTGCCGCTGCATCCCCGTCGTGCGCAGCCTCATATCCATCCCCGCCGGCACCGCGCGCATGAACCCGGCAAAGTTCACGCTCTTCACGCTCGTCGGCTCCGCCGTCTGGAACACGGTGCTCTGCTCGCTCGGCGCCGCGGCCGGCAGCGCGTGGATGCAGGTCTCCGAACAGGCGGAGTGGGTCTCCGACATCGTGAAGTACGTCATCATCGCGCTCGTCGTCGTGGTCGCGATCTTCTGGATCGTGAAGCGCATCATCCCCAACCTCAAGAAGGGCGCATAGCGCAACGCGCATCGATGCCCTCCAAGTGGGCGCGCAGCTTGGCGAAGGAATCGCTCGAGAGGCAGTGCTCCATGTGACAGGCCTCCGCCGCCGCGACCTCCGGTGTCACCCCGGCGCGCACGAGCAACCCGCGAAAGTACTCGTGCCGCTCCAGCATGCGCTCTGCCACGGCGCGCCCCGCCTCGGTGAGCCTGACCTGCCGGCGCGCCATCTCGATGTAACCGCGCCCTTCCAGGATTCCCATCGCCTTGGACACGCTCGCCTTGGTTACCCCGAGCCGCTCCGCCACGTCGACGGAGCGGGCGAGCCCGCGCTCGTTCTCAATCATGAGGATGGCCTCGAGGTAGTCTTCGCCGGATTCGTGCAGCTCATGAGCCATGGGATGCCTTTCTTGACGGGCACGTCGCACCGCTTGGGGCGACGATATGAGTTAGCTTGCGCTTACTTTACCCCATTGCGGCGCATTGCGCCACGAGGCTGCCCAAAATCGGCGCCTATTCAAAGTGCCGCGCAGCGTCCCAGACTGAACACACCGAAGCGAAGGGCCGAAAGCAGCGGATGGCATGCCCCGAAGATGGTGGGGGAAACGTGGCAGATTGTATGTTCGCGCAGAATGGGAGAGATGCGGCAGATTGTATGAACACCAGGGTAAAGATGGGGCGGATTGTATCTTTCTATACATTCCGCCCGTTCTTTGCACCTCGCTGAGCTGGGCTTTCGCCGCTATGAGGTCAGAATATACAATCTGCCTATACAATCTGCTGGCTTTCTCCCCGCAGGAGAGCCGACATGCAATCCGCCCACGTTGTCCCCGCAGCGACCCGGACGCCCATCGGCCGCTTTTGTCCCCTCAGGGCCCAGGCATCCAATCTGGTGCTTCTCTCCCCTCGCGGGCGGACGCCGTCCCCTCGCGGGCAGGCGATGCGCGAACGCGCGGGACGCCGGCGCCCCTGCCCCTAGATCAGACCGAGTGCGCGGCAGGCGTTCCAGATGCCGTCGTCGTCAACGCCGGTCGTCACGTGCGTCGCGCGCTCCTTCACGCTGTCCCACGCGTTCCCCATCGCCACGCTCGTCCCCACGGCGCCAAACATGCTGAGGTCGTTCTCGCCGTCGCCAAAGGCCACCGCCTCCTCGGGCCCCAGCCCAAAGCGCGCGAGCGTCGCCTCCACACCGAAGGCCTTGCCGCCCTCGCGCGGGACCACGTCGCAGAAGAGGTTGGTCCAGCGCGTCGCCGCGACGGAGGTCGTCTTGTCGAGAAAGACGCCCTCCTCCCCCGGCTCGACGAAGACGCAGAACTGGTAGACGGGCGCGTCGAAGGCGCGCGCGATGTCATCGGGCTCGTACACGAGGTTCGCCTGGCGCGCCACCGCCTGCACCCGCGGGGTGAGCGCGTTGACAAACGAGCGCTCGCGCTGGAGGACGAGGGCGTCAAAGACACCCTCCTCCACCTGGCCGACGATGGCGCGCACATCGGCCTCGGCGATGGGGCAGCTGCGATAGGTGCCCTCCGCGTCATAGCAGAGCTGGCCGTTTAGGGTGACGTACGCGTCAAAGCCCTCGCGGAGCTCCGGCGGCAGCTGATAGGTGGGGCGCCCCGACGAGATGACGCAGCGGATCCCCTGGGCGCGCAGCGCCGCGAGGGCGCGCACGGTCGAGGGCGGCATGGCGTGCGTCTCAAAACTCAGGAGCGTACCGTCGATATCGAAAAACGCCGCTTTGATCATAGTCATCCTCCCTCGGCGCGCACGCGCCGCCCCTCGGCCACCCGGCGCGCGCCATCGCGCCGCGTGGCGGCAGAAATCCCCCGACAGTGTAGCATGGGCCCCGCCCGCCGCGCCGCCCGGCACCGCCGCCCGCACGTGCTAGGATATCTCAGACACAAACGGAAGGGACACCCATGGCGATCTTGCTCGGCTGCGACGCGCTCACGCTCGATTTTCCCACCAAACAGGTCTTTCATGACGTCACCCTCGGCGTGGACGAGGGCGACCGCATCGGCATCGTCGGCAAGAACGGCGACGGCAAGTCCACCCTGCTGGCGCTTCTCGCCGGAGCCCTCGAGCCCGACGAGGGGCGCGTCACGCACCGCCGCGACCTCGCCGTGGGCCTCCTCGGCCAGCGCGATGCCCTCGACGACGCGCAGACGGTCCACACGGCCGTCGTGGGCGACATGCCCGCTTACGAATGGGCGGCCTCGCCGCGCATCCGCAGCATCCTCGACGGGCTGATCTCCGACGTGCCGTGGGAGGCGACGGTCGGGTCGCTATCCGGCGGTCAGCGCCGCCGCGTCGACCTCGCCCGCCTGCTCATCGGCGACTGGGACGTCCTCATGCTCGACGAGCCCACCAACCACCTGGATATGCGCTCCATCAACTGGCTCGCGCACCACCTGAAGACCCGCTGGCAGGCCGGTGCGGGCGCGCTTCTCGTCGTCACCCACGACCGCTGGTTCTTGGACGAGGTCTGCCTGTCCATGTGGGAGGTGCACGACCGCGCCGTCGAGCCCTTCGAGGGCGGCTACTCAGCCTACATCCTGCAGCGCGTCGAGCGCGACCGTCTCGCCCAGGTGGCCGAGGAGCGCCGGCGCAACATGGCGCGCAAGGAGCTCGCCTGGCTCTCCCGCGGCGCCCAGGCGCGCAGCACCAAGCCGAAGTTCAGGGTCGAGGCGGCCCGCGCGCTCATCGCCGACGTGCCGCCGCTGCGCAACGACCTCGAGCTCAAGCGCCTCGCCGTCGCGCGCCTCGGCAAGCAGGTGATCGACGTGATCGACGTGGACGCCGGCTACCCCGACCATCCGGTCCTCGAGGACGTCACCTGGCTCATCGGCGCGGGCGACCGCTTCGGCCTGCTCGGCGAGAACGGCGCGGGCAAATCGACCATGATCGACGTCATCCAGGGCAAGCTCGCCCCCACCGCCGGCCGCGTCAAAATCGGCCAGACGGTGCGCTTCGGCGTGCTCTCGCAGCAGCTCGACGAGCTCACGCCGTATCTCGACAGCACCATCCGCGAGGTGCTGTCGCACTACAAGCGCTCCTACCTGATCGACGGCAAGGAGACGAGCCCCGAGAAGCTCCTCGAGCGGCTCGGCTTCACGACCCAGCAGCTCTGGAGCCGCATCGCCGACCTCTCCGGCGGTCAGCGCCGCCGCCTCATGCTGCTGCTCACCATTCTCGACGAGCCCAACGTCCTCATCTTGGACGAGCCGGGCAACGACCTCGACACGGATATGCTCGCGATCGTCGAGGACCTGCTCGACGGGTGGCCGGGCACGCTCATCCTCGTCACCCACGACCGCTACCTGATGGAGCGCGTGACCGATTCGCAGTACGCCCTAATCGACGGGCACCTCCGCCACGTGCCGGGCGGGGTGGACGAGTACCTGCGCCTGGTTGAGGCAGCCCGCGCCAAGGGCGCCCAGGGCGGCACGACGGGCGGCGTCGCGCCCGCAAGCGAGCCTTCCGCAGACGCCGCGCCCGCCGGACCCTCCTCCGGCCTCAGCAACGCCGAACGCCAGCGCCTCCGTCGCGAGGTGGCCTCGCTCGAGAGGCGCATCGCCACCGCGCGCACGCGCGCCGAGGAGCTCGAGGCAGCGATGGACGAGGTAGACCCCACCGATTATCAGGCCCTGCAGGATCAGCAGGTAAAAATCGCCGCGGCGCGTGAGGCCGTGGACGAGCTCGAGACGCAGTGGCTCGAGGTATCCGAACAGCTCGAGGGCTAGCGCACCGAGCCAAAGGCGAGCCGTGCACCCGGACAACGCAAAAGGGCGACCCGCTCGCAAGGGTCGCCCTTTTTCTGGAAGGAATGCACGCTCGCGCACGAGCGGCGATACCGCGTTGATGCGCCCCGGCAGAGGGGCGCCGTAGCCGATACCGGCGGCAGCTACGAGAACATGCCCGTCAGATAGTCGTTCAGGCGCTTGTCGTTCGGGCGCTGGAAGATCTGCTCCGTCTCGCCGTACTCGACCATGTCGCCCATGTAGAAGAAGGCGGTGCGGTTCGACACGCGCGACGCCTGCTCCATGTTGTGCGTCACGATCACGATCGCGCGGTTCTCCACGATGGAGAGCATGAGGTCCTCGATGGCGAGGGTCGAGATGGGGTCGAGCGCCGAGCAGGGCTCGTCAAACAGGATGACGTCCGGATGCATGGCGAGCGTGCGCGCGATGCAGAGGCGCTGCTGCTGGCCGCCGGAGAGGGCGAAGGCGCTCTCATCCAGCTTGTCCTTGACCTCGTCCCACAGCGCCGCGCCGCGGAGGCTCTCCTCCACGAGCTGGTCGAGGGCGTCCTTGTCCTTGAGGCCGTGGCGCTTGGGCGCGAACGTGATGTTCTCGCGGATGGACTTGTGGAACGGGTTCGGCTGCTGGAACACCATGCCGATGGAGCGGCGCAGCTCGTAGAGGTTCTCGGTCTTGGTGTTGATGTTGCGGCCCTCGTAGACGATCTCGCCCGTGACGCGGCAGCCCTTAATCTCGCGGTTCATGAGGTTCAGCGAGCGCAGAAACGTGGACTTGCCGCAGCCGGACGGGCCGATGAGGGCCGTGATCTCGCCCGTGTGGAACTTAAGCGACGTGTCGTGCAGGGCATGGTTGTCGCCGTAGTAGACGTTGACGTCGTGCGTCTCGAGCATGACCTCGTCAGAGATCGCCCGGCCCGTCACGCGGGGCGCGCGCTCGCTCGAGTCAACACTCGCGAGAAACGCATCGGTGGTGTTACTCATTCGGCCGTCATCCTCCTCGCGAGGGCCTTACCGGCGATACGGGAAAGCACGTTGAACAGAAGCACGCAAATCATCAGCACTGCGGCGGTGCCCCAGACGATGTGCTGCGCCTCGGGGCTGCCCTCGCCGTAGATCTTGTAGATGTGCACGGCGAGCGATTCGCCGGGACGGAAGATGTTCCAGGCGCACGTGGGGCTCGAGAAGTTGAGCGACAGGAAGTTCAGGCGCGCCGGGCTCGACATGCCGGAGGTGAAGAGCAGCGCCGCCGCCTCACCAAACACGCGGCCGGCCGAGAGCACGACGCCCGTCACGATGGCGGGCATGGCCGCGGGGATGAGGACGTGGAGCGTCGTCTCCCACCGGGTGAGGCCCATGGCGAGGCAGGCATCGCGCTGGCTCGCCGGCACGTCCTCAAGCGCCTGGGTGATGACGCGCGTCAAGATGGGGATGTTGAACATGGTGAGCGCGATGGCGCCCGAGATGAGCGAGTAGCCCCACCCGAAGTTGACGGAGAACATGAGGAAGCCGAACATGCCTACGACGATCGACGGCAGCGAGGACAGCGTCTCGATAGCGGTCGATGCGATCTTGGTCACCGGGCCCTCGGGTGCGTACTCCACCAGAAAGACCGCGCCGAACAGCGAGATCGGCAGCGAGATGATGAGCGTGAGGATCAGCAGGTAGAACGAATCGAACAGCTGATAGGCGATACCGCCCTCGGTACCGTTGGAACGGCTGGCCTCGGTGAGGAAGCCGGGCTGGAACAGCTGCCCCACACCCTGGAAGAGGATGTAGACGACCATCGCCACGACGATAGCCATCACGATGGCGACGATGGCACCGAGCACGCCCGTCGCGATCTTGTCGTTGCGCATGGCGCGGCGGATGCGCGCGTCCTGCGCCGGCGCGTGCGCGCCGCCGGACGTCGCCTGAGCGACCGTTGTGTTAGCCACGAGCCTTCGCCCCCTTTGCGCCGATGAGGTGGATGATCAGGATGAAGATGAGCGACATGCCCATGAGGAGCAGGCCGAGCGTCCACAGGGCGTCGTTTTGGACCGAACCCGTCGCGTACACGGCCATAGAGGTCGTGAGCGTGGTGGTGATGGTGGACGCAGAGTCGATGAGGCCGGCAGGCATGTTCTCGACGCCGCCGATGACCATGCGGACGGCGAGCGTCTCGCCGAAGGCGCGCGTCATGCCGAGGATGACCGCGGTCATGAGCGAGGGGGTGGCGGACTTGAGCACCACGTGCCAGATGGTCTGCCAGCGGGTGTAGCCGAGCGCGAGCGAGCCCTCGCGGTAGCTCTGCGGCACGGCGCGCAGGGCGTCGATGGCGAGCGTGGTGATGGTCGGCAAGATCATGAGGGCGAGCACGATGGAGCCCGGCAGGATACCGAGTCCGAGCTCGACGTTAAAGATCACGCGCACCGCGCGCACGATCACGTGGAAGCCGATGAGGCCGAAGACGACCGAGGGGATGCCCACGAGCAGCTCGATGAGCGGCTGGAAGTACTTCTGGCCGAACTTGGGCGAGATCTCGACCACGTAGATGGCGGCGCCGATGGCGATCGGCACGGCGATGACGGTGGAGAAGATCGTTACCGCAAACGACGTGATGATGAGCGGCAGGGCGCCGGTAAAGGGAAGGCCGGTCGCCTCGTTGGTCTGGGCGAGGTTCCACTTGGTACCGGTGAAGAACTCTAGGACACTAACGCCATCCTTGAAGAAGGTGGAGAGACCGCGCTGCGCAACCATGAAGATAAGCGCCACTACGACAAGTGTCACGAGCGCTACGCAGGCGCCCGTGACACTCAAGCCGACCTTCTCAAGGTTGCGTTTTGGCATTTGCTTTGCCATGGCGCACCTTTCGAACAGTTTTAGTACAGGCGTACAGTCGCTTCGAAGCGAGATTACTTCTCGGTGACGTTACCCTCGGCGTCCTTCACGACGGTCATCGAGGACACGGGGATGAAGCCCTGCTCCTCAACGAGCGAGCCCTGGACGGCATCGGAAAGCATGTACTCGAGGAACGCCTTGGTGACCTCGTCGGCGTCCTCCTGGCAGTACATGTGCTCGGTGGCCCAGATGGGGAAGGAGTTGTCCGCGACGTTCTCGGACGTCGGCTCGACGCCGTTGACCTTGATGGCCTTGAAGCTCTCCTCGTCGAAGTGCGAGAAGTCGAGATAGGAGATGGCGTTGTCGGTGGAGCCCATCTGGGTCTGAACGTCGCCGGACTTATCGAGCTCGGCCTCGCCGGCGAAGTCGGGCACATCGGCGCCGAAGACGGCGGCCTCGAAGGTGGCGCGGGTGCCGGAGCCGGCCTTGCGGTTGAGGACATGGATCTCGGCGTCCTCGCCGCCGACCTCGGACCAGTTGGTGATCTCGCCGGAGAAGATGCCGGCGAGCTGCTCCAGGGTGAGGTCGTCGACGGTGACGTTCATGGAGACCACGGGGCCCATGCCCACGACGGCGACCTCATGGTCGACGAGGGTCTCGCACTGGTCGGCCTCGAGCTTGGTCTCGGCGAAGACGTCGGAGTTGCCGATGTTCACGGTGCCGTCGGCGACAGCGGTAAGGCCGGTGCCCGAACCGTTGCCGGAACCGGTGATGGAGACATCGGGGTTCTCGGTCATGAACTGCTCGGCGGCAGCCTCGACGAGGGCCTGGAACGAGGAGGCGCCGTCGTAGGTCACGGAGCCGGAGAGGCTGGCGGCGGCATCGCCCGCGGCGGAACCCGTGGCAGCGGGCTCAGAACCGCAGCCGGCGAGGCCGAGGCCGGCGAAGGCGGCCACGCCACCGGCGAGGCCGAGGAACTGACGACGAGAGCAATCAAATGCGAGCATGGTTCTCCTTCCAAAGAACACGATGGCTTTCGGCGGAGCGCATGAGAGGCTTTCGCATGCGCATGCTGCCGCACCCGACCTTTGGTCACATACGGCCCGCTCGAACTTCGATTAGGAAGGTTACGCCCACAAAAGAGGTGCGCCACGGCTCGCAGGCGAGCCATTACGCACCTCTTATCAAACGTTACTGCTTCGCTACGTCAGGTTTACGGAGGGTTTACAAATGACCCCTCCCTCATGACGCGCGCTTGAAACACACCGGCAAGGCACCGCGCGGAGCGTCGCGCACCGTCCGCGAGACGGGTGCGGCGCCCGCGCGCCGGCTCGCCGCCCGTCTACAGGTCGATCTCCTGCAAGCGCACGAGCGCCAGAATGTAGATCTTGAGCGCACGGCGCAGCGCCGCCTCGCTCGCACCCTCGTCGGGCCCGTGCATGGGGCCGACCCATGCCGGGGCGTTCGCCATGGGCTCCTCGGGACCGAAGGAGACCGCGCAGGCGAAGTTGCGCGCGTACGTTCCTCCCCCCATGGAGAAGGGCTTCGCCTCGGTATCGCCCGTCACCTCGCGGTAGACGTCGATGAGCGTCTGGACGGCGGGGTGCGCGGCGTCGACCGAGAACGGCACCTTGGTTGAGACGTCCTCGACCGTGGCGCCATAGCGGGAGGCGAGCTCGCAGAGCGTCGCCTCGATCTCATCGGCGGTGATGCTCGCCGGGCAGCGGCAGTCGAGCGACTGGGTGATGCGCCCGTCTACGACGGCGATGACGCCGGCATTGGAGGTGAGGGGGCCGAAGGCCTCGTCCGCGCTCGCGATGCCCATGGCGGCGCCGTCCGTACCGTCGTGCACGAGCGCGAGAAGCTCGAGGAAGCGCTCCTCCCCCGCCGCAAGCACGCCCGTGAGCTCGCGCAGGTAGCCGACGATGAGGCCGACCGCGTTAAGCGTGCCCTCGGGCATGGCGGCGTGCCCGCCGATGCCGTGCGCCGTCACGCGCGCCACGCCGGGCCGCACGGCCTCGATGGTGAGGCGGTCGGCGTGCGCCCGGGGCTGGGGCAGCTCGGCGGCGTCGATGGCGAGCTCCACGACGGACTCGCTCGGGATGGCGTTCGTCGCCTCGGCGCCCGACCAAGAGAGAATGAGGCCGCCCTCGATGGGCGCGCTCGCAAACGTGCAGCCAAAGAGGCCCTTCTCGGCGTTGCAGAGCGGGAACTCGGCGTCCGGCGTAAAAAGGAAGGCCGGGTTCTCATGCGTCTCGAGATAATGATGGACGTCGGTCATGCCGACTTCCTCGTCGCAGCCCAGAAGCGCGCGGAACGCGTACCGCGGGGTGATGCCCTCGTGCTTGAAGAACGCGCCCGCATAGAGCGAGAGCACGGCAGGCCCCTTGTCGTCGGAGACGCCGCGGCCGATGAGCCAGCCCTCGCGATGGCGCACGGTAAAGGGATCGCCCGTCCAGCCGGGGCCCGCCGGGACCACATCGATGTGGGCGATCGTCGCGACCTGCGCCGACTCCTCACCGGCAAGGTCTCCCCAACCGATGTAGCCCTCGTCCTCGCCCGTCTCGTATCCGAGCCTGCGGGCGATACCGAGGGCCTCGTCGAGCGCGGCACGAACCTCGGGGCCAAAGGGAGCGCCGGGCTGCGCCTTCGACGCATCGGACACCGAGGGGTGGGCGACGAGCGCCTCGATGTCGCGGATGACATCGTCCCATACCTCGTCGATGTAGGCATCGATCTTGGATTCGAGCATCTTGTCCATGGATCTCCCATCTCTTGTCGGCGGCAGGACACCGCCATCCGCATGTTTATCCATCATATCCCAGCAGGGCGGCCCGAAGGGCAGGCGCGTCCGTGCAAATGCCGTCGGCCCCCGCCGCACGGAGATCCGCCGTCGCACCGGCGCCAAACGTGACGCAGATGCAGGGCACCCCCTCGGCGTGGGCGCCGCGGATATCGTGCGCCGTATCGCCCACGAGAACGGCGTCATCCGCCCCGAGGCCGAGGGCAGCTAGGGCGTCACGCACCGAGTCCGCCTTCGTGTGGCGACCCGCGGCCTCGTTCATGCCGATGACGGCCTCGAACTCGGTGAGGCCGAGAGCGGCGACCATGGACCGCGCGCTCGACTCCTTGCGCGACGTCGCGACCGCGAGACGCTTGCCGGCCGATGCGAGGTCCGCCACGAGCTCGGCCATTCCGGGCATGAGCGGCCAATCGGCGGGACCGAGCTCGGCGAAGACCGCACGGTATTCCTCGGTGACGCGTTCTGCCTCCGCCTGGGCAAACCCACAGGTGTCGCGAAAGCAGTCAACGAGCGGCGGCCCGATGAAGCGGCGCAGGTCGCCCATCTCCTCGGGCGTGAACCCATGCGCGCCCAGCACGCGGCGCACCGTCGTCACGACCGCGTTGCCGGTGTTGGCGAGCGTCCCATCGAAATCGAAGAGCACGGCGGGGCGGTCCGCAACAGATGCGCTCACCGTATCGATGACCATACCAGTTCCTCCTTCTGCCATGACGCAAAAGGCCCGCCGCAGAAGCGACGGGCCTGGCAAACTCGAGATGACGGGAACGCTTACTCGGCGTCCTCGGCCTTCTCCTCCGGCTTGTCGAGCGGGGCGACCTCAATCTCCACGCCGAGGGTCTCGGCGGCGGACTTCATCGAGAGCGAGATGCGACGACGGTCGAGGTCAATCTCCATGACCTTGACCTGCACCTTAGCGCCCACATGCGTGACCTGAGCGGGCTGGTCCACGTGCTTGTTGGCCATCTCGGAGATGTGCACGAGGCCCTCGATACCCTCGCCGAGGTCGACGAACGCGCCGAACGGCACGAGCTTGGTGACGGTACCCTCGACGATAGCGCCCACGGGGTACTTCTTGACGAGCGAACGCCACGGATCCTCGGTGGTCTGCTTGAGGCCGAGCGAGATGCGCTCGCGGTTGAGATCGACGTCGAGCACCTCGACCTCGACCTCCTGGCCGACCTTGACGACCTCGGAGGGATGGTTGACGTGGTTCCAGGAGAGCTCGGAAATGTGGATGAGGCCGTCGATGCCGCCCAGATCCACGAAGGCGCCGAAGTCCACGATCGAGGAGACCGTGCCCTTGAGGCGCATGCCGGCCTTGAGCTTGGAGAGGATCTCGGTGCGCTCGGCCTTGCGGGACTCCTCGAGCACCACGCGGCGGGAGAGCACGACGTTGTTGCGGTTGCGGTCCATCTCGATGACGCGGGCCTCGATGCGGGTGCCGAGGTAGGAGCTGAGGTCCTTCACGCGGCGCAGGTCAACGAGGGAGGCGGGCAAGAAGCCGCGCAGGCCGATGTCGAGGATGAGACCGCCCTTGACGACCTCGATGACCTCGCCCTCGACGTTCTCGCCGGAGTTGAACTTCTCCTCGATGCGGTTCCAGGCGCGCTCGTACTCGGCACGCTTCTTGGAGAGCACGAGACGACCGTCCTTGTCCTCCTTCTGAAGGACGAGGGCCTCGATGGAGTCGCCGAGGTTGACGATGTCGGCCGGGTTAGCGTCCTTGCGGATGGAGAGCTCGCGGACCGGGATGACGCCCTCGGACTTGAATCCGATGTCAACGAGGACCTCGTCCTTCTCGATCTTGACAACGGTGCCGCTGACAAGATCACCCTCATCGAAGTCGGTGATGGTACCGTCGATAAGGCTGTTCATCTCCTCTTCATTCACATCGTCAAGAGAGAAGATGGACGCGTTCTGAATCTCACTCAAAGGTGGACCCCTTTCGATGTACGGGGCCCCGACCGCTAGACCTACGACAGGAGCCGACCCGCTCGGGGCCGTCACCCACCGGTTGGGAACACTCGGGGGCCGACAGATACGGACGTGAGCTTCGATAGAAACTCACGGAAGTAAAGAATACGTTGTTGCCGCCGGTTTTTCAAGAATGACTTGCGCAAATTTACCTTCGGTGCGAAAATTCGCGCATCCGCGCGGTAGACGGTCCCCCTCAGACGGCGGACGGTCGCGCGTCCACGGGACGCCCGGCGCCGCAGGCGGCATCGTCGGCAAGCCCGCTCCCCGCCCGTTTCTCTCGGCGGTCATGTGCTTGGCGTGTCGATGCGCGCGCCCCGGCGCATTATCCGCCGCCTCTGGGTACACCCACCCATACGCGACCCGGCGGCCGACCCGTCCGCGTCGCCCCAAAACCCGGTTCTACCAGCGAGGAGGTGCCCCCGTGCTCAAGTGCATCGCATTCGATATGGACGACACGCTGCTCAGCATCAACCTGAGCGCGTTTATCGCCGTGTTCGCCAAAGACGAGGCGACGCTTTTGGCCGACGTGGGACGCAAGAACCCGCTCGCGACGTTCGCCTCGCTCACGGGCGTCATGCTCGACCTCAACAACAACTCCCGGTCCGACGACGACACGCGCACCAACCGCGCCTTCTTCGACGCGGAGATCGAGCGGCGCTGCGGCGTCGCCCTCGCCGACCCCGTGGTGGCGGACGCCTTCACCTATTACGAGCGCGAGGTCCTCCCCGGCAGAAACGACGCGATCATCGCGGCGCGCCCGCGCCCCGGCGCGCTCGAGGCCGTCGATCGGGCGCTCGACCGCGGCTATACCGTGGCGCTCCTCACCAACCCGAGCTTCAGCGAGGCTTGCATCCGCACCCGCATGGGATGGGGCAGCCTGACCGACATCCCGTTCAAGCTCGTCACCTATATGGAGAACACCACCCGCGTGAAGCCGAGTCCCACCTATTACCTCGCTTGCGCCGAGACCCTGGGCTTCGCCCCCGAGGAGATCCTCATGGTGGGCAACGACCCCAAGCGCGACTTCCCCACCCCGGACTGCGGCATCCAAACCGCCTACGTGGGCCACGGCCGCCGCCCCGTGCGCGCGACTTGGGCGGGCTCCATGGAGGAGTTCGCACGGTCATTTGACGAGGTGGAGGAGCGCTTTGCCGCATACGCCGAGCGACGCCTCCTCGACATCGTGCAGGACACGTCCGTCGGGCACTGAGCCCCTTGGACAAAAATCGCGGAGGTTTTTGTCCATAGGGGGTTAGTAATAGGCGGCGCGGCAGCATCGCGCAAGCGAATGGCTCCGTGAGACGCCGCTGTATATGGCCGGGCGGCACGCGGCAGGACCGCCGTCATCTCCGCGGGACCACGGGGCTATAGCCTACCGGTGCCAGAGGCTATAATCTAAGCAGCGCGGACATCCGCGCCGACATACGGGGAGCTTGCAGGGCAGGACGGCAGGCTGAGAGGGGGCGCGCCCGCCCCGACCCGAGGAACCTGATGTGGGTAATGCCAACGGAGGGAGTTAACATGACCGCATCATCGCATACCGACTCGACCCCCACCACCGCCGGCGCGCCGGTGACCCAGCTTGATTTCGCGCGCGCGGGCATCATAACCGACGCCATGCGCGCCGTGGCCGCCCGCGAGCATCGCGACCCCGAGTTCATCCGCGAGGGCGTCGCCGCCGGACGCATCGCCATCCCGGCGAACATCCGCCATCTCGCCCAGGGCCTCGAGCCTCGCGGCGTGGGTGCGGGGCTCTCCACCAAGGTGAACGTGAACCTCGGCATCTCCGGCGACGTGGCAAACGCCGACGTGGAGTGGGAGAAGGTCGCCACCGCGGAGAAGTTTGGGGCAGACGCCATCATGGACCTCTCCAACTCCGGCAAGACCAGGTTCTTCCGCCAGGAGCTCGTCCAGAAGACCCCGCTCATGGTGGGAACCGTCCCCATGTACGACGCCATCGGCTATATGGAAAAGCCGCTCGTCAAGCTCACGGCCGAGGACCTGCTCGCCACCGTGCGCGCGCACGCCGAGGACGGCGTCGACTTCCTCACCATCCACTGCGGCATCAACCGCTCCGTCATCAAGACGTTCAAGGAGACCGGCCGCCTCATGAACATCGTCAGTCGCGGCGGGTCGCTCCTCTTCGGCTGGATGGAGGTCACGGGCAACGAGAACCCGTTCTTCGAGTTCTACGACGAGGTCCTCAAGATCTGCCACGAGTTCGACGTCACGATCTCGCTCGGCGACTCCTGCCGGCCGGGCTGCCTCTTCGACGCCAACGACGCCGCCGAGACGGCCGAGATGATCGAGCTCGGCAAGCTCACCCGCCGTGCCTGGGACGCCGGCGTGCAGGTGATGATTGAGGGGCCGGGCCACATGCCCATCAACGAGATCGAGGCGAACGTCCGTCTTGAGAAGAGCCTCTGCCATGGCGCCCCCTACTACGTACTGGGCCCGCTCGTGACGGACCTCGGCGTGGGCTACGACCACATCACCGCAGCTATCGGCGGCGCCATCTCGGCGAGCGCGGGCGCGGACTTCCTCTGCTACGTGACGCCTGCCGAGCACCTGTGCCTGCCCGACGCCAAAGACGTGCTCGACGGCCTTATCGCCACGCGCATCGCCGCCCACGCCGCCGACATCGCCAAGGGCGTGCCCGGTGCGCGCGAGGCCGACGACCGCATGGGCGACGCGCGGCGCCGCCTCGCCTGGGACGAGATGTGGCGGTACGCGCTCGACCCCGTGACGTCCAAGGCGCGCTACGAGGCGTCCCCCGCGTCCACCGAGGGCACCTGCACCATGTGCGGCAAGATGTGCGCCGTCCGCACCGTCAACAAGATCTTTGAGGGGACGACCATCGACCTCGACGCCGAGTAGGCCGCACGCGGCCGGCACCACCGTCCCGTCGACGGATGTATGCCCATCGCCTCGGCTGGGTACGACAAACGGGACCGGCCACGCCGGCCGGTCCCGTTTCCACTCTCGGGCGCATAGCGCCAGATTGCCGAGGCAGCCATGCAGACCAAGACCCTACCCGCCGTCCTTTCCATCGCCGGCTCCGATTCGAGCGGAGGGGCGGGCATCCAGGCGGACATCAAAACCATCGCCGCGCACCACCTGTTTGCCGAGACGGCCATCACCGCGCTCACCGCGCAGAACACCACGGGCGTGCGCTCCGTGCTCGACGCCACGCCGGAGTTCGTCGCCGCCCAGATCGACGCCGTCTTCGAGGACATCCCGCCCGCGGCCGTCAAAATTGGCATGGTGTCGCAGGCGGGCATCATCGAGGCCATCGCCGACAGGCTCTGCCATTGGCAGGCGAAAAACGTCGTCGTCGACCCCGTGATGGTCGCCACGTCGGGCGCCAGGCTCATCAGCGAGGACGCCGTCGCCGCCCTGACCGGAAGGCTCTTTGGCCTCGCCACCGTCATCACACCCAACATCCTCGAGGCCCAGGCGCTTGCCGAGGTCGACGACCCCGTATCCACCGCGCACGACCAAGAGGAGCTCGCCTGCGCACTCGTGCGGCGCTTTGGCTGCGCCGTTCTCCTCAAAGGCGGCCACAACGTTAACGACGCCAACGACGTGCTCGCCGAGCCCGCAGCCGACCCCGCCGCCCGGCCAAACACCACGTGGTTTCGCCACACGCGCATCGAGACGGCGAACACCCATGGCACCGGCTGCACCCTCTCGAGCGCCATCGCCTGCGGTCTTGCCCAGGGCATGCCCCTCACGGACGCCATCAACCAGGCAAAGACGTACCTGACGGGCGCACTCGCCGCCGGCCTCGACCTCGGCCAGGGCTCCGGCCCCCTCGACCACATGTGGCAGTATTAGGGTCGCTGTATACGCAAATCAGAAAGCTGTGTATACCCAAAAGGAGCGACGGGCGCTGGCACGCGGACCCGGCGCTCCCCCGGGACCGCCCGGCGCTTCCTTAGGGCCGACTTAAGCTTTGGTCCCCTTGCATACGCGGAGCTTAATCCACGCTGCCGCGGGTAGATATGGAGTAACACCATGCCCCTACCGGACAATCGGCTGGGGGCTTTTCAGATGGAGGTTGCACCATGAAGTGGTACGACGCAGATCACGATTACATCAGCGACTATATCGAACAGTGGAACCGCATGACCGGGCGCGCCAAGGCCGGCATGATCGTCTTCGGCATCGTGCTCGCGCTCGCCGGCGTGGCGGCGATGGTGGCACCGCTCAGCACGTACTCCTTCGTGCAGGGCGTCATCGTGACGGTCCTTCTCGTCCACGGCATCGGGCAGATCGCGACCTACGCGCAGACGCCCGAGTTCTTCCGCAACGGCGCGCAGCTCGCCGCGGGCATCCTCAACGCCATCCTGGCGCTGCTGCTCTTCATGCTCCCCACGAGCGTGCTCGCCGGGTCCATCATCTACCTGCTGGCGTTCATGCTCATCATGACGGGCGTCGAGCGCATCTCGTTCGCACGGCAGATGCGCTACTACCAGATCCCCACCTCGTCCATGGGGACGGCGACGGGCGTACTCAACATCATCCTGGGCATCGCGTTCATCTTCATGCCGCTCATCTCGAGCGTGGTCTTGAGCTACCTCATCGCCGCCTATCTCATCGTGGCGGGAATCACCCTTACGGTCGAGGGCATCGCCATCAAGCGCATCGACCGCTAAACGCGGGACAAGCACGGGGGCGGCCACCTACCGTTGCGGCCGCTCCGCGGGGGCATCGGCATATGGAAGCCCTGTTATCGGCGCATCTCCACCACGGGGGATGCGCCGATTCTCCGTTAGGCGGCAGACAGGTTAGAGATACTTGCGCCAATCGTCGTCTTCATCCTCGTCGTCCGCGCGGGCGGCCTCCTCGGCGGCGCGCGCCTGGGCGGCCTTGGCAGAGGCCTCGGCATAGCTTTGCGCCGGCGCAGCGGGGAAGGCGCCGAGAACATGGCGGAACTGGGCGAGGTTGTCGTCGTAGCGCGTCTGCGGCACGGCGAAGATCACCTGCTTGACGCCCCACCGGCCAGAGGCGAGCTCTTGGCGGAAGGCCTCGGCCACCTGCTCGGCATCCCATCCAAAGACGCCGCAGCCCCATGCGCCGAGCACGACCTTCTCGCGCCCCAAGTCGTCGACGATGGCGAGCACGAGGCGGATCCGGTCGCGCAGAGCGCGCTCGAGCTGCTCGTCGGTCACGTGGTACTCCTCGCGGGCGCGCCGGGCGTTGGGCGCCGCGGCGACGATGACGTCGGCGTAGGCGTGCATCTTGCTCCGCTCGAAGCGCACGGCCGGCACGACGAGCGCGCGGTCGCGGTAGAGCTCGCAGTTGATGTTGCGGCGGCGGTTCTCCTGGTACCACGCGCGCTGCTCATCGAGCACGTTGTAGAGGTACGACTCCGCGCAGAGCGCCTCCTCCTGCGCCCAGGCGCCGCGGATATAGCCGCCGCCCGGGTTGACGAAGCTCGCGAAGTCGAGGAGCGCGAGGTCGCAGAACTGCGCGTACCCGCGACCGTTCTCGAGCACGGCCGCCACGGAATCGGCGTCGACGACGCTCACCTGGGGCAACGCGGGCGCGGCCGTCTCGGGCGCCGCTTCCTCAGCCGGCTCCTCGGTGACGGGCGCGGCCGGCGCCTTCACCTTGGGCGCGCCGTCATAGTGCTTGACCCCGCCGAGCGAGCGCTCGATGTCTTTCGCCAGACGCTCGGCGACCTCGGCCGTATGCCGCTCAGCCGCGCGGGCGCGCCCCTCGCGCCGCGGGTTCTGCCTGCCGCCCTGTCGCCGTCCGCTTCTTTCGTCAGCCATAGCCTCACCTTTCGCCGTCGGTATCGCGTTCGGCATCCATCGTAGGCCAAACCGCCCGGCATCCGACCGAGAAATCGGCCTTTGGCCAAGGCACCGTCGCCCGCGGCGCGCCGCCCTCCGCAACGGCCGCGGCGGCGTGAGCGCCGGCGCCATGGCGGCCTGCCGCGCGAGCGCCCGGCCGCGCGCCTACCGCCCGATGCCGCTCGTGGCGAGCGCGACGGCCTCGGCGACCTCATCGGTAATATGCACGAGCTTGGGGTCGAGCTCAGAGATCATACCCTCGCCGCGGAGCACCCCGTCGATCCAATCGAAGAGCCCCCGCCAGTAGTCGGACCCCATAAGCACCACCGGCGTGCGGGCGACCTTGTGCGTCTGAACGAGGGTGAGGAGCTCGAAGAGCTCGTCGAGCGTGCCGAAGCCGCCCGGGAAGACGATGGCGCCGTCCGAGTACTTGACGAACATGGTCTTGCGGACGAAGAAGTAGCGGAAGGTCATGCCGAGGTTGACCCAGCGGTTGAGCTCCTGCTCGTGCGGGAGCTCGATCCCCAGACCGATGGAGGTGCCGTCCGCCTCCGCCGCGCCGCGGTTGGCCGCCTCCATGATGCCGGGGCCGCCGCCCGTCATGGTGGCAACTCCCCGCTCGGCAAGAAGCCGCCCCGTCTCGCGCGCGGCCGCGTACATGGGGTCGTCCGGCTGCGTGCGCGCCGAGCCGAAGATGACGACCGCGGGGCCCACCTCGGCGAGCGCGCCGAAGCCGTCCACGAACTCCGCCTGGATCCGCAGCACCCGCCAGGGGTCCATGTGCAGCCAGTCGGTCGATTTCTCCGGGGCGAGCAGGTTGGCGTAGGTGTTGTCGGTGGGGATCATGCGGCCGCGCATCATCACGGGACCGCGGTAGTAGGTGCGCTCCCCCGCCTCGTGGGTGTCGTTGTCTGCCATGGGCGAGCCCTCCTGTCGAAACCTGCCGCGCCGAGGACCTTGCGTCCGCGCGCGGCGCATGCGTTGCCCTCATGGTACCCACGGGCGCCGCCCTCCGCACCCTCAGCGACCGCGCCGGATGCCCGCAGCCGCGCGCTCGTGCCCGCTTGCCAAATCGGCAAACGGTCGCTTTCGCCCGGCGAACGCACACCTTACGCGAACCTTACAGAATGAGCGCCGCACCTTACATAACACTTACGGCGTTTTCGTCAATATGCCGGCGGCGGCATGGTACAAGAGTGTCAGGCTCCCCTTCCGGGCGACCGACTCCCGCACGCGGGGAGCCGATCGACAAGGAGGCACTCCGCCTCGACGCTTTATCCGGACCTAGGGGACCACCATGACGAACAAGAACTTAACCGTCCTGCTCGCCACGCTGCTCGCTTTGATTGTGGGAGGCGGCGCCGGCTTCGCCCTCGCGCAGGGCACGGGCCTCATCGCCGCACCGGCCGCCTCCGCGGACGCCACGGCCGTCACCGAGGAGCAGCTGCCCTATCCCGAGGGCGGCGGCACCCTCATCCTGCGCGTGAACCCCGAGTTCGCCATTCACTACGATGCCCAGGGCAAGGTCGTGGGCGTCGAGGAGCTCAACGACGACGCCCGCGCAATGGCGCTCGACCTCGCCTCCTATGAGGGGCAGGAGTGCCGCGCCGCCGTGCAGGCGCTCGTCACCAAGATCCGCGAGGCCGGCTACTTTGTGGAGGAGATCGAGGGTGCGGGCACAAACGCCATCGGCCTCGAGGTCGAGCAGGGCTCGAGCCTGCCCTCAAGCGACTTCTTGCGCAACATCGTGCATGATTCGCAGTCCTACGTGGTGAGCCAGAACCTCACGGCGCCCATGACGGTCACCGGGGCGAGCAACTACGGCTGGACCGATTACGGTGACACCGACTACGGCCCCGACAACGACGGCGTGACCGACTACTACGACTCCGACTACGGCGCGCTGAACGACGGCGTGACCGACTACGTCGAGCCCGCCGCGAGCGCACCTGCTACCTCGGCGCCCGCCGCATCGGCGCCCGCGAGCTCGGCACCCGCGACGACGGGCACCACGTCCGGCGGCGCCACGCACACCCCGGCGCCCACGCCTGCCCCTGCCCCATCCGGCGGCAACTCGGGCTACTCCGGCTACGACAGCAACTCCGGATACGACAGCGCCTCGGGCTACTCCGGCTACGATGACTAGCGCGGAACCCGCACGCCGATGACCCCGCGCCATGAGCTCAAGTTCGCGGTTCCCGCCACCGAGGCGCTCGTGCTCTCACGGCGCCTCGGCGCGCTGCTCCCCCGCGACCCGCACGCCGGAGCGGACGGCCGCTACACCGTGAGGAGCCTCTATTTCGACACGCCGGCAGACGGCGCGCTCCGCGCCGGCCACGAGGGCTATTCCCGGCGCGCCAAATGGCGGCTGCGAACGTACACGGATGGCGCCGACGACGCACCCCGCGCCTTCGTGCTCGAGAAGAAGATGAAGCGCGCGGGCCTGGGAACCAAGGCGAAGGCGGCGCTCACGCCCGAGCAGGCCTACGTGCTCGCCGCACCGGGCCCCACCGAGGCCTCCCTCATGGCGGCGCTCAACCCTCCCGACAGCCCGCTCGACCCCGTGCTCGCCGAGTTCTGCGCCCTCACGGCAGCCGAGCCCCTCGTCGCGCGCACCGTCGTCGTCTACGAGCGTGAGGCCTATCTCCACCGCGCGGGCAACGCCCGCATCACGCTCGACACAGACGTGCGCGCCCACCCGCACCCGGATGCCCTGTTCGACCCGGCGCACCTACTCGTACCCGTCGCACCCGGCGAGGCCGTCGTCGAGGTGAAGTACGACGCCTTCCTGCCCGCGTGGGTCGCCGACGCCGTCCGGCCGGGCACAGCCCGCACGGCATGGTCCAAGTACGCCCTCGCCCGCCGCCTCGAGTAGACGCCCGCCCTGCCAGCGCCCCCGACCCTGAGGATTATCCATGACCACCTTCAACGACATCTTCACCTCCGCCTTTCTCGACCGCATGACCGCCGTCCCCCTCATCGACATGATCGTGGCGATGGTGCTCGCCGGCGCGCTCGGCCTCTTCATCTTCCTCATCTACCGCAGGACCACCACCGGCATCCTCTACTCCTCGACCTTTGGGGTCTGCCTCGTGGTGATCACGCTCGTGACGACGCTCGTCATCCTCGCGGTCTCGAGCAACGTGCTGCTCTCGCTCGGCATGGTGGGTGCGCTCTCCATCGTGCGCTTCCGCACGCCGGTCAAAGAGCCGCTCGACATCGTCTTTCTGTTCTGGTGCATCGCCACGGGCATCGTGCTCGCCGCAGGGCTTCTGTTCCTCGCGATCTTTGGCTGCATCTTCATCGGACTCGCGCTGCTCCTGCTCACGGGGCGCGCCGCCAACGACCGACCCTACCTTCTCGTCGTGCGCTGCGGTGCCGATGCGGACGAGGCGGAGGTAACCGCGCTCATCCAGGCGGGCACGCGCGCCCAGAGCCTCAAGGCTAAGCAGGTCGCAGCGGGCGCGCTCGACCTCACGTACGAGGTGCGCCTCGCAGACGGCAAGACCGACATCGTGGCCGCGCTCGACGCGCTGCCCGCGGTGACCGAGGCGCTGCTTGTGTCCTACAACGGCGACTACCAGGGTTGACGGTGGACCGCGACAGCCCCGGCGCCCAAAGCGCCCGCCCCCGCCCGGGAGGCGCCGCCCGGCCCCGCGAGCGCGCGCTCGATCGCGCGGCGTTTCTCGCCCTCGCCGCGGGCCTCGGCCTCACCGCGGCGCTCGCCGCCGCCGGGGCAGCCGGCATCGTCCGACCCGCGCGCAACACGGGCTATCTCGAGCGGCTCTTTACCGCCGAGCGCGTCCACACCATCGACCTTGCCGTCGCCGACTGGGACGCCTTTCTGGCAAACGCCAGCGCGGAGGAATACGTCGAGGTCGATGCGGTCATCGACGGCGAGCGCCTCGAGGGCGTGGGGCTGCGCGCCAAGGGCAACAACTCCCTTTCCCACGTGACCCGCCGGGGTCTCACGCGTTTCAGCATGAAGATCGAATTCGACCACTACCGCGCAGGCCTCACGTACCACGGGCTCGACAAGCTCTCGCTCGACGCCTCGTTTCAGGACAACAGCTACCTCAAGACCCCTCTCGCGTTCGCCCTCATGCGCCACCTCGGCGTGCCCGCACCGGCGACGAGCTTTACCGAGGTGCGCGCAAACGGCACGCGCATCGGCCTCTACCTCGCCATTGAGGAACCCGAGGACGCCTTTGCGCGGCGCATATGGGGACCGTCCCACGGCGTGCTCTACAAGCCGGACTACCGCTCGCTTGAAGCTGAGAACGCCGACGTCGCGCTCTGCTACCTGGGTGATGACCCTGCGCGCTACCCTGGCATCTTCGACGAGGCCCTCACCCCCGTCGACGCCGGGGCCGAGGCGCGGCTCATCCGCGCGCTCAGGCTGCTCGACGCGGGCGAGGTCGAGGCCGCCGTCGATGTGGACGCTACGCTTCGCTACTTCGCAGCGCAGGTATTCGTGGCGAACCTCGACAGCTACCTCGGCCACACGGGTCACAATTACCTACTGTATGAGGACGAGGGGCGCATCCAGATGCTCCCTTGGGATTACAACCTCGCCTTTGGAACCTATGCCCTCGGCCGCCCGGAGCTCGCGGACGACGCGGGCACCTACGTCAACCTCCCCATCGACGAACCGGCGGCGGCAGACATCCTTGCCAGGCGCCCGCTCTTCAGCCGCCTCATGGAGCGTGACGGCTACCGTGCCCGGTACCATGCCTACCTGCAGGAACTCGTCGATGGCTTTGTGGGGGCGGGCAGGCTCGCGAGGACCGTCGGGCGCGCCCGCGAGCTCATCGCGCCCTACGTGGCGCCCGACCCGACCGCCTATGTGACCTATGACGAATGGCTTGCAGGCGTCGACGCGCTCGAGACGTTTTGCTCCCTCAGGGCCGAGAGCATCGCGGGACAGCTCTCGGGGGCGATCCCCACCACGCAGGCGGGTCAGGCCGCCGCGCCGGGCACGCTCGTAGACGCGGGCGGCCTCGACCTCGCCGACTTGGGCGAGCTCGCCGACCTCGACCGCTAGCCGCTCGCGCCCGGCGCTCCTCCGGCAACCATCGTTTCCCCTGCGTAGCGACCGTGTCAAACATGTTTTGCACGGTCGGGGCCAAACAAACGGGTACGATGGGGGAAACGCACCCGACGATTGCGAGCGAACCATGGACGCACCGCACCGCACCAGCCCCGTCCCCGGCGATGCCCGGCGCACGGCGCCGCGCATCGCGCCCCTGTCCCAAGACATCGCCGCGCGCATCAAGGCGCGGCGCCAGACGTGCGGACTCAGCCAGGACGCCCTCGCCCGCGCGCTCGGCGTGACGCGTCAGACCGTATCCAACTGGGAGTGCGCGCGCACCATCCCCGATGCGCTCTCCCTGCGCGACATCGCACGGGCGCTCAACACCACCGCCGACGCGCTCCTGACCTCCCCGGGCCCCGCCGCGCGCGACCGCGCCCTCGCCGCGCGGCGCGAGCTCTGCACGGTCGCCGGCATCGTGCTCGCCCTGCAGTTCATCGCCATGGCGATCGACGGCGCCGCCATCGGTGGCCCCGCGCCCGCCTCGAGCACGGGCTTCGCCGCCTTCCGTCTCGGGATATGCGTCGTCGGCGGGATCTGGCTCTGGTGCATCGCCCGCCGCGAGGGACTCGCGACCGTGCGGCAGATGATCGACTTCGCGAGCCTCGCCTCGACGCACCCCGGCAGCTGGGGGGATCGGGCCCTGCGCTTCACGTCACGCTGGTTCTGGACGCTCTGGTTCGCGCTCTCCGCGCTCATGTACGCCCTCGGCAGCGGCATCGGCATCGCACGCGGCCAGACGGACGCGTCGAGCCTCATCGCGCCCGCGTTCATGCTCCTCATCGGGACGATTCCCTACACATGGGAGCGCTCAAACGCGCGAAATGCGCGGACGGGACAATCTAGGGAATAGTTGAGAGCGCCCCCGGCGAGTAGACCGATGGCGTCGTCCCATCAAACATGCAGGTAGGGCGCTTGCCACAAAAGACGCCTACCTGCGAGATGCCGCCGCAACTAGGCACTAGATTTCCAAACCCGGCCTACGCGCCCGGCACGGCGGCGCACGGGAGCTCGCCGGCGGCTATCTTCTCGCAGAAGAGGCGGTAATCCTCCTCGTTCTGATCGGCGTAGGCGTCCGCAAAGTCCGCGAGCGCGTCGGCAAAGGCGCCCTCGGCTTCGTGCGCGTCCTTCTTGGGAAGACCGAGCCCCAGATACGCCGCGATGGCCACGCTGTCGCCCGTGCGCGCATGCGCGTGCGCGAGCGCCCAAGCGCAAAGGCGCGCCGTCGAGCGCAGCCCCTCCTCGCCAATGTCCTCGAGGTCGATCGAGCCCTTGCCGTTCCACAGCTGCCGCACGTAGTAGTCGCGCCGCTCGCCGAGGGGGTTCTCGACGCTCGTCCAGCCCAGCAGGATATCGCTCGTCGATTGGATGAGCCGCTGCCCCTGCACCACGCGCTCCCCCGCGTGCGCGAAGCCGCTGGGCCGCCAGAAGCGCTCGACCACGGATTGCTGGGCCTCTTTTACCTGCATGACCAGCGGGTCGTCGGCATCCTTGCCCGCAAGCAGCACCGCCCACGCGCGCGTGCCGACGCTCCCCACGCCCACCACCTTCTGCGCGGCGTCCTGATAGCGGTAGCGGTTCAAAAGGAAGCGCCGATCGTACGGGAGGCTGTCGAAGTACCGGCCCATGAGCTCCACGAGCGCGCGGGAGAGCTCCACCGTGTCGCGGTAGCCGTGGTGCTCCGAGAGCGGCACGAGCTCGGGCGGGCGCATCTCGAAGCGCAGGCGCCCGCCCTCGAGGCGCGCGAGCTTCTCGACGGCGCGGGCGCTCGTCTTGGCGCGCGCCTTGCTCATGGCGCGGCGGAGCGTGCGGCTCTGCCTGCCGCTCATCTCGTCCTCAAAGCGCGCGACCACCTGATCGAGATCGAGGTGCGCATACCACACGTCGAGCTCGCCCATCTCGGCAAACTCCATCATCGCACGCGCGTAGGCCTTCGCGCACGCGCGCACCGCGGCGCGCCGGTCGTGCCGCGAGAAGCCGCGCTCGCGCCCGCAGATCTCCACGCTGGAGACGAGCCGGCAGATATCCCATTCCCAGGGTCCGGGGGCCGTCTCGTCAAAATCGTTGATATCGAAGACGAGGTGCCGGGTGGGGCTCAAAAACATGCCGAAGTTGGCGATGTGCGCGTCGCCCACCGCCTGCACCTCGATGCCCGACACCGGACGGCAGGCGAGGTCCGCCGCCTGTATGATGGCAGACCCGCGAAAGAAGGCGAAGGCAGAGGCACTCATGCGCGCGTACCGGATGGGGATGAGCTCGGCCACCCGCGTCGCCGACTGCTCCTCGAGAAGCGCCACGGCGCCCGCGCGGGCCGCCTCGGGCCTCCAGGCCGCAAGCCCCGCGACCGGGCACGCGCCGGCAGCCTCCCGACCGCGCGCCATGCGCTCCTCGCGCGTCCCGCGCTCGCGCCGGTCCGGCGAGACCCGAGGTTTTTGCTGCGCGCCCGTAAGCTCCATCGTGTTCCTCCCCGCTCGGGGCGGCGGGAGCCGCCGGCTCCCGCCGCGTCGATCAGTAGTCGTTGGCCGCGGGAGAATCCATCCACGCGCGCACAAAGGCGCCGTAGCGGCCCTCGATGATGGCGGCACGCGCCTCGCGCATAAGGTTCAGCAGGAAGTAGATGTTGTGCATCGAAAGCAAGATGCCGCCGAGCATCTCGTGCTGCGTCACCATGTGGCGGATATGCGCCCGACTGTAACCGCCCGTGCAGACGGGGCAGGTGCACGCAGGATCGATGGGGCCCGGATCCTTGGCGAAGCGCGCGTTGCGGAAGTTCAGGCGCCCCTCGTGGCTGAAGGCCGACCCCATGCGGCCCGTGCGCGTGGGCAGCACGCAGTCGAACATGTCGATGCCGCAGGCCACGCCGCGCACGAGCGTGGTGGGGTTGCCCACCCCCATGAGGTAGCGCGGCTTGGTGCGCGGCATGTACTCGGCAGCGAGCGGCTCGAGCGACTCGAACATGGTCTCGTGGTCCTCGCCCACCGAATAGCCGCCGATGCCGTAGCCCGGGAAGTCGCCCATCTCCTCCAGACGCTCGAGCGAGCGTACGCGCAAATCAAGATGCATGCCGCCCTGCACGATGCCAAAGAGCGCCTGGTCGGGGCGGGTATGCGCCTTATAGCAGCGCTCCGCCCAGCGGCTCGACAAATCCATGGCGCGCTCCACGTCGCGGCGCTCGGCAGGATAGCCGATGCACTGGTCGAGCTGCATGCAGATGTCGCTTCCCAGCTTCTGGGCGATGGCCATGTTGTCCTCAGGCGTCCAGAAGACATGGCTGCCGTCGTAGTCGGTAGCAATGAAGCGTACGCCCTCGTTGGAAAGCTTGACCGCGTCTCCGTGGCTGAATACCTGGAACCCGCCCGAATCGGTGAGGATCGGGTGGTGCCAGTTCATGAACGCGTGCAGGCCGCCCATCTCGGCGATGAGGTCAGCCCCAGGGCGCATGGCGAGATGGTAGGTGTTGGAGAGCACGATCTGCGCACCGAGGTCGTGCACCGTCTCCCACGGGATGCCCTTGACCGTGGCCTTGGTTCCCACAGGCATGAAGATGGGGGTCTCGATATCGCCGTGCGGCGTGTGAAGCACACCCGCGCGCGCGTGGGTCTCGGGGTCCTCGGCGATAACGTCGTAGCGGAAAAGCAACTGGTCCATGGGTTCCTCTCAAGATGGCAGGGTTGCCGCGTGCCGGCTTGCATCCTGCCGCTGGCCCGTTTACCGGTTTGATTGGCATTCCAGTATAGCGAGCTGGGTAGGATATGCCTATATGCACCTATCGCAACTACGGGCCGCCCACCCTCCGGGCGTTGCGCGACCCCGGAGGGAGCAGGTATGGCAGAGCGCACCAGCACGACCCTTGCATCGTGGAAAAAGACGGCGAAGGTCGTCATTAAGAAACTTGAGCGCAACAACATGGAGGGCTATTGGGCCGCATCGCGCGCAGACGCCATCGACATCGTCCGCCCGTGGCTGCACGATGGCGATTCGATCACCTGGGGTGGCAGCGAGACCTTTACCGAATCGGGCATGAAGGCCGCACTTGTCCGTGCGAGCACCTACCGCATGCTCGACCGCACGCGCGCGACCACCGCTGACGAGAAGCGCGCCATGTGGCAGGCGCGCACCACGGCGGACTGGTTCTTCATGAGCGCCAACGCCCTCACCTTAAACGGCGAGCTCGTGAATATCGACGGCAACTCCGACCGCTGCTCGCTTCTTCTGCACGGGCCCGAGCACGTGGTGGTGCTGGTAGGAATGAACAAGATCGTGGCAGACGTGGACGCCGGCATCAAACGCATCCACACCACCGTCTGCCCGCTCAACGCCGAGCGGCTTCACACGAGCACGCCCTGTGAGCTCACGGGCGCCTGCATCGACTGCCACGCACGCAAGTGCATGTGCTGCAACGTCGTGGTCACGCGCCATTCGCGCCACCCCGGCCGTATCAAGGTCGTCCTTATTGGCGAGGAACTCGGCTACTGAGCGTCGTTCTGCACAAGGGCGTTAGGGCTGAATCCAAGCCTCGCGAGCAAATCGGCATCAGCCTCGTCGCAGATAGAAAGGAACTCCGCGCAGTCTACGGCGCGGACCTTTGACTTGCGAAAGGCCGCTTCATCCCGCGTGATGATGAAATCCATGTCGTTCAGTTCCGCACAAGCACGAATGAGCCCGTCCTCAAAGTCCGGTTCATTGGACTCAAGCGACATGAGGCAGTCTTCTGTACTCGTGGGAGCAACTATCAGAAGGCCCATTAGGTGGTGCACCGCTGCACGCGCAGCAGGCTCCCCATATTGCTTGGACAGGACATAGTAGGCATCTTTGAGCGAGCCCGAGGTCACAAACCCCATGTCACCCTCGCTACTGCATCGTCTGAGAACGAGGCAAGCCTCCTTTGACTGAGGGCGGGCGGGACACACCGCATCCAAAATGATGTTCGTATCAAGCAGGATGCGAAACCCATCCCGCCTACTCATACCTGCTCGCAATCACGTCTTTCATCTCTTGGTCAGAGAGCGTCACTAGCCACGGGGACTCGGGAAGCGCCGAGCGGAACGCCATGAACGCGTCCCATGGATCAGTGGCCGGAGAATCTTGCGCGACATCTTCCGCGGCGGGAACAACGCCCGTGCGCGCAATGTTCTCCCATACGACTCGGATTACATCCGCCACAGAAAAACCCGCCGCGCGAATAACCGCGTCCGCCCGCGCCCGCACCGTATCGTCCACCCTTCCGGACACAACCGATGTCGCCATACCGACCACTTCCCTTCTGTATACAAGTATACAGAAGGTGAATGGGAGCTATGTCCCCCATTTTGACAATGTCAAAGCCTTTTGACGCGACGCCGCAAGCTGCCGTGCGGCCTGGGGGGGGTATGCTGAGGTCAGGCAATGCGGAACCTCAATTGCGAGGAGGCGCGCATGAACGTTGGACAACGCATACGCGAGCACCGCGAAGCGGCAGGACTTCTACAGGACGACCTGGCAAAATCCTGCTACGTCAGCCGGCAAACCATCTCGAACTGGGAGCGCAACCGCACGCTTCCCGATATCGAGAGCCTAAAACGCATCGCGGGCACCTTTGGCACCACGGTAGATGCCCTCATAGGCGACGATGCCCCCGAAATCGCTCAGCGCGTGGACGATGAGGCGCGTGACTTTCTGCTTGTGAACAGCTTGTATACGTGCGGCAGCTTCATCGAGGCAGGCATAATACTCATCAGGAGCGATGAACTTGGCCCGCTTGCATCCGACCTCCTTTGGTGGCTCTATTGGTTTATCTGCGGTGTTACGGTGCTTGCGTCAGCACTCGACACGCGCATAAGACGGCGCCATAATCTCCAAACCACAGCCGAGATCAACCGCTATCTTATCGATCACGCGTTGTCGGAGGATACGTGGCGCACGCGCGCCATGCGCTTCCTTATTGAGCATGATTACATCTCTTACACTGCGGGAGTTTTGCTCGTATGCTCTTTGGGCATCGCGTTGAATGAAGCATACCGAAACGAGATTATGGTGCTGACGGCCTTTGCCATCGTTTTCATGGTCGGAGGTTGGTTCCTGAGAAAGCGGCAAAAAAAGAAGCAGCAGCCATAATCGCACGGTTATAAAAGCAATCATGCGTTCATAGCAACGGTGCCCGCACCGCTTAAGAAGAGGCGGTACGGGCACCTAAACACGCTATCTGCCGAAAAGGCCGCACGCTAATCGACTCCAGAATATGAACGCCGCTAGCACCTAAAGCCCGAGTGCCTCGGCAAACTCGGCAAGCGTGCCGGGGATGTCGATCTGCTGTGGGCAGACCGCGGCGCACGCACCGCAACCGATGCAGGCGCTCGGCTTCTTGTCGTCCGGGAGCGCCCCCACAAGCATGCTCGAGATAAAGTCGCCCTTGCCCGTGAGCTTCATCTGGTTGTACATGGACAGTAGCGTGGGGATGTCGAGACCCTGAGGACAATGGCTTGTGCAATAGTGGCACGCCGTGCACGGTACCGTCCCCTGCCCGAGCATATCGGTAACCACCTCGGCGAGCACCGCACGGTCGGCATCGCTCAGCGGACGCTCCTCCTCAAAGGTGGCGATGTTTGCCTTCAGCTGCTCCATATTGGACATACCGGAAAGCGTCACCACAACCTCGGGGATGCCCTGCAGGAAACGGAACGCCCAAGCCACCGGCTCCTCGTCCGGACGCGCCGCGGTAAGCTTTGCCGCGTTTGCCTCAGAGAGGTTGGCAAGCTTGCCTCCGCGCACGGGCTCCATGACCCACACGGGGATGTTCCACTTCTTCAGAAGCTCCACCTTGCCGCGCGCGTCCTGGAACTCCCAATCGAGGTAGTTCAGCTGGATCTGGCAGAACTCCATGTCCTTGCCATACGCCTCGAGGAAGCGCTCCATCACCGGGATCGAGCCGTGGGCAGAGAAGCCCAGATGCCGGATGCGCCCTGCCTCCTTCTGCTTCATGAGGTAGTCGTGGATGCCAAACTTGGGATCGAGGTAGGCGTCGATGTTCATCTCGCACACGTTGTGGAACAGATAGAAATCGAAGTAGTCCAGCCCCGTCTTCTCGAGCTGGCGCTCGAAGATCCCGGCCACCTTGTCCATGTTGGCAAGGTCGTAGCCCGGGAACTTGGTTGCCACGTAGAAGCTCTCGCGCGGGTGACGGGCAAGCGCGCGGCCCATCACGAGCTCGGAGTTGCCGTTGTGGTAGCCCCACGCGGTGTCGTAGTAATTGATGCCATGCTCCATGGCGTAATCGACCATCGCGAGCGCCCGGGGCTCGTCGATGGCGCTGTCGTCGCCGTCGACCACGGGCAGGCGCATGGCACCAAAGCCGAGGGCCGAGAGCTTGAGATCCTGAAAGTCGCGGTAGATCAAAGGTGCCTCCCCTGCTGTCGGGCACCCGCTCGGCGGCGAAACCGAACGCAGTGCCATACAAGATCGTAACGTGCGCACGAGTGTAATAGTTTGAGCGCGCTCCAAGGCAAGGGCGGGCCGCGGACATGGCGGGGCGGAACACAATTCCACCTAACCTTTGTCCGCGCGAGCAAGTATCATGGGGACATACGAAATCGCAGGAGGCGCTGCATCGGCGCTTTGGGAGGATACGATGGACGAGAACGAGAGCATGCTCGATAGAGAAACAGATCAGAACGAGGCCGCAGCCCCCGCCCCTGCCGAGGCAGACCGTCCCCACGCCGACGTGCCGGATAGCGCAACCGCCGGCGCACCCGATGAGGGAGACGCGCCCGAGGCGGCCGCCGCAGCGGAAGCGACGGGTGCCGAAGGCGCCCCCGCGACCGATACGGGCACCATCCCATCGTTTCTCGTCGCGGCGCAGGCGCGCGCCGAGGAGTCCGCGCCCACCTCAGGCGGGCAGGCCGAGCCTGCCCCGAGCGGGCAGGAGGCTTCGCACGACCCGGAGCACAGCGTCGCCGAGGCGGCGGCCGGAGCCGCGAGCGCCGTGGGCGCCTTCTTCTCCGAGGGCGTCGGCGCCGTACGCGAGATGAGCGCCGCCCGTCGCGCCCATGCCGAGGCGCGCGAGCACCTGGAGGGCCTCGAGCGCACCATCGCCGGCGCAGAGGCCGAGCTCGCCCACCGTCGCGACATCGCCGCTCGCTACGAGGACATCCTCGCCGAGGGACGCGACCGCATCGCCGCCGCAGAGGAGGCCCGCACCGCCGCCCAGGCCAAGCAGCAGGAGATCCAGCGCACCATCGACTCGCTCAAAGAAGAGCTGCAGCGCATGAAGGATGCCGACGCGCAGACCGAGAAGCGCCTGAAGGCCGCCGTCGACGCGGCGGAGGCATCCGAGACGAGCGCCCGCGAGCAGGGTCAGCGCCTGCAGCGCCGCCTCGATGACGCCAAGCGCAACCTCGAGCGCACCAAGGCGGAGCACGAGACCGGAGCCGCCGCAGCCAAGGAGGCCGTCAAGAGCGCCCAGGAGCGGCTCGACACCCTCAAGGCGGAATTCGCCGAGGTCCAGCGCAACCCCTCCGCTAACTCCGCCAACTACAGCGTGCGCGCCCAAGAGCTCGAGCTCGACATCGCCGACGCCGCCGACGCCCTGCGCCGAGCCCAAGAGGACCTGCCCCGCGTGACAGCCGAGCTCGCCGACGCCCTGGAGCGCGCCGAGCGCGCCGTGACCGAGAACGAGAAGCCCATCGAGACGGCGAAGGCATCGTTTGCCGAGATTTCGCAGGCGGCGGATGCGGCGCGCGAGGCCTATCAGACCGCGCGCGACGAGGCCCAGGGGCGCCAGCGCGACCTCAAGGCGAAGATTTCCGCCGAGGAAAACGCCAAGCGCGCCCAAGAGCAGGCCGAGCAGGATGCGGGCGACGAAATTACCGCCGCGCAGCAGACTATCGACGAGGCGGAGGACATCCACGCGCACCCCGAGGTTACCGAGACCATCGCCGCCCGGCTCGAGGCGGACCGCGCCGAGCGTGCCGAGCAGCAGCAGGAGGTGGACGCCCTCGCCGCAGCGGAGAGCGACGTGCGCGAGCGCACCCGCGCCTCGCGCCTGCGCTTTGGCGCCGCGGTCGCCGGCATCATCGTCGTGGTGATCGTGGCCCTCGTGCTCATCTTCGCCCTGTAGCGCCTCACACGAGCATGCGACCCGCCGCCCTTTCGCCCGGGGCAGCGGGTCGCATACAACCCAAGGGAGGCACCGCCTCGTTTGCGGTGCCTCCCCGGCAACTATCTATTACGGTGGACTCTCCTCCAAACCACTCCCGAAGGAACGGAACCGTATGCATACCGGCGGGTGACCCCTGCGACCACGTCAACGGTCGAAACCCAATCTCACGCGGGGCGAACGTCGGACCACCAACCAGGAAACCCTCGAAACTACGCGACCTCGGTCTCGCAGGCGCTGGTCCCGCCGGCCTTCGCTATCTCTTCTGTGCCCATCGGAACCACCTCCTCGGTCGGCCGCTTGTACTCGAAGCGACGAACTTTCTTTTCACTGCTGTTGTTCCCGCAGCTCACACGTCCTATACCACAACGGACCGACAAATGCCGCCGGTCCGCGAACGGTCGATACCGGCCCGCGAACGGTTACGGCGCGCACCCCGTCGAACGGATGCCGCGGGACGCGCGCATACAGCCCGCAGGCAGCCTACTCGATCAGCATCGCGTCGCCAAACGAGAAGAAGCGGTAGCGCTCGCGCACGGCCTCGGCGTAGGCATCCATGATCTGGTCGCGTGTGGCGAAGGCGGAGACGAGCATCATGAGCGTGGAGCGCGGCACATGGAAGTTGGTGATGAGCGCGTCGACCACGTGATACGTCGACCCAGGCATGAGGTAGAGGTTCGTCGTGGCGTCGGCGCGCACCACCACGTCGCCGCGCCCGCGCGTGTCGGCGCCGTCCGCGCGCCCCTCAAAGCGGCGTGCCACCAAGGCGGGGTCGGCCGCGGGCGCCTCGGGGTCGAAGGCGCTCTCGAGCGAGCGCACCGCCGTCGTACCCACCGCGATGACGCGCTTGCCCGCGCGCTTCGTCTCATGCACGGCGTCGATCACCTCGGCCGGCACGTGGTAGCGCTCGGTGTGCATGACGTGCTGCGTGGGGTCGTCCTCCTCCACCAGGCGAAACGTATCGATGCCCACCTCGAGCTCGACCGCGGCAAAGCGCGCGCCCTTCTCCTCGATGCGGCGCATGAGCTCGGGGGTGAAGTGCAGGCCTGCCGTCGGCGCCGCCGCGGAGTGCTCCTCCTTCATGGCGTACACGGTCTGGTACTTCTCGGGGTCGCCCTCGTACTGGGTGATGTAGGGCGGCAGCGGCACATGCCCCGCGGCGTGGATGGCGGCGTCGAGCGTGCGCGGCTCGCCCGACGCGTCGGCGCCCTCCGGCGCAAAGCGCACGAGACGGCCGCCGCGGCTCTCGGGCACGAAGTCGAGCACCTCGCCCGTCAGCACGACGGGCGCGTCCGCGGGCGCATGCGGCCCGCCCGCGCGGTACTCGATGACGGCGCCCGGCTTCAGGCGCTTGCCGGGATTGACGAGGCACTCCCACACGTGGCCCAAAGGATCGACGTCCTCGCGGCGACGGAGCAGCAGCGTCTCGGCCATGCCGCCCGTGGGCTTGCGCCCGATGAGGCGCGCCGGCATGACGCGCGTCTGGTTGATGACGAGCAGGTCGCCCGGCTCGATGTAGTCGATCACGTCGTAGAAGTGCCGGTGCTCGACGCTGCCGCCGTGTGCGAGCGGCACGGTCTCTCCCGTCGTCTGGACGGGCTCGCCGCGGTGGAGGACCAGCAGCCGGCACGAATCGCGCGGCTCGGCCGGAGCCTGGGCGATGAGCTCGTCGGGAAGCTCGTAATCAAAATCATCGGTGCGCATGGATGGGGCCTTTCTCGCGGTTTTTCCGCATGACAGCTTACCACGCCCCGCCAGCCGCCGCAGCGCGCGCCCGGCGGCCCCGTCGCGCAAGGTGGCGGCCCCGCCGCGCAGGGCGAGCGGCGCGAGCCGAGAGCCGGGAGCGGGGAGCCGGCCTAGGTGTCGCCGCGCTGATGCTGGGCGCGGCGCTCGTCGCGCAGGCGGGCGCGGTCGAGCGCGGCCTCGGCTGCCGAGAAGCGGCATCCGCAGTAGTTCTGACGGTACATGCCGAGCTCGCGCGAGCGGCGTGTGGCCTCGGGGTACCACGGGCGAAAATCGCGGACGACGGGGATGAGCCCGTGGGCGCGCGCCAGGCGCTCGAGCACATCGTTACAGGTATCGAAGAGCTGGTAGGGCGATACGGCGAGCGTGGTGGCGATATGGGTGAAGCCCTCGTCCACGGCCACCCGGCACGCCTCGGCAAGGCGCAGCGCGTAGCAGGCCCTGCAGCGCATCTCGCGCCGGAGCGCCCCGATGGGCGCCACGGTCGCCTCCCAGCGGGCGGTGTCCTCGGCGGCCTCGATGAGCGGGATGCCCTCAGCCGCGCACCAGCGCCTGAGCTCGGCGAGGCGCCGGTCGTGCTCGTCTGCGGGCTGGATGTTGGGATTGGTCCAGCAGATGGTGGGCTCGAAGCCCTCATCGGTAAGCAGGCGCACCGGCTCGAGCGAGCACGGCGCGCAGCAGGCATGCAGCAGAAGACGCGTCACGCAGCGGCCTCCCTATCGTCAACGTCGTCGGCGCCCGGATCCTCCCCCGCCCCAAAGAGACGCATGCCCCACGTGGTGTCCTCGCAGTGCGTGATGGCCGGGTCGCTGAGGATGGTCCGCACATAATACCAGTCGCCCGTACACCCGCACAGGTGCACGCCGGCGAGCCCGACCGCAAGCACAGGACAGCCCGCCGCAATCGCGCCGATAAGCACCGCAGCCGTCACCGCCACGCTCGGTCCGAGCGCGATCACGAGGTACTGGCGGCGGGTGTAGACGACGCCCTCGGCGCACGCGTAGAGCATGCCCGCCTTCCAGTTGGCGCCAAACGTGATGTGCACCCCGCGCGGCGCGAAGAGTTTAAAGAGCGCGGCGTGCACGAGCTCGTGCACCGCAAGCAGCGCAAACGTGACCGCGGCAAACGCCGCGAACCAACCGCACATGCCAAACCAGTCCATAGGGCGGATGCCGAGCACGCCGGCGAGCGGCCGGTCGAGCGCCTCGGGCGCGCAGGCGCCGAGGGCGACCATGAGGCCGACCGAAAGAGCCGCAGTCGCGCCGAGCACCGCAAACGACGCGCGCGTCATCCACCGCTGCAGGGCGCGGTCCTCAAACGTGTGTATGTCACCGATTCTTCTCATGTCGACCAGTGTACCCGCACGCACGGGCACCTGTGCGATAATGTGGGGCGGCGGTACCTCCGCGTCCGTAAGCGTCGCGCACGGCGCGCACGCGCGCACCGCCCTCGGCAATCACCACCCTCCGCATCCAAGGAGCTTCTCGCACATGGCCAAGACCTCCACCCCTCAAACGCGCCCCACGTGGCCACGCCGCGCCATCGTAACGGCGGGCATGCCCTACGGCAACAAGAACCTGCACTTCGGGCACGTCGGCGGCGTCTTTGTTCCCGCCGATTTCTTCGCGCGCTTCCTGCGCGACCGCATCGGCGCCAAGAACGTCCTCTTCGTCTCCGGCACGGATTGCTACGGCTCGCCCATCATGGAGAGCTACCGCAAGCTCTGCGACGAGGGGTACGCCAAGTCCATCGAGGAGTACGTGGAGGAGAACCACGACCGTCAGGCGGCGACCCTTGCCGGCTACGACGTGGCATGCGACTTCTTTGGCGGCAGCGCCCTCGCCCCCGCCGCCAAGGTCCACGAGCAGGTGACCGACGAGATCCTCCACCGCCTGAAGGACGCGGGCGTGCTCACCCGCCGCTCGACGCTGCAGTTCTACGACCCGCGCGCCGGCCAGTTCCTGAACGGCCGCCAGGTGGTCGGCCGCTGCCCCATCCAGGGTTGCAAGTCCGAGAAGGCCTATGCCGACGAGTGCGACCTCGGGCACCAGTTCGAGCCCGAGGAGCTCATCGCCCCCGTCTCGGCGCTCACGGGCGAGACCCCCGAGCTCCGCCCCGTCGAGAACCTCTACTTCGACCTTCCCGCCTACCGCGACTACCTCACGCGCTACACCGACGGGCTCGAGGACGACGACACCGTCCGCCCCGTGGTGGTGAAGACGATGGAGGAGTGGCTGGGCGACCCCGTCCTCTACATCCAGAACAAGTTCCGCGAGGCGTTCGACGCCGTCGAGGGCGAGCTCCCCGCCCACACCGTGGTGGAGCCCGAGGGCAACAAGAGCTCGTTTACCGTGGTATTCCCCTCGTGGCGCGAGCGCGACGAGGCCCATGCCGTGCTCGCGCGCGGCGGGGTGCGCTTCCGCTCGGGCAAGGCGCTCGTGCCCTTCCGCATCACGGGCAACATCAGCTGGGGCGTGCCGGTGGACGATTCCTGCGGCTGCAGCGGGCTCACCTGCTGGGTGTGGCCGGAGAGCCTCTGGGCGCCCATCAGCTTCACCCGCACCGCGCTCGCAGAGGCCGAGCGCGCCGGCGACGACGCGCGCTACTCGTCCCTCGACTGGCACGACTGGTGGTGCACGCCGGACGCGCACGCCTACCAGTTCATCGGGCAGGACAACATCTACTTCTACGGCATCGCGCAGACGGCGCTCTGGGAGGCGCTCGGCTGCAACATGCAGCAATCGACGCTCGTGGCCAACTATCACGTGCTCTACATGGGCAAGAAGGCGAGCTCGAGCTCCAAGACGCCGCCGCCGCCCGCTTCTGAGCTGCTCGAGCACTACGATGCCGAGCAGCTGCGCGCGCACTTCCTCTCGCTCGGCCTGGGCGAGAAGCCGGTGAGTTTCTCGCCGAAGGCCTACGACCTGCGCGAGACCGGCAAGAACCCGGACGGCACGCCGCTCCTCGCGCGCGACGACAAGCGCGTCATCGACCCCGTCCTCAAAGAGGGCGCCCTGCTCACGGGCGTGTTCAACCGCCTCGCGCGCTCCTGCTTCTACGGCGTGGCGATCAAAGAGGGCGACCCCAGCAGCGTGCGCACGGGCTGCATCCCCGCCGGCGAGGCGACGCCCGAGGTGCGCGCAGCCGCCGAGGAGGCCATCCGCTCCTTTGAGGAGGACGTCCACCGCTTCGCGTTTCACCATGCCCTCGGCGTGTGCGACGCGTACCTGCGCGCCGCCAACAAGCGCTGGAGCGATGCGAGCAAGGCCGCCAAGGCGGCGCAGAAAGAGGACCAGGCCGGCGGAGACGCCCTCATGCACCAGGCGCTCGTGGACGCGTTCGCCGAGCTCCGCGTCGCAACCGTGCTCATGCACCCCGTGGTGCCGCGCGGCTGCGAGCTCATCTGCGAGCACTTCGCCATGGATCCGGACGTGTTCTTCAGCTGGGAGCACATCTTCGATACGACCGACGAGCTGGTGCGCGCGCTCGGCGAGGAGCCGGGCACCCATGGCGTGAAGGAGCTTCCGCCGCGCTTCGACTTCTTTGCGTTCTAACGGACCGAGTGGGCGCCGCAGCGGCCCTGCGGGGCCTTGACCTGCTGATTGTCTGCCGCTTGGGAGCCCGGCTCCTTCTTTCGCGGTGCCAGGCTCCTCCCCCAGCCCATGGGCATGCCAGGGGGTTATTCATTCTAGTGCCTAGTTGCGCCCCCTCTTCTGAAGTAGAGGGGGCGCTTCCTGTTTGCAAAAGGGCAGGTCAGAGCGCCGGCCGGTTTTGCGGCTACATTCAAGATACACCTTAAACCAGGCACTAGAATTAATAACCCCCTGATTTCGGGCGCGTGAATCGCCCCCGACGGGCGCCATGCCCTACTATCGCCCGGGGTTTTGCCGCGCGGCCCGCCGAAACCCCCACCGAAGGCCCATAAAACCCTTACGATACGCTGAATGAGCGGGGCCCCACTTGGGGTATAGTGTTTCAGCTCGCCCCTGACGCGCGGTGGACATCGCGTTACGGGGGCGTTTCTGTTGATAGGCAACCATGAGGGGGTTTTATGGCAGATATCGCTATCCGCCGGGCGCACGAGGGGGACATCCCGTCCGTCGAGCACGTGCTCCGCGAGGGCAAGGCCGCTATCGCCGAGCTGGGCATCTCGCAGTGGCAGCACGGCACCTACCCCAACCATGAGGATGTGGCGCGCGACGTCGCGCAGGGGCACTGCTACCTTGCGGAGGACGAGACCGGCGCCGCGCTCGGCACCATCGCCCTCTCGTTTGACGGCGACCCCACATACGACGCCATCGACGGCGCCTGGTTCACGCAGACGACGAGCGCTAACGCCCGCTATGCCACCATCCACCGCACGGCAGTCAACCGTGCCGCCGCACGCCGCGGCGTTATGAGCGCCCTCTTTGCCGAGGCGGAGCGCCTCTCGCGCGCTGCGGGCTGCGAGAGCATGCGCGCGGACACCCATCCCGGCAACACCCCCATGCGCGGGCTGCTCGAGCGCAAGGGCTTCACGGCGTGCGGCACCATCCTGCTCACCCGCGATGACCCCGACCCCATCCGCGTCGCTTACGAGAAGGTGCTCTAGCTATGGCAATGCTCTACCTGATGCGCCACGGACAGACGGAGTTCAACGTGCGCAAGCTCGTACAGGGCCGCTGCGACGCCCCGCTCACGGAGCTCGGCGTCGAGCAGGCGCGCCGGGCGGCCGCCTGGTACCGCGAGCACGATGTACGGCCCGCGCGCCTGGCCTCGTCGCCCCTCGGCCGCGCGCACCGCACGCTCGATATCGTCATCGAGGAGAACCCGGGCTTCGCCGCGCTCCCCCGCACCGACGAGGACGGCCTCATGGAGCGCTGCTACGGAATCTACGAGGGGCGTCCCATGAGCGAGTTCCCCGTGAACCCGTGGGAGCCGGGCGACGCGCTCGTGGCGGAGGGCGGCGACTCGGAGGAGAGCGCCCGCGCCCGCATGGTGGGAGCGCTGCGCCGCCTCATGGCGGAGGCCGACGGCGGCGACGTGCTCGCGGTGGCGCACGGTTCTATCATCACGCTGTTCAAGACGACGATGGCCGCGTACGCCCGCTGCGAGCAGGACGTGAAGCTCGCCAACTGCTGCATCCTCACGTTTGCCTACGACCCGGCGACCGGGACCTTCGCCAACACCCAGATCGTCAACGTGGCGGAGCCGGGCGCGCTCGAGGGCGCGGCGCAACCCCGGGCGTAGTTCCCGCGTCTACCGGTGCTTGCCGTGGCTGTTCCGCCAGATCTCGCGCCCGAGCATGAGCGCGAGCACCAGCGCCGCAAGGTAGCCTAGAAAGCCGATGACGGGGATACCGAAGATGACCGGTTCGATGCGCGCGTAGTACACCACGGACGACCCGATGAAGAGGCCGGCGATGACCATCGACATCGACAGGCGGTCCACGATGGCGCCCACGCGCCGCAGAACCTCCTCCGAGCCGATGACCTCGGTGTTGAGCTTGAGCTGACCGCGCGTGAGCATGCGCGACGCGAGCCCGAGGTGCTCGGCGGCCTCCAGCGTGCCCTTGGTCGCCCGCACGGAGCTGCGCGCCAGATCGCCCGCCAGCTCGCGGGCGCGGGCGTAGCTGCTCTTCTCGCGCTTGATATGTGCGGTGATGATCTCGATCATGTTGACGTCGGGCAGATACTCGGTGAGCAGGCCCTCGAGCGTCACCATGCCGCGTGCGAACATCGTGACCACGCTCGGCAGCTCGACGTCGTTTTTGCGCGCCAGGTTGATGAGCGCCGTGAGAAACTTACCGATATCGAGGTCGCGCAGGTCGAGGCTGCCGAAGTCCTCCACGATGAAGTCGAGGTCCGAGAGAAACGACGTGTGGTCGATCTCGGAGTTGTTGCCGCGCGTCACGGCGAACCGCATGAGCGAGTCCTTGAGCTTGGGCACGTCGTTTTCCGCCACGGCGAAGACGATGTCCTTCACGAGACGCCGGTCGTGGCTGGACATGCGTCCCACCATGCCGAGGTCGATGAAGTAGATGACGCCGTCGCGCAGGATGATGTTGCCCGCATGCGGGTCCGCATGGAAGAAGCCATGGTCGAGCACCTGCGTCGCATAGTCGTCGACGATGCGCTCGCCCACGTCGCGAAGCTCGTAGCCCGCCGCCACGAGCTCGTCGGGCTCGGCGATGGAGATGCCCTCGATATAGTCCATCACCACGACGTGCTCGGTGCAGAGGGCGAGGTAGGAGCGCGGACACGACACGCCGGGCGTGCTCGCGTGGTAGGCGTAGAACTCGTCGAGGTTCCGCGCCTCCATAAGGAAGTTCGTCTCCTCGCGGAAAGACTGCCAGAGCTCCTCCACCACGTCGTGCAGATCGATGAACTGGTCGGTCTTCACAAAGCGCGAGATGTGGCGCACCAGCGACCGCATGATGTCGATGTCCTGCGCCATGACCTGCTGGGCACCGGGGCGCTGCACCTTGATGGCGACGTCCTCCCCCGTCACGAGGCGGGCGCGGTGCACCTGGGCGAGCGAGGCGCTGCCGAGCGGGTTGGGGTCGACGGCGTCAAAGATCTCGCCGAGCTTGTGGCCGTACTCCGCCTCGAGGCACTCGAGCACCACGCGGTAGGGCACGGGGTCGACCTCGGTGCGGAGACGCCGGAGCTCGTCGCAGAAGCGCTGCGGGAGGATCTCGGAGCGGTTGGCGAGGATCTGCCCCATCTTGACGAACATGGGGCCGAGCTCCTCCAGCATGCAGCGCAGGCGCACAGGCGTGATGTTGTTCCACACCTCGTACTTGCGCGCGATGTGGAAGATGGTCGCGATGCGCCGGCGGCGGCCAATGGGGGTCAGCTGGTACTTCTCCGTATCGGCCATGACCTCCGGCTCGGCGGGCACCGTGTCGACGGCGCGCTCGCGGCGGCGGGCGGTGCGGCTCGGCACCGGGTCCTCCTCCGCGGGCGCACCCTCGGTATACACCGTATCCTCGGGCACGAGCGGCTCAAAGGCCGCTGCGTGGTCCTGCCCTGCGCTGTCCTTCGGCATGGGGGCGCTATGCCTTCGCATCCGACGCGTCGGCGGCGGGGGCGTCCGCGGGCTCGGCGGCGACCTCGTCTGCCGGGGCGTCCGCGCCGGCGGGCTCGTCCACCTCAACCTCGACGGTCACGGTGCGCTCGTCCACGGAGTCGACGAGGTCGCGCACGTGGGCGAGGTAGTCGATGCGCTCGGTCTTGGTCATGGGGCGCACGCGGGCGAGGATGAGCTCGTCCAGGATGCGCTCGGCCACGCTGGCGCCCGTGGAGCTGAAGCGCGCGGTCGCGTCGGTAAAGGCGCCGCCCGCCTGTTCAAAGACGTCGGCCATCGAGCGGGCGAAGTCGCTCTGCCGGGCCTCGCCGCGCACCTCGGAGCCCTTGGCGGCAAAGTCGTCCAGGACTTCCTTGCCCTTCTCGGCCGCCGTGGCGGCCACGCCGAGGCCGATGTTCACCATGTTGTTGACGATATCCTCAAATGACTGGGCCATGGGTCCACCTTTCCCGCTGACGAATCGTTGCCCCTCTTCTACCCGCTCGGGCGCATCTTAGTTACCCGGTGCGTCTTTGGTACCGGGCGGCCACAGATGCCCCAAGGCGGCGCCCCGCACCCGGGACACCGCCTTGGCGCGCTAGTTGTCGGACATGGCGAAGGCGTTCTTCATAGCGAGACTCGTGGTGTAGAGCACGCTGCCGAGGAGCTTCTCCGTCTCGGTCTTGAGCGTGGCCGCCATGCGCTCGTTGGCATCCTTCAGCAGGTAGGGCGCCGCCTCGGCCTCGAGCTCGGCCACCGCCGCGTCCGTCTCGTTGAGCATGCGGTGCCCGAGGGCGCCCACCTTCTCCTGATACCGCTCGATGTGCGCGGAGTTCTCGCGGAAGCGCGCGTCGGCAAGCGCGGCGATCAGGCGGTTCGCCCAGTAGAAGCTCTCGCTCGTCACGCGCTCGGTGGTGTTCTCCAGATACGCCGGCGCCTCGTCCACGTTGGTGTAGAAGGGCACGAGCGCGTTGAAGACGTTGGAGCCGAAGGCCATCCACTGCACGCCGCGGCAGCTCTCGGGGCGGTCCGGCCTGATCTGCAGCACGGCGAGCTGGCCGTTGCGGTTGATGCCGATGGGCCGGTAGAGACCGCGCGTGGCCTCGGTGCCGAGCTTGCCGTACGGGTCGTACGGGGTGCCCTGGTAGTGGGCCGAGAGCACGTACTTGACGTCCTCGATGGTGAGCTTGCGCTCCGGCACGCGGCACCAGGGGATGGTGTCGGACTCCGGCGTGTGCGCGGCGCCCGGGCCGTCCCAACGGTCGTGCGGGTTCAGGCAGCGCTGCATGTACCAGGCCCGCGGGGTGTTGTAGACGTGGTCGCTGTCGGAGTGCGAGCCAAAGGCGTCGCGCGGGTTGAAGGTGTCCGCCACGCCGAAGGGCGCCTCGGCGCCGGCGGCAAAGCCCACGTTGCCGGGGCGGAGCGTGAGGTCGAGGTGGTGCGTGGCCATCCACGCGCGCAAATCGGCGCTCGCCATGTGCTCGCGGCGCGGGCCCTCGGCATCCGCCAAGTCAAAAGAATCGATGCCCAGCTGGTTGGGCATGGTCACGTAGGCGTCGTCCGGCACGCGCTTGGCGATCCAATGGTGGCCGCCCACGGTCTCGAGCCACCAGATCTCGTCTGCGTCCGAGAAGGCGATGCCGTTCATCTCGTAGGTGCCAAAGCGCTCGAGGAGCGCGCCCAGGCGCTCGACGCCCTCGCGAGCACTTCTGATATAGGGCAAAACGAGGGTGACCATATCCTCCTCGCCGATGCCGCCCACCTGCTCGGGCTCGTAGCCCTCCTCGCCCTCGATGCCGCGGGCGGGGCGGTACTCGACGAGCGGGTCGGCGCCGAGCACGCGCTCGTTTGAGGTGATGGTCTCGGTCGCGGTCATGGCGACGTTGGCGGCATTGATGCCGGCGGCGGCCCAGATGCCGTGGCCGGACAGGGCATCGGGCACGGACATGTAGCGCATCGGCTCCTCGGGGAGCTCGATCACCACGTGCGACGCCGTGGCGGTGTAGGTGCGCGGCTGCTCGTCGGGCATGACGACGTGCATCTTCTTGGGCTCGAACTGCCCGCCGGGCGAATCCTCGTTGCGCGCGATGATGGTCGAGCCGTCAAAGCTCGCCGCCTTGCCGATCAAAATGGTGGTGCAGGCCATGGGCCGTCCTTCCGCTGTAGGTCGTTTTCTGCCACGGCTATGGTAGCGCAGTGCATAGGTAGATGTGGCCCGCAGCGCCTCGATACCTGCAAGCGCCCGTCCGGAGCGACTCCCTACCGTATCTTGCCGGCAATCTCGGCCAACCGATCGACCAGCCCGTCCACATACGTCACCGGCCTACCCAACCTCTCATTGAGGCCATCGTCGGCGAGCGACGCCCTCCGGGCTCTCGCCGCATCCGATGGGGTCCCCTTCAGGTACCTTGTCCAGAGATCCTCATAAGGTAAGCAGGGCTTCTCGTATCCGAGAATCCTGCCGTCCCTGCCCAGCTCGCGCTCGGCGTCACTCGGACTATCAACCAGAACCCCGGTGGCGTAGTGCAGCAGAATCCAGTACTCAAATGAGGGACTTGAGTTGGCGACGGCAATCCCCGCCTTCTCGGCCAAGGCAATCGCCTCTGAATATCCGCGAGGGCCCTCGTCCTCGCGGGGCTCCGCGTCAAACACCACGTGTCTTACGGCGACCACGGCAAAACAATGGCACAGCCCTTTCCAAAGGCTGCAAGCAAACAGGCGCCCGAACGAGGCTGCCGTACGTTCCCCTGAAACAGCTCCTCATGCGTTCCCATCCGGACGAACCGAATCTCCGGATTCGTCTTATGTGGCAGATAGAGCACCACCACGTCCACCTTGCCGTCCGAGAGATGGAAATCTATATGGCCGTTGTAGTTGCCACCGGGATTGCCGAGCAGGTGCGCCCCATACGAATCGGGCAACTCGCCATGTTCAGACAACTCGCGGATCGCGTCACCGAGTTCACGTTTGATACAAGGATACCGACGCGTAACGCGGCGATAATCCGCCGTGAACGACGCGTCATATTTGATGGCATACCTTACAGCGCCTCGAGATACGCGATTGCGTCGTCCGCGTTATCGAACCTGATCGCGTCATCCTCGACGAGGCCCATCTCCTTCGCCTCCGCGAGCAGCATCGCCCGGCGCGTCTCCTCATTCGGCACCTCGGGCGCGGGAGCGAGCTCGAAGGGAACCCTGCGCTGGTTGACGAGTTGACGCAGCGAGAGGGTTAGATACGTGTTGAGGTTGAGTCCGATCGAGTCGAGGATGGCGACCGCTTGGGACTTGAGCCCTTCGTCGAAGCGAACGGTCGCCGGTTTCATCGTTGCGGTTGCCATGGTTCCTCCTTTGTCCGACTACAGGGATATCCCACCCTATAACACCAGTTAGACGTCATATAACATCTAACTGGTGTTATCCAACTGCATCCAGCATCATAATTCATGATTGGAGCGGCTCATAGAGGGGTCCTTGACCGTCTCAGGCACCCGTGATTATCTGTATTTGCTCGCCAGATTACGGCGTGGTTATACCAAACGAGCCGCCCCAAGAGGCGGCTCGCAAGACCGATTAACATGTTCGCAGGAGCGACGCTAGTACTTCCTCCATACCATGCGGTCGACGATGCCCGTGTAGGACTGGACGATCTTCACGACCTTGGTGGACACGGACTCCGTGGCGTAGTCGGGCACCGGGGCCTCGGGGAGGCTGCCCTCCGCGTCGAGGGCGACCGCGGTGCGCACCGCGTTGAGGAGCCCCCTCCCGTCGATGCCGGCGAGCACGAAGCAGCCGCGCTCCATCGCCTCGGGGCGCTCGGTCGAGGTGCGGATGCACACCGCCGGGAACGGGCGGCCGATCGAGGCGAAGTAGGAGCTCTCCTCGGGGAGGGTGCCGGAGTCCGAGACCACGCAGTAGGCGCCGGACTGGAGCCTGTTGTAGTCGTGGAAGCCCATGGGCTCGTGGGTGCGCACCAAGGGGTGCAGCGCGAAGCCGGTCTCCTCCAGGCGCTTGCGGGAGCGGGGGTGGCAGCTGTAGAGGACCGGCTTCCCGTACTCCTCCGCGAGCGCGTTCACCGCGGAGAACAGGCTCCGGAAGCTCGCCTCGTCGTCGATGTTCTCCTCGCGGTGGGCGGAGAGCAGGAAGTAGCCGCGCTCCCCAAGGCCCTCCCTCTCCAGCACGTCCGAGGCGTCGATGGCGGCGAGGTTCGCGGAGAGGACCTCGGCCATGGGGCTGCCCGTGACGAAGGTGCGTTCGGGCGCGCAGCCGGTGTCCTTGAGCCAGCGGCGCGCGTGCTCGGAGTAGGCGAGGTTCACGTCGGAGATCACGTCGACGATGCGGCGGTTGGTCTCCTCGGGCAGGCGCTCGTCCCTGCAGCGGTTGCCCGCCTCCATGTGGAAGATCGGGATGTGGAGCCTCTTGGCGGGGATTGCCGAGAGGCAGGAGTTGGTGTCGCCGAGGACGAGCAGGGCGTCGGGCCTCGTCGCGACCATCAGCTTGTAGCTGCGGTCGATGATGTTGCCGACGCTCTCGCCGAGGTCGGCGCCGGCGCAGTCGAGGTAGACGTCCGGGTCGTCGAGCTCGAGGTCCCGGAAGAAGATGCCGTTCAGGGTGTAGTCGTAGTTCTGCCCCGTGTGCGCGAGCAGGCAGTCGAAGTGCCGGCGGCACTTCTTGATGACCTCGGACAGGCGGATGACCTCGGGGCGCGTGCCCACGATTATCAGGAGCTTCAGGCGCCCGTCGTTCTTGAATTCGATTTCCTTCATTTATTTAACCAGCCTTTCTCGTATCAGGTTCGCAGGCCAGAACGACACGGCACGTCATTAGCACAGTTCTGCGCAAGCACAGCTCCAGCGAGAAGGGGTCTCCGTGTCATGCCTTTTCTTCGAATATGATGATGAGGTAATCCGTTATTTAAATCGCCCCATCAATTTAAGATGATGCCGCGATCCGCAGGAAGTGACGCACGTACACATCATCGTGCGATAGTGGGTCCAAACGCAATGCACCTGTTAAAGACCGTACCCTCTTCATCCCTAAGCGCCGAAGTAAAACGAAGCCTCCGACCGGCTTGCGACAACGAATGAGAACAGAATCACCTCGCCGTTCTATTGCGATAACGAATATGGTGGAGGCGCTTCTCAAGGTGTATTCCTTCCGTTAAAGACAAATAATCAAAGCCATGCAATCATCAAAGCGCAATTATGCATTCAGATCAAATCGTTTATCCCCTAGATTGATGCAACTTCTTGGTCGGCATGCAGCTTTTCGGCGATTCATTCATTATTGCATTTGCTATTTCCTTGGCAATTAATTTGTAGCCTCCACCATTCGGATGGAAATGATCCTTGTTGTAGACCTTGTCCCAACCTTCTTGGCTTACCGATCTCTTTAGAAGCGCATACAAATCTAGATAGCAGACGTTGCGACGCTGCGTATTCGTTCGAATAAGCCTGCTAAATAATTTGTACTGTTCGGGCGTTCCAGGAAACAGCCGTTCGTCAATATAAACGCATGAGCAACAAACGATTGCCATATCCTGCATGACCAGTTTATCCAAAAGATCTGCGTAGCATCTGTCGAAAGCCTCGGGAGAAACCCACTGTTCAGTACCATCTATTGCTCGAATCAATGAAGAAAAGAAATGCCTTGCCGCATTGTCGACAAGCTGGATTATGTGCCTACCCAAAGAGAGGGAGTAGAAAGGTCTCGGCATCAACATACCCCCCCTGATAATGCTTCGGAATGCGCGGAAACACCATTCCAGAACGGCTTGGCCGTATCTGCGCGTCAACGTTTCCGTAAAGGATAACGCACACCGACCGCCCATCCTCCGCAGCTATTTTCCCTTCATTTAGCAGCTTCATGCCATAAGCTATTGTCGTACCGGTGTATGCAAGATTAATTACTTCAAAGCCATCCCCCAATAAGCGAGCAAGCTCATCAACAAAGCTAACTTTCTTGCTCCCCAGTCCTTGGGTGATAGAGTCGCCAAGCAAATACACCTATCGAGTCCGCTGCCAATTAACGCATCCTCCCATGCCTCGAGAGCAGCCCTCCGACAAGCTCTTTTTCGTATGAGTTCATTGAGACGAAGTAGGTTACCAATACGTATGCGACCGCAAAAACAAAACAATGAATCACAAGCGACAACGCAGCAGACGGTAGCTGTACGCGAGCGATCGCCATGCCAACCAACACTGCTATGGGCACCCCCCTTAGCGAGCCAAGAACAGCGCGCCAAAATCCGAATACATCAAGACCAATTACGCGACCGTAATACACGTTCATCACGAGACCGCTCCCGGCAAGCAAAACAATAAGGCCGGCGAGCGCACCACCCGGCACGCCAAGTTTAGAAACAAGTGGGAAGGAGAGTGTAACATTCGCTAAGGCGCATACCACATAAACTGAGGCGCGGAAGTTATAGCGATTGATGACCTGAAGAATAGTAAGCCCAAGAGCCTGAACGATATCGGGAACAAACGCAATCATCATCAGTAGAGCCACTATAAAGGCCTGGTCGTAGCCATCCCCCACCCATATACTGATAAATTCTTGACCGTATAGAGCAAAACCCGCAAGTATCCCGGCAATGATTAACATTGATAGCCTGCCAGTTTTGTTCCAGAGAATCGACAACTCTCTCGAAGAATTGGGGTTTTTAGTAATCTCCGTCACACGCGGAACGAAAACGCTTGAGACCATCCTGCCAAGAACGCCATAAGCCTGGTAAACTTGATATCCAACAGAGTAAACGGCAACAGCAGCAGTGCCAATAACGTAGCCGACAATCATCTGACCCGTTTTCGCAAAAACAATGTCTGCCACCATTGAGACGAGCATGATGCCAGAAAAACCAACGATTGGCATAACCGTCTTCAAGCTGATATCGTGAGCAACAATTTTGCAGCCAAGCTCACGAACCGCATAAAAACGCTTAAGAACACAGCTAATAAAAGACACAGCAAGCTGCACAAGGCTTATGACCAGCGCTTGCGGAAAGACTCGAATGAGAGCAAGGACGACAAGCGGCTGCAGCACAAGGCCAACTAACTCAAGCACCTTGATGAATACAAATCTCTCATGTGCAAGGACTACGGTAGAGTACGTAAAGAAAGACATGTTCAGGACTATGTTCGTACAGACCACAAAAAGCATCACAATGCCCTCACGAAGTTCATCCGTGGACATGCTCTTAGAGTAAGCGCCCGTGAAAAAGAAGGCAAACACAACGGAAAGAACGGCGACTAAGCCAGAGGCGACGCGGTATACGAATCGCGCTATCGCCAGAACATTCTCCATTTTCTCTTCGTTATGATCAGCCTTGGCTTGACAGTAAAACCGCAAAACTGATGTTGTAAGCATCGACTCAAGGATATTGATGTAGGCGGTAAGCGAGCCGATTATTTGATAAAGACCATATTGAGACTGCCCGATTCCAGACAATAACAACGGGGTGTATATGAATGACACAAGCGTTTGCACGACTGTGTTAACATACCCCAAAACCACTCCCAGCTTACGCTGGCTAGATGCGTCTATGTCAACGCACCCCCCTTCTCTTTTGTGACAAGAATGCCGTAGAATAAATCGCTAATTTCTTTGTCATAGCGCTCCCACGTAAGCTTCCCGGCTGTTTCGAGCGCAGCGGCGCTCATGACTGGAATACGCTCAGGATTTTCGGAAAACCAATTGACAGCATCTGCCAGCGCAGAAGATCTGCCTGCCGGAATAACGAAACCGTTGACCCCCTCGCTGATGAAATCACTGATCCCCGTGCAATCCGTGCAAACAAGAGGAAGCCCTCTGCAAAGGGCTTCCGCACAGGCAAACGAAAAGCCATCGGATAATGAGGGGAAAATAAACACATCAGCCCAGTCAAGCTGATTGATCACCTGATGATGGGTAATCTTGCCCGTAAACTCGATGTTGGGCTCCTTAGCCCAGCGCTCTAAGTATGAATCGCAACGGTCGTAAACTCCAACAAGTCTCAGAGATTCTTGGCGCCCTTTGAACGCTTCCAGAAGATGGTGCACGCCTTTTTGTGGTGTACACCTGCCACAGTAGACAAAACGAAGAGGTCTAGCCTCTGGCTTAGATTTTGGTTCGCCTTTAATGGGGAAATTGCCACCATTAGCGCAAACCATCACCTTTTCCGGAGCAAGACCGCTTTCCACGAAGCTACGCTTGACATAGCTAGACGCCACCAGATATCTATCGGCAAGATCAATTTCTTTGGTTACATAATCTGCATCCCTGCCCTCAAGAAGTAATGGGGCAAAAAACGGCTCTTCAGAATTAACGGACTTATACTCGTCCGCCATTTTCCTTCCAACAAAGATAGAGCAAGCGGAAGCAGAATCAATGATACGTAATGTGCCGGGGACATGGCCTTTCAGCCATTTGAAAGCTCCCGCTGCCTTGCCTTCATACATTATTATGGCATCGGCATGCTTTCGAGCAGCAAGCTTCGCGACCTTTTTCCCAAAGCGGTAATTTAGTTGCAATTCGTTAAGTTCGTAAAGGCGGCGCCAGCCCAGTCTACTCAACACGATGCTAAGAAGACCAGACAATGTGCATAAACAGGTAATCTTATTCTGATCAAGATCATCTAAGTGTCTTGTTGCTATGCCTTGCCTAAATGAAGAGGATGGCACCTTTTTAAGATAATTCACTAAGGCAGACTTGGGAGTATCGTACACTGTCGTGATGTATGAGTCCAGCATCCCAGCCTTTTCTAAGGCACTAGCAAGATGGGCAGAATGCTGCCATCCCGAATGAGCGACCAAGACTTTCATCGACTGAAGATCTCCCCCGTTTTAGAATGATGAGTTGAACCAAGAGGCGCGGCGGTTTTTTCATCTAAATAGCCACATGCAATCCAGAACACAAAGCTACAAACACCTGGACCAATGGGAGGAAGCGCCTCAAACAAGGACACAACAAGATAGAATACTGAAAGCACACATCCTAAAATGCATTCAATATATTCTGCGTTCGCCGCATGGGTCGTAGCGCCACGTTGGCCATGTCGTTTTTTTACCAAAGATGAGAAGTTGATTAGAAATCGGACTAATATCAGCATGACGACGAGACCGCCCACCATTACGCCAAGATTCGCGAAGGTATTTAAATAAAAGTTATCGACATAGTAGTCCCCCACCCCAAAAAAAGGATGCATGGAAATAGATTTCAAAGCGTCAGCCCAGTAACCTGTTCTTCCGCTGGAAATAGCGCTCAATCCCGCGCCAGCATATTTATCCAAAAGAAATGCATGAGCCACAACCGACTGGATTCGCGGGCTAAAAACTAATCCAGCAACGCAAAGAGATAACGCTGCGAAAAGCAGCTTGTATTTCCTATCAATTAGGAGCCAAGCAATAAGTGCAATAGCACAAGCAATCATTGAGCTTCTGCACTGAGCGGCGACAAGTATAGCAAACATGTAGATAGCTGATGAAGCTGCCAGAAAACGTCCTTTAGCCGTCGCCTTCGGAATTACAGCGCACAAGATTATCGCAACAGATATTATTTGACCAAAGCTGTTCTTCTGTCCAAATAGATAAACCTCATTAGATAACCAAGAGCTCAAGCCCGGTATATAGTTCAAATGAACCCAAAGTGCATACGCAACACTAGCAGCTATGTAAATATACGCAAGGTGACAAAGATGCTTTTCGTTCACCATAGATGACGAGAGCGCCATGCCAACAAGATACATCAGAAAGACTTTAGTAATACATATAAAGAGATTAGTGATGTAGCCAGCTTCTCCTGTCACGAAAAACATGACAGAGCAAACAGAAGCTAATGAGGCATAAGACAGAAGAAAAAACAAAGAAAAAGGGCTCAAAACGGTACACGAGCCTCGACTGTGGAAGTTTAACGCGGCAATAGAAATCCAAAGCGGGCCATAAATCACGAGTAAATCTCGACCAGCAAACTGTGACGCTACCGTAACCACAATTGCAGCAGCAGCCAGAAGACCACCAATGCGCGAGTAAAAACTTGCTGCTTGCCCATCACGATTCGAATGCTCACTATTCATATTCGCATCTTTCCACGGACAACTTTAGGCCCGGCTCAATGGGCCTTTTTCCGGCAAGAAACTCCTGCGATCCATCTGCGCCTTGGCTACGCGCACAAGATTTACCGCCGCAGATGCCGCACTCCAATCCGTGCTAACTGTTTCGACTGCATTTTTCCCCATCAAACGAAGATCATCAAGATGAGTAGCAACAAACCTCAGCTTCGATGTCAGGGACTCGCAGCCACCGTCAAAGGATAAGCCATTAACTCCGTCACGAATCAGAAACGGAACACTGCCCATTTCGCTGCTTGCGATAACACAGCACCCCATTGCCATGGCTTCATTAATCGTTGCCCCCCATCCTTCGCTTCGGTTGCTGGTGGCAAGAAAAATGGAACTGTCGCTCATGAGCAAAAGGGCCTCCTCATGAGAACGCTCTCCCAAAAAATGAACGCGATCAGATATTCCCAAATCTATAGCGAGGCACTCAAGACGATGCCTCTCAGGACCATCTCCCGCTATACGAAGATGTAAGTCAAACCCTTCCTGTTTGAGGAGACCGAGTGCTTGGAGTTGCATATCGACGCGCTTTAATGGAATAAGCCGCTGTACGCTACAGACGGTGTTCGCACATCGACTTTTCTGTGAACTCAGAAGAGCATATTGTGCATCGTTTGTCGCAACCTGTGGAAAGTACCCCCATTTTAGACACTTGCTCCGGGGAAAGCCGAACATGGAGAGGTCGCGAGCCGTATATGCGCTTGCGCAGAGAACATGCATGTTTGAGTTTTTATATCGTCCGAATCGATCCCACGTTCTATAACGTTTAGGAGGCACAAAGCGCCACCAGTCACCGCGCTTGAGAAGACGCTCGGCATAGCGAAAGAACATCTTGCCCGTCTTCGCCCTAGCTCGAACGTACTGTTCTTTACCGGCCATGTCGCCAAAAACGACAACATCATCCTCAATAGCGCGCCTCATGGCTTCATCAGCTTGATCAGTCCCCTCATACTCACGCAATACGAAGGGATAAATCGCGTCGAGAGAGTCCCGTCCCACGGCACCTTCCGTGTGCATAAGGGATACAAAGGTATAATCGACCCCCTCCATGGCACAAAACTCAAGCGCCAAGGGCAGTTGATGCGCATTGAAGTAATTTGAAAAAAAGGTGAGCCTCATCGCTTCAACACCTTATCAAGCGATCTCTTAGCCATCCACAGAGGGGAAACTGGACGCCTTGACTGCCTTAAGCCACACGACCGTTCGAACCATGCCGGATCAATCTGACCCATGTGATTTAGTTTCTTAAAAGCACGAGGAAAGCTGTAAACTTTCTCAGCAGGTAAATGGAGTATGGCTAAGTCTTCCCATCTAGGAACGGAATAGTAGCGACCCGTCCAGCAGCGCGTGGCGTACCCGTTCGCCGACACTACAGTTGGCAAAGATCCAAGAGCCGTGGATGCATACAGCAGAAATTCATCACCTCGTTTGGAAACGTACCCGTGAGAAACCATTTTTCTGTGAACGTATGAGCACGCATCCAAAACCAAGCGAAGCTCAGACACACCGCCACACAGAAGCTCGCCGCCATAGAAGGGCAAGAAACATTCCGGTTTTTCAATACCGATGTGCTTGAGATCTGTCTCCATCGCCCTTCGATCTCTGTCGGCTAAAGGCGCATGCAGATCAATCATCGATACCCCCCCCCTCGAAGAAGCATATAGTTCTTCGAGAGAACCCCTAACCCAAGTATCTGTATCAAGCATACAAACGTATTGGTATGATTCAGAGGAAAGCACAGAGTCGACAGCGCATAGCTTGTAGTATGCAAGATGCCAAGGCACGTCAAATGGAAATGAAAACTTTTCAAACGGTTGGTGAATGACTATCGCCCCAAAACCATCTAGAATGTCGCGCACATCGCTAGGGACTTCAGTGTTCGTTACTAATAGAGCTTCCCAATCAGGATTTGTTCTCTTAACAGACCAAAGCGAAACCGCTGCAGATTCAAAGTATGCCCTCGATCCTTTTGCCCCAATGTTAGCGCCGCTCGATTTCGCGTTATCCCAAGCAACGCTTTCCACTATCGCTTTCAATTAATTCCTTCCAGATAGTCGCATGATCGCAATCTTTGCCTGCTCGTAACCAGCAACCGAGCAGGATGTCGCCGACAATAGCGTTTCGCTACAACCTCCCGCGTCATACGTCACAACAGATGTGCCACAAGCTTCGGCCTCTAGATTTACCGTGGGGAAATTGTCCTCATGCGTCGGGTTGAACAACACGTCAGTCGTAGAATATATTCCCGCAAGCTCCCGCGGAGAATCAGTGCGGGGGATGCCGATAATGCCCCTCGGCAACCACCGAAACTGCTTCTTGTCTAGCCCAACGAGGACGAACGCAAACCCCTCGTTGCCGAACTCTCCTGCCAGGCGAATGAAATCTGACAGTCCTTTCCGCTCGGTCCACGGGCTGGCGACGCCAAGAATCATGAAACGATCACCGATACCGTAGCGCGCGCGAAAGTCGCTTGGAGTTGGCTTGAAAACGGTTGTATCGATGGTGTTGTGACGAACCTCGATGGGATAAGTCCCGAGGAAACTCCGCTTGACCAACCCCTCAAGCCACTGAGAGGGAGTGATGAGTTTCATCCTCTCAGGTAAAATGCTTGCAAAGAGACGACGCTTTTCATCGAAGTTCCGCGCGCAGGCTTTTTTACAAATCGTCTTGGGATAGGTATTGAGCTGAGGGCATTTATCTGAGTACGCGCAATGAGATTGCCATTGCGCACACTTCACATATGTGAAATACGCGCAATGGCCTGTAAATGCCCAGCAATCATGCAAGGTCCATTCGACCTTGCAATTCTGTGCAGCCAGCCAATTGAACAGCATTTCGATATTGATGTAGTACCCGTGCAGATTATGCAAGTGAACGACATCTGGCTTTATTTCATCCAGGCGCCTTAGCAAACGCTTCGTAGCCGTCTTCGAATGAAATCCTGCACGACCGTCCAAACGAGTTTGCAGGGCATCAAGATAGACTTCGGGCTTTGTAGCGAACTTCATCTCATGGTCGTTTTGAGCCTCGCGGCCTCGACCCCAAAAGGCATACGAATCCTTCCCGTGCGAAAGGAGCTCACTATGCTCCTTTATCATAATCCCACCCGTGGAACCATTAGGCACGGTATTGATGTGTGCGTATACCGTCACGCTACACTTCCTCGAAATACGTGTCGGGCCTCTCGGGGTCGAAGGGCTCGCTGGCCCACATGACGGTGACGAGGTCGTCCGTGTCCGAGAGGTTCGTTATTGAATGTGTCATGCCGGGCGCCATCTCGACCACGGTGGGCTCCGCGCCGGAGACGCGGTACTCCTCCACCGGGTACGGGCTCCCCTCCGCGTCGACGCCGACGCGGCGCAGGCGGATGAGCGCCTCGCCGGAGACGACGAGGAAGCGCTCCCACTTGCTGTGGTGCCAGTGGTTGCCCTTCGTGACGCCGGGCTTGGAGACGTTCACGGACACCTGCCCGCGGTCCGGGGTGCGCAGGAACTCAGTGAAGGAGCCGCGGCCGTCGCGGTTCGCGCGCAGCGGGTACGCGAGGGAGCCGGCGCCGTAGTAGCTCTCGAAGGTCGACCAGAGCTTCTTGGAGAGCGACCCCTCGGTGAGGTCGGGCACGGACAGGTCCCCGCGGCTCCTCCTGAAGGACTCGAGCAGGGAGACGATCTCGCCGAGGGTCGCCCGGTCCGTCGCCGGGACGTGGCAGTAGCGCCCCCCCGGGTCGGGGACGGGCTCGAGGCCGTCGTAGCCGCAGCGGTGCTCCTCCCCCAGCAGGGCGGAGAGCATCTCCCCCACCAGGTCGTCGATGTGGAGGAGCTCCAGCTCGACCGAGGGGTCGCTGACGGTGTAGGGGCGGCCGTTGGCGATGGCGTCGCAGAACGTCGTGACCGCGGAGTTGTACCTGGGGCGGCACCACTTGCCGTAGAGGTTCGGGAAGCGGTAGACGAGGACGGGGGCGCCGGTGCGCTTGCCGTAATCGAAAAACAGCTCCTCGCCCGCGCGCTTGGACTCGCCGTAGGCGGAGCCCGCGTAGCGGCCGACGAGGGAGGCCTGCGCCGAGCTCGCGAGCATGACGGGGCAGCGGTTGCCATGGCGCTCGAGGAGCCCCAGCAGCTCCGAGGCGAACCCGAAGTTGCCGGCCATGAAGTCGGCGGGGTCCTCGGGGCGGTTCACGCCGGCGAGGTTGAAGACGAAGTCGGCCCCCGCGCACCAGGCGTCGAGCTCTTCGCGCGGGGTCTCGACGTCGCACTCCCAGACGGTCAGGGGCAGGAGAGGCCTATACCTCTCCCGCCTGTCCTTCCCGTCGCGGACGCTCTTCAGCGACTCGCAGAGGTTGCGGCCCACGAAGCCCTTGGCTCCCGTAACCAGAACTTTCACTACTGCACCGCCTCGTGCTCGCGGCCCTCGAGGGCGAGCCTCACGTACTCGGCGGTCTTGATCTTCTCCACCGTCCCGGCGACGTCGAGCCGCCGCGTGTTGTGGCTCGTGTAGGGCTCGTCCGCCTGGGTCTCTACCCTGCCCTCGACCACGAACCGGTCGTAGTTGAGGTCGCGGGAGTCGCACGAGACGCGGTAGTACTCCCCCATGTCCTCGGCGCGCAGGCGCTCCTCGCGGGTCATGAGGGTCTCGTAGAGCTTCTCCCCGTGGCGGGTGCCGATGACCCGGGTGCCGGTCCTGCCGAAGAGCTCCTGCACCGCCTCGGCGAGGTCGCCGATGGTGGAGGCGGGCGCCTTCTGGATGAAGAGGTCGCCCGGCTCGGCGTGCAGGAAGGCGAACTCCACGAGGTCCACCGCCTCGTCGAGGTTCATGAGGAAGCGCGTCATGGAGGGGTCGGTGACCGTCACGGGGCGCCCGGCGCGGATCTGGTCGATGAAGAGCGGGATCACGCTGCCGCGGGAGCACATGACGTTGCCGTAGCGCGTGCAGCAGATGGTGGTCCTGCCGGCGCCGTTGCGGGCGTTGGCGTAGATGACCGACTCCATCATGGCCTTCGACTTGCCCATGGCGTTGATGGGGTAGGCCGCCTTGTCCGTGGAGAGGCACACGACCCTGTCCACGCCCTCGTCGATCGCGGCGTGGAGCACGTTGTCGGTGCCGATCACGTTGGTGCGGACCGCCTCCATGGGGAAGAACTCGCAGGAGGGCACCTGCTTGAGCGCCGCCGCGTGGAAGACGTAGTCGACCCCGCGCATGGCGTCTCGCACGGACCGCGCGTCGCGCACGTCGCCGATGAGGAAGCGGACCTTGGAGGCGTGCCCCGGGTGCCGCGCCTGCAGCGCGTGCCGCATGTCGTCCTGCTTCTTCTCGTCGCGGCTGAAGATCCTGATCTCCCCGACGTCGCTCTCCAGGAAGTGCTTGAGCACGGTGTTGCCGAAGCTCCCCGTGCCCCCCGTGATCATCAGCGTCTTGCCGCCGAACGCCTCATGCGCCATGTTTCTTTCCCTTCAAATCATTCAGTTCTTTCTCAAGCCGGCTGTAGAATGCCTGCTTGGTGAAGTGTTTCTCGTAATACGCTTTGCCGCGTCTGCCGAGGGCCACCCGAATACTGTCAGGCTGTTCAGCGAACACCAGGCAATTGGCGGCGAGCCCAACGGGATCTTCCGGCGCCGATGCCAAGCCACAAGGCGCCTCGTTAATGACGCGTGCCGCTTCACCGGTCACCGTCCCGATGATGGGCTTGCCGGCGGCAAGATACGATTGGATCTTGCGCGGCAGTGTATACCCCAGTACGGGGTTATCTGCAAAGGTCGCCAGCATCGCATCAGACGCCTGGTAGTACGCGGGCATCTCCTCCAGAGGATGTCGCCCATGGAACACCACGTTGTTCAGGCCATATTGTTTTGCCAAATCCCTGCATGTCTGCTCGGATGATCCCGAACCCACGACATGGAACAGCAGGCGCTCCTCCTCCTTCACGAGGCGCGCTGCCTCGATAATCGTCTCGACAGACTGCGCCGAACCGATATTTCCCGCAAAGGTGAGGTTAATCTTCGTTCGGTCATACCCCTCGGGAATATCCTCCGCCTCGTCGGTGAAGAGATCCTCCGCATACTGCGGTAAATCAATCAGCTCAGACGTGTTCATTCCAAACATGTCGTGCAAGTACTCTTTGAACAGAGGGGATGTGACCGCCAGCCTATCCGCCGAGCGATAAATCCGTTTAGAAATCAACTTGAATAGGTTGTAGGGCGCGCTTCCCGCGGGGATACCGCCCGCCGTCAGGCATTCCGGCCAGATATCGATGCACCACAGCAACACCGGCACGCCCGTACGCTTGGCATAGGCGAGAGCGGGCTCCGCCATCATGACGGGAGAGGTCTGGAACGCAAGCACGACATCGAAGTCGGACTCCAAGCCCGCCGTCATCTTGGTCGCCTCATGACTAAAGCTGAAATAGTTCACCACGCGCTGTACCGTCGATGTGCCACGCGGTATCAAAGGAGAGCGGATGATGCGCACGCCGTTACGTACCTGATACCGGTTCTTTCCGCCTTCGTATCCCGGATAGATCGCCCCTTCGGGGTAGTTGGGCAGGCCCGTGAGCACCGTGACGTCGTACCCGCGCTGAACAAGCTCCTCGCATATTTCGGCGAAATTGAAGGGCTCGGGCCAGTAGTGCTGACTGACCACCAAGATCTTCGTGCGCTTCTTGGGGAGCGTGAGCGGTGCGGGTTCCGTCTTTTTAACTGACTTACCAACGCCGCTGTCGGCAGCATTACCCTGCCGCGACAATACGACCTCGATGCTCTTTATAAAGCACACCGCATCCAGATGGGCACTCAGGTTATGGCGATACACACCATCCATCCGTGCCTTGAGCCCGGGCGTTACAAAATCTCGTCCGTTGACCTGCGCCAAGCCAGTAAGACCGGGCTGGATATCATTCGCCCCGTAGGCGTCACGCATCTCGATTTGCCGATACTCGCTCAATATCATGGGACGCGGACCGATAACGGACATGTCTCCTTTAATGATGTTCACTAGCTGCGGCAACTCATCAAGTGATGTCTTGCGTATGAACGCCCCGATGGGCGTCAGGCAGTTCTTGTCCTCGTTCATAAGCGCTGTGGGCAGGTTGTCCGGCGCCTCTGTACGCATTGATCTGAACTTGTAGCAAACAAATGGCCTTTTGTTCTTACCGAAGCGCAACTGCTTGAAGATAATGGGCCCAGGACTCGTTACCTTGACAGCAATTGCCGTGGCGAGCAGCACCGGCGAAAGCACCGCAAGCCCCGCCGAAGCGAGCACGATATCCGAGCTTCGTTTGAAGAGCAGGAACGATTTCTGGGCAAGCCGGCAATCGTTGTCCGCCGCTTCCTCGGCCTCGCGAAGGTCCGCATACGCCTCTCGCCCATCATCGGGCTCATCAACGATCCCGGGCGTCTCGCTTGGCGTATCCTGCAGGCCTCCGGTATCGATTACAACCTCCCCGGCGGATGAGGAGCTTCTTCCCCCAAGCATGTATCCCATCCTTTGAATCGTACAAGCATTACGCTATCGAGACTCCGCCGCACGCTCCTCGGCGCGCTTGGCGCTCAACACACCCAACCCCACGCGCGTCCGCACGCGACGGCCGCAGATGTCGAGTTCCAGATAGGCGAGCGACTTATGGCGATTGACCTCGGCAATCAGCGCCTCATGGCCCTTGAGCGGCCCTTCGGTCACCACCACGCGGTCGCCCTCCTTGACGGCGACGGACATGGGCACGCAGCGCGCCCCCGTCCGCGTGAAGCCGTCGATGAGCTCCACCTCATCCCGCCCCAGCGGGATGAACCTACCGCCCTGCATGAGCACCCGGCAGAACTCCGGAAGGGGTGCGATCGCATCTGCCAGGCGGCGCGGTTCGTCGGTGACGGCGATGAGGTATCCGGGGAGCATCTGGCGCTTTACGCGCACCCATTCGCCCTTGACCTTGGTCTCGGTCTCGAACGTGGGGCTGAAGCACTCCCCCATGACCTCAGCGGGAACGACGCGCCCGATGAGACGGGCCATGGCGTCCTCGCGCCCGTGCATGACCTGGATGACGTACCACACGGCTACCACCGCTTCCTGCATGACGAGTCGGGGGTGGCACGGCCGGGTTGGGGGGATGCGGCTACGGCTTCGCCCATCCTGCCCATGGGGCAGGTTCTCACCCGGCCTATGCACTCCCCCAACCCGAGCAGGTCAGCAACGTGGCTCCACCCATCCGGAGAAAAGGTATGTTCTGCAGCGGACACCGGTTTCCCAGCATCCCAGTTGGCTGCGCGCGCCCCGGCATCCATGCGGCCGCTGGGGCGCGCGCAAACAACTGCGTGCCTACTTGCGCACCTCGAGCGGCATGAGCTCGCTGAAGCCGCCGTCGGCATCGGCGATGTCGACCATGCAGCGCCGTCGGTGGCTGTCTACGTCACGCAGGCGCCCCTCCATGCCTCGGAGCGGACCTGAGACAATGCGGAGCTTGCCGTCCTCCACCAGAGCCGTGCTCGAACGGAGAACGTGCCCGACATCGAGCGCGCGCTTGAGCCATGCCTCCGCCTCGGGCGCAAGCGGCGCCCATGCGTGCCCGTGCGCGCCGACGAGCACCACCGGCAGCGTGAGCTGCGCGAGCGCCTTCTGGAGTCCAGCGGGATCAGCCGTCTGCCCGAAGAGATAACCGGCATAGGCAATCTTTGAGTTGAGGCTCCATGCACCTCCGCGCTTGACCCAATACTCCTTGCGGATAGCGAAGACGTCATGGAGAAGATCTGCGGGTACGAGCTTGCGCAAGTCGCGTGCGATGCTCTCCTCACGCCCCTCGGGAACGGTAAGCGCATACCACCGGGTGCTGCCGCGGGGCACGCGACGACCTTGAGGCAGGCGAAGCGCGGTGTGTCGCGGCTGCAAAACCGATGTGGCCATGAACGCTTCCTCCTTCCCCGGTCACCTGCTCCTCTTGCATCCCCGTAGGCTGGAAGGGTGCAAAAGGTACAGGTTTTGACACGACCGGCGCGTTTGATGTCACAACCGGTCGGCGCTAGGTAAAGGCAGTGTCAGAGCCTTATGAAAATCCCGATTTGTTTAAAATATGGCGTAGGGGTGCCTTATAGTAGGTGGCCGGAGTTAGAGGGTTAAAACCTGTACCTTTTGCAGCAGGTCACTCCGCCCTCACCAGCGGTTTTCTCGGGCTACCGTTCAGTCAACCCTGCCAGCAGATCCTCTTTGCGCCACCTATCGAACGTGCTCACACTCACATCGAGCAGGCAGGCGGCCTCTTTGCGGGATAGTTGGCCCGCCCCGTAGAGATTTACGATCTCCCCGTAGGCACCCGGGCGCTCCTTACGCGGACGGCCGAAGCGCACGCCCCGGCGATGGGCCGCTGCGATGCCCTCGGCCTGACGCTGCCGGATATTCTCACGTTCGACATGCGCCACATAGGAAAGAAGCTCGAGCACGATATCGGCGATGAGCGTACCGGTTATGCCCTGGGTCTCCTGCCGTGTGTCGAGCAGCGGCATATCGAGCACCACCGCCGCCACGCGCCGCTCCTTGGTTATGGTGCGCCACATGTCGATGACCTCTTCATAGCTCCTGCCGAGCCGATCGATGCTTTTGACCACGAGCACGTCGCCGCCCTCGATGGCGGAGAGGAGCTCGCGCCAGGCGGGCCGGTCGAAGTCGCGGCCGCTCGCGCGGTCGGCGAAGATCCGGTCCACCCCAAACGCGTTGAGCGCATCGATCTGTCTGTTGAGATTCTGCTCGCGCGTGCTCACCCGCGCGTATCCAAACACCCGCCCCGCCATTGAGCCGCACCCCGTTTCCTATCGCATGCGTAAAGGCCGCCGTTGCTGCCGTCGATTCGCTTCTGGCTATGTTCATGTTGCAATCGTTTGATTATTTTGTACAATTGCAACATGATGTATGCGAATCACATTTCCTCTATGAACGAGCTGTCAGCATCAGAAGGCGTCTTCACCACGGCACAGGCGGCGCGGCTCGGCATCACGCGCAACGCCCTCGCCCACGCCTGCGCCGTTGGAAGGGCCGAGCGCATCTGCCATGGTGCTTACCGCCTCACGGGAACACCGGCACTTGAAACCGATGAGCTGACCGCCATCTGGAAGCTCACTAAGCCTTCACTGTTTACTTGGGAGCGACAGCGCACGTGGGATGGCATCGCAATTGGCGGCCACACCGCCGCCTGCCTACTAGGCATAGGAGACTTTTTCTCCACGCCCTACCGTATATTCTCGCCAGCAAGAATCAACTCTCGGCTCATATCGACAAGCTTCGGCATCCGGGCCATTGACCGCCAAGACGTCTCGTGGATGCTGGGGCTCCCCGTCACACGACCCGAACGGACCCTCGTGGATCTTTGCCTCGACTTCGAAGACCCTTCCCTTATCGGCAATGCGTTTCGCGACGCCTCCGCCAGAGGGCTCGACCTTCACCGACTCGAGGACCTTGTGCAGGGCATCGCGAAGACTCCCCAAAAGAAGAGACTGCTTATGCCGCTGAAGAAGCACATCCTCGCTGCGCGAGAGGAGCGAAACTCATGAGATACCGAACCCCTGCCGCCTTGGAGATGGCTGTTAAAGCCGCTGCTAAGGCATCGCCGCTCGACACCGGTCGAGCAATGTCAGCTTTCTACCTTCATCGGCTGTTGTGTCGAGTGTTCAGTAGCGAGGATTCGCCATTCGTTTTGAAGGGAGGAATGAGCATGCTCGCGCGAACCATTGACGCACGAGCCACACGAGACATCGATCTTGTTTCTCAAGAGGATACCCTTCTTTCCGCCGTTGAAGAACTGACGCGCCTCGCCTCCCTCGACCTTGGAGACTTTATCGCCTTTCATTTCGACCGAGTAGAAGCCATCAAGTCTGACGATGAATATCGCTGCGGCATGAAAGTATGGTTCACGCCGCTATTTGGAAGCAAAACCGCCCAGCCAATCTCCATAGACCTCGTTATCGATGAGGTTGCCGGTCTGAAACCTGAAAGAATTACCCCTGCTGACAGGCTCGATGTAGAGGGACTCCCCGTGTTCGACTATTCCGTTTGCCGAGCCGAGTCTGCGCTGGCAGACAAGTTTCTCGCCATCATCGAAACTCACAACGACAAGCCTTCTTCACGCGTTAAAGACCTGGTCGACATCATCATCCTCGCAAAGACATGCACCGTTGACGGAGAGTTGCTCGCATTCGAAGTAGCGAAGGAGGCAGCTGCTCGAAAAATCAAACTCCCGGAGACATTTGCGATTCCGGAGTTCTGGTTCCAAAACTATGAACAGACCTATAGAAGGTTGGCGCACCAAGCGAGGCTGGATCAAGTGGCCCCTGACTTATCTAGCGCCCAACAGCTAGCGAGGACGCTCTTCGCACCCGCACTCCTTCCCGTCCATCAACACCCAACGTGGAACCCTCATGATATGTGTTGGCGCAACAACCATATGTAGCGACAACGGTATCCATTACGTAAGGCAGTGAGCAATTCGCGAGGGGCGGAGCCGTCCACGATGGTAGCTCCGCCCCTCGAACGTAAATCACTATGCGCGCGGCGGCTCGACCCCCAGGTGCTCGAAGGCGGCGAGCGTCGCCTGGCGTCCCTGCGGCGTGCGCACGATGAGGCCGCGCTGCAGGAGGTAGGGCTCGTAGACGTCCTCGAGCGTCGAGGGGTCCTCGCCCACGGCGCTCGCGAGCGTGGTGAGGCCCACCGGACGACCGTGGTACGTCTTGGCCAGCCGCTCCAGAATGCGGATGTCCATCCAGTCGAGCCCGAGCTCGTCTATCTCGAAGAACTCGAGCGCCTCCCGCGCGATAGCGATGTCGACCGCGCCCGTGCCGCGCACCTGCGCGTAGTCGCGCACGCGCTTGAGCAGGCGGTTGGCGAGGCGCGGGGTACCGCGCGAGCGCGAGGCGATCTCTTGGGCCGAGTCCTCGTCCACCGAGACGCCCAAGATGGAGGCCGAGCGCAGCACGATCTGCGCCAGGTCCTTGATGGCGTAGTAGTCGAGCCGAAACGAGATGCCGAAGCGGTCGCGCAGAGGGCCGGTGAGCATGCCCGAGCGCGTGGTGGCGCCGATGAGGGTGAAGTGCGGTATCTCGAGCCTGATGGAGCGCGCTGCCGGCCCCTTGCCGATCACGATGTCGAGCGCGAAGTCCTCCATCGCGGGATAGAGGATCTCCTCCACCGAGCGGTTGAGGCGGTGAATCTCGTCGATGAAGAGCACGTCGCCCGGCTGCAGGTTGGTGAGGATGGCCGCGAGGTCGCCCGTGCGCTCGATGGCGGGGCCCGACGTGGTCTTGATCTGCGCGCCGAGCTCGTTGGCGACCACGGTGGCGAGCGTCGTCTTGCCGAGGCCCGGCGGGCCCGAGAAGATCACGTGGTCGAGGCACTCGCCGCGGCTCTGCGCCGCCTCGATGAGGATGCGCAGGCTCTGCTTGATATGGTCCTGACCGCAGTAGTCGTCGAGCTTCTGGGGGCGGAGCGAGCGCTCGACGTCGAGGTCGTCCGTCGTCAAGTTGCCCGTCACAAAGCGGTCGCCCCTCGGGGCGCGCGGGGCGTGCGCCTGGGGCGTGTCGTCCCACAGGTCGCGCGAGTCATCGGCCTCCCACATCATGCCTCCATCCCCAGTCGCTTGAGGGCGGCGCCGAGGAGCTCCTCGACGCGCATGCTCTGACCATCATACCCGTCGAGCGCGAGCTCGGCCTCCTGCGGGCTGAAGCCCATGGAGAGGAGCGCCGCCCGGGCGTCGCCGAGCACGTCGGCGCCGGCGGCGGAAAGCGGGAGCTGGCCCGCCACGGGCACGGCGGTGCCGGCGAGGCTCGCGTCCTTGGCGAGCGTGCCCTTGAGCTCGAGTATCAGGCGCTGGGCGGTCTTCTTGCCCACGCCGGGCACCGTGGCCATGGCCTTGGCGTCCTCCGCCATCACCACGGCGTAGAGCTCCCCCACCGTGAAGCGCGACAGCACCGAGAGCGCCATGCGCGGCCCCACGCTCGACACGGCGATGAGCCGGTCGAACATCGTGCGCTCCTCGCGCGTGGCGAACCCGTAGAGCGCCATGGCGTCGTTGGCGAGGCGAAAGCGCGTGTAGAGGCTCACCGCGCCGCCCGGGGCCGGCAGCGCCGCCGCGGTGGTGCCCGAGATGCCGAGCTCGAAGCCCACGCCGCCCGCATCGACGACCGCCTGGGTGGGCGTGGCCTCCAGAAGCGTGCCTGAAAGTTGCGCGATCATGAGTAGGGGTCGCCTTTCTCTTGGACGTACGTGCCATGGGTGAGTGCCTCGGTGCGGGCCAGGTGCGCATGGCAGATGGCGCAGGCGAGGGCGTCCGCCGCGTGGTCGGGCTTGGGGTCGTGATCGAGATGCAGCAGGCTCCGCACCATGAAGGTGACCTGCCGCTTATCGGCCGCGCCGGTTCCCACCACCGCCTGCTTGATCTGCATGGGGGTGTACTCGCCCACCGGTACGTCGGCAAGCGAGCAGGCCACGAGCGCCGCCCCGCGGGCGTGCGCCGTGGGGATGGCAGAGCGCACGTTGGCGCCGAAGTAGACGCCCTCCACGGCCGCGGCGTCCGGCCCATAGCGCCCCACCACGCGGGCGAGGTCGTCCACGATGGCGCGCAGGCGCTGGTCGAGCGGCTCGTCCGCGCCGGTATGGATGCAGCCGTACGCGCGGCAGCGCACCTCGCCGCGGCGCTCCTCGACGATCCCCCAGCCCGTGTTGGCGAGCCCGGGGTCGATACCCAAGATGACCATGCGCCTCCTCTCTCCCGCCGCATGCCGACATAGTTAGAACATGTGTTCTACTATACCCGTGCGGGGGCGCCGGCGCAAGGGCGGATTGGGGCGCGGCGGGCACGCCGCGGGCGCCCCTGCGAGCGACGGTGCCCGGCCTCAGTTGTCCGAAAAGAACGAGAAGCCCTGCGGCCTGCCCCCGGGCGCCTGCGGGTGCCCGCCCGAAAACGGCGGGTGCCCCTCCTCGGCAGCCGACTCGAAGGCCTGCTGCATGCGGCGCATGAGCTCGCCCTCCACGTCGTCGGCATCCATGTCGTCGGTCGGGATGCCGAGCATGCGGGCGACCAGCCCCATGATCTCGCTGCGCACGAGCCGGCCGTGCTCCTCCCCCGCCTCGGCGAAGCGCTCGCCCTCCGCCTCCACCAGGGCGGCGCAGGTGAGGGGCTCCTCGGCACCCGCGCCCGTATCCGACCATGCGAGTTGCCAGGGCCAGCGGCGCTCCGCAAAGGGCGCCGCCGAGACCATGGGCGCGGGCGGGAGCCGGCGGCGCGCCGCCTCTCCGGCGCGCACGATCATGAGCAGGAGCGCCACGGCGTCGGGCGCGGTCGCGGCGAGCGGGATCTCGTCGAGCGCGAGCGAGCGCTCCAGATGCGCCTCGAGCACGCCGTCGATCTGCGCGGGCTCGAGCGGCGCCATGAGGTGCGCCATGCGCTCGCGGTACGCCGCCGACGCGGGCGCGCCGGCAAGGGCCGCAGCCACGATGGCGGCCATGCGGTCCTCCACGGCGTTGAGCGTCACAAGCGGTGCGGGCACCGCGGCGCCGGCGCGGTTGCGCTCGCGCGCCAGGAACTCGAGCTGCGTGAGATAGACGTCGCCAAAGGGCGCGATGGCGCCCGTGTAGCCGCCCGCGGCGAGCGGCGCGGCGAGGGCGAAGTCGGTCTTGGTGAGGGCGCTTACCGCCACCGCCCCGAGCTCGAACGCCGCGTCCTCGAGGTAGAGGCCCTCCAAGCGCTCGCGCGCGAGGGCGGAGCCGAGGGCGGGCGCGTCGCGGTCGATGAGGCGCGCGGCGTCCGCCGGGGCGCGCTCGATAAGCCTGATGCCGAGCGTCTGCGCCAGCGTGCGGGCGCGCTCGGTGCGCTCGACCTCGAGCGTCTCCAGCGCGGGGGTGCGCATGTCGGAGCGGCCGATGAGAAGGCCCGTGACGTTGCGGGGACCCAGCGCGTCGACCGCGAGCACGGCGGCAAGCGAGCTCGGCAGGTCGCCCGCCAGGGTGAGGACCGCGCCCGTCGACCCGAGGGCGTCGACGCTGTCGCGCACGTACAGGCGGAGCGCCTCCCACGTCCATGCCTCGCGGCGGTAGTGAGGGAGCTCCAGCGGCTCGAGCGCCGGCAGCGTCTTGCCGCGCTCGATATCCTGCACGAGCAGCGCCTCCTCAAACGGGGGCGCGGCAGCCACGCAGCGGCCGGCGTCGTCGAGCACAAACGAGCCGCCCAGAAAGACGGCCTCGTCGAAGGCGCCCACGGGCGCCAGGCAGGCGAGCCAGACGCCCTTCTCGCGCGCAAGGCCCACCGTGTGGCCGTCGGCGAGCGACGCCACGGCGGCCGTGGCCTCGTCCGCCGCGTCGAACGACGACGCCAGCGGAAAGAGCACCAGGTCGCAGCCGGGGGCGAGCACCGGCATATCGCGCGCCGGGTCGTACGTGACGGCGATGCGGGTTCCCGCGACCTCGAAGACGGGCGGGAACCACATCTCCTCCAGGCTGCCCGTGCGCCGCGACGCGTAGAGGCTCCGGAGCGGGACGGTGCGCCCCTCGCGCAGCAGGAAGGCCTCCAGCACGGGCATGTGCTCCACCGACACGGGGGCGGGCACCACGGCGTCGATGCCGAGCGCGGCGAGCCTGCCGGCGAGATCGGCGAGCGCGCTGAGGAGCGCGTGCTCGTAGTTGCGCTCCTCGATGAGCCCGCCGGGCGCCGTGCCGCCAAAGAGCGGGGCGGGCGTGACGAGGAGGTCCGCCCCCTGGTCGCGGGCGATGCGCGCCTGGCTCTCGATGCGGGCGCAGATGCCCTCGATGTCGCCCAGCCGCATGTCTATCTGCGCAAGCGCGATCCTCATACCCCTTCTCCCCCTCGTATGGGGAGAGGGCCGCCCGCAGGCGGCCCTCATCCAGCCAATCGTATCTATCAGTATAGCGAAGCGCCGGCAGGTACTCGGCGCCGAGCGGAGCTAGAACTCCTTCACCCACAGCCCGTGCAGGTTGCAGTACGCGTACACGCGGCCGCTCTTGACGCCGCCCGCGAAGAACGTGGCCGGGGTCTGGCCGGGCTTGAGCGCGTGGACCTCGAGGCGGCCGTCCGCCTCGAGCGCGATCCACTCGATATAGTGCTCCGGCTCCATGGGGTGCGCGACCTCGCCCACCTGCACGTGGATGATGTGGCCGTCGCGCTCGAGGTCGACGGCGGGCACATGCTTCTCCCTAGCGGCGTCGACGGAGTTGGCCTCGACGGGCTCGAAGCCCTCGGGGGCGCCCACGCCCGCCTTGACCGAGGTGAAGAAGTTACCGTTCGCATCCTTAAAAAACACTGCCATAGGGGGCTCCTCTCTAAAGCTCGCTTGGGGCTTGACCTATAATCGGGCCTATTATGCCCGCGCACGGCGCGCGGTAGACACCGGGCGCCGCCCCCCGCCCCGACCTTAGGAGATTCTCAAGTATGGCCACACGCATGCGCACGCTCGGCATCGACGGGGGCGGCACCAAGACCGCCTTCACTCTTTTGGACGAGGACCTGCGCGTGCTCGAGCGCTTCGAGCTCGGTACGTGCCATTACGCCCAAGCGGGGTTCGACGGGGCCGAGCGCGTGCTCGCCGAGGGCATCGCGCGCGCCGCCGCAACGGGCGCCCTCGGCGAGGAGTGGGGCATCGGCCTCGGCATCTGCGGCTACGGCGAGGGAGCGGATGCCACGCGGCGGCTGGACGACATCGTCCGGCGCGTGTGCGCGGGCCACCCCTACGTGCTCGTCAACGACGTGGAGGCCGCCTGGGCCGCCGGGCTCGACCTCGCCGACGGCATCGTCATCATTGCCGGCACGGGCTCGATCGCCTACGGCGTCTGCCGGGGCAGGTCGCTCCGCGTGGGCGGATGGGACTACGAGCTGGGTGACGAGGGCTCTGCCGGCTGGCTCGGCAAGGAGCTCCTCTACGCCTTCACGCGGGAGAGCGACGGGCGCGCGCCCGCCGGCGCGATCCTCGACCTCGTGCGGGAGGAACTCGGCCTTGCCGACGACTTCGACCTCATCGGCTTTGCCCAGCGGCACATGGCGGAGCGCGACCGCATCGCCCGGCTCGCACCGCTCGTGACCCGCGCCGCCGAGGCGGGAGACGCCTGCGCGCGGGACATCCTCGCCCGGGCGGCGCGCGAGGAGGCGGCCATGGTCGCCACCATCGTGCGGCAGATCTTCCCCACAGACGACGCATCTCGCCCTGATGAGGGCCGCGCTGGACGCGATGAGGGTCCCGGCGGACGCGATGCGGCCATCCCCGTCACCTATGTCGGCGGCACGTTCCGCGCGGGCGCCCTCATCCTAGACCCCCTCGCCCGGGCGCTCCCCGCGCGCTGCCGCCTGGTGGCACCGGCGCACGACCCCGCCCTCGGCGCCTGCCTGCTGCTGCGCCGGCGCATGTCGCAGGAGGGCGGCGCGCCGGGCGAAGCGCGCTAAGGGCGCGGGCGCGGCAACCGGCCCGAGGGCCGCCGTTGCGCCTTGGCACAAAGGGGATGAAGACGCCGGATTGCATGCCCGGGTGAAATGGGAAAGATGCGGCGGATTGTATGTTGTGGCGGGAAAAGATGGGGCGGATTGTATCTTTCTATACAATCCGCCCCATCTTTGCACATCGCTGAGCTGGGATTTTGACGTTCAGAATTCGGGCTATACAATCTGCCTATACAATCTGCGGCATATCTCCCCCAGGTCCCTGAACATACAATCTGCGGCTTTTCTCCCCGCACGGCGAGGACATGCAATCCGTCTCTTTTCTCCTCGCCTAATCCCGATATGCCGTCCGCCGCTTCTCCCCACCCGAAAACGCGCGGCCCTGCCACTCGCCTTGCGACCGTTCGTCGTAAGGCAGACGCGGAGGTGACGCGACGGCCATAAGCCGTTCATAACCATCCTTACCAAAGTGTCACCGTGCCGTAAGGCAATTCGATGGCACCGGCGCGCCGATGCGCGCACCATGGAACAGGCACCGCAACGCGGCGGGCGCCCGCACCGCAGCGCGTGCCGCGGCGTGGCCGCCGCGTCCCACCCGGTGCGCCCCTTTTCCGCCCCACGACACCAAGGTACGGTGGACGATGACCATCCTCAAGCGCTTTCTTGCCGGATACAGCGAGAACCTCCTGCTCGCGCTCGCCCTGTGGCCCGTCGCCTCGGCGGTGCTCACGCTGCCCTTGCTCGCCTGGCTGTACCACCGCGACGGGCGGCTGCGCTTCGCCTCGGTGGTCTCGACCTACCTGGCCGTGCTCTACGTGCTCGGCCTCGGGTGCTTCACGCTCTGGCCGCTGCCCGCGGGCGAGAGCGGCCCCGGCATCACCTACGGCATCCCCTGGCAGACGAACCCGCTCGCGTTTGTGGGCGACCTCTCCCGCGAGGGCCTGTCGGCCCTGCCGCAGATCGCCTTCAACGTGGTGTTCTTCATCCCCCTGGGCTTCATCGCGGGGCGCCTGCTGCGCCTGGGCCTTCTTCCCTCGGCGCTGCTGGGGCTCGCCGCGTCGTGCGTCATCGAGGCCGCGCAGGGCACGGGGCTCTTCGGGCTCTACCCCTACGCCTACCGCACGGCCGACGTCGATGACCTCATCTACAACACGGCGGGCGCGGTGCTCGGATGGCTCGGCGCGGCGGCGCTCGCCCGCGTGCTGCCGCCCGGCGCCCTCGCCGAGGAGGAAGCCGTCACGCACGCGCCCGGCTTCGTCCGCCGCTTCGTCGCGTTTTGGCTCGACACGCTGCTGATGGGGATCATCGCGGTGGTGGCGGCGGGTGCCTGCTCGGTGGTGCTCGCCGCCTTGCCGGGCGACGCGCGCTGGGGCGACGGGCCATGGCCGCTCGTCATCGCCGCAGCGGCGTTTATCTGGGTCGAGGGCGTCGTGCCCTGGCGGCACGGCGGATCGACACCGGGCGGTGCCTTTGTCCGCATGAGCGCGGAGACGCGCGAGCGCACGGGCGGGAGGCGCGTCGCGTTCTACGCCGCGCGGCTCGCCACGCTGGCCGTCGCCTACCTCATGCCCGGCTTCGCCTGGCCTGTGCTTGGCCTCTTCTACCTCATCGCCCGCCGGATGCCCTACGACCTCGTGTGACCCCACGGTGCCGGCGCGCAGGCCCCGCACAGGCGCGGCGCGTGCGCCCTACAGCCTCGCGCGACGCGGGCCGTCCTCGCCGCCCGCGAGCACGGGCAGGCGGTAGAGCATCCGCGCCACGGCGCGCACGGCGGGCCCGGCCGCGAAGAGCTGCCAGCAGATGGCCATGGGAAAGCTGGTCGCCACCGTCTGCACCCACACCGCGACGAGCTCGCCCGCCGGCGGCTGCTTGAAGGCGACGGTCGCCACGAGGCTCATGAGCGGGCACATGGTCCAGCAGGTGAACGCCCCCATGAAGACGGTGACGATAAGCGGCGGGACCTTCGTCGCATCGAGCAGGCGGAACGTGAGCCGGTGCGCGACGCGCCCTCCGACGAGCGCCTCGAGCGCTATCACGGCCGCCATGAGCGGCAGTATGTCGACAAACGGGGCGAGAAAGAGGCGGGTGGAAAGGCCGCCCGCGAGAAGAACCTGGTTGTAGAGCTCCATCCCGTACACCATGGCGAACGCCATGAGGACGGAGAACACGCAGCGCTGGCGAAACGTGGTGGGCATGAGGCAGGATCCCCCTTCGTGCCCAGCTCCCTCAAAACGCACGCAACGCGCTGCGGAGGGCAACTGGACTTATGCCTTCCGCAGCGCGTTGCAAGGGCCCCATGGTAGCACCCGGCGCGCACCGGGTCGCGAAACCTCCACAGGAAACGGCGCCGGCAGGCCCCCGCCCTACCCGATGAGAAGCGCGAGCAGGGTGAGCGCGAGCAGAAACGCCACGTTCCAGAGGGTGAAGAGACGGAGGTAGCGACCCTTCTCGTGCAGCAGCACGAGCGCCACCTGCTTGTAGGAGATGAGGCTCGCCATCGAGGCGATGAGGGTGCCGAGGCCGCCCACGTTGGTGCCGACGATGAGGGCGGGCCAGGCACTCGTGAAGCCCGAGAGGAGAATCGCCGCGGGCACGTTGGAGAGCACCTGGCTCGCCGCGATGGAGACCAGAAGCTCGTTGCCCGCCACCACCTGCGCGATAAACGCATCGACGGCGCCGATGCGCCCCATGTTGCCCACAAAGACGAAGAACGCCACGAAGGTGAGCAGCAGCGCGTAGTCCACATGGCGAAGCGCCTGCCGGTCGCACGCCAGCCCGACGGCGACGGCCGCGATTACGGGGACCTGATACGGCAGCACGCGCGCCACGGCGGCGAGGGCGAGCGCGAACAGGACCGCCCAGGGGACGGTGCGGGCGAGCGGCACGCGGACGGGCCCCTCCACATCGTCCAGCGCGGTGTCAGGCTCCGCTCCCCGCGGGGCGCGGGACGCGGGCGCGAGGGCCGGCCGAGCGCCCAGGGCGCGTCCGAAAAGCGCGATAGCCCCCACAAGCAGCGCGAGCGCCGCCGCCGTATAGGGCAGCATGAGCAATATGAAATCCATCAGGGGCAGGTGCGAGGCGGAGTAGAGATACAGGTTCTGGGGATTCCCGACGGGCGTGGCCATGCTCCCCAGGTTCGCCGCGATGGTCATCATCACCACTGTGAAGCACGTGAGGCGCGGCGACCCCAGATGCCCCAGGGAAAGGAGCGCGAGCGGCACGAAGGTGACGAGCGCGACATCGTTGGTGATCAGCATGCTCGAGAAGAACGCGAGCAGCGTGAGCGCCAGCGCGAGCGAGCGCGGCCCGCGGACGACGGCGAGCAGCGCCCGGCACGCCGCGCGGAACACACCCAGGCGCGTGAGCCCCGTCATCACCGTCATGAGGCTGAAGAGGAGGCCGAGCGTGCGCAGGTCGACATAGCCGAGATAGCCGGCATCTGGAGGGACCACCGCGCACGACAGAAGCGCGAGCGCGCATGCGATGACGAGCACCGGGTCCCTGCGCACGAACTCTCTCAGATCCGGTCTGCGATGCACGATATCCGGCATACCCTCTCCCCTTCACGCGGCCCGCTCTCCGCCAAGGCCGATCTTCTGCAGCAGTCCGTCCCCGCGACGGCCCACAAGCGTCTGAGTATAGCGCGAGACCGACCTTCGCTGAGGATTTGGACGCGCCGCCGCGCATATGGCGCGGAATGGGTGCGCCGGGAGCGCGATTTCGAGCGTCCCCGGGGCGCTCAGGGCGCGGTTTCGAGCGTCCCCGGGGGCGCTCAGGACGTCTCTTTGGGGGGTCATTTATTCTAGTGCCTATTTCAGGCGGGGCCTCGAACGCACACCGGCCCACCAGTCGCAACAGATACGCAGGTAGAGGGCTTGAGCGATTTTGGCTCTACTCAAGAGGGGCGCTCTGAACTATACACTAGAATGAATAACCCCCTAGCGGGCAGCCATTTCGCGAGCACGGCGCGCCGCGCATCGCGGGCCTCACGAGCCGAAGACCTCCTCGGCAGAGCGCCACGGGCGCAGGCGCGCCGGCTCGATGACCGTGTGGGCATGCGCCGGAACCTCGTCCCACGGGACGGTATAGCCCGCACCGTGCGCGCAGAAGACGGAGTCCGGCGTGTTGGCGAGATCCGCCGCCGGGTCGTAGGCCCCCGCCGCGATGACCTCTTCGGCGTTATGGCACGGCCGGTAGCAGGCGAATTCGAGCGAGAGGTGGCCGCGGCCGCCCGTATAGGCCGCGACCTCGAGCGCATAGGAGCGCATCTCGCACACGGGCGCGATGCCGGTGAGGCGCGCCCGGTCGCCCGCGACCTCGGGCGGGTCGAATACCGCCGCCATGCGCTGCACGTCCGCAAGCGCCCGCCCCACCTTGTCGGACGGGACCGCGAGGCGAAAACGGTACCAGGGCTCCATCAGCTCGCACGCGCCCGCCGTGCGGGCCTCCATAAGCCCCTGCCGGACGGCACGGTACGTCGCCTGGCGAAAGTCGCCGCCCTCGGTGTGCTTGAGGTGCGCACGGCCGCCCAGAACCGTGACGCGCACGTCGGTCAGGGGCGCGCCGGTGAGCACGCCCGGATGGTCGCGCTCGAGCACGTGCGTCAAGATAAGGCGCTGCCAGTTGCGATCGAGATCGTCCTCGCTCGCGCGCGACCCGGCGACCACGCCCGAGCCCCGCGGCCCGGGCTCGATGAGCAGCCGCACCTCGGCATAGTGCCTGAGGGGCTCGAAGTGCCCCACGCCGCAGGCGGGCGCCGTCAGCGTCTCGCGGTAGAGGATGCCGCCCGTCCCGAACGTCACCGAAAGGCCGAAGCGCCGGTGCAGCTCCTCGGCGAGCACCTCCTGCTGCACGGCGCCCATGAGCTGTACATGGACCTCCCCCAGCTGCTCCTCCCAGCGCACCCCGAGCAACGGCTCCTCGTCGGCGAGCTCGCGGAGCGCCCGCACCAGATGGGTGATGTCCGCCTCGCCGGGGTCGACCCGGTACGAGAGCACGGGCACGAGCGCGGGTGGCGCGGCGGCGGCCTCGGCCCCGATGCCGTCTCCGGGCATCACGCGCGTGAGGCCCGAAACCGCGCAGACGCGCCCGGCGGGAACAGCCTGGGCGATCTCGTAGCTGTCGGCGTCGTAGAGGCGCACCTGGTCGGCCTTCTCCTCCCACGCCTCGCCGCGCGTCACGCCCGCAAGCGGCATCTTGGCGCGGAGCTCGCCTCCCGTCACCTTGAGCCATGCGAGCCGCTCGCCGCGCGGGCCGCGGCTCACGCGGTACACGCGCGCACCGAAGGCGGCGGGCCACATCTGTTGCCGCACGAGCGCCGCGATGCCGTCGAGCAGCGCAGGGACGCCCTCGCCCTTGAGGGCGGCGCCCGCAAAACACGGGAAGACGGCGCGCTCCGCCACCAGGCGCCGCACCGTCGCCGGGGCGAGCGTCCCCGTCTCGAGGTACTCGTCGAGAGCGCGCTCATCAGTGGCCGCGGCGTCCTCGAGCGCGGCGGCGGGCGCGCCTGCAGCGGCGTCCTCGAGCGCGGCGGCGGGCGCGCGATCGGCGGCGCGGCACACCGCGGCGAGGCCCTCCCCCGCCACGAGCGGCGCGCCCAAACGGCGCGCCAGGACACCCCGCACGGCGGCGGCATCCCCGTCCGCCAGGTCCATTTTGTTGATAAACAGGATGGTGGGCACGCGGTAGCGCGCGAGCAGCTCCCACAGGGTCTCGGTATGGCCCTGCACGCCGTCGGTCGCGCTCACCACGAGCACCGCGTAGTCGAGCACCGGGAGCACGCGCTCCATCTCGGCGGAGAAGTCCACGTGCCCCGGTGTGTCGACGATCATCAGATGGGCGCCCGCATGGTCGAGCGCCGTCTGCTTCGCAAAAATGGTGATGCCGCGCTCGCGCTCCAGCGCGTGCGTGTCGAGGTGCGCGTCGCCGTGGTCGACCCGGCCCTGCCGGCGGATGGCGCCCGCGCGAAAGAGCAGCGCCTCGGCGAGGGTGGTCTTGCCCGCGTCGACCGGGGCGACGAGCCCCACCACGGCATCGGTTGCGGCGGTCACCGGGCCCTACGCGTCCTCGCCAAAGAAGCGGCGGATCTCGATGGCGGCCGTATCGGGGCCGTCCGAGCCGTGGATGATGTTGGAGTTGACGTCGATGGCAAAGTCGCCGCGGATGGTGCCGGGCGCGGCGTCGAGCGGGTTGGTGGCGCCCATGATCGTGCGCATCTTGCCGATGGCGCCCAGGCCGGAGACGATCATCTTGACGACGGGGCCGCTCGTCATAAACGCGACGAGATCGGCGAAAAACGGCTTGTCGGCCAGATGGGCGTAGTGCTCGCGCACCGTGTCGGCGTCGAGCGTCGCCATGTCGAGGCGCTCGATGGTAAGGCCCGTGCGCTCGATGCGGGTGATGATCTCGCCGACCTTGCGGTCGCGCACCGCATCGGGCTTGATCATGATGTAGGTTCTCTCGATGTCGGCCATGAGGGCTCCTTTCGCGTGAGCGGGCGGCAAGGCCCGCCGATTGCCTTCCATCAGTATGGCATAACGCCGGCGGCGCGGCGGGCGCTGCGTCGGGCGGGGCTCCCGGTCGGCGCCGCGTCGGGCGGGGCGCCAGCCGCTATGCGCCCGCCCCCATCTCCACCACGGGCGTGAGGGCGCCAAGCGCGGCCTCGTCCGCCTCGATGCCCTCCGTCACGCACCTGAGCTGCTCCGCCACGCGCACGGGCGCCGTCCCCCCGCGCGTCGTGCGGGCCGCCACCACGGCGTCGAGGTCGAGCGCGCCCACGATGTCCTCCTCAAAGAGCGGGCTCGCCGCCCGGAAGGCCTCGAGCGGCAGGTCGGCGATGTCGACGCCGCGCTTCTCGGCCTCGAGCACGAGGCGCCCCACCACGGCGTGCGCCTCACGAAACGGCATGCCGCGCTTGGCGAGGTAGTCCGCCACGTCGGTGGCCGCCAGGTGCCCGCGGTGCATGACGGCGCGCATGCGATCGGGGCGTACGGTCCACGTGCTCACCATGCCGCGCATGACGCCCAGGCACGAAAGCAGCGTGTGCGCCGCGTCGAGCGCGCCCTCCTTATCCTCCTGCAGGTCCTTGTTGTAGGCGAGCGGCAGCCCCTTCACCGTGACGAGCAGCTGCACCAGGTCGCCTACCACACGGCCGGTCTTGCCGCGGATGAGCTCGGCGAAGTCGGGGTTCTTCTTCTGCGGCATGATGGACGAGCCCGTGGAGAACGCGTCGGAGAGCGCGATGAAGCCGAACTCCTGGCTCGACCACAGCACGATCTCCTCGGAGAGGCGCGAGAGGTGCACGGCCATCACGCTGCAGGCGTATTCGAGGTCGAGCAGGAAGTCGCGGTCCGAGACGGCGTCCATCGAGTTCTCGATCACCCGGGCGAAGCCGAGGGCGCGCGCCGTCTCGCCGCGGTCGAGCGGGTAGCTCGTGCCGGCGAGCGCCGCCGCGCCGAGCGGCGAGGCGTCCGCGGCGTCGAAGGCGGCCGCGAGACGGGTGTAGTCGCGCGCGAGCATCCACGCGTAGGCGAGCAGATGGTGCGCGAAGAGCACGGGTTGGGCGTGCTGCAGGTGCGTCATACCGGGGAGCACCGTGTCGCCCGCGTCCTCGGCGGCGGCGACGAGCGCGCGGCGAAGGCCGAGGTTCGCCTGCATGAGCTCGCGGGCGAGGGCCTTCGCGGCGAGGCGCGTGTCGGTCGCGACCTGGTCGTTGCGGCTGCGGCCGGTGTGCAGGCGCGCGCCCGCCTCGCCGATGCGGCGCGTGAGCTCGGCCTCGATGGCCATATGGATGTCCTCGTCGTTGATGTCGAAGGCGAAGTTCCCCTGATCGATGTCGCGCTCGATCTCGGTGAGGCCGCGCTCGATGGCGCGTGCGTCCTCCTCCGAGATGATGCCCTGGTGCGCGAGCATCTGCGCATGCGCGATGCTCCCCGCGATATCCTGTCGGTAGAGCGCTCGGTCCACCGGCAGCGACGCGCCGAACTCCTGCGTCGCCTCGGCGACGTTCTCCTCAAACCTGCCGCCCCAAAGCGCCATGGACAACCTCCTTCAATACGAGAAACGCGGCCCGCGGGACAAGCGGACCGCGCTTTCTAACTATACGCGAAACCTCGGTGGCGCCCAACGGCGCCCCGCGGCCCCTTACGCGAGGCCCGAGCCCGGGCCCTGCATGCGCGACCACGTGCGCGACTGCAGGCTGTGGAGCTCGATGAAGCCGGGTGCCGCCTCGTGGGGGAAGATGTCGCCCTCGTCGTAGGTCGCGAGCGGCTTGCTATAGAGGCTGTAGTCGCTGCGCACGCCGTCCATAAAGATGCCGCCGCGGCAGAGCTTGAAGCGCACCTCGCCCGTCACGTACTTCTGGGTGTAGGCGTTGTACGCGTCGATGGCGTGGCGGTTCTGGCTGTACCAGAGGCCGCGGTAGACCGCACTCGCCCACTCGACGTCGAGCTTGGCCTTCTCCTTCAGGGTCTCGTAGTCGAGGCAGAGCGTCTCGAGCGTCTTGTGCGCCTCGATGAGCAGAAGCGCGCCCGGGCACTCGTAGCACTCGCGGCTCTTGATGCCCACCACGCGGTCCTCGATCATGTCGAGGCGGCCGTAGCCGTTGCGGCCGGCGATCTCGTTCGCCTTGATGATGAGATCGAGAAGCGGCAGCTCCTCACCGTTGATGGAGCTCGGCACGCCGCCCTTGAAGCCGATGATGACGGTCTCGGGTTCCGCCGGGCAGTCCTCCGGCGCCGCGGTCATCGTCCAGATGTCCGCCGGCGGGGTGTTCCACGTGTCCTCGAGCACGCCGCACTCGATGGCGCGGCCCCAGAGGTTGTCGTCAATCGAGTAGGGCTTCTTCTTGGTGGTGGGCACGGGCACGTCGTGCGCCGCGGCCCACTCCATCTCGGACTCGCGGGAGGTCAGGTCCCACTCGCGCACCGGCGCGATGATCTCGAGGTCGGGGTCGAGCGCGCGGATCGAGGTCTCGAAGCGCACCTGGTCGTTGCCCTTGCCCGTGCAGCCGTGCGCCACGTACTTGGCGCCGTACTTGTGGGCGAGGTCCACGAGGTGCTTGGAGATGAGCGGGCGCGAGAGGGCCGAGAGCAGCGGGTAGACGCCCTCGTACTTACCGTTGGCCCAAATGGCCTTGGAGAGGAAGTCCGCCGCGTACTCGGCGCGCATGTCCACGGCCTCGCTCGCGATGGCGCCCATATCAAGCGCCTTCTGGCGAATCCACTCGAGATCCTTCTCATCCTGCCCGACGTTGCCGCAGATGGCGATGACGTCGAGGTTCTTCTCAACCTGCAGCCACTTGATGCAGACCGACGTGTCGAGACCGCCCGAATAGGCGAGGACGACCTTCTCCTTCTCAGCCATGGAGCTCCCTCCGCTCTCGATCGCATACATTATGCGAAATTATGCATAAATGGCGCATCCTTTCGCGCTGGTTTGTATATTACACGAATATCTGACGGTCGGCGCGCATATTCTCCAATCAGACACAATGTAGGGCCCCATGTTTCCGTCCGGTAAACGCCGCCCGCGCATGCGCTGCTGATACAATCAATGCCGCGGTGCCCCATCGATGCGCCGCACGCTACGTCTACCAGCAAGGAGCCCCCGCATGCGCGCCTACACCGCCGACACCGACCTCGCCTCCATCCGCCTGATCGCCTGCGACATGGACCGCACGCTGCTTGCGGACGACAAGTCGCAGCCGCCCCATATGGCGGAGCGCATCGACGCCCTCGCCGCGGCGGGGGTGCCCTTCTGCCCCGCGAGCGGCCGGCCCGGCCCCACCCTGCGCGAGATGTTTCCCGAGCACGCCGCCCAGATGGCGTTCATCGCGGACAACGGCGGCGCCATCACCTACCGCGACGAGCTTATCTACAAGAGCCTCCTCGACCCCGCGCTCTACCACGAGCTCGCCCGCACGACGATCGCAAGCGGGGCGGGCGTGCCGGTGCTCTGCGCCTTCGACCGGGCCTACGTGCCCACCTTTGGCCGCGCCCACCACGACGCCCTTGCCGTCTACTACCATGACATCATCTATGTAGAGGACCTCGCCGAGGTGACGGTCGAGGCCAACAAGTTCACCGTCTTGGTGCCCACCAACGACAGCAAGCGCTGGTACGATGAGGTCTTCGCGCCGGCATTCGGCGATGCGCTCTCGGTCGCCTGCGCGGGCATCGAGTGGATTGACTTCATGAACGTCGGCGTCAACAAGGGCGCGGGGCTCGCCCACCTCGCCGAGCTTTTGGGCATCGACATGGCTGACACCGCGGCGGTGGGCGACACGTACAACGATACCGAGATGCTCGACGCCGCCGGACACAGCTTCATCGTGTCCAACGCCACCCCGGACATGCGCGAGCACGCCGCCTTCGAGCTGCCGAGCAACAACGATCGCGGCGTCGCCGTCCTCATCGACGCCATCCTCGCCGCCAAGGGCGCGCATCTCGGGTAAGCGGCGGCGCCGGCCCGGTAAACGGAGACGTTACCAGCTTGCTTCCCCACCCGGTGGGTACGCCCGTGTGCGATACTTTACGCTATACGATGCAACCAGCCGCGCAGCCCCTTGCGGGCGGCGCGCCGTACCCCGGGAGCCCGCATGGACCACGACACCGCCGCCACGTTTTCCGCCTACCGCTCGGTTCTCAAGCGCGAGCTCGTCTGCGCCCTGGGGTGCACCGAGCCGATCGCCGTCGCCTATGCCGCGGCGCTCGCCCGCAAGGTCCTCGGCGCCGAGCCCACCCGCCTGCTTGCCGGGTGCTCGGGCAACATCATCAAGAACGTCAAGAGCGTGACCGTCCCCAACTCGGACGGCATGCACGGCATCGAGGCGGCAGCGACCCTCGGTGCCGTGGGCGGCAATGCCGAGAGCGCGCTCGAGGTGCTGGAAAGCGTCACCTCCTCCGACATCGCGCGCACGCGCGAGCTCGCCGCCGACCCCGCGTACTGCACGGTCGAGCTCGTCGAGGACGTCCCGAACCTCTACATCGACATCACCGCCGAGGCGGCGGGCCATACGGCTCGCGTCGTCATCGCCGAGCACCACACCGACGTCGCCCTGGTGGAGCGCGACGGCGAGGAGCTCTACCGCGCCGGCACGACGCAGGGCGCGCCCGACCCCGCCGACGCGCAGGCAGCAAACGACCTCCTCACCATCGAGGGCATCCTCGCGTTCGCCGACGCCGGCGCGCTCGGCGACGCGCGCGAGGTGCTCGAGCGCCAGCTCATGCTCAACGACGCCATCTCGCGCGAGGGGCTCGACAACCCCTGGGGCGCCGAGGTCGGCCGCACGCTCATCGCCCACTTTGGGGAGAGCCCCTCGGTCCGCGCCCGGGCGCGCGCCGCGGCCGGTTCCGACGCGCGCATGAACGGCTGCCCCAAACCCGTCGTCATCAACTGCGGCAGCGGCAACCAGGGCATCACCTGCGCGCTGCCCGTGCTCGAGTACGCCGAGGCCACCGGCGTCGACCGCGAGCGTCTGCTCTGCGCGCTCGCCGTCTCCGACCTCACGGCCGTGCACCTCAAGAGCTACATCGGGAGCCTTTCTGCCTTCTGCGGCGTCGTGTGCGCGGCGGCGGGAGCGGGCGCCGGCATCGCGTGGATGGAGGGGTGCGGCTACGACGTGGTGGCCGGCACCATCATCAACACCATCGGCAACGTGGGCGGCATCGTGTGCGACGGCGCCAAATCGAGCTGCGCCGCCAAGATCTCGACGGCGGTGGACGCGGCGCTCGTGGGTCTCGAGATGGCGCGCAGCGGCAACGGGTTCCACGCGGGCGAGGGCCTGGTGCGCGGCACGCTGGAGGAGACCATCGCAAGCATGGGTTACGTGGGACGCGTCGGCATGAAGCCGACCGACGTCGAGATTCTGAACATCATGATCGGCAAGACGGACGTGGCGTGCTGCTAGCTTCGCGCTCCAGACGGCGCAAACAATCTAGTGCCTAGTTTGCGGGCTCCCCGGCGAGTATACGCGCACCGGAAGGTTACAAAAGGTGCAGGTAGAAGCCTTGCCGTCCTTTCGGGCTACTTCGCACAACCCGGCTGAACTAGGCACTAGATTCCTCTGCCGTCCCCATCGCGGAAACATGCCCCGCACATCATGCGGTAGCATGGGTGCGACCCCCTGCACCTTTACCCCGCGGAGGAGACCATGGCCTGCAAACCCATCGCCCAGATGTCCATCACCCAGATCTACCCGCTGCTTGTCGCAAAGGCGGAGCGCAAGGGGCGCACGCGCGACGAGGTCGACGCCGTTACCTGCTGGCTTACCGGCTATAGCACCGAGGAGCTCGCCAGCCAACTCGAGCGCGACCTCACGTACGAGACGTTCTTTGCCGAGGCGCCGGCGCTGAACCCCAACCGCCGGCTCATCACAGGCAAGATCTGCGGCGTGGACGTTTCCGCCATAGAGGATCCGGTCGAGCAGAACGCACGCTACCTCGACAAGCTCGTGGACGAGCTCGCCCGCGGGCGCGCCCTCGAGAAGGTCCTGCGCGCATAAGGGTTATTTGGCTGGATAGGCCTGACGACCCACTCCGTGGAGATGGTCCCTTCGGCAATGCTCACTGCTCAGACCGCTGAAGCCGTCTCATTTCCAGCACCGAGGGCAAAAACCCGCGCCTCTCGTAGAAGCGCCGTGCGCCCTCGTTGCCTATCACCACGCGGAGCTCAACCTGACGCACGCCATAGCTGCGAAACAGAGCGTCGGCCCAGTCCATCAGACGGGAGCCGAGCCCCCGACCGCGCTGCTCGGGCATGACGGCGAGCTCGTCGACGTAACCGCATTCACCGACGACATCCACCTTGCAGAAGGCAACCGGCTCGCCCCGCACCTCGATTACCGCCACCACAGCCTTACCCTTGGAGAGATCCTCGGCGCATTCGCTCAGTTGTTTCTCAATCGGCACAGCGGGAAAGTCGCCTCCGAAATGCAGGGAGACCTCATTGTGGTGGCGCGCGAGCTCCCGATAGAGCAACTCGAGCCGTTCCACCTCGGATGCCGTGATAGTGCGCAGCCGACCGTCCATGACCGACCCCCTACGACCGAGCCGGACTGTTGTCCCCGCCGCTACCCGGGCGCGACGGCGCCTCCGGAGCGGCGGGAGCGGCGATGCCCGCGGTGTCAACCTCGCCGACCGCGGCAAGCTGCTCGATAAGGGGTAGCCCCGTCGGGTCGTCGACCGTAACGCCACCGAGGACGACGGTGTCATCGCGCAGATCGATCTGCGTGCCAAACACGGCGAGATTGCAACCGGAGGCGATGAACCCTATGCCCGCGAGCACGATGCCCGCCGCCACAAGACCGCCCGCCACGGCGAGATAGGTCTTCTTGATGCTCGTCATGATGCACTCCTCCTACTCATTTGATATGGCGAGGCGCATGCCGCGGGCGGTGCGCACCCCACCGCTTCGACGCGCTCCGCAATCTTTCCCCGGCGCAGCGGGGAATCCGCTGTCCGGCCCTTTGCCGCGGTCGTTCCAGAACGGCGAAACCGCCTTTTGCGCCCAACGCGCCGAAAGGCGCGCAATCTGCTTGGAGACGGTCCAGGCGCCCGCGCCCATAAGGAGCGCTGCCCCGAGAAACGCGAGGCCCACGCCGGCAGAGGCGAGCACATACGGAACATGCCCGATGACGATGCCGGATACGGCAAACACAAGCTCCACCACGCCCACACCACCGATAGCGACGGTTACGATCCACACGCAAAGCGCCAATATCCAGATGCAGAGGTACACCGTGATGGCTATGGCGGCAAACGCAAGCAACAGCGGCAGCCACACGGGCGATCCCGCGATGGCGAGAACCCAAAGCAGGGCGGTGCTGCGACGGCGCGTCTTGGCGATCGCGCGCGGCACGGCGGGCAGGCCGTCGAGGATGGCCTCGGCAACGGCACCCGGCGCGCCCATGGCGGCTACGGCCTCCTCCTCGGTCATTCCGTCCTCCATGCGGTCGGCGATAGCCTCCGCATAGAACTGCCTCGTCTCCTCCACCTGGTCCGCCGGCAAGCAGGCGAGAAGCTTGCCGAGCCGGTCCAGAAACTCATCGCGCGTCATGATTGGGCCTCCTCAACGTAGCGGTAGATCTCCTGCACGGATGGCCAAGCGGCCAGAAACTCCTCGATACGCTCCCGCCCGGCCTCGGTGATGCGGTAATACTTGCGCAGCCGCCCGTTATGCTCGGCGGTGCGCACGGTAATACAACCCGCCTTCTCGAGCCGCTTGAGCAACGGATAGAGCGTAGATTCCGTGAGCCCCATGCTCGCGGGAACATCCTCCACGATTCGGTAGCCGTACGATTCCTCGCCGCAGACAGCCGCAAGCACACAGGCCTCGAGAAAGCCTCGCTTCATCTGAGCCTCCACCGCACACCTCCTCTCCTTGAATACTGTGTGACATACACTATATGTCGCATAGTATGTTATGTCAACAACCATGCTAGCGGACCCTTGATCGCCGGCATCCCGATGGGATGTCGAGGCCTGGTTGACATCGTGCGCGAAACATCAACCAATGCTCCTTTGATTCCACCTCCGTTCGACCCCATACTGGATATGGCGGCCGGCAGCCTTCAGTTCACCACGTCAAGGGAGCCATGATGAGCGCAACCATCAACATCGGACGCACGATAGCGCGCGAGCGGCGCCGCAAGGGCGTCACGCAGGAGGAGCTCGCCTCGCACTTGAGCGTCTCAAAGGCCGCCGTGTCCAAATGGGAGCTGGAGCAGAGCCTGCCGGACGTGAGCCTTCTGCCGCGCATCGCCGCGTACTTCTCCCTCACCCTAGACGAGCTTTTCGACTGGCGCGACGAGCTGAGCGAAGCGGAATCCGCCGCGCTCTACGCCGAGGTCTACGCACTCGCCGAGCAGGACCCCGCCGCCGCGCACGAGCGGCTGCGCGCACTCGCCACCGCGCACTACTCGGATGCGAACCTGCTCCTTATGCTGGCATCCCTCCTCACGGTTTGGGCGGCCGGCATGGCGACGCCCTTTGCGGCGCCAGCCGAGCGGAGCGGCGGCGCGAGGGGCCTGCCCAGCGCTGATGCGCTCACCGATGAAGCGCTTGCCCTGCTCGACCGCGTGCTCGAGGTGACGGCGGATCCGTCAACCCTCTTCCTCGCACAGCAGCAGAAGGCTACGACGCTCTTCCAGGCGGGACGCCACGAGGAGGTCGCAGCCCTCTTGGAGCCGCTCGTGCGCCGGCCAGATGCAGGCGCCGCGACGATGCTCCTTATCTCCTCCTACCGGAGGCTCGGCCGCGATGAGGACGCTCTTGAGCTTCTTCAGGCGGAGCGCCTTCGCGCGACAAACTACGTACTGTCGTCGCTTGTGCAGGAGGTGAGCATGCGGGACGACCCCGCGTTCGCGCGCAAAGCCGCCGCAGCGGCGTCAGCGATCTTCGACGCGCTGGATATGGGGGCGGTCAACCCGTGGTATCCCGTAACGATGGGGCTCGAGAAGGCTGAGGCACTGCGTCGGGCAGGCGAGAAGGAGGAGGCGCTCGACGCCCTGGCGTTTGCAGCGCATGCAGCGGGATCAACCGAGCCCCAGGCGCCCGACCCCGCGCGGTCCCCCTTCTTTGACCGCATGGAGAAGAGGGCGGACCCGGGTCGCGCGGGCTCCGCATGGGCCGAGCACAAGGCGCGCCAAACGGACAAGGCGGCAGAGCTGATGCGGCAGGCGGTCGCAGAGCAGGCGGCGTCGCCCGCATGGCGGACATTTGCGGGAAGCGATCCGCGCTATCTCGACATCTGCGCATCCATCCAACGCTGACAGAAGGGCGAGCGGAAACATGCCCGCCGCTCGCCCGCATTTCCTCGACCTCATGATGTGGCAGCAAGTCGGCTACGCGCTGGGCGTGTCGGCGGAGCACGCCAGGCACAGCACCTACGCGGGCCTCGATTGGGTGGACATGATGGGGATAGCGGCGGCGCGGAAGTGCGCGGGCGGCGCATAGAGGGCGGCGCAGGGCCTCGCGCGCGGCCATTTGGCGGCGTTCCCCTTACGAGGTACCGGGGAAGCGCCTGCGACCCGCTCACGTGGCTGCTATTCTGCATTATTCGGACGATGCGGACGGGATGAAGAAATGTCCGCACGCCGTGGTACGATAGCAACGAGGCCGCGACTCCTGGGTTAGCTCACAGGCGAGTCGCAGCCGTGTCGGGGAGGCTCCGGCCCTGAAGAGGAACGGGGTCTCCTCGCGCTATGCGCTCTATAGCGATGAGGCATGCCCCGACCATCGAATCGGGAAACGGCCTCGCTTCTTTTTTCGCGGCTGCATCAATCCACCACAAGTGAATAGTTCGAAAAGGCCATGGAGTCGAATGTTGAACGAGCTTCGGAAACATTTTGTTCCTATTATGTTCCCGATTTTGTTCCTGTAAGAAAAAAGGCCAACCGCCTAAGCCGTTGACCTCGTGTTTTCTGGTGGGCGTTACAAGATTTGAACTTGTGACCTCTTCCGTGTCAGGGAAGCGCTCTCCCCCTGAGCTAAACGCCCGTTCAGGGTGCGCTCGTAAGCGCAAGGGATAATATACCGAAGCCTCGGCGCCGTGTAAAGCAAAACTTTGAAAAAGTTTGAGACTCCCCCGCCCCAGGCGCCCCCTCAGCGCCTTTGGAAACCCGCTTGCATGGGACTTCTCGCAGGCAGCGGCCACCGCCTTCACGGTCCGCACGTCACTTGTTTGAAGGAACGATGTCCTCGCCGATCTTCATGTTCTCAAAGGTCTCGGCCATAAACTTGTCGTCAAAATGCGTGTCGACATAGACCTCGAAGCCGTTGCGCGGCGGCACGCCCTCGAAGCGCTGGCCCGCGCGCCAGAAGCACGCGATCGTCATCACCACGTCGAGCGTGATGAACGCAGCGAGCAACGTCACCAGAATGACCTGCCGGCGCGAGGTGGGCTCGCCGATACGGTACATCATCTCGGGCATGATGACGCGGCACCACACCACGCCCAGCAGCCCCCACATGACGACGAAGCGCCATGCGATCCACTGCGTGATGTGGTCGGGCAGCCCCAGATAGGTCCACGACTGCAGGTGGGCGAAGTGCTCCATGCTCCAGCCGGCCGTCTGCTCGAGCAGGCTCCCCACCACCGCCGAGATGATAAAGACCTTCCACACGGGCTCCTTGCGCAGCGGCCACAACACCATGGTGAGCAGCACGGCACCAAACCCGTAAAGCGGAGAGAACGGACCCCACACGAGGCCGACGCGGCTCTCGAGAATACCGAAGACGATGAAGGTGTACACGGTCTCGATGACGAGGCCCAGAACCGACGCGACGAGGAAGATGATGATGTACTGGTAGAGACCGGGCTTGGTATCGTCCAGAAAGTCATCGCGCATCTCGAGGCGCGCCTGTAGGATTGCGTTGCGCTGCTCGTTGGAGACGCGGTTGCGGACCTTGCGGGCGCCCGTCGTCGTGGCGGACCACAGCGCATCGGCATACACGCCGGCATCGAGCCTGCCCTGGTTGAGCATGCGGTTAAACGCCCGCCCGCGGGCACGCCCCTCGAGATAGCGCTGGACGCTCCCCATCACGAACCGGGCCAGAAGGAAGGCCAAGATGATGAGCAGTGAGATAGTGAGCACGGAAATCCTTACCTAGAGAAGACAGGCGGTTGAACTGGGCAGACGTTCCGTCAATACAGCCATCATTCTACCCCAGCAATTTTTTTCAAAACAATGCTTGCAATTGCGCACCCACTCCCGTATAGTATCTCCTTGCAAGCGGACATGGCTCAGTTGGTAGAGCACAACCTTGCCAAGGTTGGGGTCGCGGGTTCGAGCCCCGTTGTCCGCTCCATCGCATGTCAAGGGCCGGATGAAGACATTCGGCCTTTTTCATCGGCGACGTGGCCAAGTGGTAAGGCAGAGGCCTGCAAAGCCTTTACCCCCAGTTCGAATCTGGGCGTCGCCTCCATGATTGTTAGAGAGCGCCGGCAACGGCGCTCTTTTCATATCGACAGCTCCCCGGATTGTATGTCCGCATGCCGAGGGACAAAAGCCCCAGATTGTATAGGCGGATTGTATAGCGGGCTTTTCAGACGGGAAAAGCCCAGCTTTACGCGTGCTGGTCGAACAGCTTGATGAGACGCACCATCGTCCCCTGCACGTCCACGCGGCGGCGCACCTCCACGCTATCGACGAGCATCCTCATGAGGGTGATGCCGCGGCCGCGCTCCTCGCTTGCCGCGACCTCCTCCCCCGGCGCAAGCTCGAAGCCGCCGCCGCAGTCGCACACCTCTATCACCACGCGATCGGGGTACGCGCGGGCGTTGAGCACGCAGCCCGCCGCGCCGGCGTGGTCGTACGCGTTGCCGAGCGCTTCTCCCGCGGCGAGCGCCGTGTCGTAGATGGCGTCGCGGCCGAGCGGCAGCGTCTCGAGCAGCTCCACCACCCGGTGGCGGTAGAGCGCGAGATGCTCGACGCCCTCGGCGACCGATATGCTCCGGCTCCACAGCGGCAGCGTCCCCGGCGAGAGCAGCGGCACGGGCGGCTTCTCGCGGCCCGTGACGTGCAGGACGTCCACCAAGCGGGCGATCTGCAGAAAGCGCGACACCTCCGCCGACACGTTGACGAGCGAGAGCAGCCCGTCCTCCCGCATGAGGCGGCGCGCCCGGGACAGCAGGAACGCCACGCCCGTGGAATCGATGAACGTCACGTTCTCGCAGTTGACGAGTATCCGCCGGCGCCCCGCGGCGATGAGGGCGTCCACCTCGTCGCGGAGTCCCGGCACCGAGGCGATATCGATATCGCGCGCGGGCGCCAACACGGCTATGTCCATCCATTCACGCATGCGCTTATGGTTCCCGCGGGCGGTGCGGCTTAATCACGCGGCGCGCCGGGCGGCGGCACCGGGCGGGCGGACGGTCTCGACGCCCGTGTCGAAGCGGAGCGCCACCATTGCGATGTCGTCCTCCAGGGCGGAGTCGGTAAAGCTGTCGAGCTCGTCGAGCACGCGCTGGCACAGGCCGTGGACCCCGCTGCCGATAGAGGCGAGAAGCACGTCGCGCAGGCGCTGCTCGCCAAAGAACTCCCCGGCGGCGTTGCGCGCCTCGATGGCGCCGTCGGTGTACATGAAGAGCACGTCGCCCGGGGCGAACCGGAACGAGCCCGTGCGAAACGCCATACCCTCGAAGGCACCCACCACGCCCGACTGGGTGCTCAGGAGCTCTATCTCGGTCGCCTCGGTTGCGGCAGGATCGGCCCCGAGCGGACGGCGGCGCAGCAGCATCGAGGGCGGATGGCCGGCGGAGCAGTAGAGCGCGCTCCCGCGCCTCAGGTCGAGCTTGGCCACGAACATGGTGGCGAACGTCTCCACGCGCGAAAAGCTCATGAGCATGCTGTTGAGCGAGCGCACCATGTGCTGGGGGCTCGCACCCTCCCACGCATAGGCGGTGAGCGCGGTCTTTACGAGGGCCGACATGGAGGCCGCCTCCACGCCCTTGCCCGAGACGTCGCCCAGAATCATGACGGCGCGGTCGTCCGGCAGGCGGATGAGCGTGTAGAAGTCGCCGCCGACGAGCGCCTGCTTGGTCGCCGAGGAGTAGAGCGCATCCGACGTGATGCCCGGCACCTGTCCGAGCGAGCTCTGCATGCCCGCCTGGAGCGCCTGGGAGATGTGCGCGTCCTCCGCCTGCTGCGCCTCGCGCCTGAAGAGCATCTCGAACTCGTGCGTGAGGCGTACAAGGTAGTCGTACTCCACGTCGGCGATGGGCTCTTGGGAGTTGTCGCGCAAGATGAGGACGAGGTTGGAGAGGGCGAGCGCTCGGGCGCGCGTCATGAGCGCGCCGTCCACCGCCTCGGGAGCGGGCGCGTCGCTCGAGGCCTCAGCGGGGCCGAACTCGACGAAGGCACCGTGATTGGGAAGGCCGTGCGCGAGCAGCCACTCGCCCGCACGCGAGAGGCGGTCGATGCGCGTCACCCGCGCCCCTTCGAGCTCGTCTGGCACCTCGGTCGCGAGGCGGGCGTTGTCGAAGTAATCGCTGACAGCGCGGTTCACCTGCGCGGCCGGCGCGGTACCGCCCGCATCGAACCACTCGGCGCCCCCGGGGAGCACCACCTGGCTCCCGCCCTCGAAATCGAGCACGTAGCACGAACGCTCCGGGTCATAGCGCACCGGGCAGATATGGCAGCCGAGCACGCGGCGCACCTCGGCCGAGACCTCGGCCCACGCCGTGTTGCGGTCGCCCTCGAGTGTGAAGACGGTGTCGCGCACGTTGTTGAGCGAGCGCGTGAGCTCGGCGGACCGACGCGAGCGCAGACTCGTGATGAGGCTCACGAGCTCGATGGAGAGGTAGTCGCAGATAACCTCGAGCACGTTGACGTCATAGGTCCGCGGCATGCAGGGGCGACGCCAGCCGAGCTCCATCACCCCCATGATCTGCCGGCCGAAGAACACCGGCACGGCGATGAGGGTCTTGAAGGGCGGCGCGTCCTGCACGCGCAGCTGACGGGTGACGCGCTTGTCGAGGTCGTAGAAGACGCCGCTTGCGGCAATCCCCTCGTCCGCCGGGACGACGGAGATGCGGCAGGCGCGCGCGGCGCGGAACACGTAGGTGGGGATCCCCGCGCCAAAGGGGACGAACTCCGGCACGTACGAGCGCACCAGCCCCTGCGAGACCCCGCGGAGCTTGAATCCGCCGTTCTCGGCGAAGTACATGGTCGAGCCGTCGGCGTCGAGCGCATCGACGAGCTTGTTCAGGACGGAGTCCAGAAGGCCGGTAAGGTCCTCGGCGCCCACGGTGGCCATGATGACCGAAAGCGTGCCGGAAAGGCGCTTGTTGGCCGCCTGGAGCTCCGAGAGCACGCGCCGCATCTGGCGGTCGCGGGCCACCTGCTCGGCCAGGCTCCGGACAACGACGAGCACGCGCTCGCGCGGCTGCAGGCGACGGACGATTTTGTTGCGGAGGTCTCCCGAGCGGGCAGAGGGAGCGGTGGCGCGCACCTCGACGGGGATGAACGAGCCGTCCGCGAGCTTGAGGCGCAGCGCGACGGGATCGCCCGAGAGCGGAAACGGCAGGCGATGGTCCGCCGCGCGCTCGAAGGCATCGCTGAAGAGCAGGTCCTTGATGTCCGCCCCCTCGAGGGCGCGGCGGTTCTTGCCGGCGAGCTCGCAGAAGCGGCGGTTCACGTGGCCGATGGTCCCGTCATGGCCGCAGACGGCGACCGCATCGCTCGTCAGCTCCACCAGCTGGGCAATCTTGGGTAACTCTTCGCGCGCGTCGCTCGGCATGCCGCCTCCCTTGCGGTCGTGGGTGCACCCCTAAGCATACCCCGGATGCCCCGATGCGGACATCGGCGGAACTCATATGAAAAAGGCCTCCCGAAGGAGGCCCTGACACGCGATGGTGTCGGAGGCGGGACTTGAACCCGCATGACCGAAATGTGGTCACTAGCACCTCAAGCTAGCGCGTCTGCCAATTCCGCCACTCCGACAAGCAACGAAGAGTATATTACCCATACCACGGAGTCCGCGCAAGGGGTAATTTTAAAAAAGTTTGCGCGGACGCTATCCGCAGCCATCCGCACGGCCGCGCGCCCCCTCGCGGCGGCGCGCGCGGGCGCTACCCCGCGCGAGGGCTCACTCCTCCCCCGCCGTCATCCCCTCGACGTTGAGATAGCCCTGCGGGTCGATGATGAGCCCGTCCGCCGCCTCGCCCGCCGCTATCACCTGCAGGGGGTACGTCAGCGGAATGACGGGCACATCTGCCGCCACGAGCTCGTCGGCCTGCTCGAGCGCGCTCATGCGCTCGCTGTCGCCGGTCACTGCGCGCGCCAGGTTGAGAAGGTTGTCGACCTCCTCGCTCGCGAAACCCGTCACGTTGCCACCGCCCGCGCTCCGGCTGTGGAAGAGCGGGAAGAGGAAGCTCTCGGCCGTGGGGCGGTCGCTCACCGCGTCCAAGCGGGCGACCTGGAAGTTGCCGGTGCGCACGCGCTCGCGGAAATCCTGCTCCTCGAGCTCCTCGGGCTCGCAGGTGAAGCCGAGGTCCTCCCAGGCCGCCGCGATCTCGTCCATGGCGTTGTCGTGCCCGCCGCGCCCCGCAAAGATAAGGCTCAACGTCTCGCCGCGCAAGCCCTCCTCATCGCGCGGGAGCACACCGTCGAGCAGCGTCTCGGCCTGTCGCGGGTCGTTGAGCGCATAGGGCCACGCGCCCTCGCGGTAGCCCTCGACGCACGACGGCACGACACCGCTCGCCGGCAGGTGCATATCGCGGTACACGCGGCTCGCCAGGCCCTCGCGGTCGATGGCGAGCGAGAGCGCCCGCCGCACCGCAGGGTCATCGAGGGGTGCCGCGGTGGTGTTGAGGGCAAGGTAGCTCACCGCGAGCCGTGCGCTCTCCACCAGGCGCTGACCGGCCGACGCCGTAAGGCCGTCCGCGGCGACGCCGTAGCGGGCTATGGCGCCCTCGAGCTCGTCGACGGGGCAGGCGGCGACGTCGAGTGTGCCGGTGAGGAACTCCTGATAGGCGCTCGCGACCGACGGGTACAGCACGAAGCGGACGCTCGGCAGCGCATCATCGACCGCCGCGTACCCCTCATAACGCGCTAGGCGGATGGCCGTGGAGTTCTCGCCCCACGACCCCTCCATGGCGAAGGGGCCGGCGCCCTGCGGGCTCGAGCCGAAGGCGGCGAGGTCGGCATCGGCAGACGCCGGCACAGCGGCGAGGGACGGATGCGCGAGTATGTGGGCGAACTCGGCGTACGGCTCGGTCAGGGTCACGACGAGCGTCGCGTCATCCGGGCAGGCGACGCCCGAGAGCTCGGCCGCGTCTCCCGCAGCGAGCTCAGCGTAGCCTTGTACGAGAGCGAGCCGATAGGCGTTGGGCGAGGCTCCCAGCGCCTGCACCGCGGCGCCGCGGGGATCGATCAGGCGCTCCCACGACCGCTTAAAATCCGCCGCGGTGACGGGCTCGCCCGTGTGAAACGTCTGCTCGCGCAGATGGAAGGTGCAGGTGAGCGCATCGTCCGACACCTCGAAGCGCCATGCCGCCGCACCCACGAGCTCCCCTGCCGCGTAATCGTAGCGCACCAGAGGCTCGAACAGGAGCGAAGCCACGGCCTCGGCCGCCGTACCCTCCACCTCGAAGGGATCGAGCGCCCGCGGACGGGTGATGCCGACGGCGAGCTCGCGCGCCTCGGCCTCAGATGCCGCTTCCTCCGTGCCCGGCACGGTGCAGCCTGCCGCGAGCGCGGCGGCCGTCAAAGCAGCCGCGCCGATGAGGCCCCGGCGCGAGATGAGTTGGGGTTGAGGGACACGTGCGTCCATAGCGAGCTCCTGTACGGGACAATCGATAGGTATGAGATGACGATACGGCAACGCCCGCCACCCGTCCACCGCCAAGGCGCGCGAGCGCATAAACTCGCCGCATGCCCGGGACGGGGCCTACGCAAAAGGGAGCCCCGAAAGACTCCCTTTCTCATGCATGGCTTGCCGTGCGCCCTCGCGCTAGAGCTCGACGCTCGACTCTTTGATGGGGAACGGCTCGGCAAAGTGGCAGGCGCAGAAGTGACCCGGCTCGACCTGACGGAACTCAGGCTGCTCGGAGGAGCAGCGGGCCTTGGCAATCGGGCAGCGCGTATGGAAGCGGCAGCCCGTCGGCGGGTCGATGGGCGAAGGCGGGTCGCCCGCGAGGATGATGCGGCGGCGCGTATTCATAAGGTCCGGGTCCGGAATGGGGGCCGCGGAGAGCAGCGACTGCGTGTAGGGATGGAACGGCTCGGCGTAGAGGCTCTTCCAGTCGGAGAGCTCGACGATCTTGCCGAGGTACATCACCGCGATGCGGTCGGAGATGTGCTGCACGACGGAGAGGTCGTGCGCGATGAAGAGGTACGCCGTGCCGAACTGCTTCTGCAGGTCCTTCAGCAGGTTCAGCACCTGCGCCTGAATCGACACGTCGAGTGCCGAGACGGGCTCATCGCAGATGATGAGCTTGGGGTGCAGGGCAAACGCGCGGGCGATGCCGATGCGCTGGCGCTGACCGCCGGAGAACTCATGCGGGTAGCGGTTGATGTGCTCGGGGTTCAGGCCCACGACATCGAGGAGCTCGCGCACGTACTTGTTGCGCTCGGCGGCGGTGCGGCCGTCGCCGTGGATCTGCAGCGGCTCCGAGATGATCTCGCCGATCGTCATACGGGGGTTCAGCGAGGCGTACGGATCCTGGAAGATGAACTGCATCTCGCGGCGGAGGCTCTTGAGCTCCTTGTGGCTCATCGTCGCGACGTCGCGGCCCTCGAAATACACGTGGCCGGCCGTCGGGCGCGTGAGACGCATGATGGAGCGGCCCGTCGTGGACTTACCGCAGCCGGACTCGCCCACGAGGCCCAGGGTCTCGCCGGGGTAGATCTCAAAGCTGATGTCGTTGACGGCCGAGACCTTCTTGGCGAAGCGGCTCATGAGCATGCCGGACTCCGCCGGGAACTCCTTGGAGAGGTGCTCGACTTTGAGCAGCGGCTCTTTGTCTGCCATTTATGCCTCCTTCTTCTCAGACGAGGCGCTCTGGCCCTGCGCCTTGCGCGCGGCAAGGTCGGCGCGGGTGCGCGAGTTCTCGGGCGCCATCTTGAGGAACGCAGGGTCGTCGGCAAAATGGCAGGCCGAGTAATGACCCGTCTCGGTGGTGATGTGCTCCGGCAGCTTCTCGTGGCAGATGTCGACCGCATACGGGCAGCGCGGGGCGAAGGGGCATCCCGTGGGGAGGTTCACGAGCGACGGCGGGTTGCCGGCGATGGGCGTGAGCTCCTTCTTCTCGTCCATGCCGTGATCCGGGATGGAGCGGATGAGGCCCCATGTGTACGGATGGCGCGGGTCGTAGAAGATCTCCTCGGCGGAGCCGAACTCCACCGGACGGCCGGCGTACATGACCATAATCTTATCGGCCATATCGGCAACCACGCCGAGGTCGTGCGTGATCATGATGATGGCGTTGCCGTTCTTCTGCTGCATCTCCTGCATGAGCTCGATGATCTGCGCCTGGATGGTCACGTCGAGGGCCGTCGTGGGCTCGTCGGCGATGAGGATATCCGGGTCGCAGGCGAGCGCCATGGCGATCATGACGCGCTGACGCATGCCGCCGGAGAACTGATGCGGGTACTCGTTCACACGCTTCTCGGGCTCGGGGATGCCCACGAGGTCGAGAAGCTCGGTGGCGCGCTTGAGCGCCTCCTGCTTGGAGTAGCCGCGGTGCAGACGCAGGCCCTCGCCCACCTGACGGCCGATCTTGTAGACCGGGTTGAGCGAGGTCATGGGGTCCTGGAAGATCATGGCGATGTCGTTGCCGCGGATGTGCTGCATATCCTCCTCGGACATCTCCAACAGGGAGCGCCCGCGGTACCGGATGTCGCCGCCCTCGATCTTACCCGGAGGCATCTCGATGAGGCCCATGATGGTCATGTGGGTCACGGACTTGCCGGAACCCGACTCGCCGACGACGCCGAGCGTCTCACCGCGGTCGAGCGTGTAGGACACGCCGTCGACCGCGTGGACGATCCCGTCCTGCGTATGGAAGTACATCTTGAGGTTATCGACCTCGAGCAGGTGGCTCCCCTCGGGGATGGGCTGCTCCTTAAGATCGACGTGGTTCTTTGCGCGCTTAGCCATTATGCATCCTTCATCTTGACGTCGAGAGCGTCGCGCAGGCCATCACCCAGAAGCGTGAAGGCGAGCACCGTGGAGAGGATCGCGAGACCCGGCAGGATCATCAGCCAGGGCTCGGTCTGCAGATACTGCTGACCGGACTGGATGAGGGTGCCCCACGAGGGGTCGGGCGGAACGACGCCCATACCGAGGAACGACAGGGCGCTCTCGGTAAGGATAGCGCCACCGATGTTCATGGTCGCGTACACCACGATGGAGGCGACGGAGTTGGGGAAGATGTGACGGGCGACGATGCGGACGTCGGAGGCGCCCATGGCGCGCGCCGCATCGACGTAGTCGTTCTCCTTGACCGAGAGGATCGCCGAGCGGAAAACGCGGGCGATGCTCGGCCAGCCGAGGATGCCGATGGCGATGAACACGTTCTGGATGCCGTTGCCGATGACCGCGATCATCGCGACGACGAACAGCGTGTACGGGAACGCCAGGAAGATGTCGGCGAGGCGCATGATGATGGTGTCCCAGATACCGCCGTAGTACGCGGCGATGGCACCCATCACAAGACCGATGATGGTGGAGATGCCCGTGGCGACGACGCCGACGGTGAGCGAGATGCGCGCGCCGTAGATGACGCGGGAGAGCACGTCGCGACCGAGCGTGTCGGTGCCGAAGGGATGCTCGAGCGAGGGCGGGAGACGGGACTCGGCGGCCATGTTGGCGCCGGTGGCGTTGGGGTCGCCGAGCGTCTGCGGGACCCACAGGTCGGCCGTGGCCGCCACCAGGATGATGAAGAGAATCCAGATGGCTGCGACGACGGCGAGCTTGTTCTTCTTCAAGCGGCCGAAGGCATCGCCCCAGAGGGTGCGGGAAGCGCCCTCGTCTGCATTTGCGCGCGCGGCGACCGCGGTCTCCGCGACGGCCTGATGCGCCTGATGGTCAAGCGGCGAAGGATAAATCATGTGCGTTGCCCCCTAGCCCTCGTTCTTGGAGCTGCCGAGGCGGATGCGCGGATCCAGGAAGGCGTAGCTCACGTCGACGATAAGGTTGATGATCATGACCACGAGCACGATCACCGTGACCGAGCCCATGACGATGGGCCAGTCGCGCTGGGTGATGGCGATGTAGGTCTCACGACCGATGCCGGGCCAGGAGAAGACCGTCTCGGTCAGGATGGCGCCGGCGAGCATCGCGCCGAAGTCCATGCCCACGTACGTGACGACGGGGATGAGGGCGTTCTTGAGCGCGTGCTTGCGGATGATGGCTCCCTTGGAGAGGCCCTTGGCCCGCGCCGTGCGGATGTAATCCTGGTTCATGACGTCAAGCAGCTGCGAGCGCATGATGCGCGCCGTGTAGGCCGTCGACACCGCCGCGAGCGTGCACGCGGGCAGGATGTAGTACATCCACTCGGGGTAACGGGCGAGGGGGCCCGCCACACCGGAGATGGGGAGCTGCAGCGCGCCGCCGGTGAGGCCGGGCAGCCACACGCCGAAGAAGAGCTGTAGCAGCATGCCGAACCAGAAGGCGGGCATGGCGACCAAAAGCGAGGTGACGAGTGTCACCAAGATGTCCCAGAACGAGTAGCGCTTGATGGCCGAGATGATGCCGGCGCCGATGCCGACCACCGCCTCGATGACGATAGCCACCAAGGCCAGCTGCACCGTGTAGGGGTACTTCTGCAAGATGATGCTCGAGACCTCGGTGCCGCGCTGATAGGACGTACCCAAATCGCCCTGGAGCAGGTCGGTGAGATACGTGACGTAGCGCTTCCACATGGGCGTCTCGATGGTGTCGCCGTTCTCGTCGTAGATGATCTTGCCGTCGGCATCGGTCTCGATGAGGCCGTGGGCGGCGCGGATGTTCATCTCCGTCTGCGGATCGAGCTTCCTCTCGCCGGCGATCAGCTTAATCGGGTCGCCGGGCACGACGTTCTGCATGATAAAGAGAATCAGCGTGACGCCGAGGAAGACAGGGATGAACTGTAGGATTCGCTTGACGATATACTGGATCACAGCGATACCCTCCCCTTGTCTGGCTTACAGAAACGTGGCACTTTAGGGCCGTAAAGTCTGAGTATACCGGATATGCAAGACTCACAACAAAATTGGCTGAAATTATGCAGAGCCTGCACGTAAGGCCCTGTTGGCCTCAGTGTCCGATACACAAACGAAAGGGCGCCGGATATCGGCGCCCTTCCCTGGCAGTTTGCTCTCTCAGCAGGAGCTAACCATCAGATCCGCAACCTGTTAGGCAAGCTCGGCCGTCTCGAAGTGCGGGATGGTCTGCGCGTCGTAGTTGAAGCTCGCGAGACGCTCGGAGCCCACGTAGTTGTGCGCGTAGAACATGATGGGGATGACCGGCAGGTCCTCGCCGATCTGAGCGCAGATCGTGCGGTACGCGGCCTTGCGCTCCTCCTCATCCTGGATCTGACGGGCAGCGAGCAGCGCGGCGTCGACATCCGGGTTGTTGTACGGGCCGTAGTTGTTGTCCGCGGTGCTGAAGAAGTTCGGATACAGGAAGTTGTCCATGGTCGGATAGTCGGCCGTCCAACCGAGGCGGGCGAGCGAGAACTCGCCGGCGGACAGGTTGTTGAGGTAGGTGGCCCACTCGGTGGTGTCCTGCGTGCAGGAGATGCCCACGGCCTCGAGGTCGGCCTGGATGGAGGACATGATGTCCTCGTGGCCGCCGTCGCCGTTGTAGTTGAGGGCCACCTGGACGTCGCCCTCGGCGTAGCCGGCATCGGTGAGGATCTGCTTGGCCTGATCGGGGTCGTAAGCGCAGTAGGTCCACACGTTCTGCTCGTTATCGTCGATGGACAGCGGCATGATGGAGTTAGCCGGCTCACGATAGCCCTCGAAGAGGGTGTCGACGATCTTCTGACGGTCGATGGCGAGCGAGATGGCGTGACGGACCGCGGGATCGGCGAGCGTCGGGTCGTTGAGGTTCACGACGAGGTAGTAGGTCGAGAGCTCGGTGCCGGTCAGGGCCTGCTTGCCCGGGGTGACGGTGAAGCCGTCCTCGGAGAGGCCGTACTGGTCGACGTTGTCCTGGATCTGGCCGGTCGGAATCATCGCGAAGTCGATGTTGCCCGCCTGGAACTCACGGTAGGCGGTGTCCGGGTCGGCCTGGATGGACATGTACACGCCGTCGATCTTAGGCGCCTCGCCGTAGTAATCGGCGAACTTGTCCAGCAGGATGTACTGGTTGTGCTGCCAGGCCTCGGCCATCTGGAAGGGGCCGTTGCCGATGGGCTGCTCGAGGAACGACGCGGGATCGTCGAGAGCGGCCTGGGGCACCGGGACGAGGCCCGGGTGGCAGCAGACGGCCACGAAGTCGGCCATCGGCGCGGTAAGGGTGACCTGGAAGGTGAGGTCGTCGACGGCGACGAGGCCGGAGATCTCGTCAGCGTCGCCCGCGGCCATCTCGGCGTAGCCGGCGACCGGTGCGAGGTGGTAGCCGATCTCGGACGGGGCGGCCATGGTGGAGTCGGCGAGACGCTCCCAGCCGCGCTTGAAGGAAGCGGCGTCCACGGGGTCGCCGTTGTGGAAGGTCATGCCCTCACGCAGGGTGAAGGTGTAGGTGAGACCGTCCTCGGAGATGGTCGGGAGCTCCGTGGCGCACACCGGCACGGGCTCGTTGACGCTCCAGTCCCACGTCACCAGGCCATCGAAGCACGCGCGCACGACCGCGGTGCCCTGGTTCTCCTGAGCGTTGTACGGGTCGATGTACGCCGGCTCGGAGAGGTAGAACGTCATGTAGTTCTCGCCGACCGTGGGGGCAGCCGCGGAAGCGGAGCCGGTCGAACCGGTGCCACCGCCGTTGTTGGTGCAGCCCGCGAGCGCAGCCAGGGCGCTCGCCGCAAGGGCGCTGCCCACGAACTGGCGACGATTCATGTTGATGCCTGCCATGCATTCCTCCTTCGGATGTGGATGCGCCTTTGCGCATCCTTTACACCGTCTTCACCCAAGTCACGCAAACATAGGCATGCGTTATGGGCGCGTAATGCATAACGTTACCCGATTTTGCAGGTAGCGGCACCAAGTTTTTTGACCTTTCCGCTGGACATTCTCTGCCAAAGTGGAGTGTCGGGGGCCGTGAGCTGGTTTCTTTTGCCTGCAGGCAACTCCTTATGGCCATTATTGTTTCGAAGTTGTTACCGCCGCTATGAGAAAGGGGCCTCCGTCCGACAGGTCTGTCTGGACGGAGGCCCCTCTCAGCGTGCGAGAACCATGGCCTAGATGCCCACGATGCCCTGCGGGAAGAAGAACATGCAGAGCACGATGCACAGCGCGAAGACGATCGCCACGATGACGGTCAGGCGGTCGAGGTTCTTCTCCATCACGCCGGTCGCCGCGCTCGCGTTGTAGAGCGAGCTCGCGATCATATCGGACACGCCGGTGCCCTTGCCGGAGTGCATGAGGACGAGCCCGATGAGCGCGATCGTGGAGAGCGCCCACACGATGAAGATGATGATCTGGAACGGACCCATGGGTCACCTCTCGTTGACACGGGGGGCTGGTGTCTCGTGAGTCTCAGCCCCTTACATACATATCGTTCAGTACTTTACCGCACGGGAGCTTCTCTGGGCAAGTTGGGGGCAAAAACGACGCAAATCGCCAACCTTTCACCACCCCGCGCATCGCACTCCCCCGTCACCCAACAGCATCTCCCCTGCACGCGTTCGCGCCATCCCCCTTTTCAGCCATCACCTCTACCGAGGAGCTCGACACCTCGTCTGAATCGCCGTCTATCAACCGTCTGGATCGAGCCGTCACGCGGGAGATGGTGCTCGCACCGATTCCCGTCAACCGCTCGATCTGCTTGACCATCAGGCCGGCGCGCCGCAGTGCGCGCAGCGCATCGTCGCGCCGCTCTTTTGGCAGAGACGTAAGCTCCGCGGGAGAGGCGCCTGCTAGGACTTCGCGCGCCAGCACCATGGCGTCCTCGTCGGCGACACGCTTCCCGGCGCGCACAAAGTAGGCCGCATACCGCCCATCATTGCAAAACGTCGGAAATTGGCTCCTTCCACCGATAAGGTCGAGGACCACGCCATCGTCTACCAGCTGCGCCCCTACGAGGTATTCCCCATAGCTGCTCCAACGGTACTCCCCCGCGGGCGCAACGCCCGCTTTCTCTGGATTGTCGTGGATATAGCGCAGCGCCTGGAGCAGCTGGCGGTCGCTTTTGATGGGAACGCTGGTGAACCTACCTTGAAATACCGCCCCGATGTGTCCCGACGCACTGTTGAAGTAGCGCGAGTAGGCGGTTGCCAAACCGTGCATGACGCAGCTCAAGTTGTCTTGCGGGTCGCTCAGCAACAGGTGGATATAGTTGCTCATAAGACACCAGGCGAGTACGGACACGCCGCCGCTTTGCGTCTTGCCGCGCAGCAACTTGAGAAAATGAAGGCGATCATCATCGTTCTCGAACAGCAGCTGCTTTCCGTTTCCCCGCAATATGACATGATAGAACCCCGATTCCGCATGTACGCGCGGCTCTCTCGGCATGTTAGCTCCCCCTCTGCGCACAACTCCGGCGCCGGCGCGCTTGCGTGCATCGACTTCGATCTCCGCCATTGGCCGAGCATGCTTCGACCCCGTCCCCAGATACGCAAAAGACCATCCGCCGTTGCAAGCAGATGGTCTTTCGTTGTGGGGCGGGGGCAAGGCAACACCGCGCCTTGCCCCCTCTGTATCGGGATGGGCTAAAACGAACCCGTCCCCAAATGCGCTACTCCTCGACGGCGAGGACGCGGCCGGTCATCTCGGCGGAGGGCTCGAGACCGGCGAGGGTGAGCATCGTCGGTGCGATGTCCGACAGGCGCCCGTCCTCGATGCCGGTGAGCTTGGCCGCCGGATCGACGACGATGAACGGCACGCGGTTGGTGGTGTGGGCGGTGAACGGGTGCTTCTCGCCCGACGCGTCCTCGTCGTACATGTGGTCGGCGTTGCCGTGGTCGGCCGTGATGAGCGCGAAGCCGCCCTTGGCGAGGATCGCGGGGATGACCTTCGAGAGGCCGTCGTCGACAGCCTCCACGGCCTTGACGGCCGCGTCGAAGACACCCGTGTGACCCACCATGTCGCAGTTCGCGTAGTTCACGATGTAGAAGTCGGCGCGGTCCTCGTTGATGGCCTGGACGAGCTTCTCGGTGACCTCGGGCTCGCTCATCTCGGGCTGCAGGTCGTAGGTGGCGACCTTGGGCGAGGGCACGAGCACGCGCTCCTCGGCCTCCTTCGGCTCCTCGACGCCACCGTTCAGGAAGAACGTCACGTGGGCGTACTTCTCCGTCTCGGCGGTGTGCAGCTGCTTGAGCCCGTTCTGCGCGATGACATCGGCGAGCACGTTCTCGGGGAACGTCTTGGGGAAGGCCACCTCGACGTTCTTGAACGTGTCATCGTACTCCGTCATGGTGACGAAGTGGCTGAGCTTCGGGGCGACTTTGCGCTCGAAACCGTCGAAATCGGGCTCCGTGAAGGCGCGGGTCATCTCGCGGGCGCGGTCGGGACGGAAGTTGAAGAACACCATCGCGTCGCCGTCGTGCACGCCCTCGTTATGGCAGGCGAAGGGCTCGACGAACTCGTCGCCGCGATCGTCCTTCTCGTAGTACGCCTTCACGCCCTCGACCGGGTCGCACTCGGTCTCGGCCGGCAGGGTGACGACATCGTAGGCGCGCTCGACGCGCTCCCAGCGGTTGTCGCGGTCCATGGCCCAGTAGCGGCCGGACACCGTGGCGATGCGCGCATCGACACCGGTGTACTTGGAGAGCGCCTCGAGGTTCTCCTTCAGGGTCTCGATGTAGCCGGCACCGGAGTGCGGGTCCACGTCTCGGCCGTCCATGAAGCAGTGGAAGCGCACGCGCTCCACGCCGTGCATGGCGGCGATGGCGCAGAGGTTCTCGCCGTGGCGCTGCATGGAGTGCACGCCGCCCGGGGAGACGAGGCCCAGAAGGTGCAGGGTCGCGCCGGTCTTGGCGACGTCGTCCATAGCCTTGGCGAGCGTCTCGTTCTCCTGGATGGAGCCGTCCTTGATGGCGTTGTTGATGCGGCTGAGCTCCTGGAACACGATGCGGCCGGCGCCGATGTTCAGATGGCCGACCTCGGAGTTGCCCATCTGGCCCTCGGGCAGGCCCACGTCCTCGCCGGAGGCGCCGAGCGTGGTGTGGGGGTACTCCTCCCACAGCTTGTCGAGGAACGGCTTGTTGGCCTTGTAGACGGCGTTGTTATCGCCCGCGGGGGCGAGGCCGAAGCCGTCCATGATCACGAGGAGCGCCGGCAGATGATGCTTGTTCTCTGCCATTACTCAGCCGCCTTCTTCACCATGGCCGAGAAGCTGTCGGCCACGAGCGAGGCACCGCCCACGAGCGCGCCGTCGACGTCCTCCTTCTCGAGGAAGCCGGCGATGTTCTCGGGCTTGGCGGAGCCGCCGTAGAGCACGCGGATGCCGCTGGCGGTCTCCTCACCGAAGATCTCGGTGAGCGTGGCGCGGATGGCGCCGCAGACCTCCTGGGCGTCATCGGCCGTGGCGGTCTTGCCGGTGCCGATGGCCCAGATGGGCTCGTAGGCGATGACATACTTCGAGGGGTCGGTGATCTCGAGGCCCTCGGTGTCCTTCTTGATCTGGTCGACGACGAACTCGACGTGCTTGCCGGCCTCGCGGACCTCAAGCGACTCGCCGCAGCAGCTGATCGGCACGATGCCGGCGGCCATGAGGGCCTTCGCCTTCTTGTTGACGTCCTCGTCCGTCTCGTGGAAGTAATCGCGGCGCTCGGAGTGGCCGATGATGCAGTAGGTCGCACCCGCGGACTTGAGCATGGCGCAGGAGGTCTCGCCGGTGTAGGCGCCCTTCTCCTCCCAGTAGACGTTCTGACCGCCGAGAGCGATCGGAGCGGCCTGGATACGGTCGTTCACGGTCGACAGGTCGACGGCGGGCGGGCAGACGACGACCTCGACGCCCTCGGGAACCTCGGGCAGAGCCTCGGCGAGCTCGTCGGCGAGCTTCGCGGCCCCTGCCACGTCGTTGTTCATCTTCCAGTTGCCTGCGATGAGGCGGGTACGCTTACTCGGCATCGTTCAGAGCCTCCACTCCCGGAAGGGCCTTGCCCTCGACGAGCTCCATGGAGGCGCCGCCACCCGTGGAGATCCAGGACATCTTGTCGGCCAGGTTGAACTTGTTGACGGCTGCCACGGAGTCGCCACCGCCGATGATGGAGGTGCACTCGGTGTTGGCCGCGACGGCCTCGGCGACGGCCTTGGTGCCGTGGCTGAAGTTGTCGAACTCGAAGACGCCCATGGGGCCGTTCCAGAACACGGTCTTGGCGCCGGCGATGGCGTCGGCGTAGAGCTGCTCGGTCTTGGGGCCGATGTCCATGCCCATGCGGTCCTCGGGGATCGCGTCGGAGGCGACGATCTCGCCCTCGGCGTCCTCACCGAAGTGATCGGCAACGACGTTGTCGATCGGGAGCAGGATCTTCACGCCCTTGTCCTCGGCCTTCTTGAGCATCTCGGCCGCGCGCTCGACCCAGTCCTCTTCCTTGAGCGAGGTGCCGACGGTCTTGTAGCCCTTGGCGAGGAAGAAGGTGTAGGCCATGCCGCCACCGATGATGAGGGTGTCGGCGGAGTCGATGAGGTGATCGAGCACGCCGATCTTGGAGGACACCTTGGAGCCGCCGACGATGGCGACGAACGGGCGCTCCGGGTCAGCGAAGATGCCGGTCAGGGTGTCGACTTCCTTCTCGAGCAGGAAGCCGGCCACGGCGGGCAGGTAGGCGGCGGGGCCGACCACGGAGCCCTGGGCGCGGTGCGCGGTGCCGAAGGCGTCGAGCACGAAGACGTCACCGTAGGACGCGAGGGTCTTGGCGATCTCGGGGTCGTTCTTCTTCTCGCGCTTATCGAAGCGGACGTTCTCGAGGACGAGGATGTCGCCGGCCTCGAGGGCGTCGACGGCGGCCTTGGCCTTCTCGCCGTAGGTGTCGTCCACGAACTTGACCTCATAGCCGGTGAGCTCGGCGAGCTTGTCAGCCGCGGGCTTGAGCGAGAGCTCGGGCTCGGGGCCGTCGCCCTTGGGGCGGCCGAGGTGGCTCATGAGGATGATCTTGGCGTTGTGCTCCTTCAGGTACTGGATCGTGGGGATGGCGGCGCGCACGCGCGTGTCATCGGTCACGACGCCGTCCTTCAGCGGCACGTTGAAGTCAACGCGCATGAGGACGCGCTTACCGTCGACATCGATGTCGCGAACGGTCTTCTTGGTGAAAGCCATGTGCATCTACCTTTCTTACCTGGTGGATTGAACCTATCTGCCGACAGGGCGCCGGGCGCCCCATCGAAAAGGGGCGCGGCTCTGGGACCTAAGCCCAAAGGCCGCGCCCCTCTCAGACGCTTATCGCGCTGTGCTCGCGAAGCTCAACTTAGGCGACGAACTTCTCGAAGTACTTGATGGTGCGGACCATCTGCGAGGTGTAGGAGTTCTCGTTGTCGTACCACGAGGTGACCTGCACGAGGGTCTGGCCGTTGCCCAGATCGGAGCACATGGTCTGCGTGGCGTCGAAGATCGAGCCGTGGGTCTCGCCGATGATGTCGGTGGAGACGATGTCGTCCTCGTTGTAGGCGAAGGTCTCGGAGATGGTCTCGGCGTAGGCCTTCATAGCGGCGTTGACCTCGTCCTTGGTGACGACCTTGTCAACCACGGCGTAGAGGTTGGTGAGGGAGCCGGTCGGGGTCGGGACGCGCTGGGCGGCACCGATGAGCTTGCCGTTGAGCTCGGGGAGCACCAGACCGATGGCCTTGGCGGCACCGGTGCTGTTGGGGACGATGTTGACGGCGCAGGCGCGGCTGCGGCGCTTGTTGCCCTTGCGCTGCGGGCCGTCGAGCGGCATCTGGTCGCCGGTCCAAGCGTGGATGGTGGTCATGATGCCGGACACGATGGGCGCGAAGTCGTTCAGACCCTTGGCCATCGGGGCGAGGCAGTTGGTGGTGCAGGAGGCGGCGGAGATGATGTTGTCCTCGGCCGTCAGCGTCTCATGGTTGACGTTGTAGACGATGGTGGGAAGGTCGTTGCCGGCAGGAGCGGAGATGACGACCTTCTTGGCGCCAGCGTTGATGTGGGCCTGAGCCTTGTCCTTGCTGGTGTAGAAGCCGGTGCACTCGAGGACGACGTCGACGCCGAGCTCGCCCCACGGGAGGTTGTTGGCGTCGGCCTCCTTGTAGATGGTGATCTCCTTGCCATCAACGATGATGGAGTTCTCGGTGGCCTCGACCTTGTGATCGCGGGAGTAATTGCCCTGCGTGGAGTCGTACTTCAGCAGGTAAGCGAGCATATCCGGGGAGGTGAGGTCGTTGATGGCGACGATCTCGGAGCCCTCGTGCCCGAACATCTGGCGGAACGCGAGACGACCGATGCGGCCAAAGCCGTTAATCGCAACCTTTACTGCCATTCGTGTCTCCTTTCGTTAGACCCCCGCGGACGGGTGCCCGCTGTCGAGGTCCACAGACAAACCACTTACTCAGTGTACCGTTTTTTCAAAATTGCATTCGCGTCATTGGCGAGTTTTTGACCGAAAGCTGATGTTGGCACCCGGGGGTCAGCCGGGCGCGGGGGCGGCTACCTCTCGCCCACCAGCTTCTCGAGGCGCAAGACCCTATGGTAGAGAGCCGATTTAGAAAGCGGCGGGTCCGCCATCTCGCCCAGGTCGCGCAGCGACAGGTCGGGATGGGCCGCGCGCAGATCGCAAAACGATCGGAGCGCCTCCGGCAGCGTGTCGTAGATCCCGAGAGCATGCGCGCGGGCGATCAGCTCCACCTGGTGCTGGGCGGCGTCGGCCGTGCGCGACTGGTTGGCGAACTCGGCGTTGACCTTGCGGTTCACGTTGTTCTTGACCTGCTTCATGGCGCGCGCGTCCTCCACGCCCGCCACGCTCCGGGCGGCGCCGAGCGCCGTGAGCAGGCGGCAGATGTCCGGGGCGCTCTTGATATAGACGGCGTAGGCGCCGCGACGGGGATTCACGCGGGCGCGGACCCCCACCTCCTCGATGAGGCGCGCGAGGCCCCGGGCGAGCTCCTCGCCCGAGACGGCGATCTCCAGATGGAAGTCGCCCTTGGGATCCGCCACGAATCCGCCGGCGATAAGCGCCCCGCGCAGGTAGGCGAGCCGGCAGCACGGGCGCGCCACGATGTGCTTGGGCACGCCCGCCACCAAGCGCCCCTTGCGGTCGAGGATGCCGAGCAGGACGAGCGCCTTGTCGAGACCGGGCTGCTCAGGCAGGGTGATGAGGTAGTTGCGCACCTTGTGCAGGACGGAGCGGCGCGGCGTGAGCGTCGTCTTGAGTTTCAGGACGGTATGGGTGAGGTTGATCATCGTGCGCGCGACGGCGCCCGTCTCCGTCGTGACGGCGAGCCGGCGCCCCTCGCCCGTGATGGAGAGCGTCCCGCTCACGCGGACGAGCGCGGCCAGCGTGGCGAGGTTGCAGTACTCGCACACGGGCTCGCAGCGCGACAGCTCGTCGCGGACCTCGGCGGTAAACGACATGGCCCTCCCCTATCAGTGCGCCTCGCCCGTGGCGGTACGGTTCGCCCGGGAGAGGTCGCGGTGGGAGACGGTCACGCGGTACTGCTGGCCGATGAGGTAGCGGCCCGTCGCCTCGGCGATGGCGACGGAGCGGTGCTGCCCTCCCGTGCAGCCCACGGCGATGGAGAGCTGCGGCTTGCCCTCGGCGATGTAGCCGGGCATGACGGCGTCGAGCAGCTGGCACCACGCGCGCCAGAACTCCTGCGTCTTGGGGTGGTCGAGCACGAAGCTCGCGACCTTCTCGTCGAGACCGGTCAGGCTGCGCATCTCGGGGTCGTAGAAGGGATTCGGCAAAAAGCGCACGTCGATCATGATGTCCGCCTCGCTCGGCAGCCCGTGCTTGAACCCGAAGGAGAAGACGCGCACCTCCATCAGCTGCTGGTCCGTGAGCTCGGAGAAGGCGGCGCGCAGCATGGTGCGCAGCGTCGATGTCGAGAGACGCGAGGTGTCGATCACCATGTCCGCGCGGTCGCGGATGCCGGCGAGCTGGCGGCGCTCGCGCGCGATGGCGTCGGCGGTGCTCTCGCCCACCATGGCGAGCGGATGGCGGCGACGGTTCTCGCTGTAGCGGCGGATGAGAACCTCGTCTGTGGCGTCGAGGTAGACGAGGTCGACGGACATCTCGTGCTCCTCGAGAGCCGCGACGACGTCCATGAGCTCGTCAAAGAGCCCCTGGCTGCGCAGGTCGCACGTCACCGCGAGGTGGCGCCCCACGCCCGCGTTGATGCCCACGAGCTCGGCGAGCTGCTGGATGAGGCGCGGGGGGAGGTTGTCGATGCAGAAATAGCCCATGTCCTCGAAGACGTGCATGGCCTGCGTGCGACCGGAGCCGGACATGCCGGTGATAATCACGATATCCGGTACGCGGTCGGCGCTCTCGCGCGTGTGGATGGCCTCGTCGCTCGCCATGGAAAACCTCCTCGTGTGTGCCCTCTTCCAAGTATACCCGCACGCCCGCGCGCCGCCGTGCCGCCGGCGCCCGCACGCCAAGAAACCCGCATGCGAACGAGAAGACCGCCCAAACGGTCACGAGGAGGGCCTCGGGCCGTTTGGGCGGCTCACGGTGCAGAGGGCGCGGGCGCTGCGGGCGCCGGCAGCGCGACGGGGCGGCTCAGGGCACCGCCCGCGCGGGGCCCTAGGCGTCGAGCGCGGCTTTGAACCAGCTCGTGATGCTCGTGGGATGCGTGATCGCCGTACCCACGACCACCGCCCACGCGCCCGCATCGATGGCGGCGCGCGCCTCATCGGGCGTGTGCACGCGGCCCTCGCACACGACGGGGAAGCCGGGGAACTCCTCGGCGGCCTGGCGCAAGAGCGGCAGGTCGGGTCCGTCTGCCATCGTGCAGTCGATGGCGGCGACGCCGTGGGAGAGCGTGGTCGACACGATATCGAAGCCCGCCTCGACGGCGCGGCGGATGTCGTCGATGGTCATGCAGTCCGCCATGGTGAGCACGCCCTCGGCCTTGAGCGGCTCCAAGGTGTCGGCGACGGTCTTCCCGTCAGGGCGCGGGCGGTCGGTGGCGTCGATGGCGACAATGTCGGCGCCCGCCATGACGCAGGCGCGCGCATGGCGCAGCGTCGGCGTGATGTAGACGCCCTCGTGGCCCTCCTTCCACAGGCCGATGACGGGCACCTCGACGCGGCCCTTGATGGCCGCGATGTCGGAGAGGCCCTGGCAGCGGATGGCCGCCGCACCGCCGAGCTCGCAGGCGCGCGCCATGGTGGCCATGATCTCGGGGCGGCGCAGCGGCTCGCCCTGGTAGGCCTGGACGCTCACGATGAGCTTGCCCTTGAGCGACTGGATGACAGGATCGATCGCCATGGATGCTTCCCTTCTTTCACGGGGAGGGCCCACCTGGCCCCTCCCCTCATGTCAACGCAGGGTGTCGAGCAGGTTCTCGGCGGCGCCGATGAGCGGGGCCTCGCCCTCGAGCACGCCGATCAAGATGGGCGTGTCCTCAAGCGGGTCGAGGGCCTGGGAGCGGTAGCCTTCGGCGACCGAGGCGCGCCACGTCTCGCTCCGCCAGCCCGTCCCCTCGTGGATGACGCCGCCCGAGAGCACGATGACCGCGGGATCGAGGATGTTGGCCAAGGTGCCCAGGCTCGCGCCCAGCGCGCGGCCCGCCTCGGAGACGACCTCGATCGCGCGCGGGTCGCCAGCGGCGACCAGGTCGTTGACGTCGCGGCCGACCGTCGGGCGCGACGGGTCGACGCGGCCGTAGCGCTCCTCGAAGATCCGGCCGATGGAGGTGCCCGACGCCACGGACTCGAGATGGCCCGAGCGCCCGCAGGCGCACGGGATCCCCGCCGCAGCCGTGCTCTCGATATGCCCCATGTGGCCGGCGGCGCCGTGGGAGCCGCGCATGACGCGGCCGTCCATCACGAAGGCGCCCCCGATGCCCGTGCCGATGCCGAGGCAGAGGACGGACTCGTAGCCGCGGCCGACGCCCCAGCGCGCCTCACCGAGGGCGTGCGCGTGCACGTCGCCCGTCACCGCGACGGGCATATCGAGCTCTTCGGCCAGGCGCGGGCCGAGGGCGATGCCGCCCCAGCCGGGCATGATCTCGTTGGCGTAGGCGATGCCGCCCGTCTTGGGATCGACCACCCCCGCCGACCCGATGCCGACGCCGAGCACCTCGCCGTCGAACGCATCGAGGGCGGCGCGCACCGCTGCGGCGACGCGGGCGTAGACGGCCTCGCCGCCCTCGGCCGCATCGGTCGCCACCTCGGCCTCGTACACCGAGTGCGGACGGGAGCCGTCCGCCGGAAACGCCATGATGGCGCAGGCGATCTTCGTCCCGCCGATGTCAACGGAGCATACGTAGCGATCGCTCATCTCACACTCTCCTCTCCCCCTGCCGAAAAAAGGGGGCGGCTGCGCCAGCGCTCGCCGCCCCTATCGCTTACAGCAGGCCGTTCTCCTCGAGCACGCGGCGGATGGCCTCGACGTTCTCGCCCTTGAGCGAGTGCACCGGGCGGGGCATCTGGTTCGTCTCGAAGATGCCCATGAGCTTGAGCGCCGTCTTGAAGGCGCCGACGCCCGCGCCGAAGCCCTGCACGCCGGAGGTCACCGAGGTGATCTCCATGATGCGGGCGAGACGGTCCTGCTCGTCGCGCACGGTCTCCCAGTCACCGGCCTGCGCGGCCTTCCACTGGCGCACGTAGCCGTAGGGCTCGACGTTGGCGAGGCCGGGCACCGAGCCGTCCGCGCCGCCGAGGTAGGCGCCGTCGACGACGACCTCGTGACCGGTGAGGAGCTGGAGCGGATGGCCCGCGTCGCGGTTTTTGATGATGAGGCGGCGGAACGAGACGTCGTCGCCCGAGGAGTCCTTCACGCCGGCGAGCACGCCGTCGACGCCGAGGCGGATGAGCATGTCCACGTCGAGCTTGTTGTGGACGCACACGGGAATGTCGTAGGCGAAGATGGGCAGGTCGAGCGCATCGTGCAGGCAGCGGAAGCTCCACTCGATCTCGTTGATGCCCTGGAGCGCGTAGAACGGGCAGGTCGCCACGAGGGCGTCGACGCCCATCTGCTCGGCGCGCTTGCCGTGCTCGATCATGCGCTCGGTCTCCGTGTCGATGATGCCCGCGAGCACCGGCACGCGGTGGTCGACGATGCGGACCATGTTCTCGATGATCTCGGTGCGGCGCTCGTCGGTCGAGAACACGACCTCAGAGGACGAGCCCAGGATGAAGAGGCCGTCGACGCCAGCCTCGATCATGCGGTTGATGTTGCGTTCGAACGAGGGCACGTCGAGCTGACGGTCCTGGGTGAGCGGCACCACGACGGGAGGGATGACGCCGCTGAAACGCTTGTTGTCCACGATTGCTCCTTTAGCTGTGGCGCGGGCCGGGTGCCTGCGCCCCTGACAGATGGCGCGGCTTCTTCGCCGCACCGGCATCCCATGGTAGCGCCCCCGCATGCGAAGGCGGGCTACAACGGGAGGTTACACGAAGCCTCTCAAGAGGGGCGCGCCCACCTGAGGGCGCGCCCCTGCGCAAGCGATACCGTCGTTTACGCGCTCTCCCCCAGCTTGGGATGGAGCAGCGACGGGGCGGCACCGAGCAGCATCTTCGTGTAGGGGTCCTTCGGCTCGTTGAAGACCTGGGCGGCCGGGCCCTCCTCCACGATCTGGCCACCGTTCATGACGACGATCCGGTCGGAAATGTAGCGGACCGTCTGAATGTCATGGCTGATGAACATCATCGAGAGGCCGAGGTCGCGCTTGAGGTCGGTGAGCAGGTTCAGGATCTGCGCGCGCACCGACACGTCGAGCGCCGAGGTGGGCTCGTCGGCGATGATGGCGTCGGGGTTGAGCGACATGGCGCGCGCGATGGCGACGCGCTGGCGCTGGCCGCCCGACAGCTGGCCCGGCAGCACGTTCAAGGCGCTCTTGGGCAGACCGACGAGGCTCACGAGCTCGCGGATACGCTTCTCGCGCTCCTCGGGGCTCCCCACCTCGTGCACGAGCAGCGGGTCGAGCAGCTGGTCGTGCACGATCATGCGCGGGTTCAGCGCGGTCGACGGGTCCTGGAAGACCACCGATACGACGCGGCCGATCTGGCGGCGCTCCTCGGCGGTACGCTTCGTGACGTCGACGCCCTTGAAGAACACCTTGCCCGAGGTGGGCGACTGCAGGCCGCACATGACGTTGGCCGTGGTGGACTTGCCGCAGCCGGATTCGCCCACGATGCCGATGGTCTCGCCCGGCATGAGCTTGAGCGTCACATGGTTCACCGCGTGCACGAGATTGGGCTTGAAGAGCGACCCCGTACGCGTCTTGAATGTCACGCAGATGTCATCGAGGAAGATGATGGGCTCACTCCCCCGGGACGCAGCCGTCTTCTCGCTCATCTACCTCACCTCCTGAGCGGTCGTGGTGGTAAGCGTCTCAAGATAGGGCTTGAGCCCGTTCTGCTTGAGGTAGTCGTCGGGAAGCTCGGAGTACCGGTGGAACACGGGGCCGGGGAGCGACTTCAGAACCGGATGCACGTCGATGCCGATCGTGGGATGGCTCGAGCGCGGCGCGAAGCGGTCGCCCCGCGGGAAGTCCGCCGGGCTCGGCACCGAGCCGGGCACCTGGTGCAGGCGGGTACCCTCCTGCACGCCCTCCTCGATGGAGAGAACCGAACCCAGAAGGCCGCGCGTGTACTCGTGGATCGGGTTGGTGAGCAGCTCGACCGTGGGCGCCTGCTCCACGATCTGGCCCGCGTACATGACGGTGATCTCGCTCGCGACCTCGGCGACGAGGGCGAGGTCGTGGCTCACGAAGATCATGGCGAAGCCGAGCTTGGACTGCAGGTCGTTCAGGAGCTTGATGACCTGCTTCTGCACGGTCACGTCGAGCGCGGTGGTGGGCTCGTCGCAGATAACGAGCGACGGGTCGCGCGTGAGCGCCATGGCGATGAGGACGCGCTGGCGCTGACCGCCGGAGAGCTCGTGCGGATAGCTCTCGAGCGTGCGCTTGGGGTCGAGGCCCACGAGCTCGAGCAGGTCCTCGGCGGATCGGGTGCCGCCGCGGCTCGTGAGCTGCTTCATCTGCGCGGAGATGAGCATCGAGGGGTTGAGCGAGGAGAGGGCGTCCTGGTAGACCATCGCGATCTCGTGGCCCAGGAGCTTGCGGTGCTCCTCCTTGGTGAGCTTCACCAGGTCGGTGCCCTTGAAGAGGACCTCGCCGGAGACGTGCTCGTCGGCATCGGTCAGGCTCATGATGACCTTGGTGGTGATGGACTTGCCGCAGCCGGACTCGCCCACCAGCGCCATGCACTGGCCGGGGCGCACGTCGAACGAGACGCCGTCGACGACCTTCACATCGCCGTGGTGCTCGAAGCCGATCGAGAGGTTGCGCACCGAGAGCAGGGGCTCGACCGAGTGGTCGGGGATGTGGCGGTCGTGGCGCTTGAGCTCGACCTCGCGGAGTGCCGCCAGACGGCGAGCGAGAGCGGGTGCCTGCTCCTTGTAGGCGCGGACCGGGTCGGCCGCGAGGATGTCGTCGGCGCGGCGCTGCTCGGCGTCCTCCTCGCTCTCATCGAGCTTCGCGGCGCCGGGCGCGGCGGCCATGGCGTCGGTGAGGCCCTCGGAGAGGATGTTGAGCGCGAGGCACGTGATCATGATGGCGAGGCCCGGGAAGAGCGCCTGCCACCAGCGGCCCAGCAGCACGCCGTCGCGCGCGGAGGACAGGATGTTGCCCCACGTGGCGGTGGGCTCGGCGATGCCGGCACCGATGAAGGTGAGGGACGCCTCGAAGATGATGGCGTCGGCGACGAGCGTCACGGTGAAGACCATGATGGGCGCGATGCAGTTGCGCAGCACGTGCTTCATCAGGATCCACGGCGCGCGGGCGCCGGAGACGATGACGGCGCGGACGTAGTCCTCACCGTACTCGGATACGACGTTGGCGCGCACGATGCGCGCGATCTGCGGCGTGTACATGAAGCCGATGGAGAAGATGATGGCCGGCACGGAGTTGCCGAGGATGAGCACCAGGATGGCCGCAAGGGCGATGCCGGGGATGGACATGACGACGTCGAGGACGCGCATGATGACCTCGGATACCCACTTGCGCGACACCGCAGCGATAGCGCCGATGATGGAGCCGCACACCAGCGCGAAGAGCGTGGCGCCGAAGCCGATGATGAGCGAGTACTGGCCGCCGTAGAGCATGCGCGACAGGATGTCGCGGCCGGTGTTGTCCGTACCGAAGATATGCTCGGCGCTGGGCGGTTGGTACGCCTGCGTGATCTCGAGCGGGTTATGCGGCGCGATGACCGGGGCCAGGATGGCCGACAGCGCGACGAGGACGAGCAGGATGAGCGAGATCTTGCTCGATGTGCTCATCTTCTTGAAGCCCGCGAACCTCGCGCCCTTCGCGGCGGCCTGCTCGAGCTGAGCGGTTTTGTTCTCACGAATCTTAACCATGGCCTACACCGTCCTAATGCGCGGGTTGATGAGCAGGTAGAGCATATCAACCACGATGTTGATGATGACAAAGGCCAACGCCACCACGACGACGACGCCCTGGACGAGCATGATCTCGCCGCCGGTGATGCCCTGCTGGATGAGCGTGCCCATGCCGGGCAGGGCGAAGATGACCTCGATGACCACGGCGCCGCCCATGAGGTAGCCGATCTTCAGGCCGAGCGTGGTGATGGGCGTGATGAGGGCGTTGCGCAGCACGTTGCGGGCGATGACGATGTTCTCGGGGATGCCGCCGCCGCGCGCGGTCTTGACGTAGTCCTTATCGAGCTCCTCGACCATCGCCGTACGCACGATACGGGTCATCTGGCCGATGACGGGGAACGCCAGTGCGATGGCCGGCATGAGCATGCGGCCGAAGTAACCCGCCGGATTGGCGAACAGGTCCGGCAGCGCTCCCGAAGACGGGAACACGCGGGTGAGCCCGCCCAGGGTGACCGCGAGGATGAGCAGGACCGCGAGCCAGAACGACGGCGTCGCGATGCCCGCGATCGATATCACGCGGATGATCTGGTCGGGCCATCGGTCTCTGTACAGGGCCGATATGACGCCGAGCGTGAACGAGAACACGGCCGCCAGAAGCAGGCCGAAGAACGTGAGCTGCATCGTGATGGGCAGCGCCGAAGCGATGGCGGTGGCCACCGGGGTCTGACGGCTGCCGTAGGTGCCCAGATCACCCTGGACGAGACCGGCGATGTAGTCGACGTAGCGCACCGGCCACGGGTCGTTCATGCCGTGCTCATCCATGTACTGCTCGACCTGCTCCGGGGACGCACCCTCGCCGAGGACGGTGCGCGCCGGGATGGACGGGTCGGTGAAGGACATGAGGAAAAACACCAGCAGGGTGACGCCCAAGGCCATGATCGGCAACGCGATGAGGCGTCGGCCGATAAGGCGCAACAGGTTATTCATAGCTCTCCCCTCTCCTATGTTCCCTTGCGAATGGAAGGGCCCGGGCATACCTGATGTGCCCGGGCCCTGTTTCGCCTCAGCGTCTCCTCAGTTGCAGACGCATTCGCCGGTACAGCTGGGAGACGACCATCGACATGGGTTAGGCCGAAACCGTCTTGCAGCCGATGAAGCTCATGCCGGTCGTGCCGATGCCCTCGAAGCCTTCGATGGCGGTGCCGTTGGGCGCCGTCGCGGGGTCGGCCCAGGAAGCGGTGACCGTCTGGACGTGGACGAGCGGGTACAGGACGCAGTTGTCCGCGATGATGTCGTAGACCTGCTTCCAGGTTGCCTGCTGCTCGTCGCCGGACTGGCCGAGAGCGGTGTTCATGAGCTCGCGGATCTGGGCGAACTCAGCGGACTCGCCCCAACCGGTACGGGTCTGCTGCCAGACGTTGTCGCCGTACCACCAGTTGAGGAGCAGGTCGGGGTCGGCGCCCCAGCAGCTCGGGTCGCCCGGGGCGATGAGGATGTCGAAGTCATCCGAACCGCCGTCGATGGCGGCGTAGGTGGCCTGCGAGGTCTCGGTGCGGATCTCGACGGAGAAGCCGAGGGCCTCGAGGTCCTGCTGGGCCTGGATGCCCATCTGCTCGGCCTGCGTGTTGTCCGTGGTGCGGATCACGAGGCTGCCGGGCGTCACGCCGGCCTCGGTGAGCAGGGACTTGGCCTGGTCGACATCATAGGTGTAGACCGTGGCGGCCTCCTGGTAGTTCGGGAAGTCCTGCGGGATGTAGGACTTGGCGGCGGTGGCGAGACCGGTGAAGATGTTCTCGATCATCTGATCGGTGTTCAGGGCGTACATCACGGCCTTGCGGGCGGTGACGTTGTCCCACGGCGCCTTGGTGGTGTTGAACATGATGAAGCGGGTGCCGAAGCCCTGGACCTTGTCGACCTTGCAGCCCTCGCCCTCGATGGTGTCGATGGCGTCGGCGGTGACGGACTCCATGACGAGCGTGGTGCCCTGCTGCTGGGCGGTCATGCGGGCGGTGGCGTCGGTCAGGATGTCGTAGTGCAGGCCCGCGTCCTCAGCCGGGTAATCGCCGTTGTAGTCGGGGTTCGGGACGAGGTCGACCGTGTTGTCGGTGATCGCGTCGTACATCCACGGGCCGGAGCCGACGGGGGTGTCGGCGAGCTCGTCGTCCGTGGTGCCGGCCGGGAAGACGCGGACGAGCGCCAGGCGCTCCTTCAGCAGCGAGAAGTTGGCGATGGTGGTGGTGACGGTGATGGTGGTGTCGTCGGTCGCCTCGAGCGACTCGATCGGGGTCAGGAACGCCGCGTAGGTGGCGTTGGCCTTCGTGCGGTCGAAGGACTCCACGATATCCTCGGTGGTCACGTCGTCGCCGGTGGAGAACTTGGCGCCCTCACGGATCGTGATGGTGAAGTGCGTGTCGTCGGTCTGCTCGGGGTCGCCCGCGGCGAGCTCGTTGAACGTGCTGTAGTCATGCGGGTCGGTGCCGTAGAGGCCCTCGAGAACATGCCAGTTGGCGCCTAGGCAGAACGCCGAGGAGGTCGAGGTCGGGTTGTAATCCGACGGAGCGTACGCGGAGCCGGCGGTGATGGTGCCGCCGCCCTCGGTGCCGCCGCCCGCCGTGCTGCCGCCCGACGTGGTGTCCCCACCGCAGCCCGCCAGGCCGAGGCCGGCGACCGCGGCGGTGACGCCGGCGGCACCGAGGAACGTGCGACGGGACAGGCTTCTACTCATCAGTTCGCGCATGGAAACTCCAATCGTCAGGGCGCGCACCCGACCATGCTGTGCGGGCGCGCTTAGGTTGTTATTAACATACTTGTTACAACCACTTAACAAACGGGCTTCTCGGCGAGAGGGGGTATTGCCGTCATGAACGGTATCTGCAGGTAAATCAATTATTTAAGTTGACAATCGCACTGGTATCTTCTCTTCTGATACCAGTTGGCATCGCATCCGTACAACCAGTTGGACCGCCGCCTACCTTGACACGACTCGTATTACCTGCTACTTGCACGAAATATATCGTTGCGCGTTATGCGTCCCGCTGCCCGGTGCCCGCACCGGCATGATGCCCGGCGCCCCGCTCGGCATCCCAAGCGCGCAGCGTGTCGAACACCGCCTGCGCCACCTCGCGCGGCACGCCCTTCACGCTCGCGATGTCCTCCGCGCTGGCGGCGCGCAGGCGCTTCATCGAGCCGAAGTGCCGCATGATGGCCTTCTTGCGCGTGGGGCCCACGCCCTCCACCTCGTCGAGCACCGATACGGTCATCGCCTTGTCGCGCAGCTCCCGGTGGAACGTGATGGCGAAGCGGTGCGCCTCGTCGCGCACCTGCTTGATGAGGTAGAGCGAGGCGGAGCCGTTGGGCAGCACCACGGGCGTGTCGTCCCAGGGGACGAAGACCTCCTCGTCCGCCTTGGCGAGGCCGCACACGGGGATGTCGAGCCCCAGCTCGCCGAGCTGCGTCAGCGCCGCCGTGAGCTGGGGCTTGCCGCCGTCCACCACGAGCAGGTCCGGACGGCTGCCAAAGCGCTCGTCCGCCATACGCTCCGGCGCGTAGCGGCGGCCGAGCACCTCCTGCATGGAGAGGAAGTCGTTGGCCTCGCCCGTGACGCTCCGGATACGGAAGCGCCGGTATTGGGACTTGTCGGGCCTGCCGTTGGTGAAGACCACCATCGACGCCACGGTGAAGCGCCCGTGGATGGTGGAGATGTCGAAGCACTCGATGCGCAGCGGCGGCGCCGGCAGCGCGAGCGCGCTCTCGAGCTCGAGCAGGGCCTGGTTCGTGCGGTCGTCGGCGTATCCGGTGCGCATCATGTAGCGCATGAGGGCGTGCCGGGCGTTGCGCTCGCACATCTCCAGCAGATGGCGCTTCTCGCCGCGCTGCGGGCGGTGGATCTGGCAGGCGCGCCCGCGCTTGCCGGCGAGCCACTCCCCTACGACCGCGGCGTCGGCCAGGTCGATGGCCACGTCCACCTCAGCGGGGATATCCGCCGTCTCATCGTAATATCGCTTGATAAAGCCACCGACGAGCTCCTCCTCGTCCACATCGAGCCCCTTGTCGAGGATGAACTCGCAGCTGCGGACCGTGCGTCCCTCGCGCACGGCGAAGACGCACGCGCCGGCGATGGTCTCCTCGCGGTAGAAGCCGATGACGTCGATGTCGACGCGCGAGGGGAAGACGACCTGCTGGCGGTCGTCGAGCCCATCGATGACCTCGAGACGGCGCTTGATGCGGGCGGCCCGCTCGAAATCGAGATCCGAGGCGGCCTCGGCCATCTCCGCCTTGAGCTCGCCGGTCACCTCGCTGCGCTTGCCGGATAAGAAGCGCTCCACCCGGCGCACGTTTCTCGCGTACTCCTCGGGCGTGACGGCGCCCACGCACGCGCCGGGCCCGCGCCCCACGTGGTAATCGAAGCAGGGGCGCCCCTTCTCGGCCATGATGAGGCCGAGGATGTCCTCGTCGCCCTTGTGCGCCTCCGCCAGGCGGCGGCAGCGCTTCCACTCCGCGCACGTGGCGATGCAGATGGGAATGACCTTGCGGATCGTGTCGATGGTGTCGCGGGCGGCGCGGCTGTCGGTATAGGGGCCGAAATAGCGCGTGCCCGGCTTATGCCGCTCGCGGGTGTACTTGATGGCGGGAAAGAGGTCCCCTTTGGTGAGCGCGATGAAGGGGTAGCTCTTGTCGTCCTTGAAGTCGACGTTGAAATACGGGTGATACTGCCCGATGAGGTTGCGCTCGAGCACGAGGGCCTCGTGCTCGCTCTCGACCACGATATAGTCGAAGCTCCGGACCAGCTGCATCATGAGCGGGATCTTCTGCCGATCGTCGGTCAGCTGAACGTACTGGCGCATGCGGGCACGCAGGTTCTTGGCCTTGCCCACGTAGATGACGGTGCCCTCGGCATCCTTCCAGAGGTAGCAGCCGGGACTCGTGGGGACGAGCGCCACCTGCTCGACGAGGCTCGGCTCCACGCCCTCGGCGCTCACCGCCGCACGGGCTGCCGCGGCGCTGCCCGGCAGGGCGCGGTCGAGACCGGCGGGCACCCCCTCGACGGGCACCTCGGCATCTGCAGGGACGCGGGCGCCCGCGCGGTCCGCCCGGTCTCCGTGCCGGTCCGCACCCTCGGTGCGATACCGCCCCTTCTCCTCCGCCACGGTCCCACCCTACCTTCTGCCGGCGAAGCGGCTGACGAGGGAGGTGAGAACCGCCGCCTCGGGCAGCTTGGCGATCACCGCGGGCGCGAACGTCACGATGAGCGAGACGATGCCGGCGAGGGCGACGTAGGCGACCGTCTGGATGATAGGTGCCGTGGTGACCGTGCCGTCCGCCGCAAAGCTCACGAGCGGCGCGACGAACGTCTGCAAGAGCTCGAGCACCCCGGCGCCCGCGGCGGCGCCGAGCACGCCGAGACCCAGGCCGCACACGACGCCGCGCATGATGACCTTGAGGTGCAGCCCGCCCAGGCGCCCGCGCATCCAGATGAGCGCCGCGGCGGCCGTGACGCCATAGGAGGCGAGCATGGAGAGCGCGATCTGCGGCATGCCGCCGCCGGCCGCCACGCCGAGGCCGAGCGCCCACGCCATCTCGGCGAGGGCGCCGAGGAGCACGAACGCCGCATAGGGGCGCATGTCGCGCAGCGCCGAGCAGCCCTTCTGGGCGAGCATGCTCACCCCGTAGAGCGGAAGGCTCGGCGCCAGGAAGCGCAGGTACTCGCTCACGAGCTCGACGCCCGCGACGTCGAACTTGCCGGAGCAGTAGATCATGTTGAGCGGGAAGCTGAACACCACGAGGTAGCAAGCGAACGGGATGAGCAGGAAGAACTGCTCGGCGATGCCGTCGGCCATGCCGCGCCGCACGCCGGCGAGGTCGCCGGCAGCTGCGTCGCGCGCGAGCTCGGTGTAGAGCGCCGTGTTGAGCGATGCCGAGATGAGGGCGTAGGGCAGGGTGTACCACAGGCGGGCGTAGGCGGCGACCGACGCGCCGGTCTCGGGCTGCACCGCGAGCGCGGCGGAATTCTGAACCGACGCGGTAACCAGCGTGCAGATGGCGGCGAGCACCGTGGGGACCCCGAGCGCGAGCGTCTTTTTGAGCATGGGGTCCCTAAGGTCGATGCGCAGCCGCGGCCGGATACCGAACTTGCCGAGCGCCGGGATCTGGCAGGCCATCTGCACGAAGACGCCGAGCGTGGTGCCGACGGCGACCACCGTGATGGCGAGCCCGCTGCTGACGGGCTCCAGCACCGGGAAGAGCAGGAAGCTCACGATGACAACGACGTTGTTCAAGACGGGCGCGAAGTTGGACCAGAAGTAGTCGCGGTGCGCGTTGAGCACGCCCGAGAACACCGAGCCCAGGCCGTAGAACAGGATCTGGATCGCGAAGATGCGGAAGAAGTAGACCGCGACGTCGAGCTCCTCGCCCGCGCTCATGAACGCCTGCGTCCAGATAAGGCCCGGGGCGAACACGATCGCGGCAACGGACACGGCGCCCAGAAGCACGAGCAGGATCGACAGCAGGTTGGACACGTAGGCGTTGGCGCCCACGCGCCCTCCCTCGCGCCGCGCCTCCATGTAGACCGGCAGAAACGCGGTGACGAGCATGCCGCCCACCACGAGCTCGTAGAGCATGTTGGGCAGGTTGTTGGCGATGTTGTACGACGAGGCGATGAACGACACGCCGAAGGCGAGGCCCATGGCCCACGTGCGCACGAAGCCGGTGATGCGGGAGACGATGATGAGGCCGGTCATGAGGCCGGCGGAGCGGCCGACGCTCGCGTAGTCGCCGGCGGATGCGAAATCGTCCTCGCCCGCGTCCACGGCGTCCCCCGCGCGCACGTCTTCGGCGGCGGGCGCGCCCTGCGCCGGGGATGTGCCTGCGGTCGCCCCGGGCGAGACGGGCGCCTGCGGCGCCAGGTGCGTGGCAGGTGCGGGCCTGCGGGCGGCGTCGGAGGCACCGGCGTGGGCGCGCGCCGCGGCGGCGATGAAGATCGCCGTCTCGTCGGGCCGAGGCGCCGCGGCGGCCGACGGGACCTGCGCGGTCGGCGCCGATGGCGCGGCACCGGCCTCCGCCGTCTTGAAATGCCGCCCCCGGGGCCGCCCCTCGGATACCTCGCCCATAGCTTCTATCCCTCCTGCGTGATGGCGGCGATGCGCGCCCCGCAGAACGCAACGAGCGCATCCGGCTCGAGCTCGAGCTGAAGCCCGCGCTTGCCGCCCGAGATCATGATCGTGTCGAACAGTTGGCAGGTCTCATCGATGACCGTGGGGAACCGCTTTTTCATCCCCACCGGCGAGCAGCCGCCCCGCACGTAGCCCGTCGTGGGCGTGAGCGCGCGCAGCGGCAGCATCGAGAGCGCCTTCACCCCCGCCGCCTTGGCGGCGCGCTTGAGGTCGAGCTCGTGGTCGACCGGGATGCAGCACACGACGTGCGCGCCTTCAGGCGAGACCGTCACGAGCGTCTTGAAGACCTGGTCGGGGTCCTCGCCAAGCTGCGCGGCGATGCGCGCGCCGGAGAAGTCATCGTCGTCGTGCACGTAGGTGTGCACGGTATAGGCGATGCCCGCGCGCTCGAGCTCGCGCATGGCGTTGGTTTTCTTTACCGCCGCTGCCATGGGCCGCCGCGCGACTACACCGGGCTGCCGCCGCCGCACGGCATGCCGCCGTACGTGACGCTCGTGGTGATGACGCCCGTGCTGTAATCGCTCGCGTGCGTGATCCTGCCGCCGCCGATGTATACAGCTACGTGGTAGATACTGCCGGGGGAACCCCAGAACACCAGGTCGCCCGCGACGAACGTGCTCGGATCGGTCTTGAGGTTGCCGGCAGCGACCACCTGGTTGTACTGCGCCTGCGCAGTGCGGCCGAGGCTGATGCCCGCGCAGCTGTAGGCGTAGGTGGTGAGGCCGGAGCAGTCGAAGGCGACGCCGGGGCTCATGGCGCCCCAGCCGTAGGCGCATCCCACCTGCGAGTTGGCGACCGACACGATGGTCGAGCGCGCCGCCTGGCTCAGATTGCCGTTGCCAGCCGTCGAGCCACCGCCACCGGTATTGCCGCCACCGCCGGTGTCGCTGCCGCCGCCGGTGTTGCCGCCACCGCCCGTGTTGTCGCCGGCAGGGGGATTCGTCTGGGACCCGCCGTTGTCGGGCGCGGAGGGCGCCTCCTGCTGCGCCTCCTCCTGCTCGCGACGCGACTCCTCGGCGGCCTGGGCGCGCTCGGCTTCGAGCGCCGCCTGGAGCTCGCTGGAGAGACCGTTCACGTACGACTCGGCCTCTGACTGGGACGAGGCGAGCTCCTCGGCGCTCGCCGTCTGCTGGGCGAGCAGGTCGGTGAGCTCGGCCTCACGGTCGGAGAGCTCGGACTGCTGTTCCTCCAGGCTCGCCTGCAGCTCGCGCACGCCGTCGATGCGCGCGGACTGGGCGTCGGCCACCTTGCCCGCGTAGAACATGCGCGACGTGAGCTCATCGAACGAGGCGGACGAGAGCAGCACCTGGGCGAGCGACACACCGCCGTTCTTATAGTCGGCCGTCACCTGCTGGGCGAGTTCGTCTTGGGCGCCCGCGAGCTCGCGGGCGGTCTGGGCGACCTCCGTCTCGAGCTCGGAGATGCGCGCCTGGGTGTCGGCGAGCTCCTGCTCGGTGGTCGCGGCCGTCGCCTGCGCCATCTCGAGCTGACGGGTGAGCTCGGTCAGGCGCTCTTTGGCTGCCTCGAGCTCAGAGGAGGTGCTCGCCTCGTCATCTGCCCGGGCGATGGCGGGGGCAAGGCCTAAGGGGGTGGCCACCATGGCCGCGGAGAGCGCGACGACGATGCCGCGACGGGCCCAGGGCAGGGCTGCGCGGGCGGAGAGGCGGCTGCGATTGAGCTTCATACCGATGCCTTTCTACCAGATGGGGGGCATACACGGTACCCCCCATCTTATCAGCGAATCGCCGCCCCTAGGAACACTCCACAATGCGGTAAGGTTACGCCTCCATCCGCGCGCGGTCGCGTGCGAGGATGGGACCGAGGAATTTGCCCGTGTAGCTCTCGGGGCAGGCGGCGACCTGCTCGGGCGTGCCGGAGACCACGATGCGCCCGCCGCGCACGCCGCCCTCGGGGCCGAGGTCGATGATGCGGTCCGCCACCTTGATGACGTCGAGGTTGTGCTCGATGACGAGCACGGTGTTGCCGGCGTCGACCAGGCGCTGGAGCACGTCGATGAGCTGGCGCACGTCCTCGAAGTGCAGGCCCGTCGTCGGCTCGTCCAAGATGTAGAACGTGCGCCCCGTCTGCTTGCGGTGCAGCTCCTTGGCGAGCTTCACGCGCTGCGCCTCGCCGCCGGAGAGCGTCGTGGCGGGCTGGCCCAGCCGTACGTAGCCGAGGCCCACATCGTAGAGCGTCTGCAGCTTGCGCTTGATCTGCGGGATGCTGCCGAAAAACGCGAGCGCCTCGGTCACGGACATGTCGAGCACGTCCGAGATGTTCTTGCCGCGGTACGTCACCTCGAGCGTCTCGCGGTTGTAGCGCTTGCCGCCGCAGACCTCGCACGGCACGTAGATATCGGGCAGGAAGTGCATCTCGATCTTGATCTGGCCATCGCCCTTGCAGGCCTCGCAACGGCCGCCCGAGACGTTGAAGCTGAAGCGCCCGGGCGAGTAGCCGCGCGCCTTGGACTCCGGCACGCTCGCAAAGAGGGCGCGCAGGTCGTCCCAGAGACCGATGTAGGTCGCCGGGTTCGAGCGCGGCGTACGGCCGATGGGTGACTGGTCGATGTCGATGACCTTGTCGATCTCCTCGATGCCCTCGAGCTTCTTATACGGACCCACGGGGCGGCCCGAGCGGTGGATGGCGTTGGTGAGCGCGGGCGCGATGGTGTCGGTCACCAGGCTCGACTTGCCCGAGCCGGAGACGCCCGTCACCACCGTGAACGTGCCGAACTCGATCTTTGCCGTAACGTTCTTGAGGTTGTTGGCGCGCGCCCCCGTGATGGTGAGCGCGCCGCGGCCGGGGCGGCGGCGCTCGGCGGGCAGCTCGACCATGCGCGCGCCGGTCAGGTACTGGCCGGTGAGCGAATCGGGGCACGCCATGATCTCTTCCGGCGTGCCCGCGCACACCACGCGCCCGCCGTTCTCGCCGGCGCCGGGGCCCATGTCGATCACGTAGTCCGCCGCACGGATCGTGTCCTCGTCGTGCTCGACCACGATGACGGTGTTGCCGAGGTCGCGCAGGCGCTCGAGCGTGGCGATGAGGCGCTCGTTGTCGCGCTGATGGAGGCCGATCGAGGGCTCGTCCAGGATGTAGAGCACGCCCATGAGGCCGGCGCCGATCTGCGTCGCCAGGCGGATGCGCTGCGCCTCGCCGCCGGAGAGCGTGGCGGAGGCGCGGTCGAGCGTGAGGTAGTCGAGGCCGACGTCGACCAAGAAGCGCAGGCGCTCCACAATCTCCTTCACGATACGGCCGCCGATGAACTGCTGGCGCTCGGTGAGCTCGAGCGCCTCGAAGAACTCGAGCGATTCGCGGCACGACAGGCAGCACACGTCGTAGATGGACTTGTCGCCCACCGTGACGGCGAGCATCTCGGGGCGCAGGCGTGCGCCGTGGCATGCGCGGCAGGGCTCCTCGCGGATGTACTTCTCGAGGCGCGCCTTGGTGTTCTCGTTCGTCGTCTCGATATAGCGCTCGTAGAGGATGTTGCGAACGCCGGAGTACTTTGTGAACCAGTGTGTGTCGCGACCGTCCTGCGTGTGGTAGTCGACGCGCATCTTCTTGTCGCCCAGACCGTCCAGAAAGACCTTCTTCACACGAGGCGGCAGGTCGCGCCACGGCGTGGCGGAATCGACCTTCAGGTGCTTGGCGAGCGCGCGGAAGATCTGCGGGTAGTAGTTCGACTTACCGAAGAAGCTGCCGAAGACGCCGTCCTCGATGGAGAGCGCGGGGTCCTCGATCAGGGCCTCGGCGTCGACGACCTTCTTGAAGCCCAGTCCGTCGCACGCGGGGCAGGCGCCGTAGGGAGCGTTGAACGAGAAGTCGCGCGGCTGCAGGTCGTCGATGGAGTGACCGTGCTCGGGGCAGGCGAGTGCGAGCGAATAGGTGAGGAGCTCCCCCTCGGTGCCCTCGGGCGCGTCGCGGTCGGGCAAGAGGTACACGGCCACACGACCGTGGGCAAGCTTGGTCGCCTGCTCGACGGCCTCGGCGATGCGGCCGACGGAGTTACCGCGTATGACGATGCGGTCGACGACGACCTCGATGGTATGGCGGAACTTCTTGTCGAGTTCTATGGGGTCGTCGAGCGAGCGCACGTCGCCATCGATGCGCACGCGCGAGAACCCCTCGCGCCGAAGGTCGTCGAGAAGCTTGGCGAACTCGCCCTTGCGGTCCGTCACCACCGGAGCGAGCACGAAGGCACGGCGGCCCTCCCCCGCCTCGAGGATCTTGTCTGCCACCTGGTCGGTCGTCTGCCGCTCGATGACGCGTCCGCATTCCGGGCAGTGCGGCGTGCCGATGCGGGCAAAGAGCAGGCGCAGGTAGTCGTAGATCTCGGTCACGGTGCCCACCGTGGAGCGCGGGTTTTTCGACGTCGTCTTCTGGTCGATGGAAACGGCCGGCGAGAGGCCGTCGATGGAGTCGAGGTCGGGCTTGTCCATCTGCCCCAAGAACTGGCGCGCGTAGCTCGAGAGGCTCTCGACGTAGCGGCGCTGGCCCTCGGCGTAGATCGTATCGAACGCGAGGCTCGACTTGCCCGAGCCTGAGAGACCCGTGATGACGACGAGCTTGTCGCGCGGGATGGTGACGTCGATATCCCGCAGGTTGTGCTCGCGCGCCCCGCGGATGACGATGGAGGAATCGGACACAGATGACCCCTTTCGGTTCATCGGGTGCACAACGTGTTGCATCGCACCGGCGCGTGGCCGGCTGGCGTTTCAGTGTAGCGCCATTATAAGCGGACAGGTGTTCGCACATCGTTCCGTCACGGGATATTCAATCCTTGTTCGGCGGGTTTCCGCGCGGCGCCCCTCGACCGCACCCACCGCGGCCGCGGCCCTAATCGAGCTCGATGCGCTCCTCCGCCACCACCGCGACCGAAAGCTCGTCCAGCTCGAGGCCGGCACGGCTCAGCGAGCGCGCGAGACGTTCCGCCCGAGGCGCGCGGCCCGCCCCGGCGATCTCGAGCCGCAGCTCGCCGTCCTCCAGCTCGAAGCGGGCGATGCGGTACTCCGTCCCCTCGACCCAGGCGCTCGCCGCCTCCTGCGCGCGGCGGAGCTCGTCGTTGGCGCGCACGATACCGAAGCTCGTCGTCGCCAGGGAGCCGACGACCACGAGCGCCATGAGCGCCACGCCGAGATACCAGAGCTCGCGCGCCCTGCCCTCGATGACGGAGAACTCACGGCGCCCCAGCCCCGCCATCAGATACACGGCGGCGCCGGCGACCTGGATGGCCACGTAGTTGGTCACGAACAGCAGAAACGACCCCCAGGCCGCGGCACTCGCGCCCTCGAGGAGCGCCGCGCCCGTCACGCAGAGCGGCGGCACGATGGAGGCGGATATGGCGATGCCGGGCACCGCATCGGGGATATCGCGCCGGACGCTTGCGAGCGCCGCCACGAAGCCCGAGGCGAGCGCGATGATGAGGTCGACGAGTCGCGGCGAGGTGCGCGCGAGCACCTGCGTGTTGGTGCTCATGTCGACGGCGACGGGGATGATGGCGGTCACGCCGACCGCCACGAGGATGACGACGCCCATGCCGACGAGCGTGAGGGCGAACGTCTGGAGCGTCTTGAGGGGCCGGCCGAGGGCGGCGGCAAGGGCCGTCCCGAGCATGGGCGACATCAGGGGCGCCACCAGCATGGCGCCGATGATGGTCGTGGCCGAGTCCGCCGCCACGCCCGCCGTGGCGATGACGGCCGCGGTGACGAGCCTCAGGAAAAACGACGAGTACTGGCGCAGGGGCTCGTCGACCCGCACGAACCCCGCGCGCTCTGCGGCGATCACGACATCGGGCTCGAGCGGACCTCCGAGCAGAATCCTGGCAAACCACGTCATGGCTCGTCCTACCTGAGGAGATACGCGTCCGTCACCTCGCCATAATAGGCGGTGTGGCAGAGGCCCTCCGCGGCGGCGGTGCCGTAGATGCCGTCGCGGAGCCCGGCGGACATGAGGGAGGTGTCCTGATCGCGCCGGTAGATGATGTGGCACTCGAGCGTGAGGGGCAGTTCGCGGATGGCGGGCGCGTCCACGGTCTCGCCGTCGACCAGGGTGAGCCCGAGCTCGGCGACCTTATCGGTATCGCGTCCGCTTCTGGAGCCGCAGAATCCGAGGATGCGCCGCACGCGCCGGTCGGCTCCGTCATCGCCTGTCGGCACCGGCACGTTCACCGTGAAGCAGTCGGCGCGCTCGAGCAGCTCGTGCGTGTAGCGGTCCTGCCGGATATAGGCGATGAAGACGGGCTTGCGCCATTCGATACCGAGCATGCCCCAGCCGATGGTCATCGGGTTCACCGCACCGTCGACCTTGACCGTGACGAGCGCGCCCGGTGTGAGCGCCCCCAGGATCTCGCCCGCGCGCTCCAGCGCGTCTATCTTCTCGCGCACCGTCGAACCTCCTCTACCGATAGGCGCGTGCACCCGCCCCATCGCGCCGGATGCCCGGGCGCCGGGCGCAGGATGCCCTAGTGATGGCAGGCGTGCTCCTCGCCCATAGCGGGAAGCTCGCCCGCCGCCGCCCTCGCGGCGACATCGCCCACCCTCGGGGTCTCGGCGTCGTAGAGCACGGTGATGCCCGCCTGCGCAAAGCCCGCCAGGGGGCGCATGCCCATCCCGGCGGCGACGATGGCGTCGATGCCCGCATCGGCGAGCAGACCGACGGGACGCAGGCAGCCGCCCTCCTCATGGGGCGGGTTATCGATGATCTCGGTGCCGGTGACCCGACCGTCCTCAACCGTCACGACGGTAAAGCAGTCGCAATGGCCGAAGTGGCCCGAGCGCTCGCAGTCGAGCCCGCCCGCACCGAGGGTAGGGATAGCGATCTTCATGCGGTCTTCCTCTCTATCCGGCGCCTTCCGGGCGCCTCGTCGTGCTAACCGATAGTTTTCCCCTTAAGCGCGCCACGCTATGCACCGCGTTTTCCGCGAACGGCGGCGCCGTAATTGGTTCTTCTTTGGTGCCATTTGTGGGCGCCTCATGGTTCCGGGCGTCACCGGGAAGCAGACGGGCGGCGGGCGGTGGCCGTTGGGTAGGATGGAGGTACCGACAGACCACAGGGGCGCCGCGCGGCATCGCACCGCGCGCGTGTCCCTCTTCGTGTGCAAAGGGGGCGACATGCTCATCAACCTCATCCTCATCGCCTGCGGCTTCGCACTGCTCATCGTGGGCGCCAACGCACTCGTGGACGGCGCCTGCAGTATCGCGCGGCGCCTCGGACTCCCCGACCGCGTGACCGGCCTCACCGTCGTGGCCGTGGGTACGGCCGCCCCGGAGCTCGTGGTGGGCATCACATCCGCCCTCGACGGCCACGCCGATATGGCCTTTGGCAACGTCGCCGGCAGCTGCATGGCCAACCTCCTGCTCATCCTCGGCCTCTCCGCGGTCATCACGCCCATGGCGCTCGGGCGGCGCGCCGTCCGCTTCGAGATTCCCGCCTCACTTGCCGCCATCGGCGCCCTGGCGCTGTTCGCCAATACGGACGGCGTCCTTACGGCGCCAGAGGGCGCGGTGCTACTCGTCGGCTTCGCCGCCTTTATGGCTTACACCGTGTTCGTGGGGCTGAAAGAGGGCGCCGATACTGCGGTGGCTGAAGGGGCCGATGGCGCTGTCGCCACCAAAACCGGAGATGGCGCCGGCACGGCGGCAGACGACGGGCTCGACGCCCTCGGCCGCATCAAGGCCATCGCGAGCGCGCTCCCCGCGCACCCGTTGGGCGCCCTCGTCTTCATCGCCGGCGGCATCGCGCTCCTCAAGGTGGGCGCCGACCTCGTCATCGACCACAGCGTCATCGTGGCCACGTCCGTCGGCATCTCCGAGCGCATCATCGGCATCACGGTCATCGCGCTCGGCACCTGTCTGCCCGAGCTCATCACGAGCATCGTGGCCGCCTTCCGCGGCAACACCGATCTGGCTGTGGGCAACGTGGTGGGTTCCAACGTCACCAACGTGCTGTTGGTCATGGGCGCACCGGCACTGGTCGCCGCGGTGCCCTACGCAACGTCCTATAACCTGGACTTCGGCCTACTGGCGCTCTTTACCGCCGTGCTCGCCGGTTTCGCCTTCATGGGCGCCCGGCACCAGATGAGCCGCGCCAACGGCGTCGTCTTCGTAGTGCTCTACGTGGCTTACCTGGGACTTGCCCTCATCGTGTAGCACGTGTCACCACCACCTGCACCCATATCGCGCACCCCTTCCCTGTGCCTCCCGCCTGCAATCCAGCGTACGTGGGAGGCACATGCTTTATATGCGCCAGCCGCATACAAATACGGTTGCGACGCATGACGCGACCCTTCCCTTGGCGGGCACAATAAGAGGGAGGCTCAACGGGGCATTCGTCGCCTAGCGCCCCGCAGTGCCGCCCCGCGAACGCCGAGCGTTCCGGCGCATGCGCCGCCAAAGCGTCTACAAACACCCAAGTGATGGGAGATACCATGTCCGACCAGCTGAACGACCAACTCATCGAGACCAGCCAGCGCTTCTGGGATGCCATGGAGCACGCCGACGAGGCGGGCATGCGCGCCGTCGCCGACCCTGAGTGCACCTTCGTGCACATCGGCATCACCGCACCGCTCGACCAGGAGATCGGCTTCTATACCTCCGGCGCCTTCCAACCCACGAGCATCGTCTTCCACAGCCAGACCCCCAGCGTCTTCGGCGATACGGGCGTCGTCATCACCGATTGCGACTACGCCCTTCTGCTCGACGGTAAGGAGACGACGCACCATTTTGCCGTGACCGAGGTCTTCAACCGCGTAGACGATGCCTGGAAACTCGTCACGTTCTCGTTCACCGCGCTCGTCTACTAAGCAGCTGAGCCGGAAGGAGCAGTCGGGGCATACCGCGACGCTCCTTCGGCGGGCGCCATTGGCTGCCACAAGAGAAGGGCACATACCATGCAATCGTTTACGTACGACTATCCGGTCAAGAACTACTTTGGCGCAGGCGCCGTCGAGCAGGCGCTCGCGGCAGAGATGCCTCGCATGGGCTCCGTCGTCATGCTCGCTTACGGCGGTGGCTCCGTGAAGCGCGCCGGCGTGTACGACAAGGTCGTCGAGGCCCTCAAGGGCGCCGGCAAGACCGTCGTTGACTTCGCGGGAATCATGCCCAACCCCACCTACGAGAAGTGCCTCGAGGGCGCCGCGCTCGCCCGCCACGAGCACGTTGACTTCGTCCTCGCCGTGGGCGGCGGCTCGGTCTTCGACTGCTGCAAGGTGATCTCCGCGCAGGCGAAGCTTAGCGAGGACATCGACCATTACGAGCACGTGCAGGGCAAGGTGCCGACCGAGTTCATCCCCATGGGCTGCATCGTGACGCTCTCCGGCACGGGCGCCGAGCAGAACAACGGCGCCGTCATCACCAACGAGGCCACGCATGTGAAGGGCCCCTTTGTGGGCGCGCTTGCCGATTGGGCCGCGCTCGACCCGGCGCTCACCCTCACGGTACCGCACGCGCAGTTTATGAGCGGCGCCTACGACACGCTCTCGCACTGCATGGAGAGCTTCTTCGGCACGCCGCGCGAGGCCAACGTGACCGACGACATGAACCTCGCTATCCAACGGAACGTCATCCGCAACATGCGCGTTATCGCCGCCGACGACCAGAACCTCGAAGCGCGCTCGGAGCTGGTGTACGACTCCGCTATGGCCGAGAACGGCATGCTCAAGATCGGTAAGGTCACCGACTTCCAGGCGCATATGATCCAGCATCAGTACGGTGCCTATACCCATACCAACCATGGATTCGGCCTCGCCGTCATCCATCCGGCGCTCTACCGTCATCTGGCGCCGGAGGCGCCCGCGCAATTTGCCCGCTGGGCGCGCGAGGTGTGGGGCGCGACCGCCGAGGACGACCTTGCCGCCGCACGGGAGGGCATTGACGCCCTCCAGGCATTTACCGCCGAGATGGGGCTTCCCACCACGTTCGCCGAGATGGAGTCCGATGCCTCCGACGACACGCTCCGCAAGGTGGCCGACACCGCCATCCTCACCGGCGGGTGCGTCAAGAAGCTCGAGCGCGACGAGATCTTCCAGATTCTGACCGAGTGCCGCTAACCTGCGGTGCACCTACATCTGCGACAGAGGCCGGTGCCCCGCGAGCCATGACGCGGGCACCGGCTTTTGCGTTTCGCTGCTTGGAGCAAGCGCTATCCCAGCTGCGCGCCGTACCAGTGCTCGATGAGGTGGCGCGCGATAGAGGCGCGCCCGGGGAGCTCGAGGCCATCGCGCTCGATGGCGCGGGCGAGCTCATCGCGCGTGAACCAGCGCGCGTCCGACACCTCGTCGTGGTCGACGGCGATCGCCGTCGTCGCGGCGTGCGCCGTGAAGCCGAGCATGAGCGACGCGGGAAACGGCCACGGCTGGGACCCCAGGTAGCTAACCGTATCGAGCACGACGCCCGTCTCCTCCTCCGCCTCGCGGCGCACGGCGTGCTCCAGGCTCTCCCCCGTCTCGACGAAACCGGCCGAGACCGAGTAGAACCGCGGACGCCACGCGGTGTTGTGCTGGAGGAGGATGCGGTCCCGATCGTCGACGATGGCGGTGATGATCGCCGGCTCGATGCGCGGGAAGAGCAGGCGCCGCCCGTCCGCCTCACCCGTGCACACCTGCGCCCAGCCGGCGAGCGCCGGGCGCACCGGGGCGCCGCAGGAGGGGCAGAACCGCTGGTGCGCGTGCCACATGGCGACGGAGACCGCGCTCGTGGCGAGTCCGGCGTCGCGCGGGGTCGCGCACGGGGCGAACGACCGGAGCTCGATCCAGTCGAAGTCGCGGAGCGCCCGCACGGCGAAGGAGCCGTCGGAGCGCCCGAGGTCCGCGTCCACATGGGCGCGCGCCTCCGACCGGGGCGCGGCGGGACCCTCGGCAGCCCGCGTGATGTCGAGGGCGATATACGGCGTCTTAGGCTCGGCTGTGCGGTCGACACCGAGGTAGATGGCGATACAGCCCGGGCGGCGGGCCTCCTCGCGCACCGCCTCGGCGGAGAGGAGCGCCAGCGCCAAGGGGCCGGTCGGCGCCGCCGCGTCGGGGCGGGGCGCCGCCGGGTCGTCGGCGCAGACGAGCGCGCCCGGGGCATCGGCGCCGCTCCTTTTGGGCACCGCCACGAGCCCGTGGTTCACCAGCATGACGCGCGTCGCCGCGTCCTCGAGCAATCGCTCGACCAGGCCCTCCTCCCCGCGGCGCGCCACATCGTAATCGACCGTCGTCTGCGCGAGCAGCAACCGGTCCATAAACGTCGTCGGGGCGGCAGGGACCATCTCGCCCGTGTCCATCGCTCGGGCTCCTTTCACGCGGGGCAGGGGTGCATCGCGCCTATCATACCGCGCCGCACCCCGCCGCCGCGCCGCCCCTAGAGCGCCGTCGCCCCGCGTTCCCCGGTGCGGATGCGCACCGCCTCCTCGACCGGCGACACGAAGATCTTGCCGTCGCCCACCTCGCCGGTCTGCGCCACGCCGCAGATAACGTCGATGAGCGCGTCCACCGCGCGGTCCTCCACGACCAGCACGACCTTGACCTTGGGCACCATGTTGAGCAGGATCTCGGTCCCCCGGTAGTACTCCCGCCAGCCGTGCTGGTTGCCGAAGCCCTGGACCTCCGCGATGGTCATGCCCGTCACCCCCGCCTCGACCAGGGCGTCCTTCAAGGGCTCGAGCATCTCGGGCCTCACGATTGCCGTAATCTGCTTCATCGCCATAGGGTTCCTCCCCGTATCCTCTTGCTGCCATGCGTCCATAACCGCCGCCGCTACGCGTCGAGCCCCGTGTAGGCCGGGTACGCACTCTCGCCGTGCGTCGCCACGTCGAGGCCGAGCGCCTCCTCGGCATCCGTCACCCGCAGGCGGCCGCCAAACGCCGCCCGCACCGCCGCGATCAGCACCGCATCGAGCACGAGCACGATGAGAAGCGTCACCGCGATGCCGAGCACCTGGCTCGCGAGCAGCGTGGCGTCACCCGTGTAGATGAGGCCGCCGTGTCCCGTCCACGAGAGCTCCGGCAGGCAGAAGACGCCCGTGAGCACGCCGCCCAAGATGCCGCCGATGCCGTGGCAGCCAAACGCGTCGAGCGCGTCATCGTACCCGAAGCGCGTCTTAAGGCGCGCGATCGCCAGATAGCACACGGGCGAGACGATGAGCCCCATGACGACCGCGGCCCACGGCTCGACGAAGCCCGCCGCCGGCGTGACCACCACGAGTCCCGCGACCAGTCCGGTGCAGGCGCCCACCAGCGTGGGCTTGCCGGTTGCGACGCGCTCAACGACCATCCACGACGCGAGCCCGGCGGCAGACGACGCCACGGTGTTCAGGATCGCGAGGGCAGCCACGCCGTCGGCTGCAAACGCCGACCCGCCGTTGAAGCCGAACCAACCGAACCAGAGCAGGCCCGCCCCCAGAGCCACAAAGGGAACGTTGTGCGGGCGGTACGTCTTGAGGCCGAAGCCCTTGCGGGCGCCGAGCGCAAGGCAGAGCACAAGGCCCGTGACGCCCGAGCTGATATGGACCACATCGCCGCCGGCGAAGTCGAGGGCGCCGATGATGCCGCCGATGAGCGAGCCCTCACCGCCCCAGACCATATGGGCGAGCGGCGCGTACACCACAAGCGACCACACGGCGATAAAGGTCGCCACCGCGCCGAAGCGCATGCGCCCGGCGACCGAGCCGGTCACGATGGCGCAGGTGATGAGCGCGAAGGCCATCTGGAACGTGATGTCGACAAGCGAGGGGTACACCGCCCCGTCGCCCGCGCTCTCCGAGAGCATCCCCGCGACCACACCGGAAAGGCCGAATTGGTCGAATCCGCCGATGACGGGGTCGGTCCCATCGCCGCCATAGGCGATCGACCAGCCGGCGACCACCCACGTGAGCCCCACGATGCCGATGACCGCAAAACTCATGAGCATGGTGTTGATAACGTTCTTCCTGCGCGAGAGGCCTCCGTAAAAGAAGGCGAGACCGGGCGTCATGAACAGCACGAGCATGGTGCTCACCATCATGAACGCCGTCGAACCGGAGTCATACATTGCACACCCCCTACGTGGCACCTTCAGACCTTTCCGGCCCCGCTTGGTGCCGATGCGGGCCGGAACACGGTCATGGTAGGCGGCACCTGACGCAGGAAGCACCGCCGCGGCGGCGGTTAACCGACCCTCAACGCGGTCGAAACATCGGAAACCGCCTTGCAACGGATAGGAAAACGGCCGTATGCAAGCAGGAAACAAGCATTCAACGTCCCGGAAACACGGGCCCCGGCTGCCGCGCGCGGGCGCCCGCGGACTGAGCCCCGCGCGCGGGCGCCCCGCCGCAGCCGCACCGGGCATCAGCCGCGCTGCGGCTTAGCGCATCAGCGGGTTCATTGCGGCGTGTTTTGCCCGGAGCGGTGTACATTTCTCGCGGCAATGAACCCGGCAATGAACCAGCGAATGCGCAGTCGGGAAAAGGGCAGGTAGAGGCCCGTACATTTTCTCTTTCAATGTGCCCGTCGGCCGGATTATGCCCCTACAGCGCATTTCCGAGTTCATGGCGCGGAATTATGTACGGAGGGCCCGGCAAAAGGCCTCGCAATGTACGCGGTGATGTACGGCGGCGCGGGGCGCCGGACCGCGGGGCGCCGCGGAAGGGTATCCGGGCGGCCGGACCAGAAAAGCAGCGTTTCCCTAAGCGTGCTCGCGCACCCAGCGGTAGAGCTGCGCCGTCAGGCCGCCCGCGTCACCGCGCATCGTGAGGTAGAACACCGCATGGGCACTCGCATCGGTTATGGGCACAACGACGCGTCCGGGCATGGCATCGCGCTGAAACGGCGCATCGGTCACAAACGTGCAATGCGGGGTGGCATGCGCCAGCTGCGAGAACACCATGCGGTCCGCCTGCTCGATGAAGGTGGCCCCCGGAATGGCGCGGTCCACGACACCGCGCCAGAAGCCGATGTTGGTCATGATGAGAAACGTCTCGCCCGCCAGGTCGGCAAAAGAGACTTCCCTGCGCGCGGCGAGCGGGTGGTTGGGCGGCAGCGTGACGGCGAGGTTCTCGCGCATGAGCTCGCAAGACGCGAGGCCGGGCCGGCGCGGGTCGGCGCAGGTGATGGCGAAGTCGCTCGCCCCCGCGACCACTTGGCGCAGCGCCTCGCGCTCCTCAACCGTCTCGTAGGTAAGGGTCTCCCGCGGGAAGCGCTCCATGGCGAGCGCCGTCAGGCGCCAGAGCGGCGCCGGCGCAACCGTCGAGACGTGGAGCGCACGGGCGCGCTCGGCGATGGCAGCCACATTGGCGTGCAGCACGCGCTCGTCGCGAAGGATCGCCCGCGCCCCCTCAACTGCCGCGCGCCCGCAATCGTTGAGCGCGACGCGTCGCCCCGCCCGCTCGAAAAGCGCGCAGCCGAGCTCCGCCTCGAGCCGCTGGATGGAACGGCTGAGCGCGGGCTGCGAGATGTGCAGCTCCTCGGCGGCGGCCGACATCGTGCCCAAGCGCTCGATCGCATCGAGCTGGCGCATCTGCTCTAACTCCACGGTTACCCCCTCAGGCGGCCGACAGCGGACCGCGCTTCTCATAGCCGCTCCCTATATGCATGACATGCATATAACTTACCTCCCTTTGCATTGTACAACTTCGGTTTTGGATGCAATGCTATGCACATACAGACGCAAGCGCTTTTCCCGGGCGCGCACGAGAAAGGATCGACCATGTCCACCAACGTACCGACCTTCCCCTTAACGAGCGGCACCGAGATCCCCGCCATGGGCTACGGCGTCTTCCAGATGACCTCCGCCGAGGTCGAGAAGCACCTGCCCGAGGCGCTCGCCGCGGGGTACACCCACATCGACACCGCCAACGCGTACTTCAACGAGGTCGCGGTCGGCCGCGCCATCAAGGCGTCCGGCGTCGCGCGCGAGGACCTCTTCGTCACGACGAAGCTCTTCCCGCAGAGCTACCCCTACGAGCAGTGCGGGCGAGACATCGATGCCACGCTCCAGCGCCTCGATATGGATTACGTCGACCTCCTGCTCTTCCACCAGCCCTACGGCGACTACGTCTCCGGCTGGAAGGCGATGGAGGAGGCGGTGCGCGCGGGCAAAGTGCGCGCCATCGGTCTCTCGAACTTCCCCATCCACAAGATCGGCGAGATCCTCGCCGTCGCGACCATCAAGCCCGCCGTGCTGCAGGTAGAGATCAACCCGTACTGCAACCAGCACGAGCTCAAGGCGGCGCTCGCTGAGCGCGGTCTTGGCGACGTCGTCTTCGAGGGCTGGTACCCGCTCGGCCACGGCGACGCCAACCTCATGGCCGAGCCCCTCTTCGCGGAGCTCGCCCAGAAGTACGGCAAGACCCCCGCACAGGTCATCCTGCGCTGGAGCTACCAGGAGGGCAACGTCACGTTCCCCAAGACGCTCAACGCCGACCACATGCGCGACAACATCGATATCTTCGACTTCGAGCTCACCGCGGACGAGATGGCGCGCGTGAACGCGCTGCCGCAGCACCCCTACTACCACGTGCCCGAGCAGGCGCCGGCGTTCGTGCTCGCCACCAACGATTACTCCCAGCAGGCGTAGCCCCCGGCGAGGCGGGCCGGGCCCGTCTTGCCGCCACCGTGCACCGCAGAGCGCAGAAAGGAAGCACCATGGAGTTTGTAAGGCTCAACAACGGCGTCGAGATGCCCATGCTCGGATACGGCGTGTTCCAGACGCCGCCGGAGGAGACGGCGCGATGCGTCACCGAGGCGCTTCAGGTGGGCTATCGCCTGATCGATACCGCCCAGGCCTACGGCAACGAGGAGGGCGTGGGCGAGGGCATCCGCCAAAGCGGCGTCCCGCGCGACGAGGTCTTCATCACCAGCAAGGTCTGGGTCTCCCAGATGAACTACGAGCGCGCGACCGCCTCGATCGACGAGTCGCTCGAAAAGCTCGGCACCGACCACATCGACCTTATGCTGCTCCATCAGATGATGGGCGACTACCCGGGGGCCTACCGCGCCATGGAAGACGCCTACCGCGCCGGCAAGATCCGCGCGATCGGCGTCTCCAACTGCTATCCGGAGCGCCTGGTGGACCTCTGCACCCTCGCCGAGGTCGTGCCCGCCGTCAACCAGATCGAGACGCACCCCTTCCGCCAGCAGGACGCCGCGCACGAGGTTATGGAGCGCTACGGCGTGGTGCACGAGGCGTGGGGCCCGTTTGCCGAGGGTCAGAACGGCATCTTCACCAACGAGGTGCTCACCCGGATCGGCGCCAAATACGGCAAGACCCCCGCGCAGGTGACGCTCCGCGCCCTCATCCAGAAGGGCGTCGTCGTCATCCCCAAGTCGGTGCACCGCGACCGCGTAGAGCAGAACTTCGACGTCTTCGACTTTGCGCTCGACGCCGACGACCTGGCCGCGTTCGCCACGCTCGAGGACCCGAGCTTCCCGCGCATCTTCGACCACTTCGACCCGAGCACCGTGGGCTGGCTGCTCGGCGAGCTCGTAAAGAAACAGCAGCTCGGCGGCGGTACGCTATACTAGCGCGCGTAACGGGGAGGCGGGGCCTCCGGGGGCGCATCCCCCGACATCGCCCGGGAATCGTCTCCGGGGGAGGCCCGCCATGCCCCTCAACCGACCGCGATGACTGAAAGGCAACGGAACCGTGGCAAAACTCTATCTCATGCGTCATGGGCAGACGCTCTTCAACGTACTCAAACGCAAGCAGGGCTGGTGCGATTCGCCCCTAACCGAGGCCGGCATCGCGCAGGCACGCGAGGCGGGCCGATGGTTTGCAGAGCACGGCGTGACGTTTGACCACGCGTACAGCTCGACCTCGGAGCGCGCCGTCGACACGCTGGAGCTCGTCCTTGCCGAGGGCGGCCAGGCGGACCTCCCCTATGAGCGGGTGCGGGGCCTCAAAGAGTGGAACTTCGGTACGTTTGAGGGTCTTACCGAGGACGTGAACCCGCCGCTTCCTTACGGCGACTTCTACGTGCCCTTCGGCGGCGAGGGGGAGATGGCGTTCCGGGAACGCCTCGTCACGACCATCACCGACCTCATGCGGCGCCCGGGGCACGAGTACGTGCTTATGGCGAGCCATGGGGCCGCAGTCGCCCAGTTCCTGCGAGCGCAGGGACCCGAGGCGGAGCAGCGCCTCCGCGGCGACGGGCGGCGCATCGGGAACTGCGGCATCACCGTCTACGACTTCGACGCCGCCACCGGGCGCTTCGAGGCGCTCGAGCTCATAAATCCCAACGAATAGACTGCGCCCGCGGGGCAGACGGCATCGCGGGCAGAAGGAGGATGCCATGAAGAGCCGGTTTCTGGGCACGCTCGAGGTGTCGCCCATCGGCATGGGGTGCATGGGGCTCTCCCACGGATACGGGCAGATTCCCGCGCACGACGAGAGCATCGCGGCCATCCGCGCCGCCTACGATTATGGCTGCACGTTCTTCGACACAGCCGAGGCCTACGGCCCCAACCTCGTGCCCGAGAACCGCGGGCACAACGAGCGCCTGCTCGGCGAGGCGCTCGCGGACGTGCGCGACCGTGTCGTTATCGCCACGAAACTCCACCTTGACGTCGACGAGGTCGCGCAAGACGGCCTCTACGGGACCATCCGCGCCCATCTCGAGGCCTCGCTCGAGCGCCTGTGCTCAGAGCGCGTGGAACTCTACTACCTCCACCGCGTGAACCGCGCCATCCCCGTCGAAGACGTTGCCGCCGCCATGGGGCGTCTCATCGACGAGGGCCTCATTGGAGGTTGGGGCCTCTCGCAGGTCGACGTGGACACCATCGCGTCCGCGCACGCGGTCACGCCCCTTACCGCCGTGCAGAATATCTACTCGATGGTCGAGCGCGGGGTGGAGGAGCGCGTCATCCCCTACTGCGCCGCGCACGGCATCGGCGTGGTGCCGTTCTCGCCCATCGCGAGCGGGCTGCTCTCCGGCAAGGTCACGAGCGACACCGCCTTCGAGAAGGTGGATGACGTGCGGCAGTTCGTCCCGCAGCTGAGTGCCGAGAACATCGCGGCGAACCGCCCCATCGTGGAGCTCCTCCAGGAGGTCGCCGCCGCCAAGGGCGCCACGCCCGCGCAGATCTCGCTCGCCTGGATGCTCAGGAAATGGGACAACGTCGTGCCCATACCCGGCTCCAAGCGCCGCGAGCGCATCCTCGAGAACCTCGGCGCCTGGAATGTCGAGCTCACCGACGTTGAATTCGCCGACCTCGAGCGGACGCTCGGTGCGCTCCCCGTCGCCGGGCATCGCGGCTTTGTGGAGTTCGACGGCGACGGCATGCGCAACTGGAACCGCTGACGCCTGAAGCGCGCCAGTCGCCCTCGTGACCTCCACCAGGCGCCCCGCGTTCTGATGCTCAATACCTAAACGCGCACGGCGCGCGGCCGCGCACTTGCCGCGGCTGCGCGCTTGCTGCTATAGTCGCGGCACCCGCACCACAGGAGGGACCATGGAACACTCCGCCCGGACAAACGAGGCGCCCCGCATCCCCGCCCTTATCCACGGGACGCACGGTGCCGCCGCGCTCGAGCTGCGGCCGGCCCGTGCCGCCGACCTCCCCGCGCTCGCCGACATCCTGCGCGACCTCTGGCACACGGATGCCCCGGCGGGCGCCTATGCGCACCTCGAGGGGCTGCACGACGTGCTGTGCTGCCTCGACCGCTCGACCCATCATCTGGTGGCGACGCTTGACGGCGCACCCGTCGGCGTCTGCTGCGGCTGCACGGGTGCGCCCGCCCCGGCGGGGCCCTGGCATGCCGAGGCGGAGCGGGCGGCCCGCACGCTCAGCGGGCTCGATCCTGAGGCGGCGGCGCGATGGGACGCCTATCGGCGCGCCGCGGAGGACATCAACCGCGCGCTCATCGCCCAAGCGGGCCTTGCCGGAGCGGCCGAGGTCGTGCTCCTTGCCGTGGGCGCCGCCGCGCGCGGCAAGGGGATCGGCCGGGAGCTCCTCGGCCGCATGGAGGCGCTCCTTGCCCAAGGCGGGGCCGCGCACGCGTTCCTCTGCACCGACACCGATTGCGACTGGCCCTTTTACGAGCGCCTGGGGCTCGCCCGCGTCGCCGCCCACCGCCGCGGCCCCCGGGACCTCGCCGCCCTGCCGACCGAGATGTACGTCTACCGCGTGCCGCTCGCGGCGCGCGACCGCGGATAGCGCCTCACCGCGTGCGAAGGGCGGGGGCCGCTACGCTTGCGCCAGCTCCTCCTCTGTCATGAGGGGGACGGCTGCCTCGCCGCACTGCCCGCAGTTGGCGCAGCCGTTGCAGATGAGACGGCTCCCGCACAGGCGGCAGCGCGCCCGGTAGCGCGGCCGGTAGAGCTCCTCCTCCGGCACGGGCATACCCAACGGATCGGTGAGCTCCCAGACGATGGGGCGCCCGCGGTGCGCGACACCTGCCTTGTACGCCTGCTCCGCCTGCAGCGCCTTGCCGCGCAACCGGTAGGTGCGCCCGTCCTTTACCAGCACGTTTCCCGTCTCGATGAAGGCGAACGTCACATCGTGCGCACGGCACTGCCGAGAGAGCGCCTGCACCCATGCGAAGTCGCAGGGCCGCGCGCCGTCGTAATTCTCCCCTCCGCAGATGACCTGTTCGATCTTACCTGTCGCCAGGTAGGGCTCCGCGTCGACGGGTCCCAGAAACGGCGCGCACATGATGCCGCGATGGCGAGCGGGCGTGGCGAGCAGGATGGGGATGCGCTCTTCGGCCCGGCGCTGGTTCTCGGCCGTGACGTTCAGCATCACGTTCTTCCAGCCCGCGCCCCAATCCGCGGGCAGACACGACGCCATGCGTTCCGGACGCTTCGTCAGGATGAAGAACCGCACGTCAGGACGCGCATGGATGATGTCCCACACCTCGGCGCGCCACGGGTCGGCCTCCTCCACAAAGAAGTCCGACGTCATGCAGATGCGGATGAGCTCGCCCGCGCGCACCTTGAAGCTGCCGTCGCGGTTTTTTGCAAGCAGATAGCGAAACGTGCTCGCGTTCCTGCGGACGAGGGCGCCGTCGAGACCGCGGGCGCGGTCCATCGTGTACATGTAGCACCGGTCGCAGCCCTCGCTCACCTTGGTGCAGCCGTGCCACGGGTTCCAGATATCGTGCATGCGGTTACCCCCGGCTATGCTCGTTGCCCCGGGGCCTCACGCGCCCATGCGGGCCTTGAAGCCCTCGCCCCACACCCTGAGGGCCTCGATAACGGGCTCGAGGCTCCGCCCCAGGGGCGTGAGCGAGTACTCGACGCGCGGCGGCACCTCGGCAAACACCTCGCGGTGCACGAGACCGTCCGCCTCCATGGCGCGCAGCTGGCTCGTGAGCACCTTCTGCGACACATGGCCGACGCTTCGCTGCAGCTCCCCGATCCTCCTTGACGGCGACGCCGCGGCCGTGATCGGCGCGCTCGGTTAGGGCCGCCGGCGCACGGGGCGCCCCGGCAAACGATTATGATGAAGACGCCATCTCAACCATGGGCACCCGCTTGTGAGGAGCAGACCGTGGCGTACTTCACCTATGGCGAACGCGAGCTCGCCCACCTGCGCTCGCGCGACGCGCGCCTCGCCGACGCCATCGACCGCATCGGCCCCGTGCGGCGCACCGTCGACCCCGACCTCTTCTCGTCGGTTGTGCACCATATCATCGGCCAGCAGATCTCCACCAAAGCGCAGGCGACCATCTGGGCGCGCATGCGGGAGCGCCTGGGCGAGGTCACGCCCGAGACGGTCCGCGGCGCCGGGCGCGACGCGCTCCAGGAGCTCGGCATGACGTATCGCAAGGCGGACCATCTCGTCGATGTCGCGGAGCGCGCGGCGACGGGCGCCCTCGACCTCGAGGCGGTGCGCCAGATGCCCGACGACGAGGCCATCGCCCAGCTGATGACCATCCGCGGCGTCGGCCGCTGGACCGCGGAGATGATCTTGCTCTTCTGCCTGGAGCGGCCGGATGTCCTCTCCTACGACGACCTCGCCATCCAGCGGGGCCTCCGCATGCTCTACCACCACCGCCGCATCACGCCCCGGCTCTTCGCCCGGTACCGGCGCCGTTACTCCCCCTTTGGCAGCACGGCGAGCCTCTACCTGTGGGCCATCGCGGGCGGCGCGCTGCCCGACCTCATCGACCGAGCGCCGGCAAGCCCAAAGAAGCGCCCCTCCGCGCGCGGCGCCGGCGCCCCCGGCAAAGCCGGCGCGCGCACCGAGACGAGCCCGAAGGCCCAGAAGAAGACAGATGAGAGACCCGTGATTACCGCAACCTACCCATCCCCCTTGGGCCCCCTCGTGCTCGCCGCCGACGAGCAGGGCCTTGCCGGCGCATGGTTTGAGGGGCAGGCGCACTTCGGCGAGTTCGGGTCGACGCGGCGCGCACTCGGCGACACCGAGCGCACCGAGGCCGCCCCGACAACGGGAAACGGCACGGTGGACGCGGCCCGCAGCGCGCTCGAAGCGGCGCGCGCCTGGCTCGACGCCTACTTTGCCGGCACGTCACCGGAGGCGCTGCCGCCCTTGCCGCCGCTCCACCTTCTGGGAAGCCCGTTTCAGCAGCGCGTGTGGGAGCTCCTGCGTGCCATCCCCTACGGGGGAACGACCACCTACGGAGCGCTCGCCCATGAGCTCGAGGAGCGCTTCGGCACGCGCACCTCGGCGCGCGCCGTCGGCGGGGCGGTGGGGCGCAACCCGCTCAGCATCATCGTCCCCTGCCACCGGGTGCTCGGCGCAAACGGCGCCGTCACCGGCTACGCGGGCGGACTCGAGCGCAAGCGGGCGCTGCTTGCGCTCGAGGGGCGCAAAGAAGCCTCGTAGCCCTCGAGCAGAGGCCTCAACGGTTCATTGAGAGCCGGGCGAAAGCGATGACATCGCCCGCGTCCTTACGTACGATAGCAACCCTGTGTGCGGCGGCGCACATGCGCCTGCCGCTGGGTTTGCCTACGAAAGGATGTACATGGAAGCAAGCTCTCTCAAGAAGTACGCAGCCGAGGCGCTCGGCACCTTCACCCTCACGTTCTTCGGCTGCGGCAGCGCCGCCGTCGCCGGGGCGGCGCTCGGCAACCTCGGCATCGCCTTCGCCTTCGGCCTATCGATTATCGCCATGGCCTTCGTCATCGGTGACGTCTCGGGCTGCCACATCAACCCCGCCGTGTCGCTCGGCCTTCTTCTCGATAAGCGCCTGAGCCAGAAGGAGTTCATCGGCTACTGGTTCGCGCAGTTCGCAGGCGCCATCGTCGCCGCGGCGGCGCTCGCCCTCGTTATCGACCTCGCCGACCTCGGCGGCGTGCTCGCCACGGGCCTCGGGTGCAACGGCTACGGCGAGCTCTCCTCCACCGGCCTCACCGCCGTGGGCGCCGTGATCGTGGAGGTCATCCTCACCTGCGTCTTCGTCCTCTCGGTGCTCGGATCCACCGCCAACGAGAAGACCGCGCCCTACGCCGGCATCATCATCGGCCTCACCCTCGCCTTCGTGCATATCATGGGCATCCCGCTGACCGGCACCTCCGTCAACCCCGCGCGCAGCTTCGGCCCCGCGCTCGTGATGGCCCTCTGCGGTGACGCCGCCGCCATGGGCCAGGTCTGGGTCTTCATCGCCGTCCCGCTCGCGGGCGCAGCCCTGGCCGCCGGCATCTTCTCCTTCTTCAAGAAGAAGACCGCCTAACCGCACCGAACAGCATCGCGCGGACAACCGTCTCGCACCGCGCAGCGCCGACAAGCGGCCCCGATCGCACCTGCGGTCGGGGCCGCTTTATGGTGCCGATCGGGCGCGCTACGGCCGTACGACACGTGAAGAGCGCCGCCACGCACTCGGAGAGCAGCCGTGGGCGCGCTCGAAGGCCACGGTGAAGCTTGCGGTGCGGCCGTACCCGACCGCGCGAGCCACCTCGGCAACGGGCACGGCCCCCACCGCGAGCAACGCCTCCGCCCGCTCCATGCGCGCCCGCTTCACGTAGGACCCCAGCCCCTCCCCCGTCTCGCGACGAAACGCCTCGCAAAGCCGGGTCCGGCTTACCAAGAGGTCGTGGGCGATACGCGCGAGCGAGAGGTCCTCTTGCAGATGCTGCAGCACCAGATGGCGCGCCGCACGGACCAGCCGCGCCTGGCCGAGTGTGCCGCAAGCCGCCTCAGCGCGCTCGCGCTCCACATACCAGGCGACCGTGAGCGCCGCCACCTTCTCCACACACCGGAATAGCCTGCGCTCGTCGGCGAGCGCGCCGCCAAAGAGCGGCGTCACCGAGCGCAACAGGGCATCGAGCGAGCGCTCCGGCCCGTTGACGCAGGTTTCGGCGGCGGTCTCTATCAGCCTGAGCGCCGCCGCCTCCGAGGGGCCCTCCCATCGGCGAAACCAATCCGGCAGCAGGGTGACCGACACGGCATCCTGCACGCTTCCCGCACGCAACGGGCAGCTCCGCTCATACCGTTCCTGCCCGAACACGGCCACGTTGCCCGCCGCTCGGGGGCGTCCGGACCGCGCCACGGGGCAGAGCGCAAGGCTGTCTGCCGAGAGCGTGGTCACGCACAGGCCCGGGACGCCGCGCTCCACAAACGGCATGGCGCGCTTGACGCGGATACGGTGCGAGGTCACCACCCCGAAGGCGTCCATGCGGTACACGACCACCCGGGCGTCGGCGTCTTCGTGCGATGCGGAGCCCGTCAGCGCGGCGCCTCGCTCGACGAGAGGAATGCGGAACTGCTCGATCTGGGGCAGGTACAGGTCGCTCAGCGGATCGTGCGCGGCAGCGTTTCGAATTCGTCCCAAACTCCCCTCCAATAGTTAGCCTTGGATTACTCGTATGATACGGTAGCCGGCGTACCGGAACAAGTGTTAGGAGGTTCTCATGGAAACCGATTCCGGGGACGGCTCCGTCCGCGCACCGCACCCCATCGCCCGCCTGCTCGCGTTCGCCGGCACCAGGCGCCGCCTCACGTATCTGGGCTGCGCCCTTTCCGCCGCCTCGATGCTCGTCGGCTTTGGGCCGTATATCTGCATCTGGTTCGTCGCCCGAGACCTGATCGCCGTCGCACCCCGATGGGGCGAGGCGACCGCGGTGGGTTCGTACGGATGGTGGGCTCTCGGCCTCGCCGTGGGGTCGATCGCGCTCTACTTCGCCGGCCTCATGTGCACGCACTTGGCAGCTTTCCGCTGCGCATCCGCCATGCGCAAGCGTGCGGTCGAGCATCTGATGCACACGAGTCTTGGCTACTTCGACACGCACGCCTCGGGTGCGCTCCGGCGGGTGGTGGACGGCTGCGCCCTCGAAACCGAGGGGCTGCTCGCCCACAAACTGCCCGACACGGCCGGCTCGGTAGCGATGATCGTCGGGATGCTCGCACTCTTCTTCCTCTTCGATTGGCGGCTGGGCACGGCGTGCCTCATCCCCGTCGTCATCTCCCTTGCATGCATGTTCTACATGATGGGAGGGCGCGGCATGGACTTCATGACGCGCTACATGGGCTCGCTCGTGAAGATGAACAAGACCGGGACCGAGTACGTGCGCGGCATCCCCGTCGTCAAGGTGTTCCAGCAGACGGTCTACTCGTTCCGCGCGTTCCACGACGCCATCGAGGAGTTCACGCGACTCGCACAGGACTACGCCGTGAAGTGGTGTCAGACCCCTCAGTCGCTCTCGCTCACCGTCATCAGCGCGGCGGCGGCATTTCTCGTGCCGGTGGCGGTGCTGTTCGCACCGGGGGAGCATGACCTTGCGCGCTTCGCCGCGAACTTCGCCTTCTACGCGATCTTCTCGGCGGTGATCCCCACGGCCATGACCCGTGTGATGTTCATGTCCGAGGCGTTCCAGTCGGCAGCCGACGCCATAGCGCGCGTGGAGGAGGTGCTCGCCGCGCCGGTGATCGAGGCGCCCGCGACGCCGCGGGTCCCACGGGACAACGCCATCCGCTTCGAGAACGTGAGCTTCACCTACACAGGTGCCGACGAGCCCGCGCTCGACCAGGTGAGCTTCGAGATTCCCGCCGGCTCCACGGTGGCGCTCATCGGACCCTCCGGCGGCGGCAAGACCACGGCGGCGAGCCTCGTGCCCCGGTTTTGGGACGTGAGCGCGGGGCGCGTCCTCGTGGGCGGCGTGGACGTCCGCGACATGGATCCCGCCGACCTCATGGACCGCGTGGCCTTCGTCTTCCAGACGAACCGGCTCTTCTCGCAATCGATACTCGAAAACGTGCGCGCGGCGCGTCCGGAGGCGACGCGCGCTGAGGTGATGGCGGCACTCGAGGCGGCGCAGTGCCAGGACATCATCGAGAAGCTGCCCGACGGCGTGGACACCGTGTACGGCGCGGCGGGCGCGCACCTCTCCGGAGGCGAGGCGCAGCGGCTCATGTTGGCCCGCGCCATCTTGAAGGACGCGCCCATCGTGGTCCTCGACGAGGCCACGGCGTTCGCCGACCCCGAGAACGAGGCAAAAATCCAAGCGGCCTTCGGCCGTCTCGCGCGCGGGAGGGACGGTACGTCGCGCACCGTGCTCATGGTCGCCCACCGGCTCTCGACCGTCCGCCGCGCCGACCGGATCATCGTCCTCGACCGCGGGCGCGCGGTCGAGCAGGGCACGCACGAGGAACTGCTGGCCGCAGGCGGCCTCTACGCCCGCATGTGGGCCGATTACGAGCAGGCCGTAAGTTGGAAGATCAAGAGCACCGAAGGGAGCGGGCGCTGATGTCGATCAAGGAGAAGTACGCCCTCACCGACGAGGGCGTGAGAAACGTGCGCTTGGGGGCGATCTGGACCACCGTCTCCAACCTCGTGGTCTTTGCGAGCGTGGGGTTCACCTACGTCATCATGAGCGCGATCGCGGCGCGGCTCACCGGTGGGACGGCGGAGCTGGGCCCCTGGGGCGAGCTCCGCTTCGACCCGCTTGCGGTCCACCCTGCGGGCTGGGCGGCCGCAATCGCGGTCTACCTTGCCGTCCTCTTTGCGTGCGAACGGCTGGCCTACTACTACCAGTACGGCGTCATCTACAAAGAGAGCGGAAGGCAGCGCATCGCGCTGGCCGAGCGCCTGCGCAAGCTCCCGCTCTCGTTCTTTGGGCGGCGCGATCTCGCCGACCTTACCGAAACGCTCATGGGTGACGTCAAGACCACCGAACACGCCTACAGCCACGTGCTGCCCGAACTCTACGGCGCCTACGCCACCATGGCCATCGCCTTCGCGTGCCTGCTTGCCTTCGACTGGCGGCTCGCGGTCGCATCCATGTGGTCGGGGCCGGTGGCGCTGCTCATGCTCTTCGGGGTGCGCTCCCGCCTCCAGCCGCTCATGCACAAGACGCGCATGGCCGGACTTCGCACCTCAGAGTTCATCCAGGAGGCGCTCGAGTGCGTACGCGAGGTGCGCGCCACCAATCAGGAGGAGCGCTATCTCGAGCACATCTACGAGAGCGTCGACACGGCGGAGCGCACCGCCATCCGCGGCGAGCTCGCCTGCGGCCTCGCCGTCAACGGCGCGCAGATCGTGCTGCGCCTGGGCTTTGCCACCACGCTGCTCACGGGCGCCGGGCTGGTGCTCGAGGGCACATGTGACTTTCTCACCCTCTTTTGCTTCCTTCTGGTGGTGAGTCGCATCTACGCGCCCTTCGACCAGGCGCTCATGCTCATCGCCGAGCTCTTCTCGGCACGCACCGCGGCAGCGCGCATGAAGAGCTTCTTCGATGAGCCCCTGGCGGTGGGTGGCGCGGCGTACGACCCCGTCGGTCACGACGTGGTGTTCGAGCACGTGGGCTTTTCCTATGAACGCGGCGGCGAGAAGGTGCTCGAGGACGTCTCCTTCATCGCGCGCGAGGGCGAGGTTACCGCACTCGTGGGGCCGTCGGGCTCCGGCAAGTCGACCTGCGCGAGGCTCAGCTGCCGGCTCTGGGATGCAAGCTCCGGCACCGTGACGGTGGGCGGCGTCGACGTCTCGACGGTGGACCCCGAGGTGCTGCTCGGGGATTTCTCGGTCGTGTTCCAAGACGTGACGCTCTTCGACGACACCGTGATGGGCAATATCCGCCTTGGTCGACGCGATGCGACCGACGAGGAGGTACTCGCCGCGGCCCGGGCGGCGAACTGCGACGAGTTCGTGAGCCGCCTGCCCCAGGGCTACGACACCCTCATCGGCGAGAACGGATCCAAGCTCTCCGGCGGCGAGCGCCAGCGCATCAGCATCGCGCGCGCCCTGCTCAAGAACGCGCCGATCGTGCTCCTCGACGAGGCGACCGCATCGCTTGACGTCGAGAATGAAACGGAGGTGCAGCGGGCGCTGTCCCGTCTGCTCGCCGGCAAGACCGTCATTGTGATCGCCCACCGCATGCGCACCGTGCAAGCGGCCGACAAGATCGTGGTGCTCGACGGGGGCCGCGTCGTCGAGCAGGGCGCGCCCGCCGAGCTGCTGGCGCAAGGAGGCCTCTTCGCACGCATGGTGCGCCTCCAGGCGGAGTCCTCCACCTGGACGCTGTAGCGCTGCGGCTCGCAGGAAGGACCCCGGCGCGCCCGGAATTGGGGCGCGCCGGGGGCGCATATCGCGGCATCGGGGCACACGTGGCCTCCCTCAAACTGTTCGCCAGCGCGAATAGAATTCCGCACCGCAGAGCACTCATCGCCGACGGCAAACGGGCCCCCGACCCGTCCCCAGTGCACCATCGCGGCATCAAACGCCGTCAAAACCCGCAACCGCACCCGCTATCGCGGCATCTCCGGCCGGTTTTCTGCCTCGCACCTCACCCATTTTTCCCCGCAAACGGCTGATGGCAAATCGCTTGATTCAAGCAAGACTTGAGGGGTTTAGCGCCCGGATATCGGGCGCTTCCGAGAGAAAGGTGAGATATGAGGAGGCCCTTTGCACGCGCGGCGGTACTGGCCCTACTGCTCGCGCTTCCCCTCACGGCCTTTGCGGCCGCGCCCGCCCTGGCGGACGAGGGGGCCGGCCGGTTTGACTCCATCCTGGAGATGGATCGGGTCAAACCGGCGGGCTTTGACGAGAACAGCACCGAGAACCCCTATGGGCAGCTCTTGAACCAGCCGTTTTTGCTGAACGCCGAGAGCGAGCTCATGGTGTACCGCAACAAGGACAACGGGAACACCGTCGACCTCGGCTGGTACGACACGCGGGTGGACAGCGGCCTCAACCTCGGGGTCGACGGCAAGGACGCGAACGGCTTTGAGAGCACGGGGCTCTACGGCGATAGCGCGGTGAACGTGCTCAAGGAGCTGTACCACGTCGAGTCGGTGGCCTTTGACCCCACGGGCAGCGGGCGCAAGGACCACGTCGCCTACATCGGCCATGACGCAACCGGCGAGGACGATATCGTCATCGTGGTTGTCGACACCACGCAGGGCAACGAGAGTGCCACGTACCGCTTTGAGGACAACGCCGGCTGGCTGAGCGGGATCCAAGCCTGGACCGGTGGAAACTACATCGCCATCACCGCCGGCGACTACGACGGTTCGGGACGCGAGACGCTCGTGGCGCACGTGCTGACCAACGGCGACACGTACGGCCTGGCACAGCTCTCCTACGACGCGGGCTCGAACACGATCTCCTGCATGAGTGAGCGGGACAAGTCTCTCCTGCACTGGAAGTACGTGGAGGAGAATCACGGTCACGAGCTCGACGACAGCACCTATGAGCATGACAAGATGTCCGCCGACCTCGCCACCGGGGACTTCAACGGCGACGGCATCGACGACCTCGCCGTCGTGTCGTACATAAACGGCGGAGCGAGGGGCAGAAGCTGGGACTGCGCCTATTACTTCCCGATGCTGAACGTTGCCTACGGCGCGAGCGATGGCGGCACGGTCTTTGACAACCAAAAGAGCGGCTTCTGCCAACTCCGGCGCGAGGATCGCGACGGCGATCGCTATAAGATGACCGCTCCTGCCGCGCCGGGCATTGCCGCCGGCGACATCGACGGGGACGGCGTGGACGAGATCGTGGTCGCAGGGTCCAAGAACACCATCACGTCCAAGTCGAACTCCTACGACGTGGATGTGGACCACCAATGGGACATTGATGGCAACAACTGGGTCATCATCACGCTAAACGCCCGCGAGGACGGCTCGTTCGCACATCCGGGAGAGGATGCGAGCACGACCAACCTCTCTGAGGTGGGCTCCAACGCGTGGTTCGCCGGCGGAACGGGAGGCGAGAAGCGCCGTTCCCCACTGGATGTCGAGTGCGTGGCCATGAACGGAGGGGGCGCCGCCGAATACGTCTTCATGGGCGGTGCGCTCTTCGACCTGAGCACATCGACGCCGGAGCGCCTGCACACCCCCGGCGTCTTCAACGAGGACGATGACGGAGTGGGCAGCCAAGTAGTCGACGAGCACTACGTGCAGTCCGTCGTGGCCGGGAACTTCGACGGCAACGAGTGGGGCTACGAGCAGGTCATGTACGTGATCGTCATGAAGGACCGGCACCAGAACGACTACTACTACCGCCTCGGCATGATCGGCGGCGCCAACTACGACGGCAAGGGCGGTCCCGTGGGAAGCCAGGGTGGCACGGACCAGACGCGCTTCTTCGACGTCACCAGCGATTTTCTGATCTCCAACACGGGCGGCGGCTACCACACCAACCTCGTCATCACGCCCATGGACCGCGACGACGACGGCGTGATGGCGCGCTACACGGGCAAGTCCTACGTATACGCCGACCCGCAGGTGCTCACGGTGCTCCAGATGGCGCCCTACTTCGACGAGATCGACATCGGCAACGACGCCGGCGCCACCACCTACGCCTTCACGCGCACCTACGAGTACACGGAGGGCACCTCCGAGAGCAAGTCCTACAGCATCGGCGGCGCCTTTGGCGTGGAGACCCCCGCCGTCAACGTGGAGGTCGAGGCGGGTTACGCCAACAGCTGGACCCGGAGCTTCGAGAACACGCTCACGCGCTCCGTCACGGACAGCTTCACCGCCAAGGCCTATGACAGCGTGGTGCTCTACCGCACGCCCGTCTTCAACTACAACTACCAGCTCATGAGCGAGGACGGCACGCAGTGGGTCGACCTCGAGGAGGCGGGTCTCACCATCTCGGTGCCCAAGACACCCACCTACGTGCAGATGTCCGTGGACGACTACAACAACTTCGTCGACGTCTACAACGCCATGATGGCGGAGGAGACGGCGGGCACGGACGACACGTTCACCGCCATGAAGAAGCTCAACCTCGGCTACCTGGGCCAGGAGGGCAACCCCTGGGGCTACGCCAGCGATATGGACCAGCTGAGCCTCAACACCTACCAGCTCGGCTACAACGGCGGCGAGACGTCGAGCGCGAGCACGAGCGGCGAGGCGACGACGGAGACCATCGAGCAGGAGACGGGCTTCTCGTTTGAGATCTCCGCGACGACGGGCGCCAACCTCGGCATGTTCTCCGTGATGGCCGGCGTCAACTACAGTCTCGAGGAGATGAGCGGGCACAGCACCTCCAAGACCACCTCGAGCGAGACGGAGACGAGCGGCACGGTACAGGATCTCGATGCGAAGTACCTGAGCGAGGAGTACGGCATCCCCGAGGCGGTCACGCGCTCTTACGGGTTCACGTGGACCCTCGGCAAAGACGAGGTCGACCTCGGCCTTGCGGGCAGAAACGCCCTCGTCGTGGGCTACAACGTGTCCAACATCGGCGCGCCCGCCCCGGCGGTGGGCGACCTTGAGGCGACCGTTGACAGCGAGGCGAGCGCCTCCCTCACCTGGAGCGATCCCTCGGCTGCCGGACGCACCGCTATCGACGGCTATCACGTCTACCAGAAGGAGGCGGACGGGACCTACCGTAAGTTGACGGAGAGCCCCCTGCCTAAGGACACGCTCGAATACCAGGTCGACGGACTCGCATCCAACACCGCCTACACCTTCGTCGTCACCTCGGTGAGCGGGAGCACGGAGAGCGTCTGGTCCAACGAGGCCACGATTACGACGCCCAAGCGCATGGTGCCCCTCACGCTCGACTTCAACGCGGACGAGGTCCAGGTCACAGCGACCCACCTCGGCAACGTTCCCATCCAGAGCGGGGAGAGCGTCCCCGAGGAGACCATCGTCTACATCGAGGTCGCCCCGCGCGAGGGCTACATCGTGACCGATGTCACCCTGACGCAGGTAGGCGAGGAGCCCCAGTCCGTGAACATGGCGGACGGCGCGTTCAACTTCTCCATCGTCAACGACGCCACCATCACGGTGACCAGCGCGAAGGTCGTCGACCAAAGCGAGATCAGCTACACCTCTACCGTCACCGATGCGGACGGCAACGTCATCGGCACCGTTGAGGCGGTGACGGAGGCGGGCACCCCGCTCGACGCCGCGGGCACGATGGTGTCCAACCCGATCAAGCTCACCGCCACGCCGCAAGAGGGCTATGTCCTCAAGGAGTGGGTCATCACGAACGCATCGGGCGAGCAGGCCATCGGCGCCGTGGGCAATGAGCTGACCTTCACCCCGTACGAGGGCGCGCACGCAATCGAGGCGGTCTTCGTGCCCGTCGACGACCCCTCCGTGGCGCGCACGGTGACGATTCCCGCGCTCACGGGCGGCTCCGTCGCGGTCTCGGACGGAACGCAGGCCCTCACGCCCGATGAGGACGGTACGATCACGGTGGTCCGGGGCACCGAGCTGACGTTCACGGCCGCGCCGGACACGTACTACCGCTTCGTGGGCTGGACAGATGCCCTCGAGAGCTATGGCGACGAGTTCGCATCCGTCACCCTGCGGGTGCTCGATAACCTGACCGTCGGCGCCGCCTTCGAGCCCGACGTGCTCTACATGCTCGAGTACGCCGCGGTGAGCGAGGCGGGCGGCTCAGGAACGGTCACGGCGACGGCGAACGGCGCGCAGGTCGCGTCGGGCACCGGGCTCGTACCGGATACCGTGGTCGACCTCAAGGCCACCGCGGGCCAAGACAGCCGCTTCCTCAAATGGGGCGTGACGCAGGGCACGGTCACGACGTTCACCCCTGTGGAGGAGGAGCTCGTCACCGAGAGCACCCATCAGATCGCCATGAGCGCCAAGAGCTCGGTCGACGCCTACTTCAACGAGATCGAGCGCTTCGACCTCACCGTCCCCGCCGACCTCGAGCACGGCTCGATCGTAGTCGAGCGCGCGGACCAGCAGGTGACGCCGGGCGACGATGCGCTGGCCTTCGGCGACGTCATCACCGTGAGCGCGACGGCCGAGGACGGCTATCTGCTCACCTCCCTCTTGGTCAACGGCGAGGAGTTCGCGTCGGGCGATTCCCTCACCGTGAAGGACGATGTGTCCATCGAAGTGACGCTCGAGAAGGTGCACGTGCACACATGGAACGATAAGCCCACGTGGGCTTGGGGGGCCGACAACGCCACGGCTGAGGCGACCTTCGCCTGCACCGACCCCGACTGCGGCGGCACGCGCACGGTGAGCGCGCAGGTTGCGTCCACGACCCTGGTCGAGCCGACCTGCACCGAGACGGGCAAGGCCACGCTCACCGCCACGGTCAACCTGGACGGCGCGGACTACACGACGAGCATCGAGGTGGAGGTCCCCGCCAAGGGCCATGACTACCAAGAGGGCGTCTGCGCCGCATGCGGCGCCGAGGACCCGGACTACGTGGCGCCCAATCCGCCCGATGAGCCCGGTGGCGGGCAGCCGGGCGATGGCGGCAACTCCGGCGATGGCGGCACCACCCCTGGCGGCGGCTCTGGGAACGGCACCGGGCACGACCCGTCCACCATCCCGGCTACGGGCGACGCAAGCGCGCTGCTATCGCTTGTCCCGGCGCTCGCCGGCCTGTCGGCTCTCGCTGCCGGCGCACGCATAAGGCGCCGCTCGTAGCAGCGCTTAGCGCAGATATCCCGAGAACCTGAGACGGGGCGGGCGCTCATTGGAGCGCCCGCCCCGCTGCGTTAACCCACGGTGCCATCGCCTGCCAAGGCGCGGCAGACGATGTCGGCGAGCACCCGAGCATGGTCTTGCGCGTCGTTAAGGCAGGGCACGTACACGAGCCCGGGAGCATCGCCGCCGCGCTGCTCGCGGTACGCCGGCAGCATGACCTGCTCGACATCATAGAGCGTCTCGAGGCAGTCCACGGCAAAACCCGGGCAGGCGACCACGAGGCGCCGCGGCTCGCGCTGCGCGAGCGCGCGCACCGTGCGCGCCGTGTTGGGACCCGTCCAGCGACGGCCGTCCTCGAAGGGTGATTGGTAGGAAAACGACCAGGCACCCTCATCCAGCCCCAAACGGGCGGCGATCGCGCGCGCCGTCTTGCCGACCTGCTGCGGATAGGTGTCGCCGGCATCCACATCGGGAAGCGGCACCGCATGAAACGAAAGCAGCAGATAGTCCCCGGCCGCGTCGAAGCCCGCCGCACGAATCGAGGCGGCGACGGCATCCACATACCCCGCATCGTCGCCATAGCTCTCGACCGCCGTGAGGGGCGGCTCCCACCCCATCCGCTGGAGCCCGCGTGCGACGGCATCGAGCGCCGCCGCGGTTGTGGAGTACGCCGACTGCGGATAGAGCGGCAGCACTGCGAGCCGTCCGCAGCCCGCCGCGCGCAGCTCCCTCAGAGCCGCCTCAACGCCCGGCTCCCCGTACACCATGGCCGCGCGGACCGCTGCGTCGCGCCACGGCTCCGTGGCGGCAGCCCCTGCGTGCAACGCCTGCTCGACGCGGGCGGCGAGCGCGCAACATCCTACGATGAGTGGTGAGCCCGCCTCCGTCCAGATCGAGGCATACTTTGCGGCCGAGGCGGGACTCCGGCGCGGCAGGATGATGTGGTCGAGTATGGCCCGCCAAACCGGCGCGGGCAGCGGCCGGATGCGCTCGTCCATGAGAAACGTTTTCAGATAGGCGGCTACCGCCGGTGCCGTCGGCGCCGCGGGAGAACCCGTGTTGACCATCAGCACGCCCGCGCGGCCCATGCCGCGCTCACCCATCGCGCCCCCTATGCGAGCGCGGCGCCGAGCGCGCGACAGGCGACCGACGCGTCCTCATCGGGATAGTCCTTGGCGATGACGGTGTCGGCAATCGTGATGCCCGCCGCCTCGGCGCGCTCGCGCCAGAGGTCCATCCACTCGCCATCCGCCCAATCGTAGCTGCCGAACAGGGCGACCTTGCGCCCCGGGAGCTCCGGCTCGACGTCATCCCACATAGGTTCGAACTCCTCGCTCTCAAGCTCCTCGGCGCCCATGGCGGGGCATCCGAAGGCGAAGGCATCATAGCCGTCGAGGTCGGATGAGGAGAAGTCCGCGCAGGCGATGACCTCGGCCTCGGCGCCCGCATCGCGCGCACCCGCAGCGACGAGCTCCGCCATGGCTTCGGTATTGCCCGTACCGCTCCAAAACACCACTGCCACCTTGCTCATATCGGTTGTCCTTTCTTATCGGAGGCCGGCCCCATGCCGACCTGAGATACCTGCTTGACGCCTCTTAGGCGACTTGCGCGCACGCCGGATCGCGTGCCAGCTCGGTCAGCGGAACTCCCGTGCCGTAGAGGTGCAGCACGCGTCGCGTACAGCGCTTGTAGCGGGCGAACCGCCGCATGGCGCCCCGCACGTCGGCATATACCTTCCAGCAACCGCAGCACAGATAGTCGCGCCCCTCGTTCTCGACGAAGCCGCGCACGTCGGCCGCGGGATAGCCCAAGAAGTACCCCACCTCATGCGGCACGCCCCGCTCGCCAAACCGCCTGGCGAGGTGCTCGACGCAGCCGTCCAAGGCGTCCCCGGCGCGCGCGGGCCCCTGCGGGCCGCAGGGACGGGACGACGCCACAGATACCGGTCCAAGCCGTGCGGGATAGCCCAGGCAGGAGAGCTCCCGGGCCACTTCCGCATCCTTGAGGCAGCGCTCCACCAGCGTCGGGCGGTACGCTAAGACCAGCGCTCCAAAAGAGCGCCACGCGATAACGCGGCAGCGCATGCCATACGGCGTAAGCGTCGCGTCAAGGTCGCGCACGAGCCGCGACAAGGCGTCGCGGCGCCGCGCGCAGCGCGCATCGTCTGACGGGGCCACGGGGGACGGGCATGAGGAGGTGTCGCCGTCGGCGCCCCCGCACCCAAAGCACCCGCAGAAGGTGAAGAGATTCGCCGGCTTTACGCCCAGGAGCACCGGCGCGCACGAGCGGACCAGAGCCGCCTCGAGCTCCCCTCGCGTTATCGACCGTTCCATGCCATCTCCCGTCCCTTTGCTGTTAGCCATGGATAACATAGCAGACCTGCTTCTCGCGCGCAGCAAAAAGTTACCCTCAGTTATCTTTTTTTCGCATACGGCCACCGTCCCCCGGTAACGCGGGTATAGTCAATTTAGTTAACCATGGTTATCTTTTTGGAGGAGCCCATGTCAGACCAGATGCAGCTCGTGCTTATCCGCCACGGCGAAAGCGAATGGAACCGCCTGAACCTCTTTACCGGCTGGACCGACGTCGACCTATCCGACACCGGACGCAAAGAGGCCGCAGCGGGCGGGCGGGAGCTCGCAGCCGAAGGCTTCGACTTCGACCTTTGCTTCACGAGCCGGCTCAAGCGTGCCATCCACACCCTCGATATCGTGCTCGATGAGCTCGACCGCTCCTGGCTCCCCGTCGTGAAGAGCTGGAAGCTGAACGAGCGCCACTACGGCGCGCTCCAGGGCATGAACAAGGCGGAGACCGCGGCGGTGTACGGCGACGAGCAGGTGAAGATCTGGCGCCGCAGCTTTGATGTGATGCCTCCGGCACTCGAGGCCGGCGACGAGCGCGACCCTCATGTGCAGGCGATGTACCGTGATGTGCCGGCAGACGAGCTCCCACTTGCCGAATGCCTCGAAACCACCGTCGAACGTGCCTGGCCCTATTTCGAGGAGACGATCCTGCCCGAGATGCGCGCCGGCAAGCGCGTGCTCATCGCGGCGCACGGCAACAGCCTGCGCGCGCTCGTCATGCGCTTCGAGCATCTTTCACCCACTGAGATTCTCGAGGTGAACATCCCCACGGGCATACCCCTCGTCTACACGTTCGACACGCAGATGAACGTGCTCGGCAAGCGTTACCTCGGCGACCCGGCGGTCATCGCAGCCAAGATAGACGCCGTGGCGAACCAGGGGAAGGCGCACTAGCGCGCCGCTTGCCGCACCCGCCCCTATCGGACACCCCACCCCCTTCGAAAGGAGATGCCATGCCGCTCGTCATCACCTTCATCGCCCTCGGCCTCATAGGCTCGGTCCTGATGTTCGCCGGCGACATGCTGCTCTATTTCACCCTCGGCGCCTATGACATGGACGGTACGCTCAAGCCGTACATGCGCATCATGCGCGATATCCCCACCGCCCGCGTGCGCGCGGGCGGGGCGCTCGGCCCCGTTGCCGCTTTTCTGTACGTGACGGGCTTTCTTGCTCTTCCCCTCATCGCGCGGGGCGAGTTTGCTTGGCTTCTTATCGCGGCGGCGGTGCTCCTCTCCTTCGCGCTCATCTGCGGTGGCGCCTATCATGCGCAGTACGTCTACCTCTCCATCATCGCCAAAGCGGGACACGAGGACCTTTACGAGGAAGTCTCCGCCAACATCTTGACCGTCATGCGCTTGGCAACGATACCCCTGTACGCCGGGTTCATCTTCCTGGGCGCGGGCATCGTACTCGGTCAGACCGTCCTCCCTGCTTGGTTCGTCGTCCTCACGCCCGTAGCGACCAGCTTCTTGGGCCTTGTCTGGATGCACGCCCCGCAGCCCGCGCGCTGCGTGCTCTTCGGCGGTTGGAGCAACCTCGTCTTCACCATCATGTTCGCGTCCATGCTCGTTGCGATGGCCTGCCCCTAGCGGTCCCGCCGGATGCGCACCGCCGTGCCGGAGGCCACCGTCATGATCATGCCCTCGAACGTCTCGTAGCCGAGCGACGCGCCGATGACCGCGTTCGCCCCGAGCTCCTCGGCACGACGCCCCATCTCGGCGAGGCACTCCTGCCGCGCGCTCTGCATCTCATCCTCATAGCCCGCTGAGCGACCGCCGAACATGTTGCGCAAGCCCGCGCCGATATCGCGGAACATGTTGATGCCCGAGACGACCTCGCCGGCGACGACGCCGAGGTATTCCTCGACCCGATATCCCTCGACGGAGTTGGTGGTGGTGACGATCATGGGGGCCTCCCGTCTCGCGTCCGGCACACAGATAGCTACCCGCAGCATACCCCGTACGGCACGCCGCGATGCCGGTGTCTCGGGATTCGCCTCACACCTCCGACGGCTTCTCGGCAAGCGTCGCCCAGAACGTGGGGATACCGAGCCTGTGCAGGCGGCTCTCGCCCCCGTTGGTGTCCTCGTACAGATCGAGCAGGCGCAGACCCGCCTGGATCTGCCCACGGATCTGCTCATCAAGCGTATGCGAGAACTGCACGCCCCAGTCGGGGAGCTCCTCTTCCGAAATGAGGCCGGGGTCGCGCAGCGGGTTGAACGGCAGGCCGCGGATGATGCGCTCCTCGACCCACTGATCGATGATGCGGGCGTTGAGGTCGGTATAGCGCTCGTCCACGGGCTCTCCCCTCCGGCTCGGCATATCTCGACGCTCTATGATACGACGCCGTCGGCCCGCGGGGCGCGCTCAGTCCCCCTGCTCTTCCAGTCCGCTGACGTGACCGAGCCGCATGGCGACGAGACGAGAGCCCTTTTGCCCCGGCACGCGCACGAGGACCCATTCGTCATCCACGTCCACGATCTCGCCCGTGAGCGCACCCGCGCCGACGACACCATGCACCTCGTCCAGATTGAGCGTGCAGGTCTTTCCCAGGCGAGCCGCCAGCTCCTCGCGAAGCGCCGCAATGCGGCGGCGGTTTACCTCCGGCTGGGCAAGGGCGCGCACCTCCTTTTTGGTGGGCATCGAGAACATGAGGTAGATTACGAGACCGAACGTCAAGATGGCGATGGTGGTGTAGAAGCTCTCCATGGCGTCACGCCTCCCCACCGGCATCGGGACCGTCCATCACGATGGCGCAGACCTCGCCGAGGTCGATCAGGCGCACCGTGCGGGCCCGTTCGACCTTGGGCCGGCCAAAGGCGGCGCGCTTTATCTCGCAGGAGACGCGCAGCCACACCTCGCCGACCTCCAAGATGGTCGCCTCGCTCAGCACCTGGTCGCTGAGCTCCACCGTCGCCGTCCTGCCCACGAGCGCGCGCAGCACATGGACGTCGCGCGGCGCAGCGGGTCCCCGGGTGGCCATGATCTCGACGTCGTCGCGTGCGAGGTCGTCGATGGTCACGCCGAACAGGCGCGCGAGCTCAGCCGCCTTGTCGAGCGCCGGCGCGCCCTGCGCGAGCTCCCAGTTGGAAACCGTCTGCCTGCTCACCCCGATGGCCCGCGCGACCTCCTGCTGACTCATGCCCGCCCTGCGCCGCAGCGCAACGAGCTTGTCTGCGATCATGGGGCCTCCTTCCCTTGCGCGCGATGCCGCCACCCCGATTGTGCCCGAAAACGCGCGCACCCGGGCGCCAGATACGCCGGCAATGCGGCCAATGCGCTTGCCCGCGGCGCGGCCACCCCGCACAGAGCCGGCTCAGAGCCGCCGGTCGCACCGCTGCGAGCGTACTTGGGAGCGTCACGGTCAACGAGGTCGCAGCGACGCGATGAGCGCCTCGGCGCAGCGGATGCCGTCGGTCGCCGCGCTCATGATGCCGCCCGCATACCCCGCGCCCTCGCCGCACGGGTAGATTCCGGGCGCGCCCTCTGCCGCGCACGTGCGGTCGCGCACCACGGTCACCGGCGAGCTGGAGCGCGACTCCACACCGGTAAGCACCGCGTCGGGGGCGGTAAAGCCGCGAAGGCGCCGTTCGAGAAGCGGGATGCCCGCCCGCAAGCCGTCGGCGATAGACGGCGGCAGCACGCGGTCGAGCGCCGTCCAGGCGACGCCCAAGGGGTAGGTGGGAAGCACGGAGCCCGGTCCCGTGCTCGGCCTTGCGGCCATAAAATCGCCGAGGAGCTGCGCCGGCGCGCTGTAGTCGCCGCCGCCCGCCGCAAAGGCGGCGCGCTCGCACGTGCGCTGCAGCTCCACGCCGGCAAGCGGTGAGGAGCCGGGCAGGTCGACGGGGTTCACGTTCACGAGCAGCGCCGCGTTGGCGTTTCTGCCCGCGCGGGCGCTCTCGCTCGCCCCGTTGGTGACGACCCCGCCCTCCTCCGAGGCGGCGGCAACCACCTCTCCGCCGGGACACATGCAGAACGAGAAGACCGAGCGCCCGTCGCGCGGATGGGCAACGAGCTTGTACGGCGCCGCGCCGAGCGCCGGATGGCCCGCCGCCGCGCCGTACTGGGCCCGGTCGACGGTGCGCTGCAGATGCTCGATGCGCACCCCCATGGCGAACGTCTTGCGCTCGAGATGAAAGCCGCGCCGCGAGAGCAGCTCGAAGACGTCGCGCGCCGAGTGCCCGCAGGCGAGTATCATCCGGTCGCAGGCGATGCGCTCGACGGTCGCGGGTTCAGAAGGCGGCGCGCCGGCATCGCCCGCCGGCGCGGGCTCGCGGTGCTCGACCGTGACGGATCGGAGCGAGCCGTCTGATGCGCGCTCGATATCGATGAGGCGCGCCCGGAAGCGCACCTCGCCGCCGCGCGCCCGGATGCGCGCCACGATATGCGTCACCACCTGCGGCAGCACGTCTGAGCCCACATGCGGTTTGGCATCCCACAGAATATCGCGGGAGGCTCCGGCGGCCACGAACGTCTCCAGGATGAGCCGGTGCGCGGGGTTCTTCGTGCCGGTGGTGAGCTTGCCATCCGAAAACGTCCCCGCGCCGCCGAGGCCGAACTGGATATTGCTCTCGGGGTCGAGCCTGCGCGTGCGGATGAAGCGCGCCACCGCCGCGCCGCGCCGCTCCGCATCGTCACCGCGCTCGATGAGCAGCGGTTCGAGCCCGGCCTCGGCGAGCGCGAGCGCGGCGAAGAGCCCCGCGCACCCGGCGCCCACCACAACGGGACGGTTTGTCGGGCGCGCCCCCGCATATACGGGGAAGGACGGCGCCTCGGGGGCCACCGCACGCACCCGCCTCCCCTCCTCGTCGGACAGGCGGGCGAGAACCTCCCGCTCCCGCACCGCATCGGCGAGCGCCGCCCGGAAGGTGCAGACGAGGTGCACGTCGTTTTTCTTGCGCGCGTCGATGGAGCGCCTCCTGAGCTCTATTGCCATGAGCTCCCGAGGGGCAACGTGCAGCAGGCGCGCGACCTTGCGCCGACCTGCGGCAAGACACGCCCCCTCGTCGACCCCCTCGTCCAGGTGCAACCGCACATCAGAGACCTCGAGCATGCGCTCCCCCTCGCACCGTCGCCGCAGCAGCCCCGCCGGCGCGGATACCCGAGAGCCACGCCCACGCCAGGTTGAAGCCGCCGCAATCCGCATCCATGGCGAGCGCCTCGCCCGCCGCAAAGAGCCCGGGCGCCTCGCGCAACCCGAGCGTCGCCTCGTCCACCGCCGCAAAAGGGATACCGCCGCGACGCACCTGCGCGGCGCGCTCGTCGGCAAGCCCCGTGACAGCAAAGCGCAGGCGCTTGGCCGCGCGCGCGATGCCGCGGGCATCATGGGTCTTCGCCGCCGCGTCCACGAGGGCCGCCACCGGGCGGGCGACAAGGCCGTCGTACCAGGTGAGCGAGCCCGCCGCGGGCAAGCCGAGCACGGCCGCGCGCGCATCCAGAAGAGCCGCGAGCCCCTCCTCGGAAAAGGACGGGAAGAGATCGAGCAGGAGCACGTCGCCTGCGGTCACGCGCCGCGACGCGTCGAACGCGACGATGCCTGAGATGCCGTAGGGACGGAAGAGCACCTCTCCCGCCTCGCGCCAGGGCGACGCATGACGTCCGCGCGCGTCCTGGAGCCCAAGGGCTGCCTCGACGCGGACCCCATCGAGCGCACCGAGGGCGTCGGGCGCGGCCGTAAAGGCTCCCGCCACGGGGCAGAGCACGGGCCGCTCCTCCTCGTGCGGCAGCCGAAAGAGCCGGCAAAGCGCCGCCGAGCGCCCGCCGGGCGCAAGCACCACGGCGCGCGCAGATATACCCTCATCTTTTCGCGGGGCCGCCTCGAGTGCCCGGCGCCGCGCGCGCAGGGCGGCGCGCGCATCGTGCCCGCGCTTGGCGCGCACGGGCCCCGCGGGCACCGTGCCCGAGAGCCGCCAGACCGCGCCCTCGGCCGCACGGGACGCGCCCGTGAGCTCAAATCCGCAGCGAAGCGACACCCCGGCGCGCAGGCACGCCGCCAAGAGCGCGTCCCGCACCGACTCGGCACGGCGACTGTACGGATAGAGGCGCCCCTCTTCCTCCGCGGTGGCGAGACCGAGCGAGGCGAACCACGCCGCGAGCGCCTCCTCGGGGCGCGGACCCATCACGGCGCGCGCGACGTCGGGATACCGGTACCGCACGGGGTCCAGGTCGCTGTTCGAGAGATTGCACCGGCCGTTGCCCGTTGCGAGGATGGACAGCCCGCAGGCAACATCGCTCTCCAGCACCACTGTGCGCGCGCCCAACCGCGCCGCGGCGAGCGCCGCCGCGAGTCCGGCAGCGCCGCCCCCCACGACCGCTACGTCGTATGTCCGCTCCTCGGCATCCGCCACGCCGGCCCTCCTCACCTGAAGGCGGCGCATGCGATATGCCGCCGGGGCCGCCCTCCGCGTCGCTCTACTCCGTCGCCTTCGCCGCGCCCTCGCCCTCGTGCGGCGCCACGGCCTCGCAGGCCGCCACCGCATCGGGCAGGAGGTTCTCCGGCAGCGCCTGCTCGAGCGCGCCCGCGTCGCATGCACCGGCGAGGGCCGGGTCGATGGGCAGGCGCCCGAGCACCTCGACACCGTAACCCGCCGCGACCTCGTCGAGCTTGCTCGGCCCGAAGACCTCGATCTTCTTGCCGCAATCGGGGCAGGTGATGTAGCTCATGTTCTCGATGATGCCGAGCACGGGCACGTGCATCTTGTCCGCCATATTGACGGCCTTGGCCACGATCATCGAGACCAGGTCCTGCGGGCTCGTCACCACCACGATGCCGTCCACCGGCAGCGACTGGAAGACGGTGAGCGCCACATCGCCCGTACCCGGGGGCATATCGACCAGCAGGTAGTCGAGCGGACCCCAGGAGGTGTCGCTCCAGAACTGGCGGATGGCGCCCGCGATGACCGGGCCGCGCCACAGCACGGGGTCGGTCTCGTTGGCGAGCAGCAGGTTGGAGGACATGACCTTGATCCCCGTCTCGGAGACCTCGGGCAGCAGCAGGTTGCCGATACCGCTCGCGTGCCGCCCGCTCATGCCGAGCATCTTGGGGATCGAGGGGCCGGTGATATCGGCGTCCAAGATGCCGACCTTGTTCCCCCGGCGCGCGAGCCCGACGGCGAGCGAACCCGTTACGAGCGACTTGCCCACGCCGCCCTTGCCCGAGAGCACCGCGATCACGCGCTTTGCCTCCGACAGGGTGTTCTCCTCAAACTGCTGGGGCGCCTTCTTGCCGCCGGCGGCCGCCGCGTGTTCGCATTCAGCCATGCGATTCCTCCTCATACACATCGAGAGCGCCCCGTCTGGGCGCTCTCGCTCATAGGTACGCGCTAATGATACCCGAGGCGTTAGGCGAGAAGCGCCTCGGCGACGTGCCCCTCGGCAGCAGCCGAGGCACCCGACAGCTTGAGCGCGCCGTACACAAAGCCCCAGCCCGCCACAAAGAAAGCGAGGGCGAAGATGCCCACCTGTCCGGGCGCCGCGGCGAAGTTCACGCCGCCGGCGAGCGCGATGACGAGCACCGCCGCGGCCACCACGAGCTCGATATACCACTTCTGCTCGTCACGACGATACAGCTCGATCGCCACCGCTGCGAGATAGACGGCCAGATACACGCCGGCGATGGTGTGCATCTCGGCATACGTGCCCAGAAGGGGCGTGGACCAGATACCCCAGAGCCCCGCCAGCAGCAGCACGATACCGAGCACCGGCTCCACCCAACCGAGCGCACGGGGTGCGCGCGGAGCGAGCGAGCCGATGGAGGCGCAGAAACCTGCGACGACGGCCCACCACGCGAGGGCCGCGGCGAGACCGTCCGGACCCTCTACGGGGGTGGGCAGAAGACCGCCGGCACCGCCCATGGGCGCCGTCACAAACATGTAGACCGCCCAGAAGAACGTCAGCGCGGCGAGCGCGATCAGACTCCATGTGGCGCCGGCGAGCTTCGACGCCAGCCCCTTCATATCCACCGGACGGTACGCGGGCATGTACTCTTCGTTCATCGGGACCCCTCTATCTCCCCTGAGCGCGGCGGGTGTCCGCGCGCTATTCCTCCGTCCAGTATACCATCAGTGCTTCGCGCGCTTCGCACGCGCCCCCTGCCGTTTGCGACCGGAGGCGAAGACGCTCCCCTTGCGCGCATCGCGGCGCAAGAGCTCGATGACCTCGCTCTCGCTCGTCCCCTCCGCCATGGCGCGCAGGTGGACGATGGCGTCGCGGAGCCGCGCCGCCTCCTCGAAGTCCATGGCCTCCGAAGCGCTCCGCATATCCTCCTCCATGGTGGCGACGATGCGTGCGAGCTCGTCTTTCGGCAGGTTCGCGAGCTCCTCGGCGAGCTGCTGCCCGTCCGATACGACCGAGCCCGGCGCCTCGTCGGCGGCGCCCTCGCCCGCCGGGGTGAAGAACGCCCCGTGCCCCAACGAGTCGCCGCGGCTGCGGTCGCGCTTGCCCACGTTCTCCGTCGCCTCGGCGATAAAGCTCGAGATGTCGTTGATGGCCTTGCGCACGGTCTTCGGCTCGACACCGTGCTCCTCGTTGAACTTCATCTGGATGGTGCGACGGCGATTCGTCTCGTCGATCGCCTCGCGCATCGAATCGGTGATGGTATCGGCGTACATCACCACCGCGCCGTCGGCGTTGCGCGCTGCACGGCCGATGGTCTGGATGAGGGAGCGGCGGTTGCGCAGGAAGCCCTCTTTGTCCGCGTCGAGGATCGCCACGAGGGACACCTCGGGAAGGTCGAGGCCCTCGCGCAGGAGGTTGATGCCCACCAGCACGTCGATCTTACCCATACGCAGGTCGCGCAGGATGTCGACGCGGTCCATCGTCGCCGTGTCGGAGTGCATGTAGTTGACCTTGACTCCGGCGTCGAGCAGATGGTCCGTCAGGTCCTCCGCCATGCGCTTGGTGAGCGTCGTCACGAGCACCCGCTCATGGCGCGCCGTCCGCTCACGGATCTCCTCCAGCAGGTCGTCGATCTGACCGCGCACGGGGCGCACGTCGATTTTGGGATCGAGAAGCCCCGTCGGGCGGATGATCTGCTCCACGTTGTTCTGCGAGACGCGCAGCTCGTAATCGCCCGGCGTTGCCGAGACGTAGATAAACTGCGGGATGCGCGCCTCGAACTCGTCGAAGCGCAGCGGGCGGTTGTCGAGGGCGGAGGGCAGGCGGAACCCGTGCTCCACGAGCGTCACCTTGCGCGAGCGGTCGCCCTCGTGCATGCCGCGTATCTGCGGCACCGTCACGTGGCTCTCATCGATGATGCAGAGCATGTCCTTGGGGAAATAGTCGATGAGTGTGAACGGCGGCTCTCCCGGGCGGCGCCCGTCGAGATGGCGCGAGTAGTTCTCGATGCCGTTGCAGAATCCCATGGTCTCGAGCATCTCGAGGTCGTAGTCGGTGCGCTGCTGCAGGCGCTGGGCCTCGAGCAGCTTGTCGGCGGCCTTGAGCTCTGCCACGCGCTGCTCGCATTCCTCCTCGATGGTCTTGAGGGCGGCCGTCACCTTGGGCTTCTCCGTCACGTAGTGCGAGGCGGGCCATACGGGGATGGCGTCGTACTCGCGCAGGATCTCGCCGGTGACCTCGTCGATCTCGGCGATGAGCTCGACCTCGTCACCAAAGAACTCGAAGCGCAGCGGATGCTCGGCATAGGGCGGGTACACATCCACCACGTCGCCGCGCACGCGGAACGTCCCGCGCGCCAGGTCGAAGTCGTTGCGGTCATATTGGATGTCGATGAGGGTGTGGATGAAATCATCGCGCTCGAGCGGCGTCTTCTTGTCGACGTTGGGGGCGAGGCCCGCATAGTCCTCTGGGGAACCGATGCCGTAGATGCACGAGACGCTCGCCACGACGATCACGTCGCGGCGCGAGAGCAGAGAGGCCGTCGCCTGGTGGCGCAACATCTCCACTTCCTCGTTGATGGAGGCATCCTTCTCGATGTACGTGTCGGACTGCGGCACATAGGCCTCAGGCTGATAGTAATCGTAATACGAGACGAAGTAGACGACGGCGTTGTGCGGGAAGAACTCCTTGAGCTCGCTCGCGAGCTGAGCGGCGAGCGTCTTGTTGGGCGCCATAACAAGGGTGGGCTTGCCGAGCGCCTCGATGGTCTTCGCCATGGTGTACGTCTTACCCGAACCGGTGACGCCCAGCAGCACCTGATAGCGGTCGCCGTCGTTCACGCCCTGCACGAGCGAGGCGATTGCCTGGGGCTGGTCTCCGGAGGGTTCGAACGGAGAAACGACTTGGAACTGGACGGGATCTCCCGCTACGCCGAAGCGTCTCAACTCGCCGCCGACGCGCTCAACCTCAAACTTCTCCACGTTCGCTCACCTCACGTCACGCACCAAAGGCATCTCCATAAAGCTCTTTATACCGCGTCCAAGCGTTATTAACCCGAAAGAGGTACGCTTGCGTCTCAGGGAAGCCGATGGCGTTATGCAGGACCGTATCGATTTCGGACCAATCATCCACATTGGAAAGGCCGGCATTATACGCCGCGATGGCACGGTCTGTCGAGCCGTTGAAATAGGATATGAGATACGAGAGGTATGCCGTGCCGAACTCTATGTTCGTCTCAGCGTCCGCCAGATTTTGCGGATCGAAGCTCGTGCCGTCAACAAGGCCGAAGCGAACCATGTCCTGCGCGGTCTCGGGCATGAGCTGCATGAGCCCCAGCGCATCTTTAGACGAGCGCGCACTCGGGTCCCAATTTGACTCCGTATCGATCACCGCGGCGATAAGCCAGGGATCAACTCCATGCCGGTCGCTCGAGGCAGCGATGTAATCCTGGTATTCAAGCGGGTACAGCAACTGAAAGACAAACGCTGGCCCCTGCGCGTAGGCAAGCGAGATGCCACCCATAAGGGCAGCGAGCAGAAGAGGGATGATGCGGTACCAGGTGAAGAAGCGAATTCTACTGCGCATCGTCTAATCCTAAAGAGGGCTGATCGGCTTGAAGGCCATGCTGCTCCAGCCATGCGTCGAGAGCAGAGAACAACGAATCATCAGCGGCAGTGTTGTCGATGACCACAGACGCGAGAGCGCAGAGCTCGTCCTCCGTGGGCTGAAGCGCGGCCCTGCTATCAAAGTCCTCACCGTCCATACCGCGCTCGATGGCGCGGCGCCGACGCATCTCGACTGGCGCAGTGATAGCCATGACCTCATCAGCCAGTGGGAACGCATAGGTGAAAGAAGCAGCGAGCGAGATTTCCACCACGGTGAGAAGACAGTTCGACGGCATCGCCACTGTACAGCATGAGGGCATGAGCATCGCCGAGAGACGCTCATGTACGCGCGGCAATACGATCTCGTTAAGGCGACGCGCGTCATCCTTGGTTGCAAAGGCGCGGTCTGCAAGAACTTTGGGGCGGATGGCGCCGGCAGCATCCAAGATAGCGGAACCGAACGCATCGCGAAGTTCGTTCACCACCGCAGACCCGGGCACATACAGGTCTTTTGCGACCTGGTCCAAATCGATGATACGCGCGCCTTGACGCGCCAGATAGCGAACCGCCGTACTCTTGCCGGAGGCGATATTACCGATAACGAAGAGGGTAAACAACGAGAGCCTCCTAACGGATAGCGCAACATGCCACTATAAACCAAAAGGGCCCCTGGAAACCAGAGGCCCTTTATGGCAATCATATGGACGGCCCGGTGCCGTCCACCGGTCAGCGGCGCCCTGCTCTCCCACGGGCTCACCCCGCAGTACCATCGGCGCGAGGGGTCTTAGCTTCCGGGTTCGGAACGGGTCCG
>NZ_NFJH01000019.1 GCF_002159765.1 Collinsella sp. An268 | reverse complement strand
ATCGACCCGAGTGCACTCGGCCTGCCCGCCGGCTACACCTGGACCTGGACCGACGCCCAGGGTAACGTCCACGAGTTCGGCAGCGACATGCTCGCCACGTATATCTTCACCGAGAGCTGCACGGTGACGGGCGCGCCCGCGCAGACCGAGGAGCCCGAGCAGCGCTACATCACCGTCCACTTCAAGGATGGCGACGAGGAGATCAGCACCGGCGCGGTGTTGAACGGCACCTCCGACTGGAGCGGCGTCACCAACCCCACCAAGGACGGCTACACCTTCGCCGGCTGGAACTTCGAGGGCGAGACCACGCGCTACCTTGATCTCGACACGGTGGTCGTGGCATATGACAGCTCGGTTACCGAGGTCAACCTGTATGCCAACTGGACCAAGGATGACGAGGTCCCGTTTGAGCGCTACATCGACGTCAACTACTGGGATGGCGACAAGCTCCTCGGTAGGGGCCAGGTCCTCAACGGCACGACGCAGTGGAGCGGTATTGCCAATCCCACCAAGGACGGCTATACCTTCGCCGGTTGGAACTTCGAGGGCGAGACGGCGACCTATACCGACCTCAGCGTGGTTCGCGCCGCCTATGACGCAACGATCGATGAGATCAACGTCTACGCCAACTGGACCGAGAACGAGGCTCCTGCGCCCGAGCAGCGCTACATCACCGTCAACTACTGGGACGGCGACCAGCTCCTCGGCACCGGCGCCGTGCTGAACGGCACCTCCGACTGGAGCGGCGTCGTCAGCCCGACCAAGGACGGCTACACCTTCGCCGGCTGGCAGTTCGAGGGCGAGTCGACCATCTACACCGACGCCGAGCTCGATGGCGTGGTTATTGCCGCAGATACGTCTGTGAACGAGATCAACCTGTACGCCCAGTGGGACGAGGTCGTTCCCGAGGATCGCTACATCACCGTCAACTACTGGGACGGCGACCAGCTCCTCGGCACCGGCGCGGTGCTCAACGGCACCAACCAGTGGAGCGGCATCGTCAGCCCGACCAAGGACGGCTACACCTTCGCCGGCTGGCAGTTCGAGGGTGAGGACACGGTTACCTCCGATCTCGATAAGGTGGTCTTCGCGGGCGATGCATCGGTGAACGAGATCAACCTGTACGCCCAGTGGAACGAGGTCGTCGATCCGGAGACCAAGTTCTACACGGTGACCTTCGACGACTGCCTCGCCAACACGGAGAACCTGGCCGTCGAGGTGGAGGAGGGCAAGACCGTCCTCAAGCCCATCGACCCCACCTGCGAGGGCTGGAAGTTCGTGGGCTGGTTCACCGACACTGCGCTCACCCAGGCCTATGACTTCGATGCGCCGGTTACCGCCGACATCACGCTCTATGCCAAGTGGAGCCAGGTTAAGGGCGCGGATGAGACCGAGGGTGCCGTAACCCCCACCAAGCCCGAGGATAAGGGCGGCCTGCCCCAGACGGGCGACATCGCCGCTATCGCTACGGCCGCGGTGGCTGTCGCGGGCGCCGGTATCGCCGGTGCCGGTGCGCTGATCAACAAGCGCCGCAAGTAATTTTGTAGCACGCAGATGCTGCTGGCGGCTCGCTCGCATCCCGAGCGAGCCGCCTTTTTTGTTGGATTGGGTGCGTGGCGGGAGACGGCAGTCTCTGCAAACACCCCCGCGCGGAGGTTGCCATGGGGCACAAAGAGGGCATTTCGCTCGAAGGCATCAGCGAGCGCCGAGGTCATCGGCATGCGTTTGTGTACGAGCGCGTGTATGAGATTATCGCGCGCGACAGCGATGCCACGGGTTCGACCACGTTCTCAAAGCGCTCGCTTGCCGCATCGCTTGATTGCTCGCTGCGCTCGGTCGATACGGCGATCCAGCGTCTCCGCAACGACGGTGTCATTGAGGCCGTGCCGCAGTATGGCGAAAACGGTGCACAGCTTGCGAACGTCTATAGGCTCTGCCACCCGCTAGGGTCCGCCCCCGCGTCTCGGTGAGGGGCTGCGCGGGCACAGGTTCTGGCGATTATGGCTCGTGCGTGCATGATGCGTGCCCGTTCGCTTTGCATGCTGACCCTGCGCTAAGATAGGGGCAAACGAGAACGAATGACCCGCGCCGACTTGTTCGGGCGGGTTTTCGGCGTGCGCGCTAACGGCGTGTCGCGCCGCCGGGCAAGACGGGAGACCGCATGCTGATCCATCGCATCGCCGCGCAGCTGTTTCAAGCCGAGGGGCCGCGCACCATCGAGCAGGCGCTCGATGAGGGAAAAGACGCCACGCTCGCGGTTTCGCAGTCAGGGCGCACGCTGTTGCTTGCGGCTCAGTTTGCCCGCCGTCCGCGTCCGGTGGTCTACGTTGTCTCGGGGGAGGAGGCCGCCGATCGCGCGGCCCGTGCACTCGTGGCGTATCTGGGGCTTGAACGGGTGGTCCGCTACCCGGAGCGGCGCGATCTGCCGTGGAGCGCCAAAGCGGATTTCGACGACGCCGCCGTGGCGCAGCGTTGCTTCGCTTTGGGGCGCATCGCGCGGGGAGAGGCCGTCGTCATGGTCGCGTCTGCGCGAGCGCTGCTGCGCTGCGTGCCCGGGCCCGAGACCCCGTACTGGCGTGAGGCGCACTTTGCCGTGGGGGAGGAGATACCCTTCGAGGAGGTGCCGCGCCGCCTGGTGAGCATGGGCTACACCTCTTCCGAGGCCGCCGACGCCCCGGGGCTTTTCCGCGTGCACGGCGACACGGTTGACGTCTTTCCCGCACAGGCGACCGCTCCGGTGCGGCTTGAGTTCTTCGGTGACGAGATAGACCGCATTCGCCGCATGGTGAGCACGACGGGTCAGACCATCGGAGACGAGGATGCTATCGACATCTATCCGTGCCGCGAGCTCGCGCTCACCGACGATGCCGTGGCCCGTTTGCGTGCGGCGCTCTACCAGCCCGCACAGCAGGATACCGAGCTGGCGGCGCTCCTCGAGCTCGCCTGCGCGCGCGTGGCAACCCCCGAGCTCGATCGCTTCCTCCCGCTCCTCTACGAGCGTACGGACTCGCCTCTCGCGCACATCGCGCCAAATGCACTTGTAGTGCTCTCGGAGCCGCGTTCGCTCTTCGACGACTGCGCTCGTGCCTACGAGGACCTCGACCGCCGCGCGGGCGAGGCGCGCGTCGATAGGCTCGACGGGCTCTACGTGCGTCCGCAGGAACTCGATTTCGGTCGCCAGCAGCGGTTGAACTACGTCTCGCTCATCCGTGCGGGCGGCGCCGTAACTGCGGAGCTCAAGATCGAGCAGCCCGCCATCGCCGGGTCGGACACGCGCTTCATCTCCCGCATCCGCGAATGCGTTTCCAACCGTTTCGCCGTGGTGTTTGCTGCGCCCGATCGCGGGGCGCGCGAGTCGCTCGAGCTCTCGTTTGGCGACGAATCGATACCCTTTGAGGAGTCGCTCTCGGCAGCGCCCGAGAACGAAGGCGAGGTCAGCGCTTCCGTTCGGCTGCGTGTGACCGACCCCCTGAACCTCAAGCGCATCGATTCCGCCGAGCGCGCGCATACGGTGCCCACGCTTACGCGCGGGCGCGTCACGTTTATCGACCTCGCGCTTCCCGCCGGTGTCGTGGTTCCCGAGGCGCATCTCGCAGTCTTCTCCATCGCGGACCTTAACGCCCGCTTGGACGCGCGCCGCGGCCGCAGCGCACGCCGCAAAGTCGACATCACCGAGGTGACCTTCCCCTTCAAGCCGGGCGATTACGTGGTGCATGCCACGCACGGCATCGCGTTGTTCTCGGCGATCGTACGGCAGGAGGTCGCCGGTCGCGAGCGCGACTACTTTCTCTTGGAGTATGCGGGCGGCGACAAGCTCTACGTACCGCTCGAGCAGGTAGACCGCATCACGCGCTACGTGGGTCCCGACGGCGACAGCCCCCGTCTGACGCGCCTCAATACGGCCGACTGGTCGCGCGCGACCAACAAGGCGCGCAAGAGCGCCAAAAAACTCGCCTTCGACCTCGTCGACCTCTACACGCGCCGCAGCTCCATCACCGGCTTCGCCTGTCCGCCCGACACGCCCGAGCAGCTCGAGATGGAGGCGAGCTTCCCCTACGAGCCCACGCACGACCAGATGGAGGCCATTGACGACATCAAGGCGGATATGGAGTCGCCTAAGCCTATGGACCGTCTGCTCTGCGGCGACGTGGGCTTTGGCAAGACGGAGGTCGCCCTGCGCGCCGCCTTCAAGTGCGTCGACTCCGGACGTCAGGTGATGGTGCTCTGCCCCACCACCATTCTGGCGCAGCAGCACTATCAGACGTTCTTCGAGCGCTTCGCCCCCTTTGGTGTGGAAGTCGAGGTGCTCTCCCGTTTTAGGACGCCCGCGCAGCAGAGGCGCGCACTCTCGGCGTTTGCCGAGGGCAAAGTCGACGTGCTGGTGGGCACGCACCGCCTGCTCTCCGCCGATGTCAACCCGGCACGCCTCGGGCTCGTTATCATCGACGAGGAGCAGCGCTTCGGCGTACAGCACAAAGAGCAGCTTAAAAACCTGCGCGAGCAGATCGATGTGCTCACGCTTTCGGCTACGCCCATCCCGCGCACCATGCAGATGGCGATCAGCGGGGTGCGCGACATGAGCCTCATCACCACGCCGCCCACGGGACGCCGCCCCGTGATCGTGCATGTGGGGGAGTACGATCCAGACGTGGTCTCGGCGGCCATCCGTCTGGAACTGGGGCGCAAGGGGCAGGTCTACTACGTGTCCAACCGCGTCAAGACCATCGACGACGCCGTCGACCGCGTGCACGAGGTCGCACCCGAGGCGCGCGTGGGCGTGGCGCACGGCAAGATGAGCCCGCGCGAGGTCGAGGACGTCATGATCGACTTTGCGACGGGCAGGATCGACGTGCTCGTCGCCACGACGATTATCGAGAGCGGCATCGACAACCCGCATACCAACACGCTGATCATCGAGGACTCGCAGCGGCTCGGTTTGGCGCAGCTCTACCAGCTCAAGGGCCGTGTAGGGCGCTCGGCTACGCAGGCGTACGCGTACTTTATGTTCCCCGGCGAGATTCCGCTCACGCCCGAGGCCACCGAGCGCCTGACCGCGCTCGCGGAGTTTCAGGACCTGGGGAGCGGCATGCGCATCGCCATGCGCGACCTCGAGATTCGCGGGGCGGGGTCGCTCGTGGGTGCCGAGCAGCACGGCAACCTCTCGAGCGTGGGCTTCGACCTCTTTACGCAGATGCTGGGTCAGGCGGTGGCCGAGGCGCGCGGCGAGGGCGGGGAGGTGGAGCAGGCGACGGTGGCCATCAATCTGCCCGCCGACTTCTTCTTGGCCGAGGAGTACGTGCCCGCTGTCGACAAGCGCGTGCTCGTCTACCGCAAGGTTGCGGCGGCGGAGACCTTGGCAGAGGTCGATGCGGCCGAGGCGGCCTGCGAGGAGGAGTTCGGCGCGCTGCCGCTCGCGGCCAAGAACCTGTTCGACCGCGCGCGCCTGCGCATCCGGGCGGACCGTCTGGGGATGGAGAGCATCTCGCTTGCGGCGGGGCGCCTCACGTTCCAGGGCGTCGACGTGCCCAAGACAGTGGCGTTCGACCTCAAGAGCCGTCTCTCGGCCGTCAATTTCCCCAAGAGCCGCAAGCTCTCGGTGCCCTACAAGGCAGGTGCCGGGTCAGGTACCGGTGTGGGCCGCGGGCTCGATGCCAACGACTCCGCGGGCCCCGTGGCGGCGGCGCTCAAGGTGCTCGAGCAACTCGGACCGAGTGGGGATGACGACTGATTGTCATCTCGACGCGCTGAATAGCCGCGCATTGGATGGATACATAGAAATAGCGATGCGTGTCTACGGATATGAGGGGGTCGGAGATGCCCGGAGTATTTGTCTGTGCGGCTATCGCGGTGCTTTGCCTAGCGCTGGCGATCGTGCTGCTTACCGGACGGGGCGCCTTTCTGGTGGCGGGATACAATATGGCGACTCCCGAGGAGCGCGCTCTGTACGATGAGAGGAAGCTCAGCCGCTCGGCAGCGAGCGGTGGCCGAACACGCCCACCATGCGGATCACGTGGCGGCGTTCGCGCTTGAAGTAGACGACGAGTACGTCGTCATCGTGGATGTGGAACTCGAAATGGTTCCCATCGGCGAACGGCTGGCACGCGAGCACGTGCTCGTCCCAGCCGGTCTCTTCGATGTGGCCCTTTTCCTGCAGCTCGAGGATCGCTTCGCGGATCGTCTTGATGATGGTGAGATAGTCACGCCGGGGAAATTTGTCCCTGAACGGGCGCACCGTTTCCCAAAAGGCGTTCGTCGCCTTGACCTGCCACATCAGATTGCCATCTCGCTGGCGTCGACGCCCAGCGTCTCGAGGACGTCATCGGGCATCGTCGTCGCATCGAACGCGTCGTCGGGGATGAGCCCGTACTCCTTGGCCTTCTCGCGGAGCATGGTGAGATGGACCTCGTCGGAGAGTCGCTGGCCCGCCGGTCCGAGGAGCAGCCCGTCGAAGGGGCTGATGCCGGTGTTGGCGACCTGCGTCATCATGACGCGCATCGCCATCGCCGAGGTCAGGCCGCTGCGGGCGAACACCTTGTCGGCGCGGGCCTTCACATCGTCATCAATGGTGGTCTGCAGGAGAGCCATGAGAACCTCCTTCTATGGGAATGCCATGCAAACCCACTATGCCCATGCATTCAAACGGAATGGCGCTCCCGAGGCGCCTGCTCCTTTTGCTATAGTTGCTACGCTTGCTATAGTTGCTATAAGCAGGTAGATGCCCAGATGGCGGGAGGATGGAGTGATGGCGGACGTGATGGGGGACACGGAGCAGCGGGCGGTGCCGACGAGTGGGCTGCGCATCCGCGTGGCGACGCTTGTGGACGCGGCTCGCTGCCATGAGATCTATGTACCCTACGTGCGCGACACGGCAGTGACCTTCGAGTACGAGCCCCCGACGTTCGACGCGTTCCGCGCCCGCATGGCAAAGACCCTTGAGCGCTACCCCTATCTTGTTGCCGAAAAGACGGATACCGGCGCGCACGACGCTAGCGCCCGCATCGTCGGCTACATGTACGTGAGCCCTTTCAAGGAGCGTCCTGCCTACGACTGGGCGGTCGAGACCTCTATCTACGTCGACCGTGCATGCCGGCGCGGCGGTGTGGGCCGCGCGCTGCATGCCGCGATGGAGCGCTGCCTTACGGCGCAGGGCATTCTCAACATGGAGGCATGTATCGCCACCACCGAGGTCGAAGACGAGCATCTTACCAACGACAGCTGGCGCTTCCACGAGCGGATGGGCTATCGGCTGGTTGGTGAGTTCAGGCAGTGCGGCTACAAGTACCACCGGTGGTACAACATGATCTGGATGGAGAAGCACATAGCACCGCATGGGGAGGATCAGCCGCCTGTCATCCCGTTCCCTGAAGTGCGCGGGCGCCTCGGCATCGCGTGATCCCGCACTTCGTAGGCTTGGAATCGCCTACCCTACGACGCGATAGCGGGTTGCCCGAGCGCGGCCGACCTTCTCGAGTTTCCCCTCCTTCACGAGGCCGTTGATGACCTTGAGCGTCGTGTCGCGTCCCGCCCCGAGCGCTTCTTGCGCCTCTTCACGCGAAAACCCTTTCTTATCCGAGGCGAAGGTGATAAGAAGGTGCTCGATGGCGGACCGGCCGGTGTCCTCCGTGGTGTTGTGAACGGGCGTTTCGCGAACGTTTCTTTTGGTGCCTGGGGCTTCGTCAGCGATAGCTGTATCGTCGACTATCGTTTGGGGAATCCAGCGCCCTCCCTTTTCTTTGAGCTCGGGGGCACCCGGTCCCATCATATCGGCCCATTGAGCATCGTCTTCCGTTTCATCCATCGTGGGCATGCCGATTGCGGCGAGCGCGTGCTGGAACGCATCGCGTGCGCTCATGCCGCGCGCCTCTCCCGCCTCGCGGATACGTTGGAAGCGCAGCGCCTCGGCGCGCCGCTCGCACTCGCGATCGTACTCCGCCTTCACGTCGGTGGGGAGCGCTCCCATGGCGTTGAGTTTGTCGAATGCTTCATGTCCGCCACGAAGACCGGGCCCATCGTTTCTTGTCCTGCTGAGATAGGGGTTATGCGTGGTGTTGATGTTAGGCAGACGTAAGGTGAAGAAGTTGCCCACTTCAACGGTCGCCTTCAGCTTCTCGTACTCGTATAGCTCTTGGATGCGTGGCAGTCCCGATCCGTATGCTTCGACCTCGTTGAATCTGTGGAACAGCGCCAGAAGCCGGGGATTGCGCGCGCTGGATACGTTAGAGAAGATCTCTTTCTCTCGTACATGGTAGAGATCGCCATAAGAGGTAAACGAAAGCGCGGTCCTGCTCATCTTGATAAGCGTCGGTGTGTAGAGGCTCTCGTCGTAATCGCGATGAATGATGGAGTTGAGAAGGCCCTCGCGTACGGCGTAGAGCGGGTAGTCTCGTACGTCTACGCGCGTGTGGCTGGGAAAATAGGACCTGAGGTTGCTGGCGCTTTGCAGGAACGAGAAGGCATCGTTGAACTGCTTGAGTATCGATCCGTCGCAGTCAAGGCTGTTGAGGAACTCCGTGCAGGCGTCGTCATTGAATACGGCGCATTTCAGGTTGTACGGATTCTGATCAGAAATGAGCAGGGCGAGGTTCGAGAAATAACCGTCGTCGGCATATAGGCCAAGCGCTTTGAAGCGCTCGCGTGAGAAGTCCACGCCCTTCAGTTTGAAAAACGTCTCCGCAAAGGTAAACGTGAGGTCTTGGACCTGGGCATGGTGGCTGTCGAAGAAGTCACTATCGGTCTCGCGGATCATACGGCGAATGTCACGCCTGCTCATGGGGACGGTCGCCGGCCCGAGGCGCGTGAAGACGCCCGCTGGAATGAGCCCCTTGTTAGCGAGGTAATAGGGCTTCTCGTCGCCCGACTCAACGTTCACCGCGATGATGCGCTTCCCCTCTAGCTCGATGGGCTCGATGTGCACGAACTGGAGCAGCTCGGGGCAGATGAGATCGTGTACGTAGTTGGATATCTTGAGCATGTCGCCGTCGATGTCCTCGAGGTCGAGCACGTTGCCAAAATCGTCGATTCCTACGTAGATCTCACCGCCGGTGCCGTTGGCGAACGCGATGATGGTTTTGCAGATACGTTCATTCACGCTGCGCTTGAACTCGATGCGCTCGGTTTCCTGCAGTTGCATGGCGCCTCCATACCGTGTCTCGTATCGACGATATGCATACGACGATACTAGCATATAATCGTCGATAAGGGCTTGGAAAACGATGTCCGGGCGACACCGTATAATGGGCCGATGAAAAGGATGGGCGTTGAAGGCGGCTCTCCGCATGTCGGTACCGCCAAGATCACGAGGACGGGTGGAGCGATGTTCGATGCGGGCGCGGCGACGATGGAGGAAGCGCGGGCGGCGCTTTCCACCTATTTTGGATACGACGCCTTTCGCCCGGGGCAGGAGCGCCTCGTCTCCGCCATTCTCGCCGGGCGCGATGCCTTGGGCGTTATGCCCACCGGCGCCGGTAAGTCGGTCTGCTACCAGATTCCCGCGCTCACGTTGCCCGGTCTCACGCTGGTGGTGAGCCCCCTCGTCTCTCTTATGGGCGATCAGGTGCGCGCCCTCAAGGCCGCCGGCGCCCGCCCGAGCTATCTTAACTCCACCCTCACGGTGCCGCAGCAGAACACTGTGCTCAAGCGCGCCCGCGAGGGCTGGTACCAGATTATGTACGTCGCGCCCGAGCGCTTGGCAGACGAGCGCTTTCTCGCCTTTGCGCGCGAGCTCGCCGGGCCGGATGGCATCGGTATCCCGCTCGTGGCGGTGGATGAGGCGCATTGCGTGAGTCAATGGGGGCAGGATTTTCGTCCCTCGTACCTCGAGATAGCGCGGTTCATCGACAGTCTTCCCGTGCGTCCGGTCGTGGCGGCATTCACGGCGACGGCCACCGAGCGCGTGCGCACCGATATCGTGCAGATGCTCGGCCTGCGCCGGCCCGAGACGGTGGTGACCGGCTTTGACCGGCAGAATCTCTATTTTGGCGTGGAGGAGATGGGCGATAAGGCCAAGGCCCTGTGGATTCGGGACTTTGCGCTCTCGCATGCCGACGCCTCCGGAATCATCTACTGTTCGACGCGCCGGGCGGTGGATGAGCTCGCTTTCGCGCTGGGACGCGAGCTCGCGCCGGCGGGCATCCGCGTGGGGCGCTACCATGCGGGCATGGCTGCCGACGAGCGGACTGAGAACCAGGCGGCGTTTATCGACGACCTTGTGCCCGTTATCGTGGCGACCAATGCGTTTGGCATGGGGATCGACAAGCCCAACGTGCGTTATGTCATCCACCACAACGTGCCCGAGAGCATCGAGGCGTACTACCAGGAGGCGGGCCGCGCCGGGCGCGACGGTGACCCGGCGGAGTGCCACCTGCTCTGGAACGGCAACGACTTCCGGCTGCGGCGCTATCTGATCGATCGCGGCGACGATGAGAGCGAGCTGGATGATGATGCGCGCGAGCGGGCACGGCAGAATCGCTATCGCCTGCTCTCCGCCATGGAGGGCTACTGCGAGACCACGGGATGCTTGCGCGCGTACATACTGCGCTACTTTGGGGACGAGGGCGCGCTCGGTGTGGAGACCGCCTCCGCTCCGGCTCATGGCGCGACGGGTGCCGCCGCGTGCGCGGAAGGGCTGTCCGGAGGCTGCGGCAACTGCTCCAACTGCACCAATCCCGCCGAAGCGGAGGATGTGACCGCCATCGCGCGCGAGGCGGTGCTGCTCGTGCGTGCCACCGGCGGCCGTTTTGGCCGTGCGCTGGTGGCCGATGCGCTCCATGGGGCCAATACCGAGCGTATCCGGCAGTACCGGCTCGACGAGATGCCGGGGTTCGGAACGCTTGCCAGCGAGCCCGTCGCGCACATCAAGGACGTCATCGGCCAGCTCATCGGCCGCGGCTACCTCAGCCAGTCGCAGGGGCAGTTCCCCACGGTGGCGCTCGGTCCGCGCGCGGTCGAGGTGCTTGAGGAGGCGCCCGGAAAGCCGTTCGCGTTCACCATGAAGCGGCGCGCGGGCGGCAGGCGCGCGGCAGTGCGGGCCCGGCAGGCGGTCGACTTGCTGCGCGACGAGGCGTCCCGCGACGCGCGCCCCCGCGTAGGAGATGACGGGGCGCTCTTCGAGCATCTGCGCGAGGTGCGCCGCGAGCTGGCCATCGAGCGCGCGTGGGCGCCGTACATGATCGCGAGCGACAAGGCACTGCGCGGCATGTGCCGCCGCCGCCCGACGACGCGCGACGAGCTTCTCGAGGTGCCGGGCATCGGCGAGAAGAAGGCCGATGACTTCGGCGATGCCTTCCTCGCCGAGATCTCTCGCTTCGAGGACGAGAACCGTTCCTGAGCGAACGTCTTGCGGCGGCTGCGCCTGCGCGCGGGCAACGACTATAATGGCCGTGTTGTCCCATATCGTGGTGAGGAGTCCGCATGTCTGGTCTCAGTCGTCCCCGTACCGCGCTCGATTCCGCCGCCGCAGCCGATGCCGCGTTTGCCGCCGTTGCGGGCAAGCCCTTTCCTGCCGACCTTTTCTCGGCACCGCGACTCAACTGGGCGGTCATAGGGTGCGGGGTCATCGCCAACCAGATGGCGCAGACGCTTGCGCTTGCCGGACGCCACCTTGTGGGCGTGGCGAACCGCACCTACGACAAGGCGCGGGCATTTGCCGAGCGCTATGGCGTGGAGCGCGTCTATAAGACGTATGCGGAGCTGTACGCCGACCCCGCCATCGATGCCGTGTACATCACGACGCCGCATAACACCCACATCGCGTTTTTGCGGGAAGCGCTTGCCGCAGGCAAGCATGTGCTCTGCGAGAAGTCCATCACGCTCAACAGCGCCGAGCTCGCCGAGGCGCGCGCCCTGGCGGCCGAGCACGGTGTCGTCCTTATGGACGCGACCACCATCTTGCACATGCCGCTCTATCGCAAGCTGCTCGCCGAGGCGCGCTCCGGTGCGTTTGGCCCGCTTACGCTCGCACAGGTGAATTTTGGCAGCTACAAGGAGTACGGCGATCTCACCAACCGGTTCTACAACCCCCGCCTCGCCGGCGGCGCCATGCTCGACATCGGCGTGTACGCGCTCACGGTCGCGCGCCTCTTCATGGCGAGCGCTCCCGATGAGGTGGTGTCGCTTGCCAACCGTGCCCAGACCGGTGTGGACGAGACGAGCGGTTTTGTGACGCGCAATGCCGAGGGTGAGCTCGGGGTGTTCTCGCTCTCGCTCCATGCCAAGCAGCCCAAGCGCGCCCTTCTCTCGTTCGATCGCTGCTATGTGGAGATTACCGACTACCCGCGGGCCGATCGCGCCGTCATCACATGGACGGCCGACGGCCGCCACGAGATCGTCGAGGCAGGCGAGGAGGGCTACGCGCTCGCTTACGAGGTGGCGGACCTCGAGCGCGCCGTCGCCGGCGATGCGGAGGCCGCGGGGCTCATCGATATCGCCGCGGACGTGATGGATGTCATGACGCGGCTGCGCTACGACTGGGGCGTGTATTATCCCGAGGAGCGCGCGATCGCCGAAGCGGCGGGCGTGTCGGTCGCAGGCGAATAGAAGCCGAAGCGCCCCCTGCCGGTGGTCGGATGCCGGCAGGGGGCGCTTCGCTAGCTAAATCTCAACAGGGGGTTACCACCAGCTGAGGCGCGATATGTTGTCGCGGATGTGGGCGCAGCTCGCATGGAACGCCGCGAGCTCCCCGTCCGAGAGCCCGGGGGCGAAGACGTCCTCAACGCCGTCTGCCCCGATGATGCAGGGCAGGGACGTGAAGATGCCCTCCTCGCCGTACTGCCCCTCCATCAGCGTGGAGGCGGCCATGACGGCGTGCTCGTTGTGGAGCACCGCGCCGACGACGCGCACCGCGGCGTTCGCCACGGCATACTCGGTGCAGCCCTTGCCGGCGTAGGTGACATAGCCCCCTACGCGGGCCTTCTCCTCGATGTCGGTGTGGTCGAAGGAGAAGCGCTCGGGGTGTTCCGCCTCGAGCTCGGAGAGCGGCTTGCCCGAGATGCTCGCGGCGGTCCATGCGGCGAGCTGCGAGGCGCCGTGCTCGCCGATCATGTAGGCGTCGATTGACTTGGGGTCGAGGCCGCCGCAGGCGAGCGAGATCTGGGAGCGCAGGCGGGCGGAGTCGAGGCCGGTGCCGGATCCGATGATCTTCTTGGGGTCGTAGCCGGTCAGGTGCCAGATCTCGGTGCACACCACGTCGCAGGGGTTGGCGATGGACACCCAGATGCCCTGGAACCCGGCGTTGACGACGCGCTCGGCGAAGGTGCGGGCGGCATCGGTCGTGAAGAAGAGCTCGCCGTCGCGGTTCTCGGCGGCGAGTGCGACGTTGCCGGCGGCGTTCACGATGATGTCGCAGCCGCTGAGCTCCTCGTAGCGGTCGCCGCAGTTCTCGATACGGACGTTGTACGGGCAGAACGCGAGGGAGTCGCGCAGGTCCTGGACCTCCGAGGCGACCTTCTGCGCGCTGATGTCGCAGAGGAGGAGCTCGCCTGCAAGGCCCTGGAGGAGCAGGCTGTTGGCGACATGGGCGCCGACGTGCCCCATGCCGATGATGCCGATCGTGGCGGATGCGTTCATAGACGACCTTTCGTGTTGTCGCGGTTGGTGCAGGCATTGTAGCGCTGTGCGTCCCGCCGTGTGTTACAGGGTGATGTACCGAGGTGGTAGACTGGTTGGTCGGACCCCGAAAAACGCACCTCTCGGGAGGTAAGCAATGCCCATCCGCATCCCCGACGCCCTGCCCGCGACCGCGGCGCTCGAGCGCGAGAACATCTTCGTCATGACCGAGTACCGTGCCCTCCATCAGGACATCCGTCCTCTGCGCGTGCTCATCTTGAACCTCATGCCCACCAAGATCGCCACCGAGACGCAGATCATGCGCAAGCTTTCCAATACGCCCCTGCAGATCGAGGTCGAGCTTCTGCGCACGGCGAGCCATGAGGCCGCGCATGTGGCGGCGAGCCACCTGGAGACGTTCTACCGCACGTTCGATGAGGTTAAAGACGAGCGCTTCGACGGTCTCATCATCACGGGTGCACCGGTAGAGGAAATGCCCTTCGAGCAGGTCGATTATTGGGACGAGCTCTGCCAGATCATGGCATGGTCCACAACGCACGTGCATTCGACGCTCCATATCTGCTGGGGCGCGCAGGCAGGCCTCTACTTCCATTACGGAATCGATAAGCATCCTCTGCCCAAGAAGGCGTCGGGCGTGTTCGCCCATCGCATCGTCAAGCCGAGCTCGCCGCTCGTGCGCGGGCTCGACGACCGGTTCTTCGCGGTGCATTCGCGCAACACCGAGGTGCGAGCCGAGGATGTTGCGCGCGTGCCCGAACTCGAGGTCATCGCCACCTCCGATGAGGTGGGGCTCTATATCGTCAAGTCGACGGACAGCCGGCGGTTCTTTATCTTTGGCCATCCCGAGTACGATGCCGACACCTTGAGACGGGAGTACGAGCGCGATGTGGCGCGCGGTCTCGATCCTGAGATTCCCAAGAACTACTTTCCGGATGACGACCCGGCGCGTACGCCGCTGAACGTCTGGAACAGCCAGGCGCAGCTGCTCTATACCAACTGGCTCAATTACTACGTGTACCAGACCACGCCCTACGATATCCGCGAGGCGGGCCGTACCGCCCCCGGCGCTGCCGGCTCGGTGTAGGCTTCGCCCGGCCCGTAAGACGAGGGCGCGCGAACGCTCATCTAGAACAGTCGGTGCCCGTGCGGAATCGCCATGCTGCGCGGGTGCCTGTTTTGTGTGACGCAGACGCGTTCATGTGTCTTTCGAATAGTGGTAATCTCATCTTACCAATTTATAAACAACTGGTAAGATGTAATTGCCAGTTGGAGGTTGACTCATGAATCAGACCATCGCGCAGATCCTGCAGGAGTTTACGCTCGATAACTATCGCCCCATCATCCCGCGAGCGCTCGACTTAGGCGCCCCGCTTATCCCGCGAGCCGGAAATCTCGTCAAGGTGGTGACGGGCATGCGTCGCTCGGGAAAAAGCTACCGCCTGTTCCAAGAGATGGATGCCCTGCTTAATGCGGGCGTTCCGCCAAAACGCATCTGCTACATCAATTTCGAGGACGACCGTCTGGGCGCGGTGACCGCGCGCACAGGCGATGAGGTCATCGATACCTTTCGCTATCTCAACGCGCCGGATGAGCGAGAAGGGCTCTATCTTTTCTTTGATGAGTTGCAAGAGATGGAGGGGTGGGGGCGCTGGCTTCGACGTATCGTCGATACCATGCGCGCGACAATCTATGTGAGCGGCTCCTCGTCAAAGATGCTCTCTTCGGAGATTGCGACGGAGTTTCGCGGCCGCGCGCTGGAGTTTGAGCTTCTGCCCTACTCGTTCTACGAGGTGGTGCGCACCGATGCTGTGCTGGGCCCTCATGTAGATGACGAGGTGCAGCCTGCATCGCGCCGCGCTCTGCTGCAAGCGCGCCTCGATGCCTATCTCGAGCGGGGCGGTTTTCCGGCTGTTCAACAACTCCCAAAATCCCAGGCGACTGAGTTGCTGCAGAGCTACGTACGCCGCGTGGTGTCGCGCGACGTCGTTGAGCGCCACGACTTCAGCCGTCCTCGCTTGGCTACCGCCGTGGCGCACAGGCTGATGGCGATGAATGCGCGCGAGCTGTCTATCCGCAAGATGGAGAACGACCTGCGATCGGCGGGTCTTGCCACGGGGCGAGGTTACCTTTCGGAGCTCATCGGGGCTTTTGAAGAGGCCTATCTGCTGTTCCAAGTTCGCGAGGCAAGCCGGGCACTCACAGAGCGGACGACATCGATGCCCAAGGTGTACGCGATCGATCCGGGGCTTGCCCTGGCGTTGAGCCGGGCGGGGGCGAGCGAACGTGGCCAGCGGTTGGAGGAGGCCGTCTATTTGGAGCTTCGTCGTCGGTCGTTTGGAGCGCGCGAGGGGACCATCGCAACCCATCGCACGAGAAAGCATCGTTACAAGGTCGACTTCGCAGTCGATGACGTGCTCGATGAGGCACCGGTGCAGCTGATACAGGTAACCGAATCGGTGGAGAACGCGGCGACGGCGCAGCGCGAGACAAGGGCGTTGTGGGAGGCACTGGGCGAGACGGGCTTGGATGAGGGCTTGCTGATTGTAGGCTCCGGTGAAGCCGCGGCGTACGAGCATGACGGCAAGCGCATCCGTCAGATTCCCGCATGGAGTTGGTTTCTGCAGCGATAAAGCGGGCCCACCCCGATGCGAGATGGGCCCGATGCTGCCTGCGATCGCGTTTGGGTTACTGGCGCTTGCGGAGGCGCATGCCAAGGCAGAGGGTGCCGGCACCGGCAACGGTCGTGCTGACGAGCGCGGCGAGGGCGGGGTCTCCCGTGCCGGGCAGCTTGTCTTTCGCAGTGCTCTTGTTTTCATCGACAGGCTTCTGCGGCATCTCGGGTTTGCGCTCCAGGGCGGCGAGCGCCTCATCGAGGGCGGCGGTCAGTGCATCGATATCGCTCTGGCGGCTCGCGCCCCATCCTGCCGTGCTGCCGGCGCGGGCGGCTTCGAGCGCTTGGTCGAGCGCGGCGAGAGAGCCGTCGGTGTAGAGGGTTCGGTCGATAGCGCCTGCTTTCTCGATAGCGGCGTTAAGTGCGGAACAATCGGCGAGCTTCTCGAGCGCGGCAACCGCGTTCTCGATTGCCTGGGCCATGGCGATGACCTCGCCTTGACGGTCGGAGGTGAGCGTGCGGTCAACGGCGGCAACCGCCTCGTTCACCGCCTGAGCGCTCGCGGCAGTGTAGGGGGAGAGGTCGCTGGGTACGGTGGTGAGCGCGGCGTCGACTGCAGCGTAGTCGGCGGGAATCTGGTCGGTCTGGTACCAGAGCACCGGGTGGCCGTTGATTCCTGTGCACCAAGTTGGTCCATTTTGATTTGCCGTGGCATGGGCGTTGAGCCGATTAATAAGCTCATCAGCGGAGAGACCGACAAATGCCGAGCCGCATTGCGTTTGATCGAAATTGGGGTCAGCGGATGCCGTGCCCTGGTCCCAGTCGACGACGAGCTGCACGACGGCGGCGCGCTCGTCATCGGGCCAGTAGCAGTTCGTGACGGAACCGTCTTCGTCCACGGCGGCGATGTAGGTGATGTTATCGGGTTCTCCGCAGGTGATTGCGGTGGTTGAAACGAGGCAGTTGTTGATGGTCACGCCGGGGGCGCCATCGAAATCGAAGCACGCTCCCAAGATGCCTCCGCAAGCTGCCTGATTGCTGGTAACCTGCATGGATCCGCTAAAAGCGCAGTCCTGGATACGGGCTGCGTTGCCGGCGTTCTCCCATTGACCGACTAGTCCGCCGACGGTGGGCGCATGGCCGCCGATTTCCGCCTCCGGATAGGTGCTGATGACGTCGACAGCGGAATGACAGCCGATGAGCTGCGAGCTGCCCGTGCACTGTCCCGCGAGCCCGCCGATGAGGTTGTCGGTCTCGCAGGTCAGTGCACCCGATGCCGAGCAGTTCTCAATAATTGAATCGCTCGACCAAGAGACGATTGTCCCGACCTCCAGACGTGTGCTGTCCTGCGTAACGACGACCTCCGCATTGACGAGATTAAGGTTCTTTATCGTCGCTTCGTGGACGGTGCCAAAAAGGCCGTAGCGGTATTCTGCGGACGCAACATTTTTAAGGTTGCTGATTGTGTGGCCTTGGCCGTCAAACGTGCCGCTGAATGAGGTTGTAGTGGAGTTGTTGCCATTTTGAGAGATGGCAATCCATCCGTGTCCGGACAGGTCGACATCGATGGCGAGCAGGATGGTCTTCCCCGTAAACGTAATCGGGGTGTCTTGATTGGTGAGCTGGGCGAGGCCCGCAAGGTCCTCGGCGGAATCGAGCGTGAAGGTCTCGGCGTCGGGATTGGCGTCATACCAACTCGTGTCGGCGGTGCCGTCCCACGTATCGATGTCGTCCGTGGCGCGGGCGCTGACGGGCGCGGCGACGAGCGCTGCGAGGGCAAGTAGCGTGCAGCAGCAGGTCAGTATGAATGTCTTTACGTTAAGGGGGGGGGTAGTTTCAGGTCTTCTTATCATGGGTCCTCCTAGAATTGAGACGGGCCCCTCCCATCTTACCCTCTCAGTTGTGTCGAATCTGCCGCACACCGGCGAACGGTCGCTCGTTCGCTGCCCGACCCCATTCATTCAAACAGAAGAACTGATGCGCAGATTAATCTTCCTCAGGCTAACGGTGTCAAAGCTGCCCGGCCGGGAAGGCCTTTTCCCGGCCGGGCAGCGTTCCATATGTGGGTGGGCAGGACGCTATCCCAGTAGCTCCACCACGTTCCAGCCGGCGTCGCTTGCCTCGATGATGTCGCGGCCGCCAAAGACGCAAGCCGGCGCCTCGGCGGCAACGCGGGTGACCGCGGGTCCTATGCGGCGCAGGTCCTCGGGCGTGCAGGCGAGGGTGTCGGCGCGCACCTGGGCGCGGAAGGAGGGTTCGCGTTCGGCAAAGTATTCGCTGCAGCGGCGTTTTGTCTGGGCGAACGGCTTCACGGGGGCGTCCTGCGCGGCAACGCTCGAGACGATAAAGCCCTCAAAGGCGGCCCGATCGGGCGCAAAGCCCTCTAGCCAGGAGCCGGCGCGGGCAATGCGGGTGAGCGAGGGATCGATAGCCGGGTCGCGGTACGTATAGAATGCGAGCTGGCGCCCCACTGCCGCGCGGAACCCGCACCCGTACGCGCCGCCCTTCACGCGGATCTCGTTCCACAGGTAGTCGTAGGAGAGCGCGTTGGCGGCAACGGCCCAGCGCCCGTCCGTCGCAATGTCGAGGCGGCGCGGGTCGGTTGCGAGCGCGGTGTAGCTCACGTCGCTCGGGATGACAAACGCCTCGTGCTTGTCCTCGGGCGCAGGTACGTACAGCTCTTTGGCGGGCGCCGTGCGCGGTACGAGCCCCAGGTTGCCGGCGGCTGCCCAATAGCGGCGGTAATCCTCGGCCGAACCGGTGAAGCTCGCAACGGTTCCCGTTGCGGTAAAGATGCGGCCCTGCAGCTCGCGCAGCTTGGCGCAGAGCTCCTCGGCACGCTCGTCAAAGTGCTCGACGAGGTCTTTCAGGAAGAAGTAGAAATCGATGCCTCCCAGCTGCTCGTGCACGACGCCGGCGGGGGAGACGTAGGAGATCGAGCGTGCGAGCGCCGCCTGGTGGCCCGACACGATAAAGCCCTGCTCCATCCCGATCTTGAGCTGCACGAGCACGTCGCGCATGCGGTCGGTGTCCTCAAAGAGCGTCTCGGCCCACACCTCGCGCGGAATCGCGGCGAGCGCCTCGATCTTCTCGGAGAGCGCGCCCGCGGCTACGCAGAGCATGGGCCGGGCAAGGCGCCAGTTCTCGTCCCGGTAGAAGACCTCGGGTGTAAACGAGAGGAAGCCGAGGTTGCTGGTGATGTAGCTGTCGAGCTCGGCCGCGGTGCGGCGGCTCGTGGCGAGCTGCTGCATGAGGCGGCAGAGCACCTTGACGTAGGGCAGCTCCTGATAGCTCAGATGGGTGAGGTCGAAGTAGGTGAGCGCATAGGCGATGCGGTGGGTGGGCAGCGGGTGCACGAGGCAGGGGAGCGGCGCCTCCCGGTCGAGCGCGAGCGGGGGCTCGGGGCGCGCCGCGCCGATGTCGGCTACGGTGAGGCGGGGGAGCGTTGCCTTGGCCTCGGGGCTGTCCTCGGCCTCCTGCGCTGCCCGGAGCGCGGCGACGCGCTCCTCCGCCTCAGCCGCCTCCTCCTCGCTCATAAGGGTGTCGGGGGCATCGGCTGCCGTGTTTGCTGCAGCGCCGGCAGGCGCGCCCTTTACGTCGTCGTCCGCCGCAGGTTGGGGCACTACCGCTCCGTCGTCTGCCGCATCGGTGGGAACGAGCTCGACAAGCGCCTGGTGACCGCTCTCGAGCACCAGCTCGCGCAGCAACCGCTCAAAAAAGTCGCCCTCGAGCTCACGGCGGAGCCGCTCGAACGTCTTCGCATAGGTGAGGGCGGACGTGGCGGAGCGCGTGTCGGCCGTGTCCTCCTCGTACAGCCAGGTCGATAGCGCCTCGCAGGCAAGCACGACGCCATCGGCGGTGCCGTAGTCGCGCTGACGGAGCGCGTACTCGTTGCTCGAGATGACCGCCTCAAGACGGTCGCGCGGGATGCCGTGCTCCACCAGGTCGCGACACGTGTCCTCGATGATCTGGCGGAAGGTGCGCGCCACCTCGGGGTGGGCGTTCTGCAAGATGATGAGCTCGTAGGGCTGGAGGCAGGCCGACGAGGTGTAGCTCGTCACGTTGCCCCCTATGCCCGCTTGGATGAGGGCGCGCTTGACGGGTGCCTCGTTGGAGCCCAGAAGCGCATCGAAGAGCACGTCTGCCGCGACGGTGCGGAAGCTGTCGCGCGCGTCACCGATGACATAGGCCTGGCCCACGAGCGCGTTGTCAGGCGTGGTTGCCATCTCGACGCGCGCGTAGTCGCAGACGAGGGGCTGCTGGTAACCGAGCTCATTGGGGGCGCCCACGAGCGCCGGCGCATGCCCCGTGGCGGCGCGTGCCTGCGCCTGCTGTGTCCGCGCGGCGTCACCGAGATAGCCCTCGTCCAAGAAGGCGAGCTCGCGCCGCACGTCGTCGAAAGCGCCGTAGAGGACGAGGTAGCTGTTGGAGAGGCTGTAGTGACGCGCGTGCGTGTCGAGGAAGGCCTCGTAGGTGAGCGAGGGGATGGCGCAGGGGTTCCCGCCCGACTCGTGCGCGTAGGCCGTGTGGGGGAAGAGCTCCCGGTTGATGGCGTTGTCGAGCACGTCCATGGGGTCGGACAGCGCGCCTTTCATCTCGTTGTACACCACGCCGTTCAGGCGGCGGTGCGGCCGGCCCTTCTCGTCTCGCTCGACCTCGATGTGCCAGCCTTCCTGTTCAAAGATGGCGGGCTTGGTGTAGATGGCCGGATTGAGCACGGCGTCGAGGTAGACGTCCATAAGGTTCAGGAGGTCCTGCTCGTTGGTTGAGGCGACCGGGTAAATCGTCTTGTCCGGATAGGTCATGGCGTTCAGGAACGTCTGCATCGAGCTCTTGATGAGGTCGACGAAGGGCTCCTTCACGGGAAACTTGGCGCTGCCGCAAAGTACCGAGTGCTCGAGGATGTGGAAGACGCCCGTATCGTCAGCCGGCGGGGTCTTGAAGCCAATGGCGAAGGCCTTGTTCTCATCGTCGCAGGCAAGGTAGAGCAGGCGTGCGCCGGAGGCCTCGTGACGCAGCACATAGGCGTCGGCGTCGAGCTCCTCAATCGCCTCGCGGCGGCAGACGGTAAAGCCCGAGACGGTCGCGCCGGGGGCGAGCAGGTGGGCGGCGGATGCGCAGGCAGCGGATTCGATGGTGGCCATACAGCTCCTATCAAGGCAAACGTAGCGAACGAGGGTGCTTATACCCATACTACCGCCTGGCGCCACCGTTTACCGCGGCAGCCAATCCGTCTGCGGGGGGGG
>NZ_NFJH01000018.1 GCF_002159765.1 Collinsella sp. An268 | reverse complement strand
TCCCCCTGCCCTGCGAGGGCCCGGGGGGGGTGCCACCGGGGCGGAGGGGCCGCGGGAGACGACTGATAGAGAAATGCCGGGCGCGCGGCGCCACGGCCGGGTAATGTGGCTGTCGACCCCGCGGCGGAGTCGGGCCGGCCGACCTGATTGGAGGATACACCATGGGAAGACGCAGGAAGAAGGCCCCCGCCGCCGCGGTCGGCTTCGACGTCGGCAAGTCGTTCCACTGGGCCTTCGGCGTCGGCGCCGGCGGCGAGGCCGTCCTCAGCGAGCGGGTCGACAACCGGCCCGCGTCGATCGACCGCGTGCTCGCCGAGGCGGGCGCCGGCGCCCTCGTCTTCGTCGATCAGCGGCGCAACATCGGCGCACTCGTGCTCGCCAGGGCGCGCCGCGGGTATGCGCGTCGCCTACCCGCCCGGGAGGGCGGAGAAGCAGGCCCGCGAGATGTTCCCGGCGACGGCCAAGACCGACGAGCCGGGCGCGGAGGTGATCGCGCGGACGGCGCTCGGAATGCCCTGGACGCTGCGCGAGGTCCTCGAGGAGGACGAGCGCAGGGCGTCCCTCCGGATGCTCTCGTCGCAGCGCGCGTTCTGCGTGAAGGGGCGCACCGAGTCGCGAGAGCTACGAGCCCACGCCCGAGCACGATGCGCTCGTCGCCAAGCTCGACGCCGTCAACCAGGCGGATGCCGCGGCGCAGGCGGACCCCCACTTCTTCGATGAGTTCATCGAGAAGTGGGACCGCGGCGAGTACCACGACTAGCCTGCGCGCTATATAGCCGTGACCATATCGCGTCCGTGATGGGGATGCGTCCATCTCGATTCGGACCCTTGGGGCCGAGCCCCTCCCTTCACGAAGTGAGCGACTGCGCCCGCGTCCCGTCAGGGGGCGCGGGCTTTGCTTTGGTTTGCTTTACCCCGCTGCTTGCCCGCATTCGGCGTCAAGGGCGAAGGCGGGCGGGATCGTCGGCGCGGCACAATCGAGCTGCATACGTTTGCACGTATTTCTTTGTTTTCGCATGTCGTCGTGCGTCTTGCTGTAGATGCTGACAGCTTGCTACAAGGGGAAGGGAGCCCTGAGGGGTTTCCCTCCTTTTTGATATGAAGGACGAGCGTCTGTGCTGGTGGATATCGGCAGAAACCAATGCGCCCCCTGCGGCGGCGATGCCGACAGGGGGCGCATGCGTTTAATGATATGCGGCGCTAACAGGTGATTCGATGCCTACAGGCAGTGATTCTGGGCGACGCGCTTGAACCAGTACGCGCTGGCCTTGGGCGTGCGCTGCTGGGTTTCAAAGTCAACGTAGAAGAAGCCGTAGCGCTTGTTATAGCCGTTGGTCCAGCTGAACTGGTCCTGCAGGCTCCACATAAAGTAGCCGCCAACGTCGACACCGCATTCGATGGCCTTGAGGATCCAGCGCAGGTGGTCTTCGACGTATGCGATGCGTTCGGAATCGTCCACGGTGCCATCGACAAGCTGGTCCTTGCGACCCATGCCGTTTTCGGTGATAAACAGCTGCCTGTAATTGGGATAGCGCAGTGAAATATCCATCATAAGGTCGAACAGACCCTTGGGATAGATAATCCAATCCCAGTCCGTGGTGGGAATGCCGGGGCGTACGGCGCGCTCGCCCACGCCCGCCACGCGCCAGCGACCGGTACCCTTGTCGCCAGTGCCGTTGTGATGAAGGTCGGTCTCACCGTCGAACGCCTTGAGAAAACGGCTTTGGTAATAGTTGATGCCCAGGCAGTCGTTGAGCTGCGCGGCGCGGCGCATAATCGAGAGGTCATCGTCCAAAAACTCGACTGAGCCGTTGCTCGCCTGGCAGAGGTGCTCGATGATCTGGAGCGTATCGGGCGCATAGTCGCCGCGGAAGGTGGCGTCGAGCAGCAGGCGGTTTTGCAAAACATCGTCGTTTTTGGCTGCCTGGATGTCGCCTGGGCAGGCGGGGTCATAGGGGTACTTGTATTCCAGTGCGTGGATGACGCCGATCGTTCCGGGATAGCCACCCTGCTTGTAGGCCAAGACGACGCGGGCGTGGGCGAGCATCATGTTGTGTTGGGCCTGCAGGCACTCGTGCAGGCAGCCCTTCTTGCCCTGCGGCCAGGTGCCTTCGACATAGCGGTTGAGCGTGGCCGCTGCGATCTCGTTGAACGTGAACCAACGGGTCACCTCGGGGTACTCGTCAAAGCAGAAGCGGGCATACGCCTCAAAGGCGTCGATGGTGTCGCGGTTGAGGAAGTCTCCGTTGGCGTAGAGCGCGGCGGGGGAGTCGAAATGGTGCAGGGTCACGTATGGCTCGACTCCGTGGGCGCGGCAGCTGGCGAAGAGGTTGTGGTAAAAGGCCACGCCTTCAGCGTTGGGCTCGCCCACGCCGCCATTGGGAAAGATGCGGCTCCAGGCGATTGAGACGCGGATGCCGTTCATGCCGAAGCGCTCGCACAGCTCGAGGTCGCTATCGTAGCGGTTGTAAAAGTCGCAGGCGGGCTCGGGCGAGAAGCGGCCTTGCTGGGCGAGGTAGTCGTCCCATGCGACCTTGCCCTTGCCATGGGATTGGCAAGCGCCTTCTACCTGGTAGGCGGCGGTGGCGCCACCAAAAACAAAGTTGTCGGGAAAGCGCTGGGAGGTATCGGCGGGGAAGATGTGACTCACGGCGAATCCAATCTTGTTTGAAGGGCTGAAAGGGGTTAGGGGCGATTCGGGAGAAGACGGCAGGGCGCGCTGCTCCCGAATCGCGGAAATGGGGGCTCTATTCGAGTGCGCTACTGCACGCGCAGGGATCTAGAGGCCCAGCTGCTGGGCTACAAATGCCAGCGATGCCTCGCCGTCGCGGGTGAGGTCGATGTACTGCTTGCCGCGGGTGACGCAGCAGGCAACGCCCATACGCTCGCCGTCGGCCTTGAGGTCATCGAAGTATGACGCTGCCTGGGGCGCCAGGATAACAAGGTCAAAGTCCGGCATGATGTCCAGATGGCTGCCGTAGGCGTCCGCTGCGGTCTCAAGGTCGATGCCGTGCTCGCGGGCAGCTTTGGCCAGCGCGTTGGCGAGCAGGCCGGAGGTTCCGCCTCCCTGGCACAGGACCAGGACACGACGGCCGTTGAGCGCTGCATAGGGGTCGCTCGCAGCGGCGATAGTGCTGGACGAGGCGCTGGCAACGGCGTTATCAGATGCAGCGGGGGTGGTGTTACCCGCGGATTCTTCGTCCATAGGCTGGCCAGCGGCACGCTTTTTCTCTGCTGCCATGCTCGCGGCAGCCTGGGCGACGGCACCGGTGGCGACGCTTGCCGTGTCTGCCTTGCCCTGGAACGCCGCGTTCATGGCTGCTTGCTTCTGGGCGGCGCGCTGTGCGACCTCAGCCTGATCGGCCTCGGCTTCTTCGGCGCACTTCTCACGGTCGTACACCTTGAAGAAGGGGAAATAAATGAGGAAATCGACAATCAGCAGGGCGGGGATGAGCAGGAACGCAAGGGGCTGAAGTCCCAGGCCCATGGCGATGCCCACGGGCGCGGGGGTGGTCCAGGGAAGGCTGAACATGAAACCGTTCATACCCAAGACGTCGATGAAGAACTTGGTGATCCAGATATTGGCGATGGGCGCGAAGATGAAGGGGATGAAGAAGATGGGGTTCAAGACCATGGGAGCGCCGAAGAGGAACGGCTCGTTGACGCCAAAGCAAACCGGCACGGCTGAGGCACGGCCCACGGCGCGCATCTCTTTGGACTTGGCGAGGAAGGCGAACATGAAGCAGATCACCAACGTCGCGCCGGTGCCGCCCATGGCGACGACGAAATCCTGAAGCGGTTTGGTGAGGACGGCGGTTGCGTGCTCGCCGGCCTGGTACATGGCCATGTTGAGCTCGAGGTTGGAGATGAGGGCGGCGGAGATTGCGGGCTCGATGATGGAGGGGCCGTGGACGCCTACAAACCAGAAGAGAGACATGGCGCCGTAGATGATGGCGAGGCCCAAATAGCCATCTGCCGCGGAGAAGAGCGGCTGGAACACCTGGATAACGCCTTGGGCGAAGCAGAAGCCAAAGATGTTGCGGAATGCAAAGTCAAAGCCCCAGAAGAAGAGCAGGCAGACGCCAAAGGGGATGATGTCCTTGAAGGTCTGGGAGATATTGGGCGGCACCTGTTCGGGCATCTTGATGGTGATGTTGCGCTTGATAAAGAACTTGTAGATGATGCCGGTGGCGAACGCACAGATAAAGGCGGTTAGCAGGCCCTTGGAACCCATGTAGCCGTTGGCGAGGCCGGAGATGGAGACACCGTTATCCGTGAAGCTGATGGCGTCGCTGGAGAGCAGCAGAAAACCGATGAGCGATGCAATCATGACCGAGATGAAGTTGATCTGGTTGTTCTTGGGCAGGTCGCGATTCTGCGCATCGCAGAAGTGCTTGGCCGTGGTGGCCGCTGCGCAGATGCCGACGATGCCCATGGAGTAGTTGTAGGCCTTCATGAGAACGTCGTTGATCTCTGCCGGCCAGTAGAAGCCCCAGACATTGGGGACGGCACTGACCAAAAGAAAGATGCTGGAGACGATGATGATGGGCATGACGGAAATGAAGCCGTCGCGAATTGCCTTGAGGTACTTGTTGCGCGCGATGGCGTTGAAGAAAGGCTTGCCTTTCTCGATGAACGCTATGAGCTTTTCCATGGACCCTCCGTTTGCATGGTTTTGCTTTTGCAGCCACTAAACGTGCTGATAGAGATGGCTGCCAGGGCGAGCTTGCGCTGCTTACGAGTATGTTTGCCCGGATGTTACTCGTTATGAGCACGTGCTCATTCCTGCAATGAGCACGTTATCATAAGTTGATAGCGGTGCAAGGGGTGTTGGGGGTAAAGGGATGCGAGCGGTCGATTATCGGCGGCAAGCGGCGGGATAGACGTAGACAGAGGTGCGCGGAAAAGATGATAGCCTTCGTCCAATGCGCACGCGCTCTTCAGCCTGCGCTCGGTTGATGCTACATTTACCAGAACAGCAGTTTGAACAGCAATTCGAGCATCAATCTGAGAGCATGCGCAATACGAGGGGAGCCGTTGGATGGAACGGGATAACAAGATGACGGCGGTAGATTCCGCAGTGCACAAGCCTGGCAGGGCGGTGTCCATGGCAGACGTTGCCAAGCTTGCCGGCGTCTCCCGACAGACGGTGTCGCGCGTGGTCAACGGGCAGGCGTGCGTGGTCGAGGAGACTCGAAGGCGCGTTATGGATGCCATGGACCAGCTTGGCTTCTACCCCAGCTTTGCCGGTAGGTCGCTGCGCGGCGGCAAGTACGGCTGCATCGGCCTGTGCATGTTCGATATCACCCATACGGGTAACGTCGCTACGCTGGAGGGGCTTATGTCCGCCGCCCGCGAGTACGGTTACGCCGTCACCTTGATCGAGTATGATGAGAGCGAGTCCGTGCGCCTGCGGGACACCGCGCGTCGCCTGGCGGAACTCCCCGTGGACGGCATGGTGTTCAACACCAACAGGACCATCGAGGATTTTGACGAGTTCGAGCCGCTCAACGGCCTGCCCACCATCATCATCTCCATGAAGGAGCACCCGCGCTGCACCACTATCGACTCCGATCAATACGGGTGTTCGCAGCTTGTGGTCGACCACCTTCGCTCGCGCGGCCATACGCAGATCAGGCACCTGGCCGGTCCCAAAGACTCGATTACGGCGGATTTCAGGGCGCGCGGTTGGCGAGACTCGCTGGAGCGCGCGGGGCTCGAAGTCGTTGAGCCCCTACACGGGGATTGGACTGCGGACAGCGGCTACGAGCTTGGCGAGAAGCTCGTCCAAGACGCTGAGATGACGGCGCTCTACGCGGCCAACGATCAAATGGCCATGGGTGCCATCATGGCGCTGCGCGCCCATGGCAGGCGTGTACCGGAAGACGTGAGCGTTATAGGCGTGGACGATTCCATGCAGGGCATGGTGCCCCACAATGACCTGACCACTGTGCGCTTCGACATGCGCGAGCGTGGTCGAAAGACGTTCGACTACTTCTTCTCCCAGCTATCGAGAGAATCAAAGGTCGAGGCGGTGCGTTTGCCGGGCGAGCTGGTCGAGCGCGGCACCGTGGCTGATCGCATATAGATGAAGAGGGGGCCGCTCGGAAGCGGCCCCCTCATTAGTTGGGTTGTCTCAAAAGCTTGATGGCGCCTTGCGCTAGGCGAGCCTGGCTTCAAGTTGGGCGATGCGCTGGTAGGCATCGATGGTGAACTTGGTCTGCTTCTCAAGCAGCATGGTGGTCATCAGGGTGTCCTGGGCATGCACCATGATGAAGGTGACCTCCATTTCGCCGCCTCCGGCTTCCTGGGAGAGAAGCCTGGTCTGGACGTCGTGGGCGTCGATAAGAGCTTGCTTTGCAGATTCGTGAAGGGCACGCGCCCCATCGATGTCGCCTTGGCTTGCCTTTTCGCATGCGGCGATTAGGTCGGTCTGGGCGTCGCCAGCGTAGGCGACAATCTCAAAGCCGATCATCGAGATCTCTTCTTTTGATGCCATGGTTCCTCCCGTAGTATGAGCACGTGCTCATTTTGTTGCGCAATTTTGCTTGCTGTTGGAATATCCGGGCAAGTCGAACAATACCATCTCAACAAAACCAAACAAAATGATACGTGATATTAACAGTGTGAGCGGCATAAAAACTGCCGTAAACGGTCTTGTACAGCTGCTTACGTGGGAAATCGTTTTTTCTGACAGTCTAGAACTTAGGTGATGGATCGAGCGCCCCGGCAGAACGGGATATACTCTTCCCAACCAAACGTAGAATTTGCCCGAGCGCCCACCCGGATCTATGTTTGGCGACATTCCCTCCGGGTGGGCGTTCGGGCGGATGGGAAGACTCCGCCATGGAGCGACTGAACCCCTACTCGGGGCTCGTCGGCGGCCTGTCCGCCGGCGAGCTCGAGCTCCTTTCCGCTGCCGTCGAGGAAAGGAGGCTCAGGGAGGAGATCGGCGTCGGCACGCTCGCCGAGGCCGCCGACCGCTACCGCCCCCGCCCGGCGTGCCCCGCCTGCGGGGAGGCGTCGCCGTGGAGGGACGGGCGCGAGCCGTCCGGCGTCCGGCGCTGGCGCTGCCCGAGCTGCGGAGCGAGGTTCACCTCGCTCACGGGAACCGTCCTCGAGAACTGCAAGAAGCCGCTGTCGACCTGGGTATCCTTCATTCGGCTCGCGCTGTTCGCCGTGCCGCTCGACGCCTGCGCCGAAGCCTACCGCCCGAGAACGTGACGAGCGCGGCCATGTTGTCGATGACGGCCTCCTCGGGCACCCCGCCGAACCGGACGAACGTCGACAGCAGGCAGGCGAGCAGGTCGTCCTCGGTGCGGGTCCTGGAGTAGACGAAGCGGTGCGCGCGCGAGAAGCCGAGGACCGCGCTGAACACGTTGAACTCGAAGACCTCGCCGTTCGCGTCGACCATCTCCAGCCCCTCCTTCCAGTCGAACTGCAGCTGGCAGCTGGCCGGGGTCTCGAAGCGGGGGTGCGGCTCGGGGTCCGACGGCGCGGCGCACTCGACCCCCCGCTCCCGGCAGTATTTCGTGAAGGCCCCGTACTTGGGCAGCGCCGCGTCGGGGTGCCGGTCGAGCAGGAACTCGTGTATGGCCTTCTTCGTGACCCCCGGCATCGCCGCCCTGCTCTCTATCACGTCCCTGAACTCGTCGAACGCGCTCCCCTTGTCGCGCCTGCGGTCCTCGACCTCCTCCGAGAAATCGCGTTTAGGCCCCCTTTCCGCCCCCAAAGGGGACCTAAACGCGATTTCTCTGCAGGGCGACACCAACGGTCGGTTTGGACGAGGCCGCGCAGGTGCTACACTGGGCGCGTGCGAACCCCTACGTCTCAGGGAGGCATCATGCATACAGACCGCATCGCCCGCGTACGGGCAAACCTCGCTGCCCGCGGGCTCACCCAGCTCATAGTGGTGGACCCGCTCTCCATCTGGTGGCTGACCGGCTACTACACCGAGCCCTACGAGCGCTTTCTCGCGCTTTTCATCCCCGCCGCGGGGACCCCGACCCTTCTGGTTAACAGGCTCTTTCCCGACGCGTCGGCAACCGGCGCGCACGTGGTCGCGTTCTCCGACACCGACGACCCCGTCCCGCTCGTCATCGAGCTGTGCGATGCGGCGCGTCCGCTCGGCGTAGACAAGGAGCTCCCCGCCCGCTGGCTCGTTCCGCTCATGCAGGCAGGTGCGGCGTCGGCCTTCGCGGTCGCCTCCGACGCGGTCGACGATGCGCGCGCCCTCAAGGATGCCCGCGAGCGCGAGCTCATGCGCGCCGCCTCCCGCGTGAACGATGAGGCCATGCAGTGGCTGGTGGAGCAGGTACGGCCCGGAGCCACGGAGCTCGAGATCGCCGAGGGGCTCCTCGGCACGTACCGCCGCTTGGGCGCGCAGGACCATTCCTTCTCCCCCATCGTGAGCTTTGGCGCCAACGCCGCCGACCCGCACCACGAGCCGGACGGCACCGTGCTCGAGGCGGGCGACATGGTCCTCTTCGACGTGGGCTGCAAGCGCGATTGGTACTGCTCGGACATGACACGCACGTTCTTCACCGCCGCGCCCACCGACCACCAGCGCGCCGTCTACGACGCGGTGCGCCGGGCAAACGAGGCGGCGGAGGCCATCGTGCGCCCCGGCGTCACGTTTGCAGAGATCGATCTGACCGCGCGCCGCATCATCGAGGACGCCGGCTGGGGGCCCGCGTTCAACCACCGCCTGGGGCATCAGATCGGCCTTCAGGACCACGAACCGGGCGACGTCTCCGCCACGCACGACGAGCCCGTGCAGCCCGGGATGTGCTTCTCCATCGAGCCGGGCATCTATCTGCCCGGCGACATCGGCGTGCGCATCGAGGACCTCGTCATCGTGACGGAGGACGGCTGCGAGGTGCTGAACAGCTACCCCAAGGAGCTCACCGTGCTCTAAGACCCGGGCTGCGGCGGGTCGAAATGCAGGAATCCCCCTGCAGATTCCCCAGGCAAACATTCCGCAGGCCGTAAGGCGGGGGGCGTTTGCGTAAGAGGTGCAGGGGGATTCCGTTGGGAATCGAGACCTCGCCTAGAAGTCCACGTCCACGTCGTTGTAGACGCACTCGAGCAGCTTCTCCATCTCCTCGGGCGTGGGCTGGCGCGGGTTGGACCCGGTGCAGGCGTCACCGATGGCATCGACGGCGACGCGGCTCTTCTTCTCCTCGAACTCGGCGTAGTCGATAATCGACTCGTCGGCCTTCACGCCGCCCTTGCCGTAGTTCTTGATGCCCTGCGGAATGTTGAGCACGTCGTTGAGGTCGCGAATCTTCTGTACCAGCGAGGCGACGAGCTCGTCCTCGGTCTCGCCGGCGAGGTGCAGGACCTCCTTGGCGATATAGGCGTAGCGGCTCTTGGCGCGGGCGTCCTTGCTGTTGAACTGAATGACCTTGCCGAGGTACATGGCGTTGGCGCAGCCATGGATGATATGGTCGCCCGTAAAGGCGGCACCGGTCTTGTGCGCCATGGAGTGCACGATGCCGAGCAGACCGGACGAGAACGCGATGCCGGCGATGCACTGCGCCTCATGCATGTGCTGGCGCGCCTCGTGGTCGCCCTCGTAGCTCTTGGGCAGCCACTCTACGATCTCGCGGATAGCGTGCAGCGCGTTGGCGTCAGTGAACATCGAGCCCGCGGTGGAGACGTAGGCCTCGATGGCATGGGTCAGCGCGTCCATACCGGTGTGCGCGCAGAGCTTCTGCGGCATGGTGTAGGTGAGCTCGGGGTCGACGATCGCAACGTCCGGGGTGATGTTGAAGTCGGCGAGCGGGTACTTGATGCCCTTCTCGTAATCGGTGATGACAGAGAAGGCGGTCACCTCGGTCGCCGTGCCGGACGTGGAGGCGATGGCGCAGAACTTGGCCTTGGTGCGGAGCTCGGGGAAGCTGAAGGGGACGATGGCCTCCTCGAACGTCTCGTTGGGATACTCGTAGAACAGCCACATGGCCTTGGCCGCATCGATGGGCGAGCCGCCGCCGATGCCCACGATCCAGTCGGGCTGGAACTCCTCCATGGCCTTCGCGCCGCGCATCACCGTGTCGACGGACGGGTCGGACTCGACGCCCTCGAAGATCTCGACCTCGAAGCCCGCCTCCTTAAGATCCGCCTCGACGTCCTGCAGGAAGCCGCCGCGGCGCATGGAGCCGCCGCCGGTGACGATCATGGCGCGCTGGCCCTTGAGGTTTTTCACCTCGTGGCGGGCACCCTCGCCAAAGTACAGGTCTCGCGGATTGGTAAAGCGTCCCATGGGAACCTCCTGTCTGGCGCCCGGCTGCAGGGGCGCCGCATCACGGCCGAGGGCACTGGGCCCCATGCCTTGCAAGCGTCCGCGCCATCTGCGCGAACATCTGAAGGAATTGTACCTTCCGCGCGGGCATCTTATACGCCCGCCGCCAGAGGCGCCGCGATGCCCTTACTATGGATGGGCCTATCCCCCATCCGTTCCCCGCCCCGGAGGCTCCCGTGCCCCATCTTAAAACCGGAGACCGCGCCCTCATCGTCATCATCGCCCTTATCGCAGCAGGCGGGCTCCTATGGTTCGGCGCGCAAGCGCTCACCGGCGAATCCGACGCCGCAGGCTCCGTCGTCGTCTGCCAGACGCGCGAGGGTTTCTACCGCGTCGACCCTCTCGACGGGGACGCCGCCTACACCGTCACCACCGCCGAGGGAGAGAACCGTGTCTCCATCGCACACGGCACCGTCGACGTCACCTGGGCGGATTGCTCCAACCAAGTGTGCGTCGACCACGACCCCATCAGCGCGGTGGGCGACCAGATCGTCTGCCTGCCGCACGGCATGGTGCTCGAGATCGTCGCCGACGAGGCGGACGCCGCGCAGCTTGTGTGATATACAGAGGGCCCGCCCGCGCGCCGCGGGATAGCCATCGGGTGTGATAACCTATCATGTTTACCAAAGGTGCCCTGAGCCCCTTTGGCCCATCGTCGAGTATCATCCAACACGAAGGGAGGCGCCGTGGCGTTCGACCCCATACAAGAAGACTGCCTGCGCCTTACCCTGGAGGCGCTCCGGCGCGAGCACATCTTCCCCTTGGAGAACGCGCCGTTCATCCAGACGTGCATGGACCGCTATCAGGAAGACCCCGCACAGCTCATCGTGCATGACCGCGACCGCTCGTTCCATCTGGTCGCGCTGGCGTGCGAAGCCGTCGATTACCGCGTGCCGTTTGTGACCGACGAGGCAGAGGCCGAGCGCCTCACCGACCGCGCCGAGCACCAGCTCAAAGAGGCATGCGACCTCGACGCCGAGAATTGGGACGCCCAGCGCATGCTCGTCGCGCTCACCGCGCCCACCAACGACGCCTACGTCGCCTACCTGATCGACCGTCGCCCCGAGGTCGCCGAGAGCGTCCGCACCCGCACCTCACAGGCAACGGACCCCTACGACCAAGAGTTTATGAGGGACCTTGGGCGGCGCCCCTACCTGCGCTGGCTCGGCGCGCTCGCCGCACAGGCCCTCATCGCCGGCAAGTACCGCCTTGCCCTGAGCACCGCCGAGGACGCCCTCGAGCTTGCGCCCGAGGACCCCGGAGACGTGCGCCACACCGCCACGCTCGCCCTCGCCAAACTCGAGGCGACGCGCGACGAGCTCGCCGCGTTCCGGCGCCGCCATGCGACCGCATACCTGCCGCCGGCGCCCTTCCGGCGCCGGCACACCAAGCAAGAGCGCCCCGCAGATGCCTGGACGCTCATCGCCGAGCTCGCCTGCGCCTATCACGAACTCGACTTCTCGGGCGCCACGCGCGCGCTGCGCACCCTCATGCGCGCCTATCCCCGCACAGCCGAGGCGCTGTACTACCAAGCGGAGTTTCCCGAGGGCCTGTTTGCCCGCGTGCACGTCATACCGGGCAGCGAAGACGAGCTCATCCTCGCCCTCTCCGAGTCGACGCCGCTTCTGCAAGAGGGGCTCGGCGCGCCGGAGAACGCATGTCTCGCCAGCTGGATCGCCACCCATCCGCTCGTGACCGACGCGCTCTCCGAGCGGCGGCACGGCGCGGGCGCGGTGCGCCGGAGCGGCACCGGGGGTGACAACTGATGGACCCCCGCGCGTACGTATGCGCCCATCTCGAGCGCCGCTATCTCGACGAGCACCCCGAGCTTACGCCCGCCGCGCGCGAACTCGTGCACGCCGAGGTGCTCAGCCGACCCGCAAAGTACGCCGCCTCCCCCCACGACCAAGCGCTGCTTGCCTACATGGAGGCACATGAGCGCCTGATGGCAGGGCTCGCCGGCATGGATGACCTTTCCGACGAGGAGTTCGACGAGCGCCGCGCCCAGCTCTTCAGCGAGGCGCGCCAGGTGCTCGCCCGCATCGCCCAAGGCGACCAGCTCTGCGTCGATGCGCGCCTGGTGGCGATTCTTCTGGCCGACGTTCCGCTCGACAGCGCCCTTGCCGACCTCCTCAAGCTGGAGGATGAGATCCGCGGGCACCTCACGGGCGCCGTCGCCGGCTTTGACCTCGGCGCGCCCGGCTACTGGGACGCCGCCGACCTTGCCCGCCGCGGCATCACCGCGGCGGAGCGGACGATAAGCGAGCCCGCCTGCATCGGCTGGCTGCACACGCTCGAAGCAATCTCGAGCCTCTGCCTCGCCAGCGCCCGCTATCGGGCAGCCATCACCTATGCGCGGCGCGCCCGCGCGGCGGCGGGCTATCCCAACCATGCCGAGGGCACGGTGCTTCTCGCGCTCGCCCGCCTCGAGGATGAAGAGGGCTTCTTCGCCTTTGCCCACGAGCTGAGCGAGGACGCCGGGGACGCACGGACCGACGGCCTCACGCTCGACGATTCGCCCTGGTATCTCCTCGCGCGCACCATTCTGCTCTACAAGCTCGACAAGCGCCGGGCCGCTCAGCGCGCGCTGCGCACCTTTGCCGAGCGCTGCGATGGCGGGGCGTTCTTCATTCTCAACCCCACCTACCTCGACCCCTACCTGCCCGTGCGCCCGGCCCCCCATAATTCGTGGGACCTCGCCCACCAGGCGGTGTGGGAGGCCGACGGCATCATCGCCGACACGCCCGACTTCGCCACCTGGGCAGAGGGCGTCGACGGCGTGCTCGCCGCCTCGGAGGCTTTTGCCGCACGCAACGGGTTCTAGGAAAGATGGACCCGCGCGCGATGGGCTATAGTTATGCGCGGGCGCGCAAACACCAGCATGCCCGCGCCCCCATGTTTGACCACAAGGAGCACCATGCCCAACTTCTCGCTGACCAACAAGGTAACCGTGCATTACACGGGCAAGTTTGAGGATGGCGGCGTCTTCGACACCACCGAGGGACGCGCGCCGCTCACCTATATCGAGGGCGCGCACGAGGTCGTGCCCGGGTTTGAGGCCGCCGTCGCCGGCATGCGGCCCGGCGAGCGCAAGACGGTGACGCTCGAGCCGCGCGAGGCGTACGGCGAGCGCCGCCCCGAGCTTCTCTACACCATGCCCACCGAGCAGATCCCCAACTACGACGACCTCGTTGTGGGCCAGCTCATCTACCTGATGAACGACGAGGGCTATCAGCAGCTCGCCCGCGTCGTGCGCGTGCAGGACGACGGCGAGACCGTCTTCGACTTCAACCATCCCATGGCAGGCTGCCGCCTCACGTTCGAGCTCGAGCTTCTCTCGCGCGAGCCGGTGGACCCGGCAAAGGAGGACGATTCCCATGCGTAGACCCCAAACCGGTGTCGCCTGCGCCGGATGCCCGCACCGTGCGGCGTTTGTCGTCGTGAAAGATGCCGTCGGACGCGGTCGGGGACGCGTGTTCTGCGGCGATGCCGGTTGCAGCGCCGTCGGGCCCCTGCACCCCGCCGCCACCACCTGCCCGGGCGGCGAGGCGGCGCTCATGCCCCGCTACCGTCAGGCCGTGCCCGCAGGCGATGAGGAGGTGCCAGCAACCGTCTGCGCCCACTTTGTGCCCGACCGGGCGCTCCTCGACCCCGTACGCGCGCCCGAGCTCGACCATCTCGCCCGCGAGGGAGCCACGGTCCTGCTCTGCGTGCTCGCCTCGCGCAGAGACTCCCAGCGCCCCGAGGGCCAAGCCGCCCTGGTCGCGCGCGCTCGGGAGCTTGGTTGCACCGACGTGGCCGTGCTCGACCCCTTCGATACGCTCGCCAGCTCGGGCGCCGTCTTTTCTGCCCTAGAGGCGCCCGGCGTGCACGGCCTCGTCTTCGCCTCGCCGTGCGCCCAGCTCATGGTGGGCGCCTTCGAGCCCGCCGAGGTCAACGCCTTCGCGTGCATGGGGTGCCAGCGCTGCAACCAGATCACCGCCTGCCCCGCCCTCGCCTTCGTGCCCCCCACCTGCCAGATCGACCCCGACGTGTGCGCCGGATGCGATCTGTGCGCCGACTTCTGCCGCACGCACACCATCCTCTCGCCGCGCGAGCGCCTCTCGCCTGCGGAGAAGCATGCGATGCGCGTCGCGAGGGCCCTCGGCGAGGTCGCATAGCCCATCTCCATCCCTCGCGCGACATCAAGCTGCGGTGAGCGGAGCGGGCGGCTGCGCGGCGGCGCGATGGCAAATGCTGCGAAAAGGGGCAGCGACCCTTGTCCCGCTCGCCCGCTCTGCTATACTCAGAGCTCCTGTCCCCATCGTCTAGCGGCCTAGGACGCCACCCTTTCAAGGTGGATATCGCGGGTTCGAATCCCGCTGGGGGCACCCACGTCAACGCTAACCCGGCCTCCTCTCCTTGGGGAGGCCGGGTTTTCTGCTACGTCAGGCCGTGCGCAGCCGAAGCGCTGCAAACACCTCGCCATCTCCCGTGACGGCATGGGCGAGAATCTCTGCCGAACGCACGCCCTGGGGCGGCACCTCGCCAGTTAGGCGAACCGAGAAGGTTACGATGGCGTTGGAACCCGGCGCGTACGATCCGATGTTCGCACCGCGCAGCACCCACGCGTCGGAAACCGACGCACCTGAGGGGTTGCCTGCGTTATAGAGTCTTGTCGTTCCCGATACCAGCTGCAACGCGGGCGGCAGAGAGACCGAGAGGACAACATCTTGGTCTGTCTTTATACCGGTATTCCGATAGTCCATGCGGACGAGCGTCGTCTCGCCCGGGCCGATCGCGGCCCTCGCGCCCCAATCGGCATCCTTCTCGCCTTTTGCGCGGATACCCAAAGAGCGCCGCGTCTTCTCAGCCTTCACCATGATTAGAAACGTCGCGTATCCGGAGTAGGCGAAGCACCCGGGAATCCGTCCGTCAAGCCGCTCATAACCCAGCAAGGCCCCTTTTTTCGAGATAATGTCGTCCGGCAGCTCGAAGGGCTCACTTTCAAGACCACGCACGGCATTGTAGTAACGGCCGGATCCCGAGATATACGCGACCTTGAACGAACAACCCTCCGGGCAGGTCAGGTAGGCTTCGTCCCACACCGCGCCTGTCTTACCCTCGGAATCATCTTTCGTGGCGCCCAGATTACTCGCCTGTATCGTCACTTGAACCATAGCGTCCTTAACGGAGCCGGGTGCTATGTACGCCATCAGGCGCACATCCTCAGCAGTGAGTTTGAGATTTGAGGCAGAACAGTGGTGCACAAACGATTTGACCATGTAGACGTGGCGGTCGATCGCTTGGGCGACCTCGACAAAATCGCCGGCCGACGCCGTCTCCAACGTGTTGGGCATGCCCGTGACGTCCTTGATGAGGGTGAAACCCCGCTCGTCGCCCCATGACGGATCGTCGGTGATCGCATTGAAGACCACGCACGGGGCGGGAGACCTCATGGTAAACGTCGAGCGGTCTTTGGAGCCGACGCACGTGTATTGATGCGCCCGCCCCGCTTTCGCCGCATCGGCATCTGAAGGGGAGGCGCCCGTAGCCGAAAGGTCATCCGCAACCCACCGGGCCGCCCGCTCGAGCGCGCTCGCAAGATCCGCCACGAGCTCCTCCTCCATAAGGTTTCGCGAGGATGTCCGGCGCATGACGAGCGACGTCACATCGATGCCGTTGATGGCACGCGCCGCATCCAAGATGTCTCGCCTAAAGCTCTGTATCTCAAAGTACTCCGACGGAATATCCTCCCAAAAGAGCGGGACGCACGTGCGCCCGATACCATCGTTGCGGCGCAAGTCTTCAAAGCGCTTGTATTCGTAGGCGCACTCTGCACTCAAGCAGTAGTTGGGCGTAATACACGGTAGAAAGATATGCGTATTCGCGAGACTGTCGTTTATGGTGGCGCGCCATGCATCGCCTGGAAGAATGCCGCTGTCATCAACGAATAGATGCAGCGGCAGCGTCGTCTCTTTTGCATTGCAGACGTCCACAGCACGCTGGACAAACGAGGTGAGACTTCCCGCCATGCTATCGCGATGGGAGTAGCTGAAGAATACCGAAATGGACGATACGCCCAACTTCACCGTGTGCTTCTCTTGCATGGCGACTCCACTCCATGGCCATTCCAACGTTATAGCCATGGTAGCGGTAGAAACCAAGGCCGATGATGTCAAATCGCGGCGCGGCTCTTTATCGTCTGTCAACGATGGGGCCTCGTAGCATCTCAACGATAGCGCCAACAAAAGATTGGGCCGCCCGTGCCGGTTGAGCCCGCGCGAACGCGTAAGATAGGACTATCTGAGCGGCGCGAAGCTATCCAGGTAGCAGGGAGCATCGCGGCACACGACCTCGGTGCAACTGTATCTTGCTGTGGCGGAGGTTTGATATGGGTAATCTGCCAATCATCGGGACCGTATTAGGCACGGCAGTGGCACTCGCGATAGTTGCCGGAGCGGTGTACCTCTTGCATGACCGGCTCGACCACGGCAGGCGGCCGCGGGTGTTTGTCGCCACCTTCATCGCCGTCGCCCTTATCTGCTTTGCCAAGCAGCTCCTGTTTGAGACCGATGCTGCCGGCGCCAGTCTCCTCTCCTCGTTTGCCACCTCGGCGACCGCCGCGCTCACCTCGCTCGGCATGGCGGGAGCTGCGTTTCTGGGCGGCAACGGCTTTGCCCTCTTCCCCGACGCGGCAGGAGACGCCGCAGGCCTCGCCTGGATTGCCGCCAACCCGGGGCATTTCGCCTTGCACGCACTCTTTGAACTTGGCAATCTCCTGTCGCTCGCCCTTACCGCGGAATTCGCCCTCACGCTGTTCACCGGATTCTCGACGCACCTAAGCCTTACGCAGGGGCATTTTGGCGACGTCCTCATCGTGCACGCGAGCGAACCCATGGCGGTACACGCCGAGCGCTTCATCACCGGCGCGAGCGAGAGCGCGACGTCCACCCCGCCAGCCATCATCTTCCGCCTGAGCGGGGATGACCCCTCCCATGCGACCTGGCGCATCTCCGCCGCCGGCCATACCGAGGCAACCGATCGCGAGCGCGCCTTGCAAGAACTCGCCTCCATCGCACGTCACCTTGGCAAAGCATCTGGCAAGACGCAGAAGCGCGGGCGTGAGCGGTCGATATACATCGCCGTCTTTCGCAACGGTCGCGTCACCGTTGCGCTCTATCATCCCAACCGCGCGGCCTCGTGGCGCGACGAGGACTGGGAGCGCGCCCTTGACGGCGCGGAGCCCGCGAGCGATGCGCTCAGCAGTCCGCGCGGCATCGATAACCCCTCTGACCTCTATTCCTATAGCGTCGAGGAAATCAGGGTGCGCCAGCTCGTCCGCCAGCTCCTGCCGCCGCAGGGCGCCGATATTGGCATCGGCACCCACCCTCTCACGGCTATGGTCATGGGCAACGACGTCGAGCGCATGGTGCTCACCATCGTCTACCTCGTGCGCAACGGTCAGGCGCTTTTGGTAGGCGACGACCTTGCCGCGCAGCCGCGGCAGCCCCATATCGCCATCGCGAGCACCAAGGCTGGCCGCATAGAGCGCCGCCTCAGGCGCGCGTACCCCGCACTCTTCCCCGATGGGCTTGATGCGACCACCATCTCGAGCGAATCCGCTGAGCAGCAGCCGCGTCTCACGCCGCCCGCCACGTTTGCCTTCTTCTCCAGCAAGCTCGACATGATCGAGCAGACGCCGCTTGATGCCAACGGCGTCACACTGGTGATCAACACCGAGCCAGACGAGGGGCGCGCACCCTCGCAGCGCGAGGTCTGGCACCGCACGCTCGAGAGGCGCTGCCCGGCTATAAGGCCGGTATACGTACAGTTCGATGAATCGGAGCGCCCCGGCTTTGTATGGGAAAACAGCTACGGCGGGCGCGAGCGTGCGCACGCCGAGGACCTCAAACGCGTCCTCATCTACGGAGGCACCGCCGACTGCATGCAATCGAGCCTAGTGCTTCACCGTTCCATCGATCGCCGCGCCATGATGGTGAACCTCCGCTATGCGGACAGCTCCGCCATGCCCGACCTGTTCGACGATGCCGCCAACGAGCCCTATCTCACGTGCGCACAAAGCGCGTGGGACGACCCTACGCTCACCCTCTACGACCGCGAATCGAGCCGCGCCACCGCCGACTTCATCGGTGCGGAGCGTCTGTTCTGGAACGAGCAGGCTGATGCCCTTGCAGCTCACGGCGGGCGCGACGCGCTCACCGACGAGGACCGCGCCGTCTTGCGGGACCTCGTTGGCCAGCTTGAACATCTTCGCTGGAACGCATACATGGTGACCTCGGGCTACATCACGCGGCCGTGGGACGACCTGGCTCAGGACTTTGCGGCTGCGTACCGCGCCTACCTCCATGAGGGCGGTGACGCAAGCGACGGCGGTGCCGTCAAGTCGCTTGTGAAGAGCGTGATCCGCGACAAGCACCTCAAGCGCCATGTCGCCCTTGTCGACTGGGAGCTCCTGCCGCTTGCGGACAAGGCGATAGCGAGCATCGCCGGCACGACGGAGAACGAGCGCGCCCTCTCTCAGGCAGGCGTCCTCGCATGGGTTCGCTCTCGCCACAACCAGCAGTCGGACCGCGACATAGCGGACCAGTTCATCACCGTAGGTTAGCGCCCCACTTTTGCCTACGCCCCCGCAAGACCGATACTGGCAGAGGGCTCTACCACATCGCTGTGGGTAGCGCTTACGGCGGAACCCTCCGCCTTGGGTGCTTCCGCCACGAACTCAGCCGCTTGGACGCAGGACACCTCCGTGTGCGGGGCCGCGATACCGAGCACGTAAGCCACCTCGGCGTCGGGAACAAACTCGAGCAGGTCTCCCGGCTGGCAGCGTAGCACCTCGCAAATTGCCTCGAGCGTCGAGAACCGGATTGCGTTGATCTTTCCCGTTTTGATGCGCGATATGTTCACGGGAGATATCCCGATGCGCTCCGCAAGCTCTTTAGACGACACTTTACGATCCGCAAGCATACGATCGAGTCTCATAACAATCATGGCTGTCCCCTACAGTAAGGTGTCGTCCTGCTGCTGCAGGATCTGTCCATACGCAATGATAGGCGCAAAGGCAAGAATCAAGATACCCAGTACACCAATGGCAAGATTCTGGGCACGCGGGATAGCGCCCTCGACCATCAAAAGGCCCAAATCAAATTGTCCGTATTTGAGCGTGATATACAATCCGCCAACTACAGGAGGCACAATCGCCGTCAGAAGGCAGACGACGCCAATGAGCCTCAGCCTTCGCGCTGACTTATTCTCAAACGGTCTACCAGAACGAGATACTTCTATAAACAGAAGAGCTGCAACCATCAATCCAGCCGTTGCGAGCAAAGCCTCCAGCGAGTCGGGGATATGGAGGGCTCCAACGAGAAGCCCATTCGTATCCCATATCTCAATTGCAGGCGAAGCAATAAGGACGACGCGATTTCCTTCCGTCGCACCATCGAGTAAAGCATCCGAAGAGGCCAACAACGCCTGCGCCATCCCCACAATCGGCAGCAGGACCCTCAAAAAACAGAAGACCGCCCCTATGGCGCATATCACGGCTGCGATACGTGAGGTTTGGCGAATGCGCGCGAGCACGCGCTTGCGCACCTCTTCTTCAATGTGAATGTTCCCGAATAGGTTAGCTGCCACCATGAAGCCTCCTTCCGCTTGGTTCTAGGCCTGATTATAGCAATTATTTAATGTATTTCGATATTTTTTTCATAGATTAACTATTCGCTGTCATCTCGTCAGAGAATGCCACAGGGCATGCCACGTTCGTTTTTGGCAAAATGGTCAAATTACCCCGTGAGAGGGCATTGTGTGGAGCCCAAGCGTGACGGGATACGGTGCCGCTGGCATGATTTCCTGCACCCATGGTGCGCAATGCGACGCTCCGCTGAGCAAGCAACAGTGTTTCCGCGCCGCTTTCACGCCCTAGGACTGCAAGAGGCGGGGTACCAATGCCCTCTCACAGGATGATTTGACCACAACGCCCAATCGCAACGTCGAAGAGTCGCGCCATACCGGGAGTTATGCATGAGGCCTCGGGCGTTTACGGAAACAGCCGCCTCTTTCGAGGCAGCTGTTCGATGCGCAGTATGCTTAGCAGCAGCGACGCTTCCAGCGCGCCGCTCCGGGATAGTGTCCCTAGTTCTTGAGCGAGTTGAGCGGTGCCGGGAAGCGCCCGCCGCGGTGCGCGAACACGGTGCCCGCATGCGGGTTGACGGGCATGATGGGCGCGCGGCCAAACAGTCCGCCGTACTCGACGGCGTCGCCCACGCCCTTGCCGATGGCGGGGATGATGCGCACCGCCGTCGTCTTGTTGTTGATGACGCCGATGGCCATCTCGTCGGCGATGATACCGGCGATGGTCTCCACGCTCGTGTCACCGGGGATGGCGATCATGTCAAGGCCGACGGAGCACACGCAGGTCATGGCCTCGAGCTTCTCGAGCGTAAGCGCGCCCGCCTCGGCCGCCGCGATCATGCCGGCGTCCTCGGATACCGGGATGAACGCACCCGACAGACCGCCGACGCTCGAGGTGGCCATGACGCCGCCCTTCTTGACGCAGTCGTTGAGCAGCGCGAGCGCCGCCGTGGTCCCCGGGCCGCCGCACGTGCCGACACCGATGATCTCCAGGATACGCGCCACCGAGTCTCCGATGGCGGGCGTGGGCGCGAGCGACAGGTCGACGATGCCCTTCTCGACCCCGAGCCGATGCGCGGCCTCGCGGCTCATGAGCTCGCCTGCGCGCGTGATCTTGAAGGCGGTCTGCTTGATCTTCTCGGCGACCTCCATCATGCTTGCGGTCTCGGACAGCTCCTCGAGCGCCGCCGCCATGACGCCGGGGCCGGAAACACCCACGTTGATGACGGCATCCGCCTCGCCAGAACCATGGACAGCGCCCGCCATGAACGGCGAGTCCTCAACCATGTTGGCGAAGACCACAAACTTGGACGCGCCGACAGAATCCTGGTCGGCCGTGAGCTCGGCCGAGCGGCGCACGAGCTCGGCGACCTTGAGCACGGCATCCATGTTGATGCCGGCGCGCAGGCTCGCCACGTTGACGCTCGAGCAGACGCGGCTCGTGGCCGCAAGCGCCTCGGGGATGCAGTTCATGAGGCGGCGGTCGGCATCGCCGATGCCCTTGTGCACAAGCGCCGAGAATCCGCCGAGGTAGTCGATGCCGAGCGTCTCGGCGGCACGGTCGAGCGCGTGGGCGAGCGGCGTCAGGTCCTCATCGTGGCAGGCGGCGGCAATCTGCGCCACCGGGGTGACGGCGATGCGCTTGTTGACGATGGGGATACCGTACTCGCGCTCGAGGTTCTCGGCGGTCTCGACCAGATGCTCTGCCGTTTGAGTCACATGGTCGTACACCTTGGTCGCCATGCGCTCGAGGCTCTCGTCGGCGCAGCTCATAAGCGAGATGCCCATGGTGATGGTGCGGATGTCGAGGTTCTGCTCCGCGACCATGCCGCGGGTTTCGGCGATTTCTTGCGGGGTGATGGCCATGCGCGCTCCTTACGCTCGGGTGATGGGCTGCTCCGACGGCTCCATGTTTTTGGTTATTGTAGCCTGTCGCGCCCGCCTGGCGGGACAAGGGCGCGGCGTCCGCGCGTTTCACATGAGTAGCGGAGGGGGTGCGCGAATCTGGCCATACCGCGAATCTCGCCAAACCAGCCTGGGACGCCGCCTGCAAAAGGGGGACAATGGGGCAAAAGGAGGTTACCGTGACCGCATGCACCCCGCCCCCCGCACACC
>NZ_NFJH01000017.1 GCF_002159765.1 Collinsella sp. An268 | reverse complement strand
CCGCTGACCGGTGGACGGCACCGGGCCGTCCGACAGAAGCGCTGAAGAGGGGCCCTCCGGGGCCCCTTTCGCGTATATCGGGGCCGTGTGGTTCCCGGGGAGCCGGCCCCGCGGGGGCGCTTTGCAGCTACACTATCGTTGGTAGTTTGTGGTTGCGCTTCAGAGGGGAGGACGGTCGTATGGCACAGGCGGGTATCGGAGTCGATATCGTCGAGATCGCACGCATGGAGCGCGTTATACAAAAGACGCCCTCGTTTGTGCGACGTGTCTTCACCGAGGAAGAGCGGACGTACTGTGAGGCCAGCTCTCGGCCTGCGGTTCATTATGCTGCGCGCTTTGCTGCGCGTGAGGCGGTTCTCAAGGCTCTCGGCACAGGATTTTCTCAGGGCATTGGCCTGGCTGACGTGTCAGTCACTCGCGACGCCCAGGGCCGTCCCCTTGCGGTTCTTTCGGGGCGCGCGCGGGAGGTTGCTGAAGAGCTTGGGATCGTCGAGATCGCCCTATCGCTCTCGCACACGGCGGGGCTCGCTGTCGCGAATGCCATGACGATCACCGAGGACGCCCGGCCCGCCCCAAAGCGCCGCGGTGATGACGAGCGCGCTCAGCTTGCGCGCTCCTTTAAAGAAGCGCGTTCTGTATTGGATGAGCTTGAACGTTTGCAGACAGGACAGCTTGAAACGCTTGATGTACTCACTGAGGCAGACGAAGTGACGGGTGATGGTGCGCCCGCGGGGGATCTGGAGGATGCCGATGAAGCCGATTCTCAGCTGTGATGAAGTTCGCGAGCTAGAAGATATCATCGAGAAGCAGGGAACCTCTAAAGCCGAGCTCATGGAGCTTGCGGGCGAGTTCGCCGCCGCACAGGTCGAGCGGCTCTCCCCCAAGCATGTGCTGGTCCTTGCGGGGTTTGGCAATAACGGGGGAGACGGTTGGGTTGCAGCCGATATCCTTTCGCAGAAGGGGATTGCCGTCGATGTGGTGTCTCCCGTTGAGCCCGATGAGATTCCGGCGACGCTTGCGCGCCACGTTGCGCGGCGCACGGCCGGCCGAGACGTCACCGTGTACGTCGGTCCCTCGCGAGATGAGCTCTCTGAGCTGATTCTCAAGGCCGATGTCGTCCTCGATGCGATCTTGGGCACCGGGTTTCACGGAGCGCTGCGTCCGCCCTTCAATATTTGGATCGACGCCCTCAATGAGGCGGGGGCGACGGTCGTTTCGGTGGACGTGCCCTCGGGCCTTGATGCGCAGACGGGCGCGGTGGCTGGTACCTGCGTGCGCGCCGATGTGACCGCCACGATGTTTGCACCAAAAATCGGCCTGTTCAGCGCCTCGGGTCCCGATTTTGCGGGCGAGGTGGTGTGCGGTGAGCTCTACGAGAAGCTCGACGAGGTCATCGGAGACGTTTCTCATGCGGCGGAGCATGTCGACGCTGACGATCTCATCGACTATCTGGAGCCGCTCCCCTCGGATATCAACAAGTACACGAGGGGCTCGGTGCTTGTGGTTGCCGGATCGGCGCAGTACCCCGGAGCTGCCATTATGGCCGCCAAAGCGGCCGCGCGCGCCGGTGCGGGCTATGTGGCCGTGGCGGCTCCCGAGCCGTGTGCGAACCTGATTCGCTTGGCGCTGCCCTCGGTGCCGGTCTTCGCCATGCCTGCCGACTCTCGCGGGGCCTTTGGCGCCGCGGCGCCGATGCAGGTAAGCGAGCTCGCCTCCCGGTACGGTTGCGTGCTCTGCGGTCCGGGTATGACTACGTCGGCAGGCGCCATGGGCGTGGTGACGAGCCTCTTGGCGCTCGATGTGCCTCTGGTGCTCGACGCCGATGCCCTGAACTGCCTGGCTGCTGTTGCCATCGACGGCATCGACGCTACGCCGGAGCTGTACCGCCGCGAGGCGCCCCTTATCATGACTCCGCATTACGGTGAGCTCGCCCGCCTCGTGCACGAGGACGCGGTCGGGAATCTGGCGGAGGCGATGGACGCGGCGCAGCGTATCGTGTGGGGCGTCGGGTCGGACAACCTGATTGTGGTGGCGAAGGGCCCGACGACAGCCGTTGTCGGCGTCGAGAAGGTGCTCCTCCCGCTCTCGGGGCCGGCGTCGCTCGCCACCGCCGGTTCGGGCGATGTGCTGGCGGGTATCATTGCCGGCGCCACCGCGCTCAACCGCGACCGTATCGAGGCGTGGGAGCTGCTCGCATCCTATGCGGTGGCCCTTCACTCCTACACGGGCTTTGCCGCGGCCGAGCGTTTTGGTGAGAAAAGCGTGATCGCAACCGACCTCATCGACTGCATCGGGGACGCTATGCGCCTCATGACAGAAGAGGTGATCGGCGGCCTTGAGAACGAGGTCGCCTCGTCGGCCAAGGAGGCGTAGGGGACATGGCGCTGTGTAGGGAGCCTGAGACGCGCTGGGCGTGGGTCGAGGTCGATCGCGGGGCGCTCCGTAAAAACGTGCGCGCGTTTCGGCGGCTGCTGCGCGGGCGTGAGCGCCTGTGCTGCGTGGTAAAGGCCGACGCCTATGGCCATGGGGCGGCGGAGTGCTGCCAGATTATGGCCCAGGCGGGAGCGGACATGTTCGCCGTCGCCACGGTGCTGGAGGGAATCAAACTGCGCGAGGCGGGCATCACGCAGCCAATTCTGGTGTTGGCCGAGCCGCCGATCGAGGCGATTCCGGCGCTGCTCTCGCATGCTATCATGCCCACGGTCTATACGGTGGAGTTCGCCCTCGCCTATGGTGAGTGCGCCGTGCAGGCGGGTACCGTCGGGCGGTACCATCTCGCTATCGAAACGGGCATGAACCGCATCGGCGTGCCCTGTACGGAGGCGGTGGAGTTCCGGCGGAGCATCGATTTCCATCGCGGGCTCGCCTGCGACGGCGTATTCACCCATTTCGCCACGGCCGATGATCCGGACGGCTGGGATTACCAGTTGCAGCGCAAGCGTTTCGACGAGGCCGTCGGCGCCCTAAAGGACGCGGGGCTCGCATGCGGCACCGTGCACTGCGACAACACCCCGGCAACCATCTTCGACCCGGCATCTCACTATGATATGGTGCGCGTGGGCATCGGCCTCTACGGACTCGCGCCCTGCGAGAGCGCGCGCGGCCGCATCGAGCTCGCGCCCGTCATGAGCGTGCGGGCGCGCGTGACGCGCACGACGCATCCTGCGATGGGCGAGGGCGTGGGGTACGGCTTTACCTACCGTGTGCCGCGCACGACGGTTCAGATCTGCACCCTGCCCATCGGCTATGCCGACGGTCTCGCCCGCACGCTCTCCAATCGCATGGAGGTGCTCTACCGCGGGCGCCGTCAGCGCCAGGTGGGCAACATCTGCATGGACCAGTGCATGGTCGCCATTCAGCAGAACCCGGCGCATCCGCAGCCCGAGGCCGAGCACGGCGACCTTATGACCATCATCGGCCGCGACGGCGACGCCGAGATCACCATGGATGAGATGGCCGCGCTTCGCGGGACGATCAACTATGAGGTTGCCTGCGGCTTTGGGATGCGGCTCGAGAAGGTGTACGTGTAGCGCCGCGCGGCGGCGAGAGGAGGACGCATGGGCGTCATGCATATTCCCGGTCACGAGCATCAGGGGCCGCGCGAGGTGTCGCTTGACGAGATCCGAGCGGTTTTGGGCGACTGCCGTCTTTGCGAGCTCTGCCAAACGCGCACGAATATCGTGTTTGGCGTGGGCAATCCGCACGCGCGGGTGCTGTTTGTGGGGGAGGCGCCCGGGCGGAACGAAGATCTCCAGGGAGAGCCGTTTGTGGGCCGGGCGGGCGAGAACCTCAACGGCATACTCGCGCTCGCGGGCCTGCGCCGCGAGGATATCTATATCGCGAACGTGCTGAAGTGCCGTCCTCCGGGAAACCGTGATCCCAAGCCCGACGAGGTGCTCGCCTGCTCGCCGTTTCTGCGCGAGCAGATTCGCAGCATCTGGCCGGATATCATCGTGACGCTCGGCAACCCGGCGACGCATTTCGTGCTTAAGACCGAGATCGGCATCACGCGGCTGCGCGGGCGCTTCCACCAGATGGGCCACTTCGTGGTCATGCCCACGTTCCACCCCGCGGCGGCGCTCCGCAACCCCAAGTGGCAGGAGCTCCTCGAGGCGGACTTCCGCATGCTCGGCGACTATCTGATGCGCCACCCTGCGGGCACGGCTCCCGCCGTGGCGGAATCGGCCGACGGCGCCCCTGCAGAGCATCTGCCCCAGGTTGGTGAGTGACATGGCGCTCGTGCGCTCGGCGGCGGGCGTCTATCAGAGTGGCGCCGCGGCCGATACGGAGCGGCTGGGCGAGCTCATGGCTCCCTGCTTTGCCGGGGGCGACGTCGCGGTGCTTACCGGCGGCCTCGGGGTGGGCAAGACCCATCTCACCAAGGGCGTGGCCCGGGGGCTCGGTGACGGGCATCCGGTGACGAGTCCCACGTTTGCCCTGATGGCGGTGCACGACGGCGGGCGGATCCCCCTGTTTCACTTTGACCTGTACCGCTTGGAGCACGCCTATGAGCTGGAGGACACGGGCATCTATGACGTGCTGGGGTACGAGGGGGTTTGCCTGCTCGAGTGGGGCGAGCAGTTTCAGGACGAGCTTACCGACACTTATCTCGGCGTCGTGATCTCGCGCGTGCCGGACAAGCCGGAGGCGCGCACCATCGTGCTTGAGCCGCACGGCGCGCGAGCGGAGGCGCTGGCGGCATCCATCGATGATGCCGTGGTTCGTGCGACAAGCTGACAGGCAGGAAAGAGTCGATACATGGTGATGAGCAAACGGATGCGCGTGGCGGCAATCGACACGTCGACGGACATGCTGGCGGTATGCGTGGCAGAGCTGGATGGGGCCGGCGCCGCAGCGCCGGCGGTGCGCGTGCTCGCCTCGGGCGACCATTTATGTCGGCGCCATGCGAATGTCGAGCTCATCGGGTCGCTGGACGCCGCTCTCGCTGCGGCGGGGCTGTCGCTGGGGGATATCGACGCCGTGCTGGTGGGCCGCGGCCCGGGGTCGTTTACCGGCGTGCGCATCGGCATCTCGACCGCCAAGGGCTTGGCGCGCGGAGCGATGGTTCCGCTGGCGGGCGTCTCGACGTTGGATGCGACGGCGTGGCGCGCGTGGTGCGCGGGGGCGCGCGGTCTGGTGGCCGTTGCGGCCGATGCCATGCGCGGCGAGGTGTATCCGGCGCTGTACCGCATCGAGGATGCCGGCGTCACGCGCCTGTTCGAGCGCGAGCAGGTGGTCAAGGCGGCTGACGCCGCGGCGGCTTGGGCGGCGCGCCCCGATGCCGAGGAGCTTCAGCTCACCGGGGACGGCCTCGTGCGCTATGGCAAGCTGTTCCACGAGGCGGGCCTGATGGAGCATGCCCTCGAGCGCGACCTCTGGTGGCCGACGGGCGAGGGTATCGTGCGCGCGGCTGCGGCGGCGGGCGGCCCCGCGGCGCTCGGCGATGGCGACCCGGCCCTCGTGCTGCCCATTTACACGCGTCTATCGGACGCCGAGGAAAACGAGCGCAAGCGTCTGGGGCTTGCCGAGAGCCCGTCGGCGCAGGCGACGGGCGTGGCGGATGAGCTTGCGGGGCGTCATTTGCAGTACCGTCCCCTCGGAGCGGCCGACGCGGAGGCGGCGGCGGCACTCGAGGCCGCGTGCTTTGCGGGGGCGGCGCATACGCCTTGGACGGCGGCTCAGTTTCTAGAGGAGCTCTCGCCGGCGGCCGCGGTGCCGCGCAGCTGGTGGGTCGCCCACGATGACGGCGATCTCATCGGTATCGCCGGCGGTATGATCGTCGATTGCGACGTGCAGATTCTCGATGTGGCGGTCGCGCCCGCGCGCCGTCGCGCGGGAATCGCCCGGCGGCTCCTCGCCCACGTGAGCTACGATGCGCAGATGCTCGGTTGCACGACGGCGTCGCTTGAGGTCGAGGCGGGCAACGAGCCCGCTCGCCGGCTCTACGCCGCGCTCGGCTTCACCGAGGCGGGCGTGCGGCGCAACTATTACGGGCCGGGGGCGGATGCCGTGGTCATGACGGCGCCGCTGCCGCTCGTGCTGCCTGTTGACGCCGCATCGCCGGAGCCGACGGCCGCCGTGCGCCGCGCCTGGCCGCAGCCGGCGCCCGCCCGCACGCCCGACGAGCAGGCGGAGCTTGCGCGCCGCAGGCCCGTCCTCGCTATCGAGAGCTCGTGCGACGAGACCGCGGTCGCCATCATCGACGCTGAGGGGCGCCTTCTTGCCAACAAGGTCTCGACGCAGATCGACTTCCATGCGCGCTTCGGCGGCGTGGTGCCCGAGATCGCCTCGCGCAAGCACGTCGAGGTCATCGTGGGCGTGGTCGATGAGGCGCTCGAGGAGGCGGCGACCACCTTGGGTCTGACGGGCGGCGCCCTCGCGCCTGCCGAGCTTGCGGCCGTGGGCGTCACGCAGGGCCCGGGGCTCGTCGGCGCGCTGGTGGTGGGCGTGGCGTTTGCCAAGGGGCTCGCATACGGTGCCGCAAAGCCGCTCATCACGGTCAATCACCTCGAGGGTCATCTGTTTGCCAACCTGCTCGCCCAGCCCGACCTCAAGCCGCCCTTCATCTTCACGCTCGTTTCGGGCGGGCACACCATGCTCGTCCACGTGCGCGCCTGGGGCGACTACGAGGTGCTGGGAGAGACACTCGACGATGCGGTTGGCGAGGCGTTTGACAAGGTGGCCAAGGCGCTCGGTCTCGGCTACCCGGGCGGTCCTGTCATCTCGCGCCTGGCCGAAGAGGGGGACCCTCAGGCTATCGCGTTTCCGCGTGCCATGATGCACAGCCATGATTACCGTTTCTCGCTCTCGGGCCTCAAGACCGCGGTCGTGACCTACATCGAGCAGGAGACGGCGGCAGGGCGCACCATCCACTTACCCGACCTCGCGGCATCGTTCGAAGCGGCCGTCTTCGACGTGCAGTTCAAGAAGGCATGGGATGCGCTCAAGCAGACGGGCGCGCGCGAATACTGCCTCGGCGGCGGCGTGGCGGCCAACCCGCACCTGCGCCAGATGCTCGTCGACAAACTCGGCCGGCGCGGTGTCCGCGTGACGCTGCCCCCGCGAGATGCCTGCACGGACAACGCGGCGATGATTGCTGAGGTGGCGCGTCGCAAGTTCGCTGAGGGAGATTTCTCCGATTTCTCCGTCGATGCCGATCCTAACATGACGCTTTAGGCGATGCGTCGCCACCCGCGCCCGGGCCTCCAGATGGCACGGCGGGCAGTCCTGAGCTCGCACGAAGGCGCCACCGGCGCCTTCGGCTCGTGCGGAACTTGTGCCATCCGGAGGCCCGGGCGCGGGTGGCAAGGCAGGGGAGCGGGCCGTTAGGGCGACATGGAGAAGGGGCGCGGCGGATGTGTCGTCGGTCGCTTCTGCTACAATTAACCGTTGCATATGCCTCAGTAGCTCAGGGGATAGAGCACCGCTCTCCTAAAGCGGGTGTCGTTGGTTCGAATCCAATCTGGGGCACCATGACGTGTCGGCAGGCTGGAGGGCATCGCTTTCCAGCCTGTTTTTCTTCAGTCGTTCCGGTGCGCTCACGCCGGCAAACCCACGTTGGCGCGCCGACCGTTTTACATAACGTCCACCTACACAACGTTTTGGGGCTTAGAACGCTGTTTAGGTAGATGTTGTGTGTTTCTGGACGCGCTGGAGATTAAGATGGTCCGAATACGGATAAACCTGCGATAGCAAAGCGCGCAGCGTGAGCCTGCGCCGAAGAAGACTGTCACGGGGAGGGCCAATGCGCAAGAGGCGCTCGATGTCGCGCAAGACGTTCGTAAATCGGATTCTGCTGATCGTTATCGGTGTGTTTCTGATCGTGCTGGGAATCCCCATGCTCATCTTACCCGGCCCGGGTGTTGCCTGCATTGGTTTTGGATTGTACTGCGTGGCGCGGGGGTTGGGACTTGTGGTAAGGCGCGATCGCGGTGAGGGGTGCCGTGCTCCGCGCAAGCTCCCCGGGCAGTCAGCGCGACCGTCCGAGCTTCCGTAAAGCTGGCGGAAGGCTACAGGCGGTTCCATGGGGGACATCGCTTCCCAGCCCGCTTTATTGCGTGGACGACGCGCCTGTCAGGCGCCGGCGGCGGTCTGCGCGCGCCGTTTGGGGGCGCCTCCCTGCTTGGTCACATCGGTCGCGTAGACCCACCAGATGAGGCGCTCAGGTTCGGCGATCTCGGGGCGGGGGAGGCGCCGCTCGAGGTACAGGTCCGTCTCGTGCCGGCCGAAGCGCACGCGGTAGCGCGCCGTCTCGCGCCCGCGGAGCGGCGTGCCGAAGGGCATGGTGTCGAGTACCTCGTCAATCGTGAACGAGCGCCCGTCGATCCACTGCACGCACACGGGGAGCAGGGTGCCGTCGCGCCCAAAATGCGCCACGACATCCACGTCCACGCGGTGCACGCGCACCCGTGTCCCATCTGTCAGCGTCCGGTACTCCATAGCTATCAGTATCGAACATCCGTTCTTGTCTGGCAATCGAACATGACGTGAAATCCGCATGGCGAAGTGGGGGCCGAACCCCTTTTATGTCCGCACGCGATGATAGAACAACAGTACGGAACAAACGTTCTTTTTATGACAGGGCAGGGGGACATATGGAGCATGGTGGGCAGGGTGCGAGCGCCCCAAAAGGGCGGACGGCCGACGGTGGGTGCGCGCGCGGCGAGGCGCGGACCTACCTCTGCATCGACCTCAAAAGCTTTTATGCCAGCGTGGAGTGCGCGGATCGGGGGCTCGATCCTTTCTCGACCGATCTGGTGGTGGCCGATCCCGAGCGCAGCGCCAACACCATCTGCCTCGCCATCACTCCGGCGCTCAAGGCCAAGGGGGTCCGCAACCGCTGCCGTGTGCGCGAGATTCCCGTGGGACTGCCCTACCTGACGGCGGTGCCGCGCATGCGCCGCTATATGGAGGTGTCGGCGGAAATCTACCGCATATACCTGCGTTTCGTGGCACAGGAGGATATCCATGTCTACAGCGTGGACGAGTGCTTCATCGATGCCACGCCCTATCTGGGGCGCTACCAGCTTGGCGCCCGGGCCTTCGCGCGCAAGCTCATGGGGGCGGTGCGGGATCAGACGGGCATTGCGGCGACGGCGGGCATCGGCCCCAACCTGTTTCTCTGCAAGGTGGCGCTCGACATATGCGCCAAGCATGCCGACGACGGTATCGGGATGCTCGATGAGGCGACGTTCATGCGCGACATCTGGTTTCATCACCCCCTGACCGATATCTGGGGCATCGGCCACGGCATTGCGCGACGGCTTGCGGAGAGGCGCATCTACGACTTGGCGGGCATCTGCGCCGAGGACCCGACTGTGCTCAGGCGCCTGTTTGGTAAAAACGCCGAGCCCCTTATCGACCATGCGTGGGGGCTCGAGCTGGCCACCATCGCCGATATACGAGGCTATGTGCCCCGGGCGCGGTCGCTCTCCAACGGGCAGGTGCTGATGCGCGATTATTCGTTTGACGAGGCGCGCACCATCGTGCGTGAGATGGCGTTCGGAAGCGCTCTCGACCTAGCGGAGAAGGGGTGTGCCTGCGGGTCGGTGGGGCTGTACGTCGGATATTCCCGCGGTATGCTCGCCCGGCCGGAGGACCTTATGGCAGAAGGGGTGGCAGCGCTGCACGGGGGCGGCGAGCGCCGCCTGCGGCAGCCGACGGCCTCCGAGCGCGAGATTGCGCGCGTGCTGCTGGCGCTCTACGACGGGACGGTGAGCCGCTGTGCGCAGATCCGGCGCGTGTGCATCGCGCTCGGCGAGGTCGTGCCGGCGGGTACGGGCCAGCTCTCGCTGTTTGGGGACGCGGCCGCCCTCGCGCGCGATGAGGAGGTGGCGCGCGCAGCGGTGCGGGTGCGCCGCCGCTTTGGCCCGAATGCCCTGCTGCGGGGTACGAGTCTGCGGCCCGAGGCCAACGCGCGCGAGCGGAACCGCCAGATTGGGGGACACCGTGCGTGAGGGGTGTGGGGATGCGCGCCGCCGCGCAGAGCTTCTCTCTGCGCTCCCGGGGGCGGATGCTTGGCCGGGTCTGCCGGCGGACGAGCGGGCACGGCGCGCGGCCGTTCTGCGGGATATACGCCAGCGCATCGAGCGGGACGGTCCCCGTCGCCCGTGCGCAGACAGCGGGCGCGGGCGGCTCTTCATGCCGTTTGCGGCGCTCAAGGGTTTTGAAGAGCTGATTGAGGGCGAGGCGCGCGATGCGGGCCGCCAGTAAGGAGGGAAGCGTCGTCGCGCGTCGCGGGCGGGCCCCCACGGCAGCTAGCGGGCGGTCAGGGCGACAGGGCAGCTCTCGCGATAGGCGCGGGGGCTTTGCCCCACCATCTGCGAGAAGCGGTACGAGAAGTTGCTCTCGCTGTTAAAGCCCACCAGCGACGCAATCTTGCCCACCTTGTAGTCCGTCTCGGCCAGAAGCTCCTTGGCACGGGTGATGCGATAGCGCAGCAGATGGTCGTAGGGTGTGGTGCCGAGGTTCTGGCGGAAGAGCTTGAGCAGGTAGGATTTGCTCACCTGCGCCGTGCGCGCAAGGTCGTCGAGCGTGAGGGGCTCGGCATAGGCGCGCTCGATAAGCTCACAGGCGCGCCGCACAGCCTCGTCGCCGAGGGCGGACTCGGAGCCCGCCTGCGCGGCGCCCACCATCTCGGCCAGCAGCGTGTGGATGGCAAGGCCCACCACGGCGGCGGGGAGGATGCCGGGCAGCTCCAAGTTGGTGGCGATGGCGGCAAACTGGCGTCGGGCGACGGGCTCGGCCAGATCGACGGGCCGCGGCGTACCCACGTCGAGCGTGGCGGCCATGGCGGCGACGCCGGGTCCGTCGATGTGCGCCCACAGGTGGTACCAGCGCTCGGCGCCTGCGCGCGTGCGGTAGCGCTGCGGGGTGCGGCAGTCGATCAGCAGGGCGGAGCCGGGGCGCAGCGTGACGGTGCGGCCGTTCTGCTCGAGCGTGCCCTCGCCATCGAAGGTATAAAAAAGCTCGTAGCTGTCCTTTTCGGTGCGCTCGGTAAAAAACTCGCGATGGGCGTAGAACGTCCCTTCCTCCGTCGCCCAGAAGGGCTGGGCGAGCTCGTGCTCTCCGGGGGTGGTGCGGATCCATGTGCTGCGTTCCTCCACGTCGAGCTTATAGGTCAGCATGACTACCCCCTGTGTGCGATATCTCGAAGCGACAAAGCGAATAATGAGTATGGAGCGTATTCTTCTCCAAAAATATACTGCAAGCATACAAGGTCGCGCTCCGGAGTGGACGGCGGGCTGGCAGGCGGCGCGTGAGTATCGGCAGCCGGCGTCTGGGGAGCGCATAGAGGAGGGCGGTGTGGGAATGCGTCACGTAGCAGTCGACATCGGCGCCTCAAGCGGGCGTCATATCGTGGGCGAGGTGGTAGACGGCAAGATCCGGCTGACCGAGGTCTACCGCTTCGACAACACGCTCGTCGAGAAGAACGGGCATCTCTGCTGGGATATCGATGCGCTCGCCGAGAACGTGATCCAGGGGCTCGCCGCTGCGCACGAGCAGGGGCTGACGCCCGACACGGTGGGCATCGACACGTGGGCGGTCGACTATGTGCTGCTCGACGAGGAGGGCAAGCGCATCGGCGATGCGGTCGCCTATCGCGACGGGCGCACGGAGGGCATCCGCGAGGAGCTCGAGCGCACGGGCGCCGTCACGTTCGCGGAGCATTACGAGCGCACGGGCATCCAGTTCCAGCGCTTCAACACCGCCTATCAGCTCGTGGCGCACAAGCGCGAGCACCCCGAGGAGCTCGAGCGCGCCAAGACATTCCTCATGGTTCCCGACTACCTGGGTTACGTCCTGACGGGCGAGGTCGCCAACGAGTACACCAACGCTTCGACGACGGCGCTCGTGGACGCGCGCACGCGCACGTGGGATGACGAGCTCATCGCGCGTCTGGGTCTGCCGCGCGCAATCTTCCCGCCCATCAGCGAGCCGGGGCATGAGCTCGGTCGCCTCGCGCCCGCCATACGCGAGCGCGTGGGCTTCGACTGCCGGGTCGTGCTCCCCGCGACGCACGATACCGGTTCGGCGTGGCTTGCCGTGCCCGCGTCCGACCCTGCTGCCGCCTATCTCTCCAGCGGCACGTGGAGCCTGCTCGGCTGCGAGAACACCGAGCCCCTGACGGGTGTGGCGAGCGCGCAGGCCAACTTCACCAACGAGGGCGGCGCGTACGGCACCTACCGCTACCTCAAGAACATCATGGGTATGTGGATGGTGCAGAGCGTCCGCCGCGAGCTCGGGCCGCGCGACGACGGCAAGCTGCCGAGCTTCGATACGCTTATCGACGAGGCCTTCGCCGCACGTGGCGACTTCCCCGTGCTCGACGTGGACGCCGACCGCTTCCTCGCGCCGGCATCGATGGTCGAGGAGGTTCGCGCCGCATGCCGCGAGGCGGGCGGGCCCGTGCCGGAGACGCCGGGCGAGCTCGTGCGCTGCATCTACGATGCGCTGGCGGCCGACTACGCCCGTACCGTCATCGAGCTCGGTGAGCTCACGGGCACGCCGCGCACCTGCATCAACATCGTGGGCGGCGGCAGCCAGAACCGCTATATGAACCAGGCGACCGCCAACGCCTGCGGCATTCCCGTCTTTGCCGGGCCCACCGAGGGCACGGCGCTCGGCAACCTGATGGCGCAGATGATCGCTGCCGGCGAGTTCGCCGACCTCTCTGAGGCGCGCGCCTGCGTGGCGCGCAGCTTCGACGTGCGCAAGATCGAGCCCGCGCGGTAACGCGCCCTGCCCAGCAACCCGACGACCAGAAACGAGGAAAATGATGTCCGCAACCCCGCACAGCGCAGCAGCACCCCTCGCGCCGCTGGTGGAGACCCGCGCCAAGATCGGCGTGTTCTCCATCGCGCTCGGCGCGTACCTGCCGCAGTTTCCCGAGCTCGTTCCCAATTTCGAGCAGCAGTACGCCGCGTTCAAGGCAACGCTGCCGGCGACAATCGACCTTATCGACGGCGGCATGGTGACCACCAAGGAGCAGGCCCAGGAGGCGGGCGATATGTTCCGCGCCGCCGACGTCGACCTCGTCATCCTCCAGATGCTCACCTATGCCACGTCCTACAACGTTCTGCCCGCGGTGCGCGACCTCAACGTGCCCGTGGTGGTGGTGAACGTGCAGAAGAAGGCACAGCCCGACTACGCCGCGACCGATATCCCCACCTGGCTGGGCGACCTCTACGCGTGCGGCGCCCCGGGTGAGGTCGTGGCTGACCTCAACCGGGCGGGCAAGCGCCATGCCGTCATCACCGGCGTGGTCGAGGGCGGCGACCCGGAGGTCGCGCGCGAGATCGACGCATGGTGTCGCGCTGCGCAGGTGCGCCGCCGTCTGCGCCGCACCAACATCGCCCAGATCGGGCGTCCCTACCCGGGTATGATGGACCTCTACATCGACGAGACCAACCTCTACAACCGTCTCGGCCTCTACACCAAGCAGTTTGACTGGGAGAAGATGTGGGCCATCGCCGACGACGTGAACGACCAGGCCGCCATCGACGCCAAGGCGGCCGATATCTTGAATACCTTTGATGTCGAGGGCGGCGCCAACGTCTCAGACGAGCCCATCCAGGAGATGGCGCGCTACGTGCTCGCGTTCGAGCAGTGGGTCAAAGACGAGGAGATCGGACTGGTGGCAAGCCATTACGACGGTTTTGCGCAAGGGCAGGCCGGCGTGCTGGACTCCATGCTCATCCCCGCGTTCTCGATGCTCATCAAGCAGGGGACGGCCTGTGCGGTCGAGGGCGATATGAAGGTCGCCGTTGCCATGAGCATCTTGAAGACCATCGCCGGCACGGGGCAGCTCTCGGAGATGTATTCCATCGATTTCCCCGAGGACATCGTCATCATCGGGCATTCGGGCTCCGGCGATGCGGCGATTTCCACCGCGCGCAAGCCCACCCTCAAGGTGGTGCCGGTGTTCCACGGCAAGACCGGCGGCGGTTACCTCACGCAATTCTATCCGGGGCTCGGTACGGTGACGTTCCTCGGTATCACGCAGGACGGCGACGGTCACTTCAAGTTTGTGGTGGCCGAGGGTGAGAACGTCGACGGCCCCATCTTCACGTTCGGTGACACCAACATGCGCATGAAGTTCTCGATTGGCGCGCGTGCGTTTATGAACCGCTGGAACGAGACCGGCCCCACGCATCACATGGCGGCGGCTCTCGGCAGCCATACGGATACGATCCTCAAGGTCGCGAAGATTCTGGACGTGCCCGTCGAGGTCGTCTGCCGGTAATAGTTCATTTGGGGACGGGGTCGTTACAGGTCATTTTCCTCAAAACGACCCCGTCCCAAAAGCAATCCCAAAAGCAATCAGGGGGCGGGTCCCATCCATCCCTTCAGACAAGAGACCAGAAGAGAGGAACAACCATGACTGACATTCTGAAGACGCCGGCGCTTGAGGGCTTTATCCGCATGTGCGAGGACGGCTGGCTGCAGGGCTGGCACGAGCGCAACGGCGGCAACCTCACCTACCGTATGACCGAGGGCGATGTCGAGGCGGCGCGCCCGGCGTTTGCCGAGGAGCCCCGCGAGTGGCATGAGATGGGCGTCACCTGCGAGAACCTCTCCGGTGAATACTTCATCACCACCGGCTCGGGCAAGTATTTCCGCAACGTCCCGCTCGCACCCGCGAAGAACATCGGCATCGTCGAGATCAACGAGGCGGGCAGCGCTTGGCGCATCGTGTGGGGCCTCGAGGACGGCGCCGTGCCCACGAGCGAGTTCCCGACCCACTTTATGAACCACAGCGTGCGCAAGCGCGTGACCGACGGTGCCAACCGCGTGATCTACCACTGCCACGCGACCAACGTGATCGCGCTCACCTACGTGCTGCCGCTTACGGACCGCGACTTCACCCGCCCGCTTTGGCAGAGCGCCACGGAGTGCCCGGTCGTCTTCCCCGAGGGCGTGGGCGTAGTGCCGTGGATGGTTCCCGGCGGGGTCGACATCGCCAAGGCGACGAGCGTCCTCATGGAGACCTATCAGGCGGCGGTTTGGTCGCAGCACGGGCTCTTCGCGTCGGGCCCGGATTTCGATACGACGTTTGGCCTCGCGCACACCATCGAGAAGAGCGCCGAGATCTACGTGAAGGTGCTCTCGACCGGTCGGCCCATCCTGCAGACCATCGAGGACGACAGCCTGCGCGCCATCGCCCGCGACTTCGGCGTGAAGCTCAACGAGGCGTTTTTGGGCTAGCCGGGCAGCCGTCGCGACAGCGACGCGTCGCCGCTCTGCTCAAGCCAGCATTAAGACCCCTGCCGCCCGGCGGGGGTCTTTGGTATCAAGCCGCTTCCTCTATTTTAGTAGGAGAATTCACTCTATTTTGGAGTGGATATCTCCTCTATTTTGGTGCAGGAGAATCCTCTATTCTGGAATGCGAATATCCTCTAAAATGGAATGCAGCAGCTAGAAAGGGTGAAGCGAAGATGATACAACATGGATCGCTCAAGCCAAGAGGATATCGTCCGCGTATCAGAGACCAGCTGCTGCGCGAGCTACTCGACACGTTTTGCGCGGTTGAGGTTGCGGGTACCATGTGGTGCGGAAAGACGTGGACGTCTCTTTCATTTGGAGAGAGTGAAACGCGTGTGGGCAGGCCAAGCGTGCGGCGCATTGTCGAGGCGGATCCCGAGACGGCGCTTGTGGGCGCGCGTCCGCATGTGATTGACGAGTGGCAGGATGTTCCCGCGCTTTGGGACGCCGTGCGCGATGCGGTTGATTCTGGCGAGTTGGCCCACGGATCATTGCTGCTAACGGGATCGTCAACGCCGGCAAAAGACCAGGTTGGCCATAGCGGTGCGGCGCGCATCGCCAAATTGCGCATGCGCACCATGTCGCTTGCCGAAACAGGGGAGTCGAGCGGGGCCGTCTCGCTCGCGGGATTGTTTCAAGGGTCATTCGAACCCCACCTGGTGCAGCAGGGATTGCGCCCTCTGGCGCAGATTATCTGCCGTGGCGGATGGCCTGCCTTACTCAATGCAGACGATGCCGCGGCTTCACGCTATCTCGACGCCTATTTCGATGCGATTTTTGACGTCAGCATGGCCAAGCGCGGGTTCAGCGGGGGCGATGCGCGCCGCGTCGCCCTTGCTTTGGCACGCACGGTCGGCACATCGGCAAAGTTGGAGACAATAGGGACCGATGCTTTTGGCGAGGAGACCGCGACGGCCTCGGCATCAAAGCGCGCGTCCCGATACGTTGAAGCTTTTAAAGCGCTTTACATGATCGAGGAGGTGCCGGGGTGGGACGCGCCCGTGCGTTCCAAGAGCCGCTTGCGCGTAAAACCGAAGCGCTATTTTGCCGACCCGTCGTTGGCGGCGAACCTTTTGCAGGTTACACCAGAACGCCTGCTTGTTGACGGGCAGCTGTTCGGCGTGCTGTTTGAGGCGCTCTGTATGCACGATCTCATGGTGTATGCTTCGGCGCTCCCTCAAGCGCAAGCGCAGCCCGTGCGGTACTACCGAGATTCCGATGGTCTCGAGGTGGATGCAATCATCGAACTGCGCGATGGCCGTTGGGCCGGCATAGAGATAAAGCTGGGCGAAAACGGGGTTGAGAGCGGGTTTGCCGCCCTCGATCGTCTGCGCAGAAAGATCGCGCGCAACCCGGCGGCGCGCAACCCCGAGCCGGCTTTCATGGCCGTGCTCGTGGGTGCCGGCGAGTTTGCGCGCTACGATGCCGGAGCGGACGCGTACGTAGTTCCCCTCACGGCGCTTGGCGCCTGAGATTGCGCTGGATCCTCGGGGCTCGCGGGGGAGAAGGGGTCCGCGCCGTATGCGTTTGGCGCCATTATCGCAGCGGGGAGGTTCTATATTCCTGAGGGGTCATCCCCGCATACTCGTGGAAACGCCGATAGAACTGCGTGAGGTTGGAGATGCCCACGTTCTGGGCGATTTTGTAGATGGGCTCTTGGGAGTTGCGGAGCATGCGGATCGCGTGGCGCATGCGTTCCTCGTTGACGAGCTGCTTGAACGTGTGCGCCGTTTCGCGTTTGATATAGGCGCTCAAGTAGGACGTGTCGTAGCCGAGTTCGTCGGCAAGGGCGCTCAGGCGCCCCTCTCGGTAGTGCTGCGCCACATACTCGTGTATGCGTCCCACGAGCTCCGAATCTTTTTTGACGCTCTCCTGCGAGGCGATGTCGGGCTCGTTCGACCTGATGAGATGGGTGATGAGGGCGGCGCAGAGGTCGGCGAGCATCCGCTTCTAAATCTCGCGACGCGCGCGGGCGTTTCAGTGGTGAGGGAGGCCTAGGCCAAGCGCACCGGTCCGTTCTGCTGTGCGCTAGTCTGTCTCGCGTTCTGGCGCGGCGGCGCCCTGAGGCTATCGCCTTCAGGGAGCCGTCGCGCCTGCTGTCGGTTCGATAGGGTATAAAGGCGTGCGTACGGTCAGGCGCTCACGAGAGGGGAATCGCATGAAGGCGCTGCTCATCAATGGAAGCCCGCACAAGCGGGGCGTTACCAACCTGGCGTTGGAGACGGTGGCCGAGGGTCTTGCCGAGGGCGGGTGCGGTGCCGAGATTGTCTGGCTGGGCGCGAAGCCCATTTCGGGCTGTTTGGCGTGCGGTCGATGCCGCGAGACCGGCAGGTGCGTGGTGGATGATATCGTGAACGAGCTCATCCCCAAGGCTCAAGAGGCCGACGGCATCGTTATCGGCTCGCCGACGCATTATGCGGCGGCGACCGGCCAGGTGACGAGCGCCATGCACCGCCTGTTCTATACCGGTGCGGTCGATTGGTCCGGTAAGGTGGGCGCCGCAGTGGTCAACAGCAGGCGCGGCGGCGAGACGACGGCATTCGATCAGCTCAACAAGTATTTCACCATATCGGGCATGCCGATCGTAAGCTCCTATTACTGGAACGAGCTCTATGGGAACACGCCGGAAGAGGCCGCGCAGGACGCGGAGGGCCTCGCGGTTATGCGTCAGCTGGGCCGCAATATGGCGTGGCTCATCGCGTGCATCAAAGATGGCGCGGAGGCCGGGCACCCCTATCCGGGTCGCGTGCACCGCGCGCAGACGAATTTCATTCGCTAGCGCACGCGCGCCCCTCGGTTGGACGCAGGTTGGGGACCAAGGTAAACACAACGTTCCGTTTTGCGTGTACTGCTTGTGCATACCCAGGGGGCCCAGGTATACACAAACCGGGCGTTTGCGTATACCTGGTCAAAGGGGCGGTTGCAGGGGCGGCGGTTAGCGCAGGGTCACCGGACCCAAGATGCCCGTCGGTTCTGTGGGCTCGCTCATCGAGAAGTAGTCGCACATCTGGTGGTCGACGGTGTTGATCACCTCCACCACGAGTTCGTGCTCGCCGGCGGGAAGGTCGCCGACGGCAAAGGTGTAGGGCGGTGCGATGCGGACGCCGAGCGCGGCGCCATCGACCCGGGCCTCGGCAGTTTCGTATACGTCGCCCAAATCAAGCGTGACCCGGGTGCGATCCGCGGCAAGGGTGAACGTCGTGCGGTAGCGGAACGTGCCCGCGCAGCCGGGGAAGGCCTCCTGGTCGAGGTCTGCCAGTTCGTCGAGCTGCTGCTCGGTGCCAAAGGCGGGGTAGGCGCGGGCGCTCGCGTGGGCGACGTGCCAAGGGCCCGCGATGTCGAGGGTGTCGGGCGCCGCCCCGGGCGCGACAGCGTCTGCGGCAGAGACATCCGCCGTGGCGCCGGCGACAATGAGGCAGGACTCGTACGGGGCGAGCGCGAGCGCGCCGTCAAACGAGGTGCTCCCACCGTTCAGCACATCATGGCGCACGCCGGTAAGGGGCGCGAGCTCGCCATCGGCGCCGCGTACCGAGAGCTCGGTGGCAAGCGCGGCGCGCGGGTGCTCGTTTACGCAGAAGTAGTACTCCTCGGGCGGCTCGCCCGCGGCGGCCGCGCCGGTATAGTGGTAGACGCGCAACCACGGCACGTCGGCGGTGCCGCGCACATCGTCCAGGCGGGCATCGCGCACGGCGGCTGCCAGGGCGTCGAGGGCGACCACGTCAGCACCCGCCCATGCCGCGGGGTCGATGGCCGTGGCGCCCGTATCGCGTGCGCCGTCGCCGTCGTAGGTGCAGCGCGGCAGCTCGTCCACGGCGACAACCGTCACGCCCGCGGCGACGAGGCGCTGGCAGAACGCAAGCGTTGCCGCGCCCACAAACGCGCGCGCCGGAATCACCAGGCAGCGATACCTCTGGCCGTTGATCGAGAAGCCGTGGCCATCAGGGCAGACGTCCAGCGCATAGCGCCCCGCATCGGCGAACGCCTCCTCGGGCACGATATCGAAATCGATCTGCGCGCGGGTAAGCGCGCGGCATACGCGCTGGGCAGGTTGCGCGCGCCCCGCCCATGCGGCGTCGGCGTCGTAGAGCACGGCGGCGACCGGATGCGCCGTGCCGCCCGAGAGCAGCGTGGCCATACGGTTCAAATAGGTCATCAGGTGCCCAAAGTGGCGGAACTGCGGATTGTTGCCATGGGCGTAGAAGTGCGGCGGGCAGTCTCCGTCGGGGAACGCAGACATCGAGAACGCGTGCGGTACAAAGTAATTTACCCCGCGGACGAGGAAGTGGTCGGCGATCCACTTCATCTCGCGCAGGCCCTCGTGCCATCCAAAGGCGCCAAAGACCTCAGCCATGCAGCGCCCCTGCTTCTTGGGGTCGAGGTGCGCCGCCGAGCTGCCCATCTTGGGGAGCATGTAGTTGAAAAACGCAATATCCCACAGGCCGCGACCGTAGCTGTGGTAGCCATCGTCCACGCCCGGGACGAGCTGGTTGATGACGATGTCGACGCCCGCCATGTCCTGCCCGCCGATGGCGCGGAAGAAGTGGCCGGCGCCCGACCCCAGCCGCTCGTGCGCGCCCTTATCCTCAATCACGTGGCCGATGTGCATGACCCCGTGCGTGCGGCACCAGGAGCCGATGTTCTCGTCGAAGCACTCCCGGTAGAGCTCGGTCGCCACGTCCATGTAGGCGTGACGGGTCCGGGCGCCGGTCTCAGCACGGTCCCAAAGCTGGACGAGGGCGCCCCAGAAGGCGGTGTCGTCAGCGCAGTCGAGACGTGCGCGCAGGCGGCGCTCGAGTTCAGCGGACCACGGGAGCGGCATCGCCGCCTTGCCGATGAGGCTGTCGGAGCCGCCGTCGGCGTCTTTGCCGCTCTTCTCGTTGGCAAAGCCCGGCTCATCCGAGAAGAAGCCGAGGATCGTCTTGCCAAACTCGTCGCCCACATGCTCCCAATGCGGTTCGTAGATGGCCTCGATGAGCGTGTCGCACGACTCCTTGTCGACCATGTTGATGTAGTCGGGATTGTAGTCGATGCGCTTGCTCGTGGAGAGGACGTACACCTTGGTGGTGCCGGCGGGCACGTCGAAGACCAGGCGGTCGAGCCCTGCGGGTGCGGTCTTATTGAGCTGGGCGAGGGCGGCAAACATGGCATTCATTCCCTGTGCGGTGGCGTTGCCGCCTGCGGCCTCCGCTGCGGCAGGGGTGCCCTCCTCGGCGCGCTCGATGGGGCGGGCGGGCACCACGCGGTAATCGATGGCGACGGGCCCGTCGTCGGTGAGGCCTGCGATGCCCACGAACTGCGAGGTGGGGTCCAAGGGGTCGTTAAGGGGCACGGAAAGGCCGCGTGCGGGCCCCGCGACGTCATAGGTGCGGTGCGTGAGCACCACCTTGGCGCGTTCGGGATGCTCCTTCACCTGGCCGTTGGCGTATCCCGTGGGGAAGTGCGCGTCGTCCAAGATCCAGATCTTCATGCCGAGTCGCTTGCATTCGTCGATGACGAAGCGCAGGTCGCGCCACCAGCCGTCGCCGCAGAAATCGGGATGGGTTCGGCTCTCGAGGCAGACCTCGTGGATATCAGCTGCCGCGATCTTCTCCAGATAGACGGTGATGGTGGCGCGGTCCTCGCCTTTCATCCAGAGGAAGGGGAGGAGGTGGTTGCCGTAGGTGCCGTTCATAACGGCTTCTGAGCGGGTGGGCATGGTGCTCCTTTCTGATGGGCGGGACCCATCGCGTTGCTGCCCGTGCGGACGGTTCGAGGGCGCGAGCACGCCCGGCAATCGCATCGTGAGACTATGGTATGCCGCGCGGGGCAATGCGCTAATATCGGATTCATGTTAAAGACACTGACCATATCCACACACTCTCTAGGATGGACCGGATGGGGGCGATGGGGGTTGGCAAGACCGCACGAGAAGGGCGCCCATGGAGATCGCTGAGCTCAACCGCAGACTGGCGACGCTGTCGCCGAGTGAGCGACGTTACCAGCGGGGTGAGGCGTTTGACTGGGAGGCGGCTCATAGGCAGACGTCGTTCGAAGGCCGGCCGGTGTACGTGATGTCGCACGAGGCAGCGCCCGCATCGGCCCAGCACGATGGGGCGCTCGTCGTACCGGAAGCCCCACCGTTGGCGGGGAGCGTTGCCCTCCGGCGCAACTCGCGCTTCAATCCCGTGCCGGAGCATGTCCATCGCCACATCGAGATAAGCTATGTATACGCCGGCACGTGCCCGCAGACGATTGACGGCCGCGCCCTCACTCTGCAGGAGAACCAGGTGCTGCTGCTCGACACCAACTGCCCCCATGCCATCGGGGAGCTCGGCGCGGGCGACATCATGATGAGCCTCGTGCTCGAGCGCTCCTTTTTGCGCGAGAACCTGCTCGACACGTTCGCTCACGACGGCATCCTTTCGCAGTTTTTGATCAATGCCCTAAACGATCAGGCGGATCACAACCGATACGTGCGCTTTCATTCCGAGGGCAGTCGCCGCGTGCGCCGCTATTTTCAGGAGCTCATGTGCGAGTACTACGACCCCTCGAGCAACGCCGACCGCATCATCATGAACCTCCTGCAGCTGCTGTTTGCCGAGCTCATCGGTGTATACGAGGCGGATTATCAGCAGCGTGCCACTACGGGCGGCGCGGTGTCGGCGCTCGATCTTGTGCGCTATATCGAGCAACACTACCGCGACGTCACGCAGGAGGGCGTCGCCCGGCACTTCGCCATCAGCCCCAACTACGTCTCGGTGCTGCTCAAGCGCCATACGGGCATGACGTTTATGCAAGCGGTGCAGGCGCAGCGCCTGGGCCATGCCGCGAGCCTTCTGCGCAATACCGACCGTCCTGTTGAGGAGGTTGCGCACGAGGTGGGATACGAGAACCTGACGTTTTTCTACCGTAAGTTCCGCGGTGCGTATAGGGCGACGCCCGCCGCCTACCGAGACGAGCACCGCGGCCACAAAAAGACGGCTCGTCGGCAGTAGCGCCAACGAGCCGTCTTGTGTGGGACGCTGCGTGAGCCTTGAGGGCTATTCGTTCCCGGCGCTCGCGCCCGGTCCGCCGGAGACCACGATGGTGACGGTGGTTCCGAGGTCCTGCGTGCCGGTGGGGCTGTAGTTGATGACGGTGCCCTCGGCAACCGTTGTGCTGGTCTGGTATTGGACCTGCACCTGGAAGCCCGCATTCTCGAGCGCACTGCGGGCGCTCGACTCCGTCTGGCCCGTCACGCCGGGGACCGCTCCCGTCGGTGTGGGCTGGGGCCCGAGCGAGATGACGAGCTCGATGGTCGTACCCGGCGCCACGTTGCCGCCCGGGTTGTAGCTGATGACGTTGCCGGCGCCCATCGTATCGTCATACGTGCTCGTCGTCGTGTAGGAGAGCTCGAGCTCGTCGAGCATCTGCTTGGCCGTCGCCTCGTCGTAGCCGCGCAGGTCGGGAACGGCCACGGTATCGGGGCCCGTCGAGACCTTGTACGAGATGGATGTGCCCTCATCGACCTCGGTGCCTGCCTCCTGCGTCTGCTCAAAGACGGTGCCCTCGTCGGCATCGTTGGCCTCCTCGGTGGGGATGCCCACGAGCCCGGCGTCCTTCAGCAGCTGCTCCGCCTCCTCGGCGGTCTTGCCCACCAGGTTGGGGACCTTCACCTTCTCCACCGGCTCTTCGCCGCGCGACACCGTGAGGTCGATCTTGGTGCCCTCGGCCTCCTGCAGGCCGCCCGAAGGCGTTTGGCCCATAATCTCGTTCTCTTCGAACTCGTCGCTATAGCCAGGGGTGATCTCGCCCACCTCAAAGCCCGCCGCCTCGATCTCGGCGCGCGCCTCGTCGAGCGTCTTACCCAGCACGTTGGGGACGGTCGCGGTGCTGCCCCCGCCGAGCATGCTCATGGCGATGGCGGCTGCGATGCCAATCACCGCGATGGCGGCGATCACCGCGGCGACGATCTTGCCCGTGCCGCCCTTCTTCTCCTCCTGGGTATAGGAGCCCGTGTTGCCGAGGTTGCCGGGGCGCGGGTTCGACGTCGTGCGCTGCGCCTCCACGGCCGGGCGCACCATCGCGCGCGTCGCGTCGCTCATGACGCGCGTCTCAGTCGCGCCGGCGCCCGGGACTGCGGCCGCACCCGCGATGACCCTCGTGGGCTCGGGTACGTCCACGGTGCGGCCCGCGAGATAGTTGTTGAGGACCTGGCGCAGCTCGTCGGCAGACTGGAAGCGCATGGCAGGGTCCTTCTCCATGCACTTCAGGATGATGCGCTCGAGGTCGGCGTCGACGCTCGGGTTCACCTGCGAGGGCGGGACGGGGATCTCGTTCACCTGTTTCAGCGCCACCGAGATGGCGTCGTCGCCGTCAAAGGGCACGCGGCCGGTTGCGCACTCGTACATCACCACGCCGAGCGAGTAGATATCCGAGGTGGGGCCGAGCTCCTGGCCGCGCGTCTGCTCGGGGGAGACGTAGTGCGCCGTTCCGAGCACGTTGTTGTCCTGCGTCAGGTGGCTGTTCTTGGCGCGGGCGATGCCAAAGTCCATCACCTTGATGTTGCCATCGGGCAGAACCATGATGTTTTGCGGCTTGATGTCGCGGTGGATGATCTCGTGCTTATGCGCGACGGAGAGCGCGCCGCAGATCTGGCTGCCGATCTGGGCGACCTTCTTGGGATCGAGGGCGCCGTGGGCGCGGATGCCACTTTTGAGGTCGGTGCCGCGCAGGAACTCCATCACGATGTAGTACGTGTCGCCGTCTTTGCCCCAGTCGTATACGCCCACGATGTAGGGGCTCTGCAGGCCCGCGGCGGCTTGCGCCTCCTGCTTGAAGCGCGCGGCAAACGTGGCGTCGGCCGCGTACTGCGGCAGCATGATCTTGACGGCGACGGTGCGGTCGAGCACCTGGTCCTGGGCGCGGTAGACGGTCGCCATGCCGCCCGTGCCCACCCTATCTTTAAGGAGGTACCTTCCCCCGAGCACCTGCTGTTCCATTACTTGCTCCTCATCTGCGTCTGTGCTTCATCTCAGTTAAGGGCGACATGCCCTTAGGGTTACCGTTTGCGGAGTGTCGCTTATGCCCTCACCGTTCTCACACCCCCAGGATGCTGAGCGTTTGGGCGAGCACCTGGCCGGCGATGGACGCCGCCGTGATCTCGTGGTCGTAGTAGTTCTCGATCACGACCGAGATGGCGACGACGGGTGAGTCGTACGGCGCAAAGCCGATGAACGTCGAGTTGGCGTTCTCCTTCGACGTCTCGCCCGTGCCCGTCTTGCCGGCAACCTCCACGCCGCGCACCTGCGCCTCGTAGCCCGTACCAGATTCGACGACGTCGAGCATCGCCTCGCGGACCTGCTCGGCGGTGCCCGCGCTCACGGCCTGGCCGAGCGAGCGGGGCTGCGTCGTGCTGATAACGGTGCCGTTGGGGGCGAGGATCTGGCTCACGACGTAGGGGTTCATGGCGATGCCGCCGTTGGCGATGGCCGCTGCGATCACGGCGTTTTGCATGCACGTGACCTGCGGGCCGGGCTCGTGGCCCTGGCCGACGGGCTGCCCGGCGCCCGCCCAGGCGAGCTCCCATTCCGTCATCACCGACGGGTCGGGCATGATGGAGGGCGTGGTGGAGAAGTCTTGGCCGAGCGACTGGCCAAACCCAAAGGCGTTCGCCTGGTTGACGAGCGTCTCGGCGCCGAGGTCGCGGGCCAGCTGGCCGTAGGCGACGTTGGACGACACGGCAAACGCGCGGCGGAGCGAGATGGTGCCGTAGCCGATGTCGTCGGCATTGGTGACGGCAGCGCCGCCGATCTCCATCTCGGCCGGAGCGCTATAGGTGGTGTCGAGCGTCGCTGCGCCGGACTCGAGCGCCGCGGAGAGCGTGACGGTCTTAAACGTGGAGCCGGGCGTGTAGAGCGCCTGCGTGGCGCGGTCGAAAAGCGAGGCGGAGGCGTCCTCGCCCGTGATGGCGCCCGCGGGGTTGGCGTTGTCGTAGGTGGGGTTGCTCGCACGGGCGAGCACGGCGCCGGTCGAGGGGTTGAGCACGACGATCGCGCCGGAGAGCCCGGAGTTCTCGAGCGCGCTCTCGGCAGCCGCCTGAATGCGCGAGTCGATGGTGAGCTGCACCGAGTTGCCCGGCTGGGCGATGCCGGCGAGCGACTCGATGGCGTTCTCCCAGCTCGAGTAGTCCTCAGAACCGGTCAGCGTATCGTTCATCGAGTTCTCGATACCCGTGGACCCGTACTGCGTCGAGTAGTAGCCCACGGTGTGCGCGGCGAGGTTGCCGTTGGGGTAAGAGCGGGTGTAGGTGCCGTCCTCCTGGCGTATGGACTCGGCGAGCGTGAGGCCGTCCGAGGTGATGATGGAGCCGCGCTGGATGTAGGCGGCGCGGGTGATGGTGTGGTTGTTGCCCGTCATGTTCTGGTACTCATCGGCCTTGATGACCTGAATATAGGTGAGGTTACCGATGAGGACGGCAAAGAGCGCCGTAAAGAAGAAGACGGTGCGCGTCAGGCGCTTGGCGAGGGCGACGCGGCCGAGCACGCCGGACTCCGGCGTATCGAGCAGGCGCCGCCGCATACGGGAGCCGGGGCGCGCGTGCGAGCCTCCCGGAGCGGCAGCACTCGCCGCGCTCCGCGAGAAGATGCGGGTGCCCGCCTTGGTCACGCCGGTGACGCCCGGGGCGCCTTGGGCGCGGACCTCGCCGAGGGCGGGGAGCGCCTCCATCACGCCCGTGCCGGTGAGCTCCGTCTCGCGGCCGGTCGCCTCGTCGCCAGCGCGCAGCAACAGGGCGACCACGATAAAGCTCGCCAGAAGCGACGAGCCGCCCTGGCTCATAAACGGCAGGGTCACGCCCGTGAGCGGGATGAGCCTCGTCACGCCGCCCACGATAAGGAACGCCTGGAACGAGATGGAGGCGGTGAGGCCCACGGCGCTAAAGGCAGTGAGGTCGCTCTTGGCGCGGGCGGCCGTGGTGAGCGCGCGCACCGCGAAGAGCATGAAGAGCAGAAGCACCGCCGAGGCGCCGAGCAGCCCCATCTCCTCGCCGATGGTGGCGAAGATGAAGTCGCTCTCCACGACCGGGATGTTGGAGGAGAGACCGCGGCCGATGCCCGTGCCCACCAGGCCGCCGTCGGCGAGCGAGTAGAGCGACTGCACGAGCTGGTAGCCGGTGTTCTGCGCGTCGCTGAACGGGTCGAGCCAGATGGCGACGCGGGTCTGCACGTGGGACATCACCTGGTACATGCCAAAGGCGCCGATCGCAAAGAGCACGATGCCGATGAGCACATACGAGAAGCGCCCCGTCGCAACGTAGAGCATGATGAGGAAGATGGTGTAGAAGAGCAGCGCGCTGCCGAGGTCGCGCTCGAAGGCGACGATGATGAGGCAGACGCCCCACACCACAAAGAGCGGTGCCAAAAGGCGCAGGCGCGGGATCTTGAGGCCCAGGATGGTGCGGTTGGAGGCAGCGAGCAGCTCGCGGTTCTCGGCGAGGTAGCCCGCCAGGAACAACACGATGAACACCTTGGCGAACTCGCCGGGCTGGATGGTGAAGAGCCCGAAGAAGTTGATCCAGAGCTTGGAGCCGCCCTGCTCGGTGCCGATGAAGATGGGCAGGATGAGCAGCACGATGCCCGCGATGCCAAATGTGTACTTATAGCGCGCCACCACGTCCAGGTTTCTCACCGCGGCGAGTGTGGCGACCATGAGCGCGATGGATACGAAGAGGTATACGAGCTGGTTCATGGCGAGGTCGGGCGCGAGGCGCGTCACAAACGTGATGCCGATGCCCGAGAGCACGAACACGATGGGGAGGATGGCGGGGTCGGCGCCGGGTGCGAGCAGGCGCACGGCGATGTGCGCCGCGGCAAAGGCGGCGAAGAGCCCGAGCGGGACGGCGAGGGTGGAGAAGGTGATGGCCGTGCCCGTGTTGGCGACATAGAGGGCGTAGAGCAGCGTTACCGGAAACGCTGCGGCGATGAGAAGCAGAAGTTCGGTGGTGCGGCGGCTCACTGGGCGCCTCCTTCCTCGGCATCTTGGGTGGGAGCGACGGTGTCGGCAAGCGTGGAGGCGTCGGCTCCCTCGCCTGCCGCGGCGTCCCCGCCCGTATCGGCGGCGCCGCCGGCAGCGCTCTCGGCGGCACGGGCCGTCTCAGAGCGCTGCGCCTGCTCGGCAAAGATCTGCCGGCGGTACTCGTTGAGGACGTTGCGCGCCTCCTCGATGGAGTGCTGTGTGATGCCCTCTTGGAGGCGGCGCTGGGTGTCCTCGGGCAGGTCGGTCACCTCGATCTCGCTGTCGTCCTCGAGCTGGCTGAGCGAGATGCCCATGAACGAGCCGGGAACTCCGGTGTAGATGGCTACGCGGCCGTCCTCGATGCCGAGGTAGACGGAGTTTGTGATGGTGTTCATGATGGCGAAGGCGGCGATGGCAAGCGCCGCGACAACGGCGACCACCGCGATGAGGACGTTGCGCTTGCGGCGCCTGAGCGCCTCGCGCAGCCGGCCGTCGTCCACCACGTCGACGACCACCACCGTGACGTTATCCGAGCCACCGGCGGCAAGTGCGGCGTCGACGAGGTTGTCGACGCAGATCTGCGCGGTGGGGGACTGGTTGGCGATGTTTTCGATCTCGCCGTCGGGGATCATGGACGAGAGGCCGTCCGAGCAGAGGATGAGGCGGTCGCCCTCCTCGATATTGAGTTGGAAGTGGTCGGCGTACATCGCCGGATCGGAGCCGAGCGCGCGCGTGATGACGGAGCGGTTGGGATGGACGCGCGCCTCGTCGGCGGTGATCTCGCCGGCGTCGACGAGCTCCTCCACATAGGAGTGGTCGCGCGTCACGCGGATGAGCGTGCCCTCGTGGACGAGGTAGGCGCGCGAGTCGCCCACGTGCGCGATGGCGAGCTGCGTGCCCTCGATATAGGCCGCGGTGGCGGTGCACCCCATGCCGGGCCGCCCGACGCCCTCGGCTGCCGCCCGGATGATGGCGGCGTTGGCGGCCTCGACGGCCCGCGCCAGCTGGGCGGGGTCGGCGGAGGTGGGGGCGTGCTGGGCGATGGTCTCGACCGCGATGGACGAGGCGACCTCGCCGGCGGCGTGGCCGCCCATGCCGTCGGACACGCAGAAGAGCGGCGACTGCACGAGGTAGGAGTCCTCGTTGTGCGTGCGCACGCAGCCCACGTCGGAGCGCGCGCCCCACATGAGGTTGACGGTGGTGCCGGCGTCGTAGGTCGAGTCGGTGTCGATGCGGTCCTCGGGGATCGCTTGGAAGCTCTGCGTCGAGCCGGGGTCAGCGAGGCGCGCCTCGACCTCGTCGACGTCGATCTCTGCCGTGGTCGCGGGCGATACGGGCTCGGCGGGCTCTTCTGATGCCGGAGAGGCCGTAACGGCGTCCGCGGTCTCGGGCGCACCGGGGAGCGGAGACGCCTGGGGCGCGTCCGGCGCGGCGTCAGCGGAATCCGCCTCGGGGGCGAGCGGGGCGTCCACGTGCTCGGCCGAGCCGCGCACGGGGGTCAGGCGCTCGGCAAAGAGCGCGTCCTCGCGGGGGTCGTCCGCCTCGTCCTCAACCGGGGCGCTCGGTGCGGCGTGGGCGCCGATGGGCGCGCGGTCGGCGTCGAGCGGCATCTCGGCGTTATGGAGCTCCTCGGCCGTCATCGGCGATTCACTTTCATGACGACGTCACCGATCTGGACCTCGTCGCCCTCGCGCAGCGTGGCGGGCTCTACCAGCGGGCGGCCGTTGACGAGCGTGCCGTTAAGCGAGTTCAAGTCCTCGATGACGAGCGCCGGGCCCTGCAGGGAGAAGCGCGCATGGCTCGCCGAGACGAAGGGCTCGTTGATGCAGATGTCTGACGACGGCGAGCGGCCCACGATGACGGGGCCGAGCATGTCGACGTGGATGCCGCGGATGCCGCGGGGGCCCTTGTCGACGTCGATGGTCCAGATGGCGGAGTCGCGCCGCTGACCGCGCACGAGTCCCACGCCCGTCTTCATGACGGCGAACAGGAAGATGTAGAGGATGGCGACGAGAACGATGCGCCCGATGAACAGGATGATGTCGATCATAAGGCTATCAGCCCCTGAACTCGAAGGTGGAGAGCCCGAAGGTCACCATATCGCCGCTGCGCAGGGGGCAGCGGGTGATGCGGCGGTTGTTGACGAGCGTGCCGTTGGTGGAGTTGAGGTCCTCGATGGACCAGTCCTGACCCGTGTAGGTGAGCTGGGCGTGGCGGCGGCTGACGTTGGGGTCGCGCAGCGTCACGTCGGTGGCGGCGCGCTCGCGGCCGATGACGCACGTCTGGCCGGTGACCTCGTGCACGTCGCCGGTGACGACGTCGATGAGCTGGGCGAGCGGCGGGAGCGCCACCTGCGCGCGGGAGCTCACCATGTTGTTGGCAACGCTCGCGCCCACGCGGGCGCCGCCCGTGGCGGCGGCACCGCCCACGCCGTCGAGCTGGGCGCGGGTGACCGTCTTGGGGACGGGGATGGGCGCGGCGGCGTCGGCGAGCGGCGCGAAGGGGTCGCGCTCGGCAAAGGCTCCGGCGGCGGCGCCTGCCGCGGCGCCCGCCGCTGCGGCGGCTGCCGGGGCGGCGATGTCGGGCATGCGGCTAGCGCGCGGAGCGGGAGCGGGCTCGGGTGCGGGGG
>NZ_NFJH01000016.1 GCF_002159765.1 Collinsella sp. An268 | reverse complement strand
ACATGGGCCACGGCCGCGCGAACACCTTCGCCTTCGGCGACTCGGAGAACGACCTCTCCATGGCGCCCGCGGTGGAGACGTTCGTCGCCATGGGCAACGCGCTGCCCGGCGTCAAGGCGGCGGCGGACTATGTGACGCTCTCTGCGGCAGACGAGGGCGTGCCGGCGGGACTCGCGCACTTCGGGCTCATCTGACGGCGCTGCCGCGCGTTTGGCCTGCGGGGTGCGGGCTCTGCCTGCCCGCCCGCGCCGTTGGCCGTCATGCCCCGTCTGTGGCGCTCATGTTGCGAATCGGTGACGGACCGTATGCGGGCGGGTATGCCCCCTCTCTCGTGCTATCCTGTCGGGCATCGTAAGAAATGCCATAAAGATGCATAAAACGTACGATATATGCGAAAAGTATGCATAAGGGAGGTTTGAGATGAAGATGCGCGTAGGAGTGGTGGGCGCGGCTGGCTATGCGGGTGCGGAGCTCGTGCGCCTTTTGCTGGGCCACCCCGTCTTCGAGCTTGCCGTCATCACCTCGAACGCCGACGCGGGTGTGCCTCTGGCGGATGTGTACCCCGCGTTTACCGGCGCGAGCGACTTGGTGTTCTCCCGTCACGACGACCCGGAGCTCGCCGCGTGCGACGCCGTGTTCTTGGCGGTGCCACATACGGCGGCGCTCAAGCAGGTGCCGTCGCTCTTGGCGGCGGGGGTGAACGTGTTCGACCTCTCGGCCGACTACCGTTTGGACGACCCGGCAATCTACGAGGCGTGGTACGGCACGCCCCACACCTCGCCCGAGCTTCTTGCCGCGCGCGCCTTCGGGCTGCCGGAGCTTTTTGCCTCCGACTTGGCTGAGCTCGCGGCGCGCCGTGCGGCGGGCGAGGCGGTGCTCGTGGCCTGTGCGGGCTGCTATCCTACGGCGACATCGCTCGCCGCCGCACCGGCGGTGCGCATGGGGCTCGTCGCGCCGGGCTCTCCCGTGGTGGTGGATGCCATCTCGGGGGTGACAGGTGCGGGCAAGACGCCCAGCGCGCGCACCCACTACTGCCATGCCGACGAGAACCTCGAGGCCTATAACGTGTGCCGCCACCGGCATACGCCCGAGATCGAGCAGATCCTGGGCCTGCCCGGGCGCGTCGTCTTCACGCCGCACCTGGCGCCGCTCAGGCGCGGGCTGCTCTCCACCGTCACGCTGGTGCTCGAGCCCTCTGCCGCCGGAATCGATGCCGTGGAGCTGGTGGAACGCTATCGGGCGTTCTATGCCGGGCGCCCCTGCGTGCGCGTGCTCGATGCGGGCGCCTGCCCCCAGACGGCCTCCGTCGCGGGCACCAACGGCTGCCATGTCGGCCTGGCCCTCGATGCGCGCACGGGCGTGCTCGTCGCCATGGGGGCTATCGACAACCTCGGCAAGGGCGCGGCGGGGCAGGCCGTGCAGTGCGCGAACATCGTGATGGGGCTCGATGAGACGGCTGGCCTCTCGCTCACGGCGCTCGCGGTGTAGCGTCGATGTCGCGCGACGGGTCGGCGCGGCACCAAGCGCGGCGCGCCTCGCGCGGGGCATCGGCCTGATAGCGTGCGGAGCGCCAGATAGAAAGGGAATCTGATGGACAACGAATCGTTCGAGGCTCGTTTGCGCGGGGTGCCGGACGGGGGCGTTACCAGCGCCCGCGGTTTTCGCGCGGCGGGCGTGCACGCCGGCTTCCGCAAGAACCCGGAGCGGCTCGACTTCGCCCTCATCGCGGCGGAGCATCCCGTGGCGGCGGCGGGCGTCTTCACCCAGAACCGCTTCTGCGCCGCGCCCGTTACGGTGAGCCGCGCGCATCTGGGCGGCGTCGGTTACGGACACATCCGCGCGCTTGCCGTCAACTCGGGCAACGCCAACGCGGCAACGGGGGAAGACGGTCTTCGCGTGGCACGGTCTACCTGCGATATCGTCTCGCAGGTGCTCGCTTGCGAGCCCGACGAGGTGCTTGTCGCCTCGACGGGCGTCATAGGCCAGCAGCTGCCGCTGGAGCCGTTTGAGCAGGGGGTCCCCGCAGCAGCCGACGCGCTGTCGCCGGCGGGCGGCGCCGCGGCAGCCCGCGCCATCATGACGACGGACACGCGACCAAAAGAGTACGCCGTGACCTACGTGAGCGCAGACCCCGCCTACGCCGGTGCGGTGTTTACCGTGGGCGGCATGTGCAAGGGCTCGGGCATGATCATGCCCAATATGGCCACCATGATCGCCTGCCTCACCACCGACGCCCCGGTCGAGCCCGCCTGCCTGCACGAGGCGCTGCGGGCGACCGTCGACCGCACGTTCAACTGCGTGACGGTCGACTCCGACACCTCGACCAACGACACGTGCGTTCTTCTCGCCTCGGGCGAGGCGGCGCCCGAGGGCGCGGCGCCCATACAGGCGGGCACGCTGGCCGCCTCGGAGTTCGAGAGCGCGCTCTATGTGGTGTGCGAGGCGCTCGCCCGTGCGATCGCGGCGGACGGCGAGGGCGCCTCGCGCCTGGTGACGGTAACCGTCACGGGTGCGGCAAGCGATGCCGAGGCCGATGTCGCCGCACGCGCCGTCGCCAACTCGCCGCTCGTCAAATGCGCCATCGCCGGCCATGACTGCAACTGGGGCCGCGTGGCGGCGGCGCTCGGCAAGAGCGGTGCGGCGTTTGATGCCGAGAACGTCGCCATCGACATCATGGGCATCCCCGTCTGCCGCGGCGGGCTCACCGTGCCCTTCGATGAGGACGAGGCGCTTCGCCGCTTTGAGGCGCCCGAGATCTTCATCACGGCGGACCTGGGCGCCGGCGCGGGCGCGGCGCGCGTGTGGACGTGCGACCTCACGCACGACTACGTCACCATCAACGGCGATTACCGCACGTAAGGGCGCATCGCCCTAGCGGCGCCCGCTGTTTGTCCCACCGTCAGTCCTGTTCGCTTCGGAGGCCCCTCATGAGCACTGCTGCAGCCTTGCCCGGCCATCCCTTTCAACTTACCGGGGAGTTTTATATGAAGTACGCACGCGACCGGCGCACCTCCATCTCGCATGAGGAGACCGCGCGCCTTCTGTTCGAGGCCCTGCCCTGGATCAAGAACCTCACGGGCAAGACCGTCGTCATCAAATACGGCGGCGCGGCCATGGTAGACGATCAGCTCCGCGCCGATGTGATGGGCGACATCCTGCTCCTCAAGATCATCGGTGCCAACATCGTCATCGTGCACGGGGGCGGCGCCGCCATCAACGAGGCCCTCGGCCACTACAACCTGCCCGTCTCGTTTGCAAACGGCCAGCGCGTCACCACGCCCGAAATCATGGACATCGTGCGCGAGGTGCTCGTCGGCAAGGTGAACCAGGAGCTCGTGGCGGCGCTCAACCAGCACGGCAACGTGGCGGTGGGGGTGTCCGGCACCGATGCCGGCACCATCATGGCGACCGCGCTCGACCCCGCGCTCGGCCGCGTGGGCAAGATCGTGCGCGTCAACGCCGATTACCTCGAGCGCCTCATGGCAAGCGAGTATATCCCCGTGATCGCCACCGTCGCCCAGGGCGAGGACGGCGGCTTCTACAACATCAACGCCGATGTCGCCGCGGGCGCCATCGCTGCCGCCGTGCACGCGCACAAGGCGATCTTCTTGACCGACGTCGACGGTCTGTACGAGGATTTCGAGGACAAGGATTCCCTCATCTCCAACCTCACCATCGAGGAGACGGAGGAGATGCTGGCCGACGGACGGGTTGCAAAGGGGATGATCCCCAAGCTCAGCTCATGCGTCGCGGCGCTCAAGGGCGGCGTCTTCCGCGCGCACATCATCAACGGGACCACCCCGCACGCGCTGCTGCTCGAGCTGCTCACCGATACGGGCGTGGGCACCGTCATCCACTCGACGCACGAGGCCTATGAGTACGACCAGCACCCGCACCCCCTCGGCACGTTTGCCTCGCGCCTGGCAGAAAACATCGATATCCCCGAGGGCGCGTAGATGGCGCAGGCGACCAGCCTGCCCCGGTACCGCGACCCGCGCCGCCCGCGCCCTGTTGCACAAGGAGGAAGTTCATGTCCTATCAATATCAGAAGCGCCTCGACGACGCCTATGTCATGCACACGTACGGTCGTCTTCCCGTCGAGTTCGTGCGCGGGGAGGGGATGGAGCTCTTTGACGATGCGGGCCGCGCGTACCGCGATTTTCTGGCGGGCATCGGCGTGTGCTCCCTCGGCCACAACCATCCGGCCGTGACGCGGGCGCTCACCGAGCAGGCGACGAAGCTCACCTCCGTCTCCAACTATTTCTACACCGAGCACCGCGGCGAGGTGGCGGCGCTGCTTTCGAAGCTCGCCAACGACGACCTCGATGGCGCTCGCGCGCTGGTGGCGGCGCTTGACGCTGCCGATGAGGGCGCTTTTGACGCGGCCGCCTCGCCTAAGCCGGGGGAGCGGGTGTGGAAGACGTTTTTTGCCAACTCGGGTGCCGAGGCCAACGAGGGCGCCATGAAGCTCGCCCGCCTCTTTGCGCGTCGGCAGGGCAACGGCGGAAACACCATCGTCTGCCTCAAGGGCGGCTTCCATGGCCGCACGCTCGAGACCATTGCGGCGACGATGCAGGATTGGCTGCAGGAAAGCTTTACGCCGCTGCCGGGCGGGTTCATCGCGTGCGAGCCCAATGACGTCGCGGAGCTGCGGGCGATCTTCGACCGGTACGGTTCGGAGATTTGCGCGGTCATGTTCGAGCCCATCCAGGGCGAGAGCGGTGTCCACCCGCTCACGCCCGAGTTCCTGCGGGCTGCCGACGAGCTTGTGCACGGAGTGGGCGGCCTCACCATCTCTGACGAGGTGCAGGCGGGCGTCTTCCGTTGCGGAGCGCCGTTTGCCGTGCAGCTCGCGGGGGTCACGCCGGACATCATGAGTCTTGCCAAGGGCATCGCGGGCGGCATGACGATGGGCGCCGTAGTCGCGCGCGCCGAGGTCGCAGACGTGTTCCGCCCCGGCGACCACGGTTCGACGTTTGGCGGGAGCGCGCTTGCCGTCGCGGCCGCGGAGGCGGTGCTCGCCGAGCTCGTGCGGGGCGACTATGCCGCGCACGCCGCCTCGGTGGGCGCGTACCTCGCATCGCGTTTGGAGGAGCTGCCGCAGGTGACCGAGGTGCGCGGCGCGGGCCTGATGCGCGGGTGCGACCTGGTCGAGGAGGCGGGAGATGCGCACGACGTGGTGGCGCGCCTCATGGCCGAGGGTGTTATCGCCAACGCGACGGGCGTGCGCACGCTTCGCTTCCTGCCACCGCTTATCTGCGAGCGCGAGGATGTCGACGTGTTGATCGCGGCCCTGCAGCGCGTTCTGGGGTAGAGGCGCCATGAGATTCGGATCGCCGGGTATACGCAACGCTTCCGTTTGCGTATACCCGGCGATCTAGGTATACGCAACTTTGGCGTTTGCGTATACCTATTTGAGAGATTGCGTTGCGCGCCATCTCGAGCCAGCCGTAATCGAACAGGAGAGGTCTTTTCGGGAATGCGCTCGGGTAAACCAGCGCGGTAGGGCAGCCTCTGTTTAGCCCCAGGGTCTATAAACCCTGATGTTCAGGGCTAATGAAAAACCGCCGCGAGGAAACCCGCGGCGGTTATCACATGCATGGAGCCAGCAATCGGACTCGAACCGATGACCCCCGCTTTACGAGAGCGGTGCTCTACCAACTGAGCTATGCTGGCATCCCGTGGGCGTGCGTGAGCACTCCAACGGATGACTATATTACGTGGAAACCCGCTGCGGCGCAAGATGAAAATAGAAAATATGGGAGAGCTCGGTTGCCTGAAGGCGAGCCCTAGAGGCGAGCCGTGGAGCTGAGCTCGGCGGTTGGTTGTGCCCCGGTATCGTGCGCAGGGTGCCATGAGCGTAGTCCCCAGCGACCGCATGGATCGGGGGGATGGGGTGCGGAGCGGGGCGTGTTCCTGTTTGCCGTGTGGAGGAACTATCCTGTCGCGCGGCAGAAATGGTAAACGAAAGTAAATCGGGCTGACACAGCACCGAGCGGGTCGCAGGGTTGTTCGAGTGTAATTGAGCGTGGCGGAAAAGACGGGGACTCAGGTCGTTTCGGTGAGAGAAAACGGCACCGTGCGACCATCATATGCCCAGCACGGGAAGGTCGCCGGGCGCTCCACGCACCTGAGAGACAGAAGTACCAGTGGTCTAAAAAGTTCGGTTGTTACAACCAGTTAAACACCATGTAAACGCACTAATCATAAGTGGTCTCGTAAAGAGATACCACTTTACCTGCGGAAATGTGACATACCGCTCACGGGTGATTCCCTACCGTTCATCCTGCTCTACACAATTTGTCGACATGTATCGAGAGAGCGTGTATAGTGACTACCATCAGCGACGGACTGCATGGCCATTGCTGTGCGGCAGTCGGCCCGGTAGGAGCAAGGAGGAGCATGCACACATTTGAGATTCGCGATCGGTTCCTACTCGACGGTGAACCCTTCACCATCCTCTCCGGCGCGATTCACTACTTCCGTGTTCATCCTTCTGACTGGCATCACTCTCTGTACAACCTGAAGGCGATGGGTTTCAACACCGTTGAGACCTACATGCCGTGGAACCTGCACGAGCCCGAGCCTGGCGTCTTCGATTTCGAGGGCATCGCCGACGTGGCCCGCTTCCTTGATGAGGCGGCCGAGCTCGGCCTTTGGATTATCGTGCGGCCCACGCCGTTCTCTTGCGGCGAGTGGGAGTTCGGCGGCCTGCCGGCATGGCTGCTCACCGATCGCACCATGCGCCCCCGTTCGCGCGATCCCAAGTTCCTCGCATGCGTTGCGCGCTATTACGATGCGCTCATGCCCATCCTGACCGAGCGTCAGATCACCCGCGGCGGCAATATCATCATGATGCAGGTGGAGAACGAGTACGGCTCCTACTGCGAGGATAAGGAGTACCTGCGCGCGATTCGCGACCTCATGCTCGAGCGCGGCGTCGACGTGCCGCTCTGCACCTCTGACGGTCCGTGGCGCGGGTGCCTGCGCGCCGGCACGCTCATCGATGACGACGTCTTCGTGACGGGCAACTTCGGGTCCCGCTCAAAGGAGAACTTCGCTGCGCTCAAGGCCTTCCATGAGGAGCATGGTAAGAACTGGCCCCTTATGTGCATGGAGTTCTGGGACGGCTGGTTCAACCGCTGGGGGGAGAACGTGATTCGCCGCGATGCGCAGGACCTGGCCGACTGCGTCCGCGAGCTTTTGGAGCTCGGCGGCAGCATCAACCTCTACATGTTCCACGGCGGCACGAACTTCGGCTTTATGAACGGCTGCTCGGCTCGCCACACCCACGACCTGCATCAGGTTACGAGCTACGACTACGACGCGCCGCTCAACGAGGAGGGTAACCCCACCGAGAAGTGGTACAAGCTTCGCGACGTCGTGCGCGATCTCTTCCCGGATGCGTGGACGGCGGAGCCCCTCATCAAGCAGGCTGTTGCGTGCTCCGAGGACGCCCTCACCATGACGGGTCGCACCGGTCTCTTTGAGAACCTTGACAACCTGTCCGAGCCGGTGCGGTCGCTGTATCCCCAGGCGATGGAGGATATGGGCCAGTCCTATGGCTACACGCTCTACCGCACGCGCATCGAGCGCGATGTGGCGCCGGACGCCGAGGAGCGCATCCGCGTCATCGACGGGCGCGACCGTGCGAAGGTCTACGTGGAGGGCAAGCTCGTCGCCACGCAGTATCAGGAGCACATCGGCGAGGATATCCGCTGCGTGCTTCCGGAGCGCGAGAACCGCCTCGACATCCTTATGGAGAACATGGGCCGCGTGAACTACGGCCATAAGCTTCTGGCCGACACGCAGCACAAGGGCATCCGTACCGGCGTGTGCGTCGACCTCCACTTTGTCCAGAACTGGGAAGCCTATACGCTCCCGCTCGACGACATCTCGGCTATCGATTATTCCGCCGGTTGGGCCGAGGGCACGCCCTCGTTCACCCGCTTCGAGTTCACGCTCGACGAGCCGGCGGATACCTTTATCGACACCACGGGCTTTGGCAAGGGTGTCGCGTTTGTCAACGGTACCAACGTGGGGCGCTACTGGGAGATCGGTCCCATCGCAACCCTCTACGTGCCGCATGGGCTGACGCGCGCCGGGGTCAACGAGCTCGTTTTGTTCGAAACCGAGGGGCACGTCCGCGACGCCATCTCCCTGCGCGCCGAGCCTCTCATCCACACACTCGAGACCGAAGGAGTTGAGTGACATGATCGTAGGTGCACGCGTTGATTTCCGTCTGATTCATGGCCAGGTGGGCAACCTCTGGGCTAACGCTCGTCAGGTGAGCCGCTTCATGGTCGTCGACGATCAGATCGCCGAGGATGCTACCCAGAAGCAGGTTCTGCGCATGGCTACGCCCGCTACCTGCAAGCTTTCCGTCCTTCCCGTTGAGAAGGCCGCTGCCAACATCCTTGCTGGCAAGTACGACGCTCAGCGTCTGTTCATCGTCGTCAAGAAGCCCGAGACCTATCTCAAGCTCGCCAAGGCCGGCGTCAAGTTTGATCAGATCATCCTCGGCAACATCACGTCGATGGATATCGTCAAGAGCTACAGCCGCAACATCAACTGCGGCCAGGACGACGTCGACGCGCTGACCGAGCTTCAGAGCATGGGCGTCCCGATGGTTATCCAGCTTACCCCGCAGGACAACCCGCAGGACTTCAAGCTCTAAGTTTCTTTGGTGCTGAGCCGTGAGGGGAGATGCACGGCTTGACATAGCGTAAGGAATGTACGTTTACGTTCGAGATTGGAAGAAGGAGGAAAACCATGATTGCTTGGTGGCAAATTCTTTTGCTCACCCTCTATGCAGGCTTCCAGATCATGGACGAGCTCCACTGGTACTCCAGTGCTGGCTCCGCCGTGTTCTCCGGTTTCATCACCGGCCTGGTAATGGGCGATATGGCAACTGGTCTCTTCATCGGTGGTAGCATGCAGCTCACCATCCTGGGCGTCGGCACCTTTGGTGGCGCGTCCCGTATCGACGCGAACTCCGGCACCCTCATCGCCACGGCCTTCGCCGTCAGCGCTGGCATGGACCCGGAGCAGGCGCTCGCCGCCCTCGGCGTGCCGGTGGCCGCTATCCTCGTCTACACCGATATCCTCGGTCGTATGGCCAACACCTTCTGGGGTCACGCCTGCGATGCCGATATCGAGAAGATGAACTGGAACGCCTACAACGTCCACTACCTCATGGGCGCTGTTTCCTGGATGCTTAGCCGTATGGTCCCGGTGTTCCTGGCCCTCGCATTCGGCCAGCCGCTGGTCGAGGCCATCACCACCGCCCTCAACGGCGATCTTGCCTGGCTCGGCACCGGCCTCACGGTCGCCGGCGGTATGCTCCCCGCCGTGGGCTTCGCCATCCTGCTCCGTTACCTGCCCGTTAAGAAGCACGTTGCCTACCTGATCCTCGGCTTCGTGATCGCTGCCCTCCTCGGCACCGCCTTCACGAGCATCGCGGGCATCAGCGGCGATGTCGCCACCGTTGCCGGCGCTGCTGGTGCTGAGATCGCAGGCGGCGACTACAACTCGCTGTCCATGCTGACGATCGCCCTCATCGGCTTCGCGCTCGCCTACATCTACTATCAGCAGCATCAGGCCGCTCCCGTTGCCGCCGTCGCTGCTGGTGCGGAGGGAGATGACGACGATGAGCTCTAATACCACTGGCTACAAGCTCACTAAGGCTGACTTCCAGCAGATTAACCGTCGTAACCTGCTTGGCTTCCAGGCCGGTTGGAACTACGAGCGTATGCAGCACTCCGGTTACCTCTGGATCATCCTGCCGCAGCTCCGCAAGATCTACGGGGACAACACCGAGGCCCTGAAGACCGCCGCCCGCACCCAGTGCGCCCCGTTCTTCAACACCTCGAACTTCCTGAACACCATCATCACGGGCATCGACCTCGCCCTCGAGGAGACCGACGGTCTCGACAGCCTCGAGACGGTCGCCTCGCTGAAGACCGGCCTCATGGGCCCGCTCGCCTCCATCGGCGACTCCATCTTCGGCTCCCTGCTCCCGACCATCTTCGGCGCTCTTGCCGCCAACATGGCCATGCAGGGCAACCCGCTCGGCATCTTCATCTGGATTGCCGTCAACATCGTGGTCGACTGGTTCCGCTGCAAGCAGACCTACATCGCCTACGATCAGGGCATGAAGCTCGTCACCACGATGAGCGACCAGCTGAACGCCATCACCGACGCCGCTACCGTCATGGGCGTCTTCATGGTCGGCGCGCTTGTCTCCACCAACGTCGGCATCGTCATCACCGCCCCGATCGATCTGGGTGGCGTTACGGTCGACCTGCAGCACATCGCCAACGTCATCTGCCCCAAGCTCGTGCCTGCGGCGCTCGTTGGCTTCGTGTACTGGCTGCTCGGCAAGAAGGGCATGACCTCGACCAAGGCGATCTTCATCGTCCTGATCCTGGGCATCGTGCTCGGCGCTCTTGGCTGGGTCGCCAAGGGCTAAGACCTTCCGGTCTGCGTTGCGGCGCCCCGCGCCTCCCGCACGGGGTGCCGCTTTCCGTCGCGAGACGGATTGGAGCGGACGTGCGCCTCACGGTTGGAACCGCGCCGGTTCTTTCCCATTCTCCCGAGGCGTGCGTCCGCTTTTTGTCGCACGGCGCATAACGCAGGCGCGTTTTGTCCCCCATGGGCGCGCCTGGCGCCCTGAGAGAGAAGGATGCTCGTGAATCCCGCCGTTATCGCATTCATCGTGTTTCTCGTTGTCTACTTCTTGGGCACCGAGGGCGCCAAGCGCTACTATGACATGCGCATCCAGGCCTTTATCTCGACAGGTCTCTACGACGAGGCGTTCTGTGACCTCAACAGGTTTCTCCCGCGCATTCTTTTCACCACGTATCAGCAGCACAAGTACCGGTTCTTCGTCCATGAGGGCCGGGGCGAGCGCGAGCTCGCCGAGCGCATGCTCGAGCTGATGCTCCGCATGCGCAACTCAGCCAAGCGCCAAGCGGAGATTGACGCGTTGGCTTTTAACTACTACGCCCAAGCGGGCAACAGGAAGCGTGCGAAAGAGCTCTTGGCCGACCTCAAGGCCGTCAAGGGTGCCGATCGCGCGGTGATAGCCGACTGCCAGCTCACCTACGACATTGTGTGCGGGTATCGGCATGACATGATCGACAAGATGGAATCCCTGCTTCCCAACGCGAACGACGCGCAGAAGGGGAAGCTGTATTTTCTGCTGGCGAAGCAGTACGCCAACGCCGGCAACAAGGAGCGCGCCCGCGCCTACCGCGCGCGCTTCGACGAGCTCAAAGCGGCGCAGCGTCCCCAGGCGCCTGCGGAGGGCTAAGCGTTGCGGTCGCTTTCGCGGCTGCATGTGGTTGACGATTCCGGGACGTCTGCCGACGTCTACCAGATATTACCAACATGGCATCTACCCCGATGAGGTTCGGGGTGTGTATTAAGGAGGTACCTCTTATGATCGGATTCATTCTGACCGGCCACGGTCACTTCTCCAACGGCCTCAAGAGCGCCATCGACATGGTCGCCGGCGAGCAGCCTGCCTTCGAGATCGTCCCCTTTGAGGGCGACAAGGCGGGCGAGTACGCCGACACGCTGCGCGCCGCCATCACCAAGATGCGCTCTGAGCAGGACGGCGTCCTCGTCTTTGTGGACCTTCTGGGCGGCACCCCGTTCAACCAGTCGATGCTCGTCTCCGCCGATGTGGACAACATGGCCGTGGTCGCCGGCACCAACCTGCCGATGCTCATCGAGCTCATCATGACCCGCAGCGACTCCTCTACCCTCGACGAGCTGGTCGAGAAGGCCGTTCAGGTCGGCAAGGACGGCGTGATCACCATGGCGCTCCCGACCGCGGGCGACGATGAGGACGACGAGGACGACGAGATGTAGGATCTGACACCTCGGATCGGGGGCGCCCTCGGGCGCCCCCGACGTGCGTGCCCGAGGAGCCGGGGAGAGACCCATGGCCATGAGATCGAAGCGACAGCCGCTCTACGACCAGCTCGTGGATATACTGTCGGAGAAAATCGAATACGAATACCGGCCCGGCGACCTGATGCCCTCAGAGCGCGAGCTTTCGGAGCGTTACGGACTGTCGCGCACGACGGTTCGCCTCGCCCTCCAGGAGCTAGAGCGTTTGGGGCTCGTGGTCAGGCAGCACGGGCGCGGTACCTTTGTGGCCGACCGCTCCGCCCATTCAGCAAATCTTTTGCAGTCGTACAGTTTCACGGACCAGATGCGCGAGTTGGGGCGCGAGCCCGAGACGACCATCTTGGAGTTCAGCGAACTCGATGCCGACGGGAAGATGGCCGAGTGCATGCAGATCCGTCCGGGAGATCGCATCTTCAAATTGAAGCGCCTCCGTTCTGCTGACGGCATGCCCATGATGGTCGAGCGCTCGTATCTTCCGGTGCGCAAATTCCTCTCGCTCAAGCGTCCGCTTCTGGAGCGTAAGCCCCTCTACGACATCATCGAGAAGGACTACCACGAGGAGATTCGCGTGGCGGAGGAGGAGTTCTACGCGAGCATCGCCCGTCCCGCGGATGCGCGGCTCCTGGGTATCAGCGAGAACGCACCGGTACTCGATTTGGTACGCACGACCTATAACGTTAACAACGAAGTCGTCGAGTACACGCTCTCGGTAGCGCGCGGCGACCAGTTCAAGTACAAGGTCTTCCACCATCGGCGCGATTAGTGCCGTTCCGACGCAAACAGAAAGGATGCGTACATGTTTGAGAAGAGCGTAGACGAGCTCAAGGCGCTCGGCGCCGATATCACCACGGCCGAGATTGCCCAGCAGCCCGACCTCTGGGAGGACACCTTCCAGATCTACACCGATAACAAGGCCGCGATTGAGACGTTCTTGGCCGAGGCCAACGCCATGGGCGAGGGGCGCACGGTCGTCGTCTTCACCGGCGCCGGCACCTCTGATTACGTCGGTGATACCTGCGCGAGCTATCTACGCCGCGCCGGCGATACCGACACGTATGATTTCAAGCCCATCGCCACGACCGACATCGTGTCCGCCCCTTATGATTACCTGCGCGCCGAGGACCCGACCATCGTGGTCTCGTTCGCCCGCTCGGGCAACAGCCCGGAGAGCCTGGCTGCCGTCGAGATCGCCAAGCAGGTCGTGAAAAACGTCAAGTTCCTCAACATCACCTGCGCGCCTGAAGGGCGTCTCGCCGTCGAGAGCGCCGACGACCCGGATGCGCTGACGCTCCTCATCCCGCGCGCGAACGACAAGGGCTTCGCCATGACCGGTAGCTTCAGCTGCATGACGCTGCTCGCGACCCTCATCTTCGACACCGCGAGCGACGAGCAGAAGAAGGCGTGGGTGTCCGAGATCGCCGCGATGGGCCGTGAGGTCATCGCACGCGAGGACGAGGTCGCCGCCTTCCTCGCCGGTGACTTCAACCGCGTGACCTACCTCGGCTCCGGCTCGTTCACCGGTCTCGCCCAGGAGGCCCAGCTCAAGATCCTCGAGCTCGCGCACGGCCTCGTGGCCACCTCGTGGGACAGCTGCATGGGCTATCGCCATGGACCCAAGAGCTTCGTTGACGACAAGACGCTCGTCTTCGTCTTTGTAAACAACGACCCCTACACGCGCCAGTACGACCTCGACATCCTGAGCGAAATCGACGGCGACGGCATCGCCCAGAAGACCATCGCCATCCAGCAGGACGTCGAGCCCGCGTTCGCGCACGAGTCGTTCACGTTCTCCGGCCACGAGGCGCTGCCCGAGGGCTACCTTGCTCTGCCGTTCATCATGGTCGGTCAGACGGTGTCGCTCCTGAACTCCGTGCGCGTCGGCAACACCCCCGACACCCCGAGCCCCACGGGCACCGTTAACCGCGTGGTCAAGGGCGTGACGATCCATCCGCTGGCGTAACCGACAGCGAACAGCCAGGCGCCTCTGCGCACCTCTCGGCGGTATGAGCGATGCCCGCTTCGCCTCCACGGCGGGCGGGCATCGGTTTATGCGGAAGGGTGCAGGGTATCTAGCAGGTAGAGTGTCAACCGGCGTCCGCGCGGGGGCGCCGCAAGAGTAAGGAGAGCACATCCATGAGCACGTTTGCGATCAAAGCCGATCGATTCGTTCTTCCCGGTGCCACCATGCAGGGCGGCTACCTTACGATCGAGGATGGCGTCTTCGGTGCGTGGAGCGCCGAGGAGCCTGACTGCGAGGTTCGCGATTACACGGGCTGCATCGTCGGTCCGGGCCTTGTCGATACGCATATCCACGGGTTCTACAACCATGCGACGACCGACCGTGAGGCGGAGGGCATCAACCTCTCGAGCATCGAACTCGCGCGCCGAGGCACGACCTGTTGGCTGCCTACGACGTTTACCGAGTCGGTGGAGCAGATTGCGGACTCCTGTGCCGCTATCGCCGCGGCAGATGAGGCGCGCGACGCGGATTTTGTCGGTGCGCACATCGGCGGCATCTACCTCGAGGGCCCCTTCTTCACGATGAAGCACGTGGGCGCCCAGAATCCGGTGTACCTTATCGAGCCCGATGTGGACGTGTTCTCTGCTTGGCAGGAGAGGGCTGGCGGCCGTATCGTTAAGAGCGCGCTTGCCGCCGAGCGCGACGGGGCAGCCGCCTACTGCGCCGCACTCGATGCGATGGGGGTCGTGACATCGATCGGCCACTCCGATGCGACGTACGACGAGGTGCTCGCGGCGGTCAACGCGGGTGCGAGCTGCTTTGTGCATACCTACAACGGTCAGCGCGGCCTGCATCACCGCGATCCGGGCGTGGTGGGCGCAGCTATGACGACGAACGGCACCTATGCCGAGATCATCTGCGATGGGCGCCACGTGACGCCCGCCGCCATCAGGGCGCTCGTCACCGCCAAGGGCTGGGATCATACGGTGCTTATCACCGACTGCCTCGGCTGCGGCGGTATGCCCGAGGGTGACTATATGTCCGGCGGCCTGCCCGTTGTCATGAAGGACGGCCTGTGCTACCTGCGCAACGAGGACGGCACCACCGGCTCCATCGCCGGTTCGGTGCTCACGCTCGCCGAGGGCGTGAAGAACATGGTCGATTGGCAGATCGTGACGGCCGAGCAGGCCATCCGCATGGCGACCGAGGTCGCGGCGCGCTCGGCGCGAATCGACGACAAGGTGGGCTTCATTAAGCCGCGTCGCAACGCCGACCTCACGATCTTCAACGGCGATATGACCCTTAACGACACGTATGTGAACGGCGTGTCGGTCACCGCTTAGGGCTGGATACAGGTATCGTCCGGCCGAGCGCTGCCGCACGGCCGGCGCGCTGGGTAACAAGAAGGGCACGGGACCCATTTGGTCCCGTGCCTTTTGCGGTAAGTAGGCGCCCTGGCAAGGCGGTGCGGGCTACAGTGCGTCGATGAAGCGCTGCTGTGCCGCCCGACCGGCCTCGTCCCACTTGTAGACGCCGGCGTCCTCGAGCACGTGCCCAAAGACGGCGCCGACCTCTTCGTGCAGGATCGCGTCCACGTCGCCGTCTGCGAGCTCGTCGCTGCGGCGGGCGAATACCTCGCGGGCCCATGCGGCGTGCGAGGCGCAGGCGGGGTCGGCCTCGAGTGCGGCGAGCACGTCAGCGGGAGCCGCTCCGGCCTGCGCGGCGGCGCGCAAGCGCGCCCCCACGGCCGCGAGCTCGGTCTTCAGGCGTGCGGGCAGGATGGCCAGGCCCATGACCTCGATCAAGCCGATGTTCTCCTTCTTGATGTGATGGTACTCCGCGTGCGGGTGGAAGACCCCCAGGGGATGCTCCTCGCTGGTGATGTTGCAGCGCAGCGCGAGGTACGCCTCATACCGCTCGCCGCCCACGCGGCCCTCGGTATCCACGCGCCGGATGACCGGCGTCACCGTGTTATGGGGCGTGCCGTCCGGCGTGCGGGCGATGACGCCGACCTCCTCATCGGTCCAGTCGCGCCACCTGTCGATGACGTGCACGCAGGCGTCGAGCAGCCGCGCGCGGTCGTCGGCGCGCAGGCGCAGGACCGAGAGCGGCCAAGTGAGCACGGCACCCTCGATATCCTCGAATCCGGGCATGGTAAAGGCTCGGGCGACCTCGGCGTGCATCATGGGGAACTCGTGCGCGCCGCCCTGGAAGTGGTCGTGCGAGAGGATGGAGCCGCCCACGATGGGCAGGTCGGCGTTGGAGCCGATGAAGTAGTGGGGGAGCGTATCGACAAAGTCGAGGAGGCACGTCAGGCTGGCGCGGTCGATATGCATGGGCCGGTGGTGCGCGCTCATGGCGATGCTGTGCTCGTTAAAGTAGGCGTAGGGGCTGTACTGGAAACCCCAGCGCTCGCCGCCGAGCTCGATGGGTACGATGCGGAGGTTCTGGCGTGCGGGGTGGTCGCCCATAGGGCTTGCAGCGCCACGGCCCGAGTAGCCCTCGTTCTCGATGCAGAGCTGGCAGGCGGGATACTTCTCACCCGTGTTCTTGGCGGCGCCGGCGCGGGCGATATCGCGCGGGTCCTTCTCGGGCTTGGAGAGGTTGATGGTGATTTCGAGGTCGCCCCAGCGCGTGGGCGTCTTCCAGGCGATGTTCTTGGCGATGGCGCTGCGGCGCACGTAGCCCGCGTCGCAGCAGAGGCGGTAGAACCAGTCCGTCGCGGCTGCGGGGCCGTCGCTCGCGCGAAGGGCTTCCCACCGCGCGGCGATGGCGGAGGGCCGGGGCATGAGGGCGCCCATAACGCGCATGGCGGCGCGGTCGTGGCCGGTGGCGGTGTCCTCTACGCGTCCGTGCGCAGCGGAGGCCTCGGCAAGCACCGCGAGGGCGGCGTCGAGGTCAAACCCGTCGTCCGCCGCGGGCTCGGCAAGGACCCATCCCTCGGCGGGCGCCGGACCCTCGGCTCCCATCTCGTCCAGGATCGTGTTGTAGGCCCAGACGCGGTCGGCGGCGTCAATCATGCCCGTCAGGTAGGCGTAGTCGGCAAGCGCCGCGGTGGTCGCGCCGATCACCTCGTCGGTTACAGCCATTGCGCGCACGCCCCTTCCTCGGAGATGAGGTAGTGGCGGCAGGCGCCCTCGCCGAGCCACGCGTTCATCTGCGCGATGAAGCCATCGACCTTCTCCACCGGCACGAAGCACTGGATGGAGCCGCCAAAGCCGCCGCCGTGGATGCGGATGGCGCCCTCGCCATCGAGCAGGCGCTCGGCCATGCCGAGGGCGAGCATCGCGGGCTGGTAGGAGCCTCCGGTGGAGACGTTCTGCAAGAACATGCCCGAGCTCGCGCCCGAGTCGCGCGTGAGCGCGAGGAACGCGTCGATGTCGCCGGCGTTCAGGGCGTCCCAACGACGGTCGACGAGGTCGTTCTCATACCAATAATGGATGGCGCGCAGCACCGCGCGGTCGCCGAGCTTCTCGCGCAGCGCCGGCAGCGCCTCGTCAAAGACGGCCGGATCGACCTCGCACAGGCGATTCACGCCAAACTCGGCGGCAACCTGCTGCATCTCCACCGGCACCGCGGCGTAGTCGTCGGTGAAGGCGCTGTGGTCGCAGCCCACGTTGACGAGGCAGAGCGCATAGCCTGCTGCGTCGAAGTCGAAGTCGAGCTTGGCGGTTTTAGGCTCGCTCTCCCGGAAGTCCATGTAGGCGAGGCCGCCCAGACACACGGCAAGCTGGTCCATAAGGCCGCACGGCTTGCCGAAGTAGCGGTTCTCGGCCATCTGGCTCATCTGGGCGAGCTCGACCGGCGTGATGGCGCGCCCGGGCCAGAGGGCCTCCATGGCGCGGCCGTACGCGGCCTCCACCGCGGCGGAGCTGGAGAGGCCGCCACCGGAGGGAACGGTGCAGACAAAGGAGAAGTCGAAACCCTCGGGCGTGCGGCCCGTGTCGGCGAGCGCGCGCGCCATGCCGCGTACGAGGCTCTGCGAGGTGACCTTCTCCTCCTCTACGGGATCGAGGTTGTCGAGCGTGATCTCAAAGGTGGGGAAGCCCTCGTCGGCGATGCGGATCTTGTTCGTGCCGTTGGCGACGGCGATGCCGAAGACGGCGACGTTGACGGCACCGGCGATGACGTGGCCGCCCTCGTGGTCGGTGTGGTTGCCGGCGATCTCGGAGCGGCCGGGGGCGTAGACGGCGAGCTGGCGGGCGTCCGGCGCGGGCGTGCCGAACTCCTGCTCAAAGAGCGCTCGCGCGCGGGCGAATTCGGGTGCTTGCGTGAAGTCTGACATGGTTTCCTTCCTTTCTCGGTCCCGGGTGGGACTGGTTTGGCGGCTAGGCTATACCGAAGCGGTAGACGATGGACTCCTCGTAGGGGTGGTCGGGCGTGCAGACGGGTTGCGGCCACGCGGGATGGTGCACGCCGTCGGGGTAGTACTCAGGTTCAAAGGCAAAGCCCGCCTGCGGGCCGTACGTAGCGCCGTCTTTGGTGAGCGCGGGGCCGTCGCCGAGCCAGTTGCCGGTGTAGAGGTGCGCTCCGGGGTGCGTGATGCAGATGCTGAGAGTGCGTCCGCTCGCCGGGTCGACCGCATCGAGCGCGGGCCGCGGCGCCGCGCCGGGCTCGAAGCCAAAGACGCAGAGGCAGTGGTCGTACCCATGCCCGCGGGCAATCTGCAGGTCGTCTGCGTCGAGGCCGGAGCCGAGCGCCGCACCGGCGGCAAGGTCGAACGGCGTCCCCTCAACAGGGGCGATCTCGCCCGCGGAGACGGAATCCTCGCGCACGGGCAGATAGCGAACGGCGTGCACGGCGACCCGCTGCTCGCGGACGCTCCCCGCGGCATGCCCCGCGAGGTTGAAGTAGGTGTGGTTCGTGATGTTCGCGTAGGTGGGGCGGTCGGTATCGACGCGATAGGTGAGGGTGAGCGCGCCGTCCGCATCAAGCGTGTAGGTTGCCGTGACGGTGCGCTCGCCCGGCAGCCCGAGCTCGCCATGGGCGAGCCGGCAGGTAAAGGTCACGCGGTTGGCGCCCTCGTCGACCGCCGCGTCCCACACGCGCTTGTGAAGGCCGTGGACGAGGTCGGTGTGCAGGTTGTTCGGGCCCTCGTTGGCAACAAGGTGCCACGTCTCGCCGGCTATGTCGAGCGAGGCCCCCGCTGTGCGGTTGGCTACGGGGCCTATGGTCGCCCCGTAGCAGGCGGGGTTGTCGAAGTAGCCCTCGAGCGCGTCAAAGCCGAGCACGATGTCGGCGACGTTGCCCTGCGCGTCAGGGCAGGTGATGCCGAGGATGGTGGCACCAAAGTCCATGACGCGTACGCTTACGGGCGCGTTCGCTGCTGTGAGCGTGTAGGCGCAAACGGGCGTGCCGCCCGCCGCGGTACCGAACGAAGATACTTCTATCATGGGGTCCTCCAACAGGTGGGCATGGCTGCGCATCCTCTCTCCATTATGCGGCTTATGCCGCGGCTGCGAGACGTGAACCGCACGCCAATTTGCGTTGCGAAAAACAGGTGCAGATGCGTGCCCGCCCCATCCGACGCGCACCTAGGTGCGCCCTGGGAGAAGCAGAGCGGTTGGGTGCTCGGAAAGATGAGCGCTGTTCTTCTAAGAGCACGTTACCAGCGTGTGAGTATATAGCAAAATAAACAATAACTAACATCTATGAACGGTAGTATTTATGCAGCAAACGGGTAATGGGCGGTAATCGAACAGAACGAACGCATATCATCAGAGAAACCTGACGGTCGGGTATGATAATGAACGATGGCAACGTATGCATATAATGGATCGGTTCCGAGGGGTACGCCTTGCCGAGACGAGACCGGTGACGGCGTTGTGTGTGCCAACCAACTTGCAAGAAGGTGCCGTGCCGCACAATGTCTCCGCAGCCGCGCGCTTACCTTTACGCGAGCTCGGGCGCTGCGTTCAGAGCAACAGAGGATGGATGGGAACCTATGATAAAAGCGGAGCGACAGGACAGCATCAAGCGCCTTGTTGAGGAGCGCGGATCCGCGTCGGTGAAGGATATCGCCGCTCAGCTCGACGTCTCGGAGATGACCGTACGGCGCGATCTGGAGGAGATGGCAAGCTCCGGCGAGCTCGTGCGCGTCCACGGCGGCGCCCGCAGCGCCGGTGCGCGCCGGCACTCGATGCTGCGCCAAGAGTACAGCCATTCTGAGAAGCGCGATCGCAACACGGCGCAGAAGCGCGCCATCGCAGCGCGCGCCGTGTCGCTCATCGAGGAGGGCTCGACGGTATTTCTGGGTACGGGGACGACGGTGGAGCAGATGGTTCCCCTCCTGCCTGCCTGCCGCCTCCGTATCGTTACCAATTCGCTCTCGGTGTTCAACAGGCTGGAGGGCAGCGCGGGGTATGACCTCTGCCTGATCGGCGGGATGTATCGCCCACGGACAGGCGCCTTCGTCGGACCGCTCGCTGAGGACGCCATCGGCAAGCTGGGGCTCGATATCGCCTTCATCGGCGCCAACGGAATTTACGACGGCGAGGTCTCCACCTCCAACGCCGAGGAGGGGCATTTCCAAGAGCTCGCCTTCGAGAAGGCGGACGCCCGCTACCTGGTGGCTGACGCGAGCAAGGTGGGAAGGCGCGATTTCTTCTCGTTTTACCATCTCATCAAGCTCGACGCTCTCATTACCGATGAGACGATAGCCCCTGAGGCCCTGCGGCAGCTGTCCGAGTACACGGAGGTCCTGCAGTAGCCCGATCCATCCGGCGGGCAGTGCGGGGGCGCCGCCGGCTGAGCGAACACGGCTCTTCGGCGCTCCGACTAGAAGATATGTAGAGAGCGACTGGGACCTCTCTCTATGAATCGAAGGCCGCATCTGCGGCGACGTGGGTTGGGCTCGAGTCGCAGGACAGGCCCGCCACAAGTCATAGGAGGTCCCAGCCATGATCTATCGCGCCGGCATCGGCCTCGACGTACGCGCCCGCTCGACGGACTCGGGCTGCCCACCTGCGTGGGCGCGGTGAGCAAGATGTTCAAGCCGTCCGGGGACCGGGTGAAGACCGACAAGAGGGACGCCGCGTTCCTCTCCAGGATGCTCGCGGTCGGGAACGCCGTGGAGCGCCTCTGCCCCACGCCGGGGCAGGAGGCGGCGCGCGAGCTCGCCGGCTTCGTCTGGGCCCTCGCCAACTGCGAGGGCCGACAACCGCCGGGGAGGCGGCAGCGGCGGGCGATGGGGAGAACCGCGGACCGGCTATGCGCGGCCCTCGGGCCGCGCGCGGTACTAGAGAAGCGGGCGCCCCGCGCCGGATGGATCGGAATGCGCCTCGACGCGCGGATGTCAGACTGGAGCTCGCTGAAGCCAGCCGGCTCTCCGCCGCGCCGCCGCCCCGGATCGGATACGGATATAGAGAGACCGTCCCCGCCCGCGAAACACGGGCGGGGACGGTTTTGGCTCTTGACAGGATAGTCTACATATCAGCCCCTAAACACGCATCCGAGAAGCGGGCCCCGCTGTGCGTATGCACACGGCGGGGCCCGCTTCTCGGATGCGTGTTTAGGGGCTAGGGGAGTTCCGTTAGGAGAGCTTCGCCTCCAGGGCGGCGATGCGGCGGTACTCGTCGATCATGAAACGCGTCTGCTTCTCGAGCATCATGGTCGTCATAAGCGTGTCCTGCGCGTGCACCATGATAAAGGTGACGTCCATCTCGCCACCGCCCGCTTCCTGCGAGAGGAGCTTCGTCTGCGTATCATGCGCGCCGATAAGCTCGTCGCTCGCCTGCTTGTGCAGACGCTCCGCCTCCTCAAAGTTGCCCGTGCGCGCGGCGTCGAGGGCGGCGATGAGATCGGTCTGGGCATCGCCTGCATAGGCGACGATTTCGAAGCCGATCATTGAGATTTCCTGTTTGGTTGCCATGGTTCCTCCTGGCGTAAGGGTGCGTGTGCACCGTGCGATTCTAGACGAGTCCCTTGGCCCGCTCGGTTTCCGGGCAGTGTCGGCGGGCGAGGACGTAACCACAGTACCATGTATTCTGAAAACTGTTCGTTCAACAAATAACGAACAACTATGAACGGTAGATATCTGCCGATGAACGGTAATTCTGATTATAAACGCACAATATACTTGAGATAACTGTTCGAATGTGTTTGAATACACAATGTGGTGCAAGAGCGCCCCGGCGGTCGCGCCGGGAGGCTCGTCTCGCGCATCTGCCCGGAATGCGCGGCATGCCACAGACTACTGAACAAGATCGTCGGGCGCGCGCACGCGCGTCGTCCCAAGGAGGATCACATGAGAGTTGTCATAGGTTCCGATGCCGAGGGCATGCCCCTCAAGAACATCATTAAAGAGACGCTCGTGGCCGATGGTCACGAGGTCGTCGACCTTTCCGAGGCGCCCGCCGCCGACTTCGTCGATGCGGCGACGGCGGTTGCCCACGACCTTATCGCACACGAGGGCTCGCTCGGCTTCGCGTTCGACGCCTACGGCGTGGGCAGCTACATGGCAGCCACGCGCGTGAAGGGCATGGTCGCCGCCAACATCTCCGATGAGCGCAGCGCCTATATGACGCGTGAGCACAACAACTCGCGCATGATTTGCATGGGCCCCAACGTGGTGGGTACAGAGGTTGCCAAGAAGATCGCCCGCGAGTTCCTCGCGGCCGACTACGCCGGCGGCCGCCACCAGATCCGTGTCGACATGCTCAACAAGATGGCGTAAGGGGAGGGGCGCATCATGACCAAGAAGATCATCGCACTGGGGTGCGACCACATCGTCACCGACGAGAAGACCTATCTTCACGATCGTCTCGAAGAGGCGGGCTACGAGGTGCTTGATTGCGGCACCTATAGCCACACCCGCACGCATTATCCCATTTACGGCAAGGCCGTAGGCGAGGCCGTGGCAAGTGGTCGCGCCGATCTGGGCGTGGTGCTCTGCGGCACCGGTATTGGAATCACCAACTCGGTCAACAAGGTGCCGGGCGCCCGCTGCGCGCTCGTTCGCGATATGACGAGCGCCCTTTACGCCCGCCGTTGCCTCAATGCCAATGTTGTGGGTTTTGGCGGCAAGATCACCGGCGAGTTCCTCATGGCGGACATCATGCTCGCCTTCCTCAAGGAGGGCTACGAGGCCACGCCTGAGCACGATGCGCTGGTGGCCAAACTTGACGCTGTGAACAAGGCAGACGCTGAAGCGCAGGCAGACCCGCATTTCTTTGACGAGTTTATTGAGAAGTGGGATCGCGGCGAGTATCACGACTAACGATCGCATGGAGGAACGCGTCGTGACCGATGATGGGGCCCCGATTGGTCCGTACGGCGCGGTACAATCGGATAGTCGCCAGACCTTCCACCAAGGAGGAAACATGATCCTGACCGTTACTATGAACCCGTCGATCGATACGGCGTATCAGCTCGACCACCTCATCATCGACGACGTGAACCGCGTTGTGCCCAAAAAGACCGCGGGCGGCAAGGGCCTAAACGTCAGCCGCGTGCTCGTTCAGCTGGGCGACGACGTGCTTGCGACGGGTCTCCTTGGTGGACATGCGGGCGCGTACCTCGGCAGCCTGATGGACGCCGACAACATCCCGCACCGCTTCACGCCCATCGCGGGTGAGAGCCGTACCTGCGTCGCTATCCTCCACGACGGCAACCAGACCGAGCTGCTCGAGAGCGGCCCCGAGGTCTCGGCCGAGGAGCTTGAGGCGTTTCTCGCCAATTATGCCGAGCTGGTCGAGCAGGCCGACTGCGTGACCATCTCCGGCAGCCTGCCCAAGGGCGTCGCCGCAGATGCGTATGCAGGCATGGTTGCTACGGCAGCCGCCGCTGGCAAGCCGGTGCTTCTGGACACCTCGGGCGCTGCGCTCGATGCCGCGCTCAACGCCGAGGTCAAGCCCACCCTCATCAAGCCCAACCTCACCGAGATCAACGGTCTTTTGAGCACGAGCTTCACGCCGGACGACCTGCCGGCGCTCAAGGCCGCGCTCGAGGCCGACACGCGCTTTGCGTCCATCCCCTGGGTCGTGGTGACCATGGGCGGCGCCGGCGCGGTTGCGTTCCACGAGGGCCGCGGCTACCGCGTGATCATGCCGAACATCCCCGCTGTGAATGCGACGGGCTCGGGCGACTCCACCATCGCCGGCTTTGCCCACGCCATCGCGCGCGACGCCGACGATGACACGGTGCTGCGCTGCGGCAACGCGTGCGGCAAGCTCAACGCCATGGACCCCCAGACGGGCCATCTGGTAATCGAGCGCTGGGACGAGGTGTACAACGCCATTCAGGTCAACGAGCTCTAAGCGCTCGTGTTTGGGCGGGTGCACGGGCGGCCCGGCGGCGTTGTCGGCTGGCACCTCGCCAAGAGTCGTCGGCTGGCATCTCGCCAAGACGTTTGGCGGCGTATCCAGCTGGTACTACCAATTTGAGCCAGTTACACGGTGCTCTGTTGCCTAGAATAGGGGCAGGCGAATACCCGCGATCGTACACGCGGGGCGTTACGAAAGGATGGGCAAGATGCTCGTTACCACCAAGGAGATGCTGCTCGACGCGCAGAAGAACCACTACGCTGTGGGCGCCTTCAACGTCGAGAACCTCGAGTTTGTTATGGCGGTCCTCGCTGCTGCCGAGGAGACCAAGTCCCCCGTCATCATGCAGACCACCTCGGGCACGATCAAGATGACCGGCCTCGATTACTTCTACGGCATGGTCAAAGCCGCCGCTGAGCGCACCTCGGTGCCCGTGGCGCTTCACCTCGACCACGGCGACGGTTACGACCGCTGCATGAAGGCCCTGCGCACCGGCTACACCTCCGTCATGATCGACGGTAGCCACGAGACCTTTGAGGACAACATCGCCCTCACCAAGCTCGTCGCCGATGCCGGCGCCGCCATGGGCGTGCCCGTTGAGGCCGAGCTCGGCAAGGTCGGCGGCAAGGAGGACGACGTCGAGGTTGAGGGCGAGAGCCCCTACACCGACCCGGACGAGGCCCGCGAGTTCGTCGAGCGCACCGGCTGCACCTCGCTCGCCATCGGCGTCGGCACCTCGCACGGCGTATACACCGCCGAGCCGCACATCGAGCAGGATGTCGTGAAGGCCATCCGCGCCGCCGTGGACGTGCCGCTTGTGCTCCACGGCACGTCCGGCGTGCCCGATGAGCAGGTCGCCGAGGCCGTCAAGAACGGCATCTGCAAGGTCAACTACGCCACCGAGCTCCGCCAGGCCTTTACGAAGGGCTTCATGGCCTACATGGCCGAGAACCCCACGTGCTTCGACCCCAAGAAGCCGGGTCAGGCGGGCATGGCCGAGATCACCAAGATCGTGAAGATCCGCATGGAGAACCTCGGTTCGGTCGGCCGCGCGTAACACTGCGTGTCTCCGAGGGCGTTGTGCCCATGAGCGCCGGTGGGTCCATTGAGGTGCCCGAAACGGCGAGGGGGACGGCCCTGTGCATATTCCTGGCACCAAAAGGCGGCCGGGCAAAACCATGCTGTTGCCGGTGTGGTTTTGCCCGGCCTTTCTTGTTTGCCGCCCACCGGTTCCGCATGCTGATTGCGTAGGTTGTGCACATAGCAGCTCATGGACGGTGCCGTCGAATGCTCGCACGAACCGGCTGTCCTCGAACGAGCTGGCGGAACGCATGGTGGTCGCGCTCGGCCGCGCAGGCGAGGCTTCAAAACGGCGCGGGATGAGGGCTATATTCCAGATCGCGGCGTATCACGAAGAGCATTGCCGGAAATCTCGCAACGAGAAGCCTGGGGCTCAGTTTTATGTTCGCTTTGGTGAGAAGGGCGGATGTATGCACCGCCTGTCCCTTTGAGCGCGCGTCGCGCTGATGGGCAGGTTTTGGCAGTGCCGCGACCGGGGAGAAATGATGGCGAAATCAAGCATATTATTGCTTCGTGCGTGTAAGCGCAGCGTATCACCGACGTAAACCCTTGTGCTGAAGCTCAAATTGTAAAAGTTGACGCCCCGCGAGGGGCGTTAACTCGGTACACTGGTATAAGGTATGACACTCCGTTTGATTGGGAGGATGCATGAACAAGCGCACCAAGATCGTATGCACCATGGGTCCGGCTTGCGATGACGAGAACATTTTGCGCGAGATGATCAAGGCGGGCATGAATGTCGCCCGCTTTAATTTTAGTCATGGCAGCCACGAGGAGCATCACGAGCGCATGGAGCGCGTCAAGCGGATCTCCCGCGAGCTCGGCATCCCCGTCGGCATCCTACTCGACACCAAGGGCCCCGAGATCCGCACCGGCTTCTTGAAGGACCACGCCAAGGTCACCCTCGCCGAGGGCTCGCAGGTCACGGTTACCGCCGCTGAGACCTCCGAGGAGCTTGAGGGCACTGCCGAGCACTTCTACCTCGATCACCTCGAGCTGCCGCGCGAGGTCGGCGTGGGCGGCACCATCCTCATCGACGACGGCCTCATCGGCCTCACCGTCGACTCGATCGACGGCCAGGATATCCGCTGCACCGTGCAGAACGGTGGCGAGCTGGGCGAGAAGAAGGGCGTCAACGTCCCCAACGCCAAGCTGTCGCTTCCCACCATCACCGAGCAGGACCGTGCCGACATCCTCTTCGGCCTCTCCGAGGGCATCGACTTCATCGCCGCTTCGTTTGTGCGCGATGCCGAGGGTGTCAAGGAGATCCGCCACCTCTGCGACGAGAACGGCGGCGAGCACGTGAGCATCATTCCCAAGATCGAGTGCGCGCTCGCGGTCTATCACTTCGATGACATCCTCAAGGTCTCCGACGGCATCATGGTCGCCCGCGGCGACTTGGGTGTCGAGGTTGCGCCTGAGGTCTGCCCGGTCATCCAGAAGGAGATCATCTCCAAGTGCAACGCCGCGTGCAAGCCGGTCATCACCGCCACGCAGATGCTCGACTCCATGATCCGTAACCCGCGCCCGACGCGCGCCGAGGTCACCGACGTCGCCAACGCGATTAGCGACGGCACCGACGCCACGATGCTCTCCGGCGAGACCGCGGCCGGCAAGTACCCGGTCGAGGCCGTGAAGATGATGGCCAACGTCGCGCTCATCGCCGAGGCCACCATGCCCGAGCATAAGCCGCTCGACTTTGAGGCGCTCGAGCCCGGCCGCAACAAGGTCAACGCCGCCGTGGGCCTCTCTGCAGTGACCACCGCCTTCAACGTGGGTGCCAAGGCCATCCTCACGCCCACCAACTCCGGTCGCTCGGCACGTCTGGTCTCCAACTTCCGCCCGGTGCTTCCCATCCAGGCCGTGACGCCCAACGATTGGGCCGTGCGCAAGATGACCATCTATTGGGGCGTCGAGCCCATCCTCTCCGGCCGCTCGGTGGGCAGCATCGCCTACGTGGTGGACAACGCTGTGGTCGAGGCCAAGATGACGGGCATCGTCAAGCAGGACGACCTCGTGGTGGTTACCGCCGGCGACCCGGCCATCCCGGTGAAGCTCCGCGACAGCGAGGTCTCCACCAACGTGGTCTACGTCTCGCAGGTCATGTAGCGGCAGTTTTCTGGCTCGCGGCCTCCGTTCGGTTGGGGCAGCGATAGGTAGCCCGTGCTGCCGGCGCACATCATACGTATCTGGTTGGCGCCGCCTCCCTGTGGGGCGGCGCCTCTTGTATGGCGCTGCGCTCAAGGTGTCTTTTTGGGTGGATTCTTCCTTTGAAGCGGACTCTATAGGGGTCCTATCCGCGGCGCGCGTCGGCAGCGAAGGTACCGTTTCTTCGACGGCAGCTCAAGGAACCCGCGCTTAGTCCCCTTGGGCGTCGAGAATGGGGCCTAAGAGCGGGTTCCTTGGAAAGACGCGCTGACAGGATGCCGAGCGTTGGCTGCGGTCCTGTGCGGGGCTATGGAAAGACCCGGCAGCGACGGTTACGAGGCGCGAAGTGCGCGCGCAAACGAAACGGCCTCGTCCACATCTGCGGTTTCGGTGGCCCAGCTCGTCACGAAGCGGGCGACGATGCGTCCGGCACTGAGAGGGTCGGGTTGCACCTGCAGCTCGGCGCCGAGCGCCTCGGAGAGCCGTGCGCCCTCATCGGGCGTTACCCAGAAAAACTGCTGGTTACCGGTGGTGGTGAGGTACGGCTCGAACCCCGCGGCAACAAGGCCGTCCGCCAGCCGGCACGCGAGGTCGTTGGCATGTGCGGCGAGCTGCCAATACAGTGCACGCCCCTGCTCGTCGGCACCGGCGGGGTCGAAAGCGGCCTCGTACATGACGCCCATGACGCGGCCCTTGGCAGAAAGCTGCCCCGCGCGCTTGGTGAGATAGGGGAGGCGCGCGATGGCCCGGCGGCCGCGGGCGGTGCGCGGACTCACCACGAGCGCCTCGCCAAAGAGCATGCCGTTTTTGGTGCCGCCGAGGGTGAAGACGTCGGCGCGAGCCGCGATATGCCGGATAGTGAGGTCGGAGCCGGCGGCCATGATGCCGCTCGCCATGCGCGCCCCGTCAACGTAGACGGCGAGGCCGCGCGCCTCGGCCCAGTCGCAGAGGGCGTCGAATTCGGTACGGGTGTAGACATACCCGAGCTCGCTGGTGTGCGAGAAGTAGAGCATACCGGGGCGCGTGGTTGCGGGGCCGTTGGCGACGGCGGCATCCCAGAGCGGCTCCATGCCCGCGGGCGTCAGACGGCCCCAGGGGTCCCGGGTGGCGAGCAGGCGCCTGCCGTGAGCCTCGATCGCGCCGGTCTCGTGGATGGTGGGATGGGCGTCGGCGGCGCAGAGGGGGCCCTCGAACTCCTCGGTGAGCGCGGTGATCGCGAGGATGTTGGCGGGCGTGCCGCCGGGCACAAAGGTGACATGGGCGTCCGGTTGGCCGATCTCGGCGCGGATGAGGTCGGCGGCGCGGGCGCAGTGCGCATCGGCGCCGTAGCCGGGGCACTGCTCGGCGTTGGTGCGGACGAGTGCGTCGAGAATCGCCGGTGCAGCGCCCTCGGAGTAGTCGTTCCGGAACTGATGCATGGGGTACCTCCGTGATGTCTGATTGCGAACCTATTGTCGCACTTCTGCCGCGCATGGCGGCTTCTCGTATAATGGAGCGTCGACAACGAATGCAGGCGGCGCTTGGGGCGCGGCGACGATAACGGAGGGTATAACCATGCAGGCACAGAAGGCCGAGGGCACCAAGGACCTCATCGGGCGCGATATGCGCGCATGGCAGCGGATGCAGCAGGTGGCGGCCGAGGTGTTCGGCCCGTACGGATTCGCCCCCATGGAGACCCCCGCGATCGAGCAGCTCGATGTGTTCGTGCACGGCATCGGGCAGTCGACCGACGTCGTGCGCAAGGAGATGTTCCGTGTGTTCTCGGGCGCCAACTTCGCACGCGTGCTCGACGAGGGTACCGACGCCCGCCTCAAGCCCAAGCAGCGTCTGGCCCTCCGCCCCGAGGGCACGGCCGGCGTGGTGCGCTCCGTGGTGGAGAACAACCTGGTGCCGCAGGGAGGAACGCCCTTCAAGGCGTGGTATGCCGAGGCGATGTTTCGCGGCGAGCGCCCGCAGAAGGGGCGCCTGCGCCAGTTCCACCAGGTGGGTATCGAGTGGCTGGGCGCAGCCGATCCGGCGGCCGATGCTGAGTGCATCATCATGCTGATGGAGTTCTACCGTCGTTTGGGCTTCGACCTGGGTCGTCTCCGCCTGCTTATCAACTCGATGGGCGACCCCGCGTGCCGTCCGGCGTACCGCGACGAGGTGCGCGCCTTCATTCTCGACCATGCGGACGAGATGTGCGACGAGTGCCGCGAGCGCGCCGAGGTGAACCCGCTGCGCGCGTTCGACTGCAAGAACGACCACTGTCGCGAGGTCATGGCCGCGGCACCGCTTATGCGCGACCATCTCTGCGACGAGTGCCGCGACCACTACGCGCAGGTCAAGCGCTACCTCGACGAGGCGGGCATCGCCTACGTTGAGGACCCGACGCTCGTGCGCGGCCTCGACTACTACACGCGCACGGTGTTTGAGGTGGAGGCGCCGGGTGCCGGCGTGGGCTCCATCGGCGGCGGCGGTCGATATGACGGCCTGGTAGAGCTCGAGGGCGGCAAGCCGACGCCCGGTGTGGGCTTCGCCGTCGGGTTCGAGCGCGTCGCGTTGGCCCTCGAGGCGCAAGGCGTCGAGCTCGGGGCGGATGAGGAGCCGTGCGTGTACGTTGCCAATGCGGGCGACGAGCTGCGCGGCGAGGTGTTTGCGCTCTGCCGCGAGCTGCGTGCGGCAGGTGTGCGCACGGAGGCGAACTACCAGGGCCGTTCGCTCAAGAGCCAGTTCAAGCAGGCCGACAAGCTCGGTGCGCGCATCATCGTCGTCGTGGGCGGTGACGAGCTCGCCGAGGGCAAGGTCCGCGTCCGCGATATGCGCACGCACGACGAGGAGCTCGTGGCTCGCGATGCCGTGCGCGACGCGGTCGCCGCGCGCCTGTAGGCGCCCGGGACTGCCAAGACTCTAGGCGTCTGCACCGCCGTCTGCCGAAGGCCTGCCGCCGTCTGCACAGTTTTTCTTGCGGAGAACGTCGTTCTTTGGTAACGCCTGCGTTTCCGCTTCTCCTGCGTGCCTATAATGGGAGCCGTTGTACGCACACAGAGGGAGGCAACGTGACCGCATCATCAGCGTTGGCGAGTGACGCCAAACACGTGTGGGCGACGGCCCATCAGCTGGGCGCAGTGGATACCGATTCTGCCATCGAGGCCTACACCGAGATCGACATCCCGCAGTCCTTGCGCGACAACCTGGCGCTTTTCCTGCGTCTGGAGCGCCGTGTGCTCAAGGAGTACGACCCGGTCATCTGCGAGACCTTCGACAAGCTGCTCAACAGCGTTATCCGTGCCAACGAGGGCAACCCCGGCACCGAGGCGGTGGCCGAGCCGGTGGATGACGAGGGCGTGCCCACGGCGGACACTCCCGGCGCCCGGGCGTTCCGCCATGCCGTCGAGCTCATCGATGCGCTGCCCTTCGACCAGGCGCAGGTCGTCGTTCGTGCCTTTACGTCGTTTTTCCACCTCGCCAACCTGACCGAGGAGAACTACCGCGTCGAGAAGCTGCGCGAGCGCGAGCGCGCCGTCGACATCGACTCCACCGTCGACCCGTCGAACGAGCTCACCGTTGCCTATCACCAGCTGCTGGACGAGGTCGGTCCCGAGCAGGCCAACGCCCTGCTGCGCAAGCTCGAGTTCCACCCGGTCTTCACCGCGCATCCCACCGAGGCGCGCCGCAAGGCCGTCGAGGGCAAGATCCGCCGCATCGCCGAGCTCCTCGACGAGCACCCCCGGCTCGGCGGCTCGGCGCTCGTGGAGAACGAGCGCCATATGCTGCAGGAGATCGACGCCCTGGTGCGCACGAGCCCGACGGCGGTCAAGAAGCCGACGCCGGTGGAGGAAGCCGATACCATCATCGACATCTTCGATCACACGCTGTTCGATATCGTGCCGCTGGTGTACCGTCGCTTCGACGACTGGGTGATGGGCGACCTCGCCGGCAGCGTCGAGCCCGTGTGCCCGGCATTCTTCCACCCCGGTAGCTGGATCGGGTCCGACCGCGACGGCAACCCCAACGTCACCGCCAAGGTGTCGCGCGAGGTGGCTGCCAAGTTCTCGACGCACATGGTGAAGAAGCTCGCCGACAAGTGCCGCCGCGTGGGGCGCAACCTCACGCTGGAGGCCGCGTACACCAAGCCGTCCGAGGAGCTGCTCAACCTCTGGAACCATCAGGTGGAGATGAGCGAGGTGCTGACGAGCCGCGCCCGCGAGATCTCCGGTTCGGAGCCCCATCGCGCCGTGATGCTTGTCATGGCGTCGCGCCTCGACGCCACCGTGCGCCGCAACGCCGACACGATGTACCGCACGGCCGAGGACTTCCTCGCCGACCTGCGCGTCGTGCAGCGCTCGCTTGTGGCCGCCGGCGCCACCCGCGCCGCCTTTGGACCTGTGCAGACGCTCATCTGGCAGGTGGAGAGCTTTGGTTTCCACATGGTGGAGATGGAGTTCCGTCAGCACTCCGTCGTGCACACGCGCGCCCTTGAGGACATCCGCGAGCACGGCCTGCACGGCGAACGCGGCCCGCTCGACCCCATGACGCGCGAGGTGCTCGACACGTTCCGCGCGATCGGTTCCATCCAGCGTCGTTACGGGCAGAAGATGGCGCGGCGCTACATCATCTCCTTCACCAAGTGCGCGCAGCATGTGGCCGACGTGTACGAGCTCGCGAACCTCGCCTTCGCGCATGTCGAGGACGTGCCGACCCTCGACGTCATCCCGCTGTTCGAGCAGCTGGAGGACCTCGAGGGCTGCATCGACGTGCTGGACGAGATGATCGCGCTGCCGCCCGTGCAGAAGCGCCTTGCCGAGACCGGCCGCAAGCTTGAGGTCATGCTCGGGTACTCGGACTCCTCAAAGGATGCCGGCCCCACCACGGCGACCCTCGCGCTGCACCGCGCCCAGGAGCGCCTCGCCGCATGGGCGAAGCGCAACGACATCGACCTCGTGCTCATGCACGGCCGCGGCGGCGCCGTGGGACGCGGCGGCGGCCCGGCCAACAAGGCGATGCTGGCCCAGCCGGCGGGCTCGGTCAACTGCTTCTTCAAGGTGACGGAGCAGGGCGAGGTCATCTTTGCGCGCTACGGCAACCAGGCGCTCGCCATGCGCCATATCGAGAGCGTGGCGGCGGCGACGCTGCTTAACTCCGCGCCCTCGGTCGAGCGCACCAATACCGAGGCGACGGAGCGCTACGCCGAGATGGCGGGTAAGCTTTCGAGCGTCTCGCACGAGGCGTTCCTCAGCCTGCTGCACACGCCGGACTTCGCGCCGTGGTTCTCGTGCGTGACACCGCTCACCGAGGTGGGCCTCCTGCCCATCGGCAGCCGCCCCGCCAAGCGCGGTCTCGGCGCGCAGTCACTCGACGACCTGCGCACTATCCCGTGGGTGTTCTCGTGGAGCCAGGCGCGCATCAACCTCGCCGCCTGGTACGGCCTCGGGTCCGCGTGCGAGGCGCTCGGCGACCTCGAGCTTTTGCGCCGCGCCTATAAGGAGTGGCCTCTCTTTGCGACGTTCATTGACAACATCGAGATGTCGATCGCCAAGACCGACGGCCGTATCGCCAAGATGTACCTAGCGCTCGGAGACCGCCGCGACCTTGCCGAGACGGTCTACAACGAGATGCAGCTCACGCGCTCGTGGGTGCTCAAGATCGTGGGTGACGAGTGGCCGCTCGAGCACCGTCGCGTGCTCGGCCGCGCCGTCCGCGTACGCAATCCCTATGTGGACGCGTTGTCGCTCGCGCAGGTGCGCGCGCTCCGCCAGGTGCGTGAGAACCAAGACGAACTTGCGGCCGAGGCCAAGGCGAAGTACCTGTCGCTCATCCTCTCGACCGTGACCGGCGTGTCGGCAGGTCTTCAGAACACGGGGTAAGGCACGCCTGCATCCGCAGTCCCCACCGGGCGGGCGGTATCCCAATACCTTGTCTCACTCAGCGCTTCGCGAATTCGCTCGACAAGGTTTTGGGACGCCGCCCGCCCTGCGTTTACAGCTGTGCGTGCAAAATCAATGAAGGATCGCTCGAGGTTGCTCAGCAAGGTTTCACTGTCGCTTTGCGGCAAGGTTGTCTAGGCAGCCGATTGCCCACAAGGGGATATTGATCAGCCATCCCTCGTCGCGGTACTTGCTCAGCGATGTTCGTACGGCTCTATCAAGTGCGAATTTCTCACAGGCGACGCGGAGACTTTTCGACTGCAGATTCTCTCCTGCCTTGACCTCGATAGGCAACACACTCGATTTCGATTGAACTGCAAAATCGACCTCGGCCCTGCCCGTGTCAGACGACCAGTAGGCAGGATCGTGCCCTTGGGCTAGGAGCTCCTGCGCAACATATTGCTCGGTCAGCGCGCCTTTGAACTCCGTGAAGAGCAGAGATCCATCGAGTACCACCGAGGGCTCAAGACCCGAGAGCGCGCAAAGTAAGCCTACGTCAAGGCAGAACAGCTTGAAGATGCTTTCATCTTGGTACGAACTTAGAGGAAGACGCAGCGCCGACGCTCGGCAGACCTTATGAACCGCACCGTAGTCGGAAAGCCATTGTATGCTCTCCTCAAAATCGCGCGCTCGAGCCCCTGGTCTCACGGCTCCATAGATAAACTTTTTATTTTCCCGTGAAAGATGCGTGGGAAGCGACTTCCATACCAGACGCATGCGCTCGAGCAGTCGTGCAGGAGCGTGTTTGCTGAAATCGGCGTCGTAGTCGGAGACTATGAGAGATTGTAGACGCCGTGCCTCGAAGTAGTCGCGTGACTTAGCAAATGCGGCGACAACCTCGGGCATGCCACCTACTACGAGGTAGTCCTTAAGGTGTTCGGTGATCACATCTTGTACTTGCGTCAGGGAGTCGAGGTCTGCGGATGCGACGGCGTCGGCAAGGGGAGCGCCGGCAACGGCCCGAAGAAACTCTTCGAAGCACAGGGGGCGCAAGGTGAGCAAATCGACTTTGCCGACGGGATACGACTCCTCCTCCCTTCTTAAGGCGACGCCCATATACGAGCCGCCCGTTGCGACGAAATACTCCGGCGCCTGCTCGCAGAAGTACTTGAGGGCGGTGATTCCCCGAGGCGCTTCCTGGATTTCGTCGAAAAACAAGAGGGTTTCTCCGGGAACAACGCGCTTGCCGTAGCGAAGCTCGATTTGAGAAATGATGCGATGGGGGTCGAGGTCTCGCTCGAAGATGCTGCGCGCCTGGGCATCCAGCATGAAGTCGACCTTGACCATATCGGTGAACTCCCGGCGCCCGAATTCTTCAAGAAGCCAGGTTTTTCCCGTTTGTCTCGCACCGCGCAGCAGGAGCGGTTTTCTTCCCGTGCGGTTTTTCCAAGCGATCAGTTCGTTCATGAGCAGTCGCTCCATGCGGCGCTCCTCTCATACCATGGGAACTCCATCCTAAAAAGTGTGAGTCTCCCACATTTTAGGATGGAGATTTGGGGTTGACAACCACATTTCCGGATGGAGATTTGTGCGAGCTGACCACCATAGGCATGGCCTGCTTGGTGCGCGATTGAGAAAACGTCGGTTCTCGGGCGGCGGTTGCATAGAGATTCGCTTTTGTCGCGATACCTTGCAGTTGGATGACTGACTACGCCGATGGTGGGAATTGGAAAAGAGCGCAGGTAGATGCCGTGTAAAGAACTCTTGACGGTCGATTTGGGCGGCATGCAGGCACTTGTCGAGAACCTTTGATGGTACGATGCGATGCGACGTGGCATGGTCGTGGCCGTAAGGGTCGCATCGACGGAATCGAAGGGAGGCGGACGATGGAAATCGGGCAGCGCATACGCGAGCTCCGCGCGGCGCAGGCTATGTCGCAGGACGACCTCGCGGCGCGCGTGTACGTGAGCCGCCAGACGATCAGCTCGTGGGAGAACGGCAAAACCTACCCCGACGTCCAGAGCCTGCTTCTGCTCTCCGATATCTTCGACGTGACCGTGGACTCCCTCATCAAAGGAGATGTGGACACCATGACCGAGACCATCGACCGTGACGTTCAAACCATGAAGCGCCTGAGCTACGTGATGACTGTCTTCATATTGCTTATGGTAGCGGCGCTCATTTGGCTTTCCGTGCAGCTCGGCGTTTGGGACTGGTCGCTTGAGCAGACCGTGCCCACGGCGGTGCTCGCCCTCGTGCTCTGGGGCGTCGCCATGTTCGCGGAGGTATGGGCGGACCGTATCAAGCGCGACCACGACCTCATTACCTATCAGGAGATCCTTTCCTTCTGGCATGGGGAGCCGGTGGACCGTGACACCGAGCGCGGTCGCCGCGAGCGGCTCATCCCGCGCTGGATGAGAGTCATCCGCACGATCGGCATGGCGTTGATCGCGGCTGCAATCGGTGCCTTTGTGGGCTATTGGGGCGCCTCACTCGCCGAGATGCTCTTGGGTTGATCGGTGCGTTAAGGCAGAGACGACCGGCTATACTGGGCTCAGCCTACGCCAGTCAAGGAGGACGTCATGCCGCGCATTAAGCTTATCCTTTCCGATATCGACGACACTATCATGCCGTGCGGTGCTGCGCGCGTGTCCGACCGCACCCGCGCTGCGTTCCACACTGCCCGCGAAGCGGGAATAGTCGTTGGTCCTGCGAGTGGCCGCGGCTTTGCCCAGATATCCCCGTTTTTTTCGGGCGACACGGCGTGCTTTTCGACATGCATCGCCACCAACGGGCTCGAGGTCTATCACGGCGGTGCGCGTATTGCCGCCCAGTATCTCCCGCGCGAGGCACTCGAGCAGACGCTCGACGTCCTGAACGATATTCCTCGCGCGGGTTTGATCTGTTTCGACGGGGCGCGCCCCTTGCTCGTGGCGGGTGAGCGCGTAGACCTCGCCGAGCGCATGCCCGGCTACGCGGAGGCCTGCGATGTGGTGGGTGCCCTGCCCGATTGGCCCATCATCAAGGCGAACGCCTTTATGGCAGGAGACGCCCTTACGACCGAGGAATTCTGCTCGCGACTGAACAACGCGGTGTCCGCGCTCGACTTCGATATTCCGCTGCCCGGCTACCTCAACATCATGCCCGCGGGCTGGAACAAGGGCTCCGCCGTGACGTACCTCTGTGACCGCCTGGGTATCGGCCTTAATGAGGTGGTGGTCTTTGGCGACGCAGGCAACGACCTCACCATGTTTGACGCGGTGGAGAACGCGGTTGCCGTCGCCAATGCAACGCCTGAGGCAGCAGCGGCGGCACGGTGGCATATCGGCGCCTGTGCCGACGACGCCGTGGCGCAGATAATCGAACAGGTCGCGGCAGGGGAGTGGCCGTTTGTGCGGTAACGTGTGCTGCGGCTGGCTCCACCAAGGACGGCACCTCACCAGGTGCCGTCCTTTTTTGTTACCAAAGCGGTTAGATTGCTGCCCGAGCGGTCCCGTTGCAGCGGCAGATGGTAGTATTCTGCTTCGCGTGCCGGGACGCGCTGTCTACGCGGTCCGGCACATCTGTACGCAGCCGCCCGTTCCGGCACGGGGCGGCACAGATCGTAAGGAGGAACCGTGGCAGATAACCACGTTGCCGGCTGCCAAGCCGCTACCAATCCCGCAGACATCCATTCGCTTCACACCCGCACGGCGGGCGAGCTCCGCGCCGAGAACATCGGCGAGGAGGTCACGCTTACCGGCTGGGTGTGGCGTCGCCGCGACCACGGCGGCCTCATCTTCTGCGACCTGCGCGATCGCACGGGTATGACGCAGTGCACCTTCGACCCCGAGCATGCCGCGGGCGAGGCTTTCCACACCGCTGAGACCATGCGCCCCGAGTGGCCCATCCTCGTGCACGGCACCGTCATTGCCCGCGATGCCGAGACCGTGAACCCCAAGCTCCCCACCGGTGAGATCGAGGTGCTCGTCGACCGCGTCGAGGTGCTCAACCGCAGCAAGACCCCGCCCTTCCAGATCGAGGACGGCATCGAGACCGCCGAGGACACGCGCCTGCGCTACCGGTACCTCGACCTGCGCCGCCCTGAGATGATGGCGCGCATGCAGCTCCGTTCCGACTTCACGTTTGCCATCCGCAGCGCGCTGCACAACCGCGCCTTCATGGAGGTCGAGACGCCGGCCCTCTTCAAGTCCACGCCCGAGGGCGCGCGCGACTTCATCGTGCCCAGCCGCATCCAGCCGGGCAACTTCTATGCGCTGCCGCAGTCGCCGCAGCTGCTCAAGCAGCTCCTCATGGTGGGCGGCGTGGAGCGCTACTACCAGGTTGCCAAGTGCTTCCGTGACGAGGACCTGCGCGCCGATCGCCAGCCCGAGTTCACGCAGGTGGACATCGAGATGTCCTTTGTCGACCAAGACGACGTCATGAGTGCGCTCGAGGACGTGCTCGCCGACGCGTTCGCGCACGTGGGCGTCGAGATGCCGACCCCGCTGCGCCGCATCAGCTACTGGGACGCGATGGATACCTACGGCTCCGATAAGCCCGATACGCGCTACGGCATGCACCTCGTCGACCTGACCGATGTCTTCGAGAACTCCGCGTTCAAGGTGTTCTCCGGCGCGGCCAACACCGAGGGCCATGTCGTCAAGGCGCTCAACGCCAAGGGCGCCGGCACCTGGGCGCGGGCGAAGATCGACAAGCTCGCCAAGGTAGCCGAGACCTTTGGCGCGAAGGGCCTCGCGTGGATCGCGTTCCGCGAGGACGGGTCCATGAACAGCCCCATCGTCAAGTTCTTCTCTGACGAGGAGATGGCCGAGCTGCGTCGCCGCTGCGACGTCGAGCCCGGGGACCTCGTGATGTTCGCCGCCGGCCCGCGCCTCCTTTCCGACGAGATCCTGGGCGGCATGCGCAGCCATATGGCCGACGCCCTGGACGTCCCGCGCGAGGGCCACGACTTCCTCTGGGTCGTCAACTTCCCGCTCTTCCATTGGGACGACGACACGAAGCGCTACGAGGCCGAGCACCAGCCCTTTACCCAGCCGCATGTGGACGAGCTCGACCTGCTCGAGACGAACCCGCTCGCCATGGGCAGCTGCACGTACGACTTCGTGATGGACGGCTTCGAGGCGGGCGGCGGCGGCATGCGCATCCATGATTCCGCCCTCCAGCTCAAGATGCTCGAGTTCATGGGCTTTACCGAGGAGCGCGCTCGCGCGCAGTTCGGCTTCCTCATGGACGCCCTCGAGTTCGGCGCGCCCCCGATGGGCGGCTTCGCGCTCGGTCTCGACCGCGTGTGCATGCTGCTCGCCGGCGTGGACTCCATTCGCGACGTCATGGCGTTCCCCAAGACGAGCTCCGGCTCCGATCTGATGAGCGCGGCTCCGAGCGAGGTCTCGATGGCGCAGCTCAAGGAGGTCGGTCTTCGCCTGATGTAGGCGCGGGCCGCACGGTTTTTAAGGTGGTGCCTCAGTTCAGGCGCCCTGTGTGCGATACACCCCAGGACCGGATCTGCCGTGTGGGCGGATCTGGTCCTTTTTGCATAAAAGGCACAGCGCTATGCGCGTTGCCGGGTATGCTGCAGTCGGTATCGCCGGGTATGTTCCCGTGTGCGGATTCGCCACTTTTAGAGCCCCTCAGGGATGCGGACAAAAGGTTGGACACCCGCGGGTGTCCGGATCGGAGGTCCGCATGTACGACGACGATACGAGGGCGCTGGCCGTCGAGGCCGTCGGCGCCGGGTTCACC
>NZ_NFJH01000015.1 GCF_002159765.1 Collinsella sp. An268 | reverse complement strand
CGCCAAGCTGCGCGCCTGGCCGGCCGAGGCGACGATGCCGAACGAGATCATCTCCATGCTCTCATTCTCCTCTGCCATATGTTTACCTCCCCTCCGCTGATCACCGCAAACTGCCGCGCGTGCGTACTATTCCCTACTGACAAGGCGCGGTAGAAAGCGCCCTTGCGAAGGGTATACCCGCTTTGCCGCATATCATAGGCACGAACCTACAGATTGATAGTAGGGGGCACGGGATGACCCTGTCCACGGGCAATCGGCTTGGCGGGGCGCATGAGGCCGCAAACGGTCGACACAGCAAGCATCCCTCGGTAGAAAAAAAGACCCCGCCGCTCATGCGACGGGGTCTTCACAAACCTATGAGAGGTGCATGCTACTCGGCAGCGGCCTCGGTCTCGGTGGCAGCCTCAGCGGGGGCCTCAGCAGCAGCCTCCTCCGCAGGAGCCTCAGCGGCCTTCTTAGCGGCCTCGGCAGCGGCCTTCTTCTCGAACTCGGCGGCACGCTTGGCCTTCTCGGCGGCCTTGGCCTCGCGCTCGGCGGCCTTCTTGGCAGCGGCCTCCTCGGCGGCCTTCTGGCGCTCGGCCTTCTTGGCGGCTTCGCGCTCGAGGGCGGCCTGGGCGGCGCCGCCGAACTTGTCGGCGAAGCGCTGAACGCGTCCACCGGTGTCGACGAACTTCTGCTGGCCCGTGTAGAACGGGTGGCACTCGTTGCAGAGCTCGACGCGGATCTCGGGCACGGTCGCACGGGTCACAAAGGTGTTGCCGCAGGAGCAGCGCACCGTGCACTCCATGTACTCGGGATGAATACCAGGCTTCATCAGGGGACTCCTTTCATGTCCGGGGCAGACGCCCGGACGATAAGGCGCCTTGGTTTCCGACCAAGGCAAAACACAACTCGCCTAGGATAGCACATCTGTCCATCGGCGCCGCCCGGGCACCGCGCGCCATGAGACTTCCATGAACGCGGCGGCCCGCGTACACGTGACGGAAATGTATGGCAGGTACAATGGGTAGACTGCACCAATATCGCATCGGCGCGCCAAGGCGCCGCTACCAGAAAGGACCGCTCATGGCAGAGCTCTCCCCCACCCGCGTCGTCATCACCGTTCTCGGCAAGAACCGCCCGGGCATCCTCGCTGCCATCACCGCCGTGCTCGGCGAGACCAACGTTGACATCCGCGACATCACCCAGAGCGTCATCGAGGACATCTTCACCATGACGATGCTCGCCGATACGAGCGCCTGCACCCTCGACTTCACCGGGCTGCAGCAGGAGCTCACCGCCGCGGGCGACGAGATCGGCGTGAGCGTGCAGATGCAGCGCGAGGACGTCTTCAACTTCATGTACCGCCTGTAACGGCACCCTGCCGCCGCGCCGATGCCAAAGGCACCGGGCGGAGGCGGCGCGACGATCCTGCGACAACCGCATCGCCCCCTTAGGGCTCCCGCGACCAATCGGAATGGAGGCACCGTGATCGACCAATATTACGACCATATCGCTCCGACCCAGCGCCATATGCAGAACTTCGCCAAGTCGCGGCGCCTCTCTACCGCCTCCACGCGCCTCTATGCCGGCGCCTCGATGGCCCCCTATCCTGAGGACCTCTACCGGGAGCACGACGTCAAGCGCGGGCTCCGCAACACGGACGGCTCGGGCGTGGTCGCGGGTCTCACGCGCATCGCCGACGTGCACGGCTACCGCAAGGAGGATGGGAAGTTCATCCCGGACGAGGGCAAGCTCACCATCCGCGGTTACGACATCGCCGAGATCATCGACCATGCCCAAGCCGAGGACCGCTTTGGGTACGAGGAGCTCGCCTATCTGCTGCTCGCGGGCGCCCTCCCCCGCGCCGACGAGCTCGAGAGCATCGGCGCGCGCATCGGGAGCCTGCGCCTTCTGGAGGAGGAGTACATCTCCGAGTTCCCGCTCGCCACCAAATCCAACAGCATCATGAACGTGCTGCAGCGCGCCGTCCTCATGCTGTACGCCTTTGACGAGACGCCGGACGACATCACCGCCCCGCACGAGGTGGACGTGGCACTCTCGCTCCTCGCGCGTCTCCCGCGCATCGCCGCCATCGCCCATATCACGCACGAGGCGGAGTCGAGCGGTATCCGCGTACAGGTGCCCGAGCCCAACGCCTCGGCATCGATGGCTGAGGCCATCTTGCAGGTGCTCCGCGGCGGGGACGACTACACGCACGAGGAGGCCATGCTCCTCGACGTCATGCTCATGCTCCACGCCGAGCACGGCGGCGGCAACAACTCCACGTTCACCTGCCGCGTGCTCTCCTCGTCCGCCACGGACGCCTACTCGGCCTACGCCGCGGCCATCGGCTCGCTTAAGGGACCGCGCCACGGCGGCGCCAACGCCAAGGTGACACAGATGCACGCCGACATCCGCGAGCACGTCGCCCATTGGGACGATGACGAGGAGGTCGCCGCCTATCTGGCGAAGATCCTCACGGGCGACGCCTTCGACCACTCCGGCCTCATCTACGGCATGGGTCACGCCATCTACACCATCTCCGACCCGCGCGCCCAGATCTGCAAGCGCTACGCCCGCTCGCTCGCCGACAAGAAGGGGCTGGGCGAGGAGTTTGCCCTGATAGAGCGCATCGAGCGCATCGCGCCGGGCGTCATGCGCGACGTACGCGGCATGACGAAGCCCATCTGCGCCAACATCGACCTCTACACGGGCTTCATCTACAGCATCCTCGGCGTGCCGGAGATTCTCTTCACCCCGCTCTTCGCCGTTGCGCGCATGGCCGGTTGGGCCGCGCACCGCATGGAGGAGCTCTACGGCGCGCACCGCATCATCCGCCCGGCGTACAACGCCGTTCTGGACGACGTCACCTACGTGCCCCTGGCGAAACGCTGAGGCACGCCATGATCTTCTTCTCCGATTTGGACGGCACGTTTCTGGACTCCCGGAAGCACGTGCCCGCGCGCTGCCGGGAGGCGCTCGACGCCATAGCCCGTGCGGGCGACCTCTTTGTTCCGTGCTCCGGCCGACCGCTCGCCGGCATTCCGCATGAGATTCTCGCCCATCCCGCCGTGCGGTTCGCCGTCAGCGCCAACGGGGCCTGCGTCTCCGAGCTCGACCCCGCGCACCCGGGCGCCGCCGCGGCACGCACCCTCCACACGGCGCTCCTCACCCGCGCGCACGCGCTCGCCTGCTGGGAGCTCGCGCGCAACCGCGACGTGACGTTTGACGTCTTTGCAGACGGCACGTGCTACCTGCGCCGCGACCTCTACGAGCGCATCGACGAGTTTGCGGGCGACCCCTACATGGCGCAGTCGATGCGCGACACGCGCACACCGGTGGATGAGGACGCGCCCGCAACGATCGCCCGCGTGCACCAGCTCGAGCGCGTCTCGATGTACTGGCACGACCCGCGCGACCGGGCCGAGCTCACGGAGGCGCTCAGCGCCATGGAGGGTATCGACCTCACCCGCTCCTACCCCATGAACATCGAGGTGATGGAGGCCGGCGCCTCCAAGGGGGCGGCCCTCGCATGGCTGTGCGGGCACCTGGGCATCGCGGTCGAGAACGCCGTGGCCTTTGGCGACAACCTGAACGACCTCTCGATGATTCTCGCCGCCGGCACGGGCGTGGCGGTGGCAAACGCCGAGGCCGAGGTGCGCTCGAGCGCGGACGCGGTCTGCGCGTCCAACGACGAGGCGGGCGTGGGGGCGTTCATCCTAGAGCGCTACGCGTAAGGGCCCGGCGCACGCACCCCGCGCGTAGCCCATCTCGGGCGCGGTGCTCCTCACACGTAGCTCATCGCGCTGACGTCGAAGACGCCCTCCGGACGGATGCGGAGCGCGGGGATGACGGGCAGCGGTAAAAAGATCACGCCCATGATGGGGTCGAGCGGCGGCTGGATGCCCATCTGCCGCGCCGCGGCGACGAAGGCGTCGTGCTCGCGGGCGACCTCCTCCGCCGTCTTATCGCTCATAAGGCCGCCAAGCGGCAGGTCGACCTTGGCCACCACCTCGCCGTCGCGCACCAGTACGTGCCCGCCCTGGCCCACGGCGCGCACCGCAGCGAGCATGTCGGCGGGATTATCGCCCACCACGCAGACGTTATGGGAGTCGTGCCCGATGGTCGAGGCGATGGCGCCGCGCGAGATATCGTATCCGCGCACCCAGCCGCACCCGATATGCCTGCCCGCAAGGCCGAGTCCCGCCGGGCCGTCGCCGTCGGCGCCCGCCGCCTGCGCCGCCGCGCCGCGGCCGTGGCGCTCGATGAGCATGATGCGGCGGAGACCCGCCTCGGTCCGGGGTCGGGCGCATCCGGTGATGGCCTTACCGGGGATGGCGTCGATGACCGCCTCGCCCGGCCGGAAGGGATACGAGAACGCCTCGAGCGAGAGCGCGGGCAGCTTCACGGACCCGCGGAGCTCGTCTGCCAGCGCACGCAGCCGCGCGTCCTCGGGCGCGACGGCGCCCACAAAGCACCCGGCCTCGGCCACCAGGCATCCCGCGGCGTACACGGCGGCGGGCGGCGCGGTAAACGTGAGGTCGTCCCACAGCAGGAGGTCGGCCCGCTTGCCCGGCGCGACGGCGCCGCGGCGCTCAGACGCGGGCGCGTGCCCATGGTCGAACCCGAAGAGCTCCGCCGGCGACAGCGTTGCCATGGCGACCGCCGTGACAGGATCGATCCCCGCCGCGACGGCGCGCCTGAGGGCGTTGTCGATCATGCCCTCGGCAAACGCATCGGAAGGCGCCCGGTCGTCCGTCGCAAAGCAGCAGCGGCGCGCCCGCGCGGGGTCTTCGACCACCAGCGGCGCGAGCACGTCGAGGTCGTGGCTGCACGTCCCCTCGCGGAGCATGAGGTACATGCCGCGGGAGAGCTTGTCGAGCGCCTCGGCGGGATCGGTGCACTCATGGTCGGCGATGATGCCCGCCGCCGCATAGGCGTTGAGGTCGGCGCCCGCCACGAGCGGCGCGTGCCCGTCCACCAGACCGGAGACGGTGTCGCCCGCAGCCGCGATGCGCGCGAGCGTCTCCCCGTCCGCCGCGAAGACGCCGGGGGTGTTCATCATCTCGCCGAGACCGAAGACCTCCCCGGGATGCGCGGCCATGAACGCGCGCATGTCAGCCGCAGAGATCTCGGCGCCCGCCTGCTCGTCCGGCAGCGCCGGCACGCAGGAGGGCATCATGAACTTGATGGCGAGCGGCGCGCGGCGGGCGTCCTCGATCATAAACGAGAGGCCGCCCGTCCCCGCGACGTTGGCGATCTCGTGGCTGTCGGCGATGGCGCACGTCGTACCCCGCGCGAGCGCCATGCGGGCGTACTCGGCGGGCCGGATGTTGGAGCTCTCGATATGGAGGTGCCCGTCGATGAGGCCCGGGGTGAGGTAGCGGCCCGCGCCGTCGACGACCTCGGCTGCCGCGGGGTCGGGCACGGCGGCGTCACGGTCGTCAAAGAGCACGCTCGCGATGCACCCGCCCGCAACGGCCACGCGGCCGCCCACCACGCGGTGGCCGTACACGTCGACGATGCGCACGTTGGTGATGAGCATGTCTGCCGGCGCGCGCCCCTCCGCCACGTCGATGAGGTTCTTGAGGGTATCCGCCAAAGCCGCCGTCTCCGCCATGTAGCGCCTCCTTGTCCTGTTGCCTTGTGTGAGGTGTACCCACCCCGGCGCGGGCCGATGCGCGGGGACGCCGCGGCGGGTCGCGGTCCGGCGGTGACGGGCGCCGCCTGCCCGCTCCCCGCCGGCTTCACCCGTTCGTTGAGGCGGCGCGCGCGCTTTGACGCACGGCAAAACCGGCCCATACAATACTTGTTTGGCACAAACGACGAGGTTGGAGGCCGCACCAGCAATGCCCCGGCCGCGTCGTCCGCATTGCGGGCGGCCCTTGCCGCCCCACGAAGGGAAGGAATCGGCTATGTCCACCAACCATCGCGGTGTCCAGAGCATCGGATTCGTCATTCTGCTCATGGGCATCATCAGCGCCGTCGCCGGCGCTGCCCTGTTCTTCGGCGCCCCGTTTGCCGAGGGCGTCATTGAGGACGGTCCCGCCATCGCCCGGTTGTTCGGCATCATCATCGCCGTCATGGGCGTCTTCCAGCTCATCGCCGGCATCATCGGCATGCGCGCCGCCAAGCGCGACAACCTCCTGAAGCCGTTCACCTATCTGTGCGCCTTCATCATCGTGGTCTGCTTGGCCGAGGTCGGCATGTCCTTCACGTCCGGCGAGGAGATGGGTCCCGTGTGGCCCTACCTCATCTACGCCGCCGTGTGCTTCTCCGGCGTCGTGTTTGCCGGCCGCGCCCTCAAGGAGAACGGCGCCGCGTAATCCACGGCCGATATATGCCGCGCGAGGCGGCAGAGCGTTACCGCAAAGGGGTCCGCACGCAACGTGCGGACCCCCTTTCTTTTACCTCTGCCATAGTGCCGTGGGTACGGTAAGACCCCGAGCGCGTTCCCGTGTGCGGCCCTGCCACTTTTGATCCCCCGCAGGAGCCGGGAAGTGGCAAAACCGCACACGGGAATGCCGGGGGACGGTGCGGGCGGGGCAGCAGCCACAAGACGCCCGCGCGGTGCGGCTAGTGCCGACGGGTGTCGTTGAACTCGTCGAAGTCCTCGTTCTCGTCCGTCATGTTCTTGATGGCTTCCTTCTGCTCGGCGTTGAACTCGCGCGCCGCCGCCTTGTCGGCAAGCGTCGCCTTCTTGAACTCGATGGGCTGGTTCACCACGACCTGCGGATACGGGATGGAGATGTCGTACTTGTCGAACAGGAGCTTCATCTCGCGCATCAGGTCGCTCGTAAGGCCGCCGCGGTTGGACTCGGCGCACTCCGCCACGATCTTGATGTTGACGGCGTTGTCCGCGAGCATCGAGATACCGCGGTAGAAGGGGCCGTCGATGATGGCGGGCAGGCGCTTCTTCATCTCGGGCAGCTCGCGCGAGAGGATCGCCTCCACGCGCTCCAGGCTCTCGCCGTACTCGATGCCCACCTCGACGGCGGCGTAGCTCGTCTCCTTTGTCATGTTGACCACGTTGGAGACGCTCGAGTTACGCAGCACCAAGATGTTGCCCGAGCCGTCGTTGATCTTGGTGGAGCGCACGCCGATCTCGATGACGGTACCCTTGTTGCCGCCCACCTGGATGATGTCGCCCACGCGGAACTCGCCCTCAAAGATGATGAAGAGGCCGGAGATGATATCGGTCACGATGTCCTTGGCACCGAGCGACACCGCAAAGGTGAGCAGGCCCGCGGAGGCGAGCAGCGTCGCCGTGTCCACGCCGAGCAGCGCGAGACACCAGTACAGCATGCCTATCATGGAACCGTACTTGGCCACGCTCGAGACGAGGCGACAGATGGTGAGGCCGCGCGCGTCGAGCACGCGCCCCACGAGCGAGAGCACCTTCTGAACGATGGTGACGACCGTGAGCAGCACGCAGGCGAACATGATCGACGCGGTGATGGCGAAGATGTTGAGGCCATGCGCCCAGCCGCCGCCCAAGATGTAGGCGAACAGTGTCCCGGGCTCGAAGATGGCGTCCTTGCCGATAACCGCGATGGCCACCAAGATGGCGCCGAGCCCCACAAAGCACTTGAGCACGAAGCCGAGCTTCTGCTCGGGCGTCATCTCATCCCAGTGCAGGGAGCGGCTGAGCCAACGGGTCGCGGCGGACTCGGTCCGCACGCGACGGTCGTCGACCGAGACCTCGATCATACGGCGCGACTCGCCGCCGCGCGCACGGGCAGCCTCGGGCGCGGCGCCCGTCTGGGCGGTATCCCACACCATGAGGCCAAAGATCACGGCGAGGCACACAAACGCAATGGCGCCGGTGGTGAGCGTCATGGGGATGCGGTCGCCCATAAGGGCCCCCTCGCTGCCGGCGACAAAGATGTAGTAGTCCGCCGTCTCGATCGCGGAGGCGTAGTACGTCGTGCCGTTCACGGTAATGTAGTCGGAGAACCCGTCGCGCAGCTGGTCCTCGGTAAGGCCGCAGTCGGCGGCCTTCTTGCCGATGGTGTTGGCGTCGGGATAATACGCGAACGTGCCGTCGGCCTTATTGATGGCGAAGGCGAAGCCGTCTGCGCCCACCTTGACGCCGTCGAGCACGTGGTCGATCTGCACGCTCTGGAGCATGCTCTCCAGGCGGTCGGAGCGGATACCCAGCTGCACGAAGCCGGTGAGCTCGCCCGTCCCGTCATGCGTGGTGACGCCGATGTACTGCCTGAACTCGCCCGAGATCTCATCGGGCTGCGGCTCCTGCACGAGCGACTCCACGCCCTGGAGAAGCTTGCGGAACTCGTAGCTCTGATCTTGCGGGTCCTCGGAGAGGGTGAAGTTGGTGTAGCTGGAGTTGGTGGCGGTCATGGTGCCCGCGGCGTCGAACACAAACACCGACTGGACCTCGAGCGCATCGGCGAGCTCCTGCAGCTTCTGCCGGTTGGAAAGCTCGGGGTTGCGCTCGATGATGTAAGCCGCGACCTCGGCTTTCGACAGATAGCGCTCGTTGTACTGCGTGGTAAGGTCGTCTGCCGCCGCCTCGGTGCGCTCGATGGTGTCGGCGATATCGAGGACGCGCTCGTTCATGAGCAGCGATTGCGAGGACAGCGCGAAGAGCGTCTGCATGTAGAACGAGATGACGAGAACCGCAAGGAAGCCCACACCGCAGAGCACCGCGGCGCGCGGGGCGATGCGGCGGTTCAGGCGGAGCGTGCCCTGCGGCTTCTTTGCGGCTCCGTCGCCCGCCCCGGTCGCGCCGTCATGTCCCTCGCTCCGCAGCACGAAGATGCCGTAGAGCGTCACGGCGGCAACAACCACCACAAACACAAAGAGGATGACGCCCACGGTGATGGCGGTCGAGGAGACCATGGACGCCTCGGGCACGGCGCACAGATAGTACGTTCCGTCGATGAGGGTCACCCCGCAGTACAGCTCCTGCCCCGCCACGTTCATCGTCGCGTACGCGCCGTCCTCGAGGTCCGCCACGCTGATGCCGGCGTCGATGGCGTCGGCGCCCACGAGGTTCTCATCCGGGTGATAGGTGATGAGGTAATCCTGCGCGGACACGGCAAACACAAAGCCCGTCTGGCCGAGGGTGATGTTGGAAAGGACGCTCGCCACGGACCCGGACTGCGCGACGAGCTCGCGGAGCTCCGCCGGGTTCTGCTCGATGACGACCATCGTGTCGTCGTCGATACGGCAGGCGTAGTACCGGTCGAGCCACTCCTCTTCCGGCACCTCGATCTCGACCGCCTGGGAGGGCTCGTGCGTGTCGAACGTCTGACGCAGCTGGTTGAAGCGCGCGTAGGAGAACTGGGCCTTCGTGGGCTGCGCGGCGGCGATGACATCGCCCGCGCGGTTCACCACGAGCACGTTGTCGACGCCGAGAAGCTCCTGGTACGCGACCATCTGGGCGTCGGTCGCCTCAAAGCCCGTGCCATTTTGCGCCGCGTAGGCAACCTGCGCCGCCTTGGACTGGTAAATGGCATCGTACTGCTCGGTGTTCTCGACGGTCTCGCTCGCCGCGGCCTCCAGAAGCCCGGGAAGCGCCTCTTGCTCGGCGGCGATCTCGTCGGTATAGCCCGACCGGGAAAGGGTGTTCTGCATGCCGGTTAGCGCCACAGCCATGATTGCGACGCTCACGAGGGCCACGGCCACGAGCGCCGCGATCTTACCCGTCACCTTGCGGGTCATCTTCATGCGTATCGCCTCCCGTTAGTTCCACTTGTCGACGAGGGCATCGATCGTACCGTCGTCGAGCATCGCCTGGACGGCCTCGGCGACACGTGCCGAGAGCTCGGAATCCTTAATGGTGGCGACGCCGTAGGAAACCTCTTCGACGGTGAAGCCCTCGAGGATGGAGCGCTCGTCGTTCATGTAGGTATGGGCGATGGCGCCGTCGAGCACCATGGCGTCGACCTCGCCCACCTCGAGCGCGTCGGAGAGCTCCTGGTAGGAGGCGTACTGCCTGAGGCGCCAGGTATCGAACGTGACGTCGGAGTTGTCCTCGTTGGCCTGAAGCGGCTCTCCCGAGGTGAACCCCTCTTCGTAGAGCTTGACGCTCAGAAGCGGCGCGGCGTTGGACCCCGCCATGGTGCCGAACGTGCGGCCCACCAGGTCCTCGACCGACGCGATGAGCGAGGAGTTCTCCACCACCGCGATGACCGCGTCATCGTAATATGCCGGCGAGAAGTCGAAGTTCTTCAGGCGCGATTCGGCGATGGAGTAGCACGCGACCAGCGCATCGACCTGGCCGTCGAGCAGTATCTCCTTGCGGTCGTCCGGCGTAACGGTCGTGAAGGCCACATCCCGGTAGCCCAGACGCTCCGCGAGCTCGTTCGCGATATCGATCTCGAGGCCGTAATACTTACCGGTCCTCTCGTTGAGATACCCGAAGCCCACCACATCAGCACGCACGCCCACGCGCAGCGTGTCGGCCCCCGCCGCCGGAGCGGCCACCGCGGCCGACCCGCTTCCCGCGCCACTCGTCGCCCGGGGCGTGCAGCCCGCAAGGCCCGCGGGAATCGCGGCGACGAGCGCAGCCAGCGAGACGAAGCGTCTCCTGGAAATCATCTCCATCCCCTATCTCCTTATCATGTCATGAGGAAAAATGGCATACCAATCAAGTATCTGTGCTAGCCCTTGCACCCGCATGGGGTTCAATTTTTTGTTAAAGCCGATTCCGTTTGAGGGCGCGAAACGGTATAGAAGCGGAAGCGTCCCATCCAACGGAAGGTATCTCATGTCGACCAATCGCAAAGTCCTCAAAGTCGTGAGCATCGTACAAATCCTCGTCGCCATCGCGGCGGCCGCGCTCGGCGCCATCGCGCTCGCCGGAGCCCCGCTCGCCGAAGATGAGGCGGGCATCCTCGGCGTACTCGTCGTGAACATCGACGGCATCCTCTACCTCGCCTGCGCCTTCCTCACCTTTATCTGCGCGCTCATGGGCGTCCACGGGGCCAACCAGCCGAGCCGCCTGGGGAGCCATCGGCTCATCGCGATCCTGATCGTTCTTCTCGCCGTCGGCACGGGGGCCTTCGCCGGTCTCGGGCGGGAGATTCCCGTCCTGGCCGCCGTCATCGGCATCGCCGCGCTCTGCGCCGCCATCCTCGATGGCGCGGTGCGCAGGGAGGCCGATCTCTAGCATCCCGACCGCGCGGCCCGACGGGGCGATGCGCAACGCCGGGCATCGCGCGGCGCTGCGTTGCGCTACCATGGCGTTGGTTTTCAATCTTCGCCAGCACGTTCGTGCCTGAAACCGAATGTAGGGGATCTCATTATGGCTGCCACCGAATCGCACCCGGCTCCCACCGCCGCTGAGGCGGGCGGGCGGAACGTCCCGTTCATCTTGAAGGTCTACGGCGCCCTCTGCCTCATCGACGGCGTCGTCACCATCCCCATGGTCGTCCTGTTCGGCGCCATGGTAGCCTGGGCGCTCTCCGTCGACCCGTCGCTCATCACCATCGGCACCGACCCCACGCTCCCCGTGGTGATGACGGCGCTCTCCGTCGTCATCACCCTTGCGAACGCCTTCGCGCTCATCGTCTTCGGCATCTCGCTCATGAGGAGCCGGCGCCGCAACGCCGCCCGCTGGTCCTGGGCGCTCATCGCCGCCTCGGTCGTGCAGCTCATCATCTCCATCATGCTGCAGGGCGTCGGCACCCACCTCATCGCCCCCGCCATACAGCTCGCCATCCTCATCTCCCTCTCCGTCACCGTCGACCCGACGCTGCGCCACGAGCGCCACATGAAGCGGGTCCTGCGCGATGCGGAAGACCGCCAGGCCGCGGCGCGCGGCATGCTCGGGCGCGACCCGGAGGGGCGGGGCTACCTCGAGCTCAACTTCTTCAACCTGTTCTGGGTCTTCGCGGTGTGCTCCGTGCTCGGCCTCCTCATCGAGGTGGCCTACCACATGCTCGTCGTCGACCCGGGCGTCTACCAGGACCGCGCCGGGCTCCTCTTCGGGCCGTTCTCGCCCATCTACGGGTTCGGCGCCGTGCTCATGACCGTCGCGCTCAACCGGTTCTACAAGTCGAGCCCGGTCATCATCTTTGTGGTCTCCGCCGTCATCGGCGGGCTCTTCGAGGCGGCGGTGAGCTGGTTCATGCAGGCCGGCTTTGGCGCTGTGGCCTGGGACTACTCCGGCCAGACGATCCTCGGACTCTTCCCCGACCCCGTCGCGGCACTCATGGGCGGGCGCACCTCGACCCTCTTCATGTGCATGTGGGGCGCGCTCGGGCTCGTCTGGATCCGCCTCTGCCTGCCCCGGCTCCTCGCGCTCGTCAACCTGATCCCTTGGAAGCTCCGCTACTCGCTCACCGCGGTCTGCGCCGTCCTCATGCTCGTCAACGGCGTCATGACGCTCGAGGCGCTGGACTGCTGGTTCGAGCGCGTCTCCGGCGTGCCGGCCACCTCGCCCGTGGAGGAGTTCTACGCCCGATACTTCGATAATGAGTACATGGCGCACCGCTTTGAGAGCATGACCATCACACCGGAAGATTCCACGCGCGTCGATACCGCCGGCGAGCTTGCCGCAGCCGACATCGAGGCGGAAGGGCCGGCCGAACAAGCCGCGGCAGCGCTCGCCGAGGACAGCCTCTAGCGCACGGGAGGCCCGATGGATATTCGTCAGCTGCGCTACCTCTCCTCTGCCGCTCGTTCCGGCTCGCTCACGCACGCGGCCAAGGAGCACCACGTATCGGTGCAGGCGGTCTCCAAGGGCGTCGCCGACCTCGAGCGCGAGGTGGGCACGCCGCTGCTCACGCGCGATAACCGCGGCGTCCGGCCGACGGCGCTCGAGCGCGCGTTTCTCGAGCGCACGCGCGACGTGCTCGAGGGATTCAGCGCGCTCCAGGCGTTTGTCGCCAACATCCCCGGCGCCATGTGCGACGTCGTCGCAGGCGACGCCGCAGGCCGCCTCCTCGTCGCCTTCTGCGCGCCCGCCTTCACCAACGCCGAGCGCATCATGCAGAAGCTCTCGCGGTTCCTCTCGCACGCCACCGGCGTTCGCCTCGAGCTCTTCGTGTCACCGCTCGACGATGCGCTCGCCGCACTCGACGCGGGTGCCGTCGATGCCGTCATCACCATCGGCACCCATCGCTCGGCGCAAACGACCTGCACCGTCATCGGAAGCCTTCCCACGGGCATCGCCGTGCGCGACGACCACCCGCTCACCCGCCAGCGCGCCGTCGCCCTCGCCGACCTCGCCCCCTATCCCGTCATCTGGGCCGAGCCCTTCGACGGCGCCCGGGAATCGGTGCTCGCGCGCTATCTCGCGCAGGGACTCGCCTCCCCCGTGATACATGTCGATACGCCCGCCGTCGGCGCGGGCGGTCGCACGTCGCGCGCCATCGATGAGGGGGAGCGCGCCCGCGCGTACTCCATGATGGTGTACCTGCCGGCGCTCAAACGCCCCTTCCCCGGTTGCCGCGCCCTTCCCATCGCGACGCCCGATCAGATCCCCGTACCCATCTGCCTTGTCGCCAAGACCGACGCCCCGGGGCCCGCGCTCACCGCGTTTACCGAGCGCATCCCCAAGGTGCTCGCGTCCTTCAGCAGAAGCGACGTATCCGACGAGGCGGTGCGCGCCACGGCGCCCGCCGGCGCGCCCGCCGCAGTCGACGGCTCGCCTGCCCCCTCCTCCATCGAGGACCCGACCGCACCCATACCGCCCGCCGCGTAGCGCCCGAGCCGACAGAAACGAGCGACCATGCCCTCTCCCATGCCCTCTGCAACAGACGCCGCAACAGGCAGCGCCCCTACGAGCGACCCCGGCTCTCAGGCGGACACCGCATCGGCGCGCGCGGCAACCGCCCATGGCCGTGCGTCCACCCGGCGGCGCCACCCATGGCGGCGCCGCGTCCTCGTGCTGCTTCTCGCCCTCGCACTCGTCGCCGCAGCGGCGCTCGCGTTCGCCGTTCAGCACCGTCAGGAGCAGGAGCGCCTGGGCCTCGTCGCGGTGAGCGCGCCCGAGGCTCCCCGCACACTCGAGCACTCATCCGGCCGCACGGGCGCCTTCACCGCAGACGTGTCCTTCACCACCATGGCGACGGGGGCGGCGACCGTCACGACGCCCGTCCGATGGGACGACGCCTGGTTCTTCGAGGACCCCACCGCCTACAATCACGATCTCGCCCGCGCATGCGCGGTGCTCTCCGCGGTGGCCAACGCGGAGTCCGCCTACTATCAGGCCGGCTCCACCGCGCCCGCCTATCTGGAGGAGGCGCTGGCCACCCTCGGCTTCGATGACATCTCCACGGCGTCCTACCGCTACCGCAGCGAGATCTTTGACGAGGTGGTCGATTTCATCACCGGCACGGACGACGTCGTCGCCTACTCTGTCGCCACCAAGCGCGTGACGGGCCCTAACGGACAGGAAAAGACCCTCTACCTCGTGTCGGTGCGCGGCAGCTATGGCGCCGAGTGGCTGAGCGACCTCAATATGGGCGACGCGGCGCACTATGAGATGCAGGCCATCGACCACGAGGGCTTCATGCGCGCGGCGAGCGAGATCGTAGACGACCTCGCTCGCCGCATCACCGCCGACGTGCAGGATGCGGGCACTGGCGACGTGGCCCTTCTCTTTTGCGGGCACTCGCGCGGCGCCGCAACGGCAAACCTCGCCGCGAGCTACGCCGACGACATGACGCAGGGCCTGCGCGCCCTCGCCCCGCTGGAGAGCATCTATTGCTACACCTTCGCCACTCCCGAGCTCACCCAGATGGACACGGTAGGCGACGCGCTGTACGACAACATCTTCAATATCCTGAACCCGTCGGACATCGTGCCGCGCATGCCGTTGGCAAGCTGGGGCTATGCTCGCTACGGGCGCGACCTTGCGCTCCCCGGCTTTGGCGACGAGGGGTTCGACGAGCGCTTCGCACGCATGCGCGCGGCGTTTAAGGAGCTGTGCGGCGTCGAGAACCCCTACGTACCCGAGGACCGCGTGCAGGTCGATGCGCTCATCGAGAACATCGGTGCGGCGGTGCCCACCGCAGACGATCTCGCCACCCCGGGCGGCGTCGCGTCCACTGTGGGCAACCTCTTTTCTCAGATCAATCCCCTGCAGGTGCTCTACGGTCACTACCCGAGCGTCTACATCGCCTGGATGTACGCGCTCGATGCCGCGGAGCTCTCCCCGGCATCGTAGGCGGGCCTGCCCGGGTCCTGCGAGCAGGGCGACAGCCGATGCGCAGCACGCCCCCACGAAAAAACGCCGGCCGGCCTTCACCGCGGGTGCTCGCTCCGGCAGCAGACGCGCCAAGGTAAGGAATTCAAGCCCGCCCTCGCTGAAGACGCTTTTGCCGCCAAGGTTTGACCGGCGTTTTTGATGCGACCATCGCCCCGTCTTCCCGCACACCCGCCGCGAATTCCTTACCTTGGCGCAATGCCGAGCGATGCCTGACAAAAAACGCCTGCAACACCGCCGAACAACCCTCCGTGCGGCCTCTTCTGACAGACGAGATGCGCGAACCCGACCGCTCGCGCTGCCCAAAAAAAACGCCCTCGTCCCAATTTGCGGGACGGGGGCGTTCTTGATGCGGGTCAGGCGCCAACCGCGCCAGATCCTACGCCAGGCGCGCGAACTTGCGCTTTCCCACCTGGAGCACGGCGCCTGCATGCAGCAGCGCCGGATCGACGTTGTAGCTCTTGGGGGCGACGGCCTTCTGGTCGATCTTCACGCCGCCGCCGTCGATGAGACGACGCGCCTCGCCCATGCTCGAGGCGAGCCCCGCCGCGTGCAGAACGCCCGCCAGGTACACGAGGCCCTCGTCGTTGGGCGTGAGGTCGACCTCGACCTCAGCGATGTCCTCGGGCAGCTGGCTCTCCTTGAAGACGCGGTCGAACGCCGCCTCGGCCTCCTCGCCCGCGCCGGCACCGTGGTAGGTGTCGCACAGGTCGCGGCCGAGCGCGCGCTTGAGCTCGTAAGGGTCGGCAGAACCGTCGGCGAGCGCCGCCTCGATCGCGTCGACCTCGTCCGGGGTCTTGGAGCTCGCGAGACGGTAGTACTTGCCGATCATCTCGTCCGGAATGGACATCGTCTTGCCAAACATGTCGGCCGGCTCATCAGTGAGGCCGATGTAGTTGCCGTACGACTTGCTCATCTTTCGCACGCCGTCGGTGCCCTCGAGCAGCGGCATCGTGAGCGCCACCTGCGGCTCGAGCCCCATCTTCTCCATGAGCTCGCGGCCGGCGAGCAGGTTGAAGAGCTGGTCGGTGCCGCCCATCTCCACATCGGCGCGGATCTGAACCGAGTCGAAGGCCTGCATCACGGGGTAGAGGAACTCGTGGAGCGCGATGGGGGTCTGGCTCTGGTAGCGCTTGGTGAAGTCGTCGCGCTCCAGGATGCGCGCCACGGTGAACTTGCTGCAGAGCTCGAGCATGCCCTTCAGGTCGAGCGAGAGGATCCAGTCGCCGTTGTGCACGATGGTGGTCTTCTCGGGATCGAGAATCTTCATGGCCTGCGCCACGTAGGTGGCGGCGTTGGCCTCGACCTCCTCCTGCGTGAGCTGCGGGCGCGTGGTGTTCTTACCCGAGGGGTCGCCGATCATCGCCGTGCCGTTGCCGATGATGAGGGTGACCTTGTGGCCGAGGTCCTGGAACTGGCGCATCTTGCGCAGCGGCACCGCGTGACCCAGGTGCAGGTCGGGCGAGGTGGGATCGACGCCGAGCTTGATGTTCAGCGGGACACCGCGCTCCAGCTTCTTTTTGAGATCGGCCTCGGGCACGATCTGCGCGGCGCCCGAGGTGATGATACGCATCTGCTCGTCGACAGAGAGCATAGGTTCCTCCTGCGTTCTAGCACCCTCGCCCTCGCAGGGGCGGCCGGCGGCATCACGCGCGGGCGCCCGGGGCGGTGCTGGGTCTTTGCGTACAACGTTTCTAGTGTAGCGGAGGTCTGGCGCGTGGGGCAGAAAAAGCACGGGTATTTCCAACGCGCGGGCGCGGTGCCCGCAGGCGGCGCCGCCCCTCTCGTTGCGGTCGCTTTCGCATGCCGGGGGTGCGCGTCGCGAACTATGTGCCGCACCGGACCATGCGCTGCACACTACCAAGCAATTTGCCAAGTGCTCGGTACATAATCGCGTGCAATGAACCCGATATTGTACAAACAGGGTGTTTTTCTAGCCCCGGGTTCATTACAAGCGTTTTTGTAACGCCATCTAGCTGGGGTTCTTCTGCGCGTAGATTTCCGAGTACATTATCGGGTTCATTGCCGGCGAAAAGGTACCGCGGGCGCGAGCGCGGCGGCTCGGGCGCGGGCGCGGCGGGCGTTCCACCGGCGTGGCCCGCCGCTACAGTGCGGCGTGGTACCCGATGATGGAGTCCTTGCCATACCACTGCGCCAGGCGGAAGTTGATGTAGTTCGCCATGTTGTCGCGGATGTCGCCCATAAAGAGCACCTTGGGCGCCGTCGTGATGAACGGCACCTCCACCTCGGCGGCATCCGACTCCTCGATGAGCGCGATGCGGTCGCGAATCTGCGCGTCGTAGGCCGCCGCCTCGCCGCTCGCAAGCGAGCGCGCCGCCGACACCGCCACGAGGTCGTCCGCATGGCGCTCGTCGAGCGCGAGCGCGCCCACCCCGAACGCGAGCACGACGAGCAGCGCCACCGTAAGGGCGCAGCGCGGGGCCGGCGCGCAGGCGTGCGAGACGTCCGAAGACGGCGCGGCGGCAGGTGCCGTGTGAGCGCCCGGCGGAGCGGCGGCAGCCTCGCGGCGGCGGACCCACCAGCCGCCCACCCAGGTGGCGCAGATCACCACGAGCGTCACGAAGAGGTCGTAGCGGATGTTCTGCACGCGCCCCGGGCCGACCGTCCCCATCGAGAAGAACGTGGGCGTAAAGCTCGCGGCGAACAGGGCGAAGGCCGCAACGATACCCGCGCCGGGCAGGCGAAACGACAGGCTTGAGCGCGCCGCCGCGCGCACGAGCGGCGGCAGCACCAGGGCGAGCATGAGGACGAGAAGCCCATTGGTCCAAAGGACGAGGTACTCGCCCGCCGCAAACCCGCTGCGCAGCAAGGTGGACAGCACGCCGAGGCCATCGCCTGCAAACTGCGTCGCCTGCCGGGCGGCATTACCCGGCGCCGCCACCGAGGCGGTGAACCCCAGCGCGAAGGCGACGAGGGCCGGTACGATGAGCAGATGGCGCCGCGTGGCGCCCTGGGGGCCCAGCGCCGCGCACAGCCACGCGCCCGCAAGCGCGAGGGCGGCCACGAGCGCGGTCACGAAGTTGCCGCCGGCCACGACGGCGGCGAGGGCGGCGAGCGCCACCGCACGCACGGCCGTGCCGCCCGGGGTGTAGGCGCCCCGGCGCGAACCGCCGCGCAGCATGCGCACGGCAAGCCCCATCATCACCAGAAGCAGCGCATGGTAGAACGTATAGTAGATGGCCGAGTTATACCACCAGATGCCCTCTACCGGGCTCGGCATGAGCTGCGTCTCGAGCAGCAGCACCCCCGCCGTGACGCTCACCCACACCGCGCGCCCCGCCCCGAGCACGTCCCGCACCAGCACGCTCGCCGCGTAGGCCGTCGCGGCGATGAGTGTCGCCATGATGCCGACGGCGCCCGCGCCATAGAGCTCCTCGGAGAACACGCCCGGCTGCAGCGCCATGAGAAAGATAGCGGAATAGGTGCCCTGCCAGGTAAAGAAGGCGTCGATGACCTCGGCGACCGCGGCGGAGAGCGCCGAGGCGGCGCCACCGCCCGCCGCGAGCGCGAGGTGCACGTTGACGCTGTAGTGCCAGTCGTCCGCGTAGCTGTGGTCGTACGCGGAGATGGCGACCATCGGCACGAGCGCCGCAGCCAAGAGCGCGACGAGCGCGACGGCGAGCACCCGCTCGGAGCGCACGCGTTCGAGCCGCCGCACCGCGGCGAGGGTGCGCGCGGCAAGAGGACGCAGGACGGAGGAGAGCAGACGGTCGGACATGTTCCTCCTTTACCGGGCGGGCCGGCCGAGCGGGCGGGGCGAATCGGCGGGTAGGGCGGGCGCGAAGATGCGGGAGCGGCCGAGGGCGTCGGTCGCAACGGCATAGCGCGCGCCGTCGGCGCCCACAAGGAAGCGCTCCTCGGCGCGGCGCCGGCACGTCGCGCACGCTTGGTCGCACGGGCCCTCTGCCGTAAGGACGCAGTGCTCCATCACCATGAGCTCGGCCGCGGGGAGCGCGAGGCGGCCCACGGGCGCCAACGGGGCGACCGCGGCGGCGAGGCCCGCCGCCTCCGCCGCGGAGAGCTCGTCCGAAAGCCAGATGCGCGCCGCCCCCGCGCGGACGAGCACGCCCACGGCCGCCTCGTTCTCTGCATACACGGGCGCCGCCACGTCGAAGCGCACGCCCTCCGCCCGGCAGAGGGCTACCTCGCCGAGGTTGCGGCAGATGACGCGGCGCGCCGTGCGCACCAAGCTCCGGCAACGCCCCTCGTCCCCTTCGCGAAACACCGCGTCGAGAAGGACCGTCAGCCGCGGCAACATAGGCTCCCAGGCGGAAGCGCCGTCCATAAGGCGCCACGCCTCGACCGCGACCTCGGCAGTGCCCGCCTCCAGAAGGCGCGCCGCGGCGGCAGCGGTTCGCGTAAAGCGGGGACTCACCGCCAGCGGCACGCGGCCCGCGCGCACCTCACCGGCAGCGCCCGTGCCCTCCGGCGCCGCGGCGGGCGCTTCCGGCAGCTCGGGAACGGCGGGCACGGCGAGAGCCGCGGCCTCGGCCGCCAAACGTGCGAGGGCGGCATCACTTCGCGCGCGCACGGCGGCGCTCGCCGTCAGGTAGACGGCGCTTCCCGGCGCAACGCGACGCTTGCAGGCGACCTCGACCCGCTCGCCCGCCCGGGCGTCGACCGTACAGGGCACCAGCGGCCAGCGGCGCGGCACGTCCGCCGCGGCGTCTGCGGGGAGCACCGTATGGATCTCGAGCGTATCGCCCGCCGCGACGTCCGCCGTAAGCTCGACCGTCACCTGCCGGTGCCCGCGCGCGACGACCGTTCCCACCGGCACGCCCTGGTTGCACGAGCGCTCGAAGCTCATGAGGGCGCGCCCCGTGCCCGCCCGGTCCCCGCGCGGGTAGGCGTCCGTAAACCCGCGGTTGAACGAACGCCCCACCCGCTCGATAAGCGCGTCGACGGGGATCTCCTCCCCCGCCGCGAGCGCGTCGAGCGCCGCACGGTAGGCGCCCACCACGTTGTAGACGTAATCCGGGTTCTTCATGCGGCCCTCGATCTTGAGGGCGCCCACCCCCGCCCGCACGAGCGCGGGCAGCGCGCGCAGGCCGAGGTAGTCCTTTGGGCAGAGGAGCTTATCGCCCGCCGTGCGCGCACACGGGGCACCCGAGGCGTCCGTAAGCGCCCACGGCTGCCGGCAGGGCTGCGTGCAGTCGCCCCGCATCGCCGAGCGGCCGCGGGCATGGGCCGAGAGGCCGCACGCGCCTGAGTAGCAGATGCAGATGGCCCCGTGGCAGAAGGCCTCGACCTCCACGCCCGTAGCGCACGCCCGGGCGATCTCTGCCACCGAGAGCTCGCGCGCCACCGTCACGCGGGAGCAGCCGAGCTCCTGTGCCGCCCACGCCACCGCCGGCGCGGCCTGAGCCCCCGCCTGCGTGGAGAGGTGGAGCTCGGCGGCGGGGAGGTCGCACGCGAGGCGGGAAGCGAGGCCGAGGTCTGCCACGATGAAGGCGTCCGCCCCGGCGGTCATGGCCGCGCGCGCGCAGGCGACGGCGCGGTCGAGCTCGGCGGTGTAGACGAGGGCGTTCAGCGTCACGTACACGCGGGCGCCCCGCGCATGGGCGAGCGCGCACGCGCGGGCGAGCTCGGCGGCGGTGAGGCCCGGCGCGGCGGCGCGCGCGTCAAGGCCGGGCGCGGCGAGGCCCGCATACACGGCATCGGCTCCCGCGGCAAGCGCCGCGAGCAGCGCCTCGAAGGAGCCCGCCGGGGCCAGGAGCTCCGGCAGGCGCGCGACCCCGGCGGCACGGGCCCCCGCGCCGGAAGGCGCCTGCGGCCGCCCTGCGGGCAACTCGGCACCCTGTCCCCTATGCTCGCAGCTCGCCACCGACATCACCTCCATATGCACGCGGTCTGGAAAATACCTGCCAGAAGAATACACGAGACCACGTGTCCGCGCGTTGCGCTATTGTGTTCAGTACATATGCACGCAGCAATCCTCGACGCCGTGCTCACCGTGCGGGCCGTCGACGGAAACCTACGGGAGGTCTCTTATGGGTCCACGCGAGCGTCAACTTCGGGCAAACGCCAAGACGCATCTCGTCCCTGCCATCGTGGCGTCGTTCTTCGGCTTTCTCCTCATCACGGGCATCGCCTTCGGCATCGGCATGCTCGGCAACGTGAGCCGCTGGCTGGAGGACCTGCCCGACTACACCAACACCGACCTCTACCTCACGAGCGAGCCCACCACGATTCTCGACGCGCAGGGCAACACCATCGCGACGCTCTACACGCAGAACCGCACCTCGGTCACCATCGACCAGGTGTCGCCGTACGTGCTCGACGGCACGGTCGCCACCGAGGACGAGCGCTTCTACCAGCACAACGGCGTCGACCTCATGGGCATCGCGCGCGCCGTGGTGGTGCAGCTCACCGGTGGCCACGAGGGCGCCTCGACCATCACCCAGCAGCTCGTGCGCAACACGATCCTTTCCGACGAGCAGTTTGACGACACGCTCGAGCGCAAGGTGCGCGAGGCCTACCTCGCCCTCAAGATGGAGGAGATCTACTCCAAAGAAGAGATCCTCATGATGTATCTCAACACCATCTACTACGGCCATGGCGCCTACGGCATCCAGGCGGCGGCGGAGACGTACTTCTCCAAGAACGCCACCGACCTCACGCTCGCCGAGGCCGCGCTTCTGGTCGGTCTCCCCAACTCGCCGTCGATGTACGACCCCACCGTCAACATGGACCTCGCCACCCAGCGCCGCAACACCGTCCTCGACCGCATGCTCTCCAACGGCAAGATCACCCAGGAGGAGCATGACGCCGCGCAGGCGGAGCCCGTCACCCTCGCCGTCACCGAGAACTCCTCCACCGGCGTCGAGGTGTACGCGCAGCCTTACTTTGTTGACTACGTGCGGGCGCTTTTGAACGAGCAGTTCAGCTACGACACCATCTTCTCCGGCGGCCTCACCGTCTACACCACCATCGACCCCACCGTTCAGTCCGCTGCCGAAAGCGCCGTCGTGAGCCAGCTCGACCAGTACGGCATCGAGGGGCTCGACGCCGGCATGACGGTGCTCGAGAACAACACGGGCTACATCCGCGCCATGGTGGGCGGACGCAACTACTACGCTGACGACGACCATACCAACCATGCGACCTCGGCGCGTCAGGTGGGCTCTTCGTTCAAGGCCTTCACGCTCGCCACGGCGCTCAAGCAGGGTATGAACCCCAATATCCGCATCAACTGCGGCTCCCCCATGACGTTCAACAAGAACTCGGCCCAGCCGGCGCGCATCGAGAACTACGGCAACCAGAGCTACGGCACCATCTCCCTTGCGCGGGCGACCGAGCTCTCCTCCAACACCGGCTACGTGCAGGTCGAGCTGGCCGTGGGCATCGATAACGTCATCAGCACGGCGCGCGACCTCGGCATCTCCGCTCAGATGGACCCCGTGCTCTCCCTCACGCTCGGCGTGCCGAGCATCTCCACGCTCGAGATGGCCGAGGCGTACTCCACGTTCGCCACGGGCGGCTACCACCGCGAGGCCGTCGCCATCACCAAGATCGAGAACCGCGAGGGCGAGGTGGTGTACGAGCATCAGGACGCGCCCGAGCAGGTGCTCGACACGAGCGTGACCCAGGCGCTGACCGAAGTGCTCGAGGGCGTCATCAACCACAGCGGCGCTACGGGCACGGCCGCGCAGCTTTCGGTCGACCAGCCGCTCGCCGGCAAGACCGGCACGACGGACAACACGGCCGACCTGTGGTTCTGCGGCTACACCCCGCAGTACACGGTGTCGGTGTGGACGGGCTACACGCAGGGCTCCGTCCCCATCTACGTCTACGGTCGCGAGGCTCTCGGCAGCGACTTCACGCTGCCCATGGCGCGCAACACCCTGAACGCCATCCTCGCGGGCGTGCCGCGGGCCGAGTTCCCCACGAGCGACACGTCCATCAGCTATAAGGACGACTCTGTCTGGGAGGTCGAGGGCAACTCGCTCGTCGGTCGCAAGCAGGAGGCGGACACCTCCGAGGCGGACACCTCCGAGGCCGAGAGCCCCGACAGTCCCACGACGCCCACCGACCCCTCCAGCCCGACGAGCCCCTCGACGCCGCCGGCGCCTACCACCCCGACTGACCCCACGACGCCCACCGACCCAACCACACCCACCGACCCCGATCCGGAACCGGAGCCGGGGCCCGAACCCGAACCGGAGCCCGACCCGGGACCTGCGGCGTAACGCCGGCCGCGGGCGTCTCTGCCGCACCGGCGCGCACCTTTTACCAGCAACGGGGCCCCGCGGGGCCCCGTTTTTCTATACCTCTGTTTGGCCGGCGTGGAACTCAGTGCTTGCGCGTATGCAGGTAGTAATAGACGAGCAGCGCCACCAAGGCGATGGGTAGCAAGAGCAGCAGGGCAAAGAGCCCTATGTGCAGCGCGGCGATCATGCGGCATCCTCCCCTCGCACCAAGAGCTCGCGGAGCGCTGTCTCGACGCGCGCGCCGCCCTCCTCCCCGTCGGCAATCACAAGCACGGTATCGTCACCCGCAATAGAGCCGAGGATATCGGGCAGGTCGGCCGCGTCCACCGCGGCGGCGATACCCGATGCGAGCCCCGGCTGCGCCTTGATGAGGACGAGATTCCCCGTCCGCACCACCTCGGTTACCATGTCGGCCACCATGCGCTTCAGGTGCAGGTCCTCCGGCAGCGCGTACACGCCGTTGGGCATCTTCCTCAGTCCCATGTCCGCCACATCGCGCGAGACGGTTGCCTGCGTGCAGTCAAAATCCCGGGCACGCAGCTCGGTCACGAGCGCACGCTGCGTGCGCACGGAGCCGGTGCGCACGATCTCGCGAATGGCATCGCGGCGGCTGTTGCGCGTCCTCGCCATAGATAACTCCCCTCGTTCTGCATCAACATTCTCATATTATGCATAAAACGAGGTAATACTAACAGATTACTGAATATTTTACGAATCGCAACACAGCGACTAGGCTACCGCCGCGCGCCGTCGCGCGAACAGCTCCTGCGGGGCGCCCATCCAGGCGGCCACCCGTGCCGAGAGGCAGCAGGCGAGCGCGTTCTGGCGCACGATGGGCCCGTACATGAGGCCCATGGCGCGGCGCGCCTCCCCATCTGCGTTGAGAGCGGCAACCGCCTCGCGGGTGTCCCGAGCCTTCAGGATGTCGCGCACGCGCGCACAGCGCTCGATAGACGAGATCGCGCGGCGCGCGCACACCTCGTTGATGCAGGCGATCACCTGGTGAAGATGGTGCCGATTGACGGCAAGCATCGCCTCATCCCCGGCGCCCCAGCGGTGCATGAGGTCGAGCAGCAGCGCGCGCTCGCGCCCACACGCCTCGATGCCGGCCTGTTCGGCTCGAACCGCCTCCGCACCGCCGCTTGCATGGAAGCGTGCGGCGGGCACCCAGGCGGCGCGCTCGCACCCCTCGAGATACGCCGCCATATAGGCGCTCGGATCCGGTTTGAGGTTCATGCGCAGCGCCAAATCCTCGATGCGCGACCGGCTGAGCAGCCGCCCGGTCACCGCATCGAAGGCACCCGCCTCGACCCATGTGGCAGCGGCGGAGCTCACCTCTGACGCGGTGCGGTACAGCCGCGCGTCCGTATCTTCGGCAAGCGCGGCCGGCATCCCCAACGCATCCCCCACCCAAAGCGGCAGGGCGAAGTCGAGGTCACCCTCCTCCGTCACCTTAAGCAATGTCTCCAAGGCTCGGGGGCCAAACCAGTCATCCGCATGCATGAACAGCACGTAATCGCCGCGAGCCACGGCAAGCCCCGCATCGAAAGCGGCTGCCGCGTGTACATCGTCCACATCGACGAGCTCGATGCGAATGTTGCGCTCCGCGGCTCGCTCGGCGATGGCTCGTGTGCGATCGGCAGAAGGCATAAGGGCGATAACGAGCTGCAAGCGATCGAACCGTTGGCCCAGCACGCTCTCAAGCGCGCGCATGAGCGTCTCCTCACCGTCGCGCGCTGCGAGTATGACCGATAATCGGGCGCGCTGTGATGCTCGGATCTCCACGCCTGAGCCTCCCGGTTGCCATATGCCTTCCATACTTTGGCTTATGGTATCACCGGGGGCGGACACGCAATTTAACCCCGCTCTCCTGCACGCCGCGCACAAATGTTCATCACGCCGACACCACACTTCGGTATCGGAGCGGCTGGCAGGTCTTACACCACGGGCGTGAGCTGCCCGGCGTCATACACCACATCGGAAAACACGAGACCGTCGGCGGGCGCCGTGGGGCCGGCCGCCGTGCGGTCGCAGCGAGCGAGCACCTCGCCCACCCACGCCGGGTCCCGCCGGTGAGCGCCCACCTCCACCAGCGTGCCCACAATGGTGCGCACCATAGAGTGGAGAAACGCGTTGCCGGTGATGGTGAAGGCGAGCACCTCCTCACCCAGCTCGGACGCGCGCGCAAACGAGGTGTGCATGACGTTGCGGCACGTAGGTTTGCCCACAGCAGAGGCGACCTTGCAGAAGCTCTTGAAATCGTGCTCACCGATGAGATGGGCCGCACCTGCGGCCATCGCCTCCTCATCGAGCGGATAGCGGTGCCACCACACATGCGGTCGGGTGAGCACCGGACGGTCCGGACGGTCGGCGATACGATAGATGTAGGTGCGGGCGCGCGCATCGAAACGTGCCGAGAAGCCCGCCGGAGCGGTGTAGACGGCGCGCACGGCGATGTCGCGCGGCAACAGGGCATCCATAGCGCGCAGCCAGCGCCGCTGGGTGAGCGCGAGCTCGGAAGGGTCCTCCACCGGAAAGCTCACGTACTGGCTGAGCGCATGCACGCCGGCGTCGGTGCGGCCGGCGCACGTCAGGTCGACCTCGCGGCGGAGCAACGTCTCCACCGCCCGCCGCAGCTCGCCGGCAACCGTCACCTGGTCGCGCTGCTCGGCAAACCCGGCGTAAGCGGCCCCGTCGTAGGCGACGCGCAGCACCAGCGTGCCGAGCGCCCCGTCTGCCGCCCGCATCCCGTGCGCTCCCCCGTCATGCGTAAGGCGGGACTGCCCGGCCTGCGCCGCATCCTGCATCCTGTCCATAGGGTCCCTTCTATCTGCTACGAGCAAAGATACGATACCGCAACGAGCGCCGCTATGCCGGCAAGTCCCCCGGCGAGCGCCAGCCGGTCGAGGCACGCAAGCGGCCGCGGGTCGCGCGGGGCGCGGCGGCTCTCGTGATAGCAGCGCGCATCCATGGCGGCCCCCAGACGGTCGGCGCGGCGGAAGAGGCCCACCATCACGGGCACGAGGACCGTCTTCCACACCTGTATGCGAGCGACGAGCCCTCCCTCGTCAAACCGCACGCCGCGCGAGCGCTGGGCGAGCTCCACCCGATGCACCTCCTCGGTAACCAGCGGTATGAAGCGCAGGGCGAGGGACAGCACCATGCCCAGCTCCTCCACGGGCACGCCCCACCGGGCGAGCGGCGCGCCCAGCCGCACGACGGCATCCGCCACCGCCACCGGTGTGGTTGTCGCCGTGACCATCAGCGATGAGACGAGCATGAGCGCGATGCGCGCAACCGCCACCGCGGCGCGCAGGCCACCCGCGATCGACAGGCCCCATGTGCCCGCAAGCGCCACGTCCGCCGTCCCGTCGCACGAGACGAGGTTGGCGGCCACGATAATCGCCATGAGGACCGCCGCGCGCCGCACCGCGCGCAAGAGGGCCCGCGCGCCCATGCCCGCGCGCAGGGCGAGGGCGCCCGCTGCGACCGCCCAGAGGGCGAGTACCGCGAGATTCCCCGTCAGGAAGACGCCCGCGATACCCACCAGGAGCAAGATGATCTTCACGCGCGCATCGAGCCTCCCGCGAGGCTCTTCGGGCATCAGGTCCCGCTGCTCGCGCTGCGGGGCCCCAGAGGGCTTCTCAGGGCCCCTCGTCGCATGGCTGGAAGCTCCCTCTCCCGACATCTCCGCGACGGGCTCCTCCCCTGCAGGCGGAGCCGACATGAGCGCTCTCAGGCGCCAGGCCTCGGGCGCGGCCAGCCCCGCGCGCGCAAACGCCTCATCGAGATGCACGGGGCCTCCTCTTGGAACCGCCCGCACGCCACCGCCCTCCATCAGAAGGAGCTCGTCGGCCACCTCGAGCCATTCCTCCAAGTCATGGCTTATGACGAGCACGGCGCGCCCTTCCCGGGCGAGCCCGCGCACCACCGCATGCAGACGGCGGCGCGAGGCCGCGTCGAGGCCCGCCGTCGGCTCGTCGAGAATCACCACCGGCGCATCGAGCGCCAGCACGGCCGCAAGCGCCGCGCGGCGCGCCTGCCCGCCCGAGAGCGAGAACGGGTCGCGCGCAAGAAGCGAGGTGTCGATCCCCAATGCCTCGGCCGCAAGCGCCGCGCGCCGGTCGACCTCCTCCGCCGCACAACCCAGGTGCTCCGGACCAAACCGCAGCTCCGCCTCGACGCTATCCAAAAACAGCTGCCCCTCGGGGTGCTGAAACGCCAGGGCCACGTCGCCCGGGGCAACCGGCCCCTCATGCGCACCGCAGGGCGCCTCATCTGGCTGGAGGAGCGCAACCGCGCCCTCCTGCGGCTCGCGCAAGCCCGCGAGCACGGTGGCGAGCGTTGACTTGCCCGACCCGGAAGCGCCAGCGAGAAGCGCGACCCGGCCCTCCCTCAGGATGACGTCGGCCCCGCGCAGCACCGGACGCGCGTCATAGCTCGCCAAAACGCCCTCAGCGCGAAGGCGCACGGGTGCATCCGCGCACGGCGCTTCCGCCGCATGTTCGGGCGCAAGCGCACGCTCGACCGCTTGCTGCGCCGCCACCCCCGCGGTCCTGAGCCACGCGGCCACCGCTTCGGGCTCCACCCCGGACGAAAGCCGGTATCCGGCGTCAAAGGCGGCAGCGAGCCCCCGTGCATAGCCGCTCTCGAGCATCAGCGCCTGGAACCGCGCGCGCTCCCTGCCCACAAGCTCATCCGGCGTGCCGGTCCACACCGTACGGCCCGCCTCGAGCACCACCACCCGTGTTGCCGCCAACGCCTCGAGCGGGTCGTGCGTGATGGTCATGAGGCCCATGTTTCTCTTGGCAACCAAGTGACGCATAAGGCGCCGCAGGGCCGGCCGCTCAGCGCTGTCGACCATCGAGGACGCCTCATCGAGCACCAGGTAGGACGGCTCCATCGCAAGGACGCCCGCGATGGCCAAGCGCTGCTGCTCCCCGCCTGACAGCGCGTTGACATCGCGGTCCTCATAACCCGCGAGCCCGACGGCGGCGAGAGCCGTGTGCACGCGACGCCTCAACTCATCGCCGCGAACGCCGAGGTTCTGCGGTCCAAAAGCCACCTCATCCGCCACCACAGTCGACACGATCTGGTCCACAGGGTTCTGCATGATGAGGCCGACCCGACGGCGCACCTCGTCGCGGGCGCCCACGTCATGCGGGTCGATTCCGTCAACGCGCACCGTACCCGCATCGGGCATCAGCGCGCCGGCAGCCAGACGTCCCACCGTGGACTTCCCCGACCCGTTACCGCCAATGAGGGCGACGATCTCGCCGGGCGCGACCGTTAGGGAGACGTCTGCCACGGCGGGCCCTTGCCCCTCATACCCAAAGCACACCTGGTCCAGCTGAAGCATCATCTCCCCCTCCCTGCCATCATGCGTGCTCCGCATCAAACACAGAGCGTATCCACCCGTGCATGATACACAAAAGAGGGGCGCCCGCAGGCACCCCTCTCAAACAGAGCATATGGCTTCCGAGCAGTTACTCGGCGGCGTTCTCCTCCGTCGCAGCCTCGGCAGCCGCGGGCTCCTCAACCGGAGCCTCCTCGGCCTTCTCGACCTTGGCCGGCGCGGCCTTCTTGGCGGGAGCGGCCTTGGGGGCCTTCTTCACCACGGGCTCCGACACGATCTCGATGATGACCATCGGCGCGTTGTCGCCCTTGCGGGGGCCGAGCTTCATGATGCGGGTGTAACCGCCGTTGCGGTCGGCCCACATGCCCTGCGCGGCCTTGTCGAAGAGCTCGGCAACGAGGTTCTTATCGCCGAGCTTGGCGATGGCGAGACGACGGGAGTGAAGGTCGCCCTTCTTCGCCCAGGTGATGATCGGCTCCACGTAGCCGCGCAGCGCCTTGGCGCGCGTCTCGGTGGTCTTGATGCGATCGTTCTCGAAGAGCGCCTTGGCGAGGCTCTTCTTCATCGCACGGGTGTGCGCGGCGTCGGTGCCGAGCTTCAGACCCTTCTTCTTGTTGTGACGCATGGTCCGTTTCTCCTCTGATACGCGATAGCGTTAGTCCTTGAGGCTGAGCCCCATGGACTGAAGCTTGTCCTTAACTTCCTCAATCGACTTCACACCGAAGTTACGGATGTTCAGCAGGTCGTTCTCGGAGAACTCGACGAGCTGGCGCACCGAATGGATGCTCGCGCGCTTGAGGCAGTTGTAGGAGCGGACGGAGAGGTCCAGGTCCTCGATCTGCTTATCAAGCTCAGCGTTATCGCTGGTCACCTCGGGGGCGAAAATCGAAACCTCCTCCTCGACCTCAGGGGTCTCGGCAAGGTTCATGAAGGCGGTCATATGCTGGTTGATGATGTTGGCGGCCTGCACCACCGCGTCACGCGGGCTGATCGCGCCGTTGGTCTCGATCTCCAAGACCAGACGGTCGTAGTCGGTGTGCTGACCGACGCGGCACGCCTCGACAAGCTTGGCGCAGCGACGAACCGGCGAGAACAGGGAATCAACGTGAATAACGCCGATGGGGTCGTTGTCACGCTTGTTGTTCTCGTAGGACACGTAGCCGCGGCCGTAGCCGATGCGCATGCTCATCGTCAGGTGACCGCCCTCGGTGAGGGTGGCGATGTGATGGTCGGGGTTCACGAGCTCGAAGTCAGAAGGCAGGGCAAAATCGCCGCCGACGACCTCGCAGGGACCGTCGACCGAGATGGTCGCGGTGCCCTCCTCGGTGGTGCCGAGAGCCTCGAACACCAGGCCCTTCACGTTCAGGACGATATCGGTGACATCCTCGACCATGTTGGGGATGGTCGTAAACTCGTGCTGAGCGCCATCGATCTGGATGGCCTCCACCGCAGCGCCCTCGAGCGACGACAGAAGCACACGACGCAGCGAGTTACCGAGCGTGTCACCGTAGCCGCGCTCGAGCGGCTCGACGGAAACGCGCGCGGAGGTCTCGTTGATCTCCTCGACCTGAACCTGAGGCCTAATGAATTCTGACATGTACTAACCTCCAGCCTCAGCAGCCTAATCGATACGGGACTAGACTACTTAGAGTAGAGCTCGACGATGAGCTGCTCTTGGATATCGGTGCTGATCTGCTCACGCGTGGGCAGGGAGAGCACATTGCCAGAGAGCTTCTCGATATCAACCTCGAGCCAGCCGGGCACCTCGAAGCGCTCGGACTGGATGAGAGCCTCCTTGATGGGAAGCAGGTCGCGGTACTTCTCGCCCACGGCCACGACGTCGCCGGGCTTGACGAGGAAGGACGGGATGTCGACACGACGGCCGTTCACGGTGAAGTGGCCGTGACGGACGGTCTGGCGAGCCTCCTTGCGGGTGCGGGCGAAGCCGAGACGGAACACCACGTTGTCGAGGCGACGCTCGAGCAGCGTCATGAGGTTCTCACCCGTGACGCCCTCCATACGCAGAGCGCGCTCGTAGTAGTGGTGGAACTGCTTCTCGAGCACACCGTAGATGAACTTAGCCTTCTGCTTCTCGCGCAGCTGCATGCCGTACTCGGATTCCTTGCGACGGCGCTTGGGCTGGCGAATCGATTCCTTCTTGCTGCTGTAACCGAGCTCAACGGGATCGATCCCGAGCTGGCGGCAGCGCTTGATAACAGGAGTCCTGTCAATTGCCATGGTAAAGCGATCCTTTCAGAGTTACACGCGGCGACGCTTCTTGGGGCGGCAGCCGTTGTGCGGAATGGGCGTCTTGTCCTGAATGCTCGAAACCTCGAGGCCGGCGGCCTGAAGCGAGCGGATGGCGGTCTCGCGACCCGAGCCGGGGCCCTTCACGAACACGGCGACCTTGTGCATACCGTGCTCCATAGCGGCCTTGGCGCAGGCCTCGGCAGCCATCTGGGCGGCAAACGGGGTGCTCTTGCGCGAGCCCTTGAAGCCAACCTGACCAGCGGACTTCCAGGCAATGACGTTGCCCTGGGGATCGGTGATCGAAACGATCGTGTTGTTGAAGGTGGAACGGATGTGAGCCTGCCCCACCGAGATGTTCTTGCGGTCGGCGCGCTTGATGCGGGTCTGCGCGGCGCGCTTGTTCTTTGCAGTAGCCATCTAAGCGCTCTCCTTATTTCTTCTTCTTGGCACCGATCTGACGCTTCGGACCCTTGCGGGTACGAGCGTTGGTGTGGGTGCGCTGACCGCGGACCGGCAGGCCCTTGCGGTGACGCAGGCCACGGTTGCAGCCGATGTCCATGAGGCGCTTGATGTTCTGGTTGTGCTCACGACGCAGGTCGCCCTCGATCATGAGACCGGCCTCATCGATGTACTTACGGATGGTGTCAACTTCCTCCTCGGTGAGGTCCTTGACACGCGTATCCGGGTTGATCTTCGTCTCCGCGCAGATCTTGCTGGCGGTGGTGCGGCCGATGCCGTAAATGTAGGTCAGACCGATCTCGATGCGCTTCTCGCGCGGGAGATCGACACCGCTAATACGGGCCAACGTAGTCTCCTCTCTTTAACCCTGACGCTGCTTGTGGCGCGGGTTCTCGCAGATAACGAGCACCTTGCCGTGGCGCCTAATGATCTTGCACTTGTCGCACATCTTCTTGACGGAAGGACGTACCTTCATGATGCGATCCTCTCAGTTGTGCTCAAACGTATACCTACTATCTACTCGTCCAGCCGCAGACGTGAATAACCGGCTGATGAGCGCACCGAACGGCTCGGGGCTTGAGCGCTCCCCTCCCCATCCGATACGGGCTGCTATTTGTAGCGATAGGTGATGCGCCCGCGCGTGAGGTCGTAGGGAGAGATCTCCACAACCACACGGTCGCCGGGAAGGATGCGGATGTAGTTCATGCGAATCTTGCCCGAGATGGAGCACAGGACCGAGGCCCCGTTCTCAAGCTCGACGCGGAACATGGCATTGGGGAGCGGCTCGGTTACCGTGCCCTCAAGCTCGATGGCATCTTCCTTCTTCACAAGCACATCTTTCTCTCGCGAAACATACAGCAACAGCGTATGATAGCGCACTACTGCACGCTATCGTGGATTTTTCGTATCGACTCCACAATTTTCTTCGCTCGCAACGTCTCCTATACTGATAGGCGTTCCCGAAGAACACTGGAAGCCGCTTCATCTGTGTCGATTGGACCACAATGCACCGACTGGACTTCGACGAGCTCACGCGTCAGCTGGCCAATCTCTACGACTTCTTCGAAACGAGCGACCCGGAAGACGCCGCTCTAACAGCCTGCTCCTTAAACATGTACAGGCAGAATGCCTTGTATGCTGTCAGCAACGATGCGCACCATCTATCCATAGCCGACATGAAGCTGCATCTATTTGTTTTCTCCCACTCTGAGAGGAATTCAGCAATCTACCGTGACACAAGTTCCGGAGACCTTCAGAAGGTTTTTCTCATTGTGGAGGCCAACACGTGTTACATCGCCTCTAACTGCAACCGCCTCTATCTGGAGGCTCGTCTGCTCCTTGGAGTAGATGAGCACGATGTGCAGAAGCGCACGCTGTTATACCTTGACTATCAATGTTGTAAGAAATGGTATAGGGAACATTACGACGAAAGCGGGATAGGAATTCTTCGCGACAACGGACGATGATCTAATGGGCGTTCTTCTTTCGGGCAATGTGAAATATATTGCACATTGCTAAAACCTCGCATAAGCGAAGGAGGCCCAGCAGGGCCTCCTTTCAGATTGAGCCATATAAGCCTCAGCGCTTACGGATATTCACCGTTACCCGCCGGCCAAGCCAAGCGATGGCGTTACATCACACCGCCCTGCATGGAGCACCAGGCGCCCTGGGCGTCCTGCGTGAGGATGACCGGGCCGTCATTGGTGATAGCAATGGTGTTCTCGTAGTGCGCGGCGGGCAGACCGTCGTCGGTGGTGACAAGCCAGCCGTCCGGCCCCACGCTCACATGGTAGGTACCGAGCGTGATCATGGGCTCGATGGCAATGACCATACCGGCCTCGAGCTTCACGCCGCGACCTTTCTTGCCCCAGTTGGGAACGTTGGGGTCCTCGTGCATGACACGTCCTACCCCGTGACCCACGTACTCGCGGAGCACGCCATAGCCGTGACGCTCGGCCAGGCTCTGGATGGCATGGCCGATGTCGCCGATGCGGTTACCCGGAACAGCCTGGGCAATGCCCTCCTTCAGACAGTCGAGCGTGACCTCGCACAGGGCCTTGACTTCCTGCGAGGGGTTGCCGACGTAGAACGTCCAAGCGTTATCCCCCACCCAGCCGTCAACGGTGGCCCCGGTGTCGATCGAGATGATGTCGCCGTCGCGCAGGATGATATCGGGGTTGGGTATACCGTGCACCACAGCGTCGTTCAAGGACGCGCAGATGGAACCCGGGAATCCGCCGTACCCCTTAAACGTGGGAATACCGCCATGCATGCGGATGATTTGCTCAGCGAGCTGATCGAGCTCGAACGTCGAGACGCCAGGGCGCACCATGGCACCAACGTGCCGGAGCGCCATCTTAGACAGCGCCCCGGCTTTCTTCATCTGCTCGATCTCTTGTGCAGACTTAATTTTGATCATAGACCAAGCGCTTCCTTAACGCGCTCATGCACCTCAGCGATCGTACCGACGCCGTTGACGACGTCGAGACGCCCTTGCCCGCGGTAGTACTCGACGAGCGGGCTGGTGTTCTTCTCGTACACATCGAGACGGTTGGCAATCGTCTCCGGCTTGTCATCGTCGCGCTGATACATCTCGCCGGCGCACTTGGGGCACACCTCGTCGGCAGCAGTGCCGGTGTAGCCGCAGGCGCGGCAGGTGCGACGGTTGGACAGGCGCTCGATGATCACCTTGGGCTCGACATCGATCAGCAGCGCCGCATCGAGCGGGTTGCCCATCGCACCGAGCTCAGAATCGAGCGTGACCGCCTGCATGGTGTTGCGCGGGAAGCCATCGAGGATGAAGCCCTTCTGAGCATCATCGGCGGCCAGGCGCTCCTTCACCAGGTCGATAACGAGCTGGTCGGGAACGAGCTCGCCGGCGTCCATGTAGCTTTTGGCCTTGACGCCGAGCTCACTGCCGCTCTTTACGGCAGCGCGGAGCAGGTCGCCCGTAGAGATGTGGGCAAAGCCAAAGTCCTCTACGAGTTCTTGAGCTACGGTGCCCTTACCGGCGCCCGGAGCCCCGAGCAAAACGATGTTCATGGCTGACTCCTCTCAAGCCTGATGCCTACTTGAAGAACCCGTCATAATCATACATCTTGAGCTGGCTCTCGACCTTGGCAAGCGTATCGAGAACCACGCCGACCATGATGAGGACCGAGGTGCCGCCAAACGACTGGATGAGCTGGTTGCCCGTGAACGAGAACACGATGGACGGCACGATGGCGATAAGCGCCAGGAAGATCGCGCTGGGCAGGGTGATCTTGTTGAGGGCGTTCTTGATGTAGGCGGCCGTGGCCTTGCCGGGGCGCACGCCCGGGATGAAGCCGCCCTGCTTCTTCAGGTTGTCAGCCGTCTCATCGGGGTTGAACACCATGCTCGTATAGAAGTAGGCGAAGAACACGATGAGAACGACGTTCAAGATCCAGTTGATCCAACCGCTCGCCAGCGCGCCCGCGACCGCCTGGACCCAGCCGATGCCCGGGAAGAACACGGCGAGCTGAGCCGGGAAGTACAGAAGCGCACTCGCGAAGATGATCGGCACGACGCCCGCGGTGTTGACCTTGATGGGCAGGTAGGTGGACTGACCGCCCATCATGCGGCGGCCCACAACGCGCTTGGCGTACTGGACCGGGATGCGGCGCTGACCGCGCTCGAGATAGACGATAAGCGGAATCACGCAGAGGATGACCACGAAGATCACCGCGGTGATGACGATGCCCACCGTGCCCTCGGCCGCGGAGGAAACGATGGCCGCCGGCAGCCCCGCCATGATGTTGGCGAAGATGATGAGCGACATGCCGTTGCCGATACCGCGCTGGGTGATGAGCTCACCGATCCACATGATGAGCATGGCACCGGCGGTGAGCGTACCGACGATCAGGATATCGAAGATGATCTCCGGAGCGCCGGCCCCGTTGAAGTTGATGCCGTACCCCTTGAAGAGGAAGAGATAGCCGATCGAGTTGAGCAGCGCAAGCGCCAGCGTCAGATAGCGAGAATACTGGGTGATCTTGGTCTGACCGACCTCGCCCTCACGGGCAAGCTCGTGCAGACTCGGCACCACGCTCTGGAGCATCTGAAGGATGATCGAGCTCGTGATGTAGGGCATGATGCCAAGCGAGAACACCGACACATAGCTGAGCGCGCCGCCCGAGAAAAGATTCAGGAGCGACATAGCGCCAGCGGCGACAGAGTTGTCGCCGCTGAACAAGTCCACCATCTCCCCGAAGGGGATGCCGGGCACAGGCACGTGGGCACCGATGCGGTACACCACGAGCATCGCTATGGTGAAGAGAATCTTTTCGCGCAGATCTTTAATGCGGAAAGCGTTCTTCAGGCCAGTTAGCACGGGAGCTCGACCGACCCTCCAGCCGCCTCGATCTTGGCCTTGGCCGCAGCCGAAACCTTGTCGACCTTGACGGTGAACTTCTTGGTGGTCTCGCCCTCACCAAGAACCTTAACGGGCTCGAACTCCTTCTTGATGATGCCGGCTGCCTTGAGCGCGGCACCATCGATCACCGCACCGTCCTCGAACTTCTCATCGAGACGAGCGATGTTGACGCCCTTGTACTCGATGCGACGGGGGTTGCGGAAACCGGGGAGCTTGGGCAGGCGCATCGCAAGCGGGGTCTGGCCACCCTCGAAACCGGCGCCCTTGCCGCCACCGGAGCGGGAGAGCTGGCCCTTCTGGCCGCGACCAGCGGTGGTGCCGTGACCGGAGGAGTTACCGCGGCCGATGCGCTTACGGCGATGGGTGGAACCCGGTGCGGGAGTAAGATCGTGAAGCTGCATTGCTACTCCTCTACAATCTCGACAAGGTGCTTGACCTTGAAGATCATGCCGCGCACCGACTCGTTGTCGGCGATCTCGCGCGTATGGTTGATCTTCTTGAGGCCGAGCGCGTGAACGGTCCTAACCTGGTCCTTCTTGCAGCCGTTGGTGCTGCGGACCTGCTTGATCTTAATGGTGTCAGCCATCGTTACTGCTCCTTACCACCGACGAACATCTGAGCGACGGTGAGGCCGCGGCGCTCCGCAACCTCCTCGGGGCTCGAGAGCTCCTTCAGGCCCTCGGCAGCGGCCTTGATGATGTTGAGGCCGTTGTCGGTGCCGAGCGACTTGGAGAGGACGTTCTTGATGCCGGCGAGCTCGAAGAGGGGGCGCACAGCGCCGCCGGCGATCACGCCGGTACCCTCGATAGCGGGCTTGATGATGATCTTGCCAGCGCCAAAGTGACCCTCGACCTCGTGCGGGATGGTGCCGGTCTCGGTCACGGGCACGTGGAACATGTGCTTCTTGGCGTCGAGCGAGGCCTTGGAGATGGCCAGCGGCACCTCGGCCGACTTGCCCATGCCCAGGCCGACGTTGCCCTTGCCGTCACCGACGACGACGAGCGCGACGAGCGACATGCGACGGCCGCCCTTGACGGTCTTGGAAACACGGTTGATGAAAACGACGCGCTCCTCGAACTCGGAGGCCTCGCGCTGCTTGTTATCTCGATTACGAGCCATGTGCTACTAACCTCCTAGAACTCGAGACCGGCGGCGCGGGCACCGTCGGCGAGAGCCTTCACGCGGCCGTGGTAGATGCGGCCACCGCGGTCGAAACGGACCTGCTTGATGCCGGCCTCGATGGCGCGCTTGCCAACGAGCTCGCCGACCTTCTGGGCGGCCTCCTTGTTGGAGGTGTGGGTGCCCTTGAACTCAGCCTCGAGCGTGGAGGCGGAGACGAGGGTGTTGCCCTTGGTGTCGTCGACGATCATGGCATAGATGTTGGCGTTGGTGCGCACCACGCGCAGACGCGGACGCTCGGGCGTGCCGAAGATCTTGCCGCGCACGCGACGCTGACGGCGCTTAAGGCCCGCGAGCTTCGCTTTGTTCTTATCCATCGTTCAATCTCCTTCAACAGGATCGTGCCGGCACCTGACGGGGTACCGGTCTTATCTGATAGCGCGCGGAGGCTACTTGGCAGCCTTACCGAGCTTGCGGCGGATGTGCTCACCCACGTAGTGGATGCCCTTGCCCTTGTAGGGCTCGGGGGGACGCTTACCGCGAATCTCAGCGGCGACCTGGCCGACCTGCTGCTTGTCGATGCCCTTGACGTTGATGTGCGTGTTGTCGGGCACCTCGAAGGTGATGCCCTCGGGGGCGTTGTAGATCACGGGGTGCGAGTAACCGAGGGAAAGCTCGAGGTCCTTGCCCTTGAGCTGGACACGGTAGCCGACGCCCGCGAGCTCGAGACCGCGGGTGTAGCCCTCGGACACGCCCGTCACCATGTTCTGGATGAGGGCGCGGGTGAGGCCGTGGCGGGCGCGGGTCTCGCGCTCGTCATCGGGGCGCACCACGGTGAGGACGTTGTCCTCGATCTCAATGGTGAGCTTCTCGTACACATCGAGCTCGAGGGTGCCCTTCGAGCCCTTGACGGTGATGTGGTTACCGTCGACTGCCACTTCGACTCCGGCGGGAATCTGGACAGGCTTCTTACCGATACGGGACACGGTGTCTCCTTTCCTTCTACGCGCCGAATCGTTTACCAGACGTAAGCGACGATCTCGCCGCCCACGCCCTTCTTACGGCAGTCACGATCGCACATGACGCCGCTCGAGGTGGAAACGATGGCAGTACCAAGACCGCCGCGGACGCGGGGAAGGTCGGCCACACCGGCGTACTTGCGCAGACCCGGCTTGGAGATACGACGGATGCCGTTGATGACCTTCTGCTTCTTGGGACCGTACTTAAGGGTGATGGTGAGGGTCTTGGCGGGCTCGGTATCCTCAACCGTGTAGCCCTCGATGTAACCCTCCTCGTAGATGACGCGGGCGATCTCGACGAGCTTCTTGCTGCTCGGCATCGAGACCGTGGCCTTGTTCGCAGAGTTCGCGTTACGAATACGCGTGAGCATGTCTGCGATCGGGTCAGTGAGGTTCATGCAGATTCTCCTTCGTTCTTGATGAACTCGCGCGCACGGTTCTCTGAAGCCCATGACCTCAGAGCCTGAATGACGCGCGCTCTTCCCTGCCTGCCGTGCTCATGGTCGCACACAGGCGCTGGCACGTGACCTACCAGCTGGCCTTCTTGATGCCGGGAAGCTCGCCCTTGAGCGCAAGCTCGCGGAAGCAGACACGGCACAGGCCGAACTTACGGTAGACGGAGTGCGGACGGCCGCAACGCTGGCAACGCGTGTACTCGCGCGTCGAGAACTTCTGCTTACGCTGCTGCTTGACGATCATCGATGTCTTAGCCACTGATTACCTCCTAACGGTGTATACCATGCATCCGGCCCCGCCGCGCGAAGCGACGGGACCGGTTGCGTTTGACTACTTCTTGAACGGGAAACCGAAGGCGTCGAGGAGGGCCTTAGCCTCTTCGTCGGTCTTCGCGGTGGTGACGATGGTGATGTCCATACCACGGGTGTGGTCGACGGAGTCAAAGTCGATCTCCGGGAAGATGAGCTGCTCGGTCACGCCCATGGAGAAGTTGCCACGGCCGTCGAAGCTCTTGGGGGAGATGCCGCGGAAGTCGCGGATACGGGGGATGGCGACGGCGGTGAGGCGGTCGAAGAACTCCCACATGCGGTCGCCGCGCAGGGTCACCTTGGCGCCGATGGGCATACCGGCACGCAGGCGGAAGGACGCGATGGACTTGCGGGCGCGGGTCACCATGGGCTGCTGACCGGTGATGGCGCGCAGGTCGCGCACGGCACCGTCGATAGCCTTGGAGTCCGTGGCGGCCTCGCCGACGCCCATGTTCACGACGATCTTCTCGAACTTGGGGATCTCCATGACGTTCTTGTACTGGAACTTCTCCTGCATGAGCGGCTTTACCTCGTTGAGGTACTTCGTCTTCAGGCGCGGAACGTACTTCTCTTCAGCCATCTTTAAACTCCTTCTGGGGTTTTACGCACGGGGCTTGGCCACATTGCCGAGACTGCAGGCCCATCCTGCCGCTCAGCACGGGTTGTCCTCGTGCCTCCTGCCTCAACGGGCACGCGAGGAGTCACTCGCGGCACGCCGAATGGCCGGCAGGAGCCGGGCAATACGAGTCGGTATGATACGCGCATCCGGCGCCATTTGCCAGAAAAAGCCCATTTGTGGCCGATTTCCATAATTTCGCTGCCTGAGGGTTCCCGCTGTGTCCGCGCCGGCGGGCCGCGCATCGGCACAAGGCCACCGTCCGCCGAGAGTCTCGCATCGCCGGCCCTGCCCTTTGGAATCCACTTTGACAAACGGGATATAATAGCGAACCATCAGTTGGGACAATGCCCCGTCGCATCGTTTTGTAAAGGAGATCCCCATGGGCCTGTTCGACCTGTTCAAGAAGAAGGAGCCGGCCGCTCCCGCCACGCCGTCCGGCGTTGCCGCCCAGGAGGCCGCAGACACCCTCTGCGCCCCGGTGAACGGCCGCGTCATCGCCATGAAGGACGTGCCCGATCCGGTCTTCTCCGGCGAGGTGCTCGGTAAGGGCTGCGCCGTCTGGCCCGAGGGCGAGATCGTCTACGCGCCCGTTTCCGGTACCGTCACCGTCACCATGGGCCACGCCGTGGGTCTCTCCACCGACGACGGCATCGAGGTGCTCGTGCACATCGGCGTCGACACGGTCAACATGCAGGGCAAGGGCTTCACCGGCTATGTCAAGCAGGGCGATACGGTCAAGGCCGGCGATCCCGTCATCAAGATGGACCGCGCCGCCATCAAGGAGGGCGGCTACCCCGACTGCGTCGTGCTCGCCGTGTCCAACACCGCCGAGTTCGCCGACATCGAGCTCGTGGCCGATGCCGAGTCCACCGTCTCGGCCGGCACCCCCGTGGTGAAGGTCGTCCGCAAGTAACGCTTCTCCCCAACGGAGCCTAAAAGCGCCTCCCCTCCTGCCGGGGAGGCGTTTTTATGCTCGGTCAACCCATGGGGAGGCGTCCGCCATCTGTGGTTTCCGGCAGCCGACCTCCCCTTGCGCTACAAAACGCTACGAAGCTGGTAGCATGGGCCTGAACGTTGCAACCGTTAGGAAACCGCATTGACCATACTGTCTTCAGCCACCCTGCTCGACGCACGTCCCACCCATGAGCTTCTCTCCCCCGCCGGGGGCCCTGAGGCGTTCCGGGCCGCCCTCGCCGCCGGCGCCGACGCCATCTATTGCGGCATGGGCTCCTTCAACGCCCGCCGCAAAGCGACTAACTTCACCGACGACGCCTTTGAGACCGCCTGCCGCGAAGCCCACCTCGCCGGCGCGCGCGTCTACGTCACCGTCAACATCGTTATCAAGGAATCCGAGCTTCCCCGCGCGCTCGCCCTCATCGAGCGCTGCACCGTCCTCGGCGCTGACGCCTTCATCATCCAGGACTGGGGGCTCTTCGCCGCCGTGCGCGCGCTCATGCCCACGGTCGAGACGCATATCTCCACCCAAGCGAACATCCACGATGCCCGCGGAACGCGCTGGTGCCGCGACGCCGGCGCCGACCGCGTGACGCTCTCCCGCGAGCTCTCGGTAGCCGAGATCGCCCAGATCCACGAGGCGGTGCCCGACGTGGACCTCGAGGTCTTCGCCCACGGCTCCATCTGCTTCTCCTACTCGGGCATCTGCCTGCTCTCGAGCTTCGCCTGCGCGGGGCGCTCCGCCAACCGCGGCATGTGCGCGCAGCCGTGCCGGCTTCCCTATGAGCTGGTAGACGAGAACACGGGCCGGGTGCTCACCCCTGCGGGCCGCGAGCGCGCCCTCTGCCCGCGCGACACCAATACCTCCGAGATGCTGGAGGCGCTGCTGGGCGCCGGTGCCCACGCACTCAAGCTCGAGGGCCGCATGAAGGCGCCCGATTACGTCTTTGCCGTTACCGACGCCTACCGCCGCTCGCTCGATGACGCCGAAGCGGGGCGCCAACCCGCCGCCACCGAGCGCGCCGCGCGGGCGCGGCAGCTCAAGCGCTGCTTTAACCGTGACTTCACCCACGCCTATCAAGATGGTCGCTCGGATGACGACATGATGAGCTACGAGCGCTCCAACAACCGCGGGCAGACGGTCGGCGAGGTCATGGGCTTCGCACCGCGCCGCGCCCGTACCAAGGGCGAGTCGATGCGCGACGCCGCCCGCGGGGCCAAGGGCCTTGCCCGCATTCGGCTTGACGAGCCCGTTGGCGCAGGCGACCTGCTGGAACTCAGGCACGACCGCGAACCCGACCGCTTCCTCACCGGCCTGGTGCGCGCCGACGCGCCCGCCGGCTCGACCATCGAGGTGGAGGTCGCGCGTCCGATGCCCGTCGGCTGCACCGTCCGCCTCATCCGCAGCCAGCACGCGCTTGACGTGGCGGCGGCCGCGCTCAAGCGTCCCGTCGCGCGCAAACGCGCGGTCGACGTGACGGTTACCGCCCGTCTGGGCAAGCCCTTTACCGTTACGCTCACGTGTGCCGACGATCCCGCGCTGACAGCCACTGCCACGGGCTTTGTGGTCGAGGCCGCCCGCAGCCGCGCCGTCACCGCCGACGACCTTGTCGAGCATGTGGGCCGCATGGGCAGCTCCCCCTTTGAGGCGGCGTCGTTCGACATCGCGCTCGACGAGGGCGCGGGCATGGGATTCTCCGCCGTCCACCGTGTGCGCGCCGACGCCTGTGCCGCCCTCGAGGAGGCCGTCCTCGCGCCGCATCGCGCGCGCGCCGCGGCTCTCGACGGGCTCGACATCGATGGGGGGCTCGCGGCCATGCGTCTCGCACAGCGCCCCGGCGCCTGTACCGTAGGCGGCACGGACCCCGTCATCTGCGCGCTCGCAACCACCCTCGAGGCGGCCGAGGCCGCACGTGCCGCCGGTGCGACCCGCCTGTACCTCCCCACCGACGTGCTGGACGAGGCGGGTGTCACACCCGATGAGGCGCAACGGCGCGGGCTTATCCCCGTGCTCGACGAGGTGTCACGCGCCTGCGACCTCCCCCGACTCGACCGCTGGGTGCTGCCCGGCGCTCCCGTCGCCGTCGGCACGATCTCCGAGCTCGCCCTCGCGGCTGAGCGCGGCGCCGCGGCTGAGCTCCGCTCCTGCATCCCTGTTCACAACACGCTTGCGCGCGACTTCCTCGCCGCTCAGGGGGCGCGCGGCGCCTGGCTCTCGCCCGAGCTCACCCTCGCCGAGCTGGAGGAGATACTGCCCGCATCCCCCTTGGTGCCGGGCATCATGGTGTACGGCCGCCCCCGCGTCATGACGAGCGAGCACTGCATCCTGCAGGTCGCCGACGCATGCTGCCACAACTGCGCCCGCTGCGCCCTGCGCCGCCACGAACTCTCCCTCCGCAACATCGACGGCAAGCGCTTCCCGGTGCGGACCGACGCGCACGGGCGCTCACGGCTCTACACCGACCGCCCCGTCGACCTCACTCCGCAGCTGCCGCAGCTCATCGGCGTCGGTGTCGAGCGCCTCCTCGTCGACGGCACCCTTCTCTCTGCCGAGGAGCTCGGCGGAGAGGTCGCCCGCGTGCGACGCGCACTCGACGCCCCCCGTCGCGGCCAGCGCCCGGGCCCCCGTGAGCCGGGCTCGTTTGCCGGCTGCCTCTTTGTGGGGGTCGACTGACCGTGTCATCCCCTTCTGGAGCCTCACCGCTCCCCGTTCTCTTCCAAAGCGATACGCTTCTCGCCGTCGATAAGCCTGCGGGCATCATCGTCCACGGCGACGGCACCGGCATCGCGACCCTCACCGACGCGGTGCGGGCCCTCGTCGCTGGCGGGCACTCGTTCCCTGAGGGCGCCGCGTGCGATCTCCAGGCGCTCCAGAGACTCGACCGCGACACCTCGGGCATCGTGCTGTTCTCGCTCTCAAAGCAGACGCAGCCCTCCTACGACCGCCTCATCGCCGAGCACCGCCTGACCAAGCGCTATCTCGCCATCGCTACGGGGCGCGCGCCGTGGGAGGAACGCGTCTTCACTTGGCCCATCGGTCGCGATCGTCACGACGCTCGGCGCATGCGCGTCAGCAAGACGGGCAAGCCCGCCCTCACCCGTGCCCGGGTGCTCGCCCGCGCGCGCTGGCAGGGCGGCCCCGTCACGCTGCTCGCCGTCGAGATCGAGACGGGGCGCAAGCACCAGATTCGCGTCCACCTTGCGCACGCGGGCCTGCCCCTTCTCGGTGACGCCCTCTACGGGCGCGGCGGTAAGGCCGGCCTCATGCTCCACGCCGCCGAGCTCTCGTTTATCGACCCGGTTGCCGGGTCCCCCGTGCAGATCACCTCGCCGGCGCCACAGCGTTTCCGCACGCTTTTCCCGGCCTGCGCCAGCCTGCGGCCTTCCCGCTAACGGGCGGCCCCCGCTACCCGCCTCTCCGAGAATTCCCGTGTGCGGGAATGCCACTTTTGCCCCTCCCAAGGGGATGCGGACAAAAGGTTGGACGCCCGCGGGTGTCCGGATCGGAGGTCCGCATGTACGACGACGATACGAGGGCGCTGGCCGTCGAGGCCGTCGGCGCCGGGTTCACCATGAGGGAGGCCGCGGAGCTCGCCGGCTGCTCGGCGAGCGCCGTGTCGGCCTGGTGCAGGTCCGCCGGCCTGCGGCCCAAGTCCAAACCTCGGGTATACTTGCCCTTCGAGGAGAAGATGGGGCTCGTCGCCCGCTACGAGGCGGGCGAGCGCGCCGCCGACCTCGCCGCCGAGGCCGGCGTGACCGGGCCGGCGGTGACCTGGTGGGCGCGCAGGCTCCGCGAGGAGGGGGCGCTGGCGCTGATGACCGACGACGAGGCGATGGCGCTGGCCCCGGAGCCCGCCGAGCCGCCCTCGGAGCTGGAGGCCCTCAGGGCCCGCTGCGAGGAGCTGGAGCTGGAGAACGCGATACTGGCCGGCACGGTCGAGATACTAAAAAAAGACCCCGGCGCCGACCCGGCCGACCTGACGGCGGCGGAGCGGGCGGCGCTGGCTGAGTCGCTCAGAGGCCGCTTCGGGCTGCCGCGCGTCCTCGCGGCGCTCTCGCTGCCCAGGAGCACCTTCTACCACCGGCTCTCGCGCGCCGCGGCGGACCGCGACGCCGGCATCAGGGCCCTCGTCGCCGAGGAGTTCCGGGCCTCCGGGGGCCGCTACGGCTACCGGCGCGTGCACGCCGCGCTGCGGGCCCGCGGCGTCGTCGCCTCCGAGAAGCGCGTGAGGCGCGTCATGCGCGAGGAGGGGCTCGAGGCCGCGAGGCCCCGCCGCCGGCGCTACAGCTCCTACGCCGGCGAGGAGGGGCGCG
>NZ_NFJH01000014.1 GCF_002159765.1 Collinsella sp. An268 | reverse complement strand
GCCCCGCAAGGGCCCCAGACCCCCAGGGCGCAGGCCTCCGGCGGCACCGGGGCCGACGCAACCACCTTTATCCCCCAGAACGCTGCCGCGCAGCCGACGGTCGTCGCCCCGATGCAGGTGGCGCACGGCGCCCATCGCCGCCCCGGTGGGGCGCACGGCGCGGGCACGCAGCGCGCGGCGGGCATGACGACGCCTGCGGGCGCGCCCGCCCCCGGCAATCCCGAGGGAGCGCACGGCAGCGAGAAGAAGCCGCGCCGCGGGAAGGGCCATGTGGCGCGCAACGTCGTCATCGCGCTCGCCCTGCTCCTCGTCATCGCCTATGCGGGCGGCGTGATTGCGTTCACCTTCCTGTTCTATCCCCACACGAGCCTCGCCGGCGTCGACATCTCCTGGCAGACGAGCGGCGCGGCGGCCGAAAAGCTCGAGGGCGCCGTGGCGGGCTACACGCTCACCGTCGCCGACGAGGACCTCGGCTTTACGTGGACGTACACCCCCGAGGACGGCCGGAACATCTTCAATGTCGAGGCCGCCGCTCAGCGCCGCTTGGCGCAAAACGAGCCGTGGGCCTGGCCCGTCCGCCTCTACCAGGCGCTGACCGATACCCCCGCCGCAGCTGCCGCGACCGCAGAAGAGGCGGGCGAGCCCGACCTCTCGCTTCTGGGAGCCGCCTTCGATCGCACCGCCTTCGAGACGAGCCTCGGCGAGGCCATCGACACCTTCAACGCGGGCCGCGGCGGGGCGTTTACCGCGCAGACCGCCTGGGACGCCGAGCAGGGGCTCTTCGTGCCCGAGAAGGCCTACGAGTCGCGCCGTCTCAACCGCGACGCCATCATCACCGGGGCGCTCACGGCGCTTGGCGACCTCGAGGCGACCTTTGAGCTCGCCGAGCTCGGCGAGGACCTCTACCTGCCGCTCGACGGGGAACCCGCGCCCGAGGACATGCAGGCCGACTGCGACGCCGCAAACGCCTTCTTGGGCACCAACGTCACGTTCAAGCTGGGAGATTCCGTGGCAGCCACGCTCGACGCGAGCGTCATAGGCCCGTGGATCACCTTCGACGCCCAGACGGAGCCCACCTTGAACCAGGACGCCGTGACCCAGTGGGCGCACAACCTCGCCGCGCAGATGAACACGGTGGGCACCGAGCGCACCTACACCCGTCCGGACGGCAAGACCGTCACCGTGAGCGGGGGCACGTTCGGCTGGTCCGTCGACGAGGCGGCGCTCGTCCAATCGGTGCAGGACGCCGTCGCCAACCATCAGACGGGCGAGATCGCCGTTCCCGCATCGTCTGAGGGCGACACCTACGCCGGGGCCGGCCAGCCCGACTGGAAGAAGTACGTCGACGTCGACATCACCGAGCAGCACGCGCGCCTCTACGACGAGAACGGCAACCTCATCTGGGAGACCGGCGTGGTGACCGGTCTCGACAACGGGTCGGACGACACCCCCACCGGTGTGTACAAGGTCAACTACAAGGCGCGCAACATCAACCTCGTGAGCCCCGACAAGGACCCCGAGACCGGCGAGCCCGAGTACATCAGCCCCGTGGAGTACTGGATCGCCTGGAAGGGCAACGCATGGGGCTTCCACGACGCGAGCTGGCAGCCCGATTGGGTCTTCAGCGATCCGAGCGCCTACCACACCTACGGCAGCCACGGCTGCATCAACACGCCCTACGACAAGGTGCAGCAGCTCTACGACCTGCTACAAGAGGGCGACTGCGTCGTCGTCCACTACTGATGGCCGCGGCCCGAGGCCCGAAGGACCACCGTATGTCAGCGCGCATCCTGCTTGTGGAGGACGATCCGGCGATCGTCTCCGCCCTCACCGAGCTCCTCCGTGCCGAGGGCTATGCCGTCGACATCGCCTCCGCCCAGGACGAAGCCCTCGCCCGCGCCCTTCCCGGGGCTTCCGGCGTCGCGACCGGGCGCGCCCCCTACGACCTCGTACTGCTCGACGTCACGCTTGCGCAGGGCAACGGCCTCGCCGTATGCGGCGCCCTCAAGCATGCCGCTCCGGCGCTTCCTGTCATCTTCCTCACGGCATCGAGCGACGAGTTCACCACCGTCACCGGCCTCGAGCTCGGGGCGGACGACTACATCGCCAAGCCATTCCGCCCGCGGGAGCTCCTCGCGCGCATCGCCGCGACGCTGCGGCGCGCGCAGCCGCCGGCTCGCCGGCTTCTCAGCCTGGGTGAGCTCACCATCGACCCCGACCGCGCGCAGGTCACCCGCGCCGGCGCCGAGATCGTCCTCTCCGCGCTGGAGTACCGGCTGCTCCTGCTCTTCGCGACACACGCGGGCAAGCTCATCACCCGCGAGCAGATCCGCGACGCGCTGTGGGACGATGCGGGGACCTACATCGAGGAGAACACCCTCACGGTCTACATCAAGCGCCTGCGCGACAAGATCGAAGACGACCCCGCGCACCCCGCCCTCATCACCACGGTGCGCGGCCTCGGCTACAAAGCCCTAGGGTAGGCCCCGGTGATCGCCCGCAACCGCGAGCTCGCGCGCACGCTCGCCCTCTGGCTCGCCCTCGCCATCGGCGCCGCCCTGGCAGGAAACGCCCTCGCCGGCCTCCGCGGGGCGGCCCTCGGCATCGGGGCCGCTATGGCGGCGGCGGCTCCCTTTCTCATTCTCACCTATCGGCGCTACCGGGCACTCCGCACGATGGCGGGAAACCTCGACGCCGTGCTCCACGGCGAGCGCGAGCTCTCGTTCGACCGTATGGACGAGGGCGAGATCGCCGTGCTCGCGAGCGAGCTCGACAAGATGGTCCTCCGCCTCACCCTCACCGCAGATGACCTCGCCGCCGAGCGCACCCGCCTCGCTGACGCGCTCGCCGACATCTCGCACCAGCTCAAAACTCCGCTTACTGCGCTCTCGCTCACCACCGAGCTGGTGCGCAAGGACCTCTCCGCCGACGGCGCCCGCCCCCAGACCGTCGAGAGGCTCCGTCAGATCGAGGCGCTCGAGATGCGGGTCGAGGACCTGGTCTCCACCCTGCTTCGCCTGGCGCAGCTCGACGCGGGCGCCCTTGCCTTCGCCCGCGAGCCCGTGGCGGTCGCCTCGCTCACCGAACGCGCCGCCGCGCCTCTCGCCATCGCCTTCGACCTCGCCGATGTGGAGCTCGTGCAAGACATCGAGGACGGAGCGAGCTTTGCGGGCGACGCGGCGTGGACGACCGAGGCCCTCGGCAACGTCCTCAAGAACTGCCTCGAGCACACCCCCGCGGGCGGGCGCGTGACGGTGAGCGCCCGCGAGGACCTCATCGCCTGCCGTATCCGCGTAACGGATACGGGGCCTGGCATCGCCGAGGCGGACCTTCCCCATATCTTCGAGCGGTTCTACCGGGGCAGCGCCGCATCAGCGGACCGTGGGGAGAAGCGATCCGGCGGCAGCCCCGCGCCAGACGGTGCCGCCCTCGTCATACCGGCGGGCGTCGGCATCGGCCTCTCGCTCGCCCGGGCGCTCGTGACGGCGCAGGGCGGCACCCTGACGGCCGAGAACGCGCGGGATGCCTCCGGCGCCGTAACGGGAGCGCTCTTCACCTTCACCTTCTTCAAAGACGTCGCCGTGTAGCCCCGACACCTCGACAAGGTGACTGATCTGTCACACGCCGGTCACGTGGCAGCAAGCGGCCGAGTCCAGTATCGTAGGTGACCTATTCACCCACGATCGATGGGACGTACCATGAACATCCTCTCCGTGGAGCACCTCACCCGTACGTACGGCACCGGCGATACCGCCGTGACCGCGCTCGACGACGTCTCGTTTACCGTTGAGGCCGGCGAGTTCATCGCCATCATCGGCAGCTCGGGCTCGGGCAAGTCGACGCTTCTGCACCTCATGGGCGGCGTCGACCGCCCCACCTCGGGCACCGTCCGCCTGCAGGGCCAGGATATCTTCGCCCGCACCGACGAGGAACTCGCCGTCTTCCGCCGCCGCGAGGTGGGCCTCGTCTACCAGTTCTACAACCTCATCCCCGTGCTCGACGTGGTCGAGAACATCACGCTTCCGGTCCTCATGGACGGCCGCGAGGTCAACGCCGCCCGCCTCAAGATGCTGCTCGGCGCCCTCAAGCTCACGGGGCGCGAGCACGCCCTCCCCAACCAGCTCTCCGGCGGCCAGCAGCAGCGCGTCGCCATCGGCCGCGCCCTCATGAACGCGCCCGCGGTCGTGCTCGCCGACGAGCCCACCGGCAACCTCGACTCCAAAAACTCGACCGAGATCATGAAGCTCCTGCGCGCCTCCAACCGCCAGCTCAAGCAGACACTCATCGTCATCACGCACGACGAGGACATCGCGCTCATGGCCGACCGCGTCATCGCCATTGAGGATGGCCGGCTCGTCCGCGACGAGCGCCGTCGGGAGGTGCGCTGAGATGAGCATCTTCACCCGCTTCACCATCAAGTCGCTCGTCAAGAACCGCACCCGCACCGTTGTCTCCATCATCGGTGTCGCGCTCTCCGTCGCGCTCATCACCGCCGTGCTCACGAGCGTCGTATCGCTCTCCCGCCTGCTCATCGAGCGCACGGCGGCGGACGAGGGCTGGTGGTACGCCGAGGCCATCGATGTGACCGGCGAGGGCGTGGCCGCGGCGGAGAACGACCCCGAGATCGTCGACTGGACGGCCGTGGCCGAGCTCGGCGCCGTCTCCCTCGGGGAGGATAACAGCGACCTCTTTGGCTCCTATCTCTACGCGAAATCGTGGCCCGCGACGGACGACTCCGCCGAACCGCTCGTAGCCGCGCCCGAGCTCGTCGCCGGCAGGGCCCCTCAGGCTCCCGGCGAGATCGTGCTCCCCCACTACCTGCAGAACGTCTCCCTCGCACCCTGCGGCATAGCGACGGCTGACGGCGGGGCCATCGCACTCGGTAGCACGGTCGAGCTCGCCCTCGGCACGCGCACCGTCACGAACCTCGATGACGGCTCCACCTTTACGGCCACCTCGTATAACGGCACCTACCTCGACGCGGACACCCAGCGCGACGGCTTTGCCGCCGACCTCGGCACGCTCACGGCGCAGGTCGTCGGGTTCTACCGCTCCATAGGGTATTCGAGCATCATGGCTATGCAGGGCAACAGCGCCTACGTGTACGACGAGGACGCGCTCGAGCGCGTCACGACCGATGAGAGCGATGCCACCTGGGCCTCGCTTCTCATCCGCACCGATGACCCCGCTCGGGCAATCGGCGTTGCCGAGGACCTCTCGCACGCCGGTAAAAGCGAGACGCTCGCCACCGAGCACAGCTCGCTGCTGCGTTGGATGGGCGTCACGCCGGACACCGCCATCTGGAACACCCTCTACCAGATCGCCGCGATCCTCGCCGCCATCGTCGTCGTGGCGGGCGTATCGCTCGTCTACAACAGCTTCGCCATCTCCGTCGCGGAGCGCACGCGCCAGTTCGGCCTCCTCTCCTCCCTCGGCGCGAGCCGCCGGCAGCTCCGCCGCACAGTGCTCACCGAGGCACTCCTTATCGGGGCCGTCGGCGTCCCGGTCGGCCTTGCCCTCGGGCTCATCGGCTGCTTCACCGTCTTCGGCCTGCTCGGCGAGGGGATAATCGCCGTCACCGGGGGCTCCGCCGCAGCCGTGGTCGTGAGCCCCGGCGCGCTCGCCATCGCCGCGGCGCTCGGCCTCGTCACACTGCTTTTGAGCGCGTGGCTCCCCGCGCGGCGCGCGAGCCGCGTCTCCGCCGTCGACGCGATTCGCCAGACGCAAGACGTGCGGCCGAGCCGTGCCGCCCAGCGTGCCCAGCGCCGCGCCGAGCGTCGGGGCGCCCGCGGCGGCGAGAGCGCTCTCGCCCGTCCGCTCGGCATCGCGGGCCGGCTCTTCGGCATCCCCGGCCTCATCGCCCACAAGAACCTCACCCGGAGCTCCTCCAAGGGCCGCGTGACCGTCGCCGCGCTCGCCGTCTCGGTCGCCCTTCTCATCACCTCGGGATCCATCGCCGACGTCATGAGCTATGCGAGCGGCACCGCCATCGACACGATGGAGGGCCAGGACCTCATCCTCTACATCGACGCCACCGGCGCCGAGGCCGACCAGACCCTTGCGCTCGCCAACGGCAAGGTGGACGGGCCCGCCATGCAGCAGGCGCTCGAGCGCTTCTACACCGAGGCGCAGACGCTGGACGGCGCGCAGGCGGGCGGCTACACCACGAGCTATGTGGCGGACGCGCTCTTCCCCGCGTCGATGCTCACCGATGACGTAACCCGCCTCGAGGGCAGCGCGCCCGCCCTCGCAGACGGACGCTGGTACGGGAGCGCCTACGTCGAGTTCATCGACGATGCGAGCTGGCGGGCCTACGTGGACGAGCTCGGCTTTTCGCAGGACACGTTCTGCGATCCGGCGCATCCGCGCGCCATCGCCGTCAACTCCTACGACGTGCACGACGGCGAGACGTACGGTAATTACCGACCGCTCGCGACCACCGGCTCCGTTGAGTTCCTCGAGTACGCCGACCTCGACGGCCGCTTCGTCTCCGGTATCGTGGACGGCCCGGACGGCACCCCGTGCGCCCAGTATTTCGATGATAACGGGACCGAGCACCTGCTCCCGCTCGCAGACGCCGTCGCACGCGTCGACACCATCGAGGTCGGTGCCCTCGCCGACCATGCCCCAGCCTGCACGACGGCGTCCGGCACCATCAAGCTCGTCCTGCCCGCATCCGCGATCGCCCTCTCCGACACCTGCGGCTATCTGCGCGCGACCATGACGTTCGACGCCGGGGGCGATGCCGAGCGCGCCGCCGATGCAGAGGAGGACCTCACCGCCATCGCGCGCGACTTCCCCGAGCTCGACATCACCTACACCAACGTCGCCCAAGGCAAGCTGCAAGCCCGCCTCATGGCCACGACGGTCAACACGTTCATCTACTGCTTCGCCGTCATCACCGGACTCATCGCTGTCACGAACGTCTTCAACACGCTCGCGAACGCCCTCATGCTGCGCCGTCGGGAGTTCGCCATGCTCAAGTCCATCGGCATGGGCAACCGGGCCTTCCGCCGGATGATCGCCTACGAGTGCGCGAGCTACGCCCTGCGCGGCTTCGCCATCGGCTTCGTCGTGGCGCTTCTCGCCTCCTTCGGCCTCTACCAATCCATGATGCTCTCGTACTCCACCTATACCTTCCGGCTGCCGTGGGCGCAGGTAGCGCTCTCGTTTGCCCTGGTGGCGGGCATCATCTTGGTGAGCTGCGTATACGCCCTCACCAAGAGCCGGAGCTCGAGCGTCGTCGAGGCGCTGCGCACCGACGCCATCTAGCGCTCCCGGGCGGCGCGGCCGACACGGTCGCGCCGCCCGCCGCAACGTCAGTCGGGCAATCCCACCCGACCCTGCGCTCAGATGCGTCTTCCTTAGTCCTTTAATTAACCCCCTGTGGACAAAACCCGCATCGAAATAATAAAGAACCCCCCCCCGAAGTATGCTGAAATCACGCCGCAATACTGCTCGATAAGCCCGTTTCACGCCAAAAAAGACCGTCAAGACCGCCCGGCGACCGTGAATTGACGACGATAGGGCATCCACATGCCGATCGTGTAGGGGGTCGATCATTATTTCGATGCACTTTTTGTCCATAGGGGGTTATTTATTTCAACCCCCTCCCTATAAGGGAAGGCGCCCCCGCTCGCTATGGCACAGACAGGGCCGCTGGGACGTCCGGGCCTTCCCTGCAACCTTTCGCAGACCTTAAGTATTTCCTCCCCGCTTCTGCCGACCCCTATCGTATGCTCATACCGGCACGCACAACCGCGCTCGCAGAGGAGCCCCTATGAACCGTTCTTCGCAAGACACCCGTACCCTGCGCGAACGCCTCACCACCGCGCTCCCAGGCAGGGGCTCGGAGCCCGCGCTCCCCGACCCCGCCACCCTCGGCCCCGAGGACGCTGAGGCCTACGCCGCCCTCAAGGCGCGCCGGGCCGAGCGCCGGCGCCGCAAACTCATCCATCGCGGCATCGCCCTCGGAATCATCCTCGCCATCGTCCTTATCGGCGCCGTCGCCGCAGCGCTCCTTAACCGCCAGCCCGAGGAGACCTACGAGCCCATCGTCGACTTCGTCACCGCGGGCACCTACACCACCGAGGTGGACGCCCGCGGCAAGCTCGAGCCGCTCTCGTCCACCGTCATCGCGCCCACGGTCGATGGCACGATCGCCGAGGTGCGCGTATCAGCCGGCCAGCAGGTCAACGCCGGGGATGTGCTGCTCGTTATCGACAACCCGGGGCTCGACGCCGCCGTCGCCGATGCCGCGCGTGCCCTCTCCGCGGCGCAGGAGGAGAAGCGCGCGGCGGACCGCGCCCTCGGACAGGCGCAGCAGGAGGCCGCGCGCCCCGCGCCCGTCGACCCGGAGACCGGGGCCGCGCTCGAGACCTCCCCGGTAGACGTCGCTGCTGCACAGGACGCGGTCAACGCCGCGCAGCGCTCCGTGGAGGCGGCGCAGGCGGCGCTCGATCAGGCGAACGCCCGGGCGGCGGAGCGCACCGTCACGAGCCCCATCGGGGGCAGCGTGGTGACCCTCAACGCCCAGGTGGGCGCGAATCTCGCCGACGCGGCGTCATCGGGCTCCTCGGGCGCGGGGCCGCTCATGCAGATCGCCGACCTCTCGCAGATGAAGGTGACCGTCCAGGTGAGCGAGGAGGATATCGCGCAGGTGGCCATCGGGCAGCAGGCGCGCCTCACCTTCCCCGCGTTCGACAACCTCACGCTCGACGGCACGGTCAACGCCATCGCGTCGATCGCATCGGGCTCGTCCGACATGGCGTACTACGGAGACGGCTCCTCGGTGACCTTCGCCGTGGACGTCCTCGTGCCCGCGCCCGACCCGCGCCTCAAGCCCGGCATGACCGCCCAGGTCTCGCTTATGACCGAGAAGCTCGATCAGGTGGTGATGGTCCCCACCATGGCGCTCATGACCGACGACGGGACGTCGTACTACGTGCAGGTCGAGGTCGACCCCGAGACGCATGAGACCGAGCGGCGCGACGTAGAGGTCTATGCGCGCAACGCCGACTTCGCCGTGGTGGGCGCGATCGAGGGCGCCGCGGTGCCCGAGGGGCAGGAGGTGCTGCCCCCGGCGCCCCTGACGGACGGCGAGACCCTCGTCATCTCGGGGGGCATGGGCTTCGCGGGCGACCTGTCCGGCACAGCGGGCGGGGGCGCCGCCGCAGACGGGGCCGCGCTATGAGGCCCGTGATCGAGATGCACGGCATCCACCGGATCTTTGAGTCCGAGGCGGGGTTCGCGCACGTCCTGCACCATATCGACTTCACGGTCTCCCGCGGCGAGTTCGTGGCCATCACGGGCCCCTCGGGCTCGGGCAAGTCGACCCTCATGAACATCATCGGCTGCCTCGACACCCCGACGGCGGGCACCTACCGGCTCGCCGGGCTCGATGTATCCGCCCTCACCGATGACGAGCTCTCGGAGGTCCGCGCCGAGACCATCGGCTTCGTCTTCCAGAGCTTCAACCTGCTGCCGCGCCTCACCGTGCTCGAGAACGTGATGCTGCCGCTCGCGTACACCGGCGCGCCCCGCGCCCGCCGCGAGCCCCGCGCCGTCGCCGCCCTGCGCGCGGCGGGCTTAGGCGTGGACCATTACGACCACCGGGTGAGCGAGCTCTCGGGCGGCCAGATGCAGCGCGTGGCCATAGCGCGGGCGCTCGTCAACGACCCGCCCATCCTTCTTGCCGACGAGCCGACCGGCAACCTCGACACGCGCACCGGCGCGCTCGTGCTCGACACCTTCCGCGCGCTGAGAGATGCCGGCAAGACCATCGTGCTCATCACGCACGACCCAGGCGTCGCCGCGGCGGCAGACCGTGCCGTCTCGATTCGCGACGGTCGCCTGTATCACGAGAACGCCGCGGTGCCGAACCCGCCCGCCGTGCTGTTAGGAGGTCCGCGATGAGTGCCCGCGACCTCATCCACGAGGCGCTCCACGCCCTCGAGGCAAACCGGGGCAGGAGCCTCCTCACCATCCTCGGCATCGTCATCGGCATCGCCGCCGTCATCGCCATGACCTCGCTCATTGGCGGCGTGCGCAACTCCCTCGTGGCGGGCCTCGGGCTCAATGCGGCGCGCGCCGTCTACATCTCCCCCTCGTACCAGATGACCCTAGACGACCTCACCGACCTGCGGCGCCTCATGCCTGAATACGAGGAGATCGTGGGCTCGGCGTACGGGTACGCGCAGACGACGGGCGCCGACGGCTCCGTGGACGTGGGCATCACCGGTGCGGAGGAGCGGTTCCTCACGCTCACCGGGGCCGTATCGCTCGCCTCGGGGAGGCTCTTCACCGCGGAGGACGAGGCGACCGCGGCCCGCGTGATGATCATCGATCGCCTCGGCGCGCAGGCCCTGTTCGGCAGCTCCGATGCGAACGTGGTGGGCAAGTCGGTCAGCTTGGGCGGGCGCGACTATCAGATCGTCGGCATCGACGAGGGCATGCCGCAGACGGGCGGCGGCGGGAGCACCTACATCACCGTCTACATGCCGCTCTCCACCGTTCTCGCCGACTTTGGCGGCGGCTACGAATACCTCTCGCAGGTCATCGGCTTCGTGCGGGAGGGCGCCGACATCGACCAGGTGATGAGCCTCACGCAGGAGCGGGTGGGAAAGCTGCTCGATATACCGGAGGACCAGGTGGAGGACAACGTCTACGTCTACTCCATGAAGTCCGAGATCGATGCGATGAACGGCTTCATGAACGCGTTCTCGCTCATCATGGGATCCGTGGCGGGGATCTCGCTCGTCGTGGGCGGCATCGGCATCATGAACATGATGCTCACCAACGTTACGGAGCGCATCCGCGAGATCGGCGTCCGGCGCGCGCTCGGCGCCACGCGGGGCGATATCACGCGGCAGTTCCTCATGGAGTCGGCGACGCTCTGCGTGACCGGCGGCATCATCGGCACGGTCATGGGCTACCTCGTCTCGTGGGGGCTCGCCATCGCCGTGAGCGCGTTCGGGCTCATGGGCGCCCTCGGCGGCATGGGCGGAGATACCGCGCAGATCACGCCGACGGTCTCGATGGAGGCGGTGGCGATCGCCGTGGGGCTGAGCATCGCCATCGGCGTGGTGTTCGGATTCTATCCGGCGCGGCGCGCGGCCAAGCTCGACCCGGTGAGCTGCCTCAGGTACCAGTGACGCCCGCGGGGCACCGCAGCCCTCTCGGGCGTCCCCCTATGCCTGCGGGCGCTTCTTGCGGCGCGGTGCGGGCGTGACCGTGATGCCCTCCGCCGTGCGCCGCACGCGCGCCTTGGGCGCCGCCTTCTTCTTGGGAGCGGCCTTGCGCGGGGCTGCCGTGCGCGCGCCCGGAACGGTGGCGGGGCTCCCGGCCGCATCGGCAACGGCCACCGCGGCCGCAGCAGGAGCCTTCACGTCGCGCGCCTCGGCCGCAACGGGCGAGGTAGAGGACGATCCCGACGTGCCCGCATCATGGTGCGCCTCATGAGAGGAGGCAGGCGCGGACGCCACCCGCTCGTCCCGCGCCGCGCGCTTCTTCGCGGAGACCGGGGCGTACCGACCCGAGAAGCGCGCCCAGCGCTCGTGGATGGTCGCCCGGTGCGCGCTCTTGAGCCCGAGCATGGGGGCGGCGATGATGGTCGGCGCGATAAAGGTGATGAGGCGCCACAGGAGATAGCCCGCCGTCGCCGCGGAGCCGTAGAAGTGGCCCAAGAAGAGCGCGAAGCCACCCTCGGCGCCACCGGTACCGCCGGGAAGCGGCACGGCGGAGGACAGCAGCTGCACAAAGGCGGAGGCGGCCATGACGGAGAAGAAATCGACATCGTGATGGCCGAAGGAGAGCATGAGGAAGTACGGCACCAGGTAGAAGAACCCGAGCTGCACCATGGTAATGACCACGGTGAGGAGCATCGAGCTGCCGTGCGCCATGGAGATCTTGAACTTGTCCGAGAACGCGTGGACCTCTGTGTCGAGGAAGGTGCGCCAGCCGTCGATCTTGCTCGTCGCCAGCCCGAGACGCGCGAGAACGAGGAGGACCCAGCGGCCCAGACGCACGACGGTGTTGGGCATGAGGCAGATGGCCATGATGGCGAGCAGCAGCAACGCATGCCCGCCAAAGCTGAAGACGCAGAGCAGCGTGATGTCGCCGTACTTCTCGGCAAAGAACGGCATCTTGGCGATCAGCAGGATGGCGCCCCACGCCACAAGGCCGAACTGGTACACCAGAAAGCGCGTGAACTGCGTCGCGCCGGCTTCGCCCACGTTCATGCCGCACTTGGTGAGACGGTAGATCTGAGCGGGCGAGGAGCCGACCTGCATGGGGGTGAGGTTGCCGAAGAAGATACCGCTCATCTCGACGGAGATGAGGTCGCGGATGCCGACGGGAGAGTTGGGGTCGAGCCATACGGCGATGGCGTAGGCGGCGACGCCGAAGAGCATGTAGAGGACCATGCACAGGCACGCGACGACGAGCCACGGGATCTGCACGTTGCGCATGGCGCCCATGAAATCGGCGACCTGCCCCGTGACCACGAGGTAGACGATGTACACCACGAGCACAAGGCCGATAAAGATGGCGCCGCGGCGGGCACCCTTGTGGTCGTCACCGCCCGCGGGGGCGGCATCGACCGAAGGCGCCGGAGCGGTATGTTTGGAGGAATCCGACATGGCGCTCCTCTACAGGACGGCCGGTCTACCGACTGGCACGTGACAGATAACATTCCTAGTCTACCGTACCCCTGCGAGCTCACCGTGCCAATTTGGCATGCGGCGAAAACTCCAAAGCGACGCGACGATGCCCACAGATGAGAGCGGTGCGCGAAGGGCGCCGACGTAAGAAAGCAGCGCTGTCGCACCCGTCGCATGCGGGAGCCCCGTCAAAGAAGCGGGCGCGAGCGGCATGCACAACCTGATGAGGAAAAAACTGAAGGCCCGATGGCGTGCCCACACGTCATCGGGAGAAACCGGGTGGATTGTATAGCCGAAGAAAGGGAGGGAGAGAAGTGGCAGATTGCATGCCTGAAGGGGATAAAACGAGCGGATTGTACCCCGGTATGCAATCCGCCCGCTTTATTCCCCACGTTGAGCTGGTCTTTTCCCACCGATATAGCCAGGTATACAATCTGCCTGTACAATCTGCCCTAATTCTTCCCTCGGCGGGTGGACATACAATACGTCAAGGAAGAGATGGCCGCACTCGGCCTCTACGAGGGTTCGCCATAAACAAAAACCCGAACCGACCGCAGGGTCAGTCCGGGTATCTCAGTCTTGGTAGCCCGTACCAGATTCGAACTGGTGATCTCCGCCTTGAGAGGGCGGCGTCCTAAACCGCTAGACGAACGGGCCATGAACGAATGGCTGGGATGGAGGGAGTCGAACCCCCATTGACGGAACCAGAATCCGCTGTCCTGCCATTAGACGACATCCCAATGGTTCATTCGCACGCTTGCGTTCCCGCTTGCGCAAGTAGGTATATTACGGCACCGGCGTCCGGGACGCAAGCCCCAATTTCTAAGATTTTTGGGACGGGAGTGTAAAGGCCGCCGCAGGCAAAGGCTGAGGCGTTGAGGGCGCGCATGAGATGCTAGGCACATACCATAAGGCATGGGACCAAGTGATCGCACAGATAGCAAAGAACCGGCTTGCGCCGGTTCTGGAAAGTCTTGGTAGCCCGTACCAGATTCGAACTGGTGATCTCCGCCTTGAGAGGGCGGCGTCCTAAACCGCTAGACGAACGGGCCATATGTAGGCGCTGCTTCAGCGCGAGAAAGAATATACGGGAATCACGCCCCATGTGCAAGAGCTAATTTTGAGAATCCCTCAGTTGTGGGCAACTCATGAAGCGCGCTCATAGATGAGGCATCTGACCCTGCCGCTATGCGAGCGAAACGGCGCGGGTGGAAACGCGCGCGAGCAGGGCCGGCGAATGCGACACGACGATGAGTCCCATGCCGCGTTCGTCCGCGAGCGTAAGCGTCTCCCTCCAGATCTGCGCCTGGGTGAGCGCATCCAGGCTGGCCGTCATCTCGTCGCAGATGAGATAGCGCGGCTCCGCCAAGAGCGCCCGTACGATGGCGAGGCGCATGAGCTCGCCCCCCGAGAGCTCGTGCGGCAGACGGTCGAGCCACGCCGGGCGCACCTCGAAGCGCTCGACGAGCTCCGAGGACTCGATGAGAGAGAGTGCCTCGCCGCGCGACAGGCGGCGGCCGCCCGCGACGCCCTCGGCAAGCGATGCCGCGAGGGTGAGGCGCGGGTCGAAGGCCTGCTCCGGGTGCTGCCAGATGAGCTGCACGGACCGAGGGGCGCGTGCTCGCCGGCAGAGGCCCGCCCGCGCCCGCCCGCCGGCCTCGACGCCATCGACCACGATGCGGCCCGCAGCGGGCGCAAGGTAGCCCGCGATGACGCGGCAGAGCGTCGTCTTGCCGGTCCCCGAGGGCGCCGTGAGGGCCACGCGCTCCCCCGACTCCACGGCGAGGCTCACATCGCGCAAGACGGGCGCGCGCCCCGGATACGCAAAGCTCACGTTCTCCACCGCAAGGCTCATCGCGACCCCTCCCCGGCATGAGTGTCGCCCGACGCGCGGAACCCATGGTCCGGCAGCGCGTGCCAGAGCGCGCGCGAGAACGGGTGACGCAGGAGCTCAGGCGAGGCGAAGCTCGCGCACGCCGTCTCCTCCACGATGGTCCCCTCGTGAAAGACCGCGATGCGGTCGGCCACGCGCAGAGCGAGCGCGATATCGTGGGTGATGAGCATGACGCCGCCGCCCGCATCGGCAAAGGCGCGCAGGTCGTCTAGAGCGCGCACGGCAAGGTCGAGGTCGAGGCCGGGCGTGGGCTCGTCGGCGATGATGAGGCGCGGGTCCTCCATGAGCGCGCAGATGAGGAGCACCCGGCGCGCCATACCGCCCGAGATCTCATGCGGGTAGAGGTCAGCCACATCGGGTGCGAGCCCGTAGGCGGCCATGAGCTCGCGCATGCGGGCACGCCGCTCCTCGTAGCGGGACCGGCCCTGCGCGCCGCGCCCGCAGGGTCCCACCATCTGCGTGCCGACGCGCATGAGGGGATCAAGGTTCGCGACGCTCTGGGGGACGAGGGCGATGCCGTGACCGCGCACCGCGGCAAGATGCGCCGCGTCCATGCGCGCACCGTCGAACCAGATGGTGCCGCTCACGAGCGCATTGGGCTCGTACTGGCCCATGAGCGCGTCGGCGAGCACGCTCTTGCCCGACCCGCTGGCCCCCACCACCGCGAGCACCTCGCCCGCATGGACGGAGACCGTGAGGTCGTGCACGACGGGCATGACGGCGCGCGGGGCGCAGAAGAACGGTGCCCGCGGGTCGTACATCTCGAACCCCACGCTCAGGCCCTCCACGGTGAGCAGATGGTGCCCGTGCGCATGGTGCGACGTCGCCGCATGGGCGTGGTGATGATGGAACTCGGTGTCCCGATGCGTGGCCCCATGGGCGGCCGTCCGGCTTTCTGCCGCCGTCATCGCTGCACCTCCTCGGGGGTTACGAGCGCGCGCACGGCCGACCCGATGCGGTCGAACAAGAGCACCGCCGTAAGAAGCGCGAGCCCCGGAAACACCGCGAGCCACCAGGAGCCCGCCGTGAGGTAGCCCATGGCCTCGGAGAGGATGACCCCGATGGCCGGTTGCTCGGGCGAGAGCCCGAACCCCAGAAACGTGATGGACGCCTCGTGCAGGATGGCGTGCGGGAAGAGCAGCACGAGCCCCACGAGGTACTGGGGCAGCACGTGCGGAACGATATGAGTGAGGGCGAGCCGCACGGGACCCACACCGAGCGCCTCGGAGCAGGCGAGGTACGGCTGCGCGCGCAGCTGGAGAATCTCGGCCCGCAGCACGCGCGCAAGGCTCGGCCAGTGCGTGAGGGCGATCCCCACCATGACGCCCGCCGCCCCGCGGCCGAGCGCATAGCTCACGAGCACCAAAAGCACGATGTGCGGGATACCCATGATAAGGTCTATGAGCCACGAGACGACGGCGTCGGCGGCGGGTCCCCCGAGCGCCGCCACGGCGGCGAGCGCGAGCGCGATGACCGATGAGGCGCCGGCGGCCACCAGGCCGACGGCGAGCGAGGTGGCGAGGCCCGCGAGCGTGCGGGCGAACATGTCGCGCCCCATCCAATCGGTTCCAAAGAGATGCGCGGCCGAGGGAGCCTGGTTCGCCTGCGCAAAGTCCGACGCGTTGGCGACGGGCGCGAGCAGGGCGCCCGCAACCCCCACGACGACGAGCGCCGCGGCGGCGACCGCGATCCACACGAGGAGCCCCCGCCTGCTGCCGCCCGCCCCGAGCGGCGCGGGCCGGTGGAAGACGGTACGCTCCTCCCCCGCCCCGGCGGTCCGCGCCGCCGCTCCGTTATGCGCCAACATGGGCCGCCCCCTCGCGCATCCTCGGATCGATGACCCCGTAGAGCACGTTCGCCACCAGATTGCCGGCAAACACGACGGCAGCCGTCGCAAGCGCGATGCCCACCAGAAGGGGCGCGTCGCCGCCGAGGCCCGCCGTGACGGCAGCCTGCCCGAGCCCCGGGTACGAGAACACCTGCTCCACCAGAACGGAGCCGCCGATGATCTCGCTCACCTGGGCGCACTCGAGGGTGAGCGCCGGCAGGGCGAGGTTGCGGAGCCCGTGGCGGACCACGATGGACCAGGGCCGCTCGCCGCGCGACCGGGCGAAGCGCACGTAGTCGCTCTCCATCACCTCGCACGCCTTCTCGCGCGTGTGGAGCGCCACGTTGGCCACGCCCGTGAGCGAGAGCACGAGGGCGGGCAGCGCCGCGTGGTGCAGGCGCGTGGCGAGCGAGATGTCGGCGCCGGCGCCGATGGGGGCGGCAAACCCGACGGGGAACCAGCCGAGGTAGACCGCGAACACCATGAGGGCGAGCATGCCGAGCCAAAACGTGGGCGTGGCAGCCAGAAGGTAGCACCAGCCGCAGATGAGCGCGTCCGCCCGCGAGCCGCGGCAAACGCCCGCGACCACGCCGAGGGCGAACCCGAGCACGCCGGAGATGAGCCACGCGGCGGCGAGCAGCACGGCGGACGCGGCGAGGCGCTCCGCCACCACGGTGACGACGGGGGCGTTGTAGCGCAGGCTCATGCCAAAGTCGCCGCGCAGGGCGTCGGCGAGCCACGCCCCGTAGCGCTCGAGCAGGCCCGCGCCCGCACCCCAGCGCTCGGCGAGCGCCGCCCGCCGCTCCGGGCTCATCGTGAGATACGCCGTCTGCCCCACGTTTGCCTGGACGGGGTCGATGGGCGAGGCGGATACGAGGGCGAACGTCACAAAGCTCACCGCAGCGAGCAGCAGCGCGAAGCGCAGGGCCATCCGGACGCCAAAGGGAACGCGCCGCCATGCGCCGCGCATGCGGGAGAGCCCGGCTCCGCCGGCCCTAGCATCGGCCGGGGCACCGGCCCGCTCCGCCTCCCGGGGCATTACGACCAGCTCCAGCGGTCGACGTTGTTGACGAGCGACCAGCCGTGCCCGTGGGGGTGCGGCTTCTGCTCTGCCACATCGAGCCCCGCCCGCTTGAAGTACAGATGGTCGACGTTGGCGATCCACGCCCACGTCGCGGCGCCCGCGGGCGCAAAGCCGTCCTCGCCGTCCCACGCGGCGAGCTGCCAATGACCGTAGGAGTCCGCCACGTTAGGCTGGGCGAGGGCGTCGTCCAGATGGCCGTCGATCGCGGCGCTCTCGTAGCCTGCGTAGTTGCCCCAGCCGCTCGAGTAGTTGAGGGCGTAGACCTCGATGGGCGAGCTGGAGCCCCAGCCCCACATGATGGGCGCCTCATACTGATGCCGGTACAGCTCGTCCCAGCTGCCGCCGCGCGGGGTCACCTCGATACCCACCTCGGCGAGCTGATTGGCGAGCTCGTAGGTGAGCGCCTGGCGCACCGAGTCGTCGGATGAGTACCAGACGTCGAGCGCCGCGCGCACGCCGCCCTTCTCGCGGATGCCGTCCTCCCCCGCCGTCCAGCCGGCCTCCTCGAGCAGCGCCCGCGCGCCCTCGGCGTCGTAGGCGACCTCCATGTCAGGGCTCGACCACGGCATGCCGTCGCTCACGCTATAGGCGGGCTTGCCGTACCCGGAGAGCACGTGGTCGATCATGGCATCGCGGTCTATGGCGGCGTTGATGGCGCGGCGGACCGCGATGTCGCACGTCACGTCGTTACCCTGGGCGTAGGCGACCCCATCGACATCCTTGGTGCCGCCAGCCGCCATAACGGGAAGCGAGATGCCCCGCGAGTCCACCGTGGCATAGCTCACGAGGTCGTAGCCGTCAAAGCTCTGGTGTGCGTGCGTAGCGAAGGTGTAGGCGATGTCGACCTCGCCCGCCTGCACCGCAGCGAGCGCGGCATCCTCGTCCATAAAGACGACCACTACGCGCTCCATCTGCGGCCGCTCGCCATAGTAGGAGGGGTTTGCCACAAAGATCGCCTGCTGGCCGCGGTCCCAGCGCTCCAAGAGGTACCGGCCGGACCCGATGGGCGCCTCGCCGTACCCCTCGCCGTACGCGTGCTCCGGGACGATGCCCAAGACCGCGAGCGTGTAGAGGAGCGCGTTGTACGGCTTGTTGAGATGGAGCTCAACGGTGTAGTCGCCGGTGGCCACGGCCTCGTCGACCATGGAGAGGTCCGCCTCGAACGTGGTGGAGGCGATGGCGCCGTTCACCGTAAAGGCGACGTCGGCGGCGGTGAGCGCCTCGCCGTCGGAGAAGACGACGTCATCGCGGATCGCGAACGTCCACACGAGCCCGTCGTCCGAGCAGGCGTAGTCCGTCGCGAGGTCGTTCACAAAGTTGAGGTCCTGGTCCGTGGTGATGAGAGTGGACTGGATGAGCGGCTCGTGCACATGCTCGCCGCAGCCCCAGGACACGAGCGGGTCGAAGCCGGCAGCGGGCTCGCTCTCGGTATTCATGGCGACGATGACCTGCGCTGCCGTGCCCGCGTCCGCAGGGGCGCTTCCCCCCGTGCCCGAGCCGGAGGAGCCGCTCTCCCCCGTGCATCCCGCGAGCGCCCAGAGCCCGCTTGCTGCCGCCGCGCCCCGCACCAGCGCACGGCGTGACACCGCAGATCCGTCCACGGCGCCCGGCACCGCGACATCCCCGCCTCTCTTGTGGGTCATAATCCGCTGCTCCTCGCATCGGGAGGGCGGAGGCATCGCATACCTCCGCCCTTCGTCTCGTAAGTGTTACGTAAGTCCGTATTTGTAACATCGGCATCTTACCACAGTCCGCACAGCGACGGGTGGGCTGATGTTGCCAACGGCACTCTCGAGTGATGCCAAACCTTTGTCAGACCACACAGGATACGCCAGGCGCAGGGTTGCCCGCCGCCCTTGAGCACACCGGGCGCTTTCCCGTGTGCGGGTGAGCCGCTTTTAAGGCCCCTAAGGGGCTAATAAGTGGCAAATGCGCACACGGGAACTCCCGGCGCGCGGGGCGGGCGGAACGGCCCCGCGCATTCGTGTGCTGCGGGCCACCCTCGGTGCCCTACGGCAACCACGGTGATCCAACAGAGGGTGAGCCAAATTGATAAGAAAAGGCTATTCCAGCACGTAGGCGAGCAGGTCCTCGGCGCGGTTGGGCACCTCGCCCGCCATGGTCGCCTCGAGCGCGCGCCCCAGCAGCTCGCCGATGCGCGGCCCCGGCGCCACGCCCGCCGCCACGAGGTCGCGCCCCTTGAGGGCGAGCGTCGCTGTGCTGTACGCCTCGCCGTTGGCCACGAGCTCGCGCACCATCTCGCGCATGCGCTCGATCTCGGCGACGTAGGCAAAGCAGCTCGATGCCTTGCCGAGCGCGTCCGCCCGCTTGAGGTCGAGAAGCTCCCCCATAAGCCGCGGGGCATCCGCGCCCCCGCCCGAAAGCAAGCGCAGCATCTCCAACAGATCGGTCCGCTCCGCCTCGAGTGGCCGGTCGTGATAGCGGATGAGCAGGCATGCCGCCCGTATGATCTCGGTCGGCCGCGCGAGCCGGCGCATCGCGGCGGCGGCCATCTTAGCACCGCGCTCGGGATGCCCGTAAAAATGCCCTCGCCCCTGCGCATCCACGGTGAAGGAGGCGGGCTTGCCCACATCGTGCAGCAGCGCTGCCCACATGAGCTCGGGCGCAGCCCCCGCCGCTCCCGCCGCCGCGAGCACATGCGCCGTGTGCTCGTACACGTCGTAGACGTGATAGGGGCTCCGCTGGTCAAAGCCGCGGCACAAGGCGAGCTCGGGCACCGCCGCGCACATCACCTCGGGATAGCGCATGAGGGCCTCCCCGCCCCGCCCCGTGGCGAGAATCCCGTCGAGCTCCGTACCCACCCGCTCGCGGGCGACCTGGTCGAGGAGCGGCGCGCAGGCAGCGAGCGCGGCGGCGGTCGCGGGGTCCATGGCGAAGGCGAGCCGGCAGGCAAAGCGCACCGCACGCAGCATGCGCAGCGCGTCCTCCTCAAACCGGCGGCGCGGCTCCCCCACTGCGCGGATGATCCTCCGGCGGATATCGCCGCGCCCGTCGTAGAGGTCGAGCAGCCCCCGCACGGGATGCCATGCCATAGCGTTGACGGTAAAGTCGCGCCGGGCGAGATCGTCCTCCACGCGCTCGGCGCGCTGGACGCTCTCAGGGTGGCGGCCGTCCGTGTAGAACCCGTCCACGCGATAGGTGGTCACCTCGACGCGCACGCCCGCGGCCACGGCCGTGATGCCGCCAAAGCGCGTGCCCGACTCGACGACGCCGATGCCCGCCGCCTCGAGCGCCCGCGCGCTCTCCTGCCACGCGCCCGAACAGCAGATGTCGATATCGTGGCTCGGCGCGCCCATCAGGGCGTCGCGCACCCAGCCGCCCACAAACCATGCCTCGAGCCCCGCCGCCTCGAGCGTGCGGAGCACAGCGCGAGCGGCGTCGGTCGGCCGCGCCGCAAGAAGCGCGTCGCCGGCAAGCGAGCTGTCGAGCGCGTGGGCGCTATCGGGCGTGTGGGCCATGCCTTCCCCTTTCGTCGCCCTAGAGTATACCGCCAGAAACGCAGACGGGGCGCCCCGCCTCATGCGGGACGCCCCACCAGATCACAAGACCCGGACTCTATGCGGCGATGCTAGGCGCGCGGGAGCTTGCGGACGGCGATGCGCTTGCTGTACTCGTCCACATGGCCAAAGTCGCCGAGGCCCGCGCTCTCGCAGACGTTCGCACCCGTGGCGAGGGCGAGCTTGAGCGCCTCCTCAACGTTGTCGCGGTCGTCGTACCACTTGTGCAAAAACGCGGCGAGCGTGCAGTCGCCGGCGCACACGGAGGACACGAGCTTGATGTTGAACTCGCGGCGGGCGTACCAGATGTCCTCGCCGTTGGAGAAGTAGGCGCTGCCGCGGCTGCCCATGGTGAGGAGCACGTTCTGCACGCCGGACTCGTGCGCGAGCTTGAGCGCGCGACGGGCGTCGTCGTCGGTATCGATCTGAACGCCCCAGATGGCCTTCATCTCGTGATGGTTCGGCTTGATGAGAAGCGGCTTGGTGGAGGCGAGCGTCTTGAGCTTGTCGCTCGAGAGGTCGAGCACCACGTCGGCGCCCTTAGCCTTGGCGTGCGCGACGACCTTATCGAGGAAGTCAGCGGAGGCCTTCGGCGGAACGGAGCCGGAGATGACGAGGACCTCCATCTCGGAGGCGCCGTCGATGATGTTGAAGAGCTCCTGCTCGTACTGCGGGGTGAGCGGCGCGCCCGGGTTCAGGATGCCGTACTCGTTCTCGCCGTCGTTGATGTAGGCGCAGATGCGGGTGATGCCGTCGATCCAGACCGGCTGGCAGAACACGCCCATGTTCATGGTCTCCTCGACGATGAACTTGCCGGTAAAGCCGCCAAAGAAGCCGAGGGCGCACGAGTCCTGGCCAAACTTCTTCAGGGCGAACGAGACGTCGAGACCCTTGCCGTTGGGGGTGTAGCTCGCACCGCCCGTGCGGACGTTCTCGTTGGGAATGAGGGGCGTCGACTGCACGGTCATGTCGACCGCGGGGTTCGCCGTGAGCGTATAGAACATATGCCCGTCCTTTCTTCGGGAAAAACTGCATGACACCTGAGGGCGCCATGCAGCATGCGACCACACTTTATTATACGCGCCCGCCGCCCAAGCGAAAGGCTTAGCGGCGGCGGGCTTACATTTCTTTAACCGAGGGGCAAAGCAGTCGCGACAGGCGCCTTAGCGAGCGGCCTCCTCGAGCGCGGCCTTGACCTCGTCAGCCGTCTTGAGCTCCATGACCTTGGCCTCGAGGGCGTCGGCGTCGGCCTTCGTCCACTGGCTGATGGCCTTGCGGGTCTTGAGCACCGAGGGAGCGGAGACCGAGAACTCCTCCATGCCCCAGCTGATGAGGAGCGGGGTGAGGAGCGAGTCGGCCGCGGCCTCGCCGCACATGCCCACCATGATGCCGGCCTTGACGCCGTTGATGATGATGTTCTTGATGGCGCGCAGGACCGCCGGGTAGTACCAGCTGTAGAGGTAGGACACCTTGTCGTTGCCGCGGTCGGACGCCATGGTGTACCCGGTGAGGTCGTTGGTGCCGATGGAGAAGAACGCGGCCTCCTCGGCGAGGATGTCGGCGATATTGGCGGCGGCAGCCGTCTCCATCATGATGCCGACCTCGATGTTCTCGTTGAACTTGTAGCCCTCTTCGGCGAGCTCCTTCTTGCAGACCTCGACGAGCTCCTTGACCTGGCGCAGCTCCTCGACGCAGGTGACGAGCGGGACCATGATCTTGATGTCACCGAAGGCGCTCGCGCGCAGCAGGGCGCGGAGCTGCACCTTGTACTCGTCGGCGTTGTCGAGGCAGTAGCGGACGGCGCGGTAGCCCATGAAGGGGTTGTCTTCCTTCTGGAGCTTGAGGTACGGGATCTCCTTGTCGCCGCCCACGTCGAGCGTGCGGATGATGACGGGCGCGCCCTTGAGGGTGACGGCCACCTTGCGGTACGCCTCGAACTGCTCCTCCTCGGAGGGGAGCTCCTTGGCGTCCATGAACAGGAACTCGGAGCGGAAAAGACCGATCGCCTCGGCGTCGTTGTCGACGGCGCCCTTGGCGTCCTCGGGGTTGCCGATGTTGCAGGCGAGGACCTTCTTGTCGCCGTCGGCCGTGACCGTGGGCTTGCCGCGGAAGGCCTCGAGCGCGCGCTTCTCGGCGGCGAAGGCCTCGGCGCGCTGCCGGTAGTCGGAGAGCTGCTCGTCGGTCGGGTCGTTGATGACGTGGCCGTTGATGCCGTCGACGATGACGGTCATGCCGTTGTGAAGGGCGCCGCAGGCATTGGGGACCGAGAGGACCGCGGGGATCTCGAGCGCGCGGGCGATGATGGCGGAGTGCGAGGTGCGACCGCCAACCTCGGTGACCACACCGGCGACGTTCTCCTTGTCGATGGTCGCCGTCATGGACGGGGTGAGGTCGTGCACGACGACGATGGAGCCGGCGGGCAGGACGGAGAGGTCGACGACCTCGCGGCCGAGAAGCTCGGCCAGAATGCCCGTGCGGATGTCGGCGATGTCGGCGGCGCGCAGCCGGAACATCTCGTCGTCCATGCTCAGGAACATGTTCTCAAACATGGTCGAGGTCTCGACGAGCGCCTGCTCGGCGCAGGTACCGGCGTCGATGGCGGCGTTGATGCCGTCCACGAGGCCCGGGTCCTGGGCGAGCATGATGTGGCCGCTCATGATCTCGGCCTCGTTCTCGCCCACGGTGACCTTCATGCGCTCGGCCTGCGCCTCGGTCTTCTTGCAGAAGACCTCGAGCGCCTCCTTGTAGCGGGCCTTCTCCGCCGCGGCGTCCTCAACCGTGGTGGGCTCGAAGGAGAGATCGGGCTCGACCGCCAAGACGACGGTACCGATACCGATGCCCTCGGATGCGTTAACTCCCTCGTACATTGCTGTTCCTCTCCTCGGCGGCAACGACCACCGCCGATAAAAAAACGCAGGCGTCCCGTTTTTCAAGACGCCTGCGCACCAAAATTGGACTCAGTTGTTCAAGGCTAACCCACGAACAAGCGCGAGTTACTCGCCGAGACCGCTCTTGATGAGCTCGACGGCGGCGGTGAGGGCATCGGCCTCGTCGGCGCCATCGCAGCGGATCTCAACCTCGGTGCCGCAGGGGATGCCAGCAGCCATGAGGGCCATGGGGCTCTTGCCGTTGACCTCCTTCTCCGGGGTGACGACGGTCACGTCGCAGGCGAACTTGCCCATGGTGGAGGCGAAGAGGCCGGCGGGACGCATGTGAAGACCCTGCGGGTTAACGAGCGTAACCTTCTCAGAAACCATGTTTGACTCCTTTTGACCATGCCAGCCGCGCGCCGCGCGACAGGACACGTTACAACGACGGGTCTAGTTTACCCCATACCGATGGTTTTGTTGCGAGAAATGCTTTTGGCGCGCCCACGCTCCGGTGAGCGGTAGCATGCGCGGGCTCAGGCCGCGCTCGAGCGACACACAAGAAGCGCCCGCCACCGGGGGGGGGCGGGCGCGGGGCGTCAATGGTGCGCCCTGGGGGATTCGAACCCACGACCTTGAGATTAGAAGTCTCCTGCTCTATCCAACTGAGCTAAGGGCGCGCGAGGTTGATTATAGAGGAATCAAATGGTTAGGCCCTCAGCAATCCTCACCGTCATCACTCTTCGCTCGAAAGCTGCGAATTTCTTTGACCAAAATCGGGGATGTCGTCTTGAATGATCCGCCATGCGATAACGCTGTTCACCGAGAAAGTCACATAACCTCAGGGTAACGTGCGAGAAGCCCCCCTACACCTTGCTACCCTGGTTGAGGTACTGCAGCCATTCGAGGTCGTCGACGGCGGGCAGCCGGTCCTCCGCCGAAAGATCGCGCCAGAGCCCGTCCGCACCGCGGTATCCCACCGAGTTGATGGCGGGGACCTCCGAGCGCACCGCGAGCGTCGCCTTCTGGTAGTCGGTCAGCGGGGCGCCGATGATCTCCATCAGCTTGGCGCCGAGCGCGTTGGTGCTCAGGTCGTCACGCAGAGAAATCTGATCGTTGCCGGTGATATCGTAGTTGGCCCAGATGGCGTACGTCGTCGTGTAGATGCGCTCGGCATGGGTCAACTCGTCCTCACCAGGGTACATCGCATCGTTAAAGGCGGAGCTGATACCCGGCTGATGGTCGCCGAAGAACAGCACCACCACGGGCCGGTCGAGCGTGCGCAGCTCCTCGATAAACGCGGCGAGCGCTTGGTCGGACCGCTCGACACACGTTAGATACTCATTCATCTGCGCATCGAGTGTGGCGTCCACCGCCGGGAAGTCGTAGAGCGGGAGGTTCGGCGATATATCGCCGACCGTATAGCCACCGTGATTCTGCATGGTCAGGTCGAAGATGAACTGCGGCGTATCGTCCTCGCGCAGCAACTTGAGCACCTTATCGTACGTCGCCGCATCGCTCACACCAGAATGGAACCATTCCGCACCGTCGAAGTCGTCGATATCGAGGAACTCGTCGAAACCCAGCTCTGCATATGCCTTGTCGCGACTCCAATTGCTTGCCAGATTGGGGTGAATCGCCGTCGTCTTATATCCCAACCCCGCAAACTGACGCGGCAGACTCTGCACGCGAGAAAGATTGAACGTGCTGTAGGGGTAGATTGTGAGACCCAGATGCGACATGCTGTTACCGGTAAGGAACTCGAACTCGGAGTTTGCCGTGCCTCCCGCGTGAACAGAAACCGCGAGATTACCCGTCATGGCGGCGTCACCAAGGGACTTGAGGTAAGTGGGCCCCTGATAGCCAACGCCCAAACCATCCATAGTCGACAGGTCGGAAAACGATTCGTTCATGATGGCGATAACGGTGGGACGGACCTCTTCAAACTGTGCGGCAGCCATCACCGCCGCATCTCCCCGAGCGCTGTCGTACGCCGCAGTATAATCGTCCTCTAGCTGCTCGGCCCCGTCCTGCGTGTACCCGTCAGGAGCCGTAAGACGCATTTGCTGGGCGAGGGTGAGGGATGAGGGCATGAAGCTCTGGGTCTTGTAAGAGACCAAGGGCTGCCAAACGGCCTTGTCGGTTCCGTAGGTGTCTGCAAGGTCAACAGTATTGAAAAATCCAAGCGCAGCCCCTCCGACCGCGAGAGCGCAGGCCATGTTGACAGCAACTGCAGGCACGACCTTCGCATGACGACAGCTCACCGCGGGAACCATGAACTCCAGCAGAAACAAGACGGCTGCACAGGCGACCAGAAGCCACAGAACCTCTTTGGTGAACACGAGGTCATAACCGCTACTTACAGCCGCTGCCGTGCCGAGCGCGTAGATATCGCTCGGGAGAATCGGAGAAGCTTTATACAGCACCACGAAATACTGCACGATCCCGATGACGGTGAAGAACGCAACGCCCAGCGAGACGCCAACGCAGGTTCCCTGTCCCAGAAAGTAAAGGAACAGGTAGATGATGAAGAGGACAACGATGCCCATCAGTGCAAAACCAATTTGAACGGCGAAGAAAGCGTCGTTCCAAAGAATATCAAGCGCGACATAGGAGTAAACGGCGGCAAGTATCAGCAGCAAGAAAGTGCGAGCCACAGCAAACCGCTGCTCGGGATGCGAGGGTGAAGCGTTGCTGCCCACTGAATGCTCACCCACGACGACGGACACAGTGCTCAGCAAATGACCGCGAAATATCGACAGGGACCCCAGCAAAGTGAAGACGAAGGTCAAGCCGGAAAGAAACACGGGCCCGCATGAGACCTTGCCGAGGGCGAACCACACACATACGAATAGCAGCAGACAAGCAAACGGGATAGCGCGGCAGAAAGCGATAAGCTTTTCCCGCAGAGAGAGGTTGGCTTTCATGCGAGCAAAGAGCACACAGCACAGCGCCAATACGAGAAGACCCAAAACAGGGACCACCGTATACCATCTCTGAAAACCCAAGTCATGCTCCCCACAGTATTTGTTAAGGCTTTGTAAAGGGTATCAGAATATGCAACCAATACGAACGAATGATTAACCCCCTCAATTCAAGTGACAGAAAACATGGGTCGCTTCTAAACAGGAATTGAGTAATCGCATCAAGCTTCGCATCGCGTTTCCCATCGATGGTACTATCAGCATGGCACGTTCGCATCTCTATAGATTTGGCAGCAAAATGAAGACCGATAATGCACCGCTCATTTCCATCATAGTCCCCGTCTACAACGCTGAGCGTTTTCTACCCTACTGCGTTGAGTCCATCATGAACCAGAGCTATCAGAACCTCGAGATAATCTTGGTCGATGACGGATCGAAAGATGGCTCCCCCGCCCTCTGCGATGAATATGCCAGCCGCGATGCCCGCATCGTGGTCATCCATCAAGATAACGGGGGAATCTCCCGGGCGCAAAATGCCGGCCTAGACCATGCACATGGTGGATATATTGCCTTTGCAGATAACGACGACATACTTGATCGGCGCAATCTCGAGATTCTCTACGATGCCCTGATTGAAACGGGATCAGACATGAGTAAGGCACGCTGGAGCCATTTTGGCGTATCCCGACTCGACGAGGTAGCCAAGCGGGCGAGCAGGGGCGTTGAGGGAAGCGGAACGAGGACCATTATCACCGACCCGCTCAACGCCTATCAGTCCGTGTACTGCAAGACGCTCCGCATTCTTGGGGACAAGTTGGGACGCCATACCGAAGCTCGCTATTTTAACGAAGCAAATTGGTGCCGGCTCTATAAGGCGGAGCTATGGGACGGTATTCGCTTCCCCGAGGGCATGTATGCGCAGGATGTCATGGTCGCGGGAGAGCTCTACCTTCGCATGCAAAAGGTAGTGGATGTAGACCTCGTGCTATACCACTGGCTCCAGTCATCTGGATCGGTCACCCATAACGAGCGATATTTCAGCTATTTTCGGGACAACCTCATGGCAGGGACCACAAACTTCAAGCTATGTTTGCAGCATGGCATCACACCGTCGCGCAGTTTCTACACCATCATGGGTGCCTCCCATGAAGAAACGACTGCCGTTGACTTTGACACGCTGACTAACGCGAAACAGCATAAGCATGACCTCGTTGAGGTCAAATCTCTTGTCTCGCAACTCACGTTTCGTCAGCATCTCGTATCCGTAATCAAGAGGCGCATTCGCCTGTTTGAGAAGCGAGTCTATGCGAAGAAGATAAAGTCCCTCAAGTAGAACTCCGTCTACTCAGGATAGCCCTCATTTTTTAGGCGGCGCTGAATCTTACGGCGACGAATCGCATGGCATACCCGTCTCCACAGCCATCGCGGCCAGCGAAGCAGCGATACAGCAACTCGAGTACCGCTTGCGTTGCTGAGCAGCGACTCACCTTGATGTCCCCTGCCAACCGAGCCAAGGAGCACTTGGGATGAGAAAAAGAGCGAATCGATCTCAATCCGTGCATAGCGATCAGAAAGAACCCAAGCGGGATAATATCCCTGCGATTGGCAGACATATCCATTTGCGCGCTCAATGGCATGCGAGATGGTTCCGTCTTCCTTCATCTCGCCCTCAGGCAAGAAGTCCTCATATGTCCACCCATGCTCAAAAAGCGGTCTGAGAGCATCAACCCTGAACCAGAAACACGATCCCAGCGCCGACACCGTCGATTTATCCTTACGAAGCGGGACGTGTATATCCAAAGTCTCCTCAAGAAGCTCCTTCGTTATATCGAAGCATGCGCCCCAGTCGCTCTCAATCGTGTGTGCAAAATAGAGAGCATGATACGGTGGCGGAGGCGCGACTTGGCCAAGCCTCGGGTTCTCAGCGAAGAGCGTAAGGATATTACGCACATACTCCTTGCTTGCCAGCACGTTTTCCAACAGCTTATAAGCGAAGCCTTGGCTCTCTGTCCCATGATGGCCGTTATCTTGATTTTGGCTTGACTTTTTATCGTGGGCAAAACCGACAACGTCATAACCACCGTGCAGAACGATGTCGGCGCAGGCCACGTAAAGCGCAGAGACATCACGCCCACGGTTGACCACAGGCACAAAGGTTATCTTGCGATTAACACCCTTCGCCACCAGATATTGCTCGATTGAGGAGATCTTGTCTTCTGTTGTGGTAATGAATGCGTCAACGTCATCCGGCAGCGCAGACAGATAGCGGCAGGTATCGTCTAGCAAATCCAAGAAGTACACATGATAGATGAAAGCAGCGCGAGGCATCCGCTGAGAACAGGAATTGAGGGCTCTCGTAGGAAGGACATAGGTAAGGTGCATCGCCTTACGAATGTCATCAAGGTTGTGCCCCGGCAGCACGGCATCCCATATGAGGTCGATATTATAATCCGTCTCATCACGGAGATAATCATATAGATCGATTGCAGGCTGACCGGCGGTCTCGGTAAAAGTCGGGCCGTAGTCACAGAAAAACACGCGGCGCTTAAATACGGGGCACCCATCGTTCTTAACGAGAGCAGTAGGCATATACAGCATAGGATACGGGGTGAGCCCTCGATACTTGCGATAATCGATATAGGTGTCCCAAGTAAAGCCAAGGTCGGCAAAGTGCTTGGTAAACGTCATCTCGTGCTTGTGGGTGACCTCAGCATAGGTTTCCCATTCGGGGAGGTTCTCCCAGTACGACTGGAACTCGGGAGATGCGACGAGCGTCTTTCGATAGGCGTGCCAGTACGACTGAATATGCGTAGGGATGATCTCGAAGCGGGTCGCCTCCCCGGCGTAGGCGGTAATTCCCCAAAAGTCGACATCCCTTGCATCCATAGCGCTGAACATCTCGGAGAACGGACGCAGGGGGCCCATGATGGTGTCGTTAAGACAAATCACCTCATCATAGGCCTCAAGCGCATCCCACCCATAAGAGAGCATGACCTCCTTATAGGCAGCCGCATCGAGCCCCCTATTCTCTCTCACAACAATGCGCGCGGCATATTGTTGAAACATCTCACGCGATGCATCATCAAGCTTGCCATTGACTACCACGGCGAGCTCGTTCACGTTCTTCATGAGGTCATCGAGAAACTGTGGGATGAACTGGGGTGCATGCCCCTTCGCATCGTAGAAGCAGTAGATGGCGAGACGATTGGCAGAACGCGTTTCAATGCGGGGCATGAATTCTCCTCACAGAATAAGGGCGACACCGCATGGGGCCGCCCTTATGAGCAACTCGATTCAATTCTACAGGGCAGATTCCATATAGTGCTCGAGAGATTCTGTCCATACCTGCGGCATGAAGCCCGTCTCCTCGACCTTGGCGAGGTCGAGCGTCGACCACCGCGGGCGCGGGGCGACGGGCCCCTCCGCGGAGGCGTAGTACTCATCAGTCGTCACCGGCCTGACGGCGGAGCCGTTGCCGTTCCTGAGGTCGAACACCCTGCGGGCGATGTCCGCCCAGCTGGCGGGATCGCCCGAGGAGGTCAGGTCGTAGGTGCCGCAGGGCGCGGGCGCGAGAGGCAGCGGGGACCCGTCGCGGTAGCCGAGGAGGTGCAGGACGGCGGCGGCCATCTCGTCGGTGAAGGTGAGGCGGCCCACCTGGTCGTCCACCACGGTGACCCCGTCGAGGCCGTCGGCGGGGTCCGCGCAGCGGTCGGAGAGGCGCGCCATGGTCTTCACGAAGTTGTTTCCGTCGCCGATGACCCAGGAGCTGCGCAGGATGTAGTGGGACGGGCACGTCGACACGGCGAGGTCGCCGGCGGCCTTGGACTGCCCGTAGACGGAGAGCGGGCTCAGTGGCTCGTCCTCGCCGTGGACCTCCCGGGTGCCGTCGAACACGTAGTCGGAGCTCACGTGCACGAGGGTGATGCCGCGCTCGGCGCACACCTTGGAGAGCAGCGCGGGGCCCGTGGCGTTCGCCTTCCAGGCGAGGACGCGGCCCTCCGGGGTCTCCGCCCTGTCGACGGCGGTGTAGGCCCCGCAGTTGATCACGGTCCCGTAGAGCGACCAGTCGACGCCAGCGTAGGCCGCGGGGTCGGACATGTCGAACGTGTCGATGTCGCAGTAGTCGAAGCCCATGAGGCCCCGGGCCTCGGCCGCGGCGCGGACGGCACGTCCGAGCTGCCCGTTGCAGCCGGTGACGAGGGTCCGCTTGGGCTCCATGGGGGCGACGTCCCTGAGGAGCGGGTGCTGTTTGTCCGCCTCGGAGAGCTCCGCCTCCCTGAGCGGGATGGGCCAGGGGATCGCGAGGTCCGGGTCGGCGAGGTTCACGAAGGTGTAAGTCTTCTTGAGCTCCGCGGACCAGTGCGCGTCCACGAGGTAGGTGTATGCCGTGCCGTCCTCGAGCGCCTGGTAGGAGTTGCCCACGCCGCGGGGCACGTAGATCGCCCGCGAGGGGTCGAGGACGCAGGTGTAGACCCTGCCGAACGCGGGGCTGCCGGCGCGGAGGTCGACCCAGGCGCCGAAGACCGAGCCGGTCGCCACGGAGACGAACTTGTCCCAGGGCTCGGCGTGGATGCCGCGGGTGGCGCCGGCCTTGAGGTTGTAGCTGACGTTGTTCTGGACCCAGCGGCGGTCCGGCAGGCCGAGCCCGCCCGCCATCTTCTCCCTCTGCCAGTTCTCCTTGAACCAGCCGCGGCTGTCGCCGTGGACGGGCAGCTCGACGACGGCGAGGCCGGGGATGCCGGTGTCTACGCTCTCGAGTGGCTTCTCGTACTGGATATCGGACATAGTGGAGCTCCTTAGCGTATCGGGCGGTTTCAGAAGGGGGCCCGTGCCGCGACCCCTCCCGGTCACTCATCCCCATGATGCCGGGAGGGGCCGCGGCACGGGCCCCAAGTAAGGTCCTACTGACCCTGGGATGCGTATTTTGCCTCGGTAGCAGCCTTAGCGGGGCGCCACCATGCCTCGTTCTCGCGGTACCAGGCGACGGTCTCCGCCAGGCCCTCGGCGAAGTCCGTGTGCCTGGGCTCCCAGCCGAGCTCGCGGCGGAGCTTCGTCGGGTCGATGGCGTAGCGGCGGTCGTGGCCGGGGCGGTCGCGCACCCAGTCGAAGTCGTCGGGCTCGCGGCCGAAAGCGGCGAGGATGGCCCGGAGCACGTCGATGTTCGACCTCTCTCCGTCGGCGCCGATGAGGTACGTCTCCCCGATGCGGCCGCGGGTGAGGATGGCCCAGACGGCGCTCGAGTGGTCCTCCGTGTGGATCCAGTCGCGGACGTTCAGGCCGTCGCCGTAGAGCTTCGGCCTTACGCCGTCGATGAGGTTCGTTATCTGCCTGGGGATGAACTTCTCCACGTGCTGGTAGGGCCCGTAGTTGTTCGAGCAGTTGGAGATCGTGGCGCGCACGCCGAAGGTGCGGGCCCAGGCGCGCACGAGCATGTCCGAGGAGGCCTTGGTGGAGCTGTAGGGGCTGGAGGGGCGGTACGGGGTCTCCTCCGTGAAGCGCGCCGGGTCGTCGAGCGCGAGGTCGCCGTAAACCTCGTCGGTCGAGACGTGGTGGAGCCTCACGTCGAACCTCCGGCACGCCTCCAGCAGGCGGAAGGTGCCCTCCACGTTGGTCCTGAGGAACGGCTCCGGGTCGGCGATGGAGTTGTCGTTGTGGGACTCGGCGGCGTAGTGGACGATCGCGTCGTGGCCGGGGACGACCCGCTCCAGCAGGTCGGCGTCGCAGATGTCGCCCACCACGAGCTCGACGCGGTCGGCGGGGAGCCCCGCTATGTTCTCCGGGTTGCCGGCGTAGGTCAGCTTGTCCAGCACGGTGACGTGCACTCCGGGGCAGTTCTCCACCACGTAGTGCACGAAGTTGCTGCCGATGAAGCCGCAGCCGCCGGTGACGATGATGTTCTTTGGCTCGAAGATGTCGGCCATCTAATCCTCCTCAATCTTAAGCCGGGTAGCAAAGGCTTTACCCGCTCACTTCTAGGAATAGCTTAAACCAAAGAGTAAGGCCCTTTGACATGAGTGCCCAGTCGCAGGAAAAACCCACTCTATCTCTCACCAACCCCATGCGAGCATGCGTAAAAATGAAAGGGCGACAGCAAACATGCCGTCGCCCTGCCCATTCAAGTTGATGCTGTTACGAGCCACGTTAATAGGAACTATCACCCTTAATGAAAGCGCCTTCGGCGACTTTCTTCAGGTGCTGCCCGTACACGCTCTTCCCGTACCGCTCCGCGCAGGAGACGAGGGTCGACCGGTCGATCCAGCCGTTCTCGTAGGCGATCTCCTCCAGGACGGACACGGGGGTGTCCTGGGCGCGCTCCACGGCGCGGACGAACTCGCCCGCCTCGTAGAGGGACTCCATGGTGCCGGTGTCAAGCCATGCGTAGCCGCGGCCGAGCGTCACGACGGAGAGCAGGCCGTCGTCGAGGTACATGCGGTTGAGGTCGGTGATCTCGAGCTCGCCGCGGGCGGAGGGGACCACCCTGCCGGCGCGCTCCGCCACGTCGCCCGGGTAGAAGTAGAGGCCCGTCACGGCGTAGGAGCTCTTGGGGCGCTCGGGCTTCTCCTCGATGGAGACCGCCCTCCCCTCCCCGTCGAACTCCACGACGCCGAAGCGCTCGGGGTCGTCCACGTGGTAGCCGAAGACGGTGGCGCGCCCCTCCCCCGCGTTCGCCACGGCGCGGCGCAGGTGGCGGGAGAGGCCGTTGCCGAAGAAGATGTTGTCCCCGAGCACGAGGGCGCAGGGCTCCCCCGCGACGAAACCCTCGCCGATCAGGAACGCCTGGGCGAGGCCGTCCGGCGAGGGCTGCTCCGCGTAGGAGAGCGAGAGCCCGAAGTCCGAGCCGTCGCCGAGGAGCCTCTCGAAGTTCGGCAGGTCCGCCGGCGTCGAGATGATGAGGATGTCGCGGATGCCCGCCATCATGAGGACGGAGAGCGGGTAGTAGATCATCGGCTTGTCGTAGACCGGCAGGAGCTGCTTGCTGGTCACGAGCGTGAGCGGGTAGAGCCGGGTGCCGGAACCCCCGGCGAGGACGATGCCCTTCATAAAAGGCCCCTTTCTAGGAGACTAATACTCTACCGTTATATAATGCCACGATTACAAGACTTCCGCCCATGCACAAACCAACTCCGCCATCCCTCCACTGCGCATCTGCCCTTATTGAATCATGTCCTCGGAAGCAAACGGACCCCCCACCAACGTCATATGGACATATGTTTGCTCAATCAAAAATACTAGAGAAGAAGAGCTGTCGATTATCATAGGAAGAGCTGTAGGGCACATCATTGAGGAGCTAAGTAATGAAGATTTCACCGATGGGTGTTTGCCGAGGGGACGGAAAGGTCTACATTCGCGTCTCTATTCGTGAGTATGATATTAATATGCCGGTTTTAATTGAGTCCCATACTGCCGGCGGAAAGGCCATCCCATGCGATATCTACAGGAGTCTCGACAATAGCGACCAAATCTCCGGCGATATCTTCGTTGCCGTATTTCCTATCCTCAAACTTAATAAAATCACATATACCATCTTCCAAGATGCAATGCCCACCAACAAGGTCTCTTGTACACTTGATTTCTTCTGGGCAAAATGGCTTTCTCGACTTAACTATCGCATGAGGCCCAGCCTTTGCGAGGATATCCGTGGCTTTGATAAAATCAGCACCTATGTAAATGCTAATTTCGAATTTTGGGAATGCATCGCCGATGGTAGCGAGTGCATACTCCGAGGGTTGATTACTCTCCCCTACTGTGACAACTCCGATATATCTATTCTCTGCACGGATGCTCAGCTCAAGCAGATTTCAATCAACCCCGTCTTCATTAGTAACACAAAGGTCGAGTCAAAAGTCTCTAGCGATGTCTTTCTCCGCGAGATTCAGGTCTCCATACGCATACCAAGTGACGATAGAAACCTCATCTTCATTCTCCAAGACAACAATAATCCGCAATTTAACAGCTTCAATACCCTGCCCCGCAGAACTAAAGCTCACTTACTTAATGAAACCGGCCGAGCTATGCTCAACGCTCAAATCGACCCACAGTATCCTGCTTGGTTTGCCGCACATAAGGCGTCCATCGATGTTCTTTCCAAACAAGTGGAGACCTATTTTGAGAATCGCCCACGATTTAGCATCATTGTCCCCCTTTATAAAACTCCAAAGGAGTTCTTCCTAGAAATGCTAGGGTCCGTACGGGAACAGAGCTATGGAAAATGGGAGTTAGTATTGGTCAATGCTAGTCCTGATGATGCCGCGTTGTCAGATTTAGTTCAACAGGCATCTGATAGCGATAAACGGATCAAGGCCCTTACCTTAAAGAGCAATTTAGGGATTGCTGAGAACACAAACGCTGGCATCTCTATAGCAACAGGCGACTTCATAGCCTTCTTTGACCACGACGACCTGATTGAGCCTGATTTGTTATTCGAGTATGCCAAGGCGATAAATGAACATCCCCATACAGATTTACTGTATTGCGATGAAGATAAGTTGATGCCAGACGGAGAGCTTGCGCAGCCGTTCTTCAAGCCTGACTTCAATATCGATCTTCTGAGGAATAATAACTATATTTGCCATATGCTTACTATTCGGAGAACGCTGCTCAATCAACTAGAGTTAAGCACATCCGAGTATGACGGAGCGCAGGACCATAACTTGACTCTACTGGCTAGCGAAAAAGCACGCCATGTCCATCATGTTCCCCGCGTCCTCTATCATTGGCGAATTAGTGAAACCTCAACGGCAAGTAGCGCCGATAACAAACCCTATGCAACCAAAGCAGGCATCAAAGCCGTTCAGGCACACCTTAATCGCGTAGGTATCAATGCGACCGTCTGCGAGTCGCGTAGGCCATTCACATATAAAATTACTTATCGCGTTCCCGAAAAGCACCCACTAGTCTCTATCATTATTCCAACCAAGGACCTAATTGATGTCCTCGACAACTGCCTTAATTCGATTCTTGAAAAAACAACCTACCCGAACTATGAGATAATTCTTGTTGAGAACAACAGCACTGAATCAAAGACATTTGAGTATTACGCTGCGCTCGAATCAAACCATTCCGATAAGATAACAATTGTCACTTGGCCGCATGAGTTTAACTTCTCGAAGATTATCAACTTCGGTGCACGCGCTGCAAAGGGGGAATATCTTCTCCTTCTCAACAATGACACCGAGCTAATCACCCCGAATTGGATTGAGCGAATGATTGGCATCTGCGCAAGGCAGGACGTTGGTGCGGTCGGCGTACGTCTTTATTATCGCGATGATACAATCCAGCATGCAGGTGTTTGCGTCACTGGAGGTGTCGCAGGCCATCTTGGCAAAAATCTCCCGCGCGGACAATGGGGCTATTTTGCTCTCGCCGACGCAGAACAGGATTTAAGTGCCGTGACCGCAGCATGCTTGATGACAAAACGCTCGGTTTTCGAATCCGTCAATGGCTTTACAGAGGAGCTTGCTGTCGCGTTTAATGATATTGATTATTGTTTAAAGGTGCGCGAAAGCGGAAAGCTTATTGTCTACACGCCTGAAGTGGAACTCTATCACTATGAGTCGATATCTAGAGGTTTTGAAACAAGCGTAGAGAAACGCATAAGATTCCATCGCGAAACTTCCTATATGAACTATCGCTGGGCGGAGTATTACGTTAAGGGAGATCCATATATCAATGTAAACATCACTACAAACGAACCTTTCAATTGTTATTATCATCTCTAATCATCATTATTAAGAGACACGTTACTATGCACTTCTGTGCATAGTAACGTTGAGTGGTGCAACATCCGCACTAACGCTCGCAAGATCTTGGTTTATAGGACAACAAATGGCACGCTATTTATTCCAGCCAAAATGGACATGGACCATTGCGGTGTAGCCTTCCCAAGCAGCCCTGTCGTATCACTCCGGACCGCCGTCCTCCCACTTCGGGCCGACCGAATAGATCCTGTAGGGCAGGCCGATGCCCGTGTCGGTTGGCATCGGTACCGTCAAGATTCTTGCGCACTTTCCGACAGCCCCATAGGCCCGCCCTCGGTACCGTCAAGATTCTTGCGCACTTTCCGACAGCCCATAGGCCCGCCCTCCGGTACGGCTACTCGTCCAGCAGCGTCACGTCCAGGTAGCGCCTCGAGCCCCACTCGCTCTCGGCCACGTACTTGAGCCTGGCGGTGACGAGCATGAGGGCGGAGTTCCCGTCGGGGAACGTCCCCACCACCCTCGTCCTGCGTCGGATCTCCCGGTTCAGGCGCTCGATGGCGTTGCTGGTGCGTATGCGGCGCCAGTGCTCGCGGGGGAACCTGGTGTAGGTCAGGGTCTCCGCGCAGCCGTCCCCCACGGCCTTGGCGGCCTCCCCGAGCTTCATGCCGTCGAGGCCGGCGGCCACCTCCAGCGCCTTGGCCTCGGCGGCCTCGCGGGACTCCATGGCGTGGATCGCCTTGAGCATGGCCGCGACCTTGGCTCGCCTGGACTTGGGCACCCTGGCGAGAACGCTGCGGTAGAAGTGCACGGTGCAGCGCTGGTAGGCGGCCCCGGGGAAGACCTCGGCGATGGAGCCGACCATGCCGGCCGCCTTGTCGCCGGTGAACATGCGCACGCCGCGGAGCCCCCTGGACTTCAGCCACGACAGGAACTCCCGCCAGCACTCCGAGGACTCGGTGAACCCCTCGGCGGCGCCTATGACCTCGCGGTAGCCGTCGTCGTTCACGCCGATGGCCACCATCACGGCCACGTTCTCGTAGCTCCCGCCCCAGCTGCGCTTGAGGTAGATCCCGTCGACGTAGACGTAGGGGTAGGCGCGCTCGAGGGGGCGGTTGCGCCACTCCTCGACCGAGGCGAAGGCCTTCTCGCTAAGGTTCGAGACGGTCGCCGCGGAGACGCTGGAGCCCCAGAGGATCTCGGAGACGTCCTCGATCCTGCGCGTCGAGACGCCCGCCAGGTACATCTCGATCATGGCCTCCTCGACCGAGGCCTCGCGGCGCCGGTAGCGCTCGATGGTCGCCGTGGTGGACCTCATGCCCTTGAGCTTGGGCATATGGATCGTGACCTCGCCGGACGACGTGGTGAGGCTCCTGTCGTAGTGCCCGGCGCGGTAGGCCTCCCGCTCGGCGGTGCGCTCGTAGCGCTCGGCGCCGACGAGGTCGTCGGCCTCCTCCTCGAGCAGGCCGTTCAGCGTGTCCTCGACGGTCCTTCTCACCAGCTCGCGCAGGTCGGTCTTCAGCGATTCCTCGTTCAATGTTACGATGGGCTCGGGCATGGTCTACCTCCAGCGTGTTTCTTGTCTCGACAACTCGAATCATACCGGGGCGGGCCGTGCCCTCCTTCCTATCTGGACGCTATTCCGCTGTCAAAGTGCGCAAGAAATTGTACGTTACCGAGCATAAGTACTAACTATCCGCAGTACTTAGTAATGGACAAGCAGCCGCCGTGGCTCGACCATGTTCGTCTCGCATCCTGGACCCAACCGCTGGCACCCTGAGGTTCAACTCGGATTGGTTCTGGGCCCCCACGAGAAATGGTACCGACGGTCCATGATTCGGTTACCGGGCGTTAGCCCAGCAACCCCTCTCCTCCACCGCCTCAAGGCGGGCAGTGCTAACATGCACGCCCGAACCTTGATGTCGAAGGTCCTAGCGTGCTCGACTGCCCGGCTGAGACGAGACGCTTCCGGAGGATGTGGAATACCCTTAGATTGGTCTAAAAAGTTATCGAAAGGCGGGCAAAGTACTTGATAGCATCTTTTGTCGACCAATAATATTGTCCACTTATATTCGGTAGCGACTCATAAGGCGTGCTCTGCTCGCAACTATTCAAGTGCGAGCAGAATTATCAAGGTAAATTACACGAGTGATAGTGCAGATCCGACCAAACCAACCGCATAGAATATATTTAGTGTACAAACGCCGGAGAGTACTAAGCCATATGTAGGTTGGTTGATATAAACGGATTTCCATCTCACGGCAAAAAGCGCAGCTATTAGCACAGGCAGGAAGTACCTACCTTGCACGCCCATCACAATTGGCTCATAAGTGAAGGTCCATCCGAGAAACATCGATACCATTGATCCAAATATGCAGAGGACAAAAATACTTGTCATAACAACTTTAGTTGGAAGCTGTACGTCATCACAATCATTTCGGCACTTTTGGGCTCCAATTAATAGTAGAAGATAGTAAAGGAATACTATGAAATACGGCGCGGCAATGGAATCTTGAAACCAGCCTAGAGAACCGCCAACAAGTGTCGATGCATAAAAATCCCCATTTACAAGGAGTGTTCTAAAGAACAGTGCTATCGTGCCGATGGGATTATTGATAACATCACCGAGCGAGTAGAAATGTCCGCTTTCTATGCCCCTGTAATCGAGCTCGGTAGATGAAGACGCAAGTCCTGCTATTCCTGCAAGTCGGAATCCAATGATAGAGACGCCTGCAATCAGGATTAACGAAATGATAAAAATGTATTTGTCTCGAACGTTGCGAAAACGCGATTTAGGAATGAGGAAGAGTAGAAGCGTAATTGATGTGTACAGTATTTTACACGGTGCAAGTAAAGCAGTTACCGCCCCAATACTTATCATCTCTTTTATGGAGAAGGGCTTATCATTGGATATAGCGCGCAAAAGTAGGGCGATAAGCAGCATCGACAAACCAATGATGCCTCCGTCGTATGAATACGAAGCGGCAAGATGAAGCGTCATTGGTAGTAAGGATACACTAGCTACAATTGTTTTTCCAGTGGGGATAATCTTGAATGCGGCGTATGAAAGCATTACAAATTGAGCAGCGTTCAGCAACCTCCCTAGATAGAACAATGGATATGCACCTAGGTTAAGAATTCGTGCTATTATAATTCCTAGAACGGATCCGATCTTGGTCACGATGTTTTCTGATCCAACTGAGAAGCCTTCAGTAGCTATCACCTCAATCTCGTCATTTTGATTGAACAATTCGAAGTGATCCAAGATGGACTGATAGCTATGAAGACTAATCTCATTAGAAGCCCATTCTGTGCACAATAGATAGTCATCCTGTCGTAAAGGTATGGAGCTAGAATCGGTCAATGATGATTCTCCAGTGATACAATCTACTAACCAATACGATGACAGAAAATGATGCCCCTCATCTGGAACTGAGAAGGGCGGGAATAGGAATACGAAGAAGATGCATGAAATGCTTAACGCAGACAAGAAAACAACCTCTGAAGTCATCCTGTCAATAATATTCATCTTGAACGCATAGATAATAATGCCCAGTAAAATACAAGCTAGAAAACCAAATACGAAGAATTTCGTAGATTCACAAGTTGCATACCAATAGATGACGTTAACCAGAAGGACGCAAAAGAAAGCTACTGAGATTAGTAGCGCGCTCCAAACCGCCGGCTCAGTCTTTTGTCGTATATCCATCATACCGTCCTTTTAACGTGTATGTCGTTCTGCAAACGATTAAACATCAACTGAATATCCTACCATGAGTTAATACAACCCGTGCAGAGCATAAGAATCAAGCTGCTTCATAGTAAATTGTGCTAGGAAAGGTTTTTGGTCCCAGACGTATGGCGTGCGCACTTCGACGGCTCTGCTTGATTAACTTGAATAGAAATTGAGAGATGTCAATAGTTATCAGGCAATACCCTTCACCGTGGACCTGTCAAGTCAATTAGGTTAGCCACGAACTTACGGATGAGCAGTAAATGTACGATGATTATGCTTGCAGCGTCATCCCGAATATCCCGAAGAGTATTTTACTTGCTGCTAAGCTAACTCTAGCTCTTGGAATGCGAACCTTACGTCTTCTGGATGTCTTAATTATACATCGATGTAGCGATTTGAGAGATACGCGTCTCCTATCGACGCCCTTAAACTCAGATGTGTATTCCTAGCTCAACGTTCTCAACGACTCCAATCAGCTGGTTTTTTCGATTTCTAACAGTGTAGGAATTCTAACAGTCTAGAACTTGGAGGATGGAATCGGGCCGCCGCCGGCCCCGTGGTATCCTCTTCCCAGCCAAGCATAGAATTTGCCCGAGCGCCCACCCGGATCTATGTTTGGCGACATTCCCTCCGGGTGGGCGTTCGGGCGGATGGGAAGACCGCCATGAGACGCCCGAACCCCTACTCGGGGCTCGTCGACGGCCTGTCCGCCGGTGAGCTTGAGCTCCTGCACGACGCCGTCGCCGAGAGGAGGCTCCGGGAGGAGGCCGGCTTCGGTGTTGCCGGCCGCCCGGGGCGGCGGCCGTCGGGCGGGGAGACCGGTACGAAGAGCCCCCGCGGGAAGGCCCCGAGCAGCCATCGACTAATAAATCAGCGTTTCCCTAACAAATGATTGTGGTGTCAGCATTCGAGATTATTTCCTTAGCTGCAAGATATCGATGTCTTACAAGCTTACACTTGCAATCATCTACTTCATGACAAAGCCTTTCATGAGCGCTTTATACACGCGCAAACATCTCAACCATCTGCGAAAAGTCAATAGGGTCGGTCCTCAGTGTCACACGGCGAATCTCCTTGTCATCGGAAGAAATATAGATTGGATCGAACGTGATAAACCGATCCCCTTCTTCGGTTTTCCTCAAAGCGTTCACGGCAACAAGATCGACGTCTCCTTGACACGAGCAAATCACAGCCGGTCATCCGGATCACATGGGAAGATAGATGCAATTCTATGTTTATATGGTCATATGCTCGAAGCCCGTAGGCTTGTTTATTATAGAAGCCACAACCGTACTATAGACACCGACGTCATATTCATTCCCAACCTATGCAGAAAACGATTATCCCAATGACTGCACGCAGTTTTGTACGGGCTTTCTACAAAAGCGGTACCGCCCCTCGATGAAAAGAGTGTAAAACCAAAGCAGGCGCCCCTCCTCCTCATTCATCTTCAGATCTCACTGATGCCGTAAATCAGCCAAGAAATACCCATCGGAGATCGAGAGAGTTAACCTTGATTGCTCGCTTGGCTTTTTGAGTAAAACCCGTTAATAAACCTAGCGATAGGTGCTGGCCAAAACTTTCTCAGCATAACAAGGTCTTCTTTTGTTCGTGTATCATCTTTTATCAGAGCAGTTGTCTCTGAGCCCTCATGGATACGGTGTCTCATAAGAACCTGCGGCGCATAAATATAGGAACCTTCTAGACGGGAAAAGCGTTCCCACGCCTGCCAATCAAGATCGCATTTCATATTCTCGAGGAAAACAGGATCCGGTAAATTTGGCCTGCAGTATGTTACGGCCGGGCAGCATATTGAAGACCCTAACGATAACGCCCTCCGCCGAACAAAAACAGACTGTCTAGAAGAAACTCTCTTTAGCGGGTTTAGCAACAGGCGCTTTATAGCAAGCAATCGACTGTCGTCGCAAGGAACATCGCCACGAAGCTCTCCATAATCAGAGAACCAGATTAACGGCTTCTCCTCCTCATTCATCATCGACAGCATGATCTTTGCATAAGCAGGAAGATAGATATCATCCTGATGGGCAATGGTAACTAAAGGTGTTTGACAATGGCTAATCGCACAATTCCAATCATGTCCGATACCAGGTTCGCCCTCGTTAATGAATAGGGGGGCTTTGTATCGCTTTGCCAACCGCCTGATTGCATCATTGGGCGTGGACGTGGAGATAATCACGTTAGTATGCAACTCTTGCTCACGCAAAGAATAAAGGCACTGCTCGAGGTACGGGGACTCGCCATACGCACAGACCGCAAAGGTATGATCGTCTTTGGTAAACAAAATGCAAGGCTCCTTTGGACTGCTTGACTACCAGAGCCATTGTAATCGACACACCTTGGGAACAGCTGGGTGACCTGAAGAACCCGTTAACAAACAGATTGTCATACTCAAACTGATGTTGTCTATTGGCGGCATCTTACTAATATGCATAAGATGGTTCTGAGGACATCAATTGTTGATGCCAAGAATCTGGCTATAGCTTAGAATTGAAATCATGAAGACTCTACCAAAAGATATGCGTCCATTGACGCTACGTGCCAACGCCCTATGGAATGCCTTTGGCTGCCTCTTTTATTTAGGTTGCCAATGGCTCACAACGGTACTCGTTGTTCGACTCTCAACAAACTACGAGAACTCTGGCGCACTCGCCTTCGCAATGGCGAATGGTATCATCTTCGCATCCATTGGACTCTACAAAATCCGTACCTTCCAGGTTTCGGATCTTAACGACGAGTATTCGCCTCAGAACTACATCGCTTTTCGTTTTGTCAGCATTGGACTGGGCTTGCTCTGGTGCGCTGTCTATCTTCCCCTCACCTGCTCATCTGATTCACAGCTTCTGCTCGCCTCTATTACATATTTACTCTTCAAATCAGATGAGGTCTTCTCTGATGTCCTTTACGGTATTGACCAAAAGGCCTATAGAATGGACTACATCGGCAAATCACAACTTATGCGAGGAGTGCTTTCACTTGTTGGATTTGCAGTGCCGTTGTATGTTTTCGACAGTTTGGTTGTTGGTATTTTAGGCATGGCAGCATCATGCATTGCCATCACGCTGTTCTATGACTTACCGCACGCCAAGCTCTTTGGATCTATTCGACCAGACTTTGAAAAAGATAAAATGTTATCACTTGCAAAAGCCTGCTTTCTGGCGATGATTGGCAGCTTATGCGCAAACGGAATCGTCTCACTAGTGAGACAGTATTTTGGCATCTTGTATGGAAGTGAGGCTCTTGGCATCTATGCCAGCGTGGCAACTCCCGCGGTGCTTATTCAGGTATCTGCAACCTATTTATATAGTCCCATGATTGGCTCACTTGCAAAGACGCTCAACGACTCCGGCGCACATGCCTTCATGCGAGAGTTCATCAAGATTCTCGTACTAATAATAGGTGTGCTGTCTCTGTTCATTGTTGGGTTAAGCATCGTTGGAGATTTCGCCCTGCAGCTCGTCTTTGGCCCCTCTATCGCTCCACACACCTACCTATTCCCCTACGTTCTTGTCGCAACGGGATGCGTAGGAATATTGTTCTACACCAACGATGTGCTAGTGGTCCTACGCAAAGCGAAGGCGATGCTCGTCTGCAATCTTATCGCGCTAGTGACAGCTCTTTTGCTCGCACTCCCCTTCACACAACATTTCGGCATGAACGGAATCAACTTTTCTGTAATCGGAGGCTCTCTCATCGCTGTGATATGCTCTCTTCCACTCATTGCAGTTAATCGGAAAAAAACTGACATGCAATCATGACCGCCCGCATAGCGCGTGGTCTGCTCTTAGGGTATAACCCTAGGGTCCCAGGCCAGGGGCTCAAGCCCCTGGCCTGAACTTTCGTTCAGGCCCGATAGCCCCTTGACTCGTGGCGGGCCGGTCGAACATGAGCAGCGAGCTCTTCCCCCTCAGGTACCCCATGAAGTGGTAACGTACAATTTCTTGCGCACTTTGACAGCGGAATAGCGTCCAGATAGGAAGGAGGGCACGGCCCGCCCCGGTATGATTCTGATTGTCGAGAAAAGAAACATGCTGGAGGTAGACCATGCCCGAGCCAATCGTAACATTGAACGAGGAATCGCTGAAGACCGACCTGCGCGAGCTGGTGAGGAGGACCGTCGAGGACACCCTGAACGGCCTTCTCGAGGAGGAGGCGGGGGACCTCGTCGGCGCCGAGCGGTACGAGCGCACCGCAGAGCGCGAGGCGTACCGCTCCGGCCACTACGAGCGCAGCCTGGCCACGAGCGCCGGCGAGGTCACGCTGCACATGCCCAAGCTCAAGGGGATGCGGTTCACCACGGCGATCATCGAGCGCTACCGGCGCCGCGAGGCCTCGGTCGAGGAGGCCATGATCGAGATGTACCTCGCGGGCGTCTCCACCAGGCGCATCGAGGACGTCTCCGAGATCCTCTGGGGCTCGAGCGTGTCCGCGGCCACCGTCTCGAACCTGAACGAGAAGGCGTTCACTTCGGTCGAGGAGTGGCGTAACCGACCCCTCGAGCGCGCCTACCCCTACGTCTACGTCGACGGGATATACCTCAAGAGGTCCTGGGGAGGCTCCTACGAGAACGTGGCCGTGATGGTCGCCATAGGGGTCAACGACGACGGCTACCGCGAGGTCATAGGCGCCGCCGAGGGGTTCACGGAGTCGGCGGAGTGCTGGCGGGAGTTCCTCTCGTGGCTCAAGTCGCGCGGGCTGCGCGGCGTGAGGATGTTCACCGGCGACAAGGCGGCCGGCATGGTCGGCTCCATCGCGGAGGTCTTTCCCGGCGCGGCCTACCAGCGCTGCACCGTGCACTTCTACCGCAACGTGCTCTCGAAGGTTCCGAAATCGAAGAGGCCGAGGGTCGCCGCCATGCTCAAGGCCATCCACGCCATGGAGTCCCGCGAGGCTGCCGAGGCCAAGGCCCTCGAGGTCGCATCCGAGCTCGAGAAATCCAAGCTCAAGGAGGCGGCCAAGGTCGTGCGCGACGGATACACCGAGACCCTGGCCTACACGAGGTTCCCCCGCGAGCACTGGCGGCGCATACGCACCAACAACGCCATCGAGAGGCTGAACCGCGAGATCCGCCGCAGGACGAGGGTGGTGGGCACCTTTCCCGACGGCAACTCGGCCCTCATGCTCGTGACCGCCAGGCTCAAGTACGTAGCCGAGAGCGAGTGGGGTTCGAGGCGCTACCTGGACGTGACTCTGCTGGAGGGGTAGCCGCACCGGACGGCGGGCCTATGGGACTGTCGGAAAGTGCGCAAGATTCTTGACGGTACC
>NZ_NFJH01000013.1 GCF_002159765.1 Collinsella sp. An268 | reverse complement strand
GGTGAACCCGGCGCCGACGGCCTCGACGGCCAGCGCCCTCGTATCGTCGTCGTACATGCGGACCTCCGATCCGGACACCCGCGGGTGTCCAACCTTTTGTCCGCATCCCCGCAAAGAGGCAAAAGTGGCAGATTCGCACACGGGAACGCGGAGGCGCGGCAAAGGGTCCCCTACCCGAGCGGAAACGCAACGGCGCAGAAAAAACGTCCCCGCCGGAGCGGGGACGTTGGGGGCGCCGGTGCATAAGCGGAGACGCTGTCTACGGGCTTACACCTCGTACTGGGGCAGGTCCTGCAGCGCGATGACCTCCATGCCCTCGCCGGTGGTGTCGGCCGTCTGCACGGCCTCGATCGCCGCCACAAAGGCGTTGGCGCCGGAAAGCGCGGTCACGCAGGTCACACCGCGGCGGATGGCCTCGGTGCGCACCTTGTAGCCGTCGCCGCGCGCGCCCTGTCCGTAGGGCGTGTTGATGATGAGGGCGATCTCGCCCGCGGCGATCATGTCGCCGATGTGCGGGTGCCCCTCGCTGAACTTGTTGACGACCTCGCACTTAACGTTGCCGCCGCGCAGCACCTTGGCCGTGCCCTCGGTGGACACGATGTCGAACCCGAGGTAGCGGAAGATACGCGCCACGGCGAGGATATGCCGCTTGTCGCGGTCGTTCACGCTGATGAAGACCTTGCCCTGGTCCGGCGTCGGCAGCTGGTAGTCGATGGCGAGCTGCGTCTTGGCGTAAGCCTCGGGGTAGCTCTTGGCGATGCCCATGACCTCGCCCGTCGACTTCATCTCGGGCCCCAGCACCACGTCGGCGCCCGGGAAGCGACCCCACGGCATGACGGCTTCCTTCATGCAGAACCAGTCGAGGTCGCGGTCGTCGGCCGGCAGGTGCAAATCGGCGATGCTCTCGCCCGCCATGATGCAGGCCGCGGCCTTGGCGAGCGGCACGCCCGTCGCCTTGGAGATGAAGGGCACCGTGCGGCTCGCGCGCGGGTTTGCCTCGATCACGTAGACCGTCTCACCCTGGATGGCGTACTGCACGTTAACGAGACCGCGCACGCCGAGCTCGAGCGCGATGCGGCGCGTCGTGTCGCGGAGCTTCTCGACCAGCGACTCCGAGAAGCTGAACGGCGGGATGCACGTGGCCGAGTCGCCGGAGTGGATGCCGGCCTCCTCGATGTGCTCCAGGATGCCGCCGATGTAGACCTCCTCGCCGTCGCAGAGCGCGTCGACGTCGCACTCGATGGCGCCCTCGAGGAAGCGGTCGAGGTAGACGGGGTAGTCGGGGCTGATCTGGGTGGCCTCGGCCATGTACTCGCGCAGGTGCGGCGCGTCGTAGGCGATCATCATGCCGCGGCCGCCGAGCACGTAGGAGGGACGCACGAGCAGCGGGAAGCCGATCTGCGCGGCCACCTGCTCGGCCTCCTCAAAGCTGCGCGCCTCGCCCGCGGGCGGGTACATGATGCGCATGCGGTCGAGCAGCGCGCTGAAGCGCTCGCGATCCTCGGCGAGGTCGATGGCGCGGGGCTTGGTGCCCATGATGTTCACGCCGGCGTCCTCGAGGGCGCGGGCGAGCTTGAGCGGCGTCTGACCGCCGAGCGTCACCACCACGCCGTCCGGACGCTCGACATCGACGATGTCCATCACGTCCTCGTACGTGAGCGGCTCAAAGTACAGGCGGTCGGAGGTGTCGTAGTCGGTCGAGACCGTCTCGGGGTTGCAGTTGACCATGATGGTCTCGTACCCGCGGCTCGCCAGCGCGTAGCTCGCGTGCACGCAGCAGTAGTCGAACTCGATGCCCTGACCGATGCGGTTGGGGCCCGCGCCCAAGATCATGGCCTTCTTCTTATGCGTGTGCGTTACCTCGTCGGCCGCCACGCGCTTCTTGGCATCGGCGCCGGGGCGCATGAGGCTCTCGTAGGTCTTGTAGTGGTACTCCGTGGCGGAGGCAAACTCGGCGGCGCAGGTGTCGACCGTCTTCATGCACGGCACCACGCCGAGGCCCTTGCGGTACGCGCGCACAAAGCGCTCGTCCGAGCCGGTGAGCGCGGCGATCTCCGCGTCCGAGGTGCCGTACTGCTTGAGCAGGCGCATGGCGTCGGCGTCGATATCCTCCACGCGGAGGCCGCGGATGGACTCCTGCACGGCCACCATATCGGCGATGCGCGAAATGAACCAGCGGTCGATGCGGGTGAGCTCGAAGACGCGCTCCACACCCCAGCCGCGGCGCAGGGCCTCTACCAGGTAGAAGACGCGGTCTGCCGTGGGCTCGGCCACGCGCTGGGCGAGCTCGTCGTCGTCCATGCCCGCACCCTCGTGCCCGCCGGCCAAGATGCCGGCATGCCCGTCCTCGAGCGAGCGCATCGCCTTGCCAAAGGCCTCCTCAAACGTGCGGCCGATGGACATGATCTCGCCCACCGCCTTCATGCGGGTGGTGAGGGTGGTGTCGGTGCCCTTGAACTTCTCAAACGCGAAGCGCGGCACCTTGACCACGCAGTAGTCGATGGAGGGCTCGAAGCAGGCGGGCGTCGCCTTGGTGATGTCGTTGACGATCTCGTCGAGGGTGTAGCCCACGGCGAGGCGCGCCGCCGCCTTGGCGATGGGGAAGCCCGTCGCCTTGGACGCGAGCGCCGACGATCGGCTCACGCGCGGGTTCATCTCAATCACGATGATGCGGCCGTTTTTGGGGTTGACGGCAAACTGCACGTTGGAGCCGCCGGTCTCGACGCCCACCTTCTCGAGGATGGCGAGCGACGCCACGCGCATGCGCTGGTACTCGAGGTCAGAGAGGGTCTGCGCCGGCGCCACGGTGATGGAGTCGCCCGTGTGCACGCCCATGGGGTCGAAGTTCTCGATGGAGCACACGATGATGCCGTTGCCGGCGTGGTCGCGCATGACCTCCATCTCGTACTCTTTCCAGCCCTCGATGGACTCCTCCACGAGCACCTCGCCCGCCGGCGAGAGCTCGAGGCCCTGGCGCACGATCTCGCGCAGCTCGGTCTCGTCGTGGGCAATGCCGCCGCCCGCGCCGCCGAGGGTGAAGCTCGGGCGCAGCACGCAGGGGTAGCCCACGCGCTTGACGATCTCGAGCGCGTCCTCGATGGAGTAGGCGTAGCCAGAGCGCGCCACCTCGAGGCCGATCTCGGCCATGGCCTCGTTAAAGAGCTTGCGGTCCTCACCGCGCTCGATGGCCGCGAGGTCGCAGCCGATCATCTCGACGCCCTCGCGCTCGAGCACGCCGGACTTGGCGAGGTCGACGGCGGCGTTCAGGCCGGTCTGACCGCCGAGCGTGGGCAGCAGCGCGTCGGGGTGCTCGCGCTTGATGACCTTCTCGATAAACTCCGGCGTCACGGGCTCCACGTACGTGCGGTCCGCAAGGCCCGGGTCGGTCATGATGGTCGCCGGGTTGGAGTTGACGAGGATGACCTCGTAGCCGTCCTCTTTAAGCACCTTGCAGGCCTGCGCGCCCGAGTAATCGAACTCGCACGCCTGGCCGATGACGATGGGGCCGGAGCCGATGACGAGAATGCGCTTGATGTCCGTCCGCTTTGGCATTTAGTTCTCCTCCTCTGCGAACTTCCACCCCGCGAGGCGGTCTTTCGAGATGTCGATGTTGAGGTAGTCGGCGTCGCCGTCCATAAGGCGCGCGAACGCGGTAAAGAGGTAGTGCGCGTCGGTGGGGCCGGGCGAGGCCTCGGGGTGGTATTGCACCGAGAAGCACGGCTGGTCGAGCAGCTGGATGCCCTCGGCGGTGCCGTCGTTCAGGTTCACATGCGTGAGGCGGATGCGACCGAAGCGCTCGTTTTGGACGACGGGCGCGATACCGCGCTCAACCCAGAAGCGCAGGTCACCGGTCGCGGGCGTGCCGTCGGCACCGCACGGGTGCTCCGTCACACCGCCCGAGAGCTCGGGCACGAGCGCGCCGAGGCTCGGGAAGACGAGGCCGAAGCCGTGGTTTTGCGCCGTAATCTCCACACGGTGCGTGAGCAGGTTCATGACCGGCTGGTTACCGCCGCGATGGCCGAACTTGAGCTTCTCCATGGTGGCGCCGCAGGCAAGGCTAATCATCTGATGGCCCAGGCAGATGCCAAAGATGGGCACCCGGCCGATGAGCTTCTGCACCTGCGTGTAGGTCTCGGTAACGGCATCCGGGTCGCCGGGGCCGTTGGAGAGAAAGACGCCGTCGGGCGCGCCGCCGCCCTCGCCCATGGTGAGCACGTCCTCGGCGGGCGTGTCCCACGGCACGAGCGTGAGGTCGCAGCCGGCGCGGACGAGCCCCTCGAGGATGCCGCGCTTGATGCCGCAGTCGTAGGCGACCACCTTGTGGCGGGCGGGCGCGGGGTCGGCGGAGGCGAAGGCGTGGTCTGCCGGCAGGTCGGCGGCGGTGTAGGAGCGCGTGCTCGTACGGCTCACCGTCTTGACGAGGTTCTCGCCCACCAGATCGGGCGCCTCGGCGAGCAGACGGGAAAGCTCCTCCAGGTCGAAGACCTCCGTCGTGATGATGCCCTTCTGCGCACCGTTGTCGCGCAGGTGGCGCACCAGCGCGCGCGTGTCGATGCCCTCGAGCGCCACGATGCCGCGCTCGGCGAGGTAGGCGGGCACGCTCTGGACGCTGCGCCAGTTGGACGGCGTGCGGCACATATCGTGCACGATCATGCCGCGCAGAGCCGGGCGCGTGGTGAGCGTCGGGTCGCCGTCGGCGCCAAGACCGGTCTGCGTATCGACCGGGTCGATGCCGTAGTTACCGATCTGCGGGTAGGTCATGGTCACAATCTGGCCGGCGTAGCTCGGGTCGGTGAGGACCTCGAAGTACCCCTCGAGCGACGTGTTGAAGCACACCTCGCCCGTCGCCGTGCCCGCAGCACCGCACGCGCGGCCGTAAAAGACCGTGCCGTCGGCGAGCATCAACAGGCCCGGAGCACTCGCTTGTTTGCTGGTTTGAGAAAGCATGTGCTGCGCGAGGTCACTCAACGCTGCGCTGCGGACGGCGCGGTTTCCGCCGTAGGGACGGGAGAGGACACCCGTCGCGTCTGTCACCGCCATAGACACTCCTTCCCGGCCTCGCGGGACCGGCTTAAAGGTGGATAGGCTGCACCTCATTGTAGGCGTTTTTGCGCACGAGCGCGCGGGCCGGACGGCGTCCGCGATTTTTCCGCACCCCCGGCGCTGAGGGCGCCTTCTGTTTCTTCTCAATTACGTCACGCATCGGGAGCGCGCACGTACTATGCTGGGAAGCCGTACGCTGGTCCATAAGTCCGCGGATGAAAGAAGGAACACCCATGTCCAACGGAATCAGTCTGTCTCATCAGCCCCTCTACCAGCGCGAAGGGGCCTACATCCCCCGTGTCGCTGCCGTGCACGACCTCTGCGGCTACGGCAAGTGCTCGCTCGGCGTCGCCATTCCCGTGCTCTCGGCCGCCGGCTGCGACGTCTGCCCGGTCCCCACGGGCCTCTTCTCGTCGCACACCGCCTTCCCCGGCTGGTACATGCACGACACTACCGAGATCCTCCCCGACTACCTCGCCGCCTGGAGCAAGATCGGCGTAGAGATCGACGCGGTCTACTCCGGCTTCCTCGGCGCGCCCGAGCAGGTCGACCGCATCCGCGACCTCTACGAGATGTATCCGCGCGCGCTCCGCATCGTCGACCCCGTCATGGCCGACCACGGCCGCGTGTACCCCACCTACACGCCCGAGCTCTGCGCCGCCATGGCCGAGCTCGCCGAGGGTGCGGACATCCTCACACCCAACCTCACCGAGGCCGCCATCATCTTGGACGAGCCCATCGGCGACGCCTGGGCGGGCGAGGATATCACCGACGCCGAGGCGCGCCGGCTGGTAAACGCACTGCTTGCCAAGGGCACGCGCACCGTGGTCCTCAAGGGTATCCAGCGCGGCGACGGCCTGATCCGCAACTTCGTCGGCACTCAGGACGGCGCGCTCTTTGAGGTGCACAACGAGCTTCTGCCCTACATGCTCCACGGCACGGGCGACCTGTACTGCTCGTGCCTCCTCGCCGCCGTCATGGCGGGCCGTTCCACTGAGGAGGCCGTGCGCTTTGCCGGCGACTTTGTGCACGACGCCATGATAGTCTCGGCGCAGCAGCCGCAGTTCCAGGACCGCGGGGTGAGCTTTGAGCCGCTGCTTGGCAAGGTCGCCGCGCTCTTGGCGTAGGCCCTCCTGCAAGGTTACCGCGCTCTTGGCGTAACCCCGCTCACGCAAGGCGGCCGTGCTTTTTCGCTGCCGCAAACCAATTCACCCCGTGGCGCCCAACGGCACCACGGGGTTTTCTATCAATACGATGCGTTGTTGCCCTTAACGAGCTCCCTACGAACAGAGCCCGACACGGCCGCGCCTACTCCTCGGGCAGCACGTCCTCGAGGCTCTTCTCTGCGGTACCGCCCAGGTACTGCTCGCTACCCATGAGGTTCCGCTCGAGCTCGAGCTCCTCGTTCTGCGCATCGAGGTCATCCTGATTGATCCCCGGCGTATCGATAAGCGAGGACACCGAGTTCACCTGCTCCTGAATGCGCCCGGCGATGTCCTCGTCCATGCCGATGATGCGAAGCTCCCAGTCGATGTTGGACGACTCGCCCGAGCGGTACTTGGTCCAGATAAACGTAAAGATCGCGCGTTCCTCGCCGCTTGCGGGCAGCAGCCCCAAGAAGCGATCGTGCGTGATGTTGCCGTTCTCATCCAGCTTGGCGGAAACGTTGTAGACCACCTGGTTGATGTTGTCGTTCAGAAGCGCGTTGGTCGCCAGTGCGGCGGCCTGAATCTGGCTGTTGGAGAACAGCTGCAGCTCGTTGGCGGAGTCGGTGTCGACCACGCTCACCTCCACCACGCCGCTGCGCTCGTCGGCCGCATTGACCGTAAACGTGCTCGGGAACTGCGTAAAGCCGTTGCCCCACTCAACGCCGCCCTCGAGCGCCGAAGACACGGTCTGCGGGTTAACGGTATCTGAGAGGTTGGCGGTGTTGAGGCGGCGGTTGACGCCATACCACACCTGCATGCCCAAGACGATTACGAGCACCCCGATGATGACGGCCATGGCAACGCGCGAGATGGCGTTGTCGACCTTGGAACCCGAGGGGTCGTCGCCCGAAAGCGGGTCGATGGTACGGTCGGTCTTGCGGCGCGCGCGGTTGGGGTCGATCACACCCGAGTCGTCGAGCTGCGCAAAGAGCTCGGTGACTTCCTCTGGAGTAAGCGGGGGTTTCTTTGCCATGGCCAACCTAGGTGCGCGTCGGGGGTGTTCTCAGTGTGGCGGCGTACGCCGCGCCGCCATTATACGCATAGCGGCACGGCGGCCGCCTTACGCTGCGCAATTCTCATGTAAGAAGCAAAGCGCGCGGAGCGCAATCCAGGCTGAGTCGCTATAAGAATCAGCCGTACCAGCGGGGGCATGCGGCATCCGTCAGGCAACTCTAGCCCTTTTCGCCCCTATCTACACAGCTCGCTCCTGTCCGCGCAGGGGGTTATTAATTCTAGTGCCTATTTCAGAGTGACTCCCGCAAGTAGGCGCAAAATCGTGCGACCTCTCTACCTGCACTTTTTCTGACACGGCGCGCCGCCTCTACTTTGCAAGGTGGCGCGCAACCGTGCACTAGAATTAATAACCCCCGATTTATCCCAGACGTTATGCCAGTTATGCCAGTTCGTGCGCACGGGCGCCCTCGAACTGCATGCGGTAGTAGCGCGCGTACGTGCCGCCGCGGGCGAGCAGCTCATCGTGCGTGCCGCGCTCCACCACGCGCCCGGCCTCGACCGTCGCGATCTCGTCGGCACCCTTAATGGTCGAGAGACGATGCGCGATGATGATCGTCGTGCGGTCGGCAGCAAGCCGCTCGAGCGACTCCTGCACGGCCTCTTCGCTCTCGTTGTCGAGGGCACTCGTCGCCTCGTCCAGAATGAGGATCTTGGGGTCCTTCAAAAACACGCGGGCGATGGCGACGCGCTGCTTCTGCCCGCCCGAAAGCCGGCTGCCACGCTCCCCCACCACGGTGTCGTAGCCCTCGGGCAGGCTCGCAATAAAGTCGTGAATGTTCGCACGGCGCGCGGCCTCCTCAATCTCCTGTTGGCTGGCGCCGGGCCGGCCGTAGGCGATGTTGTCGCGGAGCGTTCCGTCAAACAGGTACACGTCCTGCTGCACCAAGCCGATGGCGCGGCGCAGGCTCTCCTGCGTAACCGAGCGCACGTCCTGTCCGTCGATGGTGATAGAGCCCGAAAGCACGTCGTAGAAGCGCGGCAGCAGTGAGCACGTGGTGGACTTGCCGCCGCCCGAAGGGCCCACGAGCGCGATGGTCTCGCCGGGCGCGATGGTAAGCGACAGGTGGTCGATCACAGGGCGCGCGGGGGCAGAGCCGTTCTCGGCAAGCTCCGCGTCATCGTAGCTAAAGCAGACATCGTTATAGGCGATGGCGCCCTCCGTCACCTCGAGCGGGCGCGCATCTGGCGCATCGACGATGTCGGGCATGCTCAGGATGACCTCGTCCATGCGCTTGAAGCCGGCGATGGCCTTCTGAACCGTCTCGGTCGAGTTGACGAGCGTCTCGATGGGCGTGGTAAAGAGGCTGATGTAGAGCGCAAACGTCGCCATGTCGACGGCGGTCATCTGGCCCTGGGCAACCAGATAGCCGCCGAGCACGACGATGATGGTAAAGAGCGCACCCGTCATGAGGGCGCTTGTGGCCTGATAGGAGCCCATGGCGTGATACTGGTTGACCTTGGACTCGAGGTAGCGCGCGTTGGAGTGGCGGAACTTCTCGCGCTCGGTCTGCTCGTTGGCAAACGACTTCACTACGCGGATGCCGGCGAGCGAGTCCTGCAGCTGGGAGTTGACCTCGGAGATCTTGCGGCGGTTGTCGGCAAACACCGCGCGCATACGCAGGTTCTGCCGCACCATGATGGCCACAAACACCAGGGTCACCACGGCCATCACGCCGGCGAGCACCGGTGAGATGGTAAAGAGGATCACGTAGGCACCCACGATCTCGACGCCGCAGATGATGATCCACTCGGGCACGTGGTGGGCGGCCTCGCAGATGTCAAACAGGTCGTTGACCACGCGGCTCATCATGTCGCCCGAGTTGACGCGGTCGAAATAGCTGAAGCAGAAGCGCTCGTACTGGTCAAACAGGTCCTCGCGCATGCGCGACTCCATGCGCGCGCCCATGATGTGGCCCTGCGCGGACACAAAGTAGCGACAGCCCATGCGGACGAGGTACATCGTCGCCAAGCCGAGGGCGATCATGCCGAGCGCGCCGAGGATGGCGTCGCGCCCCTCGGTAAACAGTCCTCCCGTGAGCGCGCGCAGGATGCTCGGAAACGCGAGGTCGATGCCCGCGATGACGAGGGCGCATACGGTGTCGGCGATAAACAGGCCGAGTTCGGGCCGGTAGTAAGAGAGAAAACGACGGAACATCGTCTTGGGCTTGCTCATGGGTACTCGCTATCTATCGGGCGTTTACGCAAACGAAGCCGCAGGGTAAGGCGCACGGCAAAGCGCGGCGGCGCGGCAACGCCCTAGTATACGACAGCGGCCGATGCGGCGGTGCGGCGGTGCGGCGGATTACAGACAAACGAGAAACATACGTTCGGTTCAGTTGCCGCCGAATCACATTCAGTTGCCTGAGAATCACAAAACCGGTCACTCGGCACTGGTCTCGCTTCCGCTTCACGCGTTCTACCTGCGGGTTTTCGCATCGGCTCATTCACGGCACACGCGGCTTCAGTTGCCTTTCAGTTATCACTCAGTAGCCTCTTAGTTATCATCCAAGTGCCAAGCGCGACGGATAACCTTGCATAAAGATAGCGCCACCCCAAGTTAGGCCATAACCTAGGAATGGCGCCAGATTACTGTCCGTCTAAGGCAAGAGCGGGCGCGGCGGCGAGGGCAGGTGCCGGCGGCCTAATCGCCCGCCTCCTCCGCCACGGCGGCGTCGGCAAGCCGACGGCTCATGACCTCGCAGGCGAGTGCGCCAACCACAGTCTTGGCGTCTTCGATCTTGCCGTCGAGCACGGCATCCACCAGCTCGCCCACCGGCACGAGGTCGACGTTGAGGAACTCGTCGTCATCGGGGCGCGCACCCTCAAACGAGAGCTGGGTTGCTAGGTAGATGTGGATGAGCTCGTCTGCAAACCCGCAACTCGTCGCGATGGTGGTGAGATAGGCGATGCGTCCGGCAACAAAGCCCGTCTCCTCTTTGAGCTCGCGCTTGGCGCACTCGAGCGGATCCTCGCCCGGGTCGAGCTTGCCGGCGGGAATCTCCACCGTCACGCGGCCGAGTGAGGTGCGGTACTGACGGACGAGGGCGATCTTGCCGCTCGTGGTGAGGGCCACCACGGCCGCGGCACCCCGGTGGCGCACCACGTCGCGCACGGACGTGTGGCCATTGGGCAGGCGCACCTGCAGGCGCTCGACGTCGAAGATCTTGCCGCGCCAGGCGATCTCGCTATCGATGACCTCCTCGTGGAGCTCGGCGTCGTGCTCCGCCTCGTCGCCCAGCACGAGCGCGGGCAGATCTTCCATCTCGGGCTCGGGAGAGGCGTTCTCCTCGGTGCGGTCGCCGTCCTCCACCTCGATGGAGCCAATCTCATCGGTGCGCTCTGCCGCATCCAACGCCTCGTCACGCTTCTCGTCTGCCATGGTGCCTCCCCGCATGTGGACTCAGGCCATCGGGCGCAGACGACAACGCAACTGCGTAAAGCACCGCCTGCACCGCAACACATATCGTTGTAAGGGTACCCATTCTGGCACCTTCCGCCTGGGTGAATCTTTTGGGCCCGCATGCGCTAACGTCAGGTTCCTGTCGTTAGCCGCCAAGCACACGGAACCTCTCACCAAACGTCCCTATGCAAGCGGCTCCCCATCCGCGCGGCTACATCAGCGCTATCGCGCCGCCGTTTTGCAGCAGCTGCGCGGGCACGATGAGTCTGCTCTCAGCCGAGTCCGTCTCGATTGAATCTCATGCGCTGTCGATTGAACCTAGAAATATATGAGCTGAACCTAGTAAGTTTTGGCGCTTACCTAGGAAGTTTTACCGTGTACCTAGGAACTTACCTAGGAAACCTAGGAAGTTACTTAAGAAGTTACTTAGGAAGTTGCTTCCTAGGTTTCCTAGGTAGTGTCTAGGTTTCCTAGGTAGCCTACGGGGTCTATTCCTGTCCACGCTGTCACCCGCGCGTGCCAAAAAGCACGGACGGAAGCATTGACCAAGCAAATAGGCGTCAAATAAGAAGCAAATAAAGCTAGAGCGAGCGAGTTGCACGATTTCGCAGGTAGATGCTTATTTCGACTGGGTCGTCGCGATTTGCCGGCAGGAAAGTGCCTTATCGAACAAATAGCCGGCAAATCAGAAGCAAATAAGATGCAAATAGAGATACATCCGATACGGCGGCATGGATGCGCGAGGGACGCCATGCATTCCACTGTGCATGGAGAGAAGATCCAAAAATAAAACGACCCCGGCGGTTCAGACCAGCCGGGGTCGTTCATCTCGTGTGACGCTTTACGGACGGTTGCGTCGGTCGGGCTGGGCAAACTCGCGTTGCCCGCACACCCTTACGCGTCTGCCTCGGGCTTGCGCTTGGGCTTCTCGCGCGTAAAGCGATGGGCAACCTGTTTGCCCTCCTCGGTTGCACGGTACACGTTGCCGAGCTGTGCCCCCGAGGGTCCGTACGTGGGCTCGGAGATAATGAGCCCTTCGCGGCGGAGGCGGGTGAGTGCGCGATCGAGGGTTCGATCGCAGCACCCGAGGCGGCGCGCGAGGTCGGCCTTGCTAAAGCTGACCGACTCGCGCAACTCCGTCTCGCGCACAATGAGTTCGAGTACGCGCTCGTGGATGAAGGCATGTCTGCCGTTGATCCGGTTGCTCACACCCGTGAGCGACGCACCCGTACCTGGCATGTTACTCACCACGCTTCTTACTCGTCACGTAGCCCGCTGCCACCAGAGTACCACCAATAGCGACCGTTGCGGCGACGGCTGCGACCGCGGCATCGCCCGTTGCAGGGATAACCTCATCGGGCCCAACCGGCGCCGGGGGCTCGGTGTAGGTGTTGGTAAACACCGGGAGCGCAGCCGCGCCGTTGTAGGTGAGCTCGGTGACCTCAAGACCGCCCCTGCCGTTGTCCACAAGCGTCAGAACCACATTGTAAACCGTCGTGTCGTAGGTCACGCCCTCGGCATCGCCCTGCACCTCAGAGATGGTGAACTCGTAGGTGCCCGCATCGCCGAAGGTCTGCGGCTCGAACGTCACCGCGCCGTCCGCGTCGTTCGTCGCCGTTGCCACCACGTTGCCCTGAGCGCCCTTGAGTTCGAACTCGAACTCGCCCTCGGCAATCTCGCGGCCCTCGAGCGCCTTCGCGGCACCAAAGGTCACCGTGGTGGGATCAACGTTGTACACGTTCACGAACTCAGCGGTGGTCGTCGCATCGCCATCGGCGTTGGTCATGTCCCAGGTCACGGTAAGCGTGCCGTTGTGGTTGTCCATCACATGGGCCGTCACCGTGTACTGAGCGGGCAGATAGGTCACGCCGTCAAGCGTGTAGCTACCGTCAGCGTTGGGGGTGGCACCCTCAGGCACTACCTCGCTCAGCGTGTAGCTGTAATCGCCAGCCTGCGTAAACCTAATGGCGCTCATGGCCACCTTGCCGTTGGCGTCGTTCGTGCCAGTGGCCACTACCTTGCCCGCAGCGTCGGTCAGTTGGAAGGTGAAGTCACCCTCGGCCAGCTGGCGCGTGCCGGACTGCGGGTCGAACACCTTGGTGAAGGTCAAGCCACCATTGCCGGTGGGCGTGGAGTCAACCGGAGTGACCGCATAGGTGTTCACGAAGGTGAAGTCGTCATTGCCCTTCGCCGCGTCGGACACGCCCGTCACGGCTGCGGAAATCTTGCCGTCGCCCTCGTCGGTCACCGTAACCTCGATGGTCTGGGAGGAGGCATCGTAGGTGATTCCGTCGATAACCTCGCCGCCCTGATTCTCGGTCACGGTGTAGGTGAACTCCTTGGTGCGACCGGCGGTGTAGGTCTCGATGCCCTCATTTGTCGCGGACTCGTCGGTTGCCGAAGCCTTAGCACCAAAGACGTTCTCCATCGTGTAGGTGATGGGACCGAAGCTCACCGCACCACTCTGAGCGTTAGTAGCCGTCGCGGATTCGGGCATCGGAGCGCGCGTGCCATCCGTGGCCGCGTTGCCCACAATGCTGAAGTTGAACTGACCGGCTTTAAGCGCCGGGGCCTGAGCGCCATTCACGCCAACGAGCTGCTTAGAGCCCGCAAGAGTCAGCGTAGTGGCGCCATCGGTACCCGTACCGTACGCATTCACGAACTCAATGCTCTGGGCATCATTGTCGTACACGACCTCGGCGGAGAGCTTCCCGGAGTGATCGTCGGTCACAACCACCGTCACACCACCGTTACCGGAAACGTAGCTCACACCGTTATCGCCCGGAAGCGCATCCTCGGTCACAGAGTACGCAAAGGTGTAGACCTCGTTGCCCGTCGTCTCATCGGTTTTCATGGTGGCGGTGCCGATGACATCGGAGCCGCCGTGCGTTGCCTTGTAGAGCTCTTCGCTCGTGTAGGCGATATCGCTGAAGGTAATGTTGCCCGCAGCATCGTTAGAGCCCGTTGCTACCACGGTATCACCGCCAGTCACCTTGAAGGTGAAGGCACCCTTGTAGTTGGCGATGTCATCGTTCTCGAGCGTCTTGTGGGCAACGATGCTTGCGCTGCCGTTGGCACCCACGGTGGTCTGATCGGGGTCGTAGGTGTTGACGAACGGAACCGTCGCCACGCCCTCGGTCATCTCGTTGTAGCCGCCCTCGCTCGTAACCTGCGTGCTTACGGTCATCGTACCGTCGCCGTTGTCACGCGGCGTGATACTCACCGTGTAGACATTAGTGTCGAATTGATAGCCCGCAGGCGCGGTGCCCGTCTCTGCAATGGTGTAGGTGAACGTCTTACCCGCGTCGTCGAGGTTGAACGTCACGTTGTCAAACGGGCTGCCCGTCACAGGCGCAGCCGTGTTGGCCGCAGCCGCCGCGGACTTGAGCTCGACCGTCTGTCCGCCAATCTTCTCGGCAGAAGCATCGTCTGCAGCCGTCACCGTCATGGTGAACTGGCCGGCCGTCATGTCGCGGTTGTTGAGCTGCTTGGTGATCGTGAGGCCGCCCTTGCCATCCGCACCGTAGTGGATGGTGGAGTCGTAGGTGTTGGTGAAGGACGCGTTTGCATCCTCGTCGGTCTTAGCGACTGCAGCCGTCAACTTGCCCGATCCGTTGTCGGTCACGGTAACGGTGATGTCCACGGTATCGCCGTCGTAGGTGACGCCGTTGATGGTGTCGCCTGCGTTGGTCTCGGTCACCGTGTACTTGTAGGTGCCGGCCGTGGCGTACGTAATATCACCGAAGTTGATAGACGCGATGCCGTTCTCGGGGTCTGCCACGTTAGCGACGCCAACGGTCACGGTCTTGGTGCCGTCCTCGTTCAGGCCTTCGGTGGGCATAGGCGCCCCATCAACCGGAGTCAGCGTGAAGCTGAACTGGTCGCCCTTGAGCCATGCGTTGCCGTCGCGGCCAGTGAACTGCTTGGTCAGGTTGAAGGCCTTGTCCACATCGCCTGTGCCAGGCACCTCGCCAGGATCGGTGCTGTAGGCGTTCACGAACTCAGCGGAGGCGTTCTCGTCGCCCACCGGGATGGTACCCGTAGCCGGCGCTGCAGCCTGCTCGCCGTCAACCGGTGCAACCTGCGCGTAGCCGTAGTCAGCGCCGCCCTCGGCATTGTTAAGGTTCTCGGTCACCGTGTAGGAAGCGCCTTCAGGCAGGCCCTGAATCACAATGTTCTCGCCATGTTTCAGCGTCACCACAGCGCTGCCAGCGGGGATTTCCGCCGCCTCATCACCAGCGAAGGAGATGAGCTGCGGTGCTTCTTCGCCCGGAACATTGCCCAGCGTATACGCACCGGTCAACGGGTTACCGGCAGTGTCGGTGAGAGCAATGGTGAACGTAAACGCCTTATTGGTGTCAATCTGGGTGCCCTGCTCCTCGTCAACCGTTACGGTCTTGGAGATGGTCAGATTGCCAGTGCCAATTTCGTCGTGGGTGGTGTTGGTCTCATGTTCGTTGTTGCCAACCGTCACCGTGGCCTGGTTGTTCACCTCGCCCGCAGGTGCCGCATCCTCGGTCACCCGCGCGTTGAAGGTGAGGGTATCCGCAGCGCCAACGGCCTGCTTGCCAAGTTCCCAAACGATGGTCTTGTTATCATCGGAAACGCTCGTTGGCTTGATTGCGCCCTCGGGCACGCCAACGTACACCAAGCCAACCGGCAGTTTATCGGTAACAGTCACTTCAGCGGCAACAGGCACACCATTTTCGTTCACAGCGTTGTTGGCCCAGTCGATGGTGTAGGTCAGGATGTCACCCACCTGCACGCCGTTGGTGTCGCCCTCAGCCGGTGCAGATTCCTTGGCCTCATCCGGGTTGTAGTACACATTGGTGAAGGTCAACTCGTCGCTCGACTCATCAACAAGCTCTGCCGTCAGCTCACCGCTGCCGTTGTCGGTCACGTGCACCGTCACCGTCTTGAAGCTGTTGTCATAAGTGAGGTGGTCAAAAGTCCAGCCGTTGTCGGCATTGGCACCTTCGGGCACATTCTCCTTCACAACAAACGTGTAGGTATGCTCACCCGAGCCAGAGAACTGGATGTTGCCAAATGCCGCAATGTGGTTCTTGGTTTCGGAGTCAATGGTAATCGGGCTGTCGGGCAACGTCACGTTCCCAGCATCAACAGCCTGCTGCGTTGTCGGATCGCCCGCTGCAATCGAGAAGGTGAACTCGTCATCGGCGGTCCAATCGCGGCCCACCAGGTTCTTGGTCACCACAAGGTCCGTCGCACCGTCAAGCTCGCCGCTACCGGTATAGGTGTTGGTGAACGCGGCGGCGTTGGTAACGCCCTTATCCGCACCCGTGGCGCCGTCGTTGTTATAGCTCACCGTTGCCCCGAGCTTGCCCTCGCCATTGTCGGTGACATGGACCGTTACGAAGGCCTCGTGACCGTCGTAGGTCCAGCCGCTCGGATCGGCCTGATCGTCGGTGCCCTCAACCTCGGTCACCTTGAAGGTATAGTCGCCCGCAGCCTTGAACCTGATGCCGCCGAACGTAGCGGTCTTGGGAGTGTCAGTGGTCACGCCGCCGGTAATGGTGGTCTTCGGTTCGAAGCCTGCTTCCGCGGCCTCAACGTTGGCCCTCCATACAGCCTCGGTGTTGGTGTCGTCCACCACCGGCTCAAGCAGGAAGTTGAACTCAGCGTCTGCAGCGGTGTCATCACCCGTCACGCTCTTCTGAACAGTGATCTGCTGCTCGGCATCTTCGCCGCCCACGACCACCGGGTCAGCCTTGTAACTGTTGGTGATCTGAACCGGCTGGTCCGCACCGGCATCGCTCGTCACGCTCTCAACGTAGAGCTTGCCGTCATACTTGCCTTCGGCGTTCTTGTCGGTGATGACAATCTCTACGTAGTGCGTGTCGGTAGCGTCGTCGCCGTCCGCATCGTCAAACGTCCAACCAGCATCCTCGGCAGGCTGGTTCTCTTTCACGATGAAGCCATACGAATCGGCCTTGGTGAACCTGAGTTCACCGAACTCGACCGTCTGGGAAGTGCCTTCGGCAATGGTCCCGTTGGTGGAAACCTCGAGCTTGCCGTCAGTCAGGCCCTCGATGTACTGAGCTTGGTCCGGGTCCACGGGCGTCAGCGTGAAGGTGTAGTCCGCCGCGGAATCCGCACCCTCAACGGTCTTGGTCACTTGGATCTTTGCGTCAGCGCTGCCGCCAACCACAGCCGGATCGGGGTTGTAGTCGTTCACGAAGCCAAACTTCGGGGCCGTATAGCCATCAGTTGCAGAATCCGAGGGACCGTACACGGCCTCGTTCACGGCCGAGCCGTTCCTGTCCATGGTCTTTGTCACCGTGGTGACGGTATGCATGGTGCCGTCGCCGTTGTCCAGCACCTCAATGTCAACGCGGTACTGGGACTGGTCGAAGTCAACGCCCTTGAGTGTATCTGCGGATTCGTTAGGACCGAACTCGTCTTCAAGCTCGTCAACAATGAACGTATAGGTCTTGCCGGCGTCCGTCTCGTCGAAGGTCAGCTGCTGGAGCTTCTCCATCTCATTGGGAACACCGGGCGTCAGCGGCCCATGGCTGAACTTGCGGTCCTGATCATGCAGCTTGGCGGTATCTTCCTCGTTTTCACCCGTGATGGTGAAGAGGAAGGTGTTGTTTTCCTCGGCACGATCATTCAGCGTCTTGGTCACCACGATGCCGCCAGCACCCTCGGCGCCGTAGTTCATGGACGCCTCGTAGGTGTTGTTGAACTGAGCCTTGTCGGTCACCGAGCTGTTCACGTCGTTGCTGTAGGTCACATCGGCAACGAGAGCGCCCTGCTTGTTGTCCGTCACGTCTACCGTCACAGTGCAAATGTTGGCGTCGTAGGTCATGCCGGAGACGTTGGTGGTCTCGGTGCCGTTCTGATCGGCAACCTCGTTCACCGTGAACGTATACTTGCCCACCTTGGAGAAGGACATCTCACCGAAGTCGAAGTTGGCAGAACCGTCGGTAAGACTCGTCACCTCAATCGTCTTGGCATTGGGCAGCACGCTCTGAGCGGCGGCGTTCGTTGCCGTCAGCTGGAAGTAGAAGGTCTCGCCGTCCTTCATGTCGCGGCCGGTGAGCGTCTTCGTGCCGTGGATGGCGTCAGCACCTGTCAAGGTAGCATCGGCAGGATCGTAGGTGTTCTCGAACACGAGGTTCTGGGGGTTGTTATACGGAGCCTGTACCGTCGCAACGATGTGGGTACCGTCAGCGCCGGCTACCTCCTCGACGCTAATCTGAACCGTATGCTCGGCAGCGCTGTAGGTCATACCAGCCTCGCCGGTATTAACCTCGGTCACTTTGTAGACATACGTGTTGCCCGCGTCGTTACCGTCGAAGGTGATCGTCGGGAAGGTGAAGTTCTCGCCCACGTTAGATGTAGTGACCGCATTATCCTGTGCGTTATCCGGCATCGGGGTGTTCGCGGCGGGGATCGTCAGATTATTAACATTTCCGCTACCGGTCACAAAGCCACCCTGGGCCTCAAGCTTGAAGCTGAACTTACCACCCTCGTAGGGGTTGTTTCCCGTGGTGTCGTTGTAAACCTTCCTGCCCTGGATGCCCTCGGTATCGGTACTGGCGTTGTAGGTGTTCTTGAAGGCCATCGTATCGCCCTCAACAGGCGTGCCCTCGTTCTCCGTATTCGCCAGGTTGCCGCCGTCGTCGTACATAAGCTCAATCTTCACCGAGTCAATGACGAGCGAGCCGGTTCCGCTGTCGCCAACCATCACGGTTACACGATAGATGGCGTCGGAGTAATCAATACCGGCGATGGGCTGCTCGGGATCACCATTTTCCTGGATGGCGTAACGATACTCACCAGGTGTATCAAAAGTGATGTCCCCGAAGGATGCCGTGTACGCATCCGTGCTGGCGTCAACGGTTATAACAGTGTCCTCGGGTACGGGCACCGGATCAACGACCGAAGGCGCGCGGAATCCAGTAATCGTGAAGTCGAAGGAGTCGGTGTCGCGCCAATCGCGGCCCTCGAGATTCTTCTGCACCTTGAGCGTAGTGTTAGCGCTGAGATTCACCTCGTTCGCATGATATGCATTGCTGAACGTGAGCGATGCCTGCGAGCCAGCAGGAATCGTACCAGTCACAACACCATCCGTAGTGTTGGTGTTCTCGACATTCTCCTGGCTCGTTGCGTCCGTCACCGTCCAGCCGTTCTGACCGACACCCTGCTCGGTCACGGTAAACGTCGTGCCAGCGGGAAGCCCGTCAATGCGGACCGTGGTGCCACCGTCAACGGTCAGCGTTGCCGAGCCGTTGGTGAACGTCACCTGACCGGCAGCGGTATCAGAATCGCCTACGTAGTAGTTGTACGTACCGGCAAGAGGCTCGGTTGCCTCGCCCTCACCAGTCGGAGCGGCTGCATTCGTGATGTCAAACGTGAACTCGTTCTTGTCCTGCTTGGTCTGATCGGAAGCGTTGCCCCAATCGACATTCTTCTTGATCTCGAGCGAACCGGGCTTCTCGAACGACAGCTTGCCGTTGTTGCCGAGCGCCTGGGTCACATCACCGGCCTCGGTCCACGACGGGTTCAGGACGTTAGCCGCCGTGCCGGTAGCGTTAGAGTCTTTACCATCCGTCAGGGTATGCGGGCGCTCCGTGCGCTGGGTGTTCGCGGGGATGTAGTACGCACCGCCCTGGTACGGCCTCACGATAGCGTTCCACTCGGCGGTACCGCTCGTCACGGTGCCGTAGCCGTCGGTCACCTCGCGCGCCCCGTTGCCGTCTCCGGTCTGGACCCAGTACACGTCCTTGTAGTAGAGCGTGTTGGCGTTTCTGGCGGTATTCCAGTTCGCCTCAGTTGTGCACTCCGGATTGGTGTAGAGCGTCGTGTCCTGCGTGTAGTAGTAGAACTTGTTGCCCGCGTTGGGAGAGAAGGACGCCGTGGTGGAACCATCGGCAGCGCCCTTGGTGAAGCTGTTGGAGTAGAAGTCGATGGAAGCACCATCGTCGGACGTCTGGGACTTGACAATGTCAGCATATACCTCGCTCGTCGGGGTGCCGAGCGCGGTCTTCGCGTCCGCCTTGAGGCTCACGCCGTAGAACAGGCGGACGGGGTATGCCTGCGACACGGTCATGGTGTTGGCGTCGGTATCCACGTCATAGTGACGCATGGGCAGCAGCGAGGCGGGAAGCGTCACGGTGATCTTGTCGCCTGTAGCGAGGTCATCGCTGCGCTCGACGGTCACCACCAAATCGGAAAGGTTGGCTGCACCATAGACCGCGTTGCCATCTACAGCGCCGCTGAAGTGATAGGTATCGGTATTGCCTAGGGTGGTCTTATTGTCGCTGGTGTAAATCTGGTCACCATAGGCAAGCTGAATCTTACCGGTACCAGCGCCCGTGCCCGTCACCTGCATGTAGTTGCCGAGCTGATCCTCAAACGTAAGCGTACCGGGCTCGGTGTTGCCCTGCTGAGTGTTCTCCTCAATGGGGGAACCGGAACCAACACCCTGCTGAACTTCATCGGAGATCTCGTCGAAGATCTCTTCGATTGAATCCGGGTCGGAAGCAGCCTTGTAGTAGTCACCCTCGGCGCGCTCGCCGAAGGTGGTGTTGTAATAGCCATCCCAATCAAAAAAGCTACCGTTCGAACCATTGGCGGTTGCGTTGGGATAGTTGCTGGAAACACCGTTCATGTACTCGTTGAAGCCGTCGTCGTCGGTTACCGATGCATCGGCCCCGTTCATAACGCCGATCGCATAGACGATGGTCCCGTCCTGCTTCATCTCATGGGCAGTGTTGACCGCCTCGGCAGCGACTACGTTATCAAACCCATTCTGATGGTTCGGCTCACCATCGGTGAAGAAGATGACGATCTGCTGCACGTCAGCACGCCCGTTGCGGTCGAGCTCATTCTGCGCCTGCTGCAGACCCTCTTCAGCATATGTGGCGCCGCTCGCGCGGAAACCATTGATGGTGCTCTTGTACTGCTGAACGTTCTGGTCGGTTACATAGTTCAGCTGCCGCTCTGTGTTCGCTCCGCTCGCGAACCGGACTATTGCAAGACGCGTCTGCTGGTCCTGCTCGAGCCCGCGGTTGTTCTCAGCCGTCGCATCGATAAAGCTGTTGGCAGCGTTCTTGAGATTGGTCATCTTGCTGCCGCTCATGGAACCAGAGGTATCGAGCACCAGCACAATATCGAGCGGTTGGCTGGTTTTGACCATCTCTTTGAGGTTCGAGGTCGACGAGAGCGCGGACAGGCTCACAAGGAAGTCGGAGTCGCCCTTTTCCACCTTCTTGCCGTTCAGCCCGGCATCGTTGTCGTTAGTGAACGAGTAATCCCCGTCGAACACGCTCTTGTCGGTCCAGATGCGACCGACGTTCTGCGTAGACGGCTGGCCGCCCGGACGCGTGAAGTTAGTCCAGACATTTGTCGTGTTGGGATCGACCACGGTATCGGCACCCTCGGTCGAGAGCACCTGAACATTGGGGCTCTCATCCACCGGTGCAAGACCAAGCGTCTGTGCAATACCACCGAAGAAGTCCGCTACGGGATTCCCCGAAGTGGATCCATCGGCAGCGTATGCCGGCACGGCAAAGAGCGTGCTTGCGACGACCAGCAGAGCGGCAAGCAGGGCAAAGAGCCGTCCTCCAAACCGCTTCTTCTTTCCCAAGTACATCAGCGACACCTATCCTTCTCCTCCAATGTGCGCGGGCAGTTCTGGTTCATTTGCGCACAGCTATCGCCACGGCATAGCGATAGACATGGAACATTCTAGTTTCGCTTTAAGGTTTAAGATTTGCTTAAATATGTACCCCCTCTACCTAATGTACGGGGTATGTGGCTTGTTATTTATGCAGGTAATAGCCAATGTTTTCCACATCTAAATTATATTCATCTTTAAGTTTTGCGTAATGGTCGAATAACACTCGTGTCGTGCGAGATACCGCTCATACCCCTATTCGGACCGCTCACCTTGAAGAATTTGAGAACGTCCGTCCTGCTAGACGGGGTGTATTGGTCTCTATTACGTAATACCTCATGGATTCTAGGGGCTGTCCATTATACCGGTCACCTAGACTCCACCGAGCTGCACCCTATCCCATGATCATCCGCGAGCGGCCGATTGCCCGAGGGCAGGATAATCCCCGCACGCCGCACGGCCAAGTAACGCCTAAACCTCATTAACCTCATCCTAAACCTCAATTTAGGATTCTGGTGATGTTTAGGCTTTTACCTGCTGGTTTCTTGCTAAACCTCATCTAGGTGCACGCTAAACCTCAATTTAGCCTCGTGCTAAACCCTAAGGTTGACCTCACGTTGAGGTTATGCGCTAGACCAAAGACGGGGCCTGTGCAGACCCCGCCCTCAATCGATTGCCATGCAACTACCGCCGAAGTTGCTGCAACGGCGCTCGGTTGGCAATCAGCTTGTTACGCCCACGCCTCACGGCCCTTGAGGGCGCGCAGGCCGATGTCACGACGCAGCGTCTTGCCCTCGAAGGAGATTTTCTCGCAGGCGGCATAGGCGAGGTCGCGCGCCGCCTCAAACGTCTCGCCCAGCGCTGTTACATCCAGCACGCGGCCACCCGCCGTAACCAGCTCGCCCGCATCGTTGACGGCGGTGCCGGCGTGGTAGACCGTCACGTTCTCCATGGCCTCGGCATCCTCGATACCGGTGATAACCTTGCCCTTCTCGTAGCTGCCCGGGTACCCCGCACTCGTGAGCACCACGCTTACCGCCCACTCGGGACGCCAGCTGAGCTCCACCTCATCAAGCGTCTGGTTGGCGCACGCGAGCATAACCTCGACGAGGTCGTTCTCCAGGCGCGGCAGGATAACCTGCGTCTCCGGATCGCCAAAGCGCGCGTTGAACTCCAGCACCTTGGGACCCTCCGGCGTGAGCATGAAACCGCCGTAGAGGCAGCCGCGGTAGTCGATACCCTCGGCTGCAAGCTCGGCCACGGTCGCCGCCATGATGCGCTCCATCTCGGCATGCTCTGCCTCCGTCACGATGGGCACCGGGCTGTACACACCCATGCCGCCCGTGTTGGGGCCGAGGTCCCCCTCGAGGGCGCGCTTGTGATCTTGCGACGTCGCCATGGGCCGCACCGTCTTGCCGTCGGTAAAGGCCAAAAGCGAGCACTCGGGGCCGGTCAGGCACTCCTCGATAACCACCGTGGAGCCGGCGGCGCCAAACGCGCCCTCAAAGCAGGCGCGCACCGCGTCCTCGGCCTCCTCGAGCGTGGATGCAACCACAACGCCCTTGCCAGCAGCCAGGCCGTCGGCCTTTACCACGAGGGGCGCACCCTGCACACGCACGTAGGCGAGTGCCGGCTCGAGCTCGGTAAAGCTCCCGTAGGCGGCCGTGGGGATGTTGGCGCGCCCCATGAGCTCCTTGGAGAACTTCTTGGAACCCTCCATCTGCGCGCCGGCGGCACCGGGGCCAAAGCAGGGGATGCCCGCCGCACGCACGGCGTCGGCAACGCCTGCTACCAGCGGAGCCTCGGGGCCGATGACCACCAGACCGCAGTTGGTCTCGCGCGCGAAGTCGGCCACCGCCGCCGGATCGTTCTCGTCCAGCGCGACGTTCTCGCCCACCGCGAGCGTACCGCCGTTGCCCGGCGCGATAAAGAGCTCGCCGCAGCGCGGGCTCTCGGCCAGCTTGGCCGCCAACGCGTGCTCGCGGCCGCCGCTGCCCAGCAGCAGGATGTTGATGGTGTTCCCCATGGGATCAGCTCCTCCCGGCCCGCCCGCAGGCGCGCCCACACGGCCCAGGCATCAGGTGCCTGGGCTCGATGTATTCGCCACCTTCTACTCTACCAGCCAACGGTGCTGAGTGACCGCGTATTTAGAAACGGATCGGCAGGACTCCATCTGCGCACCGGGCATGCATGGTATGCAGACTTACGAGAAATTCGGTGTGAGATAATCCGCCAGATCGTCCAGCTCGGGAGCGTGCAGGGCCGCCGGCATGGTAAAGATGCCGATGGCGCCCTCACCCACGTGCGTCGCGATGACCGGGCCGATGGTGCCCTCCGTGAGCTCACGAACGGGCGCGCCGGTCTTTTTGATGGTCTCGGCTATCTGATAGGCGCGTTCGCGCTGGTTGGTGTGCAGCACGTAGTAGATGAGCTCGCCCGTCGCCTCGGCGTCCGCCGCAACCTGCTTGGCCATATGCGAGATGGCGCCCTTAACGCCCTTGGCCTTCTTCTCGACCTCAATGGAGCCGTCCTCCAAAAGGCCGATGACGAGCTTGATGTTGAGGAGCGTGGTGGCAAACCCCTGCGCCTTGGTGGCGCGGCCGCCCTTTACCAGGTTGTCGAGCGTATCCGGCGAGAAGTAGATGTGATAGCTCCGGCGGATAGCATCGATGCGCTCGAGCGCCTCCTCGATGGTGCCGCCGCGCTGGGCGATGACCGCGGCCTCGAGCACCATGGCGCCCTGGGCGACCGTGGCGGTGCAGGAGTCAACCACCTCAAGGCGCAGCCCCTCGGGAATCTGCCCGGCGATGGCGCGGGCGCTCTCGATGGTGGCGGAAAGCGCGCGGGCGAGGTGGATTGAGAGAATCTGCGTGTAACCGGCCTCAAAGAGCTCCTTGTACACCTCGAGAAAGTCCGCCGGGGTGGGCTGCGAGGTTACGGGCAGGGCCTCGGCGCCGTCCATCATCCTCAGCAGCTCGGGAGTGGTGATGTCCACACCGTCGCGATAGTCCTTACCTTGGAACACCACATGCAGCGGCACCACATGGATGCCCCATTTCTCAGCCAGAGCAAGCGGGATGTCGGCGGCGCTATCCGTTACGACGGCGAACTGGTTCATCGTGTTTCCTCTCCGAGCGGACCCCTAGCACACACCTCACAAGCGTACCCCAATGCGAGGCGATGTTGCGTGGTCGTTGACGATTTTCGGCGAGGTGTTAGGGATGGATAGCCCGTGAGGAGAGGGAGCGAGGCTTCGCCTAAAAAGCCCCTAGTGCTCCCAGCCGCACTCGATCGTCTGGTCGCGGCCCGGGCCGACCGACACAAACGAGACCTTGGTGCCTGCCAGCTCCTCGATGCGGTGCACGTAGTTCTGCGCCGCCTCGGGCAGCTCGTCAAAGCTGCGGCAACCCGAGATGTCGACACCGCGCCAACCGGGCATCTCCTCGTACACGGGCACGGCGGCCGCAAAGGCGCTCTCGTGCTCCGGCACGGTGGTGTAGCGCACGCCGTTGCACTCGTAGGCAACGCACAGCTTGATGGTATCGAACTCCGAGAGCACGTCGAGCTTGGTGAGCGCGATGTCCGTGAGACCGTTCACGCGGGCGGCATAGCGGGCAATCACGCCGTCGAACCAGCCGCAGCGACGGCGGCGACCGGTCGTCACGCCGTACTCATAGCCCTGCTCGGTCAGCGTGCGCCCCTCGGGCGTCTCGTAGGCGAGCTCGGTGGGCATGGGGCCCGACCCCACACGCGTGATGTAGGCCTTCATGATGCCGAGCACGCGGTCGACGTTCTTCATGCCGATGCCCGAACCCGTCACGGCGCCGCCGGCGGTGCAGTTGGAGCTAGTCACATACGGATACGTGCCGTGGTCGATGTCGAGCAGCGTCGCCTGGGCGCCCTCAAAGAGGATGCGCTCGCCCGCATCCACGAGCTCGCCCAGCAGAAGGCCGGTCTCGGTGATGTAGGGGCGCAGGCGCTCCGCCATGGGCAGATACGTCTCGCAGATCTGATCGACGGTGTAGGTCGGACGGTGGAAAATGAGCTCGAGCTGCGGGTTCACGCGGTCGAGCGCGCGGGCCATCTTGTCGCGGAACACACCCTCGTCGAGCAGGTCCTGCATACGGATGCCGATGCGCGCCATCTTGTCCTGATAGCACGGCCCGATGCCGCGCTTGGTGGTGCCGATGTTGTGGCTGCCGAGCAGCTCCTCGTAAGCGCCGTCGAGGTCGATGTGGTACGGCATGATGACATGCGCGTTGCCCGAGACCTTGAGGTTGGCGGTCGAGATGCCGTCCGCCTCAAACATGTCGATCTCCTCGAGGAGCACCGCCGGGTTGACGACGCAGCCGTTGCCGATGACCGAGATGCACTGGGGGTACATGATGCCCGACGGCACCTGGTGGAGACCGTACTTCTTGTCGCCCACAACGATGGTGTGGCCGGCGTTGTTGCCGCCCTGATAACGTACGACGCAATCGAAATCGCCGGCGATCAGGTCGCAGATCTTGCCCTTGCCCTCATCGCCCCACTGGGTTCCGACTAACACGGTCGACGACATGGTGTCTCCTCACCTAGCGCCCGTGCCACGCAGCCGTAGCCCGGACAAAAACTAAACAACCTCTCTATTATAGCCGCGGGCCACCTTCGCCACACAGCGCGCACGGTATTCGCGCCGTTTCAACCGGTAGGCGGGGGCAAGTGGCGTGCGGGCATGAATGTCCATGGCGTCTGCGCTCGCTACACCCTACGGTATCTCCGGCTCCGACCTTCTCCTTCTGCCGCAACAAGCCCGCGCTGCACAAGATTGTTGAGGATCCGTATCGTCTTGCTCTTGGTAAAGCCGGTTCGCTGCTCAACATCACCGCGAGAAAGAAGCAGTGTGCGACTCAATGTTTGCAGCACCAAGGACTCGTCTGGAAGAATCCCTCCCGAAACCGCGGTAACACAGGGCAAGGTCACCACCATTGAGCTCTCGCGCACCTCATACGTTGGCTTGACCAGCGCCTCTTCATACGCATCGTTGATGCGCGTAATGCCCGTTCCAAATTGCTCGATATAGTCAAGTCGGAAGAAGACGTTGGCAATAAGAGGATTCCGCGGAACCGATATGCCTCCTCCGAGGTAATCATCCACGCTAATCCCTTCCGGCAAGCCCCCGGGAGATGTGACGACAACCTTATCGTCATAGATACCGATGGTCACGTTTGCAGGAATATCCCACACGCGGTGAACGAGAGCGTTTGCAACTGCCTCCCTGAACGCCTCCCGCGGAATGCGCTCCACCTTCTTACGCAACGCCCCTTCTACCACCTCGTAGGTGCAGTATCTCTCGTACCACTCCAGTGTTGCATCGTATTGTTGCAATACCGACACTCCCGTGACGGTCTTACGGTCGAGAAACTCGCTTATGGTTGCACCAAAGCGAACCATATCCACACCCGCGAGGTCGTTATGATCTGCAAGTATCTCTGCTGCATGGTTGTAACTGCCATCGGGCAATTTAAGGCCAAGCGTTCGCAAGGTGTTGTCATCAAAACTTGTTAGACCGAGGTGAGACATGATGCGTTCCGACAGTACCTCGAACGAGAAATCGGTTCCATTTGACGGCGCCTCGTCAAATGTCATGTTTTGCCCCGAGAGAATGAGTCGAGAGAGTTCAACTCTATCGACCTCTATGCTTGCAGAGTCACCCCGACGATACGCCTTTCTTGCATAAAGGTACGGCTTACTTCTTCCCTCGTACACCCTAAGGCCCACCGTTTTTGCTTGTTCATCGACAAGAAGAGAGTAGCGGGGCACCGGGTCAATCGAGTCATTGATCATATTCTCGATTTTGAGAGCATCACCGACCGGATCCTCAAGCCCGATAACTTCTCCGTCGTCATCGACTCCAAACAGGATGGTGCCTGTACCGTAATTGGCAAAGGCACTCACCGTCTTAAGGAATGTTTTTGAAACAGACTGCTTGAACTCTAAATCGCGGGTTTCTCTCATGGCATCCCCTTTCGTTGCATCAATTATAGAACGAAAGGCTTTTCGATTCACTCGCAAATGCAACGAAAGCAGTTTCGTTGCATTATCGTTGCAACGAAAGGGGCCGATGGGGGGTGATGAAGCATGGCTCAAGTCGTTTATGAGCGTAAACGCACCGGCTCGCAAAAATCACTTTATCGTAATAAAGCACTTTCCTGCCCAAACGTTCCCGTTTTCAACGAAACCTAAGCTGTGTCATCGCGAAAGCACGCAATTAACGCTCATAAACGACTTGAGTGTGTCGCGCTACCCCTCGTCGTGCACGGCGTCGAGTTCGTAGAACTTAGTCGAGGCGGGCACGAACGCCAGATCAACGTCACCAATGGGGCCCGAACGGTTCTTGGCGACGATGATGCGCGTGACGCCCAGGTCGGGGCGGTCATCACGCGAGGCCTCCGTCTCGTCCGCCGCGCGGTCGAGAAACATAACGATGTCGGCGTCCTGCTCGATGGAGCCCGATTCACGCAGGTCGGAGAGCTGCGGGCGCTTGCCGGTGCGGCTCTCGACGGCACGCGAGAGCTGCGACAGCGCGATAACCGGCACCTCGAGGTCCTTCGCCATGATCTTGAGGCCACGGCTCATCTCGGAGACCTCGACGGTACGGCTCTCGGCGCGGCGGCCCGGCGGCGGGCTCACCAGCTGCAGGTAGTCGATCAGAATCACCGCGTGCTCCTTGTTGTGCAGCATGCGGCGAGCCTTGGCGCGAATCTCGGTCACCGTAGTGCCCGGCGTGTCGTCGATAAGGATGTCGAGCTTCGAGAGCTCCTGCGTGGCCTCGTTGATGCTCGCCCACTGCTCGGGCGTGATGCGGCCGGTGCGGAAGTCGGAGATGGAGAGCATCGCGTGCGCGCAGATGAGGCGCTGGGCAATCTCCTTACCGCTCATTTCGAGCGAGAAGAAGCCGACGGTAAAGCCCGCCGCCGCCGCGTTTAACGCGAGGTTGAGTGCGAACGACGTCTTACCCACGGCGGGGCGCGCGCCCACGATGATGAGCTGGCCCTCACGGAAGCCGAGCAGGAGCCGGTCGAGGCTGGGGAAGCCCGTCGGCACGCCGTGTGCCTGCCCGCCCGCAGCGCAGACCTCGGCCGCCTCGTTGTACGCCTCGATCATGAACTCGGTAAGCGAGCGGTACGCCGTCGAGACCTCGCGCTCGGTAACGGAGAGGAGCATGCTCTCGGCCCGCTCCACCACCTCTTTGGTGTCGAGCGGGGCATCGTAGGCAAGCGCGTTGATCTGGTTGGTGGCGCCGATGATCTCGCGCAGCATGGAGTCGCGCCGGACGATGCCCGCATGGTGCTGCCAGTTGACGAGCGAGAGCGTGTTACCCACGAGCTCCAAAATGTAGGCCTCGCCGCCAACCGCCGCGAGCTTGTCGATGGAGACGAGGTAATCGATAACCGAGATGGAGTCGATGGGGATGCTGCGCTCGTTCATCTCGATGAGCGCCTGAAAGAGCGTGCGGTGCGCCGGGCGGTAGAAGTCCTCGGGGCGCAGCTGGGAGATGGCGTCGGGCACCACCTCGGGTGAGAGCAGCATGGCCGCGAGCACCGTGGCCTCCGCCTCGGTGTTGTTGGGGAGCCCCTGGCGCGCGGCGCGCTCGTTGGTGGAGAGCTCGTATCCGTAATCGTCGGGCATGGGACTCCTCTCACATAGCGGGGCGGGGCGCCGGTGCAGGCGCGGCGCGAGGCGCCCGTTCTGACTCTGGGAGCACCCATACTACGACACGCACCGGCATGCGGACACGCAAATCGCGAGATTCCGTATGCGCTTTTGCCCCGCGCACGCCCGTGTGCCGGCCGGCAGCGCGCCGGGTAAGGGAGGTCTCCACATGCGCGCGCTCAGCCCTGTACAAGTGGGGGATAACTTTGCCATGATGACCCTGCGCGAATGGCAGTTATCAATGTTTTCCACAATGCGGCGGTGCGTCCACCCGTATGTTTTCCACAGGCAGCGGGTCGTCGTCGTCGCCCCTCGCGCACCGCGTCCCTTACGTTCCCCTTATGCCTCTAGTTGTGTGCAGTTAGTGAATCCGCAGGTAGATTGCTATGTTTCTGTAAATCCGCAGGTAGATGGTATGGTCATGCTACCGAAGAGCGGCCCTGCATCTGACCGTTTGCTGACAATCGGTGGTTCTTAAAACGCGACCCACGACACTCTACCTGTGGATTTCTTACTCCTCGCATCTGTCAAGGGAACAGGCGTGCGCACAAGGTCGAATAACTCGAAATGCCCGCGCAGGTAAGGGGAAGGAATCGTCTGATTGCATGCTCTAGGGCAAACGGGAGAAAAACGGCAGATTGTATGTCCGCGCAGAAAAGGGAGAGAAGTGGCAGATTGTATGAAAAGCAGGGTAAAGATGAGGCGGATTGTATCTTTTCATACAATCCGCCCCACCTTTGCACCCCTCTGAGCTGGAACCTCTCCGATCCGAAATCAGAACATACCATCTGCCTATGCAATCCGCGGCTTTTCTCCCCGCGGGGTCCCAAACATACAATCCGCCGATGTTATCCCCGCGGCTCGCCTCCCGCTTGCCTCCTACTCGTGGCTGCGCCGCCACAGCTCCAGATAGCGGCCCACCTGCGCCGCGTCGATACGCTGGTACGCCCCCGTGGGGAGCGAAGACAGGAATTTCTTGCCGTACCCCTTGCTCACTAGGCGGGAGTCCGCCAGCACGAGCACGCCCGTATCCGACGACGAGCGGATAAGGCGGCCCGCTGCCTGCTTGAGCTCCAGTACCGCCTCGGGCAATACGTAGCGGCCCCAGGCCCCCTTCTCGCGCAGGTCGCGCTCGCACGAGAGCGGGTCGGTCGGCCGCGCGAAAGGCAGTTTTGGAATCACCACGCAGCGGAGCGTCTCCCCGCTCGCATCGAACCCCTCCCAAAACGCCTTGAGGGCAAACAGCGACGAGCCCTTCTCGGCGATAAACCGGTCGCGTAGGCGACGCGTCGACGCCTGCCGGGTCTGGCACGCGAGCTCTAGCCCGTCGCGCGCGAGGGCGGGCTCCACGCGCTCGTAGAGGTCCTCCATATCGCGCCGGTTAGTGAAAAGCGTGAGCACCGATCCTCCCATGGCGCGGTGCACGTCCACCAGCAGGCGCTCGAGCGCCGTAAGGTACGCGTCGCGATTACGGGGATCGGGCAGGTCGCCCGCCACCACCACCGCCATGTTGCGGTCGAAGTCATAACTCGAGTCGAGATGGAGCGCGCGCGATGCTCCCGGCTCGAGCAGGTCCAAGCCGACGGCACGGTTGAAGTGCTTGAAGTCATCTGCCACCGAGAGCGTGGCCGAGGCGAAGATAAGGCTCCGCATCTCGGGATACCAGCGCTCGGCAAACACCTGCCCGATGTCGATGCGCTCCGCCGAGAGCGCCTCGCCGCCCGCGCGCAGGCGCTGATTGACGTGGAGGGCGTACACGTAGTGCTCGTCCTCGCCCGCGAGCACGAGCTTGAGGCCGGCGAGCACCTCCGCGAGGCGCCGCTCGGCGTCCGCGAGGTCGACAACCCACTCCGGCCGCTCGGCACCGAGCGTCTCCACGGCCGCCTTGAGGTTCTTGTCGCACTGATCGAGCGCGTCGACGGCGACGGTGCCGGCCTCTGCCAGCTCCGCCCACGCGTCAGATGCGCGCAACTCCGGGCTCACCCATACGTTTGCGCTGTCGTAGCCGCGCTCACGGGCCGCACGGGCCACGTCGCGCGTGAGGTCGAACACGTCCGCCATCACGAGCGACGCGCGCTGCACCGAAGCATTCGCCTTGGCGAGAAGCCCCATAAAGAGGGTGGCGGCATCCGACTGGGCCACCTCGGAGAGCAGCCGCCCGAGCACACCCGTCTTGTCGTTGCCCAGCCGCTCGAAGAGCGCGCGCACCTCCTCGGCAGAGACCTCAACCGCCCACTGACGGCGCGCCTCCGCCTCGATCCCGTGCGCCTCATCGACCGCCCAGATACGGATAGGTGGCAAGATCTTGCCGTCTGCCTGCACGTTTCTAAACAGGAGCGAATGGTTGGTCACCACTACGTCCGCGCGCGCGGCGCGGCGGCGGGCGCCATGCACCAGACATTTGTCGGGAAAGAACGGGCAGAGGCGGCGGGCGCACTCGCGCGACCCCGTGGTAAGGCTCGAGCGGTCGACGCTCCGCCAGCGGATACCGAGTGCGTCCAGGTCGCCCTCCGGCGACTGGCACACGTACGCGTAGATGACCGCTATGGCCGTAAGCGTGTCCGCCGGGTCGCGGTTGGTCTTGATCTCCGCCGTACTGCGGCGGAGTCGCTCGAGTTTACGCAGGCAGGGATAGTGGTCATATCCTTTGAGAGCGGTGTACCCCAGACCGCCGTCGAGCTCGCGCGCAAGGCGTGGCAGCTCGTGGAACATCAGCTGGTCAGCCAGGTTGTTCGACTTGGTGGCCACGCCCACGGTGACGTTGTTCCGCTTTGCCGTGAGGGCGAGCGGCACCAGGTAGGCGACGGACTTGCCCACGCCCGTGCCCGCCTCCACCACACGGTGCGTGCCCGTCGCAAGGGCGTCGCGCACCTCGAGCGCCATCGCCACCTGCTCGGGACGGGGCTCGTACTCGGGATACATCGCGGCCACCAGCCCGCCCGGGGCAAAGGCCCGCTCAATCTCGTCACGCGTAGGGACCTTCAACGCGGGCAGCTCGTCCACATCGACATGCTGAGGGGACGCATCCGCCTCGAGCACGCGCGCACGGGCCGCCGCGAGCGAGAACGGCGCCGCGGAGACCTCCTCCTCTGCCAGATACGAGAAGAGCGGCCGGTACGGCCAGGCAACCTCGGGGTGCATGTCAGCCAGTGCCCGCACCAGGCCCTCGGGCAGATCGGAGAGCGCCGTGAGCAGGATGGGCCACAAGCCCGCGAGCGCGTCGACATCGTCGCACGCGCGATGCGATACCGAGGCGCAGCCAAAGAGCTCCGCCATCGACGCCAGCTTATGGGAGGCGAGGCGCGGCAAGGCGATGCGCGACAGTGCGAGGGAGTCGATCCAGAGGTCGCTCACGGCAACGCCGCCGGGCACATGCTCGATAAACGTCCGGTCAAACGTAGCGTTGTGCGCCACCACCGGCCGTCCGCCCACAAAATCGGCCAGCGCCGCCACGGCGTCGCGCGCGCTCGGCGCATGGGCCACATCGGCGTTGGTGATGTGTGTGAGTTCCATGATCTCCGGCGGGATGGGACCCGTGGGATGCACAAACGTGTCAAACCGCTCCGCGATGGCACCGCCCTCGAGCCGTGCGGCCGAGATCTCAATCAGCTCGTTCTCCTGCGCAGAAAGACCCGTCGTCTCGGTGTCGAGGATAACGACGTCATCGCTGAGCAGGCCAAAGCTCCGTGTGCGGGCGCGCTCGGCAAGCGTTGCGTACCGCTTCGCCACAAACGCAGGTGTGTCGGGCATGAGCGCCGATGCGAGCGCCGCCGGCACGCTCCCCATTATCGGCACGCCTGCCCCCAGAGCTGCGGGTAACGCGAGGGCGTGAGGTCCGCCGGAACACGCGGGTCCGAGAGAAGGTGCGCGCGCGTGCCGTCGAGCGCGAGCTCGATCAGGCGGGCACACACCTCGCTAAACGCGAGGCCGGCGTGGCGCACCTCGTCCGGATACAGCGACGTATCCGTCATACCCGGCGTGGTGTTGGTCTCCAAAATAACGGGCCCCTCCGACGTAACGATAAAGTCGCTCCGTGAGAACCCGGTGCATCCGAGCGCTTCGTGGGCGCGGCAGGCGAGCTCCTGGGCGCGCGCGTAGTCCTCCGGCGCGATCTGCGCGGGGATGCGGTGCACCTCGGCAGGATCGATGTACTTCACGTTGAGGTCGTAGAACTCGGCGTTCTCCTGCTGGCGGATCTCCACCACCGGCAGGGCGCGAAGCGCATCCGGTGCGTCGTAGACGCCGACCGTGATTTCGGTACCCACCAGACGCTGCTCAACGAGCACCTTACCGCCGTGCTCGGCCGCACGCTCGATGGCGGGCATAAGCTCGGCGGCGCTATGCACGCACGAGACGCCGTAGCTCGACCCGTTGACGGCCGGCTTGACGAAGAGCTCGCTCCCCAGCTCGGCCACAACGGCCTTCGCATCAACGCCCTCCCCGCGCTCGAACACCATGTCACGCGCGACGGGAATCCCCGCATGCTGATACAGCGCCTTCGAGACGGCCTTGTCCGCCGCGCAGGCGCTCGCGATAACACCCGAACCGGTGTAGGGGACCCCGCAGAACTCCAGCACGCTCTGGATCTGACCGTCCTCGCCGCCCTTACCGTGGAGTGCTGGGAAGGCGACGTCGTAGGCACCGCCGCGGAGCCGGTCGATAAAATCCCCTGCTGCAGGGTCGAGCATCTCCACCGTGCCAAAGCCTGCCTCGGTGAGTGCTGCGCACACGTTCTTGCCCGAGTTGAGCGAAATCTCCCGCTCGTCGGAAATACCGCCCGCAAGTACGACCACACGCATGGACTCTCGTGCCTTTTCTGTCATAGCGACCGCTCCCTTCGCGATGTTTTTGCATCGCTCTCGGTGCCCTATCTCACTCACGGTATCCTATTCTATAGGCTCAACCACCACCGCCGCGCCGGCGCGCCCATTCAAAACGTCACATATCGCACGGCGGCGGCCACCAGAAAGGTTCGCTATGGAACAATCTGCGCCTTTGCGCGACATCCGCTCGCTCACACACGAGGAGCTGCGCTCACTCGTCGCCGAACTCGGCCAACCCGCTTTCCGCGCCAAGCAGCTCATCGAGTGGCTCGGAGAGAAGCAGGCTACCTCGTTCGACGAGATGACCAACCTTCCCAAAGCCCTCCGCGCATCGCTCGCCGAGCGCTTTAGCTTCAACATTCCCGTTGAGGTCGCAAAGCAGGTTTCACGCGACGGCTCGCGCAAATACCTGCTGCAATTCACCGATGGCGTCGCTGTGGAGACCGTCGGCATGCCCTCGCGCGGCAAACTTGCCGTCTGCGTTTCCTCGCAGGCGGGCTGCGGCATGCGCTGCTCCTTCTGCGCAACCGGCCTCGCCGGCCTCACCCGCTCGCTTACCGCGCAAGAGATCGTCGACCAGGTCATCCATGTCGGTCGTGATTTTGGCGAGCGCGTCACGAGCGTCGTCTTTATGGGACAGGGCGAGCCCTTTGCCAACTACAACGAGGTCGTCAAGGCGCTGCGCATGCTCAACAGCCCTGAGGGCCTGAATATCGGTGCCCGGCACCTTACCGTCTCTACCTGCGGCATCATCCCCGCGATTCGCGATTTTGCCAAACTTCCCGAGCAGTTTACGCTCGCTATCTCGCTTCATTCCGCCGTACAGGCGACGCGCAACCAGCTTATGCCAGGCGTCAAGAAGTTCACGTTGCTCCGTCTCCATGAGGCGCTGCAGGACTATGTCGAGAAGACCGGTCGCCGTCCCACGTACGAATACGCCATGATCGACGGCATCAATGACACCAACCCTGAGATGCTCACCTTGTGCGACTTCTGCGAGGGAACGCTCTGTCATGTGAACCTTATTCAGCTCAACTACATCCCTGACAGCCCGTTCCGCCCCTCTCCGGTTGAGAAGGTCGAGAAGCTGCAGAACATGCTCGCCTCACGCGGTATCGAAGCCACTATCCGCAATTCTCGCGGCTCTGATATCGATGCGGCCTGCGGACAGCTAAAGCAGCGTATCATCAACGCGCGTTAGCGATAGGGGAGCGAAACGCCCCCACAACGCTCCATGCGTACGACAAAGCGCCCGGAACCATTCATTTGGTTCCGGGCGCTTCACGTGAAACACCATAAGAGTTAAGATACCGAGTTCTTAAGCGCTCGGGTACCTGCCGCATCAAATCATCCGGATCGACAACAGACCGTCCATCTCAATGAGTGCCACCCGCACACGCAACGCCTGGTGCATTGTGGCCTATAGCCGCTGCTCTGTCTGGCCTGACCCATCCCTAATGAGATATCAGTTAGGTACCTTATTATTGCCTATTCTCAGCTGAACCGTCCTAGAACCCGATAGCCTCCCACTGATTCTCGACCCACTCCTGATTAATCTTTGGGTTTCTCGTCATCCGTGCCGTACGCATTGCAACATCTTCTGTCATACCTGCGACCTTACGCTTCGAGATGTTGAATGCATCCTGCACGTTGCGCAGCAGATACTCACGCAGCTCTTTGTCAGTTGCTAGCTTGTAACCTACAAACGAACCAATAGCTACCGCAGCGCCACCGAAGATCAAAGCTGTCACAACCTTATTGTTCATCCGAATCACCTTCTGTAAGTATCATCTCAGAGAGAATCCTCTTCAGCTCGTCCTCGTCCTTGAACTCGATCTCAATCTTATTCTTACCTCGAGTGCTCTTCACGCGTACGTTTGTATTAAACCGCTGGCGCAACACTCGAGCCGCTTTTTTAAAGGACTGAGGGGTAACAGGTCGAGGAGCTTTCGGTGTATCTCCGACAGAAAACAACGGTGCAAGATGTTCTGTCGCACGTACCGACAAACCCTCTTTGACAACCCGCTCAGCAAGCTTGATCCGCGCATCCTCATACGGAACTGCAAGGATAGCCCTTGCATGGCCTGCAGTAAGCTGCCCATCAAATATAAGCTGCTGAACCTGCTCGGGTAGATCGAGAAGCCTCAGAGAGTTTGTTATTGCAGAGCGGGACTTGGAGACAGCTTTGGAGAGAGCATCCTGCGTCATGCCACTCGCATCGATGAGCTGACGATATCCCTTCGCTTCTTCAAGCGGATTCAAATCCGAGCGCTGCAGGTTCTCGATAAGAGCAAGAGCCATCATCTGCTGATCATCAACATCCTTGATGATAACAGGCACTTCGGTGAGGTCAGCGAGCTTTGATGCCTGATAGCGACGCTCTCCTGCGATGATCTCGTACTTACTGCCCTTCTTACGTACAAGCAGCGGCTGCAGGACACCATGTTCTCTGATAGATTCACTCAGCTCATTCAGCTCGGTTTCATTAAAATGAGTTCGCGGCTGATTAGGGTTTGGAACGATATCTCCAATTGAGAGTTTGGTTTCAGACCCGCTGTTACCTGTCTCATACTGAGCCTCGCCAACAAGCGCGTTCAGACCACGACCCAATGCCTTCTTTTTTGGACTAGGCACGCTTCATCACCTCTTTCGCTAACTCTCGATATGCTTTTGCACCCTTGTTGTTGGGAGCATACTCAATTACCGGCATACCAAACGAAGGGGCTTCAGATAGTTTGACGGTACGCGGAATCAACGTCTTAAATGTCTTATCGCCAAAATAGTTTCGAACCTCATCAACCACCTGGTTTGAAAGCGAAGTCCGTGAGTCATACATAGTCATAAGGACACCGAAGGTATCCAGATCCTTATTGATGCGAGACTTAACCATTCTCATAGACTCTAATAGCTTGGTAACGCCCTCAAGTGCGTAATACTCGCACTGAATGGGAATCAATACGCTGTCTGCGGCCGTTAGCGCATTGATGGTGAGCAAACCTAGTGAAGGAGGGCAATCGATGAATATGAAATCGAACTCATCACGTACTGGTGCTAGCAGCTCTTTTAATCGAGTTTCGCGCGCCATCGCTGAGACCAACTCGATTTCTGCACCCGCAAGCTGTATGGTAGCCGGCACAACAAAGACCTTTTTACTGTCGGTATCATGAATAAGGTCTTCGACCGGCACATCGTTAAGCAAAGCATCATAGATGCACTGGCTTAATTCTTCTTTTTCAATACCAAATCCACTGGTACTGTTTCCCTGCGGGTCAAAATCAACCAGTAAGACCTTCTTATTGTTCTCGCCAAGCGCAGCCGCTAGATTCACTGCAGTCGTTGACTTTCCAACACCGCCTTTTTGATTGATTATTGCTATCACACGTGTCGGCTTCGCGCTCTTCGAACGCTTTGTATCTCTAAACCCCACACTGCCTCCTTGTCTATTTTAAGCGTGTTTGATGCAACATGAGGCATGTTTCACGTGAAACAACCAACATGAAACGACTCATAGGCTCATTATGTTTCACGTGAAACATAATGACAAGCCATATATTGAAGATTGAGAACGAATATGTATCGAAGACAATTTATGAATCTCAATTAATCAAATTGAATTGAATACTAATTGTCGACAAACTCTCAAATTGACGGTGGTATCTGATGGGGATGAAGTAATACAGCAATTCTAGCTCGAGTTTGTACCTCCTAATAGAACAGCGTGATTCAGCTGTAGAAATCATTTAGATGGTCAAAAATGAAATGGGACTCAGATCGAACTCATTAAGAATCATTTCGGAGCATATGTTTCACGTGAACAGTAGACCTGAGCAAATTGATCAGCCTACCTAGCATTCGATAAACGAAAAACACTGAATGAAAGTGTTTCACGTGAAACACTGTGACATTGGTAATTAGTGATATACACACCCTATGTAGGACCGTAGGGCGTGCTTAGTTAAGTGACGAAAAGGAATGGAAGCAATATAGTTAGCTGTAGATGCGTTTACGAATCTAAAAGGCATAGCATACTGTGTAACTGAGCGAACGCAAGGTTGAAAACAGATTTATGGAGTACAGATACTCTCCTCAGACATATAACCTTACAGTCACCACCAAATAAGATGATTACACGCTGTCATGTGAGTCGATTTCATAGCAACGCCTTGTAAAGACGAACATAGAACAGAAACAGAAACCCTCAATCCGTGAGCGAGCAGCATAGGATTGAGGGCATGTCATAAAGCAAGAACGTTAGACAGATGTTGCATCGTCAGAAGTGTAATCAACAGAGAGGCGCTTTCTTAGCAGCACCAATTGCTCGAGGCAGAACAACTTGTGGTTTTGCATATCGCTCGTAAACAAGGATCTCTCGATGGCCTAATTCAAGCGGAAGCTCAAGAGAGGATTGTTTGACAAGACGCATGCCACAAATCTTTCCGGCGCGGTTCCCATGATTAAGCTCATCACGAGTTGGATTACCCTTGCTGACGAGTAAGTAGCCCCCGGAGACTAGTAAGGGTGCGGCATACTCGACGAGAACAGGAAGCGACGACATAGCCCGAGCGGTAACAACAGCATAAGAACTCGGATGAGAAGCAGCGAAGGATTCAACGCGATCCTGAACGGCTTCGCATCTTGACGCTAACCCTAATGACTCAATGAAAGATGAAACCGCACGGACCTTTTTTCCAACAGAATCCAACAGAGTGAAATGACGATCGGAGCATAGACAAAGAGGGATACCAGGGAAACCGGCACCAGTTCCCATATCAAGACAAGGTCCCTCAGGTGCAGCACAGAGATAAGAGAGAAGAGTCAGAGAATCAAAGAGATGGAGCACAAGGGCTTCATGAAGATCAGTAATACGAGTGAGATTGGTAGTCTTATTCACCTCAAGAACAAATAGTAAGTGCTGGACGCACCTCTCGGCAATCTCAGGAGAAATACTCAGAGCATTCTCGGAACAGAGACGCAAGAACTCAGAAGTCAAAGCATCTGACTCAGGATTAAGAAAAGCGGTACACATAGTCAAAAGAACCTCATCAATGACAGAAACCTATGAAGCATGAACTTCAGTCAAATAAAAAGGAGACACACCAAGTGCGTCTCCTAAGCATACCTAAAATAGAAGGCAACTAGATTAAGACACTAGATAGCTGAGATAACTACACGACGATCAGGGTCAACGCCTTCAGAATGAGTCTCAACCCTTGTGTTCTCACGAAGCGCAAGATGGACAAGGCGGCGCTCGTAGGCATTCATCGGTTGAAGGGATACGGACCCATGTTGACGAATAGCTCGAGATGCAGCACGCTCCGCCATCTCGGTGATCTTATCGCGACGACGACTCTTGTAGCCCTCGACATCGACCACGATGGGGAATCGGAAGCCAAGCTTGCGGCTCAGCAGCAGAGAGAACATAGTCTGGAAAGATTCAAGCGTACGCCCGTGACGGCCGATGAGGACGGCAAGATTGGGAGCGGTGATATCAAGGATGATCTCACCCTCATCACCGTCGTACTCATCAATAGGCGCATCAGCAGCATCGAAGAAGCCCAGAAACTCACGGAGTATGGTAAGAGCCACATCTACGAGCGTATCGATCTCCTCGTCAGTTAACTCCTCACCAGCCTTGTACTTCTGCTCAATAGCAGCATAGGGACCGGTGACGACATCAGCATCGGCGGTAGCCTGCACATCGTTTGCGGTTTCAAACTCAACAGAAGCGTCTGACATACGTGCCTCACATTTTGTTAGGTACCTAATATTTCCCAATGAGATAGAAAAAGACGGCTGCCGCAGCAGCCGTCTCCCACTATAGCGCGTTAGTGCTTCTTATGCGGGCGCGCTTTGCGCTCGCGACGCACGACGTCGACCTCAATCGGGGCGTTCTTGAGGCGCTCCTCCTCATCGGCCTTCGCTTTCTCCATCACGCGCTGCGTAATGAAGACCTGCTGAACAACCTGCCAGGCAGTGGAGACGTCGTAGTACAGCAGAACGCCGGCGGGAAGACCCCAACCGATGAAGAGCATCATGACGGCCATGACGACCGAGGTGGTCCGCATGGTAGAGGCCTGCGCACCCGTCTGGTTGCGCGACATGTACAGCTGCGGAATCAGCGTCAGCACGGCGAAGAGCACCAGCGAGATGAGGTACGGCAGGGCGGCCGCAATGCCCTCGGCCATGGTGCCAGCAGGGGTGGCGGTCAGATCCGGCAGGATATTAAAGAACGAGAAGGACGTGCCCTCGAAGTAGTTCTGCAGGTTGGAGAGCAGCGTGAAGAGCGCGATAAGGATCGGCATCTGGATGAGGAGCGGCAGGCACCCACCCAGCGGGCTGAACTTATTCTCCGAGTAGAACTTCTGCATCTCCTCGTTCATGCGCTGCGGATCATCCGCATAGCGGTCCTGAATCTCCTGCAGCTTGGGCTGAAGCACCTGCATGCGCGCCGTCGACTTGGTGGACTTGATCATAAGCGGCGTCAGCAGCAGACGCACAATCAGCACCAAGATGACGATCGACAGGCCCCAGTCGACAGCAAAGCTCTGGATGAGGCGCAGGATCTCGAAGAGAATGTTGACGATCCAATCCCACATGATGGAAATCCTCCGTGTCCCGACCCGCTACGGGACGGGGTCGTAGCCACCCGCATGGAGCGGGTTGCACCGCAGGATACGGCGCGCGGCCAGGAATATGCCGAACAGAACACCGTGCTTTTCTATAGCCTCGACGGCATATTGAGAGCACGTTGGCACGTAAATGCACGAATCCGGGAGCATCGGCGAGATGTGTCGCTGATAGAACCGAATGGGTGCGATTGCGCACCGGCGAAGCAGCGCAGCGCTAGCCAAGGGTGACACCCGCCCGCCTGCAGAGCCCTTGAAGGGCTTGGATGAGCGAATCGGCCGACGCAGTTGCGGTGCCGCGCGTGGCGAACAGGATGATGTCCTTGCCGGCCACCGGAACACCCACTGCGCGGGCACACTCCCGCATGACCCGCTTTGAACGGTTGCGCCACACCGCGTTTCCCAGACGCTTAGGAGCAGCGAAGGCGACCCTACCAGGGCCGCCTTCGCTTACAGAATCAACTATCACCATACGCATCAGGGGATGGTTGTAGCGCCTTCCCTCGGTATAGACGCGCTCGAAGTCCGGACGAGACTTGATGGTCTGCATACGGAACCTAGCAAGAACGACTAGACGGTGAGACGCTTGCGACCCTTGGCGCGACGACGGGCGAGAACGGCACGGCCGCCCTTGGTGGCCATACGGGCGCGGAAGCCGTGGGTCTTGGCGCGCTTGCGCTTGTTAGGCTGGTAGGTACGCTTCATGGTTACAATCCTCCTGCTGCGTTTCTAGCATGCGTACGAGTGGATGATGCACGACATGCGGTTTATGCACGTGAGCTTTCAGATTGTAGGGAATACATCTGGGCAATGTCAACAAATCTCCGCAGGTTAACGACAACTCATCACAGGCGTTCGACGCCGCTCTGAAGGCGCATTCGAACTTTTCACGACTTTTCATCCATATTTCGGAGTTTTCCACAGGTTGTGCAAGGTGTGTGCATAACTTTTCACTCGTTTTCTTCAGTTTTCAACATGTTTTGAAAACCTGTGGAAAGGTTTGAAACCTTTCAGGTGAGCTACTATCTATACACCGCACCAACGGAGATTGAGAGACCATGGCTGACGACTTCTATCCCTTTGTCGATTCGGGCGACCCGGCGCCGGACAATCAGCACCTCCCGGACGCCACGCCGGCCACGGAGCAGCCGGGAGCTGCGCCCTCCGAGGCCGCCGGCAAAGCAGAGACGGCGGCCTATGCGACACGTATCTCCGTCTACGACGACCTCTACGCAACGCCGCGCGTCATCGTGATCGAGCCCGGCCCCGTACGCTCTTATCTAGAGGAAGTGACCAACACGGTCTACCGCGCCATGAAGGAGCAGGGGGGCGCTATCTCGCTCATGGTTATCCGCGAGATAGTGGAGAACTTCATTCACGCGCACTTCGTCGAACCCATCATCTCGATTCTGGACGGCGGCAACACCATCAGGTTCGCCGACCAAGGACCGGGCATAGCCGACAAGGAGCGGGCCTTCGAGTTTGGCGTGACCTCGGCGAATCGCAGTATGAAGCGGTATATCCGCGGCACCGGCTCCGGCCTGCCGATGGTCCAGCAATACCTCGAGGCGGCAGGAGGGGCCGTCTCCATCGAAAACAACCTCGGCGGCGGAACCGTCGTGACCGTAAGCACCGATCCCGAGCGCGTTCTCGAGATAAAGCGTGCGGGCGGTCGTGGGGCGGCCGTGCGCCCGGTGGATGAAAGGACGCAGAGCGCAGCGGGCACGACGCCGCCGAGCCCCTGGGAGGAGCAGACGGCGAACCCTGCGGCGCAACCTTGGAGCGAGGGAGCCGGGGCGCCGCAGGGCTGGCAGGGCGCACCCGGGGTGCCCACAGACCAGCAGCAGCCGCCTGTGCAGCCCCCAGCTTATGGCGGACCGTATCCCGCTCCCTACGGAACGGGATACCCCCAGCCCTATGCGAACCAGTATCCGTACCAGAACCCTTACGCCAACCCGTACGCGCCCGTGGCAGGGGGATATCCCGCCTGGCCGACGTACCCGTCCGCACCCGGATGGCAACCGGTCCCCGGCTATTCACAACCGTCTGCGAGTTTTCCACAGACGGGACATGAGTTTTCCACAATGCCCGCACCAGGGCCGCAACCTGCGCATTCTCCCTTAGAGGGGGATGGCGCGACGATGCCCGCGGGCGAGCTCATCGTGAGCGAGCGCGGTCGCCTTGCCCTCTCCTACCTGCTGGAACACGGTCATGCCGGCCCCTCGGAGCTCACCGCGGCCTACGGCCAGTCCGGCCCCACGTGGTCGCGCGAGCTTGCTACACTGGGCAAGCGCGGCTTTACCGTCAAGCAGGGTCAGAAGTATTACCTGACCGAGCTGGGCGCGAGCTGGGCGCGCAGTCATTCTTAAGTAGGGCGAGGTGACCATGGACAACGAAGCGCAGATCATCCTGGACGATACCATCTCGTTCTGCGAGCGTGACGGAATCGACGCGCGCCTCATCAACATGCTCAAGCAGTCGCGCGGGCTCGAACTCACGGACACGACCCTCACCCTTGAGGCACCGTCGCGCTTTGCCGCAGCCGCGCTCACAAAACAGCGCGCCACCATCGAGCGCTACCTCGAGGAAATCGCGTTCGCGCCCGTCTCGCTCACCGTGACCACAGCGCTGCCGGCGGCTGAGAACGTTTCACGGGAAACCGTTCAGGCGCCGCAGCCCGCACCCGCGCCGGCTGCCATGGGTGCGACGATGGAGACCGCATCCGCAGCCGTTCCCGCGGCGCCCGCGCAGGCGGCGCCTGCCATGTCGACGGCTGCCGCAGCGGCATCGCATGCCGCCGTACCCGCGCCCGTAGCAGCCGCACCGACGATAGCGCCTGCACCGGCGCCAGCCATCAGCATCGCCTCGAGCGAGCCGGCGGATGACGAGGGCGAGGCGCGCGTCAAGGTGGTCAACACCATCAGCGCGGGCGACCTCAAGCGCCTCATGAGCTCCATGAGCCAGGCCCCGGCCCATGCCGTAGGGACAACCGCGCCCGCCGCGCAGACCGCTGGCACGGGGAACGCTGCCGCACCGGCGGCGAGCTATCCCGCGGTACCCATCAACTCCAAATTCACCTTTGAGAACTTCGTCTACGGCGACGAGAACAAGCATGCGTACAACTCGGCCGTCCGCTTTGCCGCCACGGCCGAGGACCCTGAGAGCTACAGCTCGCTCTTCATCTATGGCAAGTCAGGGCTCGGCAAGACGCACCTGCTGCTCGCCATCAAGAACTACCTCAACGAGAACTGCCCGCACCTGCGCGTCAAGTACGCCAACAGCCAGGCCTACATCGACGACTTCATCAACGAGGTCGCGCTGCAGAAAGACCAGCACCGCGCCATCCTGCGCGACTACCACGATGCCGACGTCCTCATCATCGACGACATCCAGAACATCATCGGGAAGACCGCGTCCATCGACAACTTCTTCAGCCTGATGGATGAGTTCATCCGCAACAACAAGAAGGTCGCCATCGCCTCAGACCGCGCACCCAAAAACCTCGGCATGGACGAGCGCCTGACGAGCCGCTTTAACGCCGGCATGCTCTGCCTCGTCTCGGAGCCCGGTTTTGAGATGAAGTACATGATCTTGCGGCACTACTACGAGAACACGGTGCTTCCGGCCGCCGACGACGCCGGGGCGCCGCGAGGCGACCAGTCGCTCCTCTCGTCCATCCGCACGGGCGGCGGCCACCTCACCGAAGACGACCTCAAGCACATGGCGAGCGTCTCGGGCACCAACATCCGCGAACTCGAGAGCTTCTGCGAGCGGTGCGCGGGGGAGTCGTTTGAGCGCGAGCAGGCGGGGGAGCACCTGACCGCCGAGGACATCGACCGCATCGCCAACGAATACTTCGACTCGGCGCACAAGCGCATCAGCGTCGAGACGGTGCAGAAGGTGGTTGAGGACTTCTACCACGTGAGCCACGCCGACCTCATCGGGCCGCGACGCCAGGCAGGTATCGTGCGCGCGCGGCACGTGGCGGCATACCTCGCCCTCGACATGTGCGAGATCTCGGGCGTGGCCGTGGGCGCCGCCTTTGGCGGACGAGACCACACGACGATCCTGCACTCGGTGAAGGTGGTCGAGGGCCTCAAGAAGGACCGCTCGTTTGCCGAAGACCTGCAGGCGCTGCGCAACAAGATCATGCTGCGCTCCTAGCGGCAACGGGCACGATCGGACGTGGGGAAAATGACGGGAAAGGTGGGACATAACCTGTGGATAACCTAAGCGGCATGCGGGAAAACTTTTACACAGGGGCCCGCAGTGGAAAACCAGCCCCGTTATCCACTGCGCAACGGCGCATAACTTTTAGGCCGTACGCAGGGGGAATGCGCACAATCCACACCATCAACCGTCTTATTACTATCATTGGTAGTTAGAACTTATATATAAAAGAAAGGGCGCGCCATGAAGTTCACCGTAAGCCAGTCATCTCTCGCCGACGCGATAGCCACCGTACAGAAAGGTGTTGCAACCTCATCCACCCTGCCCATCTTGGCGGGCGTGCTCATCCGCGCGACCGACGGTGTCCTCGAGTTTCAGACGTCCAACTACACCACGTCCATCCGCCATCGCATCGCCGCGCACGTGGAGGAGGAGGGCGCGACCGTCATCCCCTGCAAGATGCTCGCCAACCTCATCAAGACGCTTCCGGACGCCGCCGTTGCCTTTGAGACGGTCGACCGGCAGATCGCCATCACCTGCCAGAAATCGCATGTGCGCCTGAACACGCTCGATCCGGCGGACTTTCCGGAGTTCCCGGCGTACGCAATCGAGGCGAGCGTCGAGCTGCCGATGAACATCCTGACCGAGATGACGGCACGCGTGTGGCGCGTCACCTCCACCGACAAGGCGCGCCCGATCCTAGGCGGCGTGCACATGACGGTCGAGAACAATACGCTGCGCCTTGTGGCGACCGACTCCTTCCGTCTGGCCGTATGCGACACGCAGGTGGAGACCTCGACGCTCGAGGGCGCCTTTGAAATCAACATTCCAGCCGAGGCCATGAACGACGCGCTCTCCATCATGCGCGACGAGCCGGCGATCCTCGTGGGGGCGACCGACACCCAAGTGGTGTTTGAGGCGGGCAACACCTGCTACGTCTCGCGCCGTCTGGAGGGCACGTACCCCAATTACAAGCAGCTGATCCCCACGTCGTGCATGACGAGCGTCAAGATCGACGTCGCCTCCTTCAACGCGGCGCTCAAGCGTGTCGCTGTCATCGCGAGCAGCAACCCCGCGGTCAAGATCGAGATCGATACGGACGCCGGCACGCTCTCGCTCTCCTCCATCTCGGGCGACCAGGACCTCGCCCAGGAGACCATCGACGTGGAGGCAGAGGGAGAGAGCGGCACCATCGCCTTTAACTACCACTACATCTTTGGCTGCCTGAACGTGCTTAACCGCGAGAAGGAGATCACGCTCGAGCTCAAGAGCTACCAGGCGCCCGGCGTGTTCAAGAGCTACGACAAGATCAACTACCTCTACCTCGTGATGCCCGTGCGCATCTAGCGAGGCGGGACGTGGCGATCTTTGCGCGCACGCTCACGGTGCGCCACTACCGCAGCTACGCGTCGTACACGCTCGAGCTCGACCCGCGCGTGACCGTGCTCGTGGGGCGCAACGCGCAGGGTAAGACGAATCTTATCGAGGCGCTGCAGCTTCTGACGTCGGGCACGAGCTTTCGCAAGCCCGCGCCCTCTGAACTGGTGGCGGAGGGCGAGAGCGCGTGCTCGCTCGCCCTCCGCCTTGAGGGCGACGGCCGCGTGGTCGACTTGGGTTGCACGGTCACCGACGGCAAGCGCTCGTTTACCCGCAACGGTAAGAAGTGCCCCGCCGCCGGGGTGCGGGGCGTGGTGCCGAGCGTGCTGTTCTGCCCGGACGACCTCGACATGGTCAAGCGCTCGGCAAGCGTCCGCCGCGCGGCGCTCGACGGATTCGGCGTGCAGCTCAACGAGCAGTACGCGCAGCTTCTGGGCACCTACGAGCGCCTCGTGGAGCAGCGCAACGCCCTCCTCAAGGAGCGGTGGTGCACGCGCGAGATGCTCGTTGCGTGGAACGACGCGCTCGCGCAGGCGGGGTCGTCGCTCATGGTGCACCGCCTGGCGCTGCTCGAACGGCTTCGCGCGCGGTTTGTGGAGGCGTATGCGGCCATCGCGCCCGGCGAGGGGGCGGATATCGCCTATGAGCCGACGGTGCTCGACGGGGGCGCGGCGGGGGCGCACC
>NZ_NFJH01000012.1 GCF_002159765.1 Collinsella sp. An268 | reverse complement strand
AGGCGGCAGCCAGCCCGGGTGAAGATAGGTAGGCCCGACCGGTCGCGGTAGCTCCGCGGGCGGTCGGGCCGGTTTTGCCTCTTGACAATGTTCAGCTCATATTAAAAAAAGAGGCGCCCCGTAGGGCGCCTCCTAAGCTAACGATCGCGTTTGCGCGGCTCTTAGAGCTTGCGGACGTTGGAAGCCTGCAGCTTGCCGTTCTGACCGGTCGTAACGTCGAACTCGACGCTCTCGCCCTCGTCGAGGGTCTTGTAGCCGTCCATCTGAATCTCAGAGAAGTGGACAAACAGGTCGTCCCCATCCTCGCGGGAGATGAAGCCGTAGCCCTTCTCGGGGTTGAACCACTTAACGGTACCTTGTGCCATGACGTGCCTTTCTTTCGTGCCCTTGCGGGCAAAAAATGCGCTTGCGCGCGAAACAGGAACGCGACCGAACGGCCGCGAGGGATATGGTACCCCATGCGGCGAAAGTTAACGCGCTCGGATGCGAAACATTGCGATAAGTTGCAACGAAGTTTTCTGCGCGCTCCCGCCTCTAGAGACGCGACGCGCGCCGTTTACGGTAGCCGCCCGACCGTAATTAAGGTACGAGCGATTCGCTGAGACATCTCGGTTATGCGTGGTGACAATGGTGCGGGAGTTTCGCGTGATGCTCAACCCCTCGGTGATGGGTTTGATGGCTGACGGTGCGGTTCGGGACAGTGCCCGTCGCATGCTGCGTAGGCTCCATACGCCGCAAGCCTCCAACCCGTTTCATTAGCTCGCAGCTAATGAAACGGGGGCAGATCTTTTCCATACTGGGCGTGATGGCACCGGAGGGGTGCCGTGTCCATGGGAAGGGGTCGTTATGGCAGGGGAGAATAGGGACGCATCGCGTTCGGTCGCCGCAATCGTCGGTTTGGTGCTGGGTATCTTGGCGGTCGTGCTATCGTGGATGCCCATCATCAACAACTTCGCCTTCGTGCTGGGAGGCATCGGGCTCGTGTTTGCCGTCGTGGGCATGGTGGGCGTGGTGCGCGGCAAGAAGGCCGGTAAGGCGCTCGCCATCGCCGCCCTTGTGGTGAACATCGCCTCGCTTGCCGTGGTTCTGGGGACGCAGAGCATGTACTCCTCCGCCTTGGATGATGCGGCGAACGGTCCAGACGTCACGGCGACGGACGCCGCGCAGGCGGCAGGGGATGACGCCGATCGCGGGGACGCCGCCGACACGGACGCCGTGTCGACGCAGGACCTCGGCGTCGGCTCATCGGTGACGTTCGAGGACGGTGTCACCCTGACGCTCGACAGCGTGGAGCCGGGGCTCACCAACTACGATGGCTCGCCGGTGATCGGCATACACGTGACCTACGTGAACAACGGCGACGCCGAGTTCGATTACAACAGCTACAACTGGAAGGGCCGGGATGCCCAGGGCGCGGCAACCGACCCGGTGTATTACAGCGAGGCGGTCGACGAGCTCTCTTACGGTACGCTCGCTGCAGGCGGCACCGTATCCGGCTCGGTATATTTCGAGGGCGACAGCGTGTCGGCGCTCTACTACGCCTCGATCATTGCCGACAGCCCCGCCGCGAGCTGGACGATCGCATAGCATGCGCGGCCGTTTTGCTGCGCTATAGTGCAACGTGACAGGTGCGATCGATGGGAGTGGTCATGGCAGAGACGGGCGATGGTCGTCGAGATGGGGAGCCGCTTACCGAGGAGCTGCTCGCCGAGCTGCTCGCGGCTCCCGATCCCGCGGTGTTTGCCGATGCGCACGACCTCGTGCACCGCGATCTTGCCACCTATCTGAACGAGCTCCTTCTCGCCAAAGGCAGGAGACGCGTCGAGGTGGTGCGCGCGGCCGAGCTCAACGAGACCTTCGGCTACCAGATCTTCAAGGGTCGGCGCGGGGCGGGGCGCGATACGGTGCTGCGCCTCGCCATCGCCCTCGGCTGCGACCTGGTGGAGACGCGGCGGCTCTTGCAGGCGGCCGGTGTGAACGAGCTCTACTGCAAAGATCGCCGCGACGCCATCATCATCTTCTGCATCGACCGCGGCTACAGCCTGCGCCGCGTGGACGACGAGCTCTACCGCCTGGGGGAGCGCACGCTGGGGGAGTAGCGCCCGGCCAACAGGCGGCGCGCCCCCTTGTCCGCGCGGTCTGCTAGTATGAGCGCCATGGACGAGACGATGGTGACAGATGACGGTTTGGACGCGTATCTCGACGCGGTGGCGCGCTCGGATGCGTACAGGGTCGAGCGCACCCTTGGCAGCCGCGACGGCCTGACGGAGCTCGTCTACTTTGCCGGGGAGGGCGGCACCCGCCTCGGTCCCTTTGTGCGCAAGCGCATCGAGTTGGCGACGGGGCTCGGCGGCGCGTACGAGGAGCTGTTGCGCGCCCAGCGCGCGGGCAGGCGCTTTTGCCATCTGCCACGCGTGGTGGAATGCTATAAGACGGGGTCCGAGCTGGTGGTCGTGACCGAATATGTGCCCGGCGAGACGCTTGCGGCATACGTGGCGCGCCGCGGCGGGTCGCCGGCGCTCGCGCGGGAGGTGTTCCCCGTGCTCTGCGAGGCGGTCGCCGAGCTGCACGGAGTCTGCGACCCGCCCCTCATCCACCGCGACCTCAAACCGCAGAACGTGATTATCGCCCCCGAGGGGCTCTTTCTGATCGACTTCGGTATCGCCCGGCGCTACCGCGATGACGCGGCGTCCGATACGGTGCACCTGGGCACGCGCGCCTACGCACCGCCCGAGCAGTACGGTTTTGGGCAGACCGATGTGCGAAGCGATGTCTTTGCGCTGGGGCAGTTGCTCGCGTTCTGCCTGACGGGGGAGGAGCCCCGGCCTGGTTTCGACACAACGGCGCATGCCGCCGAGGTGACGCCCGCGCTCGCCCCGGTGCTCGCGCGGGCGACGGCATTTGATCCGGCGGAGCGTTATGCGGATGTTCCGGCGCTCGCCGAAGCCTTTGCCGAGGCGGTTTTCGGAGCGGGCGCTTTGTCGCTTAAGCCGGCTACCAAGGTTGCTGCGCCGGCATCTGCTGTCCGTACCGAGTCCGCACCGGTGCCCGCCACGGGTGCGGAGTCTGCGGCGCCGTCCGCCGTCCGTACCGAGTCTGCGGGGCCGTCCGCCGGGGCCGCGGCGACCACCGGCGCATCCTCGGCGCTTATCGAGGATGCGCCCCCTGCAGCGGTAACACGGGCGGCTTCGCAGGGGAGCCGCCTGCCGTGGGGCGGCATCGCATGGAACGTCGCCATTGCGGTCTTTGTGCTGGTATGCTTCGCTGCGGTGGTGAACGAGGTGCTCCACCCCTCGGCTGCCAACGCGGGCAAGCCCCTCTGGTATTTGGGGCTGCTGGGTCTGGGCTTTGTCTTTCCCGCTATGGGCGGTATGTCCTATCTGGCCTGCAACCGGACCGCCCTCGCCCTCGTGCTCCCCGTTGTGGCGCGGCGCACCCGTAGGCAGGACGCTCTTGTCCTCATTCTCTATCTCGTTATCGTGTTTGCCATCTTGGTGGTTGTCACGCCGCCATCGGCTGCATAACGCCTCGGGACATCGTTGCCCTGAGGCGCGGGACACGGAGTCAAAAAACACCCGCCCGGCCATGTGGTCCGGGCGGGCGTCTGTTTGCGTATTAAGACGTGGCCAACGCGCGCTAGATACGGTTCATCTCGCTTGCGACCTTGTTGTACCAATCCTGCCACGTGGGCGGGCAGTACTTCTGCGCCGCAGCGGGGGTGAGCGTCGGGCCGTAATACTTGTACAGGTAGGAAACGTGGTAGTTGATGGCCTCGGTCCAGCTGCCGAAGTTCATCCAGCCGCCGCCCACGGCCGAGAGGCCCCACGCGTTACAGCTGCCGGCGCAGTAGCGGCCCTTGGTGCTCTCGATGCAGGAGATGGCGGGCGACCAGCGCGGGTCGGTGCCGGTGTTCCACGATGCCTCGGCAAACACGCGGCCGTAACCGGCGAGCGGGGAACCGGCGAGGTAGTTGTCGATGCGCGTCGTCCACGTGTTGATGAACTCGTCGTAGGAGACGTTCCAGTTGACGCCGCCGGAGGAGACGCCGCCCGACACGGAACTGCCCTGGTCGGTGGCGCCGGAGTAGGGGTTGTCGCCGGAGACGCCGGAGCCCTCACCGGGCGCAGTCTGCTCGGCCTGGCTCTGGGCGGCGAGCGCTGCGAGCTCGGCGGCAGCCTCGGCCTCGGCCTTGGCCTGCGCGGCGGAGCGGGCGGCCTGTGCCTCGGCGAGCGCGTCGGCAGCGGCCTTCTTCTGCTCCTCGAGCTGGGCCTTCGCCTGATCGAGCTCGGCCTTCTGCTGCTCGAGCTCCTGCTGCTTGCTGTTGAGCTCGTCGATGGCAGCGTTGTTGGAGGACTGGATCTGGTCCATGTAGACGACGCCTGTGATGAGGTCGTCCAAGCTCTGCGACTTGAGCACGAAGCTCACGAGCGGATTGGAGTTGCTCTGGTACTTGTAGGCCTCGCGCATCGCCTGGCTCGCCGCGGCCTGCAGGCCGGGCAGCTCCTCCTCGATGGCCGCGATGTTGGCGGTGTTCTCGTCGATCTTCGCCTGGAGCTCCTCGAGCTTTTTGGCCGCCTCGTTGTAGGCGGCGGCGTAGGAGTCCACCTGGCTCTCGGCGGCGTCGAGCTCTGCCTGGGTCTCGCTCGAGACCGCGTAGGCGGCGACGGGGGAGAGAAGGGGGGTCGCGGCAAACGCGACGGCGAGTGCGGCACAGGTGAGCGCACGGGCCGGGCGGCTGGCGATGACCTTCACGATCGATGGTTTGGAATCTCGCATAGAAGTCCTTGTCCTCTACGAACGACATACCTCACGTGCTGGTGGACAGTATAGTACGGCGATTTTAATTAATAACCCCCTACCCCTACCTTAAGGCTCAAGTTGAAGGTTTAAGATTGGGCGCGACCTGCGGCTTTTCCGGTCCGTTGAGAAACTGTGGAGTTTCAAGCTCACCTTTAAGGTTAATGTTCTGCAGGGTTTGAGACGGCTCCAGCGCCTTTTTGGAGCGCGCGGGGCGCGCCCGCGCTCAAGGGAGAAGCATGGGGAACGTGTAAGGCCGGGCGCTCGCTCGGACGTTGGGCGGCGGCGCGCCGTATACTAATACAGTTTGCCGTCCGCGCGACCCGGTGGTCCAGCGCACGGCGCACCGAGTGACGAGAAGGGGAGAAGATGGCCCTTACCTTTACCGAGCGCGAGTTCATCCCCGTCCTTCTGGGCGGCGACATCAACGTGTATTCCGTGGCGCGCGCGTTCTTTGAGCAGTATGGCGTACGCAGCGTGGCCTTTGGCAAGTACCACACCGGCCCCGCCTTCCGGAGCCTTATCGTCGATTACCGCCCCAACGAGCGCATCGACACCCGCGAGGTCTTCCTGCCCACGGTGAACGCCTTTGCCCGCGAGCACGCGGACAAAAAGATCGTCCTCATGGGCTGCGGCGACAACTACGTCGCGCTCATCGCGCAGGCGAAGGACGCAGGCGAGCTCGAGGGGAACATCGTGGCGCCGTACGGCCCCTTTGAGCAGATGAACAGCTGCCAGCAGAAGGAGGTCTTCTACGACCTCTGCGAGAAGCACGGCGTGCCCTACCCGCATACCTTCACCTTCACGGCGGCCATGGCGGCGGACCCGGCGAAGACGGCTGCCGCGATCGACGCCCTCGACTTCCCGTACCCCATGATCTTGAAGCCGTCGGACGGCATCTCGTACTGGGAGCACCCCTTCGCCACCCAGCAGAAGGCCTACACGATCGAATCGCGCGCCGAGCTCGAGGCGACCATCCGCGACGTGTACGCCTCGGGCTACGAGGACGACCTCATCATCCAGGACCGCGTGCCGGGCAACGACGAGTACATGCGCGTGCTCACGAGCTACTCCGACCGCTCGGGCAAGGTGCGCATGATGTGCCTGGGCCACGTGCTGCTAGAGGAGCACGGGCCGCATGCCCAGGGCAACCACGCCTGCATCATCACCGAGCCCAACGACGAGCTGATGGGCGGTGTGCGTGAGCTTCTGGAGGACCTGCACTTTGTGGGCTTCTCCAACTTCGACGTCAAGTACGACGAGCGCGACGGGTCGTTCAAGTTCTTCGACTTCAACACGCGTCAGGGCCGCAGCAACTACTACGTGACGGGCTCCGGCTTCAACGTGGCGAAGTACGTGGTGGAGGAGTACGTCTACAACCGGCCCTTCGACCCCGCCTTCGAGACGGCGCGCGAGGAGCACCTCTGGACGGTCGTGCCCAAAGGCGTCATCAAGCGCTACGTGCGCGACCCCGAGCTCCGCGAGCGGGCGCTCCGCCTCATGCGCGAGGGCAAGGGCGTCAACCCGGTCTTCATGAAGGGAGACTTTACTCTCAACCGGTGGCTCCGCATGGTGCACACCACTATGGAGCACTTCAAGATCTTCAAGCGCTACTACCGCGCATAGGCGACGGCGCGACGGGGCTGCCTGCCGGCTTCGTCGCGCGCAAAAGGGCGCGTGCGGAGACGCGCGCCGACGGGAGGTGCGACAGATGGAGAAGCTCGGCGTGATCGGCGGCATGGGCCCCGAGGCGACCTCGTACTTCTATGACGAGGTGGTGCGCCACACCCAGGCGTCGTGCGACCAGGAGCACCTCAACATGGTGATTCTCTCGTGCGCCTCCATGCCGGACCGCACCCGCGCCATCGAGACGGGAGACCACGCGGCGCTTCTCGCCGAGATGCGCTCTGCCACCGCCGCGCTCGAGGGCCTGGGCTGCGCGCACATCGCCATCCCGTGCAACACGTCGCATTATTTCTACGATCAGATCCAGGCGATGACCCGGGTGCCCATCATCCACATGCCGCGCGAGGCAGCGCGCTATGCGGCGGCGGGCGCCGTGGTGGGGGAGCGCGGGTTCGACCCGGCGGCGTCGGCGGGCCTCTTCGAGCGGCCCATCCGCCGTATCGGCATCATGGGGACGGACGGCACGGTGGGCTCGGGCGTGTACGCGCGCGCATGCGAGGCCGTGGGCGTGGAGGCCGTGGTGCCGAGCCCGGAGCGGCAGCGCGATGTGATGTCGCTCATCTACGACGACGTCAAGGCCGGCCGCGAGCCGCATCTCTACCTGTTTGAGCGCGTGCTGGAGGAGTTTGACGCCGTGGGATGCGACCGCGTGATCCTCGCCTGCACGGAGCTCTCGGTTCTCAAGCGGTATCGCACCATGCCCCCGCGCGTGCTCGACGCGATGGATGTGCTCGTGCGCGAGAGCATCGTGCGCTGCGGGGCTCCCTACCGGGCGTAGCCTTCGGCTCCTTTGGGCTTCGGCGCACGCCGCGCGCCCCAGCAGCCTCTCCCGTCTGCGGACGCCCGTGTGCAATCGGGAACGTTCCCCTGCCCTCCGATGCGCGCAGCCGGCGGCCCAACCGGCTATCCCGATGTGCTAGCATACGGGGCACATATACGTTGGCCTCGAGAGTGGTGCGGAGACGCACGGGCGCCAGGCGCCCAGGGGAAGAGGGGTGCGAGACCCCCGCTATACCAGTAACCGTGAATCGCGATGCCCGCCGGGTACTCGCGCCGCAGATCGGACGGCGCGCGGCGGGAAGGGCGGTGAGCCGGATCGCCTCCTCTCGATAGGCGCGCAGGCAACGCTTGGGTGCATGCGCGTCGGGCCCTGGGAGAGAGGTTGCACCTATGAAGGTGAATCGGGACGCTGCACGGGCGCGGGAGGCACTCGACCGCGGCGGACGTTGGTGGCGCGCGGGCGCGCCCTGGCGCCGTGCGACTGCGCGGCGTGCAGTTGCCGTCGGACTTACGGGATTGCTGCTGTTTGGCCAGGTTCCCGCGGCAGCGTGGGCGGCGGAGGCAGAGGCCCTCGGGCACGTGGCCCAAAACGTGGTTGCGTTTGCGCAGAACGCAGGCGAGGGTATCGCTGCGACGGACGCGGTCGGTGCCGAGGGCACGGCGGCGGATGGGGCTGCCGGCGCCGGTGACACGGCGGCGGGCGCAGATTCTGCCGAGGGCACGATTGCCTCAGACACGGGGGATGGCGCGGTATCCGCGGCAACAGACGATGCGTCCCCGGAGACCGCTGCGGACGCGGCGCCGGCAACGGATGCGCCCGCATCCGATGCGGCGGCGCCGTCTGCCGCCGATGGGACGACGGCGCCCGACGCCGCTTCGCAGGCGCATACGGGGGCCGTGTACCTGCTGATTCAGGACGCCAAGGACGCAGCGTCGTCGGAGGGCAGTGTCGAGGGCGCCGTGAGCGCGGGCACGACGCTCTGGGCCAACCTGTTCATCGGTGGGGAGGATGCCGATGGGGCCGATGCCGACGCGGCCGTGGCCGCGCAGGACGGTTGGTCCTACCAGTGGTACGCCTGCGGCACCGCCTCCGCGCGCATAGACGACTACGAGCCCATCGCGGGCCAAACCGCGCAGAGCCTCGTTCTCACCGAAGACCTGGCAGAGCAGCTTGCGGGCAGCTATCTCGCCGTCGCGGTGACGGTCGACGGTGAGTGCCACGTGGGTCCTGCGGAGCGCTTTGGCACCGCGCAGGGCGCCCTCGATACCGTCTCGCCGGTCGGCCCCGTTGCGGCGCCCCCTGCGAGCGCGTCTGCGGGTGCTGCGTCCACGGCGCCCGAGGCGGCGGGCGCCTCCGATGCCGCTACCGCAGGAGCGGACGAATCGCCTGCGACCGACGAGGGCGTCGCGTCCCTCGCCGTGACGGCGGCGGCAGGCGACGCTGCGATTGCGGACGCCGCCGTGGGCGCCGCCCCTGCTAGGGACGCGGGGCGCTACACGCTCTCGGGCATCAAACTGTCCTCGAGCGGTCAGGCGGCGCAGGCGGGCAACGTCATCACCGCCACGGCGCAGGTGCGCCAGGGCTACTACGAGGTGGCGGCTCCCGCGGACGCCGCCCTCAGCTTCATCTGGGAGGTGCAGGACGAGGCGGGGTCGTGGCAACCGCTCGACGAACGCCTTGCCGCGAGCGGCAAGGGTGACCTCCTTTTGCTCGACGGCTACGTGGGCAAGACGCTTCGCGTGCGCGCCTCGGCGCTCGACAACGAGGTCGTCTCCGAGAGCTTCACCGTGCTCGCGGCGGGTACGTACGACCTGCTCCGCGTGACCACCTCGCCCCTTGTCTCCAGCTCGACCACGCAGCTTTTTACGGGCGATACCGTGACGGCGACGGTCCAGGCGCGCCGGCTCGGCGGGTCCGCGACCTACGGCGACAACGTAACCGGCGACGTCGCGATCCAGTGGTATGCGGCGGATGCGGCCGAGGGCCCCTTTGCGGCGATCGACGGGGCGGACGGGGCCTCGCTCACCATCGGCGCTGACCTCGCCGGCTTCTACCTCAAGGCGGTGGCGACCAGCGGTTCCTCCACGGTGGAGATCGCCGCGGCGAACCCCGTCATCGATGCGACGTCGCTTGCGGGCATCGCGGCCAAGCTCGCGGACGAGAGCTGGCGCCCCGAGCTCACCTACGGCGTGGACACCAACCTGAACGACGTGCTCCGGGCGAAGCTCGCGCGCATGGGCGCGGACGACGTCGCCGTGCGCACGGTCGCCATCGAGGTCTCGCGGCCTGCCGAGGGCGCGGTGCTCGGCATCTCGACCGATGATGCCTCAAACGGCGCCATCACCTACTTCTTCATGGACCCCGACGACCTCACGGGTTGGGGCGGGTTCACCGGCTACCGCACGTTCACACCTACGTTCGAGCTTGCGCGCGACGGCGAGACCGTTCTGTTCACCCCCGAGCGCACGGCGACCATGCCGTGGGACGAGGCGCGCGTCGAGGAGATGCTCGCATCCGATGCGGCGGCCGCCCTCGCCATCGGGTACACCGCAGGCGACGCGGCGGAATCCGTCACCCAGGACGTGACGCTGCCGCTCAAGCTGGCCGACAAGAGCTGGTCGACTGTCAGCTGGACGAGCTCCGACGAGGACGTCGTCAAGGTTGCCGGCAATAGCTGGGACAAGACCATGACCGGCGCGGTCACGCGGCCGGCGGAGGATACCGAGGTCACGCTCACGGCTACGGTGGGCGTGGTGACCTCTGGCGGCCCCGAGGTTACGGTCGAGGTGCCGTTCACGCTGACGGTCAAGGCCGATCCCGCCGCCATCGAGGAGGAGACGGCCGCGCTCGCGGCGAAGGTCGACGCCGCCTTCACGCCCGACGCCCTCACCTACAGCGCTGACGGCGCCGCGGTCGACGCGGCGGCGGTGGCGGGCGACCTGCAGCTGCCCACGACGCGCGCCCTCGGTATCGACGGCAAGTATTACACGGTCGCGTACGCGGCCTCGACGGACGCCCTCGTCATCAACGGGTACCGCGCCAACGTGTACCAGCCGCTGCCGGGCGGCGCGCCGCGCGAGGTCGAGCTCGCGCTCACGGTGACGAGCAAGGATAACCCCGCAATCACGGCGACCAAGACCATCGCGCTCACCGTCTCGCCGCTCACGGCGGAGGCGATCGATGCCGAGCTCGCCCTTATGGAGGAAGCCGCGGCGGGGTATGCCGCCGCCCTGCTCGACGGGCAGGGCGCCGATGCCGTGACGGGCGACCTCGCCATCTTCCAGAAGGCGTACCGCGCCGAGGACGGCTCGCTCGCGTGGGCGCGCGATTACGCGGAGGCCTCCGCCGCGGGCGACGGTATCGAGACCGTCGACCTCGAGGCGGATGACGAGATGGGCGTCGTGCCCGGCCATTGGTTCAAGTCAAGCGACGCCGGCGTGGTGGCGCACGACACGCTGCGGGTGACCCAGCCGGAATACGACACGCAGGTTACCGTCACGAGCATGCTCGCGAGCGAGAGGTTCGCGCGCTACGCCGAGCGCTATGCGGACGATGCCACGTGGGGCCCCGCGTTTACCCGGCTCGCCGGCCAAGAGGTGCGCGCCACCTTCACGGTTGCGGGCACGAGGGGGGCTGAGGACCCGGATGTGGAGGCCACGGTTGCCATCATCGGTGCAGACGCCTTTGGCGAGGACCAGGTCTGGGTGGCGCGCACGTCCTACGACCTCGCGAAGGGGTCGACGGCGGCCGACCTCATCGAGGCGGCGCTCGCCGACGCCGGGCTCGCGCACGAGGCGTCGGGCGTGGGCACCGAGGGGTACTACCTCAGCACGATCACCGCTCCGGACGGCCGCGTGCTGGGTTGGGACGAGGCGACGGGCAAATACTGGCAGCTCTTTGTGGACGGCGCCGCCTCCGATACGGGCGCGGGCCAGGTGGCGCTCGAGCCGGGTACCGACGTCGTGCTGTACTACGCGCCCTACGGCGCGTCGCCGGAGGATATCGGCAAGGCCAAGATCACGGTGACCGCGCAGATCATCGGTCCCGATGCGGAGGGCGCGGACGCGTCGTGGATGGGCCCCACCGAGATCTCGCTCCCGCAGGGCTCCACGGCGGCCGACCTCACCGAGCGCGCCCTCGCGCTCGCGGGCCTCGAGGCGGATACGGGCACCGGCTCGTACGGCTGGTTCCTCAACAGCATCACCTCGCCCATCACCGGCGAGTCGCTGGGCACGGTCGAGACCTCGCCGGGTACGTGGTCGTACTGGCAGCTGTTTGTGGATGGCGCGTCGTCCGACCTCGGCGCGGGCAGCGTGGAGCTCAAGCCGGGCACCCAGGTGGTGTGGTATTACTCCGCGTACGGCGCCGAGCTTCCCGCAAACGACGTCACGGTCGATCCGGACGCCTGGGACGAGCGCCCCTCCGACTGGGAGGCGGCGTGGGAGGGCTTCGCCCCGGGTGCCCTCGCGGGCATCGCCACGCCCACCGAGGGCGGCGAGCTCGCTTGGGCGGTCGCCACGGGGGCCACGCCGGGCAGCGCCTCCGCCGTCTATCAGAGCGACCCCGTCATCGCGGGCGGACGCGTCTTTTTGGCAGTGGGGGACACCCTCAGGGCCTATGACAGCGCGACGGGCACGGAGCTCGCCCGCGCGACCCTCGCCACGAGCATCGATTCCGCCTGCCGGCTCGTCTTTGCGGACGGTCTCATCGTCGTGCCGCTCCACGGCGGCCGGCTGCAGGTGCTCACGGCCGATACGCTCACCACGGTCTCGCTCACCTCGGAGCTCGCGGCGGGCGCGCAGGCGCTCTCCTCGGTGACCGTGCGGGACGGATACGCGTATTTCGGCACGACGGACGGCGCCGGCGCCGCGGGCGCGCTCTTCTGCGTCAACCTGCGGACGGGCGCCGTCGCGTGGTCGACGACCGGCTCCGGTGACGCCGGTTACTACTGGACGGGCGCCGTGCGCGCGGGCGATCGCGTGGTCGCCGTCGACGGTGCGGGTACGGTGCGCTCGCTCGACGCGGCGACGGGTGCCGACGAGCAGACGCTCGCGCTCGGCGCCGCCGCGCGTGCGGCGCTCGTGGCGGACCCGTCGGACGCCTCGACGCTCTACGCCGTAACGCGGGACGGAACCCTCCACCGCATCACGGTTGCGGCGGACGGATCGCTTGCGCTCGCGGGCAGCGTCCGCTTTGCGGCGAGCTCGACCTCCACGCCCACCATCGCCGACGGGCGCGCCTATGTCGGCGGCGCCACGGAGGGTTACACGGGTGTGCTCGCGGTCATCGATCTGGCCACCATGACGGTCGAGCACGAGGTCACCGGCTTTGCGAGCGGGGTGTCGCTTCCCGGCGACGTCAAGGCGGCGCCGACGGTCGCGGTGCAGGGCGACGCCACCTACGTCTACTTCACCTGCAACGCCGCGACCGGTGCGGTGTACCGCTACCGCCTGGGCGACGATGCGGTGGTGCTTGTGTACGAGCCGACGGGAGCCTATGCCGACTGGTGCATGGCGAGCGTGGCCGTCGATGCCGAGGGCGCGCTCTATTTCGTCAACGACTCCGGCCATCTCTTCCGCATCGATGCGGGCGCGGCACTGCCCGATCCGGAGGCGCCGGCAGACCCCGAGGGCTCGGGGACATCGGATGGCGCGGGGCAGGGCGGTGCGGCCTCCGGCGCGGGCGGGGCAACCGGCGGTACCGTGCCGCAGATCGTGCTTACGGGCACGGCCGCGGCCGCCGACGCCGCCGCATCGAATGGCGATGCCGGCGATACTGCGGACGCCGAGTCCCAGAGCCTGCTCTCGGCCTTCGCCCGCGCAGGGGAGGACGGTGCGGTTGCGGCGGCTTCCGCCGCCGACGCGACCGAGGGCCCGCGCGCCCCGCTCGCCGCCGTCTTCCTCCTTGCCATCGCCGCGGGCGTCATCCTCATCATCGGTCTTGTCGTCACGCGCCGCCGCGCGGGGGAGGAGTAGCATGACTGCCACCGATCAGGGGCGCGCGCCCCACTGGATCCGTCCCGCGCTCGCCGCGCTCGCGGTCCTGCTCATCGTCGTCGGTGTCGGCGGGGCGATTGCCCTGGGCGCCGGAGACGGCCTCGCGGGGCTTCTCGGCTCCGACCTCTTCCAGACGGTGGCCGAGGAGCCAGCGGAAGATGATGCCGCGCTCACGGCGACGGTCACCGTCGAAGACGTGCAGGGGGCGCTCGCGGAACTCCCCGGTGATCTTGCCATCTCCCCGGACGCCACCGGCATCACCTGCGTGGTGGACGGTGACGGCATCTGGGTGGAGTACCCCGAGGCGACCGATGCCTCCGCGGTCATCGACCGCGCCGCGCGGCGCGCGGCGGGCCTCGCGCAGTGGGCCGCGCAGGCGGATCCCGCCATCAGCCGGGTGACCTGGATCGCCGAGGATGCGCGTCAGACGGCGCTTTTTGCCCTGACCCTCGATCCCGCCGTCGTTGTGTCCGATGCGGCAGACGCCTCCGCCGCGGATATCCTCGCTGCGGCCACCGGCTACCGCATCGCGGGCGACGCGTACGCCTCTCTCGACGACCCGGTCTTCGAGCAGGAGGCGGGCGCGGCGCCCTCGCTGCCCGACGGCAGCGAGGTGCCCATCGAGCTTGCGCAGACCGCAACCGATGGGGCCGATGCCGCGCAAGGCGGCGCCTCCGGCTCGACGGGGGGCGGCGCTGCCGGCGCGGCGCAGGGCGGCCCGACCGGTACCGCGTCCGGTGCCACGGCAGACCTCATCACGGTGTCCATCACCGTCGACGGCTCGGCTGCCGGGGCGGGCGCCTCGTCTGCCACGGTATCGCTCGCGGCGGGCTCAACGGTCTACGACGCGCTTGCCAAAACGGGCATCGGCATCTCCGCCTCGGAGTCGGCCTACGGCATGTACGTGTCGGCGATCGGCGGCCTCGCGGAGCGCCAGCACGGCCCCATGAGCGGGTGGATCTTCAGCGTCAACGGCGTCGAGCCCAGCGTGGCGTGCTCCGCCTATACGCTCAGCGCGGGCGATAGCATCGTGTGGACGTACGTGAACGTGGAGGAGTAAGCGACGGGAAGGGTTTCCGTTACGCGTCGGTTTGCGGGGCGCGGGCGCAAGGGGTGCGCCCGCGCCCCGTTTTGCCGCACCGGAGAGTTCGAGAGCGCCGCCCGCGGGAGGAGAACCGCGCGCATCCCGCACGAAGGCGCCGTTTCACCGAAATAAATAACCCCCTATGGACAAAAAGCGCATCGAAATAATGATTGACCCTCGTTCCCAGGGGCCTTCACTGTGCTGCGACGGGACATGGCGCCAGCTACAACCAGCGTTTCCGCAGGAAACGCCCTGCCGCCAAGGTGAGTGCGGGCAACTTGCGCGCGCCGGAAGCCTCTGCTCCCGTGTCCTGTCGTTATTTGAAGCGCTTTTCTGGCCAGAGGGGGTTATTTATATCCCTGTTGGGCGCGACCTGGCCACCCGTGAGCGGCGCGCAATCGATGGGCGCTGCGCGATTCCGCGATTCCCGCGGGCGGGGTGCTATGTGTCGATCGCAGGGAGTGCGCGAGGCGCCGCAGATGCGTCGTGCTCCACGCCGGGGCGCCGGGCGGCGACGGAGGGCTACCCTGCGAGGAACTTCTTGCGGGTAAAGAAGTTGTACCAGGTGACGCAGAACGTGGCGATGACCTTCATGGCCTGGTAGGCGATGTTCAGCATCGTGACGCCCACGAACATAAAGAGGTCGTTGAGCCCCAGGCCCACCGCCGAGAGGATGGCGAAGATCGTGAACTCGCGCTTACGGCTCATGTCGTCGCGGTGATCGAAGACGTAGCGCATGCTGAGCGCGTAGTTGAGCACGACCGAGGCGATGAACGAGATGGTGGTGGAGAGGAGGTAGTCGGCGCGGAAACCCTCGACGAGCACGATGAGGAGGGCCCAATCGACGACAAACGAGATGATGCCCACGCAAGCGAACTTGGCGAATTGCACCGTTGTGGGCTTGTAGAGCGTCGCGCGCACCGTGGGCTCCCTCTCCTCGGCGACGGCCGGCCATCAGGTGCGCGCCGGCGCGTCAAGTGTTTCATGTCTTAGCGGTGGCAACTATACGGTAACCGTAAGGATTCGGTAAGCGCCGGCGGGCGCCCGGCGGCGAAAAGCGCGGTTTCTGCACAGTTGCGCATGCGCTGGGTTGCTTGGGGTATATGTCGACGGGGAACATACGAGGTGGGGGCATGCCGCCTCCGCTATCATGGGGGATGAGCCCAACGCGCCGTATCCGGGCGCGTATCATATCTGTGTTTGAGGCTATGCGCGTCACCGGGCTTGCCGGTGTCGCGGAGAGGAGTGCGCATGAGCGATTGCAGTTATGTGTTGTCCTGCGAGTCCACGGCGGATTACCCGCGCGCGTTTTTCGAGCAGCGCGACATCGCCTGGGTTCCCTTCCATTACATGATCGACGGCGTGAGCCATCCGGACGATCTCTACACGTCCATCACGCCCGAGGCGTTCTTCAACCAGATCAAGGCCGGTGCGCAACCCACCACCTCGCAGGTGGGCGTGGGCGAGTACGAGGAGTTCTGGGAGCCCTTCCTCCAAGAGGGCAAGGACGTCTTGCACCTCACGCTCTCGTCGGGCATATCGGGTTCGTACAACTCCGCCTGCATCGCCGCCGAGCAGCTGCGCGAGCGCTATCCCGAGCGCCGCGTGTGCGTGGTGGACTCCCTTGCCGCGTCGGCGGGCTTCGGTCTTCTGATGGAGTATCTCGCCGACCTGCGCGACGGCGGCATGTCGTTTGACGACGCCTGCGCGTGGGTCGAGGAGCACAAGCTCAACCTCAACCATTGGTTCTTCGTGTCGGATCTCGATTGCCTGAAGCGCGGCGGCCGCGTCTCCGCCACGAGCGCGCTGCTCGCCAACGCCCTTAAGATCTGCCCGGTGCTGAACGTGGACTATCAGGGCAAGCTCATCCCGCGGCAGAAGATCCGCACCGTCAAGCGCGCCATCGCCGAGCTCGTGCGCATGATGGAGGAGCATGCCGAGGGCGGGCTCGCCTACGCGGGCAAGTGCTGCCTCTCGCAGTCGAATTGCCGCGGCGAGGCCGAGGCCGTGGTCGCGGGTATCGAGGAGAGGTTCCCGCAGCTTGCCGGCAAGATCGCCATTTACGACATCGGTACGGTCATCGGGGCGCACACCGGTCCCGGCACCGTAGCCCTCTTCTTTATGGGTGATAAGCGCGTAGACTAGCGGACGCGCAAGCGGATGAGAAAGGGCGGGCCCGCGGGTCCGCCCTTTTTCGTGTCTCCCTCGTCACGCGCGGGGGCTCAGCCGCAGTGGTCCGCGTAGGTCTCCCACGCGACCATCTGCTCGAGCGGAAGGGACTCCTCATGCAGATGCGCGGGGTGGCTCCGCTCACTCGGGTAGCCGAGGGGCATGACCGAGATGATGCGCTGCGTGCGCGGGATGTCAAACTGCCGGCGCAGCTCCGGCGGGTCGATGAGGCCGACCCAGCAGCTGTGGACGCCGAGCTCCTGGGCCTCGAGCATCATATGCGTCGCGGCGATGGCGGTGTCCACCACACCGAAGTCGACGACGTCGGGGTGGCGCGACGCCACCGTCATGTCGTAGGAGAGCACGAGCACCACGGGCGCGCCGAAGCGGCAGGAGGTCGCGCGGTCGATCTTGGCGAGGCCCTCGGGGCTCTGCACCACTAGGATGCGCTGGGGCTGGAGGTTGCGCGCGGTGGGCGCGACGCGCGCGGCCTCGAGGATGCGCGACAGCTTCTCGGGTTCGATGGGGTCGGGTGCGAAGCGGCGCTCGGAGTAGCGGGCGCGGGCGAGGTCGAGAAACGACATGCCGGTCTCCTTTCGGCGATGCGGGGCGCCGTTGCGCCGTGACGGTGCGCGGCGTCTCCTCTTCTTGTGACGATGCCCCTCCCGCCGCGGTGCGCATGGCGCCCGTTTGCTAAGCTAGAGGACATCAACGCACAGTGTACCCCGCGGGGCGGGGTTTTTCGATAGCAGGTGTTCAGATGCTCGATTCCATTGCCGAGATCATAGGTCCCGTCATCATCGTCCTTGTCGCCATCGTGGTTGCGGCAGGGCTCTATCTGGCCGTCTCGACGGTCAAGGCGCGGCGCGAGGAGCGCCGGGCCGCGCGCGATGCCGCCGACGCGCTGCGCGGCGGAGCCCCGCACGGGCGCCGGGACGGGGCGCACCGGCGCTAAGCGCGTCCCTGCCGGGAGCCCCCGCCCCGTCGCACCGCCGCCGGGTCGTGGGGTTCGGCGCTACGGGCGCGCCGCTTTGCGGATAAGGGCGAGATAGAACCCCTCGAACTCGCGCGTGGGGCAGACGGTGAGCGTTCCCTCGGGTCCGCCCGGGAGCACGGGGATGGAGCCCGCGTCGATGGCGTCTGCCACGGCCTGGGCGGTCGCGGGGCGCGCCGGCGCGTCCTCGGGAAGCGCGCCGGCGAGCGGGACGAGCGCGCAATCGCGGTGGCGCTTGAGCGCGGAGGCGACCTGCTCGCCGTTTTCCTCAGGCAGGATCGAGCAGGTGGAGTAGACGAGGGTGCCGCCCGGTTTGAGCACGGTGAGCGCGCGGTCGAGAAGCGCCCGCTGCGCCTTGGTAGCCTTGGCGAGAAGTGCCGGCGTGATGCGCCGCGCCGCCCGCTCGTCGCCCGCACGGACCGTGCCCGTGCCGGTGCACGGCGCGTCGAGCAGGATCTGGTCGAAGGAGAAGAACGTATCGAGGCGGCGGGCGTCCGTGCGCATGATGTTCACGCCGGTGACACCGAGCTTCTGGAGGTTGTAGGCAAGCTTCTCGGCGCGGGGGGCGTTCATCTCGCAGGCGGTGAGGTGCGCCCGCGGCTCGAGGGCGGCGAGCTCGGAGGTCTTGCCTCCCGGTGCGGCGCACATGTCGAGGACATCCGCCCCGGCGCGCGGCGCCAGCGCGAGCGGGGGCAGCATGGAGGAGAGGCTCTGCAGGTAGACCTTGCCCTCTTGGTAGAGCGGCAGCTCCCAGAGGGCGCGCTCGCGCACGTCGGCGAGCACGAAGGCGTCCGGGTACCAGGAGACGCCCTCCCACGCGATGCCCGCCTCGTCGAGCGCGGCGGCGACCTCGTCGCGGTCTGCGCGCAGTGCGTTGGCGCGAAGCGTTACCGGGCGCTTTGCGGCCGCCGCGAGCCCGGCGCGGATGCGCGCACGGGCCTCCTCGTCAAAATGGGCCTCGATCGTATCGTCAAGAAAGGGGAATAGGGTTGCGCCGTCGCTCATGCCGTCTCCTCACATAGGGGGTTCGACGGCATGGTAGCAAAAAAGTGGCGCGCTCTTCTGCGTGATGTCTGCCTTACAGCGCGATGCCGCCGGCGATGAGCGCCACGCAGACGAGCGCCGCGGCCGCGTCGCGCGCGCAGAAGGGGTAGCGCCGGTAGCTGCTCGCGCGGGTGCGCAGGTAGAAGCCGCGCTGCTCTGCGGCGAGCGCCGTCGCATCCGTCTTGCCCACCGAGGTCACGAGGAGCGGCACGCACACCGGCAGCATGAGCATGAGCTTCTTCAGGGGGTTCTTGGTGTCAAACGCCACGCCGCGCGCGGTCTGCGCCTCCATGATGGCGTTCATCTCCTGCGTGAAGACGGGCACGAAGCGCAGCGCCGTCGTAAACGTGAAGGCTAAAGGGTAGGGGACGTGCAGCTTCTCCACGCAGGCGTTGGCGAGGTCCGTCGTCTTGGTGACGGTGAGCATGAGGACGAGCGGCAGCGCCACGCCCACGAGGCGCAGGCACGCCTTGGTGCCCGAGACGAGGCCGTCGGTGGTGATGAAGAGCCAGAGCACCTCGCCGTGGCGCACGAAGGCGAGCTGCAGCACGAGCATGAGGGCGGAGACGGGCACGAGCACCTTCACGAGCGAGAAGAGCCGGCTTGCGCTTCCCGCGTAGGCGCCGAGCAGAAGCGTCAGGAGCAGCAGGCCGATGAGCGCCGCGTAGCCGTCGGCAAGAAACGTCGCGGCGATGATCGAGGCGGCGAGGGTGAGTTTGGTGACGGGGTTCAGGCGGTGGAGGATTGTGTCGCCGGGCACGTAGTCGATGACGTTAAGCACGGAGGGCCTCCTCGGGGTCGGCGGTGGGTGCGGGGCTGCCGGCGAGCGCGACGGTGGTGTCAACGATGCCGGACACCTCGGTTTCGTGGGCGAAGGCGGGGGAGACCTCCTGCGCGAGCCGGGCGGAGAGCTCCACCACCTGCGGCGGCGTCACGCGGGCGCGCGCCATGAGCGCGGCGTCGGCGAAGACGTCGGCGGTGGCGCCGCGGGCGAGGATGCAGCCGTCCGCCATGACGACGAGCCGCTCGGCAAAGTCGGAGACGACCTCCATGTCGTGGCAGACCATGATGACGGCGGATCCCTGTTCGGCCATCTCGCGCACCGTCTCCATGACGGTCATGCACTCGCGGTAGTCGAGCCCGCTCGTGGGCTCGTCGAGCACGATGACCGCGGGCTCGGTCACCACGACGGAGGCGAGGGCGACCATCTGGCGCTGCCCGCGCGAGAGCGAGAACGGCGCCTCGTCGGCCGGCAGGCCAAAGCGCTCGATGACGCGCTCGGCGCGGCAGACGGCTTCGGCGCGCGGGACGCCCTGGAGTTCGAGGCCAAAGGCGACCTCGTCGCGCACGGTGTTCTTGCAGAGCTGGTGGTCGGGATTCTGGAAGAGCGTGGCCACGTGGCGCGCGATCTCGGATACGGGGACGTCGCGTGTGTCCACGCCGGCGATGCGCACGCTGCCCGAGCTCGGGCGCAGAAGCCCGTTGACGAGCTTGGTGGCCGTCGTCTTGCCGGTGCCGTTCTGGCCGACGATGCCCACGAGCTCGCCGGGGTAGACGGCGAGGTCGAGGTTGTTGACCGAGGCGCCGCCGCCCGGGTAGGCGAACGTCACGCCCGAGAAGCGGACCACGGGCTCCGCCCCCTCCGCATGCGGGCGCGGCGCGGGGGCGTGGGGGGAGCCGGTGCGCGGAGCGGCTGCGGGAACCGAGCCGGGCTCTCCCGCCTGAGGTGCGCCGGTACCCACGGTGCGGGCGATGAGCGATGCCGCCTCGGCAACGTTGAGACACGGGGTCCCCGCCGGATAGAGGCCGCGCCGGGCGAGGCTGTTCGAGATGCGCGCCACGCGCGGGCTGTCGACGCCGATGGCGCGGAGCTCGGCGGCGTGCGCGAAGACCTCGTGCGGCGTGCCCTCGAGCGCCACGCGCCCCTCGTTCATGACGAGGAGCCGGTCGCAGAACTCCGAGAGGAGCGCCACCTTCTGCTCGATGACGATAACCGTGATGCCGCGGTCGCGGTTGAGGTCGCGCAGCACGTCGAAGACCATGCGCGAGCTCACGGGGTCGAGGGCGGCCGTGGGCTCGTCGAGCACGAGCACGCGCGGGGCGAGCGCGAGTATCGCCGCGATGGCGACCTTCTGCTTCTGGCCGCCGGAGAGCGTGGCGATCTCGCGGTCGCGGAGGTCGGCGATGCCCACGGCATCGAGCGCCGCCGCGATGGTCTCGTCGATGCGCTCGTGCGCCACGCCGAAGTTCTCGAGGCCGAAGAGCAGCTCGTCCTCAACCACCGAGGCGACCATCTGCGCATCGATGTCCTGGTTGACCGAGCCCACGATCCGCGAGATGTCGGTGAGCGTGAGCTCGCAGGTGTCCTGCCCCTCGACGAGCGTCGCGCCAAAGAGCTGTCCGGTGAAGTGGTGCGGGATGGCACCGGCGAGCACGGCGGCGAGCGTCGACTTGCCGGCGCCCGAGGGGCCGATGATGCCCGTGAACGAGCCGGGGGCGATGGTGAGCGTGATGCCGTCGAGCGCCCGGTCGGCGTCCTCCCCATAGGAGAACGCGACGTCGCGCATCTCGATGATCGGCTGTTCGGTGGGCTGCATGGGGTCCTCTCGAGGGGTCGGGGTCGCTGGCGGTACTTGTCGGGACGGGTATCTCACCCGTGAGCCCCGCGCCGGCGGGCGCGGGGCACAGGTTCTGGTCGATGGGGCGGCGCGCACCGGGTGGGCGTGCGCCCGGTGCTAGTCGGCGAGCTTGAGCGCGTGCTTGATGGGCAGGTAGAGCGCGCCCACGAGGATGGCGTTGAAGACGGCGGTGAGCGCGACGACGGGGAGCATGGCGGCGGCGATGGCCATGTCGAACTGCATGAGCGCCATGCGGATGACCATAAAGATGAAGCCGGAGACAAACGTGCAGACAAACGTGCCCGCCACCGGCACGACGCCCTTGGCGCCCGTCTTCATGCCGGCGTTGACGATGGCGGCCATCAGCACGGCGGCGATGCCCTCGGCCACAAAGTCGGCGCCGGGCAGCGTCGTGGTGAGCTGGATGACGGCGGCGGAGACGAGGCCGATGACGAGCGCCTGCAGCAGGTTGGGACGGACGATGAGGATGGTGAGGCAGAAGGCGGAGATGATGAACTCGGGGCTGATCATGCCGCCGGAGACGGCGCCGATGGCACGGCCGAGCGTGAAGTTCAGGATGAAGCCGGCGGCGAGGAGCACGGCGAGCAGGACGAGGGCCTTGATGTCGAGTTTGCCGCGGTCGACGGAGGCGACGGTGCGGGGCTGGGCGGTGGTGGTGCGCGGGGTGGTGTTCTCGGTCATGGTGATCAACCTTTCGGGGTGTGGGGTGTGTGAGAGGGGTTGCTCGACGAGCGGGGTGGAGGCGCGTGATGCGAACGGGGTCGGTGCGGTCGCGGGGGCGAAAACTAAAAACGGCCCCCGGTCAACCCGGGGGCCGTATCTGCGCAAATCTATAGGCGCGAAGGGCTCACCGTTGACCGGCCGAGTTCACATCACGCCACCACCAGTTGTTGAGGGCGAGGTTGACGTTCAACATATCCGGTGGCTCCTTTCGAGGTGCGGGCGGCTGCTGCCGCCGTCTGTACGTTGAGGGCACTATAGCACACGGGGGCGCCGCCTAGCCGGCATTCCCCTTAAGATTGCCGTTCTGTTTCGCGTCGGATCGATGGCGCGCCGTATATTGTAGCCCAGCGCTTGAGGGCCTGCTCATCCTCGCTGCTTGATGTAGCTCGCAAAGTGAGGCGTAACCAAGCGTACCAGGCCGTGCCCGGCGGGCTCTATTACGCGCTCCTTCATCAAGCTTGCGCGATACTTCCCCGCCCAGCTTGCACTCCGACGCGCCCGCTTTGCCACATCTGACACGCGCGCAGGTTCAGGATCGTCGCGAGCGACCTCGTTTACAAACAGCCGCTGCGCGCTTGTCAGTCCGTCGTACAGCGGGGCGCAAACGGCCTCCTCAAAAGCCATGATGGCATCGGATGCGCCCATTTCCACATCGCAACGTTCGATCGCATTCGATCCGCGTGCCTGCGCGCTGCGCCACATGTAGTAACCGACCAGCTGAACCATGTACGGATAGCCGTCTGTCGCTCGCGCAGCCTCAAGGGCGACATCATGCGCAATGGTTTTGCCCGACATCCGCACCGTCTCTATAAAGGCGCTTCGCACATCGGGCAAAGGGACGGCGCCCAGATCATGGCGAACGCTCCGACGCAAGAAGGTCAGAACCTTATCGTTCAGAAGCTCGTCCATGAGTGACGGCAGTGCGGCGAACACAAACGCCACGCCCTTCTTCTCGTCATCGGGGACGTCTGTCATATCTTGATCGCGGATGATATGCTGCAACGTCGTTGCAAGAGCAACCATGTCCTCGCGCGAAGCCGCCTGCGCCTCGTCGATGGTGAATGCGATGCCCCTTCCTTTCCCCACCTTGCGCAGGCGCGCCTCGATGGCCTTGCGCAACGTGAGCGCCCCTTGCTCTGGCGAGACGAACGACGCGCTGCCAATCTGCGCGGTCGCGACACCGGGAATGCCAATCGAGGGCGAGACGCTCGCACGCTCTAGCCGTACGCCCGGAGGGGTAATCTCTTGAATCAGGCGGGCGCACATGCCCTCTGATGCGGTTTCAGACACAACGACCCATCCGCGCTCGCGGGCGACCCGCCCAAGCTCGGTGAGCATAACGGTCTTCCCGTATCCACGCTGACCGGTAATGAGCATCAACCGCCCCGGGGCTCCCGCGCCGTTATCGAGCCCCTCGGCAAAATCATCGATAACCGCTTGACGGCCGATGAGAATAGGCGGCATCTTGCCCGCCGTCGGCTTGAATGGATTGGTCGGCATGAGGCTCCCTCCGTAAGAACTCACACCATTTTACACTCATTCATACCCTTCTACACTCATCTACACCCTTTTACACTCTTTCACACCCTTTTACACCGAGCACGGGGGAGGGACGCGACCTTTACATCGCGTCGTTGCGGGCGCATCGGGGCGCCCATGTCCCCGCGCCCGCTTGCTATTACGCCTCGTGCGCGAGCGGTGAGAGGTCGTCCACGATGAGGTCGAGGCAGCGCGGCAGCACGCGCGCGCCAAAGGTGCCCGCGTGGTTGTCCACGAGCTCACCGTCGAACTGCATGCCGAGCGACGGGGTGCACCGCACGAGCACCTCGCGCGCCTGGAACATGGTGAACTGCGGGCGACCGAGCCCCTTACCCACGGGGTCGATGACGGCGGCGAGCGCCGTCGGCAGCAGCTGCACGAGCCCCACCGGCTCGATGATGGCGATGTCGAGCAGGCCGTCGTTCATGCGGCAGTCGGGGAAGAGGTTGATGCCGTTTTGGATGACGGCGGTGTTGCCCACCATGCACGATATGCCGTCGAGCTCCTCCGTCACGCCGTCGTGCTCGATGGAGAAGTGCGCCACCTCGGGCTCGAGCGTCGAGAGGGCCGAGAGGAAGTACGCGATTTCGCCGATGTCGCGCTTGGCGGGCGCCGCCTTCTCCATGATGGTGGCGTCAAAGCCCGAGCCCGCGATGATGGTGAAGCCGTGGCGCTCGGTGCGGCCGTCATCGCCCAGCCAGAAGAGCTCGCCCATATCCACGGGGGCGGTGCGCCCGGCGCGGCATGCGGCGGCGAGCGCGGCGATCTCGGGGCTGTTGCCGATGTTGTTGAAGAAGAGGTTCGCCGTGCCGGAGGGGAAGACGAGTGCGGGCACGTGCGTGTCGCGCAGGCAATCGAGCACGTTGGCCACTGTGCCGTCCCCGCCGGAGGCGACGACGCGGTCGAAGGTGCGCACGTCGCGCGTGGCCTCGTCGGGCTCCATGCCGTCGCCGATGAAGCGCATGACAACCTCGTCGCCCGCTTGGGCGAGCGCGTGCGCAAACGCGAAGATCTCGTCAGAGCGGGGGCCCGATCGAAGATTGTGGATGATGAGGCAACGCATGCGTGAGCTTCCGTTCTAGGCCAAAGCGCGTATAGTTACATTGTCGTATCCTACCCGGATGACCGTACGTGATACCGAGGCCAGAGGAGAGCATGATTATATCCACAGAGAGCGAGCTCGCCGCCTTCTGCGCGCGGGCCGCCGCCTTCGATGCCGTCGCCGTCGACACCGAGTTTCTGCGCGAGCGGACGTTCCACCCCCGCCTGTGCCTCATCCAGGTGGGCACGCCTGACGAATCGGTCGCCATCGACCCCATCGCCCTCGCCGGGCACCTGGACCCTCTGGCCGCGCTGTTTACCGACACCTCGACCGTCAAGGTGTTCCATGCCTGCACGCAGGACATGGAGGTGCTGCTCAACGCCCTCGGCGTGCTGCCCGCGCCCATCTTCGACACGCAGGTGGCGGCCGCGTTTCTGGGCGAGCGGCTGCAGATCGCCTACAACGGGCTGGTGCAGACGTTCTGCGGCGTGACGCTCCCCAAGACCGAGTCGCTCACTGATTGGTCGCGCCGCCCGCTGACCGAGCAGCAGATCGAGTACGCCTTGGACGACGTGCGCTACCTCATTCGCGCCTACGCGGTCATCCGCGAGCGGCTCGAGCGCGCCGGGCGCCTGTGGTGGGTGCTCGACGAGCTGCGTCCCCTGACCGAGCGCGCGCACTACGAGACCGACCGGCGCCTCGCCTACAAGCGCGTCAAGCGCATCAACTCCTGCACCCGCAAGCAGATGGCGATCGCGCGCGAGCTCGCCGCCTGGCGCGAGGGCCGGGCGGAGAAGCTCGACATCCCGCGCAAGTGGGTGATGTCGGACGAGGTCCTCATCGCGCTGGTCAAGCGGCTGCCGCGCGAGGTGACCGATGTGCGGGGCGTCCGCGGCACCGAGCAGCTCTCCGAGGGCGACGTGCATGCGATTTTGATGGCCATCGACCGCGGGCGCCGCTGCCCGCCCGACCGCCTGCCGCCCGCGCAGCACGCCCGCCGCGCGCTCTCGAGCGAGCTCGAGAGCGTCGTCGACCTCATGTACGCCCTGCTGCGCCTGGTGGCCGAGCGCGCCGGCGTGGCGACGGCCATGATCGCCTCGCGCGACGACCTCTCCGACTACATCGATCACCCCGAGCGGAGCCCCTTGCGCGAGGGCTGGCGCTTCGAGCTCGTGGGGACGCGCTTGGACGACCTGCTCTCGGGCAACATGGGCCTGACCGTCAAGGACCGCCGCATCGAGATCCTGTGACGCCTCATTTGGGGACGGGTTCAATCTGTGCGCCGCCGTGCGGCTCTCCCGGGGTGGGCCCGTCCGGAGCGCCCCCGTGCGAAACCTTGTCCGCACGACGGGGTAGACTGAGAGGCGACCAACAAGGCGGGCGCCTGCCCGCCGCATAGATTCGGAGGGCACATGACCGGATGGAACCTGACGGGCAAAAGCGCCCGCCCGCGTGCCGCCACAGATCCCCTGCCCTGGGAGCGGGACTCCTCGCACGGACCGTCCGCGCAGGGCGGCGCCGCTGCCGTCGGCACCCCGGGGGCGACGGAGGACGACGAGCGCGATCCGCACATCCTCACCGTCACGCAGGCGGTGGGCCTCGCCGGCGCCACGCTCGCCGAGCTGCCGCCCATCACCGTGCTGGGCGAGGTCTCGGGCTTCCGCGGGCCGTACGGTGCGCGCGGGCACTGCTATTTCCAGATCAAGGACGAGGCGAGCTCGCTCGAGTGCATCATCTGGGGCGGCGTCTACAAGGCGAGCCCCTATGAGCTCAGAAACGGCCTCAAGATGCGCTTCACGGGCAAGTTCGAGGTCTATGCGCGCACGGGCAAGATGAGCTTTCAGATATCGCGCTTCGAGCCGGTGGGGGAGGGCCTGCTGCGCCAGCAGGTGGCGGCGCTCGCCGAGAAACTCCGCCGCGAGGGCCTCATGGACGAGGCGCGCAAGCGGCCCATCCCCGCATTCTGCACGCGCGTGGCGGTGGTGACCTCGCTCTCCGGCGTCGTCATCGACGACGTCAAGCGCACCCTGCGCCGCCGCAACCCCCTGGTGGAGCTCATTTGCGTGGGGTCGAAGGTGCAGGGGGAGGGGGCCGAGGCCGAGCTCATCGACGCCCTCGGCCGCGCGGCGCGGATCGCCCCCGCGGTCGACTGTATCCTGCTCGTGCGCGGCGGCGGCTCGTTCGAGGACCTCATGACGTTCAACGACGAGGCGCTCGCCCGCGCCGTGGCCGCCTCGCCCGTTCCCGTGGTGACGGGCATCGGCCATGAGCCGGACACGTCCATCTGCGACATGGTGAGCGACAGGCGCTGCTCCACGCCCACAGCGGCGGCGGAGTCCGTGGCGCCGGCGGCGACGGAGCTCGCCGAGCTCTTGTCCACGCGCGAACGCCGCCTCGCGACGGCGATGGCGGGTGCGGTGGGGACGGGCCGCACCGATCTCGCGCGCGCTGCCGAGCGCGCGACGAGGGCCGTCGAGCAGCGTCTCGCGCGCGAGGGGCTCGCGCTCGGTGCGCTCGCGCAGCGCCCCTGCCTCACGCGCCCGGACGAGACGGTGCTCCGTCGCGCCGCCGAGCTCGAGCAGAGCGCCGACCGGCTCGAGGGCGCCCTCGCGCGGCAGCAGGAGCGCTGGCGCGCGGCGCTCGATGCGCTCACGGCGCGCTTCCCGGCGGGCACAGCGCTTCTCGCCGCGCCCCAGCAGGCGCTCGCACGGGCGCAGGAGCGCCTCGCCCGCGAGGGTCGCACCATCACGGCGGCGCGCGACGCGGACCTCGCCCGGCAGGCGGCGGCGCTCGATGCGCTCTCGCCCCTCAAGGTGCTCGCGCGCGGCTACGCCATCGCCTACCGGGAAGACGCGGTCGCCACGAGTACGGCGGCCTTCGCCCCGGGCGACGCCATCGCCGTCCGCTTTGCCGACGGCACCGTGACCGGTACGGTGGACACGGTCGCCGCGGATGCGCGGCGATAGGGAGCGGCGCCGTGCGGTAGCGCACCGGATGCGAGCTGGCACCGCCCGCACGCACTTGATTGGGAAACCCATGGGGCCCGCGGGCCCCGGTGAGAAAGGACACGCCATGGCAGACAAGAACATCGACGAGCTCACCTACAAGGAGGCCTCGCAGGAACTCGAGCGCATCATCCGCGCGCTGGAGTCGGGCGACCTCGAGCTCGAGCAGTCGCTCGAGAGCTACACGCGCGGCGTCGCGCTCGTCAAGAGCCTGCGCGAGCGCCTCGACCATGCGGAGCAGCAGGTCAAGATTCTCGTGAAGGATATGGATGGCAACGACGCGCTCGTGGCCGGTGAGGCGGCCGCGACCGAGAACACGCTCAGCATCTAAGGGAGGAGACCCACCATGCCAGACTGCATCTTCTGCAAGATCGCCAACCACGAGATCCCCTCGACCATCGTGTACGAGGACGACAAGGTCATCGCCTTCGACGACCTCAACCCGCAGGCGCCCGTCCACACGCTCGTGGTGCCCAAGGCGCACTACGAAAACATCATCGACGGCGTCCCGGGCGACGTGCTCGAGGCCATGGCGCACGCCGTGGGCGAGGTCGCGCGCGCAAAGGGTCTTGAGGCGGGCTTCCGCGTGATCACCAACACCGGTGCCGCCGCGGGCCAGACCGTGATGCACCTGCATTGGCACGTGCTCGGCGGCCGCGACCTCGGCGAGGGCCTCGTTTAGGCAGCCTCTGCCCGGCGCGGCCGTGCCCGGGCCGCACGCGGGCGCCCGCACGCGCCCCTGCGTCGCGGATGCCGGCATCGGCGCCGGGCGCATATCTCGCTCGCAACGCGCGGGACGGTCTTTAGGCCGTCCCGCGTTTTTACGTCTGCGTTCTCCGGTTGTTGAGCGGCGAGCTTCCTCTGCCCAGGGCCCCGCCTGCGCCCGGAGCGCCGCCGGGCACGGTATCGCGGGCCGCCCGCGCCGCGTTTGGCGGTAGAATAAAAGCGTTGTGTAGCTTCGCGTCGCCGGACGCGCAAAACCAAGAGGGAGACTCATGAACGTTCTCGTTGTCAATGCCGGTAGCTCCACGCTCAAGTACCAGCTGATCGATACCCAGACCCACAAGGTTTCCGCCAAGGGTTCCTGTGAGCGCGTGGGCTTCACGGGCGGCACCTTCACCCACACCGTCGCCGGCGAGCCCAAGGTCACCGACAACGTCGAGTTCCCCGACCACAAGGTCGCCATCGAGGTCGTGCTGAAGGACCTCGAGGCCCACAACGTCAAGATCGACGGCATCGGCCACCGCATCGTGCAGGGCGGCTGGTACTTCGGCGACTCCACGCTCGTGGACGCCGACATCCTCGCCAAGATCCGCGAGGTCGCCCCGCTCGCCCCGCTCCACAACAACCCCGAGGCGAACGTCATCGAGTACTGCCTCGAGCAGTACCCCGACCTGCCGAACGTCACCGTCTACGACACGGCCTTCCACTTCAACATGCCCGCCGTGGCGCAGACCTACTCCCTCCCGCGTGAGGTGTGCGATAAGCTGCACATCCGCAAGTACGGCGCGCACGGCACGAGCTACCGCTACATCTCCAAGAAGGTGGACGAGCTCACCTGTGGCAAGGCGCACAAGGTCGTCATCTGCCACATCGGCTCCGGCGCCTCGCTCGCCGCGGTCGAGGACGGCAAGTGCATGGACACCACGATGGGGCTCACCCCGCTCGACGGCGTCATGATGGGCACCCGCTGCGGCTCCATCGACCCGGCGACCGTGTGCTACCTCCAGCGCGAGGGCGGCTACACCTTTGACGAGGTCGACGACATGATGAACAAGAAGTCCGGCCTCCTCGCCATCGCGGGCACGAACGACATCCGCGACATCGAGCAGGGCGCGGCCGACGGCGACGCCGGCTGCAAGCTCGCGCTCGACATGTTCATCTACAAGATCGCGGCCAAGGTGGCCGAGATGGCGACCGCCATGTGCGGCATGGACACACTCGTCTTCACCGCGGGCATCGGCGAGCACGCGCCCGCCGTCCGCGCCGGCGTGGCCGACCGCCTCGCGTGGATGGGCGTGAAGATGGACCACGCCAAGAACGCCCTGCGCGCCGACGGCGGCTGGTGCCTCTCCACGGAGGACTCGCCCGTCACGATCTATGTGATCCCCACCGACGAGGAGTACATGATCGCGGCCGACGTGGAGCGCATCGTCTCCGGCAAGTAGGTTTTTTCTGCAGCACGAGTGCATGCGGCGCGCACCCACGCACGGGGGCGCGCCGCAGCCGTCCCCACAGCACCGGCCAAGCCGGGCGACCCCTCGATAGGAGAGCCATGAACGTACTCGTCGTCAACGCGGGCAGCTCGAGCCTCAAGTACCAGCTCCTCGACACCGACACGCGTAAGATCGCCACCAAGGGCAACTGCGAGCGCATCGGCCTCGACCGCGGCATCTTCACCCACGCGGACCCCTCGGGCGAGAAGGTGGTGGAAGACGCGCTCTTCCCGGACCACAAGGCTGCCATCAACCGCGTGCTGAAGACGCTCGACGAGGGCGGGTACACGTTTGAGGGCATCGGCCACCGCATCGTGCAGGGCGGCTGGTACTTCGACGACTCCGCGCTCGTAGACGACGAGGTCATGGCGAAGATCCTCGAGGTCGCGCCGCTCGCACCGCTCCACAACTACGGCGAGGCGGCCGCCATCGACGCGTGCCGCGAGCGGTATCCGGAGATCCCCAACGTCGCCGTCTTCGACACGTCGTTCCATATGACGATGCCGCAGGTCGCCTATACCTACGCGCTGCCCAAGGACGTGTGCGAGAAGTACCACATCCGCAAGTACGGCGCCCACGGCACGAGCCACCGCTACGAGTGGATGGTCGCCAAGGAGATGCTCGGCGACTTCTGCCACCGCCTGCTCTCGTGCCATCTGGGCAACGGCGCGTCGCTCTGCGCCATCGAGGACGGTGTCTGCCGCGACACCACGATGGGCTTAACGCCGCTCGACGGCCTCATGATGGGCACCCGCTGCGGCTCCATCGACCCGGCGACCGTGTGCTACCTCCAGCGCGAGGGCGGCTACACCTACGATGAGGTCGACGAGATGATGAACAAGAAGTCCGGCCTCCTCGCCGTCTCGGGCATCTCGAGCGACGCGCGCGACATCCGCGAGGGCGCCAACCACGGTGACGAGAACTGCCTGCTCGCGTTCGACATGTACGCGTACAAGGCGATGCTTCAGGCCGCGTCGATGATCGCGTCGATGGCGGGCGTGGACACCATCACCTTCACGGCGGGCATCGGCGAGAACGACTGGACCATCCGCCAGGCGTTCTGCGAGTGCTTCGACTGGCTGGGCGTGCGCGTGGACCGCGAGCGCAACCAGAACGCGGTGGGCAACGGAGCCCAGGTCATCAGTGCGGCCGGCTCGCCCGTGACGGTCATGGTCATCCCCACGGATGAGGAGTACATGATCGCACTCGACGTCAAGCGCCTGACCGAGGGCGCGTAGGGCCGCATCCGCGTACCGGCTTCCTATGGCCATTCGTGGTAAAATCCTCCATTATGGCAGGGGACCCTCAGTTATCCCCTCCGGTGTCCTATAGTATCTGCTGCACCGAAGCGCTCAGTGCCATTCGCAGCCCCGTCGGCTGGGCCCTTAGGGCCTTAACGTCCGAGGCGGGGGAGGGGGAGGACGAAGGCGCCGCGGTGCGGCTTTTTGCAGACAGATCGTGAGAGGTACGTCATGACCCTGCTGGAACTCCTGACGCTGCTGCGCAAGCACCTCAGGCTCGTTATCGTGCTGCCGGTGGCGTGCGCCATCGCCGTGGCAGCCTACGCCTTCCTATTTATGGAGAACACCTACTCCACCACCACGAGCATGTACGTGCTCACGCTCGACCAGACGGCCACGGGCGCCAACCTCTACTCCGACCTCAACGCCTCGCAGCAGGTGGCGAACGACATCGCGCAGCTGATGGACAGCTCGCGCGTGCGCGACGACGCCGCCCGCGCCGTGGGCCTCGAGGACCTCGATGGCTTCGAGATCTCCGTGGCGAGCGAGACCAATACCCGCGTCATCACCCTCACGGTGACGGGCGGCGAGCCCCGCGCCGTGGCCGAGGTGGCCAACGCGCTCGCCGAGAGCGTGGGCGACGTGGCGCGCGAGGTCATGAACGTCGAGAGCGTCAACGTCATCGACGAGGCCTCCGCACCCACCGCGCCGAGCGGCCCCAACCGTCCGCTCTACATCGCCGTGGGCCTTATGGCGGGCCTTTTCGCCGCCGTGGCGATCGTCGTTCTGATGGATATGCTCGACACGCGCGTGCGCGGCGACGAGATCGTGGAGCTCCTGGGTGTGCCCGTCATCGGCCGCATCCCGCTCGTCAAGGGAGGTAACTAACCCATGGCCCGCAAGCGCAAGCATCAAAACGAGCAGGTCCTGATGCAAAACGCCGTCAAGACCCTGCTGGCAAACATCCGCTTCGCCAGTGTGGACGACCCGGTGTCCTCCATCGTCATCACGTCGTCGGTGCCCAACGAGGGCAAGACCACCGTGGCGATCAACCTCGCGCGCGCGATCGCCACGAGCGGCCGCGACGTGCTTTTGGTCGAGACCGACATGCGCCGCCGCTCGCTCGCCGGCCAGCTCGGCGTGCACCCGAGCCACGGGCTCTACGCCGTGCTCGCGGGCGACTGTACGCTCGAGGAGGCCGTCGTGCCCACCAAGACGGGCGACTGCTACTTCCTCGACGCCGAGCCCAACATCCCCAACCCGGCGGACATCCTGGCGTCGCACCGCTTCCGCAAGTTCGTGAAAGAGGTCAACGCCAAGTACGATTACGTGGTATTTGACACGCCGCCCGTGGGCACGTTTGTCGACGCAGCCGTCATCGCCGCCGTGGTGGACGCCACGGTGCTCGTGGTGCGCGAGAACTACGTCAAGCGCCGCGACCTCGTGGGCGCCTACGAGCAGCTGCAGAAGGCCGAGGCCAACGTCATCGGCGTCGTGCTCAACGCCTGCGACCGCAAGGCGGATGACTATTACTACGCCTACTACAACGGTGACGGCGTCCGCGTGGATCTGGATGCCGAGGCCAAGGCAGCCGCGCGCGTGCCCGCCGCCAAGGCGCAGACGCGCCCGCCGCACCCCACCGCGCGCACGGCGCAGGCCGCGCGCCAAGCGCCCCAGACCGCAGCCCGTGCAGGCGCCCCGCAGCAGGCAGCCCCTGCCGCGCAGCCCGTACAGGCGCCGCGTCCCGTGTCGCCCAGCTCCACGGCGGCGATGATCAACCAGTTCCAGAGCACCGGCCGCTAACATGCGCGACATCCACTGCCATATCCTCCCCGGCGTGGATGACGGAGCCCGCAGCCTCACCGAGAGCGGGCAGATGCTCTACATGGCGCAACGCGTCGGTATAACCAGCATCGTCTGTACGCCCCATGTGCGCGACCCGTACTTCGACTACGAGCGCATGCGGGGCGCCTTCCGTACGCTTCAGGCCTATGCGCAGGGCTTCCCTTTGCAGATGGGGTGGGAGGTAAACCACACCAAGCTGATGGAGCTCGGGCTCGAGTGGGCGGACCGCCTGCACTTCGACGGGTCCGACGAGTTTCTACTGGAGCTTTCGAGCCGCTGCACCAAGGACGATTTTCCCGAGTACGAGCGCACCATCTACGCGCTGCAGGCGCGCGGCTTTGAGGTCATCATCGCGCACCCCGAGCGCTACCGCGCGATCCAGAAGGACCCAAGCCTCGCCGAGGAGCTCGTGCGCATGGGCTGCAAGCTCCAGGCGTCGGCCGATTTTGTCGTGGGGGGCCGCCTGGGCCGCGAGAAGCGGCCGGCCAAGAAGCTCCTCGAGCGGGGGCTCTACACCTACATCGCCAGCGACGCGCACCGCATCGGCCATTACGAGAACCTGCGGCGCGCCTGCGACCTCGCCGGCATCGATATGATGCAGGCATAAGGCTATCTACCAGCATAAATCTGCTTTCAGCTCTGCAATGTCTACCGCGCCGTCATAACCGGGGCATCTTTTGTCATAATCGACGCGCCCTTTTGCAAAGGGTTTGTTAGGTATGGCGAATCCTCGGCGGAGCGTCGGATGTCGCCCATACCGCTGTGCTAGAATCTGAAATCTGTCGAGGGCCACCCGAGAGTTGCGTCCGCCAAGGTCGCGGCATAGGGGATGAGGCGCCTCTGCAGGCGGCCCGGTGCCGCGGGCGGCCGCAGTGCCGCGCGTGCGCCCGGTCGCACACATATCTGGTAGGTACGCAATCGTCGCCCGGTGCGCGTTGCCGTCACCTGCGAGGGGTTGAATAGCTTGCGTCTGCTGCGGCATGTCCGTATGGCGAAGCCGTGGCAGTTGGGGGGGCACGATGCGCACGTATGCCATGCAGGTGGCAACGGGCCGCGAGAGCAAGACGGTCGAGCTCATCGGCCGTGTGCTGGGCCATGCCGTGGCAGCCCGGTGCTTTGTCCCGCGGTTTCAGTTTCAGCGAAAGGTCCGCGGCGCCTGGACGCTCCAAGAGGAGCTCCTGACGCCGGGATACGTCTACCTTACGGCCAAGAAGACCGAGGTGGCAGAGCTTGCCGAGCGCCTGCGCCGCGTGCCCGCCATGACCAAGCTGCTTGCCACCGCAGGCAAGATCACCCCACTCACGCAGGAGGAGACGGCATGGCTACTCGCACTGACCGGGCCCGACCACGTGGTGGAGCCGTCCATCGCGGTTGCCGAGGGCGATCGCATCAGGGTTACCGACGGCCCGCTCAAAGGGTTTGAGGCGCAGATCAAAAAGATCGACCGCCACAAGCGCTTGGCCTACGTGGAAGGCCGGCTGTTCGGCCGGCCGAAGGTCGTCAAAGTTGGGTTGGAAGTTGTTGGGAGAATCGAGCGAGGCGCTGACGGTTGAGCCTTCGGGCTCAACATCGCCGGCGACTTCGGTTGATACAGCAAGCATCTCTGTTGAGGGGAAGGGGGGCCGCCGCGCGGTGCTTCCCGTGCCGGGCACGGCTGCCGACCGCGTGGCTCCGCGTGGAGAGGACGCCCGCTTCTCGCAGGCTGAGCTCGAGCGCATCGCCCAAGGTATCGAGGGCAGGCTCCTCTACCGCACGGTGAAGCGCCTGTTCGATATCGCATTCAGCCTCGCAGTCCTCGTTGTGCTTCTGCCCGTGCACCTCGCCGTCGCGCTCGCCGTCTACCTCGACGATCCGCATGGCTCCCCGCTCTTCTTTCAGGAGCGCGTGGGCAGGCGCGGCAGGACGTTCCGCATGGTGAAGTTCCGCTCGATGTACGTGGATGCCGAGGATCGCCTCGAGAGCCTCATGTCCGCCAACGAGAAGGACGGACCCGTATTCAAGATTAGGGAAGACCCGCGCATCACCCGCGTGGGGCGCTTCATCCGCAAGACCTCGCTCGACGAGCTGCCCCAGTTCTGGAACGTGCTGGTGGGAGACATCCCTTTGCGCATATTAAAAACGCGCCCGGAGTTCTCTGAGAAATCTATGGGTGCGTTCGCGCTTCCCGCCAAATCTAGCACGAACAAAGAAAAGGCGTTTTCGCAGGTTGTGAGCTGTTTTGCGAACGGCCTGCGGATGCGTCGCATCTCTTTACTCAATTGTAACTGCATCGGCGGTATGGAAACCCAATTTCTTACAAAACCCGTTTTCGGTGTGTCTCCTGTGCATCCAGGGACCCTGTTTCAGAAGTCAAACAATGGGCTGGCTAAAGCAGCATGGTAATTGGTAGCGATACAACAATTGGAGGCGGTAGGCCGGAAATGAAACCAACTATCAGTGCATTCTCCGCTAATGAGACGGCGCTTGATCATAACAGCGCTTGTTATTGTGCGGACAAATATCATGATGTGGTCTCGCCGGAATTTGATTTGACGCAACGAAGGGCTGCAGCACAGGTTGAGGCCAAAGGCAAATACGAGCCTTACTTGAGCGAACATGGGATCCCGAGCGACGTCCTTGCAAAGTTGCTTCCCGGCGACGACATCGTCGAGTTGGTTGAACCCAAAGTCAACGGCGGGCTAGGTTACCGTTTTGTCAAGCGTGCGTTTGATTTCGTGAGCTGCGGATGCGCGTTGATCGTGCTCGCCATCCCCATGGTGGTTATCGCCGCGAAAATCAAGCTTGAGAGCCCCGGGCCTGTCATCTATTCGCAGAGGCGGGTCGGTAAGAACGGCAAGATCTTCAACGTCTACAAATTTAGAAGCATGTATACCGATGCCGAGACCCGCGGTGCGCGGTGGGCTGCTGGGGATGACCCACGCGTCACTCCGTTCGGCAAGTTCATGCGAGAGAAACGCATAGATGAGATTCCTCAGTTTTGGAACGTGCTTAAGGGCGACATGTCACTTATCGGACCGCGTCCGGAACGCCCGGCGTTCTGTGCCGAGTTCGAGAAGCGTATCCACGGTTGGCATTATCGCACCATGGTGACCCCGGGCCTTTCCGGTCTGGCCCAAGTGACGGGTGGTTACGACTTGCTTCCCAAGGAGAAAGTGGTGCTTGACCTGAAGTACATCGAGCACCGATCAATTGCTATGGACCTGAAGATTATCCTGAAAACGCTCGGCGTTGTTTCAACTGGCGAGGGCGCGCGATGAGCGGAAATGGCCTTCCCCCATACAGCGTGCTCATGTCGGTTTATTCGGGGGAAAGCGCGGATAATCTTCGGTGTGCTGTCTCGAGCATGTTAAATCAGACAGTTCGTCCGGACCAGTTTGTCGTGGTCTGCGACGGGCCTCTTGGCGATGACTTGGATGCCGTTTTGTCCGATTTCGTGAATACGGACGCAGAAGGCCTGTTCGATGTTGTTCGATTGCCGAAGAATGTCGGCTTGGGCAGAGCGTTAAGCGCTGGTCTTGATGCCTGCCGTAACAAGTATGTTGCGAGAATGGACAGCGACGATATTGCCTTCCTGAACAGATGTGAGCTTCAGCTGGATGCGGTTGTTGCTCATAAACTTCAGCTTATTAGCGGCTATGTGCTTGAGTTCGCGGGTGACACGAGCAATGTTGTATCAATGCGCAAAGTTCCTGCGACCCAAGAGGAAATCGTTGAGTTCTCGAAGAGGCGCAACCCTTTCAATCATCCTTGCGTGATGTTCGAGAAAGCCGCCGTTCTGAAGGCGGGTGGCTATCAAGACCTGTACCGCTTGGAAGATTATTATCTTTGGGTCAGAATGCTTGCTGACGGTTGCAGGGTGGCTAACGTGGCGCAGCCAATTCTATATATGCGTTCCGACGAGGGGATGTACGGCCGGCGCGGCGGCATCGCCTATGGCGTCTCTCAGATGAAGCTACTCAATTATATGAGATCGACGGGCTATATTGGTATACGGGGCTTCCTCCTCATGAGCGCCGTGCGATTCGTGTTGTCCATCGTGCCGGCCTCTTTGAGACGCACTATCTACAGTAAAGTTGCGAGGGAAAAATCCTGAGTATGGTTAACGAGTTTCCTAAAGTGCTCATAGTCGGCACTGTTCCCTACAATAAGAAATCCACTTCCCGAGCTTTCGAATCGTACTTTCATGGCTGGAATAAGGAGCGCCTGGCGCAGGTGTTCTCCAATACGCGAACCCCCGTCAAGGGACATTGTGGCTCCCTGTATCAGATTACCGACCAGCGCCTTGTGAAGCGCAGATTTGACAAACGCATCAAGGTTGGCAAGAGATATGAGTATGACGAACTGCCGGACGAATGGCTGGACGACGACTTGGAGCTAGGTAGCTCCATGTTTAGCAAGCTGTACGCCTTCGGCAGCCGCAGTAGTCACATCACGCACTTGATGAGGAAGTGCGTCTGGCGCGAGAGGTACTGGCATACGGAGGACCTTGATGCTTGGCTTGATGCCTTCAAGCCTGACTGCGTTTTCTTGGCGTTCTCGAACGACTACTTTATCCTGGAGATTGCCCTCTACGTTGCTGAGAGGTTTGACGTGCCGATTGTCTCGGCGATAGGCGATGACTACTACTTCGAGGAGAGGAAGACCCTCTCGCCGCTCTATTGGCTGTACAAGAGAACCTATCGTTCTCTGGTGCGTCGCGTTTTTGAGCACGGTGGAAGCGCTGTTTACATTGGCAACAAAATACGCGATAAATACAACTCGGCGTTTGGCTTGCGAGGTGAGACGGTTTACCTGACATCAGAGGCTCACAGAAGGCCGTTTAGGCCTATAAATACCGAGCGCCCGATTATTCGCTACTTCGGCAACATCAGGCTCGGGCGGAACCGGTCTCTCCTCGAACTTGGCAAAGTTCTAGGTCGCATCAATTCCAACTACCGTCTGGAGGTGTATTCCAACGAGACCGATTCGAAGCAGTACCAGATGCTCGTTGATGAGCCGATGGTCGATTTCATGGGCTCTGTGCCCTATAAGACGGTCCTCGAGAAGACTCTGGAGAGCGATGTCCTGGTGGTGGTCGAGGGCTTCGATAAAAGGGATGTTGACATCACTCGTTATTCTCTTTCTACCAAGGTGGCAGACGCATTAGCGTCGGGGGCCATGGTGGTGGGCTACGGCAGCTCCGAGTGTGGGGCCATAGAGTATCTCGCCGAGGTCAATTGTTGTTGTGTGGCAAACAATGTTGCGGATCTGCAGCAAAAGATTGAGCATATGCTCGGCGATGTAGAGCTTCAGCGGCGTCTTTATAAGGCGAGTAGCGAGGTGGCACGCGTGAACCATACGCTAGAGAACAGCAACGCGGTCTTCAGGGGCATCGTCAAGGAGGCCATGGAAGGGTACGTGCGCCATGAGTAGGGCTATAACAATGCTGATAAGCAGTTGCGATGCCTATTCGGATCTTTGGGACGGGCATATTGAGCTGCTGAACAGGAATTGGCCCGAACGTAATTTCAAGGTTTTGCTCGTAACCGACAAGCCTACAGATAGGACGTACAAGGGCGTTGAAATCGTGGCAGCTGGCGCGGGGGTTGAGATGCCCCAGAGGATTGCTTACGCTCTCGATCGCGTTGAGACTCCCTATGTGCTGCTGACGCTCGATGATTATTATCCAGTTAATCGAGTGCGCGAAGAGAAGATCAGCTCGCTTCTTGATCAGATGGGGGAGCTTGAAATCGATTACCTTCGTTTGTTCAAAAGGCCCATGCCTAAAAGGAAGATATTGGGACATGAGGGGCTGTACTGGGTTGATTTGGATGGCAATTATAGGGTTAACCTTTATGCGGGCATCTGGAGCGCCGAATTCCTGAAGGCGACTGTTGGAGAGGGTCTAAACGCGTGGCAATATGAGGTCTCATTGACGGATAAGGCTCGAGAATATGGCGCAGTGTGTGCCGCGAGCCTAGGAGGCGAGTTTGAGACGCTCGATGTCGTGCGCAAGGGAAAAATCCTGCACAAGGCGGCGCGCTATTTTAGGAAGGACCCCGTGTACCAAGGCAACAGGGGCCTATGCCCCCTTTCCCACGAAGTACAGATTGCAGTTCGTACGTGCATGACCGAGCATCTCCCGAAAGGCGCTATTGGCGCCATGAAGCGCGTGATGGCAAAATTCGGCTTCAAATTTTATTCGGGGCTTAATTAAAAGTTGAGAGCCTTTCGGAATCAGGGTAATGACATTCTTAAAGTTGATAAATAGTATGAGCGCCGCGCAAAGGTTTTACATCCTTGTGGTCGCATTATTCAGTGTTAACTTCTTGGCTTATGGAAACCTAATTTCTATTGTGGGCTGCGTTCTTCTGCTGGTGTTCTGCAGTACGCTAGAAATGCCGCGTAGCAGTCTCTTCCTTTGGTTTTACCTGTTTGCTGTCGCGTATCCCACCTGTACAGTTTTATTTGGCGGCATCACCGATATGACGACATCGTTGTTTCTCGTTGGCATTGGAGTAGCCAGCTCATACCTTCTTGGCAATATGGCACTGCGACTGTTTCCCAGATGTACGCCCAGTGTGTTCGTTCTCCTAATTTGCTTCGGTTTTGCTGCCCATGGGATGCTCAACCTTGTCGCAAATATCCTCTCTGGCACGGGAAGTGGTGGTCAATGCATCGATTTTTGGACGAGGAGTTATTCTGCTGCGACCGCACAGGCAATCCTCTTCACCCCTTTGATTGCGATTATGTGGGCAGTTCTTCTGGCAAAACGGAAGAGGCTGCTAAAAATAGTGACATTGGCAGTGATGGTTGCAGCACTGTATTATGATTTTATGCTAGGTGGAAGATCATTCTTCGTTCTGATGGCTCTTTCCGGTCTGGTTTTGCTAGCGATAAAACTTGGCAACGTCAACAAGTCGATATTTGACGCGATGAAGGGCGCAGCGCTCATCTTCATTCTGTGCGTTGTGGCGTTTGCGCTGTATCAGGCTGATTTTCTATCACTAAAGAGCAGTTTCGAGACTTCCTACATGGCCCATAGATTTAGTTACCAAGGCGTGGGCGATGACGACAGGTCGCAGAGGTGGCTGTATTACATCGCGCATTTTTCGGAGGGAATTCTCGGCGGAAACGTGATTGGCACCACGTCGGGATACGGGTATGCGCACAACCTCTGGCTCGATACGTTTGACGAGGCGGGGCTGTTGCCTTTGGTATTTCTCGTTTTGATTGCTGTGCAAAGCATCGCGAAAACGATTCAAGTGACATCTCGTTCGGATGTATACGAGCAAAGCATCATTCTGTCTTTTCTCATCATCTTGATGGCCCAGTTCTTTGTTGAGCCGGTAATGCAGGGAAGTCCGTTGCTGTTTATGGCATTTGCTTATTTTTGCGGGCTGATTGATTGGGAATCGAATCGATTAACAAAAGCGAATACACGATTGGAGAATAATGACAACTAGTTACAAAGATAAGACTCTACTCATCACCGGTGGTACGGGCAGTTTCGGCTCGACCGTGTTGAAGCATTTCGTACATACCGATCTTGCTGAGATTCGTATTTTCAGCCGTGACGAGAAAAAGCAGGACGACATGCGACACTGGCTGCAGGAGAGAAGTCCTGAGCTAGCATCCAAAGTGCGTTTCTTCATTGGCGATGTGCGCAATGCTCAGTCGGTGCGCGATGCGATGCACGGCGTCGATTACATCTTCCATGCAGCCGCGCTCAAACAAGTGCCTTCATGCGAGTTTTTCCCTATGGAAGCCGTGCGTACAAACGTTATTGGTACTGATAACGTCCTTCATGCCGCAATTGACGAGGGGGTTGAGCGTGTGGTATGCCTGTCCACCGACAAGGCTGCGTACCCCATTAACGCCATGGGCAAGTCGAAGGCCATGATGGAGTCCATCATCTATGCCAACGCCCGTAATGGCGCCGGTCGTACTACTATCTGCTGCACCCGCTATGGAAATGTTATGTGCTCGCGTGGCAGCGTGATTCCGCTGTTCATCGACCGAATTCGCAAGGGCGAGCCGCTTACCGTCACTGACCCCAACATGACGCGTTTTCTCATGAACCTCGATGAGGCAGTGGATTTGGTGCAGTTCGCTTTTGAGCATGCCAACCCGGGTGACTTGTTCATTCAAAAGGCGCCGGCTAGCACCATTGGCGACCTAGCTGAAGCTGTGCAGGAGGTGTTCGGTCATGTAGGAACGCAGGTAATCGGCACACGCCACGGCGAGAAACTCTACGAGACGCTCATGACGCGCGAGGAGCGTCTGAGAGCCGAGGATATGGGCAATTACTTCCGTGTTTGTTGTGACTCACGCGACCTGAACTATGATAGCTTCACCGTCGAGGGTGATGTGAAGACCCAAGCAGACGAGAGCTATACCTCGCATAACACTACTCGTTTGGACGTGGCGGGTACCGTGGAGAAAATCAAGACTGCCGAGTACGTGCAGCTGGCCCTTGAGGGCCGCGAGCGCGAGGCGGTGCAGTAAGATGCGGGTGCTTATTACCGGCTCTAAAGGCTTTGTTGGCAGGAACCTATGTGAGGCCTTGAAAAACATTCGGGATGGTAAGGACCGCAGGAAGAAATACCAATCTCTGCTGCCGCTCACGATTTATGAATACGACCGCGATGGCACGCAGGAGGAGCTGAGCTTCTACTGCTCAACGGCGGATTTCGTAATCAACCTGGCAGGTATCAATCGACCCAAGGACGCGAAAGAGTTTATGGAGGGCAACCGAGGCTTTGGCGAGGTTCTCCTTGGTCTGCTCGAGCACCACAAGAACACATGCCCAGTGATGTTGTCCAGCAGCGTGCAGGCGACCCTTCAGGGCCGCTATGCGGGTAGCCCGTACGGCGAAAGTAAGCTGGCGGGTGAGGAGCTGCTGTTCGATTACGCCGCAAGAACTGGTGCAGAGGCTTACGTCTATCGCTTTCCGAACCTGTATGGCAAGTGGTGTCGCCCCAACTACAACTCCGCTGTGGCAACGTTCTGCGATGCCATCGCCAATAACCGCGAGTTTAAAGTTAGCGATCCGAGTGTGGAGCTTGAGCTGCTCTATATAGACGACCTCGTTGCGGCCATGCTTGATGCTCTCCTGGGTGAAACGCGTCGCTGCTGCTACGAGGGGCTCGAGTGCGTTCCTGACGCAGCGGGAAGGTATTGCTATGCGCCTGGTGCGCAGAAAGCAACGCTGGGTGAGATCGTTGCCATGCTTGAAGGTTTTCGCGATGCCCGCGAAACGCTGGTGGTACCCGACTTGCTCGAGGACGGCTTCTCCAAGAAACTCTACTCGACCTTCTTGAGCTACTATGAATCCGAGCGTTTCGCTTATGAGCTTCGTTCCAATGCAGACGCGCGTGGTAGCTTTACCGAGTTCCTGCGCACGCCGGAGCGCGGGCAGGTGTCCGTTAACGTGAGCAAACCCGGTATAACCAAGGGCAACCATTGGCACATGAGCAAGTGGGAAAAATTTCTTGTAGTATCAGGCGCCGCGAGTATCAAGTTGCGTAGGGTTGGCTTGGATAGCGATGGGAATCCCTACCCGGTGGCTGAGTTCGTGGTGCGCGGCGAGGACATGCGTGTGGTAGAGATGATTCCCGGATACACGCACTCGATTACTAACCTCAGTAAAGCTGATGACCTTGTCACCGTGATGTGGGCCAATGAGCCTTTCGATCCCGAGAATCCTGACACTTACTACGAGGAGGTATAAGGATTTGGCGGTATATGTGCAGATTAACTGCGTCCCAAACGGTTCGACTGGTGGCATCATGCTGAATGAGCACAAGGACAGGCTGGCGAATGGGGACACTTCCTATGCTTTCTGGGGAAGGGGACGTAGCCCCAAGAACAAAGGGGAATGGAAGTTTGCCAATGAGGCTGGCTGCAAGACCCATGCTTTGTTGGACAGACTTACGGGCAAGCACGGGTTCTACTCGTCCTTTGCGACACGGAAGCTACTGAGACGCCTTGATGAAATCGGGCCAGACGTGGTCCATCTGCACAATATCCATGGGTACTACGTGAATATTCCGATGTTATTTGGCTGGCTTGCTGAGCACGATTGCAAGGTCGAGTGGACCCTGCACGACTGTTGGGCGTTTACGGGCCATTGTGCGTACTTCACATATGTGAAGTGCGCGCAATGGAGGACCCATTGCGCGTACTCGAAGAAGTGCCCTCAGCTGCATGCATATCCCATGACGTACTCGCCGTTCACCTGTTCGTGGAATTTCGAGCAGAAGAAGAAGTACTTTACTCTCGTGCCAGCCGAGCGTATGAGGCTTATAACCCCCTCAAAATGGCTTGCCGATTTAGTAGGTGAGAGCTTTCTAGCCAAGTATCCCGTGGAAGTACGTCACAACACAATAGATGCATCCGTGTTCAAACCCACTCCGAGCGATTTCCGTGTTCGATATGGTATTGGTAATCGATTCATGGTGCTTGGCGTAGCAAGTCCTTGGAGCGATCGAAAAGGTCTCGGTGACTTTGTCCGACTCGCAAGTGAGCTAGATAGCGGCAGGTTCGTCATCGTGCTGGTAGGGCTTTCCGAGAAGCAAATTGGTAAACTTGCCAACATATTGGTCGCGCTTCCCAAAACCGAGAACAAAGAACAGCTGGCGGAGGCGTACAGCGCTGCCGACGTATTTGTGCACCCTGGTGTGGAGGAAACATTCGACATGACAGTTGCCGAAGCGCAAGCCTGCGGGACCCCCGTCATAGTGACCGCAGGTTCTGCATGTGCCGAGATTTCCGATTCGGATGCTGCCACGGTTGTGCCCGCCGATCTGTCGACGTTGAAGGCGACAATCGTAAAACTCGCCAGGGGGGGGCGAGTGGTTTTGGCATCTAGAACAGATTCCGCAGTGCAGCTTGCTGCAATTTATAGTGCGGCGGATATCTTTTTTAACCCGACTGTGGAGGACAACTTTCCTACGGTAAATCTAGAGGCAGAGGCCTGCGGAACGCCCGTGGTAACCTACGACACGGGCGGCTGCAGTGAGACGATCGAGGCCCCATGTAGTTTTTGCTGCGGTGATTACGAAGCTGCTTTAGCGCGGATTGCTTTGCAAGCATATTCGCGTAGTCATTGTTCGCCGTGCCGAAATAAGGCAAAGGCGCCTTCAATATGATAAAGAGGCCTGCACGGGAGAAGAGCTATGCAGACAACGTGCGAGCAAATTAAGCTTGTTCTCATATCGAATTTTTTGAACCACCATCAGCTTCCCCTTTGCGAGGAATTCTTAGATTTACTTGATGGGTCATTCAGATTCGTCGCAACACAGCCAATCCCCGAAGAGAGGCTGAGGATGGGTTATGCCAATTACAACGATATGTACCCTTTTGTAATCAAGGCATATGACGGTGAGGATGAGGAGACGGCCAGAGCGATATACGATGCCGACATTGTAATCAATGCTGGTGCGCCGGCATTGCGCTCGGTGATTCGTCGAGTATGGTCAGATAGGTTGACTTTCGTTTATGCAGAGCGCTTGCTCAAAGACGGCGATAGGGTTTTGCGGAACCCTCTCAGGTTGCTGAAATACAAATGGCTGTTTTCCCGCTTCAGCAGGAAAAACCTGCATTTGTTATGCGCAAGCAGCTATGCCGCTTCGGATTTTTCTAAAATTGGCGCGTTTCCGGGTAAGAAATATAAATGGGGCTATTTTCCTGAGCTTCCCCCCGTTATGGAGAAGAATGTTTGCGGACCTTTGCGCAAAGGCGGTTCCTCCGAACTGAGTATATTATGGGCGGGGCGTTTATTGGATTGGAAACGGCCGTATGATGCGGTTGAACTTGCCAGGTCGCTGTATGTTGAAAGCATTCCTTTTAATCTTCGGATTATAGGAAACGGCGTTGAGTTCGCGGGTGTTCAGGAGGCTGTAAAAGCCGCTGGTCTAATCGGCCGGGTTGAGATGCTGGGTTCCAAAGGCCCTGACGAGGTGAAGAGCGCCATGGCAGAATCGGATGTGTTTCTTTTCACTAGCGACTATAGGGAGGGCTGGGGTGCAGTTCTTAACGAGGCTATGGGATGTGGCACAGCTGTGGTGGCGAGCCATGCATGCGGTTCCACGAACTTCCTGATAAGGCACGGGGTTAACGGATTGATATATCCGTGTGGTTGCATAGAGAGTCTTCAGAGACAAGTTAGGCTGCTTGCAATCGATGACGATTTAAGGATTCGGCTAGGCAGGGCTGCAAGGGAAACCGTGCACGGCGAATGGGGGGCGCATTCTGCGGCAAGTAGGCTCTTGGAGCTGTCTGACTCAATAGTCGGGAAACGAGCAAATCCCTTTACAGCTGGTCCATGCAGCAAGGCTTACGACATCAGTAACGAAGAGGCCGAGGCGGCAGTTTTCGATTCTATGAAGAGGCAGGATTAAAAAGACGATGATAGTTCGAAGGATTATCGGGGCAGTTAAGAGAATGCTATTCATCCATCTAGTAAACGGCCCCCTTGCTGGGACGGATGCTTTTGAACTGAAACGAAAGCTCCTGAACTCGCTTGGTCATTCGATTGGCTCTGGGACAAAAGTGGTTGGACCCGTGTATTTGAGCGGAACTGCTATCATTGGCAAGAATTGTTGGATTGGACGCAATTTCTCTGTTAACGGGAACGGCAAGGTATACATTGGTGACAATTGCGACATCGCGCCCGATGTGCATTTCAACACTGGCGGTCATGTTATGGGGACGCATGGTAGGCGCGCTGGTGAGGGTGAGATTTACAATCAAAAGATTGGTAGCGGTACCTGGATTGGCGCTCGAAGCACCTTTGTAACCAATGTTGTGGTTGGCGAAGGGTGTATGGTTGCTGCGTGCGCATGTGTTGTCAGAGACGTTGAAGGGGATAGCCTTGTTGGTGGTGTCCCTGCGAAGCTGATTCGCAAATTGCCTTAGTATTGAGATAAATCCCAACGCCAACCTGTGTATTTGAGTTGTAGCATATGAATGATTTGAAAAAAGGCGCTCTACTTTCCTATGCGGGTGTTGTCTTCAATGCATTAAGCGGTCTTTTGTACACACCCTGGATGATTTCATGTATCGGATCAGATGACTATGGCCTGTATACCCTCGCTATGTCTGCGGTAAATCTCTTTCTTCTGGATTTTGGCTTGGGCGATGCTGTGTCCCGCTTTCTGTCTGCCTACTATGCGAAGGGCGATGAACGAAGGGCGAACGCGTTTCTCGGGGTGGTTTTAAAGCTGTATATCGCCATCGCGACAGTGGTGTTTGCTCTGCTCGCCCTTGTTTACTTCAATATTGATGTAATTTACGCAAATTTAGGAGATGACCAACTTGGCATCTTCAAAGGGTTGTTTTTTGTTGTCGCCTGCTACAGCGTCGTGTCGTTGCCGCTAATTTCCTTCAACGGAATTTTGACGGCTAATGAAAAGTTCGTCGCATTAAACGGTATTAACTTGGTCCAAAAAGTTGCGGCCGTCGCGCTGATAGTCGTTGCCTTGCTGCTTAATGAAGGCGTCTTTGCGATTGTATTGATAAATGCAGGGACGGGGCTCGTATGCTCGCTTTTGAAATACCTCGTGGTCTCTCGCGGTACCAGCGCTAGATATGCGGTGCGCTCCGATGTCCAAATATCCTACAGGGAGGTTTTGGGCTTTTCGTTCTGGTCGATGGTCGTTCAAATTTGCCAGCGTTTTATATTCACAATTATGCCATCCGTGCTTGCTATCGTCTCGAATGCATGGGAAATCACGCTCTTCGGTCTTGCGTCCTCGCTGGAGAGCTATGTGTATACAGTGGCTAGCGCACTTAACGGGCTGTTCATGCCTAAAGTATCGCGTATTTTGAACGCAAAGGACGTCAATGAGCTTCATCGTCTCAATTTGCGAATAGGGCGAATCCAGCTTGCGATAATCGGCGGTATTGTCGGGGGTTTTCTCGCAATCGGTTCGCGTTTTGTCGCGTGCTGGGTCGGGCCAGAATATGGAATGCTAGTCATCTGCACGCTATTCATAATAATACCGAGCGTATTCGATTTGCCTTTACTTGTGGAGAACACCGCAATCGTTGCTGCGGGCTATGTTAAGCAGCGGGGTGTGATTTACATCACGATGGCGATGATGAATATCGTTTTAGGGTTTTTGCTCGCGGGCAGGTTCGGAGCGGCTGGGGCCTGCGCTGCAATATGCTTATCTTATTTTGTACGTACGGCTGGGCAATGCGTTCTTTACAAGAAGTACCTTGGTTTCAGGCTGTTTAATTTTTTAAAATCTGCTTATCCCTTTTGGCTTGTTGCTGTAGGAATCGCGATTGTTGTGACGGCTATTGTTTCAAATGGCGTTCCTATCGAGGGGTGGCTCGGGCTGTTGCTATGCGCCATGGTCTTTCTTGTCGTATATGTTGTTGCTTTATTTTCCGTCTACTTTAACGGCTCAGAGATCGGGCTCGTGAAGTCTCTGGTTGGCAAAGGCAAGTGACAAATTCTCGGAACAGTAGCTTTCTCTCTTGTTTGGTTTGTTCCTGAATCGAATTCAATAGATGAAAAAGTAAAGGAGATAGTTGTGAGTGAAACGCAAGTCGCTTTTAAGAATGACGGACGCCTGAAGCTGTTGATTATAGTGGGCACGCGCCCCGAGGTCATCCGTCTCTCGGAGGTCATCAAGAAGTGCCGCTGCCACTTCGACTGCCTGCTGGCGCACACCGGGCAGAACTACGACTACACCTTGAACGGCATCTTCTTCCGCGATTTGTCGCTGGATGACCCCGACGTGTACCTGGACGCCGTGGGCGCGGACCTGGGCGAGACGGTGGGAAACATCATCGCCTCGAGCTACAAGCTCATGGTGCAGGTGAAGCCCGACGCTCTACTCATCCTGGGCGACACGAACTCGTGCCTTTCTGCTATTTCGGCAAAGCGCCTGCACATCCCCATCTTCCACATGGAAGCGGGCAACCGTTGCAAGGACGAGTGCCTACCTGAGGAGACCAACCGCCGCATCGTCGACGTGATCAGCGACGTGAACCTGGCCTACTCCGAGCATGCGCGCCGCTACCTGAAGGACACCGGCTGCGCCCCCGAGCGCACCTACGTGACGGGCAGCCCCATGGCGGAGGTGCTGCGCGCCAATCTCGAGAAGATCGAGGCGTCTAACGTTCTTGGCGAGCTGGGGCTTGAGCCTAAGCGCTACATGCTGCTCAGCGCCCATCGCGAGGAGAACATCGACACCGAGGCGAACTTCACGAGCCTGTTCACTGCCATCAACGCGCTGGCCGAGAAGTACGACATGCCCATCCTGTACAGCTGCCACCCGCGTTCTCGCAAGCGCCTGGAGGCCACGGGCTTCAAGCTGGACCAGAGGGTCCGCATGCACGAGCCCATGGGCTTCCACGACTACAACTGCCTGCAGATGAACGCCTTCGCGGTGGTTTCCGACTCGGGTACTCTGCCCGAGGAGTCGAGCTTCTTCGCGAGCATCGGCAAGCCCTTCCCGGCGGTGTGCATTCGTACCTCCACCGAGCGTCCCGAGGCGCTCGACAAGGCGTGCTTCACGCTTGCCGGCATTTCCGAGCGCGGCCTTCTGCAGGCTGTGCATACTGCCGTGGCCCTGGACGAGGAGGGGAGCCTGCCGCAGGCTCCAGTCCCCGACTACGCTGACGAGACCGTGAGCACCAAAGTTGTGAAGATCATTCAGAGCTACACGGGCATTGTTGACCGTATGGTTTGGAGGAAGCAGGGGTAGCTGTGGCTGGCATAGACTGGGCGGCCGCCCAGCCTATGCCGACGCGCTCGACGCAAGGGTTGGCCTTATCGTCCTCAAATACTATCGCGCGACGAGGGCTGTTGAGTTATGCGAGAAAACCGCCGTTAACGACGGAGGATATAAAGCAATATGCTTGAGATATGAGCACCGTCGCTCTGCCCCATAGCTGTTCTTGTGTTCCCCCTGATGGCTATCGGTTATTTTTATGAGGCTTGAATAAGGTGTCTATGGCTAACTTGAAACTAGACAACACGCTCGCAGGGGCGCTTTCGACGATCGTCGAGCGCTATAAGGATGATAATCAGTTTGTTTCCGTGGAGAATGCAGATAAGCTGGTTTTCGACGAGCTTGAGCGAATGGGCTACCTTAAAAACCTGAGCTATGATTTTTCAGGTAACGCCATCATGATTCCAACGTACAAGGCCGCTGCCTATTTCCAGGAAGAGAATGGCGCGGCAATTGTTGCGTCCCGTAATAATAAGGTGTTTGAGACGTTCAAAGAAACTTATACTCGGGTAAAGGGAATCGGGAATGGCGGCGCGGGCAACGTGTACGAGGTTGCCGCCTCGGATGGCGAGCGTTACGCGCTCAAGCTGCTGAACGCGGAAGCGGCCCGCAATCCCTCCAAGCTGAAGCGCTTTCTCCAGGAAGCGCGCTACGAGCTGGAAGGCAGGTGCTCTGCCGTCGTGAAGGCGGTTGACCTTGGCAGCATCGGTTCTGGCAACGAGAAGCGCCCCTTCTACGTCATGCCTTTGATGGACGGCAGTCTCGATGGCCTGATGAAGCGGGCTGAGGAGTTTTCTGCAGGTGCGCTGGCCGAGATGGTCCTGACTCTCATGGACGAGCTTAGGCCCTTCTACCGTGATGGGAACTTTCACAGGGATATCAAGCCCCAAAATCTCCTTTACGACGCCTCGTCCAATCGCTTGCTGCTCTCCGACCTCGGCATCGCACATATTGAGGAGGGCTATCCTGGCGCGACCGTCGAGACTGTCGCGTCTGACCGGTTGGCGAACTTTCAATACGCCGCTCCCGAGCAGCGCGTGAAAGGCGGCTCGTGCGATCAGCGGACCGACATCTATGCTTTCGGTTTGATTCTGAACGAGCTCTTCACTGCTGCCGTCCCGCAGGGCGCGAACTACAGGCGAATCTCGGATGTCGACGGGGAGCATGCCTTCCTGGACCGTGTCGTAGAACGCATGATCGCGCAGAACCCCGACGACCGCTACCCGAGCATAGAGGCCGTTCTCTTGGATGTCGAAGCCTTGTCCAACAAAGCCGCCGCTGAATCCGCTGCGCGCCGTGCTCTGGAGAATGTTGCATCCGATGAAGTGCCTATGATTCGCGTCGTCGGCAAGCGATGGGAAAACGGCGCCATCTTATTCGAGATGAGCGACGGGCTTCAAGGCCGCTGGCTGGACGTTTTCAGGAGTTACGGGCAGACGTCCTTTTGCACCGATGGGTTCTATCTTGATCCCAAGCGGTTCGGTTGCTCTGGCTCAACCCTCACGGTGCCGAAGGTGGGCTACGACAAGGTCAGGGCCAAGGAAGCGGTCGAATACGTCGGCCAGGTAGTCGATTGGGCCAACGGCGAGTATGCGCGCATGGTGAAGCGCGAAAGGCAACGCGAGCATGAGGAAGAGCTGGCAAGGCGCCGCGCCGAGCTCGAGCGCGCCGAGAAAGACGCCGAGTTCGGAAGCGCCATCAACGATATGCTTGCGAATATGTAGGCTCTTGAAGAAAGGGCTCTGCGTTGGATTCTTGCAGCCTAAGCGCCGTTCTGGACACCTTGACCCCAGCGCTCCCGTCGCTTGTCGGCACGCTTATCGGTGGGGCCGTGACGTTACTTGCGACTTGCATGACGGCAAGGCACCAGAACAAGCTCGAGGACAAGAGGCTTGACGCCTCTCGCGAGGATGAGTGGAGGCGCTTCGAGCGCGACAATCTGGTGGGGCTGCAAGAAGCTGTCCAGCGCAGTATGAGGGCCACGGGGAAATGCTGCCTTCAGATGGATAAGCTTGCTACTGAGGGGAAGGAATGGGCGGATTGGATTATCGACCCCGCGGACTCGGAAATGCAGCGCCAGTCGCTGGAGGACATCCTGTTGCTTTCGTGCAGGATCGATGATGCCGATCTGACAAAAGCCCTCTCACTATTTCGCCAGAAGGCTCATAACGTCACCTTCGGCTCAAGGACCCGTACTCAGCTGTTCGATTCGATGAGGGAGCTATCCGATGCCTACGATGCCGTTATGGAGGTCATCAGCGAGAAGCTGAAAGACTGCGTTAAGGGGCGCTGAGCCGGGCGAATAGGGGACGGAGGCGCGTTCGCTCTTGATAGGTTTTGGAACGCGAGGCCGCATGGCCCATGCTATATCGGGCTCCGCAATGTCGAGAAGGCCTCATTTCATCCGATACTATGTGACCGATTGCGAAGATTGTGCCGATGCTTAAGGTGGTTTGTTTGAAGCCCCGACCTCTATTGATTGACTTTTTCCTCCAGCGTTCACTTACCCCGCAACTCAACCGAGCTGCGGGGTTTCTTGGTTTTGGAGCTTCCAGAGTGCCGCCGGGTTCTGTTTGGTGGTTGTGGCCGTCTGCTCGTCGGGGAAGAGCAGCCCGAGCCGGTAGTCGCCTGCAGCAAACCGGTCGAGGTGCTCGCGCTCGGCTTCGGTGCGTGGCGGGATTCGCGTCTCTATAAAATGCTCGGCGGTTTCCATGAGCCCCTGGAGGGCCGGGCGTTCGCCCGCCGTCCTCAGCATGGGAATCAGCTTGTCCTCGAGCTCTTCCTGTCTGTCGGCGAAGCTCTCCACCCTGTCCTCGAAAGGCTGCGGGAACCTCGCTGAGATCGAGGCATAGTAGAGCATTGCCCGGAGGGCGAGCGCCTCATGCTCGTCGTCGGCGCCGTCGAGCACGCCCTTGAGGTTGCGGACGTCATAGGGGCTCCGCACCTTGATGTGGCCGAAGAGTGCCTTTACCGGCGCAACCGCGACTCGATCTCTTTCGAAGAGTGGATCAACCTCGACCTGCTCTACCTCCTCAAAGCCGGCATTTGGAGCGATGTCAACTTGATCATCCAGACCGTAGGCTGCGTGCTCACCATGCTGAATACTCGGTACCCGTGAACCAGACTATTCATCGCAAGCGTACAGATGCCTTTGATCGCCATTCATTACAAAGTCATCAACGAGCCGCGTGATGGTCAGGTAATGGGGGATGGGCTCGCCGTCTTCGTTTTTCGCGGGGCGGCGCGCGTACTGTTGACGGCTCTCCTCGTCCAGATGCCGGATGAGAAAGCGAGCGAGCTCGAGCTCTTGGGTGGCGTGCTGGTGGTAATCCATGAACTTGCCCACCTCTTTCTCGCTCAGGCCTGCGGCATCTCCCTGGCTGCGCCTCTTGGATTCATAGGCCTCTAGCGCGGTCTTGGCGTCGGTTCGGGACGGGCTCCCCACGAGGTCGCAGGGGAGCTTGGGGACCCTGCCTGCAGAGATGGAGTCATAGATGAAGAAGGCCCGCGGGCAATGAAAGTGGAGTAGCTTGCTCGAAAATGAAACGCTTACGCTCGGAGTTCCCTTGATGAGGAGCTTCGCTCCCTTTGAGAAGGATGCCCAGTTCTCGAGGAAGCCTCGCTTCACGGGGTTGGGTAGGCGGAGCGTGCGTAACGTGAGGATGACAATCGTGGCGTCCCTGAGTATGCGTGCAGAGTTGAGCGCCTTGGCGAAGTTGATGACGCAGGCTGTCAGGTCGCCGACGTACTCCCGGCATCCCTCTGGCTTCCGCCCGAACAGAATCTCGTCCGACCGTTTGGAGAGGGATTCGAGCATGGCGAGAAACCCGCTCTCATGGAAGCGCCGCAGCTGCTTCCGTGCGTCTGCCACAACCTCCTGGAGACTCTTGACGTCATGGGCGAATTCCTCTGGGCAAAGATGGATGTCACTGAATCCGACCCCCCTCATTTTGGTCGCCGCGTCGAGTGCCTCGATCAACTCAATCCTGTCCGCCGTCTTCTGTACAAGGTGGTCTATCTCATCAATGAGATCCTTTGGACTGCCCCTGAAGTATGTCGTGGAGCCTGTGCAGCACTCCGTCCTATACAGCGTTCGGGCGATGTCTTGGAAGAAGCTCTCGTATCCTTCCGTATCAAGAAAGCTTTCTCGTGGTTTTCCGGGATGGCGGTTTTTGTATCCCCTCCCATTCTCCGCACTCAGCGTGTATGAGTACCGTTCAGGAGACGCCGCATACGCACGTCCAATCAGCCACATTTGGTTTGCGAGGGCTGACTCTGCCGGCGTAAGCCACTCCCGGTCCAGACTCTCCTCTCGTTGCCGCTCGACAATTTCAGCGCATGGGAGAGGGCTCCTCTCGCAGTAATAGTACAGAAGGTCGTTTCCGTCCCAAGTGACGTTATGCATAGAGCGTGTGGCCTCGTTGAGTACTTGTTTCATTTCGATCCTCCCCTTATCGGCTTCGTTTCCCAGGCGATGGACGATATAGAAGTCTACCCGCAGTCCGTAATCGTGTCCCACGGCCGTCAACTTGTGGGGCCCTACATCCTGCTTGCACTCGGCAGCGAGCATTGACTCGGCGACACCATGAGCTGTGCGAGTTTCCCGTTCTTTCGACGGGCTTTCGACCGACCGAGACTTCACGACTGCGCTGGTGCACGATGATCTGAGGCTCTGCTGCGCTGGGCGGCAAACGGACGACTTTTTGCTTGAGCTGGTTATCCTACAAGACAGGGCAGACGTGTCGAAGGGGGCGTGGCCAATGGTACGCATGACGCTTAACCGATACGCTGTTGGCACGCAGTCGTTCTCGGCGCTGCGGCGCGAGGGCGCCCTGTATGTCGATAAGACCGAGTTTGTCTGGCGCCTTGCGCACCAGGCGGGTAAATACTTCTGAGGCTTCGGTAGTTTGTGTGACAAGGGGCTAGCCTAGGCAGCAACGCTCTTCGCTCCCTTCACGCCCTTCTTCCTCGCCTTCACCGGGCGACCCGGGAGCTGGGGCTGGCAGTCGCCGCACCTGAGCATGAGCAGGGCCACGAGGTTGTCGGTGTTGCGGAAGCCGTAGCCCATCCTCACCGTCACCTTGATCTTGTTGTTGATGGCCTCTACGCGCCCGTTGCTGATGCCGAGCTCGACTGCGGCGATGATGTCGTCGCGCCGGCGGCGCACCTTCTTCTCCACGGCGACGACCTTGGCGATCTTGCAGTAGGCGGCCCTGTGCATCCAGTCGTCGAGCAGCTCGGCGGCCTCGGAGCCGTCGGCTGCCCGGAAGACGGCCCGCAGGTCCTCCTTGAGCTCCCAGGCCCTGACCAGCCGCGAGCCGGCCCTCTTCTTGAGCGCCTCGAGCCTCGCCCTCTGGCCGTCGGTGAGGTCCTCGGGGTTCTTCACGAGCGCGTAGCGGCTGCCCTTGATGGAGGCCGCCTCCTCCTCGAGCGCCCTGACCTCCTCGGGCGGCAGCTCGCCTTTGGCAGGCCTGCCGCGCTTGCCCTCGGGCCTGGGCCTGGCGGCCCTGGCGGCGGCCCTGGCGGCGTTCCACTCCTCGCAGCGCACGGCGTCGAGCGCGTCGTTCATCCACTGGACCACGTGGAAGGGGTCCATGACCCACCTCGCGTTGGGGCAGCGGCGCTTGACCAGCTGCCTTATCCACCTCGCGCCGTCGGCGGTCACCACCTCTATGGCGCGCCTCTGCTCGCGCGTGAGCTCGTCGAGGAACAGGTTGAGCACGTCCTTGCCGGTGCCCTCGTGCGCCCAGATGAGGCAGCCGCGGTCGTGGTCGACGACCACCGTGACGTACTTGTGGCCCTTCTTGTACGACGTCTCGTCGATGCCGATGCGGCGCACGCCGTCGAACCTCGAGGCGCCGCGCGCGGCCTCCAGCTCGGCGTAGACGCGCCTGCACACGCCGCCCACGCTGTGCCACTCGACGCGGGCGAGCTCGGAGACCGCCGAGGCGGTGCAGCGGACCGCCAGCCACGCCACCCAGTCCTCGAAGTCGCGCGTGAAGCGCGCCCCGTGCCGCGCCCAGGGGACGGCCTCGGTGCGCACGCCGTGCTCCGGGCAGCGCACCCTGCAGGGCGCGTACTCCAGGTAGCAGGCCGAGCGCGCCAGGTCCATCGCCCTCCACAGCCTGGGGGCCCCGCGGTTCGCCATGTCGTAGAAGTCGCAGGCCCTGCC
>NZ_NFJH01000011.1 GCF_002159765.1 Collinsella sp. An268 | reverse complement strand
GGCGGGCGCCTCGGGAGCGGGGGCGCTTGCGCCGGCGGCAGCCGTGGCGGCGACGGGCTTTCTGATGGAGACCTCGGTGGTGCCGTCCTTAATGGTCACCTCGGCGACGGAGCTCTTGTCGAGGGCCTCGATGAGGTCGCGGATCTGGGAAACGTTCATATCGGTATCTCCTTCGGTATCGGTCGCGGCCGGCGCGGAGGCGTCGGCGTCGATGGGTTGGGTGATGTCGCGCAGGGTGCCGGCGCGGCGCTTCTCCAAAAGTGCCCGGGCCTCGTTGGGGAAGAGCGCGTAGGAGAGCACGTCCTCCTCGGTTTCGGCGAGGTCGCCGATCTCCGCCTTGGCCTCGTCGTAGGTCTGCAGGTGGACGTTTCTGGCCTCTTCCTGGAGCTTGGCGACGTCTATGTGGCCCAGGACCTTCTCGCGGATGGCGTCATCGATGGGGGCCGGGGTCTTGCCGTAGAAGCCCATGAGGTATTCGCGCATCTCGGTCGAGACGATCTTCCAGCGCTCGCCGGTGAGCACGTTCATGACGGCCTGGGTACCCACGATCTGGCTCATGGGCGTCACGAGCGGCGGGTAGCCGACCTCCTTGCGCACGCGCGGGATCTCGGCCACGATCTCGGGCAGGCGGTCGTGCATGTTCTGCAGGTCGAGCTGGCCCACGAGATTGCTCATCATGCCGCCGGGGATCTGATGCTTGTAGATGCGCATGTGGGTGAGCGTGGTGATGCCGCGCTGATGGCCGCCGGCCTTGCGCACGCCGTCCCAATAGTCAGCGATCTCGAAGAGGAGGTCGAGGTCGAGCCCGGTGTCGAAAGGCGATCCGCCAAACGAGGACACCGTCATCTCCACGGCCGGTTGCGAGTTGCCAAACGCGAGCGGCGCGTGCGCGCAGTCCACGATCTCGGCACCCTCTTCGGCACCGCGCAGGTAGTTCGCGCTCGCCATGCCGCCGATGAAGTGGCAGTGCATGTGCACGGGCAGCCCGATCTCGGTGCGCAAGGCGCTCACGAGCTGGGCGGCGCGATAGGGAACAAGGAGCCCCGCCATATCCTTGATGCAGAGCGAGTCGGCGCCGAGCTCGGCGAGCTGGCGCGCGTAGGCGATGTAGCTGTCGAGCGTGTGGACGGGGCTGCGCGTGTAGGAGATGGCAGGTTCAAAATGCGCGCCGACCTTTTTGATGGCCGCCGCGCAGTCGCGGATGTTGTCGATGTCGTTCAGGGCGTCGAACACGCGGAAGACGTCGATGCCGTTCGCGTGGGCGCGCTCGATGAAGCGCTCGACCACGTCGGTCGAATAATGCTTGTAGCCCACCAGATTCTGGCCGCGTACGAGCATGGCGAGACGCGTGTTGGGGCAGCGCTCCTTGATGAGGCGCAACCGCTCCCACGGGTCCTCGTCCAAAAAGCGCAGGCATGTGTCAAAGGTCGCCCCTCCCCATGCCTCGATAGCCCAATAGCCGACTTCGTCCATCTTGGGCAAGATGGGCAGCATCTCCGCGGTGGTCATGCGGGTCGCCCAGAGCGACTGCTGACCGTCGCGGATGGTGGTGTCCATGATGCGGAGACGATTTCCAGCCATAAGCCCTGCCTCCTTTCGTTGCCGTTTCCTAGCCGTATCCGAAGGCGCCGCTACGGGAGACAGGCGCCTAAGTGACGATGTGACAACGCATCGTCTCAACTCTAGCCCCGCGCGCGCGGCGAGGGCAACGGCTGATTGGTGAACGGTAGGGCAGGCGTCGGGAAGGGCGTGCGGCGCATATTAGGGCGCGGATGAGCCCGGAGCGCCCGGGGTATTCTGGGCGGGGTGCGGCGCGAGCGGCGTAAGGGTTGCCCCGGGCCGAGCGGGGCGCGTGCCCGCGGCCGAGGCGAGGGCGGTTTGGTCTCCTGCGTGCGGGCGGGGGAGGCAAAGCGGACAGATTGTATGCTCCGATTCCGACGCGACAAAAGACCAGCTCAGAGAGTTGCAAAGAACGGGCGGATGGCATGAAAAAGCAACCTGCCCCATCTTCGCCCCAGCCTTCATACTATCCGCCGTTTCTTTCCTTTTCCGTGCGGGTATACCATCCGCCGCATCTGTCCGGCTTCGTTTCCGGGCTTGCAGCCCGGCCCTGCAAAGGAAATCGCGTTTAGGTCCCCTAGGGAGACCGAAAGCGGGCCTAAACGCGATTTCCTGAGGATCGCACAGCGCCGGTCGCGCGGGATGTGAAACGCGGCCACAAGACTCGCGGCGCCGGGTCGCTAGTAAGAGGCGCGCTTGCGTGGGGCGAGACGGCGGTACGCCTTATTTGAAGTGTGTGCCGCGCGAGCGCGGGGGTGTGGAGTTGAGCGGTTGGGATGGGGAGCGATGGTGGAGCGGCTGGGATGAGGAGCGCCGGCGCCGCCACCCGCGCACGATGCTCACGATGATGAGGACAACGAAGACGCCTAGGACGATCCACGTGATGGGATTGGTGATGACACCGAGGGCGAAGTTGCGGATCTGCGCCAGCGCCGACAGCTCGACGTCGTTGCCGGCGGAGAGCGTGACCTTGCCGAGGAGCTCGCCGTTCAGCGTATAGGTCGCTGTGCCGATAACGTCGCCCTGCGTGTAGGGCGCGCAGAACTCCTCGGGCAGGTCGAAGGAGACGGTGATGGCCGCGTGGTCGGTGTCGTTGGGCAGCAGCTTGGCGAGGGTGCCGTCGGCGGTAATTTGGAGCTGCTCGTCCTGGTGGGCATCGACGACGTCGACGGATTGAAGCGTTGTGCCCGCCGTGACGATCTCCTGCACGGACCACTCGGCATACGCCCACTCGAACAGGCGCCTCGTCTCGGTGAGGCTCGCGGGAATCTCGGCGTCCGCGCAGCCGAGCACGACGGAGTAGAGTGTGATGTCATTTTGGCTGGCGGCGGCCACGAGGCAGCGGCCGGCCTCGGTGGTGTTGCCCGTTTTGATGCCTTGGGCGGGTGCATAGTAGACGCTGGACGTGCTGTCGAGCAGCAGATTGGAGTTCTCGAGGGTGCGCGCCCCCTGCAGGTTGGTCGCGGGGAGCTCGTAGCTCGGCGTGGAGACGATCTGCGCGAACGTGGGGTTGGCCATGGCGGCTTGGGTGATGCGCATGAGGTCGCGCGCCGTGGTGTAGTGGTTGTCGTCATGCAGGCCACACGGGTTGGCAAAGTGCGTGCCCGTGCAGCCGAGCTCGGCGGCCCGGTCGTTCATCATCTGCACGAAGGTGTCGACGTCGCCGGCGACGGCGCGCGCGAGGATATAGGAGGCGTCGTTGCCGCTGGGGAGCATGAGACCGTAGAGCAGCTGCTCGACGGTGAGCACCTCGCCCGGCTTAAAGCCGGCGACGGAGCTATCGGCGGTCACGTGGGTGAAGTCGCCCTCCTCGACGGTGATCTGCTGGGTGAGGTCCGCGTTCTCGAGCGTTACGAGCGCCGTCATGATCTTGGTGGTGGAGGCGGGGTAGCGCGTCTCGTCCGCGTTGAGCTCGTAGAGAACGGTCCCCGAGGTGGGCTCGATAAGGAGCGCGGAGGTCGCCTGGATGGCCGGGTCGGTGAGCGCCGCGGCGGCGGTGGGGGCGAGCACGGAGAGCGTGAGTGCGATAAGGCAGGCGAGCGCGCAGATGCGAGCGTGGAGCGAGCGGGGGGAGGACGTTGCGTCATGCGCGCGTAACAAGAGGGGCATGGAGCACCTTTCGTACGGGTGAGCAGGGTCTCCTATGGTAGCAGAGCCCTATGGAGGAGACGCTTCGTCAACAATAATGAGGTACCGAAAGAGAATTGCGAAACACCGCATAGGAGGTCGGCGGCGGGGTATAGAGACGTGCGTTTTATCAAAGGACGAGGTGCGCCGCATATGCGCTGCGGCGCTCGATGTGTTGGTGAGATATGCTGCATACGGAGCGAGAGGACACGGCGAAGAGCGCCCTTGGGGCAGTGGGTGCGGGATCGTGTGGCGACCCCGGGGCGGAGCGCGCCCCGGAGGCGATGCGAATCGGTCTCGACATCGGGTCGACTACCACCAAGGTCGTCGTCCTCGATGCCGGGACGGGGGAGGTCCGCTACTGGCGCTACCGCCGCCACGGGGCGCGGCAGGCCGAGAGCGCGGCCGACGCGCTCTCGGCGGTGGCCGAGCGGTTCTCCCAAGCGCAGGCCCGCATCGCGGTCACCGGGTCGGGCGCGCGCGATATCGCCCGTGCCCTCGGCGCCTCGTATGTGCAGGAAGTGGTGGCAAACGCCATCGCCATCCGAGCGCTGTACCCGCAGGTTCGCTGTGCTGTCGAGCTCGGCGGGCAGGACGCCAAGATGATCTTCTTCCGCACGGATGAGGCGACCGGCGAGCTGCAGGTGGCGGACATGCGCATGAACGGCTCGTGCGCGGGCGGCACCGGCGCCTTTATCGACGAGATGGCAAAGCTCCTCGGCGTGACGCCGGAGGAGTTCGAGGGGCTCGCGGCGGCGGGCTCGCGCGTGTACGAGATCTCGGGTCGATGCGGCGTCTACGCCAAGACCGACATCCAGCCCCTGCTCAATCAGGGCATCTCCCGTGCCGACCTCGCGCTCTCGGCGCTCCACGCCGTGGCGCGCCAGACCATCGGCGGCCTGGCGCAGGGCATCGATATCGAGGCCCCCGTCATCTTTGAGGGAGGGACGCTCGCCTATCACCCCACGCTCGTGCGCGTGTTTACCGAGCAGCTGGAGCTCGGTGGGGCCGACGCCGTGGTGCCCGAGGACCCCCAGGTCATGATCGCCCGCGGGGCGGCCCTCGCCCTAGACGAGCTCTTTGCGGACAACGCCTGCGACCTCGACCTTGCCCGGGGCATTGCCGCGCTGCACGACCTCTCGGCGCATCCGCCCGCGACAGACGAGGCGGCGGCCGCGCCGTTTTTTGCCGACGATGCCGAGCGCGCCACCTTTGCGCGCCGGCATCCGGCAGAGGTGCCCGCGCCGGGTCCGGCGGCGTATCGCCCGGGCGAGACCGTGCACGCCTACCTCGGTATCGACTCGGGCAGCACGACCACCAAGTTCGCCCTTATCGACCGCGCGGGCACGCTGATCGATTCGTTCTACGCCTCCAACGAGGGCAAGCCGCTCGACGTGGCCCGCGCGGGCCTCATCGCCCTGCGCGACCGGTGGCGTGCCGCGGGAGTGAACCTCGTCATAAGCGCCGTGGGCACGACGGGTTACGGTGAGGAGCTGTTCGCCCGCGCGTTTCATGCGGACTACCACACCGTCGAGACCGTCGCCCATGCGCGCGCGGCGGCGCTTGCGGTGCCGGATGCGACGTTTGTGCTCGATATCGGCGGGCAGGATATGAAGGCCATCTGGTTGCGCGACGGGGTGCTGACCGACATCGTGGTCAACGAGGCGTGCTCGGCGGGGTGCGGCTCGTTTTTGGAGGGCTTTGCCGCCAATCTCGGCATTCCCGTCGAGGGCATCGCCGAGGCGGCGTTCCGCTCGACGGAGCCCGCGGCGCTCGGCAGCCGCTGCACCGTGTTCATGAACTCGAGCGTGGTGTCCGAGCAGCGGCGCGGCAAGGGCCCCGACGACATCATGGCGGGGCTCTGCCGCTCCATCATCGAGAACGTCTTCACCAAGGTTATCCGCGTCGCCAACCTCGACCGGTTGGGCGGGTGCGTCGTGGTGCAGGGCGGGACCTTCCAAAACGACGCCGTGCTGCGCGCGTTCGAGCAGTACCTCGGCCGCCCCGTCGTGCGTGCGGCGCATCCCGGCCTCATGGGCGCCATCGGCGTGGCGCTTCTGGCGGCGGAGGAGGCAGATGGCGCCGAGGCGCGCGCGACCCGGCAGACGGCGTCGACGTTCATCGGGCTCGATGCGCTCGAGGATTTCACGCATACGGAGTTCTCGGGCGTGACCTGCCGCCGCTGCAACAACCGCTGCGCACGCTCGGTGGTGGCGTTTGGCGACGGCTCGCTCTACGTGACGGGCAACCGCTGCCCCCGCGGTGAGGCGATCGATTACGACGAGCTCGTACGCGAGGTGCCGGCGGCGAGCTCGCTCACCGTCCAGCAGGGCGATGCTACCGCGGCCGATGCCTGCGCCCCGGCGAGCCCGGAGGACGCGGCGGACGCCGCCCCGCGCGCGTCCCGTCGAGCCGAGGAGCGCCGCGCGGCGGACACAGATCAGCTCGAGGGCCCCGCCCCGGCGCGCACGCCCGCTCCGGCGCCCAACCTGTTTGACGAGCGCGCCCGCCTCCTGTTCAAGGATTGGCCGTGCAAGCCCGTCGCGCCGTCCCGCGGCGAGACCATCGGTATACCGCGCGTCCTCGCGTTTTGGGACCAGATGCCGTTCTGGTCGACGCTTCTGCGCGCGCTCGGCTTTACCGTGCGCATCTCGCGCCCCTCGACGCGGCGCATGTACGAGCGGGGCCTCGCTCACGTGACGTCGGATACCATCTGCTTTCCCGCCAAGTTGGTGCACGGGCACATCCGCGACCTGGCCGACGCGCACGTCGACCGCATCCTCATGCCCATCATCACGGCGGTGCCGAGCGAGAACGTCATGAAGACGAGCGAATGGATGTGCGCCGTCGTCAAGGGCTATCCTTACGTGCTCAAGAACTCGGACGACCCGGCGCGCCGCTTTGGCATCCCCTTCGACACGCCGCTCTTCCATTGGTACACCCGCCGCGACCGCGACCGGCAGCTGACGGCGTTTCTGCACGATACCTACGGCGTGGGCGAGTCGGCGGCGCGGCGCGCCATCGCGCAGGCGGACGCCGCCGAGCGCTCCTTTGCCGAGGAGCTCTCCCGCCGCGGGGAGGAGGTGCTCGCCGACGTGCGCCGGCGCGGGACCTACGCGGTGGTGCTGGCATCGCGTCCCTACCACAACGACCCCCTCGTCAACCACGGCATCCCCAAGCTGTTCTCCGATGCGGGCATCGCCGTCATCCCGCCGGACGCGGTGCCCGGTGTGCGCGAGGTCGATCTCAGCCGGAGCCGGCTCGACGTGGTCAACAACTTCCACGCGCGCATGCTCGCCTCCGCCGTCATCGCGGCGAGCACGCACGAGCTCGAGTACGTGCAGCTCGTGAGCTTTGGGTGCGGGCATGACGCGTACCTCTCCGACGAGATCGTCCGCCTTATGCGCGAGATCGCCGACAAGGCGCCCCTCATCCTCAAGGTCGACGAGAGCGACGCCACGGGCCCCGTGCGCATCCGCGTGCGCTCGTTTATCGAGACGGTGGCACGGCGCCGTCGCGATTCGGCGGGCCGCCCGGCTGCCGCAACCGGCCCGCGACCGCTGCCCGACCCCTATCCCGTCAAGTACACCCGCCCCATGCGGCGCGAGAAGGTGATGCTCGTGCCCAACACGAGCCATGCCTTCTGCCGGCTCATGACCGCTGCCATGCGACGCGAGGGCGTACGCGCCGAGCCGCTGCCCGTCGGCCATGAGGAGGCCATCCGCCTGGGCAAGCGCTATGTGCACAACGACATCTGCTTCCCGGCGCAGATGACCATCGGCGAATCGCTCGAGGCGCTCACGAGCGGGCGCTATAAGGACTGCGACGTGGCCATCATCACGGGCAAGTACATCGGCGACTGCCGCCTCACGCATTACATGCCGCTTTTGCGCCAGGCGCTTGACGACGCCGGGTTTGCCGACGTGCCCATCGCCACCAACGACGATGCGGACACGCACGGCGCCTATCCCGGCTTCAAGCTCTCCCTCGCCGCGAGCATGGAGATCGCCTGGGGCCTGCCCATGATCGATGCGCTCGAGGCGCTGCTGCGCCGCATGCGTCCGTACGAGACGGTCCCCGGTGCGGCGGACGCTGCCTTCGAGCGCGCCCTCGACGAGGTCATGAACGGTATCGAGGCCCATGGTCTGCGCGGGGCGGAGGAGGGCTTCGCACGGGCCATCGATATCATGAAAGGCGTGCCCTACGACCGCTCCCACCCGCGCCCCACGGTGCTTATCGTGGGCGAGTACCTGCTCAACTTCCACCCCGGTGCCAACCACGACATCGAGCGCTATCTGGAGCGAAACGGGCTCGAGGTGATCGAGGCGCGCATGACCGACGTCATACGCAAGAGCTATTTCTACAAGCACGCGCAGGTGCGCGAGCATCACGTCGACCTGCCGGTAGCCGAGCGCGCCTGGTATGCCACGGCCGACAGGCTCTTCGACGTGGCCCACGACCGGGCGGACCGCATTGCCCGGGCGCATCCGCTCTATGAGCCCCCCGTCCGGCTGCCCGAGCTCGCCGCGGTGAGCGACGAGGTGCTCCACCACACGTTTGATGCGGGCGAGGGCATCCTCATCCCCGCGGAGATCCTCGAGCATGCCGCGCAGGGCTGCCGCGCCTTCGTTATCCTGCAGCCGTTTGGGTGCCTTCCCAACCACGTGGTGGGCCGCGGCCTCATCCGCGCGCTGAAGGAGCGCTATCCCGACGCGCAGATCCTGCCGCTCGACTACGATCCGGACGTGAGCTTCGCCAACGTCGAGAACCGCTTGCAGATGCTCATCATGAACGCCCGCGACGCCGCGTCCGCCTCCTGATGCGGGCGCGGCCGGGCACGCCCGCGCTCTTCGGTGCGCGCAGGGCGAGTTGTGGAATTGGTACAAGATGGGTTATGATTCCTCAACTTACGGGTACACCGCAATCGATCATCTTCGGAAGAGACTGCACCCATCAGGTCCGCCCGCCGCGCGCGGACGGACTGCGCACGTAAAGAAGGTACCTATGCTGGACAGATTCACCGATCGCGCTCGGCGCGTTATGGCAATCGCCAAGCAGGAGGCGCTTGCGCTCGACACCACCAAAGTCGGAACCGAGCATCTGCTGCTCGCGCTTGCCAAAGAGGACGAGGGCATCGCCGCCGAGGCGCTGCGCTCGCTCGATATTTCCTACGACGAGATTCTCGAGGAGCTCAAGAGCTCGGCGACCACCAAGGGCCCGGCGGAGCCTGTGGCCGAGGGCGGCGCCGCGGTGGCTGAGCGGTCGGCTTCCGACGCCCCGGCTGCCGACGCCGTCGCGGATGCACCCGACGCGTCCGCGGAGGTGCCGGCCGATGCCGGCTCCGCCGCGGCAGACGCCGCCGGTGCGGATGCCGACGCCGCCGGTTCCGCGGACAGCTCCGCCCCCGCGGGTTCCGCGCGCCAGAAGCTCGCCTTCACCCCGCTGGTCATCACGGTGATGGAGCGTGCCTTCCGCTTGGCGCGCGAGAACAACCAGACCTACGTCTCCACCGAGCACCTGCTTCTGGGCATGGTGGACGAGGCGCAGTGCCGCGGCATGGACCTGCTGATGCGCCTCGGTGTGACGGCGGCGTCGGTCCGTCAGGCCGTAGAGAAGCTCACGTCCAAGGACAAGGACGGTAAGCGTCCGCTCGCGGGCGCCGGCGCGGGGCGTCCCGGCGCGGGGCTGCCGTTCTTCTCGGGCGCGGCGGCGCCGGGCAAGGGCGACGAGGACGCCTCTGCCCTCAAGCGCTATGCCACCAACCTGACCGAGAAGGCGCGCGCCGGCGAGCTCGACCCGGTTATCGGCCGCGAGAAGGAGATCTCCCGCATGATGGAGATCCTCTCCCGCCGCACCAAGAACAACCCGCTCATCTTGGGCGACCCCGGTGTGGGCAAGACGGCCATCGTCGAGGGGCTGGCGCAGGAGGTTGCGGCAGGCAATGTGCCCGAGAACCTGATGAACCAGAATATCTGGTCGCTCGACCTGCCCGGTCTCGTGGCGGGCGCCAAGTACCGCGGTGAGTTCGAGGAGCGCCTGAAGGGCGTCATCCAAGAGGCGACCGACGCCGACGACGCCATCCTCTTCATCGACGAGATGCACACGCTCATCGGGGCGGGCTCGGCGGAGGGCTCCATCGACGCGAGCTCGATGCTCAAGCCCGTGCTCGCCCGCGGCTCCTTTCAGATCATCGGTGCGACGACGGCGGAGGAGTACCGCAAGTACCTCACCAAGGACCCGGCGTTTGAGCGCCGTTTCCAGACGATCGACATTCCCGAGCCGAGCGTGGAGGACACCATCAGGATTCTCCATGCGCTTCAGGGTCGCTACGAGGAGCACCACCACGTGCGGTACACCGAGGCCGCGATCGAGGCCGCCGCGAGCCTATCTGCCCGCTATATCCAGGATCGCTACCTGCCGGACAAGGCTATCGACCTCATCGACGAGGCGGGTGCCCGCGCCCGCATCGCCAAGAACCGCGCGCCCGAGGCGGTCCGTGCGGCCGAGGCCCGCGTGGCCGAGCTCGCGCACGAGGCCGACGACGCCACGGAGCGCGACGACATGAACCGCGCCGCCGAGCTCAAAGAGGAGGGGAAGGCCGCCGAGATCGCGCTCGCCGAGGCGCGCGCCGCGTGGACGGCCGAGATGGACGCGAGCCCGCTCACCATCGACGTGGCCGAGATCGCCGACATCGTGTCCGCCACCTCCGGCGTGCCGGTCTCCTCGCTCACCGAAGACGAGAGTCGCAGGCTCCTCAACTGCGAAAACGTTCTTAAGACGCGCATCATCGGGCAGGATGAGGCCGTCTGCGCCGTGGCAAAGGCTATCCGGCGCAGCCGCTCTCCGCTCAAGGACCCGCGGCGCCCGGGCGGCTCGTTCATCTTCCTCGGCCCCACGGGTACGGGCAAGACCGAGCTCGCCAAGACGCTCGCCGAGTACCTGTTTGGCAGCAAGGACGCGCTCATCAGCTTCGACATGAGCGAGTTTGCCAGCGAGTACGAGGTCTCCAAGCTCATCGGTAGCCCCCCGGGCTACGTGGGCCACGAGGAGGGCGGCCAGCTCACCAAGGCGGTGCGCCGGCACCCGTACTCGGTCGTGCTCTTCGATGAGATCGAGAAGGCGCACCCGGACATCTTCAACATCTTGCTGCAGGTGCTCGACGAGGGGCGCCTGACCGACGGTCAGGGCAAGACGGTCGACTTCCGCAACACCGTCATCATCATGACGTCCAACGTGGGCGCACGCGAGATCGCGGCGACCTCGAGCGTCGGCTTTGGCTCCACGGGCGAGGCGGGCCTCACGTCCGCCGAGATCAAGAGCCGGGCGATGGGCGAGCTCAAGCGATTGTTCCGCCCCGAGTTCTTGAACCGCGTGGACGACATCGTCGTCTTCCAGAAGCTCACCGGCGAGAGCCTGACGCGCATTGCCGAGCTTCTCGTCGACGACCTGCGCCAGCGCCTCATCATGAACGGCATGAACATCAAGCTCACCGACGCCGCCATCGCCAAGATCGTGGCGGAGGGCACCGACCTCACCAACGGCGCCCGTCCGTTGCGCCGCGCCATCCAGCGCCTCATCGAGGACCCGCTTTCCGAGGAGCTGCTCGCCGGTGAGTGGGGTGCCGGCGACACCGTGCTCTGCGACGTGGTGGACGGCGGCTTTGTGTTCAGCCATGGCACGGGCGAGATTCCGGCGCCGCGCGCGCACGGGGCGCTGGGGGCGAGCTTCGAGCCCGCGCCCCGCTCGGGCGGGGGTGCTCCCGCCCTCACGGTGGGCGGCTCGGGCGGTATCGCCCAGATGGGATCCGGCAGCCGCTAACCCGTCGCTCGCGTCACAAGTGAAACTTTTTGTCAAAACGCCCCCGCGCGGTTTTTGCCGGGGGCGTTTTCATGCGACAATAAATGTGGCTGTGACGAGTAGGTATGAGACGGGGGTAGCACATTGGATAAGGAAACGCTCAACAAACGTATGGACGAAGCCATCCGCCTGACCGCGCCCGGCCAGCCCATCCGCGCTGCCCTCGACATGATCATCGCGGGGCATCTCGGCGCCCTCATCTGCGTGGGCGACGTGGAGAACGTGCTCGCCGCCGGCAACGACGGCTTCCCGCTCAACATCTCGTTCACCTCGAACCGTCTGTTCGAGCTCTCCAAGATGGACGGCGCCATCGTCATCGACGGCGACGTGACGCAGATCCTGCGCGCCAACTTTCACCTCAACCCCGACCCGTCGCTCGCCACGAGCGAGACGGGCATGCGCCACCGCACCGCGGCGCGCATGAGCGTCCTGACCGACGCGATCGTCATCTCGGTATCGTCCCGCCGCGCCGTGGTGAACGTGTACGTACATGGCAAAAGCTATCAGATTCAGACGGTGCCCGAGGTCATGAGCTCTGTAAACCAGCTCGTATCGACGCTCCAGACCACCCGCACCCAGCTCGACCGCAAGCTGCTGCATCTGACGGGACTCGAGCTCGACGACTACGTGACGCTCGCGGATATCACGGATATCTTCTCGAGCTTCGAGATCCTCCAGCAGGCCAAAGTCGAGCTCAAGCGCTGCATCGTCAAGCTCGGCACGCAGGGTAAGATCGTGCGCCTGCAGCTCGAGCAGCTCGCGGGCGAATCCATCGACAGCGAGTACGACCTCATGATCCGCGACTACGCGCGCGACTCCTCGGAGGAAAACGCCCGTACGATTCGCACGAAGTTTGCGCAGATGACGCCGCAGGACCTCACCAATCCCCAGCGGATAGCCGAGGTGCTCGGCTACGACGACCTCGACGAGGACTCCGTCATGACGCCGCTCGGGCTCCGCACCCTCTCCCAGGTCTCCGTGGTGCGCGACGGCGTTGCCGAGCGCATCGTGGACGAGTACGGCTCGCTTCAGGACTTGATGGACGATATCCGCACCAATCCCGAGCGCCTGGTCGACATCGGCGTCAACAACCCCACGATTCTCGCCGATTCGCTGTACCGCATCCAGGGTAAGCGGGGTAACGCCTGATGGAGGGCATCGGCACCGCTCCTGTGACGGATAGCGCCGCGTCGTGCGCGTGTGGCGGCGCGCCGGAGGGCGCTGCCTGTGCGGTGATTGTTGCCGGGGGCTCGGGCACGCGCTTTGGTAACCCCGGTGGCAAGCTTTTGGTCGAGGCGGCGGGTAGGCCACTCATCGCTTGGACGCTTGCGGCGTTTGACCGTGCACGTACGATTGGCCATATCGTTATCGTCTGCCAGCCCGCGCGCCGCCAAGAGATGCGCGAGGTCGCTATCGATCCTTATCCACTCGCGACACCGGTTACCTTTGCGGACGCGGGTGCCGAGCGGCAGGATTCAACTGTCTCGGGCGTTGCGGCCGCTCCCACAGGATATGACGTTATCGCCATACACGATGCCGCTCGACCGCTTATCAGCCCGGCAACCATCGACGCGGCGGTGGCAGAGCTTCTGCGCGACCCGCGCCGCGACGGTGTGGTTTGCGGCCAGGGCGCCATCGACACGTTGAAGACGGTCGAAGAGCAGGAGGTGGGCGCCCGCTTTGTCGATACCCCGCCGCGCTCGCGCTTCTGGTGTGTGCAGACGCCGCAGGTGTTTCGCACCCACGTGCTTGTGCAGGCTATCGAGCGCGCAGCGGCAGACGGTTTTGCGGGAACGGACGACGCCTCGGTGGTAGAGCACGCGGGCGGAGTCGTTGTGGGCGTCGAGGCGCCGCGCGACAACATCAAGGTGACCGTTCCCGAGGACTTGCCGCTGGTGGAGGCGCTGCTGCGGGCGCGCGCAAACTAAAAGGAGGATTGCCGTGCTGAGCATAGGACACGGATACGACGTGCATCGTTTGGTGGAGGGTCGCCGCTGTATCATCGGTGGTGTCGACATTCCGCACAACAAGGGGCTGCTCGGCCACTCCGATGCCGATGTGCTCGCCCATGCCCTTGCCGATGCGATCCTCGGTGCGTGCCGCGGGGGCGACATCGGCAAGCTCTTTCCCGACGATGATCCGGCTTATGAGGGAGCGGATTCGCTCGTGCTGCTCGGCCGCGTGATGGCCTATGCCCGTGAACGCGGCTATACCTTTGTGGATGCGGATTGCACCATCGCTGCCCAGGAGCCCAAGATCGGCCCGCATCGCGAGGCAATGCGCGAGAACCTGGCGCGTGCCCTCGGTGTTTCCGTCGACCAGGTGGGCGTGAAGGCCACTACCACCGAGCACCTTGGCTGGGAGGGCGAGGGTGCCGGTATTGGTGCCTGGGCCGTATGTCTGCTTGACCACGCGTAGCCGCACATTTGGGGACGGGGTCAAAACGCCACTTTTGGGCGGGGCCAAAACGTACGGGGTCAAAACGCGTAAGAAAACGTTTTGATTGCCGCGCCCAGATGACGCCGCGCGCACTATCATAGACACCGATGCAGGGGTACCCGGCGCGCGTGGGCGCATGCCGAGTTGAGAGGGCGCTCTGCCCAACCCTTCGAACCTGTCAGGTAATGCTGTCGTAGGGAGCATGGACGCGAACACAAGGCGCTCCCTGGGGGCGTTGCCGTCTGCGGGCATCAGCAGAGGGCAACGCGTACAACCTCGGGTGGGCGCTTTTTTCGTTGCTCCGGAAAGGATCTTTGATGATCGAGAAGGAAACGCTGGAAGCACAGGTGACGCGTGCGGCGCAGAAGGTACGTGAGACGTGCCCCATGACGCCGTCTATCACCAATACGGTGACCATCAACTTTGTGGCGAACGCCCAGATTGCCGTGGGCGGTTCGGCCGCGATGGTCTATCTGCCGGATGAGGGCGAGAAGATGGCCGAGCTCGGCGGTGCCATGTATCTGAACGTTGGCACGCTTCTGCCCATTTACACCGAGACGCTGCCCGCCACCACGCGCCGCCTGCACGAGCTCAACAAGCCCTGGGTCATCGACCCCGTGGCCGTGGGCGTGGGCGCGATGCGCACGCAGCTTCTGGCGGACATGAAGCCGCGCAAGCCCACCATTGTGCGCGGCAATGCATCCGAGGTCATTACGCTCGCCAATCTGTGGGGGCTTGAGACGGCCGCCCCAGACGCGACGGTGCGCGGTGTGGATTCCACGCAGGAGGTCGATGCGGCGCGCGCCGCGGCGGTGGCGCTCGCCCGCTACACCGGCGGCGCGGTGGCGGTCTCTGGTGCGGTGGATTTGGTGACCGATGGCGAGACCGTGGTGCGCAGCTACGGCGGCTCGCCCTTCATGACGCAGATTACGGGCTCCGGCTGCAGTCTGGGCGGCGTGTGCGCCGTGTATGCCGCGTGTGCGGAGACCCCGCTTGCCGCGGCGCTCGCGGCGGTGGGCGTGTATAACGTGGCGGGCGAGCGCGCTGGCGCGCGGGTGAACGCCCCGGCAAGCTTCCAGGTGGCGTTTTTGGACGAGCTCTACCTCGCCACGCCCGAGGACATCGCACACCACACCTTTGAGATCGAGGAGGCGTAAATGAACACGCTGGTTGCCGTGGCCATCGCGCCGGTGGGCGTGGGCGACGAGCTAAAGGAGTACGTGGCGGAGGTCATCCGCGTTATCCGCGAGAGTGGCCTTTCCTGTCGCACCAACTCCATGTTCACCGAGATCGAGGGCGAGTGGGACGATGTGATGCGCACCGTGCGCGACGCGACCTTTGTGCTCGCGGAGCGCGGCATCCGCACCGAGGTGGTGCTCAAGGCCGATATCCGCCCTGGCTTTGAGAACATGATGGAGCGCAAGGTGCGCGTGGTGGACGAGATTCTGGACGGCGCGGGCTCCGATGGTGCCGCGGCGGACGGCGCCGGCGCGTGCGGCTGCAAGGCATAGGAGAGTGCACTATGAGCATACGTGACAACTTGGATATCTCTGCATATCTGGTGCTGGGGCCAGAGAATACCTGCGGTCGACCTGTGGAAGAGGTGGTTGCTCAGGCGCTCGACGCCGGCTTCACCATCATCCAGGTGCGCTCCAAGGTGGCGGGCGCGCGCGAGATGATCGACTGCGCACGCCGCGTGGCCGACGTCATTGCCGCTGCCGGCAAGTCAGACACCGTGCCGCTGCTCATCGATGACCGGCTCGACGTGGCGCTCGCCGCGCGCGAGATGGGCATCAAGGTGGACGGTGTTCATGTGGGGCAGTCTGATATTCCACCCGAGATTTGCCGGAAGTTCCTCGGCGAGGATGCGGTGGTGGGGCTCTCTGCCGCCGCGCATGAGATGCGTCGCTATATCGAGACAGCCGATGTCTCGGCGGTGGACTACTTTGGTGTGGGCCCCCTGCACGAGACGGCTACCAAGCCCGACTGCGGTCTTGACGACGACGGGCACGTAATCACCCGCAGCTTGGCCGAGCTCGCCGAGCTGCACCAGGTGAGCCCGCGCCCCATCGTGGTGGGCGGCGGCGTCAAGGCGGCCGACATCCCCGCACTTGCAGCAACCGGTGTGGAGGGCTTCTTTGTGGTGTCCGCCGTGGCGGGCGCCGATGACCCGTATGCGGCAGCTAAGGAGCTCGTCGACCTCTGGCGAGCAAACAGCAACTAGGCACCAACAGCGACTAGGCGCTATCTCTCAGAACGTCAGATTGTTCGCTCTTACGTACCGGGCCCGGTCTTTCCGGGCCCGGTCGCGTATAATCGAGCAGTATCGCGCCCTGCCGCCGCGGCAAACCTGCGCGAGCATCACGGGCGAGGCAACGCGAGGAGATCTCATGCTTATCTACAACTCGGCCACGCACAAAAAAGAGGAGTTAATCCCCATCGAAGAGGGTAAGGTCCGCATGTACGTGTGCGGCCCGACGGTCTATGACAACATCCACATCGGCAACGCGCGCACGTTCATCAGCTTCGACGTGATCCGCCGCTGGCTCATCGCGAGCGGGTACGAGGTCACGTTCGCCCAGAACCTCACCGACGTGGACGACAAGATCATCAACCGCGCCAACGAGCAGGGACGCACTGCCGCCGAGGTGGCTGAGGAGTTCTCGAAGAAGTTCATCGACGTCATGCATGCGGCAAACGTGATGGACCCCGATGTGCGCCCACGCGCCACCAAGGAAATCGGCTCCATGATCGGCATGATCAAGACGCTCATCGAGGGCGGTCATGCCTACGCGGCCGATAACGGCGACGTGTACTTCTCGGTGCGAAGCGATCCCACCTACGGCGAGGTTTCCGGACGCAAGATCGATGACCTCATGGTGGGCGCGCGCATCGCCGCGGGCGAGGCCAAGCGCGACCCGCTCGACTTCGCGCTCTGGAAGGCGGCCAAGCCCGGCGAGCCCAGCTGGAAGAGCCCGTGGGGCGAGGGGCGCCCGGGTTGGCACACGGAGTGCGCCGCCATGGTGCACCGCTACCTCGGCTGCCCCATCGACATCCACGGCGGCGGCTCCGACCTCGCCTTCCCGCACCACGAGAACGAGTGCGCCCAGGCCACCTGCGCCTGGCACGAGGGCTTTGCGAACACGTGGATGCATACGGGGATGCTGCTCGTCGACGGCGAGAAGATGTCGAAGTCGCTTGGCAACTTCTTTACGCTCGAGGAGGTGCTCGAGAAGCACTCCGCGGCGGCTCTGCGCCTGCTCATGCTGCAGACCCACTACCGCAGCCCGCTCGACTTCTCTTGGGAGCGCCTGGCGGGTGCCGAGAACTCGCTCGGCCGTATCGCCGGCACGGTGAAGAACCTCGTGTGGGCGACGCGCCATGCTGAAGGGCGGCCCGACGCCGCGCTCGCGCAGAAGCTCGATGCCGCGGTCCTCGCGGCGCGCGATGAGTTTGAGCGCCAGATGAACGACGACTTCAACACCGCGGGCGCGCTCGCGGCGTACTTCCAGCTGGTGACCGACGCTAACACGTATCTTGACCAGGCGGGCTCCGCGGTCGATGCGGACGCGGCGACCGGTGCTGCGGCGAGCATCGCCGGGGCGTTCAAGATCTTGGGTATCGAGTTGCCCGAGCCCGAGGAGGAGTTGCCGGTGGGGCTCCTCGGCGTGGCCGCGGGGCTTTGCGCCTACACGGGAGACGACGTTTCCGAGGCTGCCGAGAAGATCCTCGCAGCCCGTGCCGAGGCCCGCGCCGCCAAGAACTGGGACGTGGCCGACGCCATCCGCGACCAGCTGCGCGACATGGGCCTCGTGATTGAGGACACCGCCGCTGGCAGCCGCATCAAGCACGCATAATCTCGACGTCTACTCTTCTACAGGAACGCGAGCCGCTCTTTCCATTGGGGAAGGGCGGCTTTTTTTAACGCATAAAAGTACGCAGAATATTTCTTGCGTAATTGTATGCGTAGCTGGTGGCGCTGCCCCTCATGAAAAGTGATATCGGGCTCACGGATGACCAGCAGCGCGTGTACGACCTACTGAACGCGGTACGCCCCATGGCGGTGGGAGAGATTCTGAAAGAAGTTGACTTCAGCAGGTCGAAGCTCACGAAGATTCTTCAGCAACTTGTTTCCCTTGGCGTGGTTGAAACAAGTGGCGTAGCAAGGGGGACGAAGTATCGTCGATTGGCGTAGGCGGTGCAGCAAAGCGATAGGGTTGCACAAGACCTGGTGCCTTACGATAGCCGCCCGTTATCCCTGTAGCCTCAGCTGTTCGAGTAATGGCTCTAAATACGAGCGATTGCAGCCGTCGAAGCCCTCTCGCATGCCTGCGAGCGAGATCTTCTCGCGTTCATTGCCGCGCGCGATCTCGTCTTCGAGCATTTTGAAGTAGATGCACATGGCGATTTTATCCAACGCACCGAGCCGCTCGAAGTGGAATCCACCGCGGCAGTACACCCACGGCAGGTCGGGGTAGCGATTTTCCGGGAAGGAGCGGCGGAACGCCTCTTTGTGCTCGCTTGCTGGCCACAGGTCGCATGGCATGGGCGTCGCACCCACCGCGATCACGGCGTAGCGCTTCTCGGGATGTTTCGCCATGTACGCTTGGAAACGCTTGACGCCCTTGATGCTCGCCGCATGGAACCAGCTGGCAAACACTACGAGTTCGGCATCCGTGGCAACCGCCTCGATGCGATCAAGCGGTTCAGGCGTGCAACTCAGCTCTTCGGCCATCCAGTCAGCGTACGTCTTCGCCGATCCCGTTTGCGAGCAGTACACAACAGCGGCTTTCATCCATCCTCCCGGGGCTCGCGGTTTATAGGCATTTGTTCCCCATGCAGTTGCATGCATGATCGTAGTGGGAGAAGCCTTACAGAGCGCTGAAAAAATGCAGGCGTTATGAAACCTATCAAAATTGAGAAATCTAATTTTTGATAGGTTATCCTGTCAAAAATATAATATGGCAATAATGACAGGAGATAAAACGTGCGAGAGGGGATTGCTCATGTATGAACGCTATATCGTTCCTATGCTCGCGAACCGCCTGTTGGAGCCGCGTCGATTTCTCCAGATAGTAGAAGGGCCTCGGCAAACGGGAAAAAGCACGGCGGTTGCGCAAGCTTTGCGCAAGCTTGATACTCCCGTACAGGAATTCGTGTTCGACCGTCCGCGTGACCAGCTCCCGCGCACGCTCGAAGATCTGTGGAAGCAGGCGCGTTCAATGGCCCGCCAAACTCCCGGTGCCATTCTCTCTCTAGATGAAGTCCAAAAGGTTCCCGATTGGTCGGCAACGGTCAAGTACCTGTGGGACGAGGATTCTCGAAATGGGCTTGATCTTAGAGTGGTCCTCACCGGCTCTTCGACCCTGCTGTTGCGAAAAGGCATGGCCGACTCACTCAAGGGCCGCTACGAGGTTATTCCCTCAACGCAGTGGACCTTTGATGAATGCCGCGAGGCGTTTGGCTTTACGTACGAGGATTTTCTCTTCTTTGGCGGGTATCCCGGAGCGGCGTCGCTCAAGGACGACGAAGATCGTTGGCTGGCGTATGTGAGGGAGGCGATTGTTGAGCCAACGCTCACCCAAGATGTGCTCGAGATGGAAGTGGTACGCAAGCCCGCGTTGCTTCGCGCCCTCTTCGAGGTGGGTGCGGTCTATTCTGCGCAAGAAATATCCTACCGAAAGCTACTTGGCCAGCTTGACGATCGCGGGAACACCGACACAATAGCGCACTATCTTGAGTTGCTTTCACGCGCCGGCTTGTTGAGCGGTCTTCCCAAGTACGATGAAAAGGTGCTGAAGGAGCGCGCTAGTTCGCCTAGGTTGCTGGCCCATGACACCGCGCTCATGGTTACCGCTTCTGGTGAACGGCGCGAACGCTTGCGCGAGAACAGCGAATATCGGGGCCACTTGGTCGAGACAGCGGTAGGGGCGTATTTGCTTGCGCGGGCCAGCCGCGAGGGCTTTACGGTGACGTGGTGGCGCAATGGCTCCTATGAGGTTGACTTTGTGGTGACGAAAGGTCGACGGAGAACAGCGATTGAGGTGAAAAGCGGGCGCGTCAAGAGTTTGAAGGGGCTTGGGGAGTTCGTCCAACGTTATCCGGGAACCTATGCGCTCGTGATCGGGTCGAATGAGTTTCCCGTTGATGATTTCCTGCTGGGTCGTGTGCCGCTTTTCCAGTAGGGATGATGGGTTATTTAGGTAGGTGTATGGCGTCGGGGCTTTTGCAGTCGATTTGTGTTGATGCATGCCGGTTTATACTGCAGTAAGAATCAGGACGTGTGAGGAGATTCATGGGCAGGCAGCAAGGTGGGCGCGGTCAGCGGCCCGGTGGTCGTGACATGCGCGGCGGGCGCGGTATGCGTCAGCAGGGCGATAGCGAGAAGGCTCTCGGCGGAGGCAAAGATTCTCGCGATCGCGGTGGCGCGTTTGGAACAGATGACGCGCGGAAGCGGGATGCCGAAAAGGGAGGAGGCGTTCGTTCTGCGGCCAAGCGTTCGGTCATTCGCCCAACAGGTGACTTCATTGAGGGGCGCCGTGCGGTAACGGAGGCGCTGCGTGCCGGCTTCCCCGTCAAGCGCGCGCTAGTAGCCGAGGGCGAGGGCAAGGACGCCGCGCTTGGCCAGCTCGTCGACTACCTACACGCGGCCGGCGTGCCCGTCATTACCCGTCCCCGCGCCGAGCTCGATGCCATCTCCGCGCACGGCGCGCACCAGGGCATCGTGCTTGAAGTTGGCGCCTTCCCATACGCCGAGCTTTCCGATATCGTTGCACGCGCCGGCGAAGGGCCCGCGCTCGTGGTGGTGCTCGACCATGTGACCGACGCCGGCAACTTTGGCGCCATCGTGCGCTCCGCGGAGGTTGTTGGTGCCGCGGGCGTGGTCATCGCCAACAAGCGCGCGGCCGAGGTGACGGTTGCCACCTACAAGACCTCCGCCGGCGCTGTCATGCACCTGCCCATCGCCCGCGTGCCCAACATCGCTCGTGCACTCGAGGGTCTTAAACAGGCGGGATTTTGGTGCGTCGGCGCGAGCGAGCATGCCGAAGGGTCCTGCTGGGAGTCGCCGCTTACTGGGCGCATCGCACTTGTGATGGGGTCGGAGGGCGAGGGCATCTCGCGCTTGGTGCTCGAAACCTGCGACGACCTCACGCGCTTGCCGCAGCGCGGGGTGACCGAGAGCCTGAACGTGGCGCAGGCAACCACGGCACTCGCCTACGAATGGCTCCGCGTGAACATCGCCGAGCTCGGTGACGCTGGCGCCGCAGTCTCCGACCAGGGCCGCGAGATTGCCGCGGTAGGTGCGGGGGAGTAGCCCATGTCCAAAAAGAACCGTGCGAAGGCCAAGGCAAAGCGCTTTGGCGAGGGCTCGGCAAAGCCCATTGTCTCGGCGAGTACCTTTGGGGTTGGCAACGCCTTCTCGGCAGCGTTTGGTGAGGTAGCTGAGCCGGCGCGTGGTACCAACGCGCGCGGCCAAAAGGAACTCCTCGTGGTCGACGGCTACAACGTCATCCACGCCGACCCGCGCTACGAGCGCCTTATCTTCGATCGCTCGGACGATCCCTATTCGCGCGATGTCTACGACGCTGCGCGCACCTCGCTCATCGCGGACGTTGCCGCCTTTGCCCAAGGGCGCTACGAGCCGGTAATCGTGTTCGATGGCGCGGGCAACGTGAATCCCGACCGCCCGAACCTTCCCCAAGCGGGCGTGCGTATCGAGTTCTCGCCCACGGGGGTTTCGGCCGACACCGTCATCCAGCGCCTGTGCACCGATGCGCGCGAGCATGGCCGCGCCTGCTCGGTTGTTACGAGCGACGGTACGATTCAGGCGACGGTTATGGGCAAGGGCGTCACGCGTATCTCGGCGCGCATGTTTGCGGGCGAGGTCAAGCAGGTCGATGCCGATGTTGCTGAGGCCGAGGCGGCGCCCGACATCAAGCTCACCCTCGGCAGCAGGCTCGGCGGGGATTCCCTCTCAAAGTTAGCGGCGCTCCGCGACAGCCTGCGCTCGTAATGCGCGCTCCGCTTGCGTAGCATGCGGCCTTTGAGTATCCTAAATGCTCGCGCCAGCGTGGCTCAACGGTAGAGCAAGTGATTTGTAATCACTGGGTTGCGGGTTCGATTCCTGTCGCTGGCTCCCTCACACATCAAGCCCAGAGACCGACGGGGTCTCTGGGCTTTCGTTTTTTGCGAACCCTCCCTGTTCGGAACGCGGCGTAGGCGCGGCACCTTTCGGTGTTGACCGTGCACCAATCTCAAAGGGCTAAGGTGGATGCGTGCGATGAGGGTGATCCATGGAGTTGGTATCGGCCGGATTGGTCAAATTGCCTCATGAAAGGGCATCCTGTCCATAATCGATTGCGCGCAAGCGGCGCTTATGCGCCGTCGTCCATGCCAAATCGCGTCAAAACATCACCGTCGACCGCTTTGCCCTAGAGCAGAACGGTCGACGGCTGTGGTGTAGCTCGATAAAGCGCGGTGCAAATGCCCCCTCACAGGGTAATTTGACCAAATCGGTGTACATCAACCGCAAACAGGCGTCGGCAGTCCGCGCTGCGCCCGCGCGCAAGGTCTAGCCGAGGATGCGCACCTCCACACGATACGTTCCCGCGGCGTCGATTCGGTACGGCTCCTCCACGTCCGATCCCCAGCTATCGATGCCGCCCACACCGCGCATCGCTCCATACAGGCACAGATGCGTGCGCTCCGTTACGGGGAGTTCCTCGGGGTGTGCGGCGCTCTCGAGCTCGAGCGCGCTTGCGGGAAGCGCCGAGAACGCGAACGGCTCCTCCTCCATAACAAACGCGATCTTGCCCCAGCAGTGCCCGCCAGCGTCGCGTGCCGAGAGTTCAAGCTCGTGCGTGCGTACGTGGCAGCCGCAGTCTTGTGGGACGAGGTAGGCGGGTACGTGCGGCTCCTCATGGTGGCGGCCAAAGGTGCCGCCGCGCCAGCGGTCGGGGTACGTCTCGCCCGAAAGACCCGTCCAAGCAACGTCCGCGACAGGCGCCGGGGTCACCAGGTGCACGCCAAAACAGGGCAGCTCCGGCAGTCCCTCGACACCGGTGTAGAGCGCCTCGACAAGCATGCCCGTCCCGGCCTCAACGGTGTAACGCAGGACTATTTCCGCTCCGGGGACAACGTCTGCCGCAAAGCGGTACGCCACCACCACGCGGCGTGGGCCGAGCTCCTCCACGCGCTGGTCCGTGCAGCGGCAGAACGCCTCCGCGGCGAGCCACGCTGCGCTTCTTGCAGGGAAACCGCATCCGCGGTCGTTATCGGTCGAGGCGCGCCAAAGTGCGGGCCGCGGCGCCCGCCAGAGCCATTCGCGTCCGTTTACTCGCAGGCTCACGGGCCCGTGCTCCGCCCACGAGAAGAGGATGGAGAGCTCGCCGCACGTAACACCGAGGTTCACGTCGCCCTGCGCGATCACAAGGTCGGGTGCCTCTGCGGCACGCTCGCGTCGTGTCGCTGCCTGCGCGGCAATCGCGCGTGCACTCTCTGCTTCGGCGGCATCGCACGCAGCATCGTGCGCGGCGCGCGTGGAGGCATCCGCGTACCAGTAGCGCACCTCCTGCATCGCAGGCTTCTCGGTGCCATCGGCAAAGACAACGCCGTCGCCGCTGAACGCGTAGTCGCTCGGCCGTTCGCCAAAGTCTCCGCCGTAGCCCAGAGAACGCCGTCCGAGCGCGTCACGCCGCCAGAGGGCCTGGTCCATGTAGTCCCAGATAAAGCCACCTTGGTACTGCTCAAACTCCTCGCCCAAGCGCATGTAGCTCTCCATGCCGCCTAAGCTGTTGCCCATGTCGTGCATGTATTCGCAGAGTATAAAGGGCTTCTTAGGCGAGTTCTCGAGGTAGTGACGGATGTCGGCCGGCGTTGCGTACATGCGGCTCTCTACATCTGAGGCCTCCTCCCATGCGGGATCGTAGCCCTCGCGCCCCCGCGCTTGGAACACGCCTTCGTAATGGACAGGACGGCTCGGGTCCGTCTCGTGGAAGAAGCGGCTCATGGCGAGGATGGCATCGCCTGCGTACGACTCATTGCCGCAGCTCCACATGAGGACCGCAGGATGGTTCTTGTCGCGCTCAAACATCGAACGCGCGCGGTCGATGACAGCGGGCGTCCACGCGGCGAGGCTGCCCGGTACGTTCCAGGCAGGGTCCACGGCTCCGAGCTTTTGCCAGCTGCCGTGGGTCTCGAGGTTGGCCTCGTCGATCATATAGACGCCGTTCTCGTCACAGAGGTCGTACCACGGCGTCTGATCTGGGTAGTGGCAGGTGCGCACGGCGTTGATATTGTTGCGTTTGAAGGTCTCCATCGCGCGGATCATGTCGTCATGCGCAATGGCGCGGCCGTGTTCAGCGCTCCACTCGTGGCGGTTTACGCCGCAGAAGAACAGGCGCTGCCCGTTGAGGCGCAAGACGCCGTCCTCAATCCCCACACGGCGAAAGCCCGTCCGCACGGTTGCGCGCTCCACCTCGCGTCCGGAGTGGAAGTCGACGAGCGCCACCTCAACCGTATAGAGCGCCGGTTGCTCGTGGCTCCACGGGACGATGTTCTCGAGTCGCAGGGGACAATCGAGCTCGACCGTGCGCGCATCCTCCCAGGGACTGTTCGCCTGTTCGACGGTCGTAAAGTCCGGCGCCCCCTCATATAGCTTTGTCCCGTTTGCGTCCGTTACGCGCAGCCGCACGATGCACGACGCGAGCGTCTCAGCATCGTCCGCAGAGCTAATGGTGATGCGCGGGTCGAGTATGCCCGTGATGTTGTCCGTGTCGAGTTTGGCTCTCAGCCATATGTCCTCAACGTGCAGCCGCGGCTTGGCGTAGAGCACCACGGGCCGGAAGATGCCAAAGAACCGGAACATATCCTGGTCTTCTAGCCACGACGCACTCGAATGTTGAAAAACCTCGACAGCAAGACGGTTTATCCCCGGGTGCAGATAGTCGGTGAGGTCAAAGTCGCTTGGGGTGAAGCTGTCCTCGGCGTAGCCTACAAAGCACCCGTTTACCCAGAGGAAAAAGGCGCGCTCGACACCCTGGAAAGAAATACATACGCGCATGTCCTCCCATGCGGAGTCGAGCTCGAAGTTGCGCACGTAACATCCCACGGCGCAGCGGTCGGTGTCGATGGCGGGCGGGCGCAGGCTGGAGACACCGTCCCAGGGGTACTGCGTGTTCACATACTGAATCTGGCCGTAGTCCTGGAGTTCGATATGGGCGGGCACCTGGATAGTGCCGAAGGTGGAGAGGTCGGCGTCCTCGTGCCAAAAGTTGCGCGGCCGCTCGTCGATGGAGGGGGTGTAGGCAAAGCGCCAGCTACCGTCGAGCGTGCGCGTGCAGATGCGCTGCGCGCCGTACCAGGTGTGGTCGGAGTGCGCGGGGAGCCGGTTCACCTCAAAGACCTCAGGATCTTGGAGCCAGGCGAGGGTGGGGGACGATGTGTTCACGATGCCTCCAATCGGTTGGTTGGTGTCAGTGTAACGCGCGCGAACTTGTCTTGCCTTCACAACACGTTCACGACAACGGGGCGCGCGAGAAAAGGTGATTCAATAAAACCGCAGGTGAGAGATGATGGATACGCCCGGGCGCGTGTATTTGAGTAAAGTGGTTGACAGCCGCGGGCGCGACGTCGTACTATTCATTCGCTCGCAAGGAGCTTGCCCTTTGGGCAGGTGCGTTGCGAGGCTTGCTATAAGGGAGTGTGCCCGAGTGGTTAATGGGGACGGGCTGTAAACCCGTTGGCTCTGCCTACCAAGGTTCGAATCCTTGCGCTCCCACCAGCAAGTGCCTGTGTAGCTCAGTCGGTAGAGCACCTCGTTGGTAACGAGGAGGTCACCGGTTCAAGTCCGGTCGCAGGCTCCAGTAAGGCGGTGTAGCTCAGCTGGTTAGAGCACACGGTTCATACCCGTGGCGTCACTGGTTCGAATCCAGTCACCGCTACCAAGGTAACACGGTGGCTTTCCCATCATGGGGGAGCCACTTAGGTTAAGAAGGCATTGTCCCCGCCGGGGACGACCTTTGAAGGAGGAGGGCTAAATGGCCAAGGAAAAGTTCGAGCGCACTAAGCCGCATGTTAACATCGGCACCATCGGCCACGTGGACCACGGTAAGACCACGCTGACCGCCGCCATCACCAAGGTTCTCTCCGAGACCGAGGGCTGCAAGGCCGACTTCACGGCGTTCGAGAACATCGACAAGGCTCCCGAGGAGCGCGAGCGCGGCATCACCATCTCCGTCGCTCACGTCGAGTACGAGACGGCCAACCGTCACTACGCTCACGTTGACTGCCCCGGCCACGCCGACTACATCAAGAACATGATCTCCGGTGCTGCCCAGATGGACGGCGCTATCCTGGTCATCGCTGCCACCGACGGCCCCATGGCCCAGACCCGCGAGCACATCCTGCTCGCCCGTCAGGTCGGCGTGCCCTACATCGTCGTGTTCCTGAACAAGTGCGACATGGTCGACGACGAGGAGCTCATTGACCTCGTCGAGATGGAGACCCGTGAGCTCCTCTCCGAGTACGACTTCCCGGGAGACGACATCCCCGTCATCCGCGGTTCCGCTCTCGGCGCCCTCAACGGCGAGGAGAAGTGGATGGATTCCGTCCGCGAGCTCATGGCTGCCGTCGACGAGTACATCCCGACCCCCGAGCGTGACGATGCCAAGCCCTTCCTGATGGCCGTCGAGGACACCATGACCATCTCCGGCCGTGGTACCGTCGCTACCGGTCGTGTCGAGCGCGGCGTGCTCAAGCTCAACGAGCCCGTCGAGATCGTCGGCATCAAGGAGACCCAGTCCTCCGTCGCCACCGGCATCGAGATGTTCCGCAAGACCATGGACTTCTGCGAGGCTGGCGATAACGTCGGCATCCTGCTCCGCGGCATCAAGCGCGAGGACATCGAGCGCGGCCAGGTTCTCTGCAAGCCCGGCTCGGTGCACCCGCACACCAAGTTCACCGGCGAGGTCTACGTCCTCACCAAGGAGGAGGGCGGCCGTCACACCCCGTTCTTCGATGGTTACCGTCCGCAGTTCTACTTCCGTACCACTGACGTGACCGGCACCGTCAAGCTCCCCGAGGGCACCGAGATGGCCATGCCTGGTGACCACATCACCATCGAGGGCGACCTCATCCACCCGATCGCCATGGAGGAGGGCCTGCGCTTCGCTATCCGCGAGGGTGGCCACACCGTCGGCTCGGGCGTTGTCTCCACGATCATCGAGTAACTTCCGTTATTCGGTAATCTAGAGCTTGTGCAACCCGGTTCCCTCACGGGGGAGCCGGGTTTTTCTGTCGCTGTCCGTTGATTATCCGTCTGCCGGTCATGACGATCCCTAAGAGGGCTACTTAGCCTTTACCATCAGGGTGGGATCAGGTTATGTACCGTTTTTGCAGACACACCGCCCGGCGCAACTGACCGTTGACGTACCATCTTCGAGATGATAATGTATTCCACCGTGCCCGTCCGGGCGGTATTGGAGGTAATAAGTTTCATGCGTACCCTAGTCACCCTTGCATGCACCGAGTGCAAGCGTCGCAACTACACGACGACCAAGAACAAGGCCACCATGCCTGACCGCATGGAGATCAAGAAGTATTGCCCCTGGTGCCACCGTCATACGGTCCACAAGGAGACCCGCTAGTCTTCTGATATACGCCAGTAGTTCAATTGGTAGAGCATCGGTCTCCAAAACCGAGTGTTGAGGGTTCGAGTCCTTCCTGGCGTGCCAGTAATCAATCCGTAAGCCCCGAACGTTGGGGCTTACGGTTTTCCCATGTTTGAGCGTGTTTTGCCGGAGGTATCACATATGGCAAACAAGAAGTCACCTAAGAAGGGCGCGGCCACTCAGACCGCTTCCTCCCAGGCTCATGGCAAGAAGGCCGATACCTCTCAGAAGGTTGTGAAGGCAAAGCAGAGCAAGGCTCCCGCTAAGGCCGCCAAGGGTAAGAACGGCAAGGCTGCCAAGCCCGGTTTCCTTACCCGCGTTAAGAATTACTTCGCCTCGGTCCGCACCGAGATGAAGCGCGTCACTTGGCCCACCAAAGAGGAGCTCATTCGCTATTCCGTTGCGGTCTGCGTCTCCCTCGTGGTGGTGGGCGTGGTTATCGCCGCACTTGACTTTGTTATCGGCGAGGGCCTGGTCCTCTTCTCGGGTCTGAGGGGGTAAAGCATGACGAAGCGTTGGTATGTGGTTCATACGTACTCCGGCTACGAGAAGAGCGTCAAGACCGATCTCGAGCATCGTATCGAGACCATGGGGATGCAGGATCGTATCTTTGATATCGAGATCCCTATGGAGAGCGTGACCGAGATCAAAGAGGGCGGTAAGCGCGAGACCAAGGACGTCAAGATCTTCCCGGGCTACGTGCTCGTGCGTATGGAGATGGACGACGATGCCTGGACGTGCGTCCGCAACACGCCGGGTGTCACCGGGTTCCTCGGTGCCAACGGCAAGCCCTCTCCGCTCTCGCGCGATGAGTACAACAAGATGATGCGCAAGTCGAAGAAGGGCGAGGCGCCCAAGCGCACCGCGGTCGGCCTGGAGGTCGGCACCTCGGTCCGCGTGACCTCGGGCCCGCTCGCAGACTTCGACGGTCAGGTCGCCGAGGTTGATGCGAACGCCGGCAAGGTCAAGGTCACTCTCGTGATCTTCGGCCGCGAGACGCCGGTCGAGCTCGGCTTCGATCAGGTGGCCGTCATCAGTTAAGTTCGTCCGTTCTCGAGCTTGTGTTCCCTTGCGGCCGCTCACCGCTCCGGGTGCTTCTAACACGGGCTCGTTAACGATATAGCTCATGTTAGAAGCACATTGAAAGAAAGGTTTTGAGATGGCTGAGAAGAAGGTTGCAACCGTCATCAAGTTGCAGATCAACGCCGGTCAGGCCAACCCGGCTCCTCCCGTCGGCCCCGCCCTTGGTGCCGCGCAGGTGAACATCATGCAGTTCTGCCAGGCGTTCAACGCCGCTACGCAGGACAAGATGGGCGACGTCATCCCCGTTGAGATCACCGTTTACGAGGATCGCTCGTTCACCTTCATCACCAAGACTCCGCCAGCGGCGCACCTCATCAAGAAGGAGCTCAAGCTCAAGAGCGGTTCCGCCGTGCCGCAGCGCGACAAGGTCGGCCAGCTCACCCAGGAGCAGCTCACCAAGATCGCCGAGATCAAGATGCCCGACCTCAATGCCAACGACATCGAGGCCGCCAAGAAGATCGTCGCCGGTACCGCCCGCTCCATGGGCGTGACCATCGCCGAGTAACTCTCGTGTATTACGGGCGTCCTCATGGACGCCCGCAGGTAGGTTGCGCACCTTTAGCGTGCGCTTCGATGTGGGAGGGCGTCCTGCCCGATGACCACAGGAGGTATTGATATGGCAAAGCATGGAAAGAATTTCCGCGCTGCGGCAGAGAAGGTCGACAGCCAGAAGCTCTACACCCCGCTTGCGGCGGTGAAGCTCGTCAAGGAGGTTGCTCCGGCCAAGTTCGACGAGACCGTTGAGGCTCACTTCCGTCTGGGTATCGACACCCGCAAGGCCGACCAGAACGTCCGCGGCTCCATCTCGCTGCCGCACGGCACCGGTAAGTCGGTCCGCGTCGCCGTCTTCGCCGAGGGCGAGAAGGCTCGTGAGGCCGAGGAGGCCGGCGCCGACGTCATCGGTTCCGACGACCTCGTCGCTCAGATCCAGGCCGGCGAGATCAACTTTGACGCCGCCATCGCTACGCCCAACATGATGGCCAAGGTCGGCCGCATCGGTAAGATCCTCGGCCCCCGCGGTCTTATGCCGAACCCCAAGCTCGGCACGGTGACCATGGACGTCGCCAAGATGGTCGCCGAGCTCAAGGCCGGTCGTGTTGAGTACCGTGCCGACCGCTATGGCATCTGCCACGTGCCGGTGGGCAAGGTCTCCTTCGACGACCAGAAGCTCGTGGAGAACTACGCTGCTCTCTACACCGAGCTCCTGCGCGTCAAGCCGTCCTCCGCTAAGGGCCGCTACGTGAAGAGCATCTCGCTCTCCTCGACCATGGGCCCCGGCGTGAAGGTCGACTCCTCCATCCAGCGCGACTTCATGGCCGAGTAGCCCGTCTGGCTCCATAGGCACTTGGCACAGCATAGGTTGTGCGACTCGCCCGGCTCCGTTCTGCGGAGCCGGGCTTTTTTGTAGCGAGAATCCATGGGAAAAATAGTACATCGACAGCCGAAGTACTATGTGATATGCTCTCCGTGACAGGATAAGCTGCCACCAAGGAGGTGACGGTATGGCTGCCCGAGATGCCGTGAGCGATCTGATCCGGGGGAACATCGACGCCATCATCCTGCACGTGCTGAGCCAGGGTGACAGCTATGGCTACGAGATTCTCAAAGAGATCGCGACCGCGAGCCAAGGCGACTACGAGATGAAGGAGCCATCGCTCTACACGAGCCTGAAGCGTCTGGAGACGCAAGGGTTTGTATCGAGCTACTGGGGCGACGAGACCCAGGGCGCGCGACGCAAGTATTACCGCATCTGCGATGCGGGTATCACCGAGTTACAGGAAGCCACCGAGCGCTGGATGCGCGTGAGGCGCATCATCGACCGGTTGCTGGGCGCGAACGGGGGAGAGCGATGAGCGAACTGCGCATGTACGTCGAGCGCCTATTTGAAGGCAAGGTGCTGACGCCCGAGATGATAGAGCTCAAGGAGGAGATCTACGGCAATCTCGTCGCGCGCTATGAGGACTACGTAGCGGGCGGTATGAGCGCCGAGGACGCCCTTGAGAAGACGAAGGCGAGCATGACGAGCCTCGATGATGTGCTCGAGGCCGGTCAAGACAGCCAGCCGGTTGCCGAGACGGTGGAAATGCCCGTTGCGGATTCTGCGGTTGAGGGCACCGGGTCCGCACGCGCTGAGGGCTCCCCGCAGCCCCCGGTGCAGCAGGGGGCGGAGACGGCCCCGGCGCGAAAGCACCTGTCGCCGGCAGTCATCGCGGTCATCGCGGTGGCGGCGCTCTTTGTCATCGTGATCCTCGGCTTTATGGGCTGCAACATGTTTGTGGCGGATCGCGCGCATGAGTCGTATGAGAACGATCAGACGGTCTCCTCCGTCGACCAAACAACGGGCAACGGGACGGGTCAGGGGACTTCTGCGGGAGACCAGCAGGGTGCGCAAGACCAGGGGCAGGGCGCCTCTGGTCAGGCGACGCCCACCTTCAGCGACCCTGAGGACCAGGCGGAATACGAGGCGACGGTTGCCGTCGACGACGCCATCGCCAACCAAGATGTCGCCGCGCTGCAGCAGGCGGTGGGCAACGGCACCGATACCGCGGCGTTCGTGGCCGAGCTGCCCCTCGGGGCGTATCTGGGATCGGCGGGCGCACCGGAGGCGCAGACCTCCTTTGCGATCAGCTATGAGAACGTCTCCGATCTTATCGACGGCGACGCGATCGAGCGGGCGCTGCTCTACAACGCGGTGACGCTGATGAGCGTCTACCCCGCGCTTGACCGCGTTGACTTCACCGTGCAGGAGGAGTACGACAGCGTCTACGACGCCGACCGGTACGTCTTTGACCGCTCGACGCTCGAGCATGCCTTCAGCAACGCAAGTAACGGGGCGATCGCGCAGCTGAACAGCTCGCTGTTTGAGAGCGCCGAGGCGTGGGACCAGGTGCGCGACTACGTCTTTCGCGAGAACTTCCGCGAGCGGCAGGTGGAATTTGCCGAAGTTGACCGGTAGCGGGTCGTCCAACATCTGAGAGCAATCTGTCTCCACGAGCGAGGGGGTGCTGTCGCAACGGCGATGGCGCCCCCTTTCGCATGCGCCCGCCACGGGGACTTAGGAGTTTCGTAAGCGGATGGGGAGAAAGGATGAAGGCGGTTTGAGAGCCGCCCAAAGACGGCATAATACGGCGACTGTCTTCGAGACAGGGACGATACAAGCGCGCAAGCGCCAAAGAGGAAGGTGCCAGTCATGGCTGAGAATACGGTGGAGCACGGTACGGTGGAAGAGGCGCCTGCGGAGGTCCGCGACGGGCTCGTCCGCGCCGAGGAGGCGCGGCGCGTGCTCGTGGCGGAGCTGGCGGGTCTGGGCGTCACGATGACCGCGGCGATGGACGCCCATCCGGGCTTTGTCCCCTGCGGGCATGCGTTTGCCGTGGTGATCGACGGGCTGGCGGGCGCTGCCACGGCGACGGACGCCGCAGAGCTCGAGGCGCTCGCCGGGGCCGCCCGTGCGCGCAGCGAGCACGTGGCGGCGCATCGCGGCGTGTCGCAGGGCGATGCGGCGTATGTGCGCACCGCGATGGGCAAGGCCGCGGGCGTGGCGACCATGCGCGCGCACCTGCTGGCCGAGCTCATGGGCATCGCCCTTGCCGCGCAGCGCGGAATGGCCATGGGCGCCATGTCCGACGAGGTGAACGTGTACCTCGTAAACAGCCTGGCAGCGCTCGCAGCCGGTGAGGACACCGAAAACGTGCACGAGTGCCTGATGCGCTCGAGCGCCGCGGCGGCGCAGGCCTTCTCGCTGGTTGCGTAAGGGCAGGGCCCCGCTTTAGGGGACGGTTTGCATGGCAAGCCGAAGGTCCCGCATGAACGCGTTCATGGCGGGCGTGACCCATTTCTGCTCGCGATAAAGCATCTGAACGGCCATAGCGGGCAGGGCGAGCGTCGTCGAAAGCGTAACGAGCGCGCCGCGCGCGATATCTCGGCTCGCCGAGAAGCGCGGTACGAGGGCGACGCCCGCCCCGCCCAGCGCCAGGCGGAGGAGCATCTCAGTGCTCCCGGTCTCGATGACCGGTGTGACGCCGAGGTTGTGCTCGGCGAGGGCGCGGTCGAAGTCCTGCCGGTAGCTCTCTCCGCGCTCCGTGAGGACGAAGGGGAGCCGCACGAGCTCCTCGGGTGTCAACGGCCCCTCGGCAGGGGGAACCAGCTCGGGAGCTGCGACGAGGACCGTCTCGTCCTCGCACAGCACCTCGCGCGTGAAGCCGGGCAGCACGAGAGGCTGCTCAAAGGTGAGCACCAGATCGAGCTCCCCTCTGCGGCAGCGCTCGATGAGCTTGTCGAACTCAGAAGTTTGAACGACCGTCTCCACGGCGGGGTTCCGTCGCGCGAACGCGGCGAGCACCGGTGGCAGGAGCGCGGCAGCCGGCGATTCCACGCTGCCGATCCGGAGAGGGCCGGAAAGCGCACCCTCGCCGTCAGCGGAGGAGAGGCATGACCGGGCGGTATCCGCCGCCTCGATGAGGGCATGGGCGTGGAAGGCGAAGGTGCGTCCCGCATCGGTCAGCACCACGCCGCGCGGTATGCGATCGAAAAGGGCGCATCCGAGCTCGGCTTCGAGCTGCTTGATCTGCATGGTCACCGCTGACTGCGAGTACCCCAGCCTGTCCGCCGCGCGCGACAGGCTGCCGGTCTCGGCGACTTTGAGGAAGGTCTCAACCACGCGCAGCTCCACGGCGCTCCTTTCCTTTGGGGCCGCCAGCTCGGGCGGCAGATCCATCCAGATCAGATATCAAAATAAATGAATCAAGTATAGCAACTATGAATTGTACAAATAGCTCTTACGCGGAGAAGATGGGATGGTACCCAGCAGCCTGACGAGGAAAGGACGCCCATGTATACCCGTGAGACGCAGATGGAGCAAGAAGTCGAGCGCGCTGCAGTGCGCTTCGTGTGCGACCTCTTCGAGCGCAACCGCACCCTCTCCGACGGTCCGGTCATCAACGAGCCGGAGCCGACGCACCTCGAGGAGCTCGCCGAGCGGGGCATCCCCGCTATGGGGCGCCCCCTCGAGGAGGTCGTGCGCGAGATGGAGCGCGATGTCATCGGGTACGGCTACAATGCGGACCACGCGCGCTTCATGGGCTTCGTGCCGGGGCCGACATCGGCTATCTCATGGCTCGGCGACATGATCTCCGCGGGATACAACCGCCATGCGGGCAGCGTCGCCAACTATCCGGCGGGCCATGCGGTGGAGGAGGGGCTCATTCGGTGGCTCTGCGACCGGGCGGGTTTTCCCGCGGGGGCGAGCGGCACGTTTGTGTCGGGCGGCTCGATGGCCAACTTCACGGCGTGCGTGGCCGCGCGCGACACGGTGCTCGACGAGCGCGACTGGCCGCGCGCGGTGGCTTACGTTTCCACCCAGACGCACAGCTCGGTCGCCAAGGGGCTGCGCATGATGGGTGTGACCGACGCGCGGATCCGCACGATCGACGTCGATGAGGGCTTCCGCATGAAGACCGATGCGCTCGCGGCAGCGATTGCGGCAGACAGGCGCGCGGGGCTCGCCCCGTTTATGGTTATCGCCACGGCGGGAACCACCAACACCGGGTCCGTGGACCCGCTGCCCCAGGTCGCGGACATCTGCCGGCGCGAGGGCCTCTGGATGCACGTCGACGGCGCCTTTGGCGCAAGCGTGCTTCTTACGCGCTACCGGGACATGCTCAAGGGCATCGAGCGCGCGGATTCGCTCAGCTGGGACGCGCACAAGTGGCTGTTCCAGACGTACTCGTGCAGCATGCTCTTGGTCCGCGACGAGCGGACGCTGCTTAAGAGCTTCAGCGCGCACCCCGAGTATCTGGCTGACCTCGAGGGGGATGAGAGCCTGGTGAATCCGTGGGACCTCGGGCCGGAGCTCACGCGTCCCGCGCGCGGCCTCAAGCTCTGGTTCACGTTGCAGGTGATGGGTGCCGACGGCATGGCAGATTGCATCGAGCACGGGTTTGACTTGGCGCGCTGGGCCGAGGAGGAGCTGCGCGCGACGCCGGAGGTGGAGATCGTCTCGCCCGCGCAGATGGCGATGGTGAACTTCCGCTTCGCCCCGGCGGGCACGTCCGAGGAGGAGCGCGACGAGATCTGCGCCCGTGCGGCCGCCCGCATGCGCGCGAGCGGGTATGCCGGTGTGTTTACGACCGAGCTCTCGGGCAAAAAGGTGCTCAGGCTCTGCGCCATCCACCCCCGCACCCATGAGGGGGAGATGCGCGAGGTGGTCCGGCGCCTCGCCGCCTTCGCGCGGGAGTAGGCGCCCCTGCCGTGGGCGCCTTCGCTTGACGGCGCCGGCGGGGCGGGATGAGGTTGCGGGCCGACGGCTCTTAGAGGGGGCCGGCGGGCCCGCTCTCTGCGCATCGGTAACCGGTTGGAAACAAGGCGACCGTTTGCGGGATTGTGGGCGGCGGCGGGGTTAAGCCTTTGCTACACTTTATTCCAATGCAGCGCCGTGTGTGGCGCGCACGACGAGAGGACTTGAGGGCGCTATGATGACGAGGGGCATCCATACGGTAGAGAAGGCCGCTTGGCCTGCTGCCGCCTGCTCGCTTCTAACCCTAGCGCTACTACGCGCCGATGCGCGCTAGGGTCTTCTCGCCTTTGTGGCTCGCAGCCGCCCGTCTTTTCAGAAGCACCCCGACGCGCATCTACCCGACGCCTTGCAGGACGTGACGCGCGACGGGGTGCTTCTTCCGTTTTCGGTTCTCATGCCAACCGTCACCTCCTGCAACGCCTGACGTCACCCCGGCGGGCACAAGGGCCGCCCCAAGAGCAGGAGGACCACATGACCAGAAAGATCGCCATCTTCGACACCACGCTGCGCGACGGCGAGCAGTCGCCCGGCGCCAGCATGAACACCGAGGAGAAGCTCATCGTCGCGCGGCAGCTCATCCGCATGAACGTCGACGTGATCGAGGCGGGTTTCCCCATCTCGAGCCCGGGCGACTTCAAGAGCGTGGCCGAGATCGGCCGCCTCGCGGGCGACCGCTGCGTCGTCTGCGGCCTCACCCGCGCCGTCGATAAGGACATCGAGGTGGCGGCCGAGGCGCTCAAGTGTGCCAAGCGCCCCCGCATCCACACCGGTCTGGGCGTATCCCCGAGCCACCTGCGCGACAAGCTGCATCTCACGGAGGACGAGGCTATAGAGCGCGCCGTCCGCGCCGTGAAGCTCGCGCGCAGCTTTGTGGACGACGTCGAGTTCTATGCGGAGGACGCTGGCCGCGCCGACCAGGACTTCCTCTGCCGCATTGTGGAGGCGGCCGTCAAGGCGGGCGCCACGGTGGTGAACATCCCCGACACCACGGGCTACAACATGCCGTGGGCCTTCGGCGCGCGCATCAAGGACCTGCGCGAGCGCGTGGCGGGCATCGAGGACGTGACGATCTCGGTCCACACGCACAACGACCTCGGCATGGCGACGGCCCTTGCCATCGAGTCGGTGCGCAACGGCGCCACGCAGGTGGAGTGCACCATCAACGGCCTGGGCGAGCGCGCGGGCAACACGGCGCTCGAAGAGGTGGTCATGGCCATCAAGATGCACGGTGCCGAGCTCGACGCGCACACCGATATCGTCACGCAGGAGCTGACGCGCGCAAGCAAGCTCGTAAGCTCCATCACCGGCATGACCGTGCAGGCCAACAAGGCGATCGTGGGCGCCAACGCGTTTGCCCACAGTTCGGGCATCCACCAGGACGGCGTGCTCAAGGCGCGCGACACCTACGAGATCATCGACCCGGCCGACGTGGGCGCCGGCGGTTCGCAGATCATCCTCTCCGCGCGCTCCGGCCACGCGGCGCTGCGCCATCGCATGGCCGAGCTCGGCTACACGTTTGCCGATGAGGAGTTTGAGGGCATCTATCAGGCCTTCCTCGAGGTTGCGGACAAGAAGAAGGAAGTGTACGACGAGGACCTCGAGTCCATCGTGCACGAGCGCGAGCGCGAGACGAAGGCCATTTGGACGCTGGGCGCCGTGCAGGTGTCCTGCGGCTTCCCGCTCACGCCCACAGCGACGCTCACCCTCGTGGGCGAGGACGGCGAGGAGCACACGGTCGCCGCGTTTGGCACCGGCCCCGTCGACGCCGTCTACAAGGCCGTCAACCAGATCGTCTCGGTCGAAAACGACCTCTCGGAGTTCGCCATCAAGGCCATCACCCGCGGTATCGATGCGCTGGGCGAGGTCACCGTCCGCGTGACGGCGGGCTCGGGCCAGGTCTACACGGGCCGCGGTTCCGACAACGATATCATCGTGTCTTCCACCAAGGCCTACATCAACGCGCTCAACCGTCTCATTTCAGATCAACGCGAAGCGAAGGAGAACTAGGATGCCACGTCCCATGACCGTTGCCGAGAAGATCTTGGCGGCCCATGCCGAGCTCGATGAGGTGCGCCCCGGTCAGCTCGTCGAATGCGACCTCGACATCGTGCTCGCCAACGACATCACCGCGCCCATCGCCATCGACGTCTTTCGCGAGCTCGGCGCATCCGAGGTCTTCGACCGCGAGCGCGTCTGCCTCGTGCCCGACCACTACGCGCCCAACAAGGACATCAAGAGTGCCGAGCAGACCAAGAAGATGCGCGACTTCGCCCGCGAGCAGAAGATCGTGCACTACTGGGAGCAGGGGTGCGCGGGCATCGAGCATGCGCTGCTGCCGGAGCAGGGCGTCGTGGTGCCGGGCGACCTTATCATCGGCGCCGATAGCCACACGTGCACCTACGGTGCCCTCGGCGCGTTTTCCACCGGTGTGGGGTCGACGGACGCCGGCGTGGGCCTCGCCACGGGGCGCGCGTGGTTCAAGGTACCGCCCACCATCAAGTTCGTCATCGAGGGAGAGCTCGCCGACGGGGCCACCGCCAAGGACATCATCCTCCACATCATCGGCCAGATCGGCGTCGACGGGGCCCTCTACCAGGCGATGGAGTTTACCGGATCCACCATCGCGAACCTCTCCATGGAGGGGCGCATGTGCATCTCCAACATGGCGATCGAGGCGGGCGGCAAGGCGGGCATCATGGAGGTCGACGATGTGACGCGCGCCTGGCTCGCGGGCCGCGGCGAGCGCGCTGGCGTGGAGTACCATGCCGACGCGGACGCGGAGTACGCCCAGGTCATCCACATCGATGCGGCCGACATCAAGCCCTGCGTCAGCTGGCCGCACCTTCCCTCCAACACGCATCCCGTGGAGGAGAGCCGCCACATTGCCATCGACCAGGCGGTTATCGGCAGCTGCACCAACGGCCGCATCGAGGATATGCGCGCCGCAGCCGAGGTGCTGCGCGGCCGCCGCGTAAGCGAGCGCGTACGCTGCATCGTGATTCCCGCGACGCAGGCTGTCTTCAAGCAGTGCATGGCCGAGGGCCTGGCCGATGTCTTCATCGATGCCGGCTGCGTGTTCTCGACGCCCACGTGCGGCCCGTGCCTGGGAGGCTACATGGGCATCCTCGCGGCGGGCGAGCGCTGCGTCTCGACCACCAACCGCAACTTCGTCGGGCGCATGGGCGACCCCACCTCTGAGGTCTACCTTGCGAGCCCCGCGGTGGCGGCGGCCTCGGCCGTCGCCGGCCACATCGCCCTGCCGAGCGACCTGTGATTCATTTGGGGACGGGGTCGTTATGACTCATCTCGTCCCGCGCCCATGACCCATTTGGGGACGTGTTCGTTTTAACCCATTGCGGAGGGATAACCCATGCATTTTGAAGGCACCGTATTTCGCTATGGCCGAGACGTCGATACCGACGTGATCATCCCGGCGCGCTACCTCAACAGCTCCGACCATGCGCACTTGGCGGCGCACGCGATGGAGGACCTCGACCCCACGTTTGCCACGCGGGTGCAGCCGGGTGACATCGTCGTTGCCGAGGAGAACTTCGGTTGCGGCTCGAGCCGTGAGCACGCGCCGGTCGCGCTCAAGGCGGCGGGCGTCTCCTGCGTCATCGCCAAGAGCTTCGCCCGCATCTTCTACCGTAACGCCATCAACGTCGGCCTCGCGATCCTCGAGTGCCCCGAGGCGGTCGACGCCATCGCCGACGGCGCACGCGTGGCGGTGGATACCGAGACCGGCACCATCTCGAATCTCGATACCGGTGCGACCTTCACGGCTGAGCCGTTCCCGCCCTTTATCGCCGAGATCATCGAGGCGGGCGGCTTGGTCGAGCGCACGCGCAGGAAGCTGGCGGACGGAGCGCAAGATGCCGCTCGATAACCCGTTTGCCGCCGGCCCCTCGTCAATCGATTGGAGCTGTAACGTGAAGAAGACCTATCAGATCTGCTGCCTGCCGGGAGACGGCATCGGCCCCGAGATTATCGCCGAGGGCAAGAAGGTGCTCACCGCAGTGGGTGACAAGTACGACTGCGCGTTTGCCTGCGCCGACGCGCTCATCGGCGGCGCCGCCATCGATGCTGCCGGTGACCCCCTGCCCGACGAGACGCTTGACGCCGCCCGCGCGGCCGACGCGGTGCTGCTCGCCTCGGTCGGCGGGCCCAAATGGGACTCGACCGACCCCGCGGCGCCCCGCCCCGAGCAGGGGCTCCTGCGCATCCGCAAGGAGCTCGGCCTCTACACCAACCTGCGCCCCGTGCAGATCTTCGCGGCGCTTGCGGGCGCCTCGACGCTGCGCCCCGAGGTCATCGACGGCGTGGACATGATGATCGTGCGCGAGCTCACGGGCGGCCTGTACTTCGGTCGCCGCGAGCGCTTCTTCAACGAGCCCGGCGCCGGTGCGGACGGTGCGCCGGGGCAGCGCGCCTATGACACGCTCGAGTACCGCGAGTACGAGATCGAGCGGATCGCCCGGCAGGCGTTCGAGGCGGCGCGCAAGCGCCGCGGCAAGGTGTCGAGCGTCGACAAGGCCAACGTGCTCGAGACGAGCCGCATGTGGCGCGAGATCGTCCACCGCATCGGCGCGGAGGAATACCCCGACGTGGAGCTCGAGGACGTGCTGGTGGACAACGCCGCCATGCAGCTCATCAACCGCCCGGCGACCTTTGACGTGGTGGTGACCGAGAACATGTTCGGCGACATCCTCTCCGACGAGGCGGCGCAGATCACCGGTTCGCTCGGCATGCTCGCCTCGGCGAGCCTGGGTGATGGCGTGGCGCTCTACGAGCCGAGTCACGGCAGCGCCCCGGACATCGCGGGGCAGGGCATCGCGAACCCGCTCGCGCAGATCCTCTCGGTGGAGATGATGCTGCGCTACAGCTTCGACATGGCCGCGGCGGCCGACGACATCCGCCGGGCGGTGACCGAGGTGCTCGACGAGGGCTGGCGTACGCGCGACATCGCCGACGCCACGACGCCCGCCGACCGGGTGCTCGGCACGGCAGCTATGGGAGACCAGGTGGTGGCGCACCTGTAGAGTCCTACGGAGGCGCAGCTGCGGCCGCCGCGCAGATCGCGCGCCCTGCGCGTGGGGTGCCTGCCGAGTGCCGCGCGCCCTCTGGCCCACTCGCGACGGAAAACTGAGTAAGAACGGGACCTGCCCGCGTACACGCCCTGATCTGCATGATGAAGCTGTAGGTCAGGGCGTTGTTTGTTATGCGGCTGCGCGGGGTGCCTCGTCTCTCGTGCAGTTTTCCGTCGCGAGTGTGCCATCTCCCTGCAAAGCCCATGTCGCGCACCTTCGCCTTCCGCTCCGGTGCTCGGTTTTCCGTCGTGCGCGGCGCGGGCAAAGTGCACAAGCGCCGACGCCGAAATAATCTGTCAGAACCGAGGGCTTTCTTCGTGTAGTAGGTAAAGGGAGGCAATCTCCTCAGGGGGGGGGTGAGACGATGCGTGGCGAAGAGGAGCTGTCTACTTCGGGCGACGGGAGAGACCGGCAGCTTTTGAGGGGCCATGTCGCGGCGGCTCGGGCCGAGCAGTTGGTGCAGAGGTATGCGGACTGCATCTTGCGCCTGAGCTACACCTATCTGCACTCTACGCAGGATGCGGAGGACATCTGCCAAGAGACGCTCTTGAAGGCCCTGCGACGCCAGGAGCCTTTTGAGAGCGAGGAACACGAGCGCGCCTGGGTTCTCCGCGTGGCCATGAACGCCTGCAAGGACATTCTGCGGCGCAATCGGCTGCGCAGCTCGGTCTCGCTGGAGGATGCTCCGGAGCTTGTCGCGCCGCGCGTGCAGAGCGAGGCGGCGGAGCAAGACCGGATGGCATGTGTTCTAGATGCGGTCATGCGGTTGCCGGCATCTCTGCGCATTGCCATCTACCTGCGCTATTACGAAGAGTACGAGGTCCGTGACATTGCCCGTGCGCTCGGCTGCACCGAGGCCGCGGTCGCGGCACGGCTCTCGCGCGGTCGCAGGCGGCTGCGCGGCATGTTGAAGGGGGTTGTAGGGGATGAGTTCGACTTCTGAGCTGTATCGGGAGGCTCTCGACGGTTTTGCGCTTGCGCCTGAGGTGAAGGCGCGCATGGTCACGCGATTGGTCGCCGCGCTGGAGAATGAGGGGAAGGTCGGTGGTGCGGATCCAACGATGCCCGAATGTAGCGTGCGTGTGCCTTTTGCGTCTCAGCCATCAGCGGTGTCGGGCCTGGCGCCGTCGCCCTCCGGGCGGCCCCAGCGCGCTGTCCTGCCCTGGCAGCCCAGGCGCACCGGACGTCTCCAGCGCGCCGGTGCTCCCTGGACATATCCGTACCGTATCGCTGCGACGGTTTTGCTCCTGATGTGCCTTGCGGGAGTGACATCGGTGCAGGCGGCAGGCGTGTTCCGCACTCTTGGGGCGGCTTTGTCCGATCTGTTTGGCCCCGTATCGGCCGAGACCGCGCAGTCCGAGGGTGTTGCCGCTGTCCCGGGTGTATCCTGCACCGATGCCGGTCTCACGCTCGCGGCTGAGGCGGTGGTGGGAGATGCGCGTTCTTGCGTTGTCGTGTACTCGCTTTCCACGGTAGATGGCGACGCATTTGATACGGCGGGACTGGTGGTAAAAAGCAGGACGGGCGATGCGTACCTGCTGAGCGTCGGAGGGGAGGGGTACGCATATCCGTTGCTGCGCTTGGCGTTCTCTGAGGTTGAGGCGCGTGTGAACGGGGAGATGCCCCGTGAGACGAGTCTCTCGCTCTACGACGCCGACCCCTCTGACAACGCCGTTCAAGTGGTGCAGCGCCTCGTGTTTGGCGAGGGGCAGCTTGATGGGGCGTGGGGTGCGGTGCCGGTGGCGTCCGTTCGGTTCTCCCGTCTGTGCACGTGGGACACCTCGGGAGAGGAGACCATCGCCGACGGCACTTGGGAGCTGGAGGTTCCGTTGGCCTATACGCAGAGGTCTTGCGCGTTCACGGCGGGCCAGACCGTTTCCGTGGGCGGTCATGATGCGCAGGTTACCGCACTCGAGATGTCTCCTGTGAGCATACATGTGCGCTATACGGTGGATACAGCGCCGCTTGTCACCTATGGGGCACAGAGCTCCGATGGCCAGGGCGTTCAGCCTGATGCCGGGTCGATCAATCGGGAGGCTCAGCGGCTTGCGCTCACATCGCTTGATGTAGTCATGCGAGATGGTGAGCGCATCCGGGTGCTGGGCATTGATGACGGCCAATACGTTGGCGCAATGCCCTCAAGCATTGGTAGGAATGCCAACGGCCAAGCCGTTGTGACGTACGACCTCACCCTCGCCGACCGTGTTGTTGACCCCGATGAGGTTGAAGCGGTGGTTATCAATGATGCGGTTGAGGCGGGTGAGAGGGTGGACTGAATCGAGGCTCTTCGGCGAACGTGTTGTGCATGCTAGGAGGCCGTGCGCCCTTGGGAAACGTCGAATAGGGGGTGACGCCGAGGGGTGGTGGTAGATCGCGCTCGCGCAGGCCGCATAGAGCCTCTTTTGCCACGTGCGCGGGCGCTACATCGAGGTTTACTGCAATTTCCGGAGGCGCCTCCGAGTAGGCCCGTGCATGCGTACACGCTCTACCTGCGGGTTCTTTATCCGCCTCGCGCCGGCTACTTCACTATTCCGCCAGAGATGGTAGTAACGCTCGACCTGTTTGGCTCTTGCCCTCTCCGTGGGGCGTTCAGTGCAGCCAGCGGGCAAGGGGCGGCAGGTCCGTTTTCCCACGCTCCCGGCTCGCTGACGAGTGCTTTTCTGGCATCCGACGCCCCTCAAGGGGCCTCAAACGGCAGATAAGCACTCGCGGGCATGGCAAGGCATCGTTCGCGAGGGGTTTTCTGCCTGCTATAGTGGACCCAACGAAGAAGCTGCGGGGGCGGCGCGCCTCGCGGGGATTGGGGGAGCTATGGCGGATGTGAGCAACGGTCCTCAGGGGCAGCTGGAGCCCGCGGATACCTACGAGGCGGTTACGGTCGAGGTTTCTGCGGGCGACGGCCCGCTTATGCTGGGCGAGCTTTTGGCGCGGCATCGGCGCATCGTGGCGGCCGTCCTCGTCGTCGTCGCGCTCATCTCCTTCATCCCGCTGCGCATGGTGTTCTCCAACCCCGATACATACGTGGGGTTAACGCAGACGCTCGACGCCAAGATCGATAACGTTATGGGGCTCACGGCGGCGTCTGCGGCGGCATCGGCCGGCCTCTCGGCCATACCCGGCGATGCGGGCACGCCCATCGCTGAGAAGCTCATCGAGCTGGCCGGTAACTTCGGCATCATCCTCGCCATCGTCTTTTTGGAGAAATACCTGCTCACAATCTTTGGGGCGGCGGCATTTGGGCTGTTGGTGCCTGTGGGGTGCGTCCTCGGCATCATCGCCGTCATGACGTACGGGCGTCTGACGCTCAGCAACGTCATGGCCAAGCTTGCCCTCAAGCTCGTGGTGCTTGCGGCGGTATTGCTCTGCACGATCCCCACGAGCGTGTGGGTCACCAACACCATCGACAAAACGTATCAGACGTCGCTCGAGGCCTCGGCGGCGGCTGAGGCGGCCGAAGACGCGGCCGGTGCGAATGAGGTGCAACAGGGGGAGTCAGAGGGCGCGGGGAACCCCATCGACAGCCTCCTCGGTTTCTTCCAGGGCATTCCCGACGCGGTGGCGAGCGGTCTTGCGAGCGTGTCCGACGAGATCTTGGGCCAGCTCAACAACCTCATCGAGCAGTTTGCGGTCATGATCGTAACGTCGTGCCTCATTCCCGTTCTCGTGCTGGTTTTCTACCTGTGGATGGCAAATCTTCTGCTCGGCATCAACATCGAGGCGCCTGCCGCCGCACTGAAGGCGCGCGCGACCAGCCTCAAGACGCCGCCGCGCCGCCGCTCCCAGGGCGAGGGCATCACGCGCGCGGGCAGGGCGTGAGGGCGTATGAAACAGGAGCGTCTGACCGAGGACCTACTCGAGCGCCTGCTCGCCGCCGAGGCGCCCGAGGCGTATCTGGGCGAGCGCGACGCCGTGATCGACCGCGCGCTTACCGATTACCTGCGCGAGCTGTTGGCCGACCGCGGCATCAACCGCTCCGAGCTATCGCGTCGATCGGGTGTCAACATCACGTTCGTGTACGACATCTTCAAGGGTAAGAGCATGCCGGGGCGCGATAACGCCATCATGCTCGCGCTGGGGCTCTCCTGCGACGTGCGCGAGACCCAGCGCCTGCTGCGGCTCGCCGGGGTTTCCGAGCTGTGGCCCAAGCGCCGGCGCGACGCCATCATCCTCTGGTGCATCGAACACGACATGACGCGCGTGGCGTGCGACGACGAACTCTACCGCTTGGGCGAGAGGCCCCTGTTCGATCCCAAAGACGACGCCGACGGCGGCCGCGCGTGAGGGGCGGGCGATCTGCGATGGACGAGCATGCAACGCTGCACGGCATGAATATCGACGACGCCTACGTTGTCGAGCGGAGGTTGGCGTGCGGTCCGGCGGGCACGACGGAGCTCGTGACGCTGGGCGACGTGGGTCCCTTTGTGCGCAAGCGCCTGCCGCGCGAGCGGGCCAACCGCGTGGTGTGGGCGGTGCTCTCTCAATGCGAGAGCTCACGTTTGCCGAGGATTCGGACGACCTATGAGCTGCCGGATGAGTTTGTGGTGGTATGCGACTATGTGCCGGGAGACACCTTGGCCGAGGTCGTGGAGCGCGAGGGAGCGCTTGCCCCCGAGCGGGCGCGTGCCCTGGCGCACGATCTGTGCGAGGCGCTTGCCGACCTGCATGCGCACGGCGCGGTGCACCGGGACGTCGCGCCCGCCAACATCGTACTGGCAAAAGACGGGGCGCATCTTATCGACTTCGGGTGCGCGGGCGTGCCGGCGCTTGAGGACGATAGCCAGAAGAATCCGCAGGGAACATGGGGCTTTGCAGCGCCCGAGCAGCATGGGTTCACGATGGTGGATGCGCGGGCGGACCTGTATGCCGTGGGCCGTGTGGTTGCGTACGCGGCAACCGGGGCGCTGCCCGAGGGCAACTCTGCCCGGGAGCTTCGTGCGCACATTGCGGGGTTGCCCGAGGGCCTGCGCGCGGTGATTGAGCGCGCATGCGCCTTTGAGCCGAGCGCGCGCTATCAGACGGCGGCAGACCTCGGCGCAGCTTTTGCCGGGGCAGCGCCCGATGCGGACGCGGGGAGCCAGGCTGCCACGGGGCAGCAGACGGCCGAAGTGCAGGCCGCTTCCGGTGCACCGGCGTTCGGCGGCGCACCGTCGCCTACCGTGCCCCCAGACTTCGCGTGCCCTCGCCCCCGGCGGTCATTGCGCCGCCCGCTGCTTGCGGTGGCGGCGCTGGTGCTTGTGGCGGCAATCGCCTGCGGCGCGTGGTTTGCGTCGGGCGGCCTCTTCGCCGCTGCGGACCCTGCGGGCGACCGTGGCGGGGACGCTCAGCAAGGTGCCGTGCAGCAGCAGAATCGCGCGCCATCAGGCGGTCAGACGACCGTCGGGGCCGGTACCTCCACAGGCGAGCTGGTGGAGGAGGCGGCGAAGGCCCTCACGATTACCGAGAGCTCGTGGTATGTCAGCTCTGGGGGCTTCGTGCGCTATGCGGTCGGTATCGCCAACACGGACGATGATGTGACGGCGCTCTTTCCCACCGTTCTGATTACAGGGCGCGATGCCGACGGCAACGTCCTCTTTTCAGACACGCAGGTGCTGAACAGCCTGTTTCCCGGTGAGACGCACTATTGGGGAGGGCAGGCCGGCAATGGGGCCGCACCCGCAAGCGTTGAGTTTAGCATCGCGCGTCCGGGTGATTGGGAGGTCGAGCAGGGGTCGGGTGCATCGAGCTCCTATACCGTATCGGGCGTGACGACCTCGCAGGACCTGCTGGGAGGAACGGTAGTGACGGGGGAGCTGACGTTCGTTGCGCGCGGGGACGAGGCATACGGGGGCAACCAGGTGGCGATCGTGGCGATTGGCCGCGATGCACAGGGACAGATGGTATGGGGCGAGGTTGGCTTTGTGTCCGAGCCCGCGGTGGGCGCAACCGTTCCGTTCGAGGTGACGTCGCTCGGGAGCGATGTGCCTGCCTTCACGACCGTGGAGGTCCATGCGTACCCGTGGTAACAGACGGATAACGAGCTCCGCTTCGTGCCGTTGTCGTTTGACGTCACAGGCTGTTTGGAGAGGCCGACATCTGCACGCCCTCAGCTTGAATTCAGTTGGCAACTGATGAAATGAGTCAGAGGCTCAATAGCATAGGAAGACAGTGCTATCGATATCGCTGATGGGAGCATGCGATGGGAGCCTATGAGCCGGCACCTGACGAACTGGTTGTCCTACATGGGGAACGCTGGATTCTGGATGATGCGGGACGCGAGAAGCAGCTGAGCGAAATCGTGCTGACTAGCCGCAATCTCGTTTTGGTCAACGAGGTTCAGCAGGGCCTGTTTAAGAAGGTCCCCATGGTTATGAAGTGTCCTTTGGATCGCGTGCTCGACGAGCAGGGCGCTCCAGCCGTCATGACCACCAAGCTTAAAGGAGTTTGGTGGGTTCAGGCTGTTTTTGGTAACAAAGTGCTTCGCTTGCGAAATGCCGACAACAATCGTCTAGAGGCAGAGCGTCTTGCAACGGCCATCAAAAACGTGGCACTGGGTGATCTTTCCGGCGTACCTTCGGAGAGCGTGATGCCTCCTGAGCTTGCGGGTGTTGTTGGAGGAGCGAAGGATTTGCTCGGCAGCATCGTCGGGGCGGGTGCGAGAATGGTGCGAGAAGGCGCCGGCAAACAAGCGAACAAGCCCGCCATGGTTTCGACGGTTTGTCCCAGTTGCCACGCGCCACTCAGCGGAAGGAAGGGGACAAGGGTGACCTGCCCCTACTGCGATTCGCCGTATACCTTGTAGGAGATATCATGGGTATCTTGGATTCAGCATTCGATTCCTTTGAGGGCATGCTTGCCGACCAGTGGAAGGATGTCGTCACATCAGCTCCCTTTGACGAGCACACGGTCGTTGCTCCAGGTATTCGTAAGCGTGAGCAGAGTGGGTTTGGGGCAAACCGAGGGAGCGATGACATTCTCTCAACCGGTTCGATTATCTTTATTCCCGAGAACACGGCCGCCTTCATTTTCAGCCAATCGGGAATCGAACAGGTAATTACTGAGCCCGGTGGTTACGAGTATCGCGATGGTGAAGCGAGCGTATTTGATGAGCAAAGTCGCAAGAGCAAGGGCATCGGTAAGATCTTGCTCGACGAAGCGGGGGAGCGCTTTGGTTTTTCTGGCATGTCGCCCGAAGAGAAGCGCGTTGCATTTGTAAACCTGCGCGAGATTCGCAACATCAAGTTCGGTACGCGTGGCCCCTTGGTGTATAACGACTCGTACTACCAGTGCGATCTCGAGATCTTCTCATATGGTTCTTTTTCGGTGAAGGTAACCGATCCGGTCCTATTCGTCCGGAATTTTGTTCCCGCAGGCGTTGTCTCTTATAGTTTTAATGATCCGGCGGTACGTTCTCAGATGCTTACTGAGTTTCTCCACTCGTTCATTGTCGCAGTGGGAGAGCTGTCGTCGCAGTACCGTGTGTCCATGTTGCCCTCGCAGGCAGATGAAATTCGCGGGCGAATCGTGGAGGATACGGCGAACGCCGGAACCTGGGCGGCGCGCTTTGGCCTTGAGCTCGTTTCGGTTGGGATTGAGAACATCGAGCTTTCCGAGCAGTCGCGCGCGCTGATTCAGCAGTTTGCCGAGCAGCGGATGAGCGTCAGGGCTTATGAGGATGTGTCCCAGACCGCCGCAAATATTGCCGCTCAGCAGATGATTGCTCAGGGGGTTAGGGATAATGGCTTGGGAGATGCTGGCGGCATGCTGTTTGGCATGAACCTTGCGAGCGGGCTAAATCCAGTAAACGCGTCTCAGGCGGGAGCGATGCTGTCGGGCGCACCGGGAGCTTCTGCACCTCAGGACGGTCAACCGGGGGACCAGTCAGCTCCTGATGACTTTGCTTCACAGCTCGAGCTGCTCGAGAAGCTCAAGGGTCTTATGGACGCTGGTGTTGTGACTGAGGAGGAGTTTGCGGCAAAGAAGCGCCAGATTCTAGGGATTTAGGTCTCTTATCTGTTTTGAGCAGCGTCTTTTCGTGTAAGCGCCAAAGCTCGTCGTCGCATTCGGCTCGCGTCTTGCCGTTCTCAAGACACCAGATAATGATGGCGTCGCGTTTGGTGTTGGGCCAGAGCTCGGCATTGTTTGCTAGATGCAGGATCTGCTGCGCTTCATCAAGGGAAGCATGTAAACCAAAGGCGAGCATGATGGCATGGTCACGGCCGGGACGGCTTTTACCTGCAAAGATGTCATATACAACGGTGGGATGAAGACCGCAGGCTCGGATTACCTCTGCGCGCCGCATCCCTCTCTTTTCGAGCAAGCGGTTGAGATACGCCTGCAGTGTGCATTCGACCGTCGCCCCATGCTCAAGATAGTCGTCAGGGGAAGCAGCGCTGCGCAGCCGTTGAAGCAGTTCCTCAGTGGACAGCCAGTCTGCCATAACCCTCCCCTCACGTCGGCATGACTCTGTACGCGCCTGATGCCATCGATGGGGATGGCCCAAGTTGTTCGTCAACATCCCATGTGCACGTTGAAAACGGGCTTGGCAGTCTTTCCCGTCAAACCCGTTGTTCAGCCGTGTGCAGTCCGCCCCATGAGACCGACAGTTCGAGTTTGTGTGATGATAACTCCGAATCCCTCAGTTGCCAACTGAATACCGTGCATTCGATTCAGTTGCCAGCTGAAGAATTCAATGCGCTTCGAACTCACAATCAAGCTGACGAATTGCCGTTTGGGGATTGGAGTACCAATGGAGTGGGAAGCAGCGTCCACAGGCAAGAAATCGCCGCGGAAACGTCGTGGCTGCCTTATCGCAATTGCCGTCATCATTCTGATAGCGATTGTAGGAGGGGCGATAAGCCGCTGTTCGGGAGGCGGCTCGGAAGATTTACAGTGGCCGTCGAGCGGGTTGGCACAGCTCCTCCCCGATCCTCCGAGCACCAAGGGAACCGTTGTGATTAATGACGAAGACCAGTTGTCTGCGAGTATCGATGAGGTTTCTGCTGACGCATATGAGACATATGTTCAGGAGTGCCAGGACAAGGGCTTTACGGTGGACATCGAAAGCGAGTCAGATAGTTTCGATGCCTTCACGGAGGAGGGCGAGCATCTATCGCTCTCTTATTATTCGAGCAGCGAGAGCTTGAACATCGACCTCGAAGCTGCGCTGGAGATGGCTGATTTCGCTTGGCCTGCGGTGGGACCTGCGGCTTCGGTGCCAGCTCCTCCTTCGATCCATGGTTTGGTTACCGTTAACAGCGGATCGCAATTTACCGCAACCGTCGACGGCCTCACGGCGGAGTCATTTAGCGCTTATGCGGACACCTGCATGGGAGCGGGTTTCACTGTGGATTACGATAAGGGAGACGACTTTTTCCACGCCGATAATGCTGCAGGTGTGCACGTGAGCCTCACGTGGAAGCGGTTCGGTATGATGGGGATTTCAATCTCTGCCCCCATGGAGGATGCGTCGACCGATACGGGGAGTACTGATCAAGCGGATACTGCTGCCGAGCCGGTTGCGCCGGAGGCGCCCGCAGCGGATGCCAGTGGTGTGAGCCCCGATTTTAAGGCTACGATGGACAGCTACGAGGCCTTCTTTAACGAGTACGCTGATTTCATGGCGGCGTATCAGGCAGATGCCAGCTCACCTGAGCTGTTGGCCCAATACGCCGAGATGATGACGCGTTATTCCGACATGATGCAGTCGATGGATGACATCGATGAGAATAGCCTGTCGGCGGCAGATTATGCGTACTACCTGGAAGTAACCGGAAGGATAAACGCAAAGCTCCTCAGTGTGGCTCAGTAGGTTTTTCGTACCGGAGAGGTTTGTCGCCATGGGCGCTAAATCTCTCCGGTGATAACTCGTTTTGCCACGTGCAGCATTTTAGGATTTGGCGCGAATTTGAGCTTCACGATACCTGCTGCTTATGCGAGGTCAGGGTTGCTGGCGGCATGTTTTGAACCGGCTGGGAACTCGCAGCATCTGTACCGACTTGCAGGCCTGCTTAATAAGACGCGCGAACTGGTCACGTCTCTCTTAAGGGTTTTCGAGTTGGGTACGAAGTACAGCAATTCAAACAACCCGCTGCGTGAACATACCTAAGGTATGATGAAGCAAGGTTTCATAGGGACTCTTGCGCTCATGAATTGACGCTCTCTAGGGTTCACCCAATCAAAGGTGCTTGTTCCATTGTGCGGGTATGTGCATGATCAAGAGAGCGTTGTTACTCGCAGCCGCTTCATTGTGGGCCGAGATGTCCCATAGAAACCAAATGAAAAGGACTTGGTGCTGTGGGGGAGTTTTGTATGAATATCTTCGACAAGGCAAGGGCTGCGATAGACAAGGTTGAAACTTCATTTGCAAAGGCAAAGGGGAGCTCGGGCGAAAAGGCGCGGGACTTGTCCCTTGAGGAGATTGGGGAGACCCTTGCCTCTTATACAGCTCCGGATGATGGGGAGCCGGAGAAGGTTGCGCAGGGCGAGAATCCAGACGGCTCCCATCTAGAAGAGCTGCGGGTGTCGGCTTCTAGCGAGAGAGACTCAGATAGGCAAGAAGTTGATAACGAGATTGAAGAGCTGGAGCGGAGGATCGCTGCGCTTCGTGCTGCGCGACAAAAACGAGAATCCGATCGCAGGGCAAACGAACCGTCGCCTCAAACCCAATCCAGCAAAACAAGTGAAGGGCATCAAGCTGATCGGCCTGCCTCACTAGATTCTGGCGGTGGAGACAAACCTGCCAACGAGATGGCTTTCTTTGTGATATGTGGGCTGGTCTTTGTACTGGGGCTTGGCGTTCTCTGGTTATTTGCGGTGCAGGATAGTCAGCAGGATAAAGGTTCCTCTCAAACGGCAATTACCGCGACAAGTGAGCCCGAAGAGCTGAGTCAGGAAGTCGGTGGAACAGGTGAGCAGGTAAACATTGCCATTGACTGTAAAGAGAACTGGTTTTTTAGTACTTATGATGTCGTGTTGTATGTAGATGATGCTCATGTCGCAACGCTCGACCATGGGAAAAGCGAATCGTATGAGGTACGTCTCGAGTCTGGTAGGCACACGCTGAGAGCTGAATCGGAAGAGGATGCCTCGGTTGACGGGTCCCTATCGTTCGATACGTCAATGTATACAGACTTTAGATTTATAATCCGCTGTGAAAATAGCCAGGTTGAGCTTGAAGAAGTGCCGCACGTCAATATGCCATTTGGTTCCGATGATATTGACGGCATGAAGGTGGATGATGCCAAAGCGGCATTGCGGGACGCCGGCTTCACGGAAATCGAAATTGAAGAATCTGATGACCTAGAGCCGGCTCAAGGAGCTCTTGTTGACACGTTGCAGAGCGTTTCGGTAGATGGGGAACGCAGCATCTCAGCAGGTGATGAGTACTACGCCGATGCTGATGTGCTATTGACAGTGCACAAGATGGGGGATGTCCATCCACCGGAAAGCGCTGCTTCATTACTCGGTAGGGATGCCCATGAGGTGCGGGACGAGTTTACGAGTGCGGGCTTTACTAACGTTGTCATTGAGGAGCGGGAGGCTGATTCTTCCTCTGATCAACTTGGCGTAAGTGCTGTCACTATTGGGTGGCTATTATTTGGGAATTCCAATTTCACAACTACCGATACTTTTGACCCTGCAGAGACGGTGACTATTGAGACGGTAGTGACTCGCTCGTCGGAGCCGCAGAACGATGGGCGCGATTCGGAGCCTACGATTCTCACGGTCGATAATTGTCCAGACTTGAAAGAGCTACTCTCTAAGTCGGTTGATGATGCCTCAGGGTTCGCATCGTCATATTGGGGAGAGACAATCCAGTTCGATGGGTACATCGCGGACATTCAAAACCACGGCGATTTTGATACGAGATTTGACGTGCTCTTTCTCGCGGGGAACGTTGATACGAGCCCGTCTGTAGGTCCATACTTCCGCTTTACCGACGTCAGCCGTTGGGATATGGAATACGAGGGTGGTATCTTGGATGCTGGTAAGCCGGTGCGGATTACAGCTGTAGTTGACGGATGGAACGACAACGGAATGTGGGTTGATTTAGATCCCGTATTACTCGAAGATCGATAGCTTTTGCGAGGCTAATTGTGTTTCGTTGCGATGTGGGAGTTGTAGATGGGGCTGTTCCAGAAGATAGGCCAAGCTGTTGAATTTGTCGAATCCTATCCTGAAAAATCTAAGCATGCAATTCGAGAGGCGTTAGACGCTCTCGAGTTTCCCCATCTTTTGACACTCAAGCTGGTGCCTCGCCAAAAGAGGCACGGAGAAAAGACCGTTAACGTATTCAATGAACATGGAGCTTTGATCCTATCTGCTACAGGTGGGGGTCGGTGGAATGAAAGGACCGCATCAGCTGAAAGTGTCGATGGAACAGTCTCCTTTCATATGCGCTCATACCCTGATGGTGATAACGTGCGTACCCGTTATTCATTCCAGGGGACCGCAGGCAAGCACCAACTTGATTATGATTTATGTAATATGAACCTTTCTCGAGCAATGAAAAACCTAAGGACTCCGTTCCGGGTGGTTATGGTTTTTGAGCCTTTAGGCTGGGATATGTATTTCGACCGGAAAGACATATCGCTTATGGTGCAGAAATATACGGTTGCAGACGGAAATAAAAAGATAATGACGTTACTTCGAGCTTCCGCACCGGCAGGGGAGAAATATAGCAGCTGCGTCTACGTTAGCTACGGTTCATACGGGCACTTGATTCCGGGGATGCTCCTCGGGCTGACGCTCATCGGTCTAGTGGACGATTGTGGTGGCGCTTGAGTTTACCAATGTAAAGGGGGAGCTTGTGAACAGGTCCATTCAGGGAGTTGCCGAAAGGGGAGTTGCATTGTGGTGAAGGAAGCGTGTGTGGGGTCCACCAATCAGCCTTCTGATGTGGCTGCAGTCCAAGAGAGACCTACAAGATCCGCTGATGACTACATCAACGCAGCGAATGCGGTGATTGATATAGTCGATATCGCAGTTGGCCTTATCCCGGGCGGCGGGGCGGCAGTAAAAGTGGCCGCAAAAGCTGTGAAGTATGCCAAGCTTGCTAGACCGGCGCTCGAAAAACTGCCGGAAGCCGCGCCGCTTGTTCAGAAGGCAGCAGGCGCGCTGCATGATAAGGTGCCAGATATAGTAGGTGAGAGCGCTTCAAAAGCTGCCAAAGCAGTTAGGGGCGCCGCTGGTGCGGTTGGCGAACGCGGTGGTGCCGTAGTCGCCTCTGTTCGGGACGCTGCAGACGCTCGGGCGCAGGAGAAGGCGCGCAGAGAGGCGCGCCGTGCTTTGCTGGACGGCGCTGGAATCCGCATGTCCGTTTCACAATTCATCGAGAATTGCAAAACGCAGGAGAAGCTCGACCCCATAGGCGGTTATCTTGCGTATTGCGGATGCTATGCAATGGCAACGTATTCGGGTGCAATTAAGAAGGATGACTATAGCTCGTTCAGGGATATCTTCATCGGCAAATCGAAAAACATGGGGGAGAGCATCCTGGCTGATATTACTGGCCGGGGTAACGTGGACGTCTATGCTGACATTAAGTACAAGCAACACGTTTATGTCCTACTCTATCCGTGTGCTTTAGAGAACCTTGATGAGCTTGAGAGCTCTCTTATTACGGCGCTTGATGCGGACCGATCTTATAATGCGGAGAAGGCGATGCCTACATACGCGAATCGGTGATAAAGTTCGGAATAATGCGTCTGCATGATCGGGAAGGTTATTCAACCGAGGCATCTTGTCTGTGCGAAGACAATGCTGGCCATTACTACCCGATGTTTCATGGTATTGCCTCGTGGTCGTGATGCAATGAGAATTGAAGCCTTTGAGTACCTTACAGCTGTCCCATCTTGCCTCTTTAGGAGGGACGGCTTATGTCATATGGCCTAGAAATGTTGGCTGACAACCTGCTCTCGCCTTCTAACTTTCTAACCACCGTAATGTGGTTAGAAAGAGTTAGATGGCTAGAAAGGGCGTTAGCATGAACGCTGGCGCAAGCGCACATACTGAGTTCAGACGCCCTTATTACCTCGCATCGATAGGCCGCGATCAGAGGGGGTCTTTGTGAGAAGTGGGGCGTCGAGCGTCCCTGCTACAGAGACGGCGATTCTGCGCATGGTGCAGGAGACGGAAGGAGACGCCTTCGAGGTGCGTCCTTCGCTGCGCCAAGATCTGACCTTTGCCTATGCCAGCGATGAGTTTACACGCAAGGGTCTGGCATTTGGTGAGGGGGAGTTTCGGACGCTGGGCATCGCGCTCCCAGATGGCACCTATACCAATTTAGGGCTACTGCTTTCGGACCAATGCCCACCGACCGTGAAGGCTGCCCAGTTTGCGGATGACGCGCGCAATACCTTTATGTCGCGAGAGGAGTACGCGGGTTCTGTATTGAAGCAGCTGGCGGATGCCTACGCCTTCATGGAGCGCTGCAACCGTTTCCGCACGACGTTCGAAGGGCTTGAGCGCACCGACTATTATGATGTGCCGCCGGTTGCTATGCGTGAGGCGCTGGTCAATTCTGTTGCGCACCGAGAATATGCACTTTCGGGACCGACGCTTGTCTCGGTTATGCCAGGTGGGATGGAGATCGTCTCGCCGGGAGGGCTGCCCTTAGGGATAGAGGAGGCGGATCTAGACGCGCACATCTCGATCCCGCGTAACAAGATGCTCGCGAACGTCCTGTTCAGGCTTGAGCTCATCGAGGCGTACGGAACAGGAATCGGCCGCATCCGCGCAAGCTATGATGGGTCTGACGTTTCGCCTCAAATCCGCCTGACGCCGAACACCTTCACGGTGTTGCTTCCCAACCGCAATGCTCCTTTGGGTGCAGGTGACCAAGCGGGGGATGACGGTAACTCGATTGCGGGAAACCGTCTGCTGGCTGTTTTGCATGACGGGGCCCGGACGCGCAGCGAGGTGCAAAAGGCGCTGGGGGTCTCGCAGACGACGGCGATTCGCATGTTGGGCGAGCTGATCAAGCGCGGGCTTGTCCAGAAACGCGGAGCGGGCAGAAGCACCGTTTACGAGCTGACCGCCTAGCGCAGCTCATCAAGAGCGGCGCATGGCTTCCGAGATGGGTGATTTGGGAGAGGTCAAGAGGCGGACAACATCTCGACGAGGGTTCGCACGGCGAGAATCTGCGGCTCGTCGTGAGCCTTGCGCGGTGTTTGAGATTCGCCAGCATGGGGAGATGCCGTGAATATGCTGGGTATGGCGCAAGGCAAATCACGTGGAGGTGGCGCCCATGATGTACCCCTACGTCACGCTCGAAGATGAGACGGAAGTCGTTCATTCTCAGCTCATCGAGGGCGGAGAGACGCCAAAAGTATTGGTTCATTTCGAGCGCCCGACAAAGAGAGGCTTCGATTCGGCTCGTTGTGAATTGCCCTCAAGATGCGCGATACGAGATAGGCCTCATCCTCACCATGCGCGTCGTCCGTATGTTTATTTGAGCCCACTCCAAGGGAATAAGGAGCCTGATCACCGTACGTCCGCGGTGGATACGCGGAGCGCGTCGCCGGCAAGCGCCTGCCGGCGGTAGGAAAGGGGAGAACATGGACCGCTATCTCGGAGAATCCACGCCCAAGCTCGGTTTTGGCTTCATGCGTCTGCCAAAGCTCGCCGACGGGACCATCGACATCGATGAGACCAAGCAGATGGTCGACCGGTTTATGGACGCGGGCCTCACGTACTTCGACACCGCCTTCGTCTACGACAACGGCGAGTCGGAGAAGGCCCTCAAGGCCGCCCTCATCGACCGCTACCCGCGCGACTCGTTTAGCGTTGCCACCAAGCTCAACGCGTGGATGCAGGCGCCCAACAAAGAGGCGGCGCACCAGCAGTTCTTTACGAGTCTCGAGCGCACGGGCGCGGGGTACTTCGACTTCTACCTGCTGCATGCGCTGCAGAAGGGCAATCTCGAGAAGTACGACGAGTACGACGCATGGAACTTTGTGAAGGAGCAGCGCGACGCCGGCCTCATCAAGCACTGGGGCTTCTCGTTCCACGATTCGCCCGAGCTGCTGGACCAGCTCTTGACCGAACACCCCGATGTCGACTTTATCCAGCTGCAGATCAACTATGCCGACTGGGAGGACCCCAAGCAGGCGTCGCGCGCCAACTGGGAGGTCGCGCGCAAGCACCAGGTGCCCGTGGTGGTGATGGAGCCCGTCAAGGGAGGGCTGCTCGCCAACCCAGTGCCGCAGGTGGCGGATATCCTGCGCGAGGCGGATCCCGCCGCGTCCTGCGCCTCGTGGGCCATCCGCTTCGCCGCGTCGCTCGACGGCATCATCACGGTGCTTTCCGGCATGTCGACGCTCGCGCAGGTGGAGGACAACGTCTCCTACATGCGCGACTTCAAGCCGCTGACGGACAGTGAGCGCGCCGTTATAGAGAGGGCGCAGCAGGAGCTCGCCGCCATCGACTCCATCCCGTGCACGGGGTGCCACTACTGCACCGACGGCTGTCCCATGCACATCCCCATACCGGATATCTTCTCGGCCTACAACCGCAAGCTCGTGTGGGACGATGCCGAGGGCGCGCGTCGCCGCTACGAGGATGCCGTCTCTGCCGAGGGCGCGGGCCGGGCGGGCGACTGCATCGCCTGCGGCCAGTGCGAGAGCGCCTGCCCGCAGAACCTGCCGATCATCGAGCTGCTGCAGCGCTGCGCGGAGGCGTTCGACGCGTAGGCGCACGGGCGCTTGCACAGAAAAGGTTGCCGCTACGCCCGCTCGACGCTCCGGCGCCGGTCGAGCACCAGGGTGATGCCGGTGAGGGCGAACGCGACGAGCGAGAACGCCGCGCCCACGAGCCCTGCGTGCGCGATGCCGATGCCGCCCACCACGGCACCGCCCACCGCGGTGCCAAAGGCGATGCCGGTGTTGAACGCCGTCGGCTCGAGCGAGCTCGCAAGGGTGAGCGCCTTGGGGTGCCAGCGGCGCGCCGCCTTCATAAAGACGGAGATGCACGGCACCGAGACGATGTACATCGAGAGCCCCACCGCGAGGATGCTCGCGATGGCGGCCACCGGCGAGGGGCCGGCGAGCCAGACGAGCGCGAGCAGTGCTGCCTGGATGGGGAAGCTCACCATGAGCGCCTTGAGGCCAAAGCGCCCGTCCGCCCACCCGGAGAGCAGGTTGGAGAAGAAGCACGCTACGCCATAGGCCATGAGCACGGTGCTCGCGCTCATGGCGTCGAGCCCCACGACCGTCTCGAGATAGGGCGTGATGTAGCCGTAGAGCACATAGACCGAGCCCACGCCAAACACAAAGATGAGCGCACCGGTGAGCACCTGCGGCTCCGTTAAGAGCGACGCCTGCTCGCGCATGGTGGCGGGCTCGTCGGTGGAGCCCGAGCGGGGGAGGACGGCGAGCAGCGCCGCGCTCGTCGCGACGGCGAGTGCGAGCGAGGCGACCATCACGAGGTGCCAGTCGAGGGTGTGGGCGATCATCTTGCCGGCAGAGGTGATGAACACCATGGCGACGGAGATCGCCGCGTAGACCACCGAGATGGTCATCGACGTGCGCTCGACCCCCACGAGCTCGGGGATGTAGGTGACGCCGAGGGCGAGGAGCGCACCCGAGACCGCACCCAGTAACACGCGCGCGGCGAGCAGAATCTCAAACGTCGGCGCAAACGTCATGGCGACGTTACCGAGGCAGAAGAGCGCCACGTACACCGCGAGCAGCGGGTAGCGGCGAAAGCGCCCGGTGGTGATGGCGAGCGTGGGGGTGAGCACGGCATAGGCGACCGAGAAGAAGCTGATGAGCTCGCCCACGCGCGAGAGCGTGACGCCAAAGGCGTCGGCAAGCTCGGTCTCGATGCCAATGACGACAAACTCCGAGCAACCGAGCGAGAAGCCGAGGACGACCAGAAGGGCGATGGAGAGACGCGCGCGCCACGGCGAGGGCGCGGTGGCGGATGCGGGCGTGATACGGGGCGTGCCGGTGGTGCTCATACATTCCTTTCAAACGGGCAAACGCGGTGATTGTAGCAGGTATGGGCTGCAAAGGGGGAGCACGTGCGGCGCGCGGCGGCGGCCCGGGCCGCTCTTCTTGGGGTTACAGGCGCGCCGCGGCGGGCCCGTACGTAAAGCGGCCGTCTGGGGGAGGTAAGGGTACGGTCTCGTTTGGGGCGGCAGACAATGAGCGGCCGACTCGCGCTCTACGCTATCCAATAGAGGCGTGATGCCGCGCATCGACGTCCGCCGCCGCGCCGTCCGGTGCGGTCGTCTGCCGAGGATGGGAGGCCCCATGTCCCCTGAAAACCCGTTTCGAGAGCGTCTCCATCGGGAGCAAGGGGGTCCCATCGCCCTTCCGCTGCCCGCCGTGAAGATCGCGTTCGGGGTGCTCGCGGCTGTGCTTGTTGCCATCGGTTTCTTCTTCTTGATGCAGCGCGGGGAGGGCAACTTCGTCATGGGCGCGCCGGGTGCCGCCGCCCAGTACTTCGTGGCGGTGGCGGCGCTTTTCATCGTCGGGTATGCGGGCAGCGTCTTGGGCCGAGGGGCCGTCTCGCTGGCCTCGTGGCCCAAGCGCATCGCGGCGATGCTCGCCTTGGCGGCCGCCGCGGTCCTTTTGCTGTGGATCTTTGTGGCGGCGCCGATACTCGACATCCCGTATCTCGCCCGTCCATCCACCATCACGCTCAGCGAGGTCGAGACCGTGGTGGATGATGGATACGAGTATTCGGTCTTCTATAAGCTGCAGGGCGTGGATGCCGCGGGCGAGCTTCACATCTTCTCAATCGACCGCGCCGCATGCGAGGGGTGGGACCCGGCCGTGAGGCGGGCCTCAGTCACGTATCTGCCGCATTCTAAGACCGTGCTCGCCATCGAGTCGCTCTGAGGGCTACCGGCGGGAACGCTGGAAGCGGGAAATGAGGACGGACCCCATATCGGAGCGATACGGGGCCCGTGCGGTGCAGGGGAAAGACGCCGGGAGCGGGGCGTTGCCGCGGAGCGTGATACTCGTTTGGGGTTAGGCAACAAGTTCCGCCCACTCGGGATGGCGCTCAAACCAGCCTACCGCATAGGAGCAGGTGGGTCGCGCCTTGCGGTGGGTTTCCTTGAGCTCGCGCGCCGCCTGCTCGAGCAGCATGCCGGCGACGCCCTGGCCGCGTAGCGACTCGTCGACAAACGTGTGGTCGATCTCGACCACGCCGGGCTCGCGGTCGGGGAAGGTCACCTCCCCGAGTGTGGTGCCGTCGGGTGCGACGTAGCGGACGGCATGCGAATGGATCTCTATCTGATTGTGGGCTATACGAGTCATGGTTCGCCTTTCGAATGGGCGCCCTCGGGGCGCATGCGGATACGCGAAACGCATCCATCGTGTACCCGCCGATACCCGTCTGCCGATGCCGTCGGCCGTTTGCAACGCATCGGTAACACTCCCCGGTCCGCCGGCACCGCTCGCCGGGCAAAGCGGGTCGTTCGCCGTTTGCCGTTCGGTTATCCCATGAGCGAGCCGTTGAAGTAGATGATGAACCCGAGCATGCCAGCGAGCGCTCCGGTGAAGAGCGCCGCACCGAGGCACATAAGGGCCTTTGCCCAGAGCGGCATCGGCCGCCGCAGCATGCCGGCGCCCGCAACCGCGCAGCAGAACAGCGCGATACCGAGCGCAATCATGCACGCCCCCTCGCACGTTGCGAGCCGCGGGAGGTCGGCAGCGGCGACATGGGCGTAATGATAGCTGTGGAGCGACCCCACATCGCCCGTTGCGATCATCTGCGCGCCCGGCACGATGCCGATGAGCGAGAGCGCAGCCCCCAGGCAGACGGCGAGCGCCATACGGATGCCGGGGTGCATGCTCGCAAAGAGTCCGGGTCGCGTGTCGCCGGGAAAGGTTGCGAGGCCGCCGTTGCGCCGGATGATGGCGATGAGCATCTCGGCGATCGAAGCGACCAGGAGCACCGCGCCCAGGATACTCAGCCAATCGGGCAGAAAGCTCGGTACGAGAAAGGCGAAGCTCGCCCCGCAGCCGATGAGCCCCGCGCCGGTCTCTCTTGCAAGCTGCGGGCGCTCGCTTTCAGGCGTCGTGGCGTAATGGTAGCCATGGAGCAGGCGCACGTCGCCCGTCACGCACATGTAGATGCCAAGGCCTGCGATGATGAGCCCAACGCCTAGCCCGATGATGTTCTCCATGCCGGCTCCTCTCCGATGCGGGCGCGCGGCTGGCTTGCGTGGACAGTCGGGCCCGAATGCAAGGACGCTGCCATTATAGGATCGCGCTTCCTTTCGAGCGGTATCGTTTGACGAGAAATCGCGCGTTCCGGCCACTGCTTTCGTCAAGATGTACCGCTCGACGATCGGGTGCGCTTCGACGGTACCAAATGACGAAGCCGGCCGTAGCGATACCGGTCAGTCGAGCCGTCCAGTCGGGCTCTCCAGTCGGGTCGTCCGGTATCGCTACGGTGGCCTCAGGCGCGAAACGCTGTTCCGTGCCCCGGCGCTCCGCGTCGTGCTACCGTAGGTTACGGACAACGTCGGCAGGGGAGGACCAGCGATGGGGCAGAACGAGCTGAGCGGCAGGCAGAGCCCGGCAACCGCCATGACGGCCGGTCGCCACTACGCCGCGCCCACGCACATCGAGGTGCGCGGCGCGCGCGTTCACAACCTCAAGAACATCGATATCGATATCCCGCTCGGGTGCCTTGTGGGTATCGCGGGGGTTTCCGGCTCCGGCAAGAGCTCCCTCGCGCTCGGCACGCTCTACGCCGAGGGAAGCCGCCGCTACCTTGACGCGCTCTCCACCTACACGCGCCGGCGCATCAGCCAGACTGCGCGCGCCACGGTGGACGAGGTCCGGCATGTGCCGGCCGCACTCGCCCTGCGCCAGCGCCCGGGCATCCCCGGGGTGCACTCCACGTTTGGCACTTCGACCGAGCTCCTCAACTACCTGCGTCTTCTGTTCTCGCGTCTGGGGAGCCATCAGTGCCCTCACTGCGGTGCGCACGTGCCGCCCTCCATGGACGTGGCCCTCATGGTGCCGACGCGCTGCCCGGTATGCGGCGGGGAGTTCATGGGCCCCGGCGCCGAGGACCTTGCCTTCAACAGCGGGGGCGCCTGTCCCACGTGCGGCGGGACGGGCATCGTGCGCACCGTCGACGAGGCGACGCTCGTGCCGGACGAGTCGAAATCCATCAACGAGGGCGCCGTGCTGCCCTGGGGCTCACTCATGTGGGACCTCATGAAGCAGGTGTGCGCCGCGATGGGCGTGCGCTGCGACGTGCCGTTTGCCGAGCTTACGCCCGAGGAGCGCGACATCGTCTTCCACGGTCCCGCCGAGAAGAAGCATATTCTGTACCGTGCGAAGAACGGGGAGTTCGCCGAGCTCGACTTCACGTACTACAACGCGGTATACACGGTGGAGAACGCGCTCGCCAAGGCCAAGGACGAGAAGGGGCTCGCGCGGGTGGCGCGTTTTCTGCGCGAGGACGTATGCCCGGACTGCGGGGGCACCCGGCTCTCGGCACGGGCGCGCGGCCCCATGGTGGACGGCATGAATCTGGGCGAGGCCTCGCACATGACGCTGGATGAACTCGCAGCCTGGGTGCCTACGGTGCCCGACCTCATGCCCGAGGAGATGCGCCCCATGGCCGCGACCATCGTGGCCGAGATGACCGAGCCCGTCTGCCGCCTGCAGCAGCTGGGCTTGGGGTATCTCGCTCTCGATCGCGCGAGCTCGACCCTCTCCACCGGCGAGCGCCAGCGCGTGCAGCTCGCCCGCGCGGTGCGCAACCGCACCTGCGGCGTGCTCTACGTGCTCGACGAGCCCTCCATCGGGCTGCATCCCTCCAACGTCGAGGGGCTCCTCGGCGTGGTCGACGACCTGCTGGCTGACGGAAACTCCGTGGTGCTGGTCGACCATGACGTGCGGGTGCTGCGCCACGCGGACCATCTGGTAGAGATCGGGCCCGGCTCGGGCGCGGCGGGCGGCCAGGTTATCGCGCAGGGCACGGTTGCCGAGGTGGAGGCGACACCCGCGACGCGCATCGGCCCCTTCCTATCGGGCGCGTGCCGGGTGCGCACGCGCGAGCGCAGCGCGGCGGACGCCGTGTTTGCGGAGGGGGCGCTCGAGCTCGCGACAGGGGCGATCCATACGGTCAAACCGCTCGAGGTGCGCATTCCCCGGGGGCGTCTCACCGCGGTGACGGGTGTTTCCGGCTCCGGTAAGACGACGCTCGTGCTCGAGAGCCTCATCCCGGCGCTCGCGGCAACCGTTGCTGGCGACCCGCTTCCGGCGCATGTGCTAAGCATTGCGGCGGCGGGAATCAGGCGCGTGAACCTTATCGACGCCACGCCCATCGGCGCCAACGTGCGCTCCACGGTGGCAACCTACTCCGGCGTGCTCGACGACCTGCGGCGCGCGTTCGCCAAGCTGCCCGTCGCGCGCGAGCGCGGCCTCAAGCCCGGCGCGTTCTCCTACAACACCGGGTCGCTCAGGTGCCCCACGTGCGACGGCACGGGGCAGATCTCTCTCGACGTGCAGTTTCTGCCCGATGTGGACATTCCCTGTCCCGACTGCGGCGGCACGCGGTACGGCCGGGACGCCTCTGCCATCAAGCTCGCCGGCGACCTGAGCCTGCCCGAGATCCTCGGCTACACCGTCGACCAGGCGCGCGAGGCACTCGCGGGCTCCGGCATGCGCTCCGCTCTCGCCAAGCTCCGCACGCTCTCCGACCTCGGCCTCGGCTACCTTACCCTGGGCGAGGCGACGCCGGCGCTCTCGGGCGGCGAGGCGCAGCGCCTAAAGCTGGCAAGCGAGCTCACGCGCAGCCAGGACGACGCGCTCTTTGTGTTTGACGAGCCCACCATCGGCCTGCACCCCCTTGATGTGGAGGTGCTGCTCGGCGTGCTCCAGCGTCTGATCGACCACGGGGCGACCGTGGTGGTGATCGAGCACGACCTCGACATGATCGCCAACGCCGACTATGTGATCGATTTGGGGCCGGGCGGCGGCGAGGCGGGCGGCCGCGTGGTGGCGACGGGCACGCCCGAGGAGGTCGCCGCCTGCCCCGAGAGCATCACGGGCCGCTACATCGCCGAGGAGCTCGCCTAGGGCGGTCCGGAATATCTGTCGCCTGCGGGGCGGGAAAGTTCCGGTATGCTAGGTGGACCGTACAGACACCGAACGTCCCGCCCCGCGGGCGTCAAGAGGGAGAGAACCATGATCAAGGAGATCGTCAAGGACCGTGAGTTTCTGAGCAAGCCGGCCGAGGAGGCCACGGCGGCCGACACGCAGGTCATCGAGGACCTGCGCGACACGCTCGCCTCGCTCGAGGATGCCGTGTGCCTCGCGGCGAACCAGATCGGCTCCACCAAGGCCGTCATCGCCTATCGCGACGGCGACCGCATCGCCGTCATGCTCAACCCCAAGATCAAGCGCGGCGCGCAGCCGTATAAGACGCAGGAGAGCTGCCTGTCGCTCGAGGACCTCTCGGAGGTGCGCCGGTTCCAGATGGTCACCGTCGCCTACCAGGTCCTCGCGGGCGAGAACCTGGTTTCGCGCACCAAGCGCCTCTCCGGCTGGACGGCCGAGGTCGTGCAGCACGCTATCGACCACTGCGCCGGCAAGCTGGTGTAGGGCCGGCGGCAGCAGCTGGCCCTGCGCGCAGGCGAGGCGCCGCGGCGGGCGCGGCATGTCCCGGTAGGCGGGCAGCCCCAGGTGGTGCGAACGTGGCGAGGAGGACGTCCCATGGCCCAGCAAGAAGCCCAGAACGATGCGCAGCGCCCTGCCGACTGCGCAGAGGCGAAGGTTATGGCGGAGGCGCCGGCAGAAGAGCGGCCCACGACCGTGCTGGCGGATGACGCGGGCCCCGTCGAGGCGCCGCAGGCAGGTACCGCGCCGCTTCCTCAGCCCGCGGCCCCGTCCGCACCGGGCGCCGGTGCTCCCGCCCCCGGCGCGGACGCAGGCGACACCGCGCTCGGCCGCCGCATCGTCCGGCTCCGCCGTGCCGTGGTCGCGCTCGCCGTCGTGCTCGTGGCTCTGGGCGCCGGGCTCGGCGTGCTCGCCTGGCAGGTGCACACGCTCAGCACCGAGGTCTCCGGTCTGCATGCGCAGATCGCGACGATTCGAACGTCGATAAGCGAGATGGCGGCGGAGGACCGCGATGACGAGGATGCCTCCGACCTGCGCGCCGCAGACCTTATCGACATCATCGGTGAGAGCTGGGCAAACGCTCAGCGCATCTTGACAGCAAGGGACATCGATCCGGCCGACTTGACGCTTATCACCGACGACGGCGGGGCGGTGATCAACCCCGCCAACTGGACCGTCACGCTTGTCGCCGATCTAGACGAGCTGGGTCAGGTCGCCGTGTACCTGCGGCACGATTCGTGGAGCTTCTTCTAACAGGGCGGCCCTGCACGCGCCCACACGGTGGCGGGACGTGAGCAAAGAGAGCGAAAGCGGCCGGGGCGCATGCGCGTCCCGGCCGCTTGCCGTCAGGTGACTCTATCGGGCGTCGCTACTTCTTGCCGAACAGGCTGCCGATGCCGCCCATGATGCCGCCGAGCGGACCGTCGCCGCCCAGAAGGCCGCCGATCCGCGAGAGGTCGATCCGCGACAGGTCGATCTGCGACAGATCGATCTGAGACAGGTCGATGCCGCCCGAGGCGATGCGCTCCTTAACGCCGTCGATGATCTGGCTGAGGTCGCCCTCGCCGATCGTCTGGCCGGTGATGTTCTCGATGGCGCCCTTGGGGTCGGCGAGGATCTCGCCCGCCTTCTCGGGCGCGTTGCCAACGGCGGTCATAACCTGGTCGATGATGGCCTGGATGTCCATGGGTCTCCTTTCGGTGGGGGCCGGTGCCCCGTGCACGGACGGGCGCCCTGCGCACCCGTGCGCCCATTGTAACCGTCTTCCTTCCGTTAATTTCCGCACGGTGGCGCCTCGACGCGCCCGTCCTTCTATAATGACCGCGTAGGATACTTCGTGCGAGAAAGGTCCCTATGGGCGGTTTCTTTGGGGCGGCTTCGCGCCGCGACGTGGTACTCGATGTGTTCTTTGGCGTCGACTACCATTCGCATCTGGGCACGCGTCGAGCGGGCATGGTGTTCTGCGAGGGGACGGGCGGGTTTCAAAAAGAAATTCACTCCATCGAGAACACGCCGTTCCGTTCGCGCTTCGACAAGGACCTCGAGCGCTTTCACGGCACGAGCGGCATCGGGTGCATCAGCGACACCGACCCGCAGCCGCTTCTGGTGCGCGGCAAGCACGGGACGTTCGCCATCACCACGGTCGGCATCATCAATAACGCCGACGAGCTGATCGAGGCGTATTTCGAGCAGGGCGGCGCGCAGTTTATGGCGATGAGCTCGGGTGCGGTCAACGGCACCGAGCTCGTGGCGGCCCTCATCAACCAGAAGGACGACCTGGTCGAGGGCATCAAGTTCGCCCAGCAGGCGGTCGAGGGCTCGCTCACCCTGCTCGTCATGACCGAGGACGGCGTCATCTTCGCCGCCCGCGACCGGATGGGACGCCTCCCCGTCCTTATCGGCCGCGATGCGGCGGGCGAGGGGTACTGCATCTCCTTTGAGAGCTTCGTCTACCACAAGCTCGGGTACGAGGACGCCTATGAGCTCGGGTCCGGCGAGATCGTGCGCATCACGCCCGAGGGCTTTGAGACCGTGGCGCCCGCCGGCGACCAGATGAAGATCTGCGCGTTCCTCTGGGTGTACTACGGGTATCCCAACTCGAATTACGAGGGCAAAAACGTCGAGGTCATGCGCTATCGCAACGGCGCCGTCATGGCGCGCGACGAGCGCGCCGCCGGGACGCTGCCCGAGGTCGACTACGTGGCCGGCGTGCCCGATTCCGGCGTGCCGCACGCCATCGGCTACGCCAACGAGGCGGGCGCCACGTTTGCGCGCCCCTTCATCAAGTACACGCCCACGTGGCCGCGCTCGTTCATGCCCACCAACCAGGAGGTGCGCGACCGCATCGCCGAGATGAAGCAGATTCCCGTGCCCGAGCTGATCGAGGGCAAGAAGCTTCTTTTGGTGGACGACTCCATCGTGCGCGGCACGCAGCTTGGCAACACGGTCGACTTCCTCTACAGCGCCGGCGCCACCGAGGTGCACATGCGCTCCGCGTGCCCGCCCATCATGTACAGCTGCAAGTACCTGAGCTTTTCGCGCGGCAAGTCCGACCAGGACCTGATCGCGCGCCGCGTGGTGCGCGAGCTCGAGGGGCCTGAGGGCGACGAGCATCTCGACGAGTACGCCGACAGCTCGACCGAGCGTGGCAAGTGCATGCTGAAGAAGATCTGCGAGCAGCTCGGCTTCGACAGCTTGGGCTACCAGAGCCTGCCCGGCATGCTCGAGGCCATCGGCATCGATCCCACGAAGGTCTGCACCTACTGCTGGGACGGTCGCGAGTAATATGCCGTTGCGGCAGTAGGGCTACCTTGGAAACACGGGTCGACGGTTGCGCGGCGGCTGTCGACCCGTGTTTCCCTGTGTAGGGTTGCGGCTCAGCGCCTTGGGCCGTGACGGGGGGCTTGCCCCACGGCGGGTATACGTCATTTCCCTATTTGTGCATACCTGGCCGACTTGGGTATACCTAGGTTCGCCCTTTCGGACACCCGTCGACATCACGCAAGCCATGTACCTGCGGGAACATTATTGCGAGATAGAAATAACCCCCGGGTAAGGTATACACAACGTGCTGAGGTATACACGACTCGGTTGTTTGTGTATACCAAACGGGAGGGGCGCCGCGCGCGCGGCAAGCGCGTGGCAAGTAAGTGGTCGCTTGCATTCTAGCGGTGGGTGCAGCTTGGCGTATCGCCCCGACAGAGTGGTCCCCTTGCCAGGGCCCGTGTATGAGCGCGCGGTGTTGGAATCCAAAAGTTCAAAATAAATTGAACTTTGAACTCAATTTGTGCCATACTGGCACGAAGCGTTCAATTTAAATTGAACTTGAGGAGGATCGATGCCTGACCGAACTCTGTTCTCGGAGCGTCTGAGCGAGGCGATGGCCCGTGCCGGCTTAAAGCAGGCGGACCTCATCCACATTGCCTCCCAGCGCGGCAAGAAGCTCGGTAAAAGCCAGGTCAGCCAGTATGTGAGCGGCAAAACGGTGCCGCGGCGCAACGTCGTCGCGCTTCTTGCGGACATCCTCGCGGTTGACGAGGACTGGCTGGCAGATGGCGCCGCAACGCCGGCGGCGCACGCGCCCGCAGCGCAACCGGCGCCCGCCGCGCGAGCTACCGCGCGGTCTGTGGCCGCTGCAACACCTGCCTCTTCTCATCAAGCTACCTCGCAAAGGAGTACCCCCATGCGTCAGTTCACCAAGTCTGCCAAGCTCGATAACGTTCTCTACGACGTCCGCGGTCCGGTGGCCGACGAGGCGGCCCGCATGGAAGCCGAGGGTCTGCGCATCCTCAAGCTAAACATCGGCAACCCGGCGCCCTTCGGCTTCCGCACGCCCGACGAGGTCGTGACCGACATGCGTCAGCAGCTCCCCGACTGCGAGGGCTACTCCGACTCCAAGGGCCTCTTCTCGGCGCGCAAGGCCATCATGCAGTACGCGCAGCTCAAGCATATCCCCAACGTCTCGATGGACGGTATCTACACCGGCAACGGCGTCTCGGAGCTCATTCAGCTGTGCATGAACGCCCTGCTCGACACCGGCGACGAGATCCTCATTCCGAGCCCCGACTACCCGCTCTGGACGGCCTGCGCCACGCTTGCCGGCGGCACGCCCGTGCATTACGTGTGCGACGAGGAGGCGGAGTGGAACCCCGACCTCGCCGACTTGGAGTCCAAGATCACGAGCAACACCAAGGCCATCGTCATCATCAACCCCAACAACCCCACGGGCGCCGTCTACCCGCGCGAGGTGCTCGAGCAGATCGTCGAGATCGCGCGCAAGCACCAGCTCATGATCTTCTCGGACGAGATCTACGACCGTCTCTGCATGGACGGCATCAAGCACGTCTCCATCGCGAGCCTTGCGCCCGACCTGCCGTGCGTGACGTTCTCCGGTCTCTCCAAGAGCCACATGATCGCCGGCTACCGCATCGGCTGGATGATCCTCTCGGGCAACAAGCGCTGCATGCGCGACTTCATCTACGGCATCAACATGCTCTCCAACATGCGCCTGTGCTCCAACGTGCCGGCGCAGTCGATCGTGCAGACCGCGCTCGGCGGCTACCAGAGCGTAGAGCGCTACGTGGAGCCGGGCGGGCGCATCTACGAGCAGCGCGAGTACGTCTACAAGGCGCTGAACGAGATTCCGGGCATCACGGCCGTCAAGCCCAAGGCGGCGTTCTACATCTTCCCCAAGATGGACGTGGAGCGGTTCAACATCACCGACGACGAGCAGTTCGCGCTCGACCTGCTGCATGAGAAGCGCATCCTCATCACGCGCGGCGGCGGCTTCAACTGGAACAAGCCCGATCACTTCCGCATCGTCTACCTGCCGCGCATGGAGGTGCTGCGCGAGGCGCTCACCGACTTGGCCGACTTCTTCGCCCACTACCGCCAGGCATAGGGCGGCATGCCGCCTGCCTGTGGAGCCCCTACCGCTTACCCGCGAGATGGCACCGCTCGCGGAGCGTAGGCGCGCCGAGGCATGGTGTTTGGTTGAGTTTTGTCGCCCGGCGAAGCCCGCGGGGTAATATGCCGTGATGTAGGATCACCTCTCACGCGCCGCCCGCTTTGCCGGGCGGTATCCGTGCGCATCGCGCGCGGCCACCGAAAGGATCTCTGCCCATGAAGGCCATCATCCCCGCCGCCGGTCTCGGTACCCGCTTCCTCCCCTCCACCAAGTGCACCCCCAAGGAGATGCTGCCGGTCCTCGACAAGCCGGTCATCCAGTACGTGGTCGAGGAGGCGCTCGAGCCCGACGAGGTCACCGACGCCATCATCGTCACCTCCCCCAACAAGCCCGAGCTCCTGAACTACTTCCAGCCCGACCTCTCGCTCGAGCAGCTGCTGCGCGCCCGCGGCAAGGACGCCTACGCCGGCGCCGTCGCCGAGGCGGGCGGGCTGCCCGTGGACTTCCGCTTCCAGTACAAGCCCAAGGGCCTCGGGCACGCCATCCGCTCGGCGGCCGACGCCGTCGCCGGGGAGAGCTTCCTCGTGCTGCTCGGCGACTACGTGGTCCCCAACCGCGACATCTGCGACAAGATGCTCGAGGTCTCCTGCGCGCACGGCGGCGCGAGCGTGATCGCCGTCGCGCCCTGCGCGCCCGAGGAGGTCAGCCGCTACGGCGTCATCGCCGGCGACCGCGCGGGCTCGCTCGCGGGCGCCGAGGGCGTGGCCGACGAGGAGCCCGGCGCGGTGTGGCGCGTCTCCGGCCTCGTGGAGAAGCCCGATGCGGCGGACGCCCCCTCCAACCTCTACATCGTGGGCCGCTACCTGCTGAGCCCGCTCGTCATGGACCTGCTCGAGGACCAGGCGCCCGGCGCCGGCGGCGAGGTGCAGCTCACCGACGCCATGGCGCGCTCGCTCGACCGCGAGGCCATGTACGCCGTCGTCATCGACCCGCTCTCGGGCTACGACACCGGCACCCCGTCCGGCTGGATGGCCACCAACGCCCTCATGGCGGCGGCGGACCCGCGCTTCTCCCAGGGCTTCTGGGACGCCATCGACGAGCGCGGCGGGCTCAAGCGCTAGATGACGGCCGAGTCGACCGGCGCGGCTCTGCCGCCGTGCTCATCCACCGAGCGCCCCGCTCCGGTTCTCGCGCTCGTCATACCCTGTTTTAACGAGGCGACCGTGCTTGCCGGCACGGCGCCTCTTCTTTTGGATGCGCTGGCGCGTCTCGTGACCGCGGGCTCCGCGGCGCCCGAGAGCTATCTGGTGCTGGTGGACGACGGGTCGGTTGACGACACGTGGGCGACCATCGGCGCGCTCGCCGCCGCGGACCGGCGCGTGCGGGGCGTGCGGCTCAGCCGCAACTGCGGGCAGCAGGCCGCGCTCATGGCCGGAATCGACGAGGTGCGCGGTGCCTGCGACGCCGCCGTGACGCTCGATGCCGACGGACAGGACGACCCCGCCGCCCTCGCCGAGATGGTCGCGCGGTACCGGGAGGGCTACGACGTGGTCTTTGGCGTGCGCTCCGACCGCTCCTGCGACGCCGCTCCCAAGCGCATGACGGCCCGCGCGTTCTATCGCCTCTTGGCGCTCCTCGGCGCCGAGGTCGTGCCCGACCATGCCGACTTCCGCCTCATGGCCGCGCCGGTCATCGCCGGCATCGCGTCGTTTCAGGAAGTGAACCTCTATCTCAGGGGCCTCGTGCCCCTCGTGGGGTTTCGCAGCTGCGAGGTGCGCTACCGCCGCCTGCCCCGCCGGGCGGGGCGCTCCCATTACGGTGCCGGGCGCATGGTCGGCCTCGCCCTCGACGGCGTGACGTCGCTCACCATCCGGCCCATCCGCATCATCACGCTTCTGGGCCTCGTCATCGCCCTCGGCAGCGCCCTCGGCATCCTCTGGGCCGTCGTCACGGCACTTTCCGGACGCGCGGTCTCGGGGTGGGCGAGCATGATCGTGGCCATCTTCTTCTTGGGCGGCGTGCAGCTGGTGAGCCTGGGTGTCATCGGCGAGTACGTGGGCAAGACGTATCTGGAGGCCAAGCGGCGCCCGCGGTACCTGGTCGCGGAGCGCACGCAGAGGGACGCAGAGGACGCGTCGGGCCACCGGTCCACACAAAACGCATGAACATGTGTTCTATTTAAGCTCTCTATCAGCGGGTTATGCTGAAACTAATTTTGCTACCCCAAATGGAGCCTCACGTCAAGAACTAACTTGCCGAGCGGTAGGTGCCCCAGTAAACTATTAGGTTGCGATAGTTGGCCCTCTCTGCCTCGACGTGCCGGACGCGGCGCTCATGCCGCGGCCTCGCGAGGCGACGGGGACCTCAAGGACAGCGCTTCCCAGAAGGAGGAAACACCTGGTGTCAACCGCAACGTATATCCCGGAAGCAACACCCACGGAGCGCGGGCGCTTCAGCTTTGGCAAGATCGCCGATGCGATGGAGCTCCCCAACCTCATCTCGGTGCAGAAAGAGTCGTTTGAGCGCTTCATGACCGAAGGGCTTCGCGAGGCCTTCCGCGAGTCCAGCCCCATCCGCAGCCAGAACCACGTGCTCGAGGTCACCTTCGGCGAGCACCAGTTCGGCGACCCCGCGCACGATGTGGACGAGTGCCGCGAGAAGGACATGACCTATCAGGCCCCGCTTCTGACCGACGTGCGCCTCACCAACCGTGAGACGGGCGAGATCAAAGAGCAGCTCGTCTTCATGGGCGACTTCCCCATGATGACCGATCGGGGCACCTTCATCATCAACGGCACGGAGCGCATCGTCGTCTCCCAGCTCGTGCGCTCGCCGGGCGTGTACTACTCCCAGGAGATGGACGGCGGCAAGCAGGTCTACAAGGCCCAGGTCATCCCGGCCCGCGGCGCGTGGCTCGAGTTCGAGGTCGACAAGCGCGACCAGCTCGTGGTCTCCATCGACCGCAAGCGCAAGCAGTCCGCCACCATGTTCCTGCGCGCCCTCGGCATCGCCGTCACCAACGACGACATCTTCGAGCTCCTCGGCGATTCTGACGTGGTGAAGCGCACCATCGAGCGCGACACGGCGCTTACCCGCGAGGACGCCCTCATCGAGATCTACCGCCGCCTGCGCCCGGGCGAGCCGCCCACCGTGGACGCCTCCCGCAGCCTCCTCGAGGGCCTGTTCTTCAATCAGCAGCGCTACGACCTCGCGCGCGTGGGCCGCTACAAGGTCAACAAGAAGCTCGGCCTCACCACGGCCGAGGAGGTCTCGATCCTGACCGACGAGGACATCGTCGCGACGCTGCGCTACCTGCTCGCCCTCGCCGCGGGCGAGCCCGGCTTCAAGACCGACGACATCGACCACTTTGGCAACCGTCGCGTCCGCACCGTCGGCGAGCTCGTCGCCAACCAGTTCCGCATCGGCATGAGCCGTATGGAGCGCGTCGTCCGTGAGCGCATGAGCTCGCAGGATATCGACGAGATCACGCCGCAGTCGCTCATCAACATCCGCCCCATCGTGGCGGCCATCAAGGAGTTCTTCGGCTCCTCGCAGCTCTCGCAGTTCATGGACCAGTCCAACCCGCTCACGGGCCTGTCGCACAAGCGTACGCTCTCCGCGCTCGGCCCCGGCGGCCTCGCGGGCCACAAGTCCGGTTCCAGCCGCCGCACCAACGTGCCGACGGCCGTCCGCGACGTCCACAACTCGCACTACTCCCGCATGTGCCCCATCGAGACGCCCGAAGGCCCCAACATCGGCCTTATCGGCCGCCTCGCGCTCTTTGCGCGCGTCAACGAGTACGGCTTCATCGAGGCTCCGTACCGCCGCGTCGAGAACGGGCAGGTGACCGACCAGATCGACTGGATGACGGCCGATGAGGAGGAGAACCACATCATCGCGCCCGCCTCGACGCCCGTCGACCCCAAGACGGGGGAGTTCGTGACGGTCGACGCCGAGGGCAACCTCGTGCGCCCGCACACGGTCGTCGCCCGTACGCGCGACTTCGACGGCTCGTTCGGTGCGCCGGCCGACGTGCCGGTTGACGACGTCGACTACATGGACGTCTCGCCGCGCCAGATGATCTCGGTCGCCGCGACCCTCATTCCGTTCCTCGAGCACGACGACGCCAAGCGTACCCTCATGGGCGCCAACATGCAGCGTCAGGCCGTGCCGCTGATCCATCCGGTCGCCCCGTACGTCGGCACCGGTATGGAGCGCCGCGCCGCCCTCGACTCCGGCGAGGTCACGCTCGCGCGCCACGCCGGCGAGGTCATCTTCGCCGACGCCGCCAAGATTACCATCAAGTCCGATGCGGGCCTCGACGAGTACCACCTGCCCAAGTACGAGCGCTCCAACCAGTCGACCTGCATCAACCACCGTCCGCTCGTGCACGTGGGCGATGTCGTGGCAAAGGGCCAGCCCATCGCCGACGGCCCCTCGACCGATCACGGCGAGCTCGCCCTCGGCCAGAACCTGACCGTGGCCTACATGAGCTGGGAAGGCTACAACTACGAGGACGCCATCATCGTCTCGGAGCGCGTGGTGGCCGAGGACCTGCTCACGACCATCAACATCTCGCGTCACGAGATCGACGCCCGCGACACCAAGCTCGGCCCCGAGGAGATCACCCGCGAGGTGCCGAACCTCTCCGAGTCGATGCTCGCCAACCTGGACGAGGACGGCATCATTCGCATCGGCGCCGAGGTCGGCCCCGGCGACATCCTCGTCGGCAAGGTCACGCCCAAGGGTGAGAGCACCCAGACCGCCGAGGAGCGCCTGCTCAAGGCCATCTTCGGTGCGAAGGCGCACGACGTGCGCGACACCTCGCTCAAGATGCCGCACGGTGCCTACGGCCGCGTCATCGACGTCGTGCGCTTCAGCCGCGACGCCGGCGACGACCTCACCCCGGGCGTCAACGAGCAGGTGCGCGTCTACGTGGCGCAGCGCCGTAAGATCCAGCAGGGCGACAAGATCGCCGGCCGCCACGGCAACAAGGGCGTCATCTCCACCATCCTGCCGGTGGAGGACATGCCCTATATGGCCGACGGCACCCCGGTCGACATCATCTTGAACCCGCTGGGCGTGCCTTCGCGTATGAACGTGGGCCAGCTGCTCGAGTGCCATCTCGGCTGGGCCGCCGCCTGTGGTTGGGATCCGGAGAACGCCGATTCCGACAAGTACGTGCCCGGCCCGTTCTTTGTCTCCACGCCCGTGTTCGACGGCGCCAAGGAGGACGAGATCGCCGAGGTCATCCGTCGCGCCAACAAGAACCTCATGAACCTCGCCCACGAGCGCTTCGGCGACCACATGGACGCCCGCTTTGTGACGCAGCTCGACGAGCGCGGCAAGACCACGCTCTATGACGGTCGTTCCGGCGAGGAGTTCCGCGAGCCCATCACCGTGGGTACGAGCTACATGCTCAAGCTCGGCCACATGGTCGACGACAAGATCCACGCGCGCTCGACGGGCCCCTACAGCCTCGTCACCCAGCAGCCGCTCGGCGGCAAGGCCCAGTTCGGCGGCCAGCGCTTCGGCGAGATGGAGGTCTGGGCGCTCTACGCGTACGGCGCCTCCAACGTGCTGCAGGAGATCCTGACCGTCAAGTCCGACGACACCGTGGGCCGCGTGAAGACCTACGAGTCCATCGTCAAGGGCGAGAACATCCCCACGGCCGGCCTCCCCGAGTCGTTCAAGGTTCTCGTGAAGGAGATCCGCTCGCTCGCGCTCGACATCGAGCCCCTGCACGACGCGGACGAGTCCCGCGCCGCCGAGCCCGCCGCGGACGCTGCCGAGGCGGCCCCGACCGACGCCCTCGACGCCATCGATGAGCTCGACACCTCCGTTGAGGCCGTCGACGCCCTCATCGACGAGCTCGCCGCCACCACCACCGAGAAGGAGTAGTTGACTGTGGCAGATTTCGAAGCTACTGATTTTGACGCGGTAAAGATCTCGCTCGCCTCCGCCGACCAGATCCGCTCTTGGTCCCACGGCGAGGTCAAGAAGCCCGAGACCATCAACTACCGCACCTTAAAGCCCGAGAAGGACGGCCTGTTCTGCGAGAAGATCTTCGGTCCCGCCAAGGACTGGGAGTGCTCCTGCGGCAAGTACAAGGGCATTCGCTTCAAGGGCATCGTCTGCGAGCGCTGCGGCGTCGAGGTGACGACGGCCAAGGTGCGCCGCGAGCGCATGGGCCACATCGAGCTCGCCGCGCCGGTGTCGCACATCTGGTACTTCAAGAGCCCCACGAGCTTCCCCATGAGCCGTCTTCTGGACATCAAGTCCAAGGACCTCGAGAAGGTGCTCTACTTCGCGAGCTACATCGTGACCCACGTTGATTACGAGGCCCGCGATGCCGACGCCGACGACCTGCGCGAGGAGCTCGCGGCCGACCTCGAGGAGCTCGACGCCGAGTGCGCCCGCCAGATCGAGAGCCTGAAGGAGCAGGGTAACCCCGAGAACTTCGACGAGTTCTCCGACGAGGAGCCGCTCACCCAGGAGGAGATCGCCGCCGGCATCATCGACATCGAGGAGGAGACGAAGGACGAGAAGCAGCTCCGCCAGGACGCCTTCGACGCCTTCATGAAGCTCCACGAGCGCGACCTCATCTCCGACGAGCCGCTCTTCCGCGAGATGAAGCGCTACTACTCGATGTACTTCGACGGCGACATGGGCGCCGAGGCCATCCGCGAGCTGCTCTCGGCCATCGACCTTGAGTCCGAGGCCGCGACGCTCAAGGCCATCATCGCCGACGAGGACGGCCAGAAGCAGAAGCGCGAGAAGGCCGTCAAGCGCCTCGAGGTCGTGGACGCGTTCCTGAAGGGCCATAACGATCCAGCGAACATGATCCTCGACGTCATTCCGGTCATTCCGCCCGATCTGCGCCCGATGGTGCAGCTCGACGGCGGCCGCTTCGCCGCGTCCGACCTGAACGACCTCTACCGTCGCGTCATCAACCGCAACAACCGCCTGAAGCGCCTGCTCGACCTCGACGCCCCGGCGATCATCGTCAACAACGAGAAGCGCATGCTGCAGGAGGCCGTCGACGCGCTCTTCGACAACGGCCGCCGCGGCCGTCCGGTCGTGGGCCGTGGCGGGCGCCCGCTCAAGTCCCTCGCCGAGGCCCTCAAGGGCAAGCAGGGCCGCTTCCGCCAGAACCTGCTCGGTAAGCGCGTGGACTACTCCGGCCGTTCGGTCATCGTTACCGACCCGGAGCTCAAGCTCCACCAGTGCGGCCTGCCCAAGACCATGGCGCTCGAGCTCTTCAAGCCCTTCGTGATGAAGCGCCTGGTCGAGCTCGGCAAGGTCGAGAACATCAAGGGCGCCAAGCTCGCCATCGACCGCTCCGCCAGCTTTGTATGGGACATCCTGGAGGAGGTCATCGACGGCCGCCTCGTGCTTCTGAACCGCGCACCTACGCTGCACCGCCTTTCCATCCAGGCCTTCGAGCCCGTGCTCGTCGAGGGTAAGGCCATCCACCTGCACCCGCTCGTCTGCGAGCCCTTCAACGCGGACTTCGACGGCGATCAGATGTCGGTGCACGTGCCGCTGTCGCTCCAGGCTCAGGCCGAGGCGCGCGTGCTCATGCTCTCGAGCAACAACCTCCGCTCGCCGGCATCGGGCAAGCCCGTCAACACCCCGCGTCAGGACATGATCATCGGCGTGTACTACCTCACGCAGATGCGCGAGGGCATGCAGGGCGAGGGCCACGTGTTCGCGAGCTTCGCCGACGCCCTCAACGCCTACGACGCCCGCACAGAGATCGACCTTCAGGCCAAGATCCAGGTCCGCGTGAGCGCCGCCGACGCCAACGTCATCACCGAGGACGGAGCGCACCTCTTCCGCATCAACAACGGCCGCGGCGACATCGTCGAGCTCGACGTGACCGGCTCCAAGACCGCGCGCTTCGAGACCTCCATCGGCCGCATCATCTTCAACGAGCAGTGCCTGCCCGCCGACTACGAGTTCATCAACTACAAGATGAACTCCGGCGACGTGAAGCGCTTGACGGCCGATTGCTGCGACCGCTATCCGTCGTCCGAGGTCGCGCCGATCCTCGACAACATCAAGTACACCGGCTTCCACTACGCGACGCGTGCCGGTCTCACCATCTCGCTGTGGGACGCGCTCATCCCGGAGGAGAAGCCCGAGATCCTGGCGAAGACCCAGGCCGACGTCGACCAGATCAACGAGTACTTCGAAGAGGGCTTCATCAACGAGCAGGAGCGCCACACCGAGGTCGTCAACGCCTGGACCGCGGCGACCGACAAGGTGTCCGAGCTCATGCTCGCCATGTTCGACGACGAGAACCCGCTCTACATGATGGCCGACTCCGGCGCCCGTGGTTCCAAGACCCAGCTGCGTCAGCTCGGCGGCATGCGCGGCCTCATGGCGGACATGTCCGGTGAGACGATCGACCTTCCCATTAAGGCGAACTTCCGCGAAGGCCTGCTGCCGCTCGAGTACTTCATCTCGACCTACGGCGCCCGTAAGGGCCTCGTCGACACCGCGTCGCACACGTCGGACTCCGGTTACCTCACCCGTCGTCTCGTCGACGTGGCGCAGGACGTCATCGTCCGCGAGGAGGACTGCGGCACGACCGAGGGCGTGACCTACAAGCTCACGCTGCCCGAGTCGGGCGACCTCAACACCGACCTCGTGGGCCGCTGCTTCATCGAGGATGTTGTGGCGCCGGATGGCACCGTGCTCTTCCATGCGGACGAGTACATCGAGAGCGCTGCCGACATCCAGAAGATGCTCGACGCCGGCATGAAGAAGGTCAAGCTGCGCGCGCTCCTCACCTGCCGCTCCAAGTACGGCGTGTGCCAGAAGTGCTACGGTTGGGACCTCTCCACGCGTCGCCCGGTCGCCATCGGCACCGCCGTCGGCATCATCGCCGCGCAGTCCATCGGCGAGCCCGGCACGCAGCTCACGATGCGTACCATTCACTCCGGTGGCGTCGCGGGCGTCGACGACATCACCCAGGGCCTCCCGACGGTTGGCCGTATGTTCGACGTCGTCGGCAACGTCAACGAGAAGATCCTCGGCCGCGAGGCCGACCTCGCGCCGCACTCGGGCATGCTCTCCATCAAGCCCGAGAAGAGCGAGTACGTCCTCACCATCACCGACATCGACGACGCGACCCGCATCATCGACGAGATCCGCGTCCCGGCATCGGTGCGCTTCATGCCCGGCATCGAGGACGGCTGCGAGGTGCGCGCCGGCGACCAGCTCACCAAGGGCTTCGTCAACTTCCGCAACCTCCGCAAGCTCACCGACATCGAGTCGACGATGCACACCTTCGTCGAGAGCGTGAAGGACGTCTACACCTCGCAGGGCGTCGACCTGAACGACAAGCACATCGAGGTCATCGCCCGTCAGATGCTGCGTCGCGTCCAGATCACCAACCCCGGTGACTCCAAGTACCTGCTCGGCCAGTACGTCGATCGCTACGAGTTCGCCGACGAGGTCGAGCGCCTCGCCCGCGAGGGCAAGCAGGCCCCGGCGGCCGAGCCCGCGATCCTGGGCACGCTCAAGGTCGCCGCGTCCATCGACTCCTGGCTCTCCTCCGCGTCGTTCATCCGTACGGCGGGCGTCCTCACCGAGGCCGCCATCGAGGGCAAGGTCGACCACCTGCTCGACCTCAAGAGCAATGTCATCGTGGGTAAGAAGATCCCCGCGGGCACGGGCCTCAAGCCCTACGCCAACGCGCAGCTTACCTACCGCACGGCCGACGGCTACCAGGCCATCGACGGTCCGACGAGCCCCCAGGCCAAGAGCCTGCCCGACTGGGCGCCCGACGCGCTCAAGGAGCTCGACGAGAAGCTTCCGCAGGAAGTCGACTGGGCCGGCTACGACGACCTCGGCGGCGGCGACGGGTCCTTCACCCGCAACGGCCGCACGGTCACGGCCGACGAGGCCAAGCTGTACCTCTTCGACGACCTCGGCGTGAGCCAGCGCTGGACCAACAAGTTCAGCGAGGTCGGCATCGAGACGGTCGGCGACCTCGTGGGCAAGTCCGAGGAGGACCTGCTCCGCATCGACGGCATCGGCCACAAGGCGATCGAGGAGCTCCGCGCCGGTCTCGAGCAGCACAACCTGCTGTACATTCTCGAGAACGACAACGACAAGGCGGACGCCGAGGACCTCTCCCAGCTGCTGCAGATGGTGTTCTCGCCGGACGGCCCGGACGAGATCTTGCTCGGCACGAGCGCCCCGCGCCACCATCTCGACTCCGAGGAGGAGATGCTCGGGGCACCTGCCGACTCGTCCGCATCGAGCACTTCGTCCGACGTCATCAACGAGGACATGGCCTCGCTCGACGCGCTGCTGAACGAGCTCGTCGACACCGATGACGTTGACGACGAGGACACGATCGGCTAAGTCCAAGCGCGCGCATCCATAGCCTGCTGACGGCGGCCCGCTTCCCATGAGGGAGGCGGGCCGCTTTGGTATGTCGTTCGTGCCACGGACGGCGTAGGCGCCGTGCGGGCTGGCTATACTCATGGCGAACGCTCGGCCGGGCTGGCCCGCCCTCACGCCGGTCTCCAGATGTCATGTCGGATTGAACAGCTTCAATAATTTTCCAACCGGTTTCTGACGAGCTTTTTAAAAGAGCTGGCAACAATCTGACGGTGCGGTCAGATTCGGTGCCAGCGATTGGTTGGACGGCGCATCGACTTTCTCGAAATCCCGTCGGTGTTGCTCGGTTCCGTGCGACGATGGTTCCATGAGTATCGTTCTCTCACATAGCACCGCGCTCCAGTTGTATCGCGCGCCCGCGCGTCCCTCAAGCATGCCAACGTTTCCCCAAACGGCGCGTCCGCTCAAGACCGGGGCCCCGCAGGAGACCGACATCGCCCGTGCCCGGACGCTGCTGGCGTCTTATGGGGTGCCTGATCAGATGCTCGAAACCATCGACGTTCTGGTCTCGCACCAAAAGGAGCGGCGGCGCAGGGCGGGCGTGCGCTGCCATGTGTGTGCAATAGAGCTTCCGCCCCAATCGCTGGTGCAGCTCGATGCTGGGATATTCGCGGTTGATCCACGGTTTTGCGCCCTGCTTGCCGCCCAGTCTCTGAGCCGGCTTGAGCTTGTAGAATACTTTTTTGAACTCTGTGGATCTTATGCGCTGCCGTTTGAGGAGGGCGGGGAGTATCGCGATGCCGCGCCCCTTGCTAACGTGGCGAGTTTGGAGTCGTTCTTTCGGGCGATGAGCGGTTCCCGCGGCGCGACCAAAGCGCTTTGGGCCGCTCGCTACACGCGCGACGGGTCGCGGAGCCCTATGGAGACGTCGACAACCATGACGCTCGTCCTGCCCAAGCGCCTGGGTGGTCTCGGTATCCGCGGCGTGCGTATGGATCGGCGCATCGCGATTGCCACAAGTGCGCGGCGCATGACCCGCCGCGGCTGCTTTTATGCCGACGTCTACATCGAATCGGCTCGCCTTCTGATCGAATACATGGGGATGCGCCATGAGGAGGAACGGCGTCAGGTGGAGGACGGCGAGCGCGATAACGCCCTTGACGCCATGGGGTATCACGTGGTGCGCATCTGGCGCTGGGCACTGTTTGACAAGGCAAGCTATCGACGCATCCTAGAAAAGATCTGCGTGCAGGTGGGCTTGCGTGCCTCGAGGTTCCCACCCGATTTTGCGGACCGTCAGGAGGAGCTGCGGAGATTCGTCTTGCGTGCGTGGTTGAAGTAGAGGCATCCGCGTTGGCACGGTGGCATGCGAAACGGGTTGTCGTGCGCCCAGTTTCACGCGCGCGCATCGCTGCGTACATTGCTCGACCTTTTGCCGGGGCCTCGGTGCAATATCGCGCGCAATGTACTGAAATGGGACCTGCGGGAGCCAAGACGGGGCTGAGCGTACATTGCGAGGGAAAATGTGCAGCCCGCTACCAGCGCTTTCTCCAACCGTACATTCGCGCGTACATTGACGGGTTCTTTGCCGCGAGAAATGTCCCGGGGCCCGGGCAAAACGCGCGGCAATGTACGCGTCAATGTACGGTTGGGAGGTCGGGGGTGCGTATACCGAGTCATCCTGGGCGCACGCGCCGCGCTACCCGTCAGGTATCGTGCGTCGAGGGTCGAACTGCATCGATAGAGGATGCGGCAATGTGAAGATTCCGCGGAATCGAGCCTGAATACCGATACGCCCGGCGCCGTGGTCTGTTGACACGAGCGCCTGCGAGCGTAAACTTGCTACTTGCTGTTTCGTGGGTGGATGCTGACGCCCCGGGGCTAGCCGTTGCACCTTTTATTCAATAGCTGGAGTATTGAGAAGGAGTTAGCTTTGCCTACTATCAACCAGCTGGTCCTCAAGGGCCGCAAGTCCAAGCCCGCGAAGTCCAAGAACGCGGCACTGCAGCACAACCCGCAGAAGCGCGGCGTGTGCACCCGCGTGTTCACCACGTCCCCCAAGAAGCCGAACTCGGCTCTCCGTAAGGTCGCCCGTGTGCGCCTCGTCAACGGTATCGAGGTCACGGCCTACATCCCCGGTGAGGGCCACAACCTCCAGGAGCACTCCATCGTCGCCATCCGCGGCGGCCGTGTGCGCGACCTCCCTGGTGTTCGTTACAAGATCATCCGCGGTGCCTACGACTGCGCTCCGGTCAACAACCGCAAGCAGTCCCGCTCTCGCTACGGCGCTAAGCGTCCGAAGAACTAACGTAACCTGCACCATCGTTTATCGCCGGGCAGCGTGAAGCCAAGGCCCGGTCAGACTTAAAGGAGATTTACATGCCGCGTCGTGCATCCAAAGCCCAGCGCCGCGAGATTCAGCCTGATGCTATCTACAACAATCGTCTCGTGACGCAGCTCATCAACAAGGTCCTCCTCGACGGCAAGAAGTCCGTCGCGGAGCGCGTCGTCTACGGTGCCTTCGACATCGTGGCCGAGAAGTCCGAGGGCGATCCCCTGGCCGTCTTCAAGAAGGCCATGGAGAACGTCAAGCCCACGCTCGAGGTCAAGCCCAAGCGTGTCGGCGGCGCCACCTATCAGGTGCCTATGGAGGTCAACTCCCGTCGTTCCACCCAGCTCGCCATCCGCTGGATCGTCAACTTCTCGCGTGCCCGCAAGGAGAAGACCATGGCCGAGCGTCTCGCCAACGAGATTCTCGATGCCTCCAACGGCGTGGGCGCTTCCGTGAAGAAGCGTGAGGACGTCTTCAAGATGGCTGAGGCCAACCGCGCGTTCTCGCACTACCGTTGGTAATTCTGGGAGGAATTGATACTCATGGCTAAGGCTAAGTACAAGCTTTCCGAGACCCGAAATATCGGCATCATGGCCCACATCGATGCCGGTAAGACCACCACTACCGAGCGCATCCTGTACTACACCGGCAAGACCCACAAGATCGGTGAGGTGCACGAGGGTGCTGCCACCATGGACTGGATGGTCCAGGAGCAGGAGCGTGGCGTGACCATCACTTCCGCTGCCACCACGTGCTTCTGGCACAAGGGCGGCGACGTGAAGAACGGTCCTGCGTACCGCATCCAGATCATCGACACCCCGGGCCACGTTGACTTCACCTCCGAGGTCGAGCGTTCGCTCCGCGTCCTCGACGGTGCTGTGGCTGTGTTCGACGCCGTTGCCGGCGTTCAGCCCCAGTCCGAGACCGTGTGGCGCCAGGCCCGCAACTACAACGTCCCGCGCATCGCCTTCATCAACAAGTACGACCGCGTCGGCGCCGACTTCTGGCACGCGATCGACACCATGAAGGAGCGTCTGCACGCCAACGCCGTGGCCATCCAGGTCCCGATGGGCGCTGAGGACAACTTCTGGGGCGTCATCGACCTCGTGACCATGACCGCGTGGGACTTCAAGGCCGACGACAAGGGCATGACCTACCCCGAGCCCATGGCCGAGATTCCGGCTGAGTTTGCCGAGATCGCTGCTGAGAAGCGCTCTGAGCTGCTCGACGCCGCCGCCGAGTATGACGACGAGCTCATGATGATGGTTCTTGAGGACGAGGAGATCCCCGTCGACATGCTCAAGGCCGCCATCCGCAAGGGCGTGCTCGCCAATGAGCTCAACCCCGTTCTCGTGGGCTCCGCCTACAAGAACAAGGGCGTTCAGGAGCTCCTCGACGCTGTCGTGGACTACCTGCCGAGCCCGCTCGACATTCCGCCCGTGCAGGGCACCAACCCGGACACCGGCGAGGAGGACCACCGCGAGGCCGACTTCAACGAGCCGTTCAGCGCCCTGGCCTTCAAGATCATGACCGACCCCTACGTCGGTAAGCTGACCTTCTTCCGCGTGTACTCCGGTCACGTGGACGCCGGCTCCTACGTGGTGAACGCCACCAACGGCCAGCGCGAGCGCTTCGGTCGCATCCTCGAGATGAACGCCAACGAGCGTGTTGACGTCGACGGCGCCTTCGCCGGCGACATCCTCGCCGCCGTGGGTCTCAAGAACACCACCACCGGTGACACCCTGTGCGAGGAGGGCCACGAGATCATCCTCGAGTCCATGGAGTTCCCCGACCCCGTTATCGATGTTGCCGTGGAGCCCAAGACCAAGGCTGAGCAGGACAAGATGTCCATGGCGCTTGCCAAGCTCGCCGAGGAGGACCCGACCTTCACCGTGCGCACCGACCACGAGACCGGCCAGACCATCATCGCCGGCATGGGCGAGCTGCACCTGGAGATTATCGTCGACCGTCTGCTTCGCGAGTTCAAGGTTGAGGCAAACGTTGGTAAGCCGCAGGTTGCCTACCGCGAGGCCCCGGGCCACGATGTCGAGCGCGCTGAGGGCAAGTTCGTCCGCCAGTCCGGCGGCCGCGGCCAGTACGGTCATGCCGTCATCAAGCTCGAGAAGATGGAGGAGGGCTTCGGCTACGAGTTCGTCAACGCCATCGTCGGCGGCGTCGTGCCGAAGGAGTACATCCCCTCGATCGACAAGGGCATTCAGGAGGCGCTCGAGACCGGCGTCATCGCTGGTTACCCGGTGGTCGACGTCAAGGTGACCCTCTTCGACGGTTCCTACCACGAGGTCGACTCCTCCGAGGCCGCGTTCAAGATCGCCGGCTCCATGGCGATCAAGGACGCCCTCAAGAAGTCCGACCCGATCCTGCTCGAGCCGATGATGGCCGTTGAGGTTGAGACGCCCGAGCAGTACATGGGCGACGTCATGGGCAACCTGTCCGGTCGTCGCGGCAAGATCGAGGGTATGGACGACCGCTCCGGCAACAAGGTCATTCGCGCCAAGGTGCCGCTGGGCGAGATGTTCGGCTACGCGACCGACCTGCGTTCGCAGACCCAAGGCCGCGCGAGCTACACCATGCAGTTCGATTCGTATGAGCCGGCGCCCAAGTCCGTCACCGACGAGGTCATCGCCAAGGCCGGTGGCAACGCGTAAAGGCACGCTCGCACTATAGGTTTCGCCGCGAGTTGTATAGCCTCGCGCGATTATTGGAGGTTTCAATTGCCTAGCCAGAAGATCAGGATCCGCCTCAAGGGCTATGATCACGAGGTCGTTGATCAGTCCGCGAAGCTCATCGTCGACACCGCCCAGAAGACCGGTGCCCGCGTTTCCGGCCCCATCCCCCTGCCCACCGAGCGCAACCTCTACACGGTCATCCGCTCGCCGCACAAGGACAAGGACAGCCGTGAGCAGTTCGAGATGCGCACACACAAGCGCCTCATCGACATCCTCGACCCCACCGCCGGCACCGTCGACTCGCTGATGCGCCTCGACCTGCCCGCGGGCGTGGACATCGACATCAAGCTCTAAGCCTTAGTCGATAGATCATATACGCACTGAGGAGCCCCTCGGTTTGCACGCCAATGTACGCTTCGCAAAACATTGGCTTAGCAAATCGAGGGGCTCTTGCTGTATGAGAACGCACGCAGGGAATATAGGCTCCTTACTGTTATAGGCAGCGGCGCTGAGGTTGACGAGCAAAGGGCTCCCCGCATCCCCGCCAGAGATTCCGCGCAGCGCATCTCTGGCGGGGATGCGGGGAGCCCCTCTCGACCAATATGTCACAGCGGCGTTGACCTGCAAATTTCAATATGTAGACGCTATGAACACGCCCGGAGGCGTGTATACTAATCAATCGTGCCTTCATAGGGAGGATTCTGCCGATTCAAAGTGCCTGCTTAAATGGGTTGCGCGGGCGCCGAGTGAGGAGAACCGCAAACTATGGGACACGCTCGTCAGGAGTGGTCCGCTGGGGGTGAGCGCAAGGGGCGCTCACACGGTCCCAAGACCACAGAGGGTAAGGATCATTGAATGATCAGCATGATTCTCGGCCGTAAGATCGGGATGACCCAGGTGTGGGACGAAGACGACAACGTCGTGCCCGTCACCGTCATCCAGGCTGGCCCCTGCGCCGTCTCGCAGGTTAAAACTCAGGCGACCGATGGCTATGACGCCGTCCAGATCGGCTTCGGCGACATCAAGGCCAAGCGCGTGAACAAGCCCATGAAGGGTCACTTCGACAAGGCTGGCGTCGAGCCGGTCCGCTACCTCCGCGAGGTCCGCGTCGAGAACGGCGAGGATCACAAGGTGGGCGAGGTCGTTACCGTCGCCGACTTCGCTGACGTTGCCAAGGTTGACGTCATCGGTACTTCCAAGGGTAAGGGCTTCCAGGGTCGCATCAAGCGCTGGGGTCAGCGCCGCGGTCCTATGACCCACGGCTCCCACTTCAAGCGTCACCCCGGTTCCATCGGCCAGTGCGCCTACCCGGCGCGCGTCCTCAAGGGCGTCAAGATGGCCGGTCACATGGGTAACGAGCGCGTGACCGTGAAGAATCTCTCCGTTGTCCGCATCGATGCCGAGCAGAACCTCATGCTTGTCAAGGGCGCTGTCCCTGGCGGCAAGAACGCTCTGGTCGCCATCCGTATGGCGTAAACGCTACCGACCAACGTACGTAAGTCACGTCATACCAAGGAGAACAGAACATGGCTATGTTTGAAGTCAAGAACAGCGAGGGCAAGAAGGTCGCCGAGACCGAGCTCGCCGCTGAGGTGTACGGCATCGAGCCGAACATCCACATCATGCATCACATCGTGAAGTGCCAGCAGGCCTGCTGGCGCGCCGGTACCCAGTCGGCCAAGGGCCGCTCTGAGGTCTCCGGTGGCGGCAAGAAGCCTTGGCGCCAGAAGGGCACCGGCCGTGCCCGTCAGGGCTCCATCCGCGCCGCCCAGTGGCGTCACGGTGGCGTCGTCTTCGCCCCGAAGCCCCGTTCCTACGCCAAGCGTATGAACAACAAGGAGGTCAAGCTCGCTATGCGCTCGGCCCTCTCCGCCAAGGTGCGCGACAACGAGCTCGTGCTCGTTGACGACTACGGCTTCGAGAAGCCGTCCACCAAGGCCGCCGTCGCGCTGCTCAAGAACCTCGGTCTTGAGGGCAAGCGCCTCACCATCATCGTGCGCGAGGACGATATCAACGCGTACCTCTCGTTCCGCAACATCCCGCGTACCTTCATCATCACGCCGGATGAGGCCAACACCTACGACATCCTCAACAACGGCGCCATCCTCATGCCCGCCGACGTTGCGACTCACTTTGGGGAGGTGCTTGCTTAAATGGACGCCCACAGCATCATCATCCGCCCCATCGTGTCGGAGCGCTCGTATGACCTGATGGAGCAGAACAAGTACACGTTCGAGGTCGCTCGCGGCGCGAACAAGTACCAGATCAAGGACGCCATCGAGGAGCTCTTCTCCGTGAAGGTCGAGTCCGTCAACACCATCAACGTGAAGCCCAAGAAGAAGCGCGTGCGCTACATCGCCGGCTATACGCGTCAGTGGAAGAAGGCCGTTGTCACCCTCAAAGAGGGCGAGACGATCGAGATCTTCGGCAACCAGGCCTAGAAGATCGCTCATTTAGGTTCTCGGCCTCCCGCAAGGGAGGCGGAGAAGGCTGAAGGTCCGGGCACAAAACATAGACACGCCCGGTACCGTGGTAATCCGGTGTCACCGCACCCCGGGGGAGACCCCGAATCCCTGATGCGGTGGCGAGCGGATAGAGATGAAAGGGATAGGTAATGGCTGTAAAGCACCTTAAGCCGACCAGCGCGGGCCGCCGCTGGCAGACGATTTCCGACTTCTCGGAGATCACCTGCACCACGCCCGAGAAGTCGCTTCTCGAGCCGCTGCCCAAGAAGGCCGGCCGCAACAACAACGGCCGCATCACCGTGCGTCACCAGGGTGGTGGCGTCAAGCGTCGTTATCGTCGCATCGATTTCAAGCGCAACAAGGACGGCGTGCCCGCCAAGGTTGCGACCATCGAGTACGATCCGAACCGCTCCGCGCGCATCGCTCTTCTCCACTACGTGGACGGCGAGAAGCGCTACATCCTCGCCCCCAAGGGCCTGACCGTGGGTGACACGGTCCTCTCCGGCGAGGGCGCCGACATCAAGCCGGGCAACGCCCTTCCGCTGTCCGAGATCCCCGTGGGTACGCTCATCCACGCCATCGAGTTCCAGCCCGGCAAGGGCGCCGCGATCGCCCGCTCGGCCGGCACCGCCTGCCAGCTCATGGGCAAGGAGGGCAAGTACGCCATCCTCCGCATGCCGAGCTCCGAGATGCGTCGCGTGCTCATTACCTGCCGCGCCACGGTTGGCGAGGTCGGTAACGCCGATCATGCCAACATCGTGATCGGCAAGGCCGGCCGTAAGCGTCACATGAACGTGCGCCCGACCGTCCGTGGTACCGTCATGAACCCGGTCGACCACCCGCACGGCGGTGGCGAGGGCAAGAACCACACCTCTGGTCGCCCGTCCGTGACGCCGTGGGGCAAGCCGACGAAGGGCTATCGCACGCGCAAGAAGAAGAAGACGTCGAATAGCCTCATCATCCGTCGTCGCAAGAAGTAGTCGATACCGAGAATTAGGAGATAGAAGATATGAGCAGAAGTCTCAAAAAGGGACCGTTCGTAGAAGCTCGCCTGCTCTCGCGTATCATCGCGATGAACGAGGCCGGCAAGAAGGACGTCGTCAAGACCTGGTCGCGCGCTTCCACCATCTTCCCGGAGATGGTCGGCCACACGATCGCCGTTCACGACGGCCGCAAGCACGTCCCCGTGTACGTCACCGAGTCCATGGTTGGTCACAAGCTCGGTGAGTTCGCGCCCACCCGTACGTTCCGTGGCCACAAGGCCAAGTAGGGGGTTTCTAATCTATGGCAACTAAAGCTACCGATACCGAGACCCGCGAGGTCCGCGCCGTCGCCAAGTACGTGCGCGTGTCTCCGTCCAAGGCTCGCCTCGTGGTCGACCTCATTCGCCGCAAGTCCGTGGCCCAGGCCTTCGACATCCTTCACTTCTGTGAGCGCGCCGTCGCCGTGGATGTGGAGAAGGTCCTGCGCTCCGCTGTGGCCAACGCCGAGCACAACAACGGTATGCGCGCTGACGACCTCGTCGTTGCCGCTGCCTATGTTGACGAGGGCCCGACGCTCAAGCGCATCCGTCCCCGCGCCAAGGGCTCCGCTTCCCGCATCCTGAAGCGCATGAGCCACATCACCATCGTCGTCGCTCCTCGAAAGGAGGCGTAAAGCGCCATGGGTCAGAAAGTCTATCCCACCGGCTTCCGTCTTGGCATCACCGAGAACTGGCGCTCCCGCTGGTTCGCCGATAAGGACTACGCGAAGACGCTCGGCAACGACCTCGAGATTCGCAAGTTCATCGCCAAGCGCCTCGCCCGTGCCGCCGTTTCCCGCACCGAGATCGAGCGTGCCGGCGACAAGGTGAAGGTCATCATCTACACCGCCCGCCCGGGCATCGTCATTGGCAAGAAGGGCTCCGAGATCGATCAGCTCCGCGGCGAGCTCGAGAAGGTCGCCGGCGTCTCCAAGGGCCAGCTCTCGGTCGACGTCATCGAGATCAAGCGCCCCGAGCTCGACGCCACCCTCGTCGCCCAGTCCATCGCTGAGCAGCTCGAGGGCCGTGTCGCCTTCCGTCGCGCCATGCGCAAGGCCGTGCAGTCCGCGAGCAAGGCGGGCGCCAAGGGCATCCGTATCCAGTGCTCCGGTCGTCTCGGCGGCGCCGAGATGGGTCGTCGCGAGTGGTACCGCGAGGGTCGCGTGCCGCTGCACACCCTGCGCGCCAAGATCGATTACGGCACGTCCGTTGCGCACACCACCATGGGTGCCTGCGGTGTGAAGGTCTGGATCTACCTGGGTGAGAAGCTCCCCGGCCAGCCCGTTCCGAACCCTGCGCTCGAGGGCGAGCGTCGCCCCCGTCGCCGTAACTCCGAGAGGAGGGGTCAGTAGTGCTTGCCCCTAAGCGTGTTCTTCACCGTAAGGTGCAGCGTGGCTCCATGAAGGGCCAGGCTAAGGGTAATACCGAGCTGCATTTCGGTGAGTATGGCCTCAAGGCCCTCGAGGCCCACTGGATCACCAACCGCCAGATCGAGGCCGCCCGTGTTGCCATGACCCGTTATATGCGTCGTGGCGGCCGCGTGTACATCACCATCTTCCCCGACAAGCCCATCACCAAGAAGCCCGCGGAGACCCGCATGGGCTCCGGTAAGGGCAACCCGGAGGAGTGGGTGGCCGTCGTCAAGCCGGGCCGCATCATGTTCGAGATTTCCGGCGTTACCGAGCCCATCGCTCGCGAGGCGCTTCGCCTGGCGCAGCACAAGCTCCCCATCAAGACCAAGATCGTCATCGCTAAGGACGCCGAGGAGCGCGCCGAGGCCGAGATTGAGGCCGAGGAGGCCAAGGAGGCCGAGTGGGCCGCCAAGGACGCCGCCGCTGCCGCTGCCGAGGAGGATAAGTAATGAAGCCCGCAGAGATTCGTGAGCTCTCCGACGATCAGCTCGCTGAGAAGCTGAAGGAAACCCGAGCCGAGCTCTTTAACCTTCGGTTCCAGATGGCCACCAGCCAGCTGGACAACACCGCCCGCGTCAAGACCGTGAAGAAGGACATCGCCCGCATCCTCACGGAGCAGCGCGCCCGCGAGATCGCAGCGGAGAAGGCCGCTGCCACCGAGTAGATCGCAAGGAGAGAACATGAGTGACACTACGCGCAACCAGCGCAAGGTCCGTCAGGGCGTCGTCGTCTCCATCTCCGGCAACAAGACCATCGTTGTCGAGACCACGGAGCGCAAGCGTCACCCCAAGTACGGCAAGATGATGACCACCACCAAGAAGCTTCACGCTCATGACGAGGAGTGCACGGCAGGCCTCGGCGACAAGGTTCGCGTCATGGAGACCCGTCCTCTGTCCAAGATGAAGCGTTGGCGTCTCGTCGAGATCATCGAGCGCGCTAAGTAAGCTGATTTAGCTACGTTCATGCCGGTGATGTGCACCGCGAGCGTGCGAGCGCACCTCTCACCGGTCTCAAGTTCGGAGGAACTACCATGATTCAAATGCAAACCGTGCTGAACGTCGCCGATAACTCCGGTGCGCGCAAGGTGCGCTGCATCAAGGTGCTCGGTGGCTCCAAGCGCCGCTATGCAGGCATCGGCGACATTTTCGTCGCCTCCGTCATCGAGGCGACCCCTGGCGCGAACGTCAAGAAGAAGGACGTCGTGAAGTGCGTCGTCGTCCGCACGGTGAAGGAGGTCCGTCGCAAGGACGGCTCCTACATCCGCTTCGACGACAACGCCGCCGTCCTCATCAACAACGACGGCTCGCCCGTCGGCACCCGTATCTTCGGGCCCGTGGCGCGTGAGCTCCGCGACAAGAAGTACATGAAGATCGTCTCGCTTGCTCCCGAGACCCTGTAAAGAAAGGAGAGAGCAGCTATGGGTATGTCCATCAAGAAGGGCGACACCGTCAAGATTCTCTCCGGCAAGGATCGCGGCAAGCAGGGTACCGTGCTCCGCGCCTATCCGGCAGAGCGCAAGATCAAGGTCGAGGGCGTCGCTATCGTTAAGAAGCACGTCCGCGCCAACCAGCAGAACCAGCAGGGCGGCATCGTCGAGCAGGAGGCCAAGATCGACGTCTCCAACGCTATGCTCGTCTGCCCCAAGTGCGGGGCTGCCACCCGCGTTGGTCGCAAGTCCGGCGAGCTTGATGGTCACAAGACTAAAATTCGCGTCTGCAAGAAGTGCGGCGCCGAGTTCTAAGCGAATTTCCCCAATCGCCAACAACCTTCTCGAGGTTGCCTTGCCCCGTCGCGTAAGCGGCGGGGCTTTTTTCATGCTGCGGGGTGGTGCCAAGGTCGATGTGGGTCCGACTGCGTACGATCCAACTGGCGCGGAGGGTACCGGGGGACGCTTCCCATCCCCTCAACAAGGAACCCGCGCTTAGGCCACCCTTGGACTCGAAAAGGTGTCCTTAACGCGGTTTCCTGTGAAGCATCGCTCCGCTATGCCCCGGTGACCCAAGATACGGTCGCGGAGAGTGCATCCGTTTTCGCGCGTACTCGATATCTTGATCAAGTTCCCTCATGCTCGTTGCCGGGATGTTTCACCGGAGCGGTGCAATCTCAAGTGAAGACTCTGTGTGCACGGTCGACTATCTTGATGGATATACGGAGGTCCTATGCAGAAGGGGGGACGGCGCTATGAATGATCGCGCGCGCAGGCTAGTGATGCTGCTCGAGCAGAGCGGCACGTGGATTACGGCCGCATCGCTCGCCACATCGCTGGGGTGCTCCGCGCGCACCGTAAAGACGACCGTCGCCCATCTGAACGAGTCCCACCCCGGCATCGTCATCTCAAGCTCGCACGGGTACCGTCTCGGTGATGCGCAAGCGGTTGACGACCTGCTTTCGTCTGCCACCGCCGGCGTCTCGGGCGTGCCCCAGACGGCGCAGGAGCGGCGCCCGCGCATCCTCTGCCAGCTCCTCATGCGCCACAACGAGCTCTCGGTGGATGAGCTTGCGCAGGAGCTGTGCATCTCCCTGACGACACTCGAGAACGAGATCCAGGCCATCAACGCCGACCTCTCGGCAAGTGACGTGGCCCTGCGCACGCGTGCGGGGCAACTGTTCGTTGCTGGTGAGGCGAGACCCGAGACTTCTTCAATCAGCTGGAGCTGGTGAACGTCTACTTTCCTGATATCGACATCAAGGAGCTTCGCGCGGCCATCGACGAGCGCTTGAAACGCGAGGGGTTCTTCATAAACGGCTACTCGCTTTCCAATCTCATCCTCCACATCGCCATCGCCCTGGAGCGCTGCCTCAACCGTTTTCCGGCGTTCGACAGCGGTTATCCGGTGGCTGGTCAGACCACCTCGGAGGTCGACCGCGTCACGGAGGACATCTTGGGCGCCATCGAGGAGAACTATCTGGTGACGTTTTCCGAGGCGGACCGTCGCTCCCTCAAGCTCATCTTGTCCACCTGCCTCGTGGACGTCGACAGCCTGGAAGACGCGCGCCGGGTGCCGTTCACCTCGGCCGAGATCCAGGACGCGCTCGTGCACGTGGGGCGCGTCGGGATCATGCCCGGCGAGACGTATGGCGAGGGCGGTCTGGGTTACCTGCGCATGTGCATCGGCGGCCCGCGCTCCAAGGTCGAGGAGGGGCTCGCGCGTATGAAGATGGCGTTCGACGCCCTCTATGAGAAGGGGGGAAGCGACCGGTGAGCAAGAAGCGCAAGAAACGTAACCGACGCCACGAGGGTGGCGCATCCGGCGCAAGCGCGCAGCTTACGCCCCGCCCCGCAGAGGAGAGGCTGCCCGCGCGGGCCCAGGCGGTAAGCACGCAGGTCTCCACCCTGCGCCGATTCGCGGCCTATGCCATCGACTGGGCCGCCGGCGGCGTGGTGACGGGTGTTCCGGCGGTGCTCCTCTACAGCGCGGTCACGCGGCGCACCGATTTCTACTCCGATCTCTATGTGTTCGAGGCGCTCGGCCACTCGATGTGGTGGGGCGTGCTCGCGGGGGTGCTCTGCCTCTTGGCCGGCCTTTTCTACTACGTGTGGGTTCCCGCCCGCATCACGCCGGGCCAGACCCTCGGCAAGCGTCTGTTGGGTCTGGAGATCCGCGCCATGGACGGCTCGCTGCCCACGCTGGGGGCACTTGCCGTGCGCTACGGCGTCATCGGTTTTCTGCTGGAGGGCAACGCCTTCGTCACCGGGCGGTTCATCCGGGAGCTCGTGACGCTTATCATCCGCATCGATGTCGCCACCCCGTGGTCCATCGCGTGCGTGGGCATCACGCTCGTCTCCGCGTTTCTGGCGCTCTATCGTCCGCAGCACCGGGCGATACATGATTTCGCCGCGGGCACCCGCGTGGTGGCCCGCATCTCGTAAGCTAGTTCGTTTGGGGCCGCGCTGCCCCTAAAACCGGAAGGACGGCACATGTATTCCAAGACCACTACCATCGTGAACGCGTCGGGTCTCCATGCCCGCCCCGCCGCCGTGTTCGCCAAGCAGGCGGGCGCCTATGAGTCCAAGGTGACCATCCGAAACATCACCAAGGCGAGCTCTGCGCTCGACGCCACCTCGATGCTTTCCATCATGATGCTCGCCGCCAAGCAGGGCGACGAGGTGGAGATTGCCGCCGAGGGCGCCGACGAGGAGAAGGCCGTCGACGAGCTCGTGCAGCTTTTGGAGGACGGCTGCGGCGAGTAGTCGCAGATACATTCCGGCACCGGGGCTCCGGCGGCCTTTGGAGACGGCGGCTTCGCGCGAGGGCGCGGGCCCGGTCGCCAAGGGCAGCCGGAGCCCTCGGCGTCTCACCGGGGACCCCGCCCTCGGCGCTCTGTACCCTATAGCCTGCGCTCCCCATGGCGTCCTGCCGTCGCTTGTGCGATGATGGGGCGGTGCGCGCCGCAGGGGCTCCGCACATTGCGAAAAGGGGGTTCTATGGCACATCATCAACGAGAGGTCATCGGCGTCGACGACCGCGTATCGGTCGGTCGCGCCATTCCGCTCGGTATCCAGCACATGATGAGCATGTTCGGCTCGACGGTGCTCGTGCCCGTCCTCACCGGGCTCGATCCCAACGTGGCCATCATGTGCTCGGGCATCGGCACCATCTGCTATCTGCTCGTCACGGGCAATAAGATTCCGAGCTACCTGGGCAGCTCGTTTGCCTTCATCAGCCCGATCCTTGCCGTCGGCGCCACGCAGGGGCTCGACGCCGCCATGTCGGGCGTCGTGGTCGCGGGTATGGTGTTCCTCGCCGTGGCGGGCATCATCCGCCTTGTGGGCACCGGCTGGCTCGACCGGCTGCTCCCGCCCGTGCTCGTGGCGTCGGTCATGGTCGTGATCGGCGTGGGGCTTTCTGCCACCGCCGTTGACATGGCCTTCATGCAGGACCTGGCGGACGGCTCCACGGTGTTCTACGGTCTCGGGGCCGTCGTCGCGGCGATCACGCTCGTGGCGGCCGTGGTGTTCTCCAGCATGGGCGGCATCTTCGGCACCATCCCGGTGCTGCTCGCCATCATCGTGGGCTACCTTGTCTCGGTACCGCTGGGACTGGTGGACTTCGCCCCCGTTGCCGAGGCCGCGTGGATCGGCCTGCCCAACATCTCGGCGCCGCGCTTCGATATGGGCGCGATCGCGCTGGTGGCGCCGGTCGCTGTCGTCGTGGTGATCGAGCATATCGGGCACCTGCTCGCCGTCGGTGAGATTGTGGGCAAGGACTACCGTCAGATGCTGCCGCGCTCGCTTGCCGGCGACGGTATCTCCACCATGATCTCGGGCTTCCTCGGCGGTCCTCCCACCACCACCTATGCCGAGAACATCGGCGTCATGAGCGTCACGCGCGTCTACTCCACGCAGATTTTCTGGTACGCGGGCGGCTTCGCGCTCGTCATCGGTGGCTTCTGCCCCAAGCTCGCGGCGCTCATCCAGTCCATCCCCGGTCCCGTGATGGGCGGCGTGTGCCTTCTGCTCTTCGGTCTCATCGCATCCAACGGCCTGCGCATGCTCGTGTCCAACCGGGTCGACTTCGACGTCAACCGCAACCTCATGATCGCGTCGGTCGTCATCATCGTCGGTGTGGGCATGGAGACGAGCGGCATCTCGATCCCCATCGGCGATTACACGCTCCCCGGCATGGCCACCTCTGCTCTGGCGGGCATCTTGCTCAACCTGATCCTTCCGGGCGGCGGTGCCACCGAGGGAGAGAAATCCGCTTAAGGTGAGCGCAGCCGGGGTCGTGCAAGGTTTTACCGCGGCCCTCGATCGGTTCGATATGTTTGCACCCGCTTTTGGCGGATATGATCGCGAGTGGTTTTCTGCCGTCTGCAACCCCTAAGGGGTCTCACGATGGCAGAAAACCACTCGTTGTGTATTGGCGCGGCGCGACGGAGCGTTTTTCTGCCATTCCGCAAGTTGCGCGCAGTACGCTCTCGCTCATCCAAGGCAAGTACAAGATGGTGATCCTCTACTGCCTGATGGAGTTTCAGCCCGTGCGGTTCAACGAGCCTCGGCGCTACCTTAAGACCGTTTCTGATAAGACGCTCAGTCGCGCGCCTGCTTGAGGAGAAGTTCTTGTCATGGTATCGCCGCGCCGACGAGACAGCGAGCTCGCTTTCAGCTGCCACCGCCGATGCCCCCGCGTGCGACGCCGAGGGTCCGCTCGACGCCCGGTGGGCTATCTGCGAGTGGGGCTCGTCTGAACCTGTGGGCTTTATCGAGGTGTCTCCCGGCGAGGCGCGCGATGTGGGCTATGCGTTGCGCCGGGAGAGCTGGGGGCTCGGCTATGCGCGCGAGGCGCTCGGCGCGGTCATCTCGTGGGCACGCCGCCAGGGGTATTCCCGCCTGACGGCGACGCACGACATCGACAACCCGCGTAGCGGGGCGGTGATGATCGCTTGCGGCATGACGCCCCGTTATGCCTACCGTGAGCGATGGCTCCCCAAAAAGCCCGAAGTCGTTTTCTGCATGCATCAGATCGACCTCGTCTGCGGTGCCGAGGAGTACCGTGGATATGCCGAGCGCTGGCCGGTGGTCGGGAAGGCGGAGCTGCGCCCGTAGGCGGCTGGGTGCCTTGCCATCGATACATACTCATGGTATGTTTGAATCGTCGCTGGTACGGAGGTCACCTATGGCGCGCAACAAATATCCTGAGGAGACCGTCAAGAAGATCCTCGACGTTGCCGAGGGGCTCTTCATGACCAAGGGCTACGAGCACACCACGATGGCCGACATCGTGGAGGGGCTCGGCGGGCTCACCAAAGGTGCGGTCTACCACCACTTCAAAAGCAAGGACGAGGTCTTCGAGGCCGTGTTCGCGCGGGCGAACCAGACGGTCGTCGCACGCTCCGAGGAGATCATGGCCGACCGGAGCCTGAGCGGTCTCGAGAAGATCCGCGCGTTCGACGAAGCGTCGGCGGCGGGGCCCTCGGCCGAGATGTGGGGTGCCATGCGCCCCTCTTCCGACCCCCTTCAGAGCGCGCGTATCCTCGCGCGCGAGTATCTCGACGTCCTCGATGTGGCGCACCATTTTATCGAGCCGGCCATTCGGGAGGGCATGGCGGACGGTTCGATCGCCGCGACGCATCCGCGCGAGACCGCCGAGGTGATGCTCCTGCTCGCAAACCTGTGGATGGTGCCGCTGTTCAACCCGCTTGCCGATGAGGGTGCCTACGAGCGCCGGGTCGAGGTGTTCCTGCGCGTGATGCATGCGCTGGGCGTGGACATCGTGGATTGGGAGGCGCTTTCAGCCGACCGGTTGGGCAAGCTCGCGGCGGATGTCCCCTGGAAGAGCTGGAAGGGGGAGGAAACCCCCGGTTGCCCGCAAGAAATGCAACCGGAGGTTGGTTGAGGCAACCGCGCGTCTTCGCGACGATGGAGGCGGGTTCTCGAAAGACGGCCGCAAGATGCGGCTTTCTTTCGCATCAATATACATACCAACCGTAGGTATGATTAAGAGAAAGGATAGATGATGGGACACGCGGCGTATCGGAATGGGTTGGGGCCGGATAGGGGGGACAGGTTGTTCACGCCGGGGTTTCGCGCCATAGTCGCCTCCCAGGTGTTCTCGTTGCTCGGCATTGAGATCCTGCAGTTCGTGCTGCCGCTCCACCTGCTCAACCTGACGGGTTCGGGGACGCTCTACGGCATGGTGCTCGCGGCGGGATTCATACCCTACGTGGGGCTGTCCCCTGTGGGCGGGATACTTGCAGACCGCACGCGCAAGCGCGGGGTGATGATGACCTCCGACGCCCTGTTGGCGCTCGTGATGGCAGGGTACCTCGCACTGGCTTCCTCTGAGGCGCTCGTTCCCCTTACCGTGGGTGTGCTCATGATCGCATTCGCCGCCCAGGCGATCTATCACCCCTGCGTGCAGTCCGCGGTGCCCCTGGTGGTGGCGTCCGCGCGCATCACGCAGGCGACCGCCGTCGCCAATCAGGTGAGTATGATCACCGGTATCGCGGGGCCGGTGGTGGGTGGGCTTATCTTCGGTTTCTTTGGCCTGGTGCCGATTGTCGCGGCGGCCGCGGCGTCGTTTGCCGTCTCCTGTGCGCTCGTGGCGCTGTTCGTGCGCATTCCCTACGAGCCGCCGGCACGAACCCAGGGCGTTGTCGCAACGGCGGTTTCCGATATCAGGGATGCCGTCGGCTTTATGCGCTCGCGTCCCGTGCTGTGGCAGACCGTCGCAGCGGCGACGCTCGTCAACTTGTTCGGGGCATCATTCATCAATGTTGGCACGCCCTATGTGGTGACCGAGACGCTCGGCCTCTCCAATCAGCTTATGGGCGTGGCGCAGGGGGCGCTTGCCGTAGGCGGCCTCGCAGGGGGATGCGTCGTGGCGCTCATGCCGGGGCGCTTCGGCATCTATTCGGTGCCCCGGCTCCTGGCGGTGTCGGTCGCCGGGCTTCTCGTTATGGCGGGGGCGCTGGCAGCGCGACCGGCCCCGTTGCCCGCCTTTGCGGCGATCGTTGCGTGCGTGATGTGGATCATGGCCTGCTGCACGGCGCTCTCCATCGCGGTGACGTCGCACCTGCAGCGCGAGGCCCCCGCGATGCTCGTGGGCAAGGTGATGGCGCTCGCTATGACAGCGGCGAACCTTGCCACCCCGGCAGGGCAGATGGTCTACGGCGTGATGTTCGACCAGGTGCCCGGATGGGTGTCCGCCCTGTTGGCGGCCGCTGCGATGGCCGCCGTCGCAGCGGCGCTCGCGCGCGCCTTGGCCCGACAGCGGCGATAGCCCTCGGCTAGCGCACCTCGAACGGCGAGTCTTCGCCGCGGTTAAAAGCGAGAAGCGCCTTGGTGCTGTTGTAGACCATGCCCTGCACGTCGTCGTGCGTGTAGAACGCCATGTGCGGCGACACGATGACGTTGGGGAAGGACATGAGCAGCGCGCGGTCGCGGTTGGGCAGGATCTCGCGGCTCTTATCGAGATAGTACAGGTTGTCCTCGTGCTCGATGGTGTCGAGCGCCGCGCCGCCCAGATGGCCCGACTCCAAGGCATCGATCATCGCCGCGGTGTCGACCAGCGAGCCGCGGCCGGCGTTGACGAGCACGGTGCCCGGGCGCATGAGCGCAAACTCGTTGCGCCCGATCATATGGATGTTCTCGGGCAGGGCGGGGGTGTGCAGCGTGACGACGTCGGATTCGGCGAGTAGCGTGTCCAGGTCCACATAGGTGGCAATATCGCGCAGCTCGTCTTTGGGATAGGGGTCCGCGGCAAGGATGCGGCAGCCGAAGCCCGTGAGATGGCGGATGACGCACGCGCCGATAGCGCCGGTTCCCACCACGCCGACGGTGCATGACGAGATATCGCGGCCGAGCTTGCCCTCCAGCGAGAAATCCTGCACAGCCGCCTGGTTGAGAATGAATTTGACCCGACGGAGCCCCATCATCATGAGCATGATGGCGTAGTTGGCCACCCCCTCGGGCGGGTAGGCGGCGTGGCCGATGCGCATCCCGAGATTATGGGCGTGCGTCAGGTCGATGTGGTCGTAGCCGATGGAGCGCGTGGCGATGGCCCGGATGCCCATGTCGTGGTAGCGATCGAGCAGCTCGGGCGTCATGGGGTTGGTGAGGATGGAGAGAGCGGTGGCCCCTTCTGCCAGATGGGCGTTCTCCAGTGAGGGGTATTCGGTGGTCCAACCAAACTCGAAGCCCAGCTCCTGGCTCAGCTCCTTCATGAATCCGAGCTCGTCATAGGGGCGAAGGGCAAAGGCGAACAGCTTCATGACGGTCCTTTCTCATGGGTAGCTCTCGCGGTCACGGCACCGCGGAATGCCCGCGGGCCCGAGACTACGGCGCACATCGTACAACGCCGCCGACGATTCTATCAGCCCTGAGAATTGCCCTGCTGAGGTGCAACGGCCGTGCGCCCCGCCGCCCGCGGCCCCCGCGATGTTCCCGTGTGCGGATACGCCACTTTTGCGCCCCCGGGGGATGCGGACAATTTCTTGGACAGGCCTAGGCGGCCAGCCCGAGCCGCTCCCTGCGGCCCCTGATCGTATCGTACACCGTCCGGCCGCCCTCGCGGAAGGCCTTCAG
>NZ_NFJH01000010.1 GCF_002159765.1 Collinsella sp. An268 | reverse complement strand
GACGGCTGGTACACCAAGGACGGCACCGACGGCGACTGGGGCGACAAGGTCGAGTCCCTGCCGGCCGCGTTCCCCGCGGGCGTCACGACCTACTACGCCAAGTGGGCCGCTGATTTCACTGACTTCGAGGATCCCTTTGAGGCGGATGCGGTCGGTCAAACTTGGCCCTACGATGCTTCTGAGCGCACGCTTAAGATCTCTGGCACCTATCCGGGCGATGTACTCACCTATGAGTTCGATGGTCAAACTGTTACCGCTACGGTCAATGGCGACGGCAAGATTGAGGGTGCTCCTACCTTCAAGGATGTAGAGGACAGCACTACGGTCAAGGTCACGATTTCGCGTGGTGGTGAAACTGCTTCGGGCGAAGCTGCGATGAAAATTCAGCCTGCAGCGCTTGTCGTTACTACTCCGTCTGCCTCGAAGACATATGATGGCACGGCTCTGACTGCCGCTGGCACCATCAAGGGCTTTGTCAACGGCGAGACTGCGACCTTCACCACTACCGGTTCTGTGACTAACGTGGACGACCCCAACAATGGTGTTGTGGGTAACAACACGTACTCGCTGGTATGGGATGGCACTGCATCTGAGTCCAATTACGCCATCATCACTGAGAACCTCGGCACTCTTACGGTGATTCCGCAAACTATTAATCCCGAGGACCCCGACAACCCGGGCTCATACATGGGTGTTACGGTTAACGATCCTCAAAACACTGTGTACAACGGCACCGATCAGGCGTGGCTGCCCACGGTCGTGAGCGAAGAGGGCGTGACCCTCACTCAGAGCACGGATGGCGGCGAGACCGGCGACTACATCGTCTCCTACAACAACAGCACCATCAACGCTGGTCACATCGTGGTGACGATCACGGGCTGCGGTAACTACGCGGGCACGGTTACGCGCGAGTACGATATCTTCCGGGCCACCATCAGGGTCCATGCCAACAACCACAGCAAGGTCCAGGGCCAGGCCGATCCGTCGCTCACCTCTTGGTACGAGGGCGCCGTGGCGAACGAGATCCCCGGCTGGACTGGCTTCATCTCCCGCGCTGCGGGCGAGGCCCCCGGCCAGTACGCCATCGGCCAGAACACGCTCCGGCTCGCTGACGGTCAGAACGGGTTCCTTGAGAGCAACTACACGCTCGAGTTTGTGGGTGCCACCTTTACCATTACCCCGGCGCCCGTAACGCCGGACGGCGGTGACGACACGCCTGTCACGCCGGTGACGCCGGTCAACCCGGTGCCTGGTCCGGACGACGGTGCGGATGACGCTACCGACGACGCCGAGACCGAGGCCATCGATGACGACGAGACCCCGCTTACTGAGTCCATCGAGGATGACGACACCCCGCTTGCCAGCGGGCGCGAGGATCGCGATTGCTGGGTCCACTGGTTCATGTTTGTGGGCCTCGCGGTGAGCGCCATCTACTACATCGGCGCGCTCATCCACCGTCGCAAGTTCACCGGCGACCTCAAGAGCTACGAGGACTCCGTCCTCAACCCCGACGACCAGAACCGCGCGTAAGGAGGGATAGAGATGAAGAAGTCCAACGTGATTATCACCGTTGTCCTCGCCGTGGTCTCGGCCTTCCTGCTGTGGCTGTGGTACTGGCTTGGCTTTAACGAGGTCGACTCGCCGCTCGATCTGGTGGTGAGTGTGGTCTGGTGGGCTGTTATCGCCGCCGGCGTGGTGCTGGTGTACCGCTCTGAGCAGAAGCGCCGCCGCCAGGTGCGCACTGTCTACCTGGCGGACGGTCGCTACTACAACAGCGAGGCGGGCCTGCGCACCGTGCAGGCTCCGCTCGCGGCCGTCGACGCCATCGCCGTGGTGCTCGGTGCGCTGGAGTACGACTTCAGCAAGATGGACGCGCCCGATCAGTCCAAGCCCGAGGAGCGGGTGGACTGGCGCTACGTGATCCATACGGACAAGTTCAAGCCCGCCCGTACCGATGACAACGGCAACCGCGAGAACGAGACATGGGAGGGCGACGTGGTGACCGTCGCCACGGGCAACACGCGCACGTTTGCCTCGCGTGAGGAGCTGGAGAAGCTCATCGCGTAGGCGCTGTGCCAGAGACGTCCCATGGGGCATGCAGGGCGACCCTCGGAAGTTCCGGGGGTCGCCTTTCTTGTGTTGCCGCTGGGCGCCCGGCGACGACACGCGACAATCTGTCGCGACGGAGGGCGACAGATTGTCGCTCGTGATTGGTTGCAGAGGGAAAGCTCGGCCCAGACCCAAGGCGCGGTTCAAGCGCATACCGGCCGCGGTAGCGCGCCGTGGCAGACGTGCCCAGCTGGTATGATGAGAGCAAGCTGTGGGGCGGGCCTCAATTCTGCCGCGCGGCGTACGGGTACGGTTGGGCGGCCGCGCGGGCGCGGTGGCTCTCTGCGCGGAGGGCACCATGGGCAAGGGGACTCGCAACATAGCTAAACAGCTCGGGCGCATGCGCTTGGGGCTGATCTTGCTCGTCTTCTTTGTGGCGCTCGCCCTCGTGGGCGGGCAGATCCTGCGCTCGACCCTCCTGCAGAACGCGCACGAGTCCAACACCGCCCTCTCGCGCTATTACGCAGCAGAAACCAACAGCTCGCTCACCATGTACCGCGCCCTGTTGGAGTTTGGCACCGAGTCGCTCGACTCCCGTAACGAGCAGGGCAACACGTGGGAGGAGCTCGAGAGGTGGGTGCGCCTGTTCTGCACGCGCCTGCGCTCGGTGCTGGGCGATGAGGCCATCAACGTATACGGCGTGGTTGACGGAACGCCGCTCACGGTGGGCGATTGGGACGAGATGGCGGGCACCGGGGGAGACGGGACGGGCGCCGGGGGAGGCGCGGCGGGTACCTCGGCAGATACCTCAACCGGCACCTCGGCAAACGTCGCCACCGATGAGCTACCCGCCATCGATGTCACCACGCGCGAATGGTATCGGGCGGCCATGGCGTCGCCCGGCGAGACCGTGTTTACCGACGTGTACGAGGACGCCCTCACCGGGCAGAACGTGGTGACCGTGGCATGCGCCGGCAGCACGGGCAACGTGGTCTTGGCGTTTGACCTCTACCCCGAGAACTTCGTCTTCCAATACGAGCAGCAGGATCTGCCGGAGGGCGCCTCGTTCTTCTTGTGCGACGGCGTGGGGAACATCCTCTACAGCGAGACGTCGTTTACGCACGAGGACGGGCTCGACGCCTACATTCTCGACCTCGTCCACCGCATCGAGGCGGGCGAGCTCGAAGACGCCACCTCGTATGTGATCGACCTCGATGGGCGCGAGCGCGCCGTCGACTACAGCCGGCTCGCCAACGGCTGGTACTCCATCGTAACGGCGCCGCGCGCGGTCATTTTGGGGCGGCTCCAGTCGGTCGGCGTGCTGTTTGGCATCATGGTCGCGCTGTTTGCGGTGCTTCTGGGCGCGCTCGCCGTGCGCGACATGCGCCGCGCCCGCACCATGGAGCGCACCAACGAGACCGTGCGCGTGCTGGGCAACAGCTACTACGCCATCTACCTCGTCAATTACGAAGAGGGCACGTATGAGATGATCAAGGGCTCCGACTACGTGCGCCGGCGCATCCCCAAGCGCGGGCCGTACGAGAGCCTGCTGCGCACCGCCGCCGAGGTGATCGAGCGCGACACGTTTGAGGAGTTTGAAGAGAGCTTCTCGGCCGACAACATCCGTATGCTGGTGGCAGGGCGCGTGCGCGACTACGGCGGCGACTTCCAGCGGCGCTTTGGCGACAGCTACCGCTGGGTCAACGTGCGGGTGCTGTACGACGAGTCGCTCGATCCGGAGGAAGTGGTGCTGTGCTTCCGCGAGGTCGACCAGGAAAAGCAGCGCCAGCTGCAGGAGCGCCATTATTTGGAGGAGGCGCTCGAGAGCTCGCGCGCGAGCATCAAGACGCGCCAGGCGTTCTTTAACAACATGAGCCACGACATGCGCACGCCGCTCAACGGAATCATCGGCCTGACGGAGCTGGCACGGGCGCATACGGACGACCCCGCCGTGGTGACCGGGTACCTCGACCGCATCGACCGCTCGAGCCAGCAGCTGCTTGCGCTCATCAACGACATTCTGGACGTAGCCCGCATGGAGCAGGGGAGCGTCTCGCTCGCGACCGAGCAGATGGATCTGGCGCAGGTGATTGACGACTGCGCCGAGCCGTTCCGTCTGCAGGCGGCGCGCGAGGGCAAGTCGTTTGAGCTTGCGTGCGATGTGGACGACGCGCGCGTGCTGGGCGACCCGCTGCGGTTTAGCCAGGTGCTCAACAATCTGCTCTCCAACGCGCTCAAGTACACCGACCCGGGCGACGCGGTTCACGTGCGCGCCGAGCAGCTGAGCGACGCCGAGGCCGAGGGCGGTGTGGCGACGTACCGCATCACCGTGAAGGACACGGGCATTGGCATGAGCCCGGAATTTTTGGAGCGCCTGTTTGACCTGTACGCGCGCGAGCAGCGGTTTGGCACACGCGAGACCGTGGGCACGGGCCTGGGGATGCCCATCACCAAGAACCTGGTGGAGCAGATGGGCGGCACGCTCGAGGTGCAAAGCGAGCTCGACCAGGGGAGCACGTTTACCGTAACGGTGCCGTTTGCCGTGGTGACAGAGGGTGCGCATGCACCTGCGGGCGACGCGGCGCCCGGCCCGGCGGGTGAGGGTGCGGCTGCCGTCGTCGACGCGCTGCCGGCTGCCGCGGACGCCGCTTCTCTCGGGGGCGCCGCCGGGGTCGACGCCGCGCCTTTGGGGGGTGCCGCCGGGGCCGCCCCGCGTCCCGCTGCCTCGGCTACGCCGCATGTGGCGGCGCCGGCGCCTACGGCAGAGGAGCTTCTGGCATCGCTTGCCGGCAAGCGCGTGCTGGTAGCAGAGGACAACGCCATCAATATGGAGATCGCAACCGAGATGCTCGGCATGGCGGGGCTCGAGACCGCGCGTGCCTGGAACGGGCGCGAGGCGGTCGACGCCTTCGCCGCGAGCGCACCCGGATACTTTGACGCGGTTCTGCTCGATATGAAGATGCCCGAGATGGATGGCTGCGCGGCGGCCCGCGCCATTCGCGCGCTCGATCGACCGGATGCGACCGCCGTGCCGCTTGTTGCCGTGACGGCCAACGCGTTTGCCGAGGACATCGTCGCCACCACGGCCGCGGGCATGGACGCGCACGTCTCGAAGCCCATCGATTTCAGTTTGCTCTGCCAGACGCTGGCAGAGCTCATTGCGGCGCGGGGCGACGCCGAGGCACGGGCGGCCGGCGGGGCTTCGCAGCCCGCGTGCGGCGGTGATGCCGGATGAGACGCAGCGACACCCTCGGCTCCCGCTATAGGCGCTTCTGCGCGCGCCGGCGCCGCTTCTTTACCGAGGACTACCCGCGCGTGATAGAGCGGAACTTTCGCAACGTGCGCGCCGCGTGTCTGATGGCCTGCGCCATCGCGGCGCTCTTTACCCCCGTGGCGGCGCTCAGTGTCCCCGCGTGGCACCCGAGCGTCGCCCACTATGCGCTCGCGCCCATCGCGCTTGCGCTCTACGGGCTGATGCGCGTGGCGTCGCCCCGCTTGGCAACGCGCCCTTGGGCTGCGGCGGTGGCGTGCCTGGTGGTGGAGGCGCTGCTGCTTGTTGCCATCGGTCTTCTCGATACGGTTTTTGCCGCGGGGCGCGTGGGCGTGCTCACACAGCCCGTCGGCATTGGCCTCGGGGTGCTCATCGCCACGCCGTGGGGGCTGCCGCTCGGCGTGCTCGGACTAACCGATGCGCTCTTTGTGGCGCTTTCGTTTGCGACCAAGCCGCTCGCCGCCGCCGAGGCCGACCTCTTCTCGGTGTGCGTGGGGTTTGTGGTTGCCATCGCCGTTGCCCAGCTCGCCCTCGAGCTGCGCCTGCAGGACTTTGACGCCCGCGAGCGCTATCGCGAGCTCTCCGAGCGCGACGCCCTCACGGGGCTCCTCAACCGCGGCGCGCTGGCGGCGGCAGCGGCGCGGCTGATCGGTTCCGATGCGGAGCGGGCTTCTGGCGGGCGGTCCGGTGCGCACGCCAGCGCGCCCGTCAGCCTCATCATGGTGGATATCGACGCCTTTAAGCAGGTTAACGACACCTACGGACACGATGCCGGCGACGACCTGCTCCGTGCCATGGGCGACATCCTGCAGGCGTCGTTTCGCGCGACCGACGCCGTCGGCCGCTTTGGGGGCGACGAGTTCATGGTCATCGCGCCCGGGCTCACGGACCCCGCCGTCGCGCGCGCCAAGCTCGCCCGCGTGCAGACCGCCTTTGGCGAGCGCGGCTCGCACCAGGTGGGCGCGCCCGTCTCGTGCAGCTGCGGCGTGGCGGTGGCGCCGGCGGGCGCCGCGTCGTTCGAGCGGTTGTTCCGCGCGGCGGACGAGGCGCTGTATGAGGTGAAGCGTGCCGGCAAGGGAAACGTTGCCGTGCGAGAATATACAGAGCGGGAGCCGGGGGAGGACCGCCGGCGCCGCGGAGAGGGAGGCGAGGGCGTTGCCAGAGAGCGATAACCTCGACAAGGGCGCGGGCACGCTGCTCATCGTCGACGACGACGCCATCAGTCGTACCATATTGGCCGCGCTGTTTGAGGGCGACTACCGCATTGTGGAGGCGCAGGACGGCGCCGCCTGCCTCGACGCGATCGAGCGCGAGGGAGACGCGGTGGTGGCGCTCCTGCTCGACGTGATGATGCCCGGCATCGACGGGCTCGAGGTGCTCAAGCGCCTCGCCCCCACTGGGTTTCTTACGCGCACGCCGGTCTTCCTCATTACGGCCGAGCGCACCGCCAAGGTGATGGAGGAGGCCTATCGGCTCGGCGTGATGGACGTGATCGTCAAGCCCATCATCCCCTTTGTGGTGACGCGCCGCGTGCGCTCGGTCATCGAGCTGTTTGAGAGCCGCAAGCGTTTGAGCTCCACCGTGGAGGACCAGCGCCAGCAGCTGCTCGAGCGCGCCGAGCGCATCATCGAGCTCAACGTCGGCATGATCGAGGCGCTCTCGACCGCCATCGAGTTTCGCGATGGCGAGAGCGGCGACCACGTGCGGCGCATCCACGACATCACGCACCTGGTGCTCTCCGAGACGCCGTTTGGACAGGGCTACGCTGCCGAGGACATCGACGACATCGCGCTCGCCGCCATCATGCACGACGTCGGCAAGATCGCCATCCCCGACGCCATCCTGTGCAAGCCGGGGCGCCTCACGCGCGAGGAGTTCGAGGTCATGAAGTCGCACACCGTGCAGGGGGCTGAGCTTCTGGAGCGTATCCCGCAGATGCGCAGCATGGGCGCGTACCGGTACGCCGTCGACATCGCCCGGCACCATCACGAGCGATGGGATGGGCGCGGCTACCCCGACGGCCTTGCGGGCGACGAGATCAGCGTGCCGGCGCAGGTGGTGTCGCTGGCGGACGTCTACGATGCGCTGACCAACAAGCGGGTGTACAAAGCGGCGTTTACGCGCGAGGAGTCGCTCCGTATGATCGCGGACGGGGAGTGCGGCGCTTTTAACCCCGAGCTCCTCTCGTGTTTCTTTGCGGTGGAGCCGCAGATCGCCGCCCTGTATCAGGCTCCCGCGGCCGATAGTGCACATAAGCCGGAGGGCGATGCCGTATCTGCCCCCCATATGACGACACCCCCTGTCAACTAAGGAGAACGGTCATGGATCTTGCGGTACTGGAGCGGGCGGGCATCGATACGGAGGACGCCCTCAGCCGTGTTATGGGCAGCGAGGCGCTGCTCATGCGCCTGCTCAACACCTTTCTAGAGGACGATAACATGGCCAAGCTCGAGGCCGCTGCGGCCGCAGACGACGCGGAGGCCGGGCTCGAGGCGGCGCACGCGCTCAAGGGCGTGACGGGAACGCTCTCCATGACCGAGCTCTATGCTCTGACATCGCGCCAGTGCGAGCTTATCCGTGCGGATGACTGGCCGGCGGCGCGGGCGCTCACGCCGGAGGTCGCAGAGGCGTACCGCAGGGTGGTCGCGGGCATTGGGGCGTGCGGGGAATAGGACCGCGGGGGCTGCCCCGCGCCTCGCACGGCTCCAAAGGGCGTGCGGGTGCCTATAACTAACCCCCTCTGGACAAAATGTGCATCGAAATAATAAATGACCCCTCATTGAGGGTCGTCATGGAGGCGTTTTCGCTCGATATTCCGCCTCGCTTGTCCCTTTTTCGCGGCTCGAGCGCCCGAAAAGAGGCTGTATCGCCTTTCACAGGCGATTGCACGGCCGCTTTCTAGGGGGTTATTTATTATTTCGATGCATGATTTGTCCATGGGGGGTTAATTAATTACGAAATCGGACGGCTCCAGCGACCAGAGACGATGCGACGCGAGGGGCGCGGCGCCCCGCGTCGTGTCTCCAGCGGCACGCCGCTTCCGGCTGCTTGTGAAGATTTGGGGCAGTGGATGATAGATATTAGATATATCATCCTATTATGAGCGAGATACAGCTCGCCTCACCGACGAGGGTAGTCAAGAAACAACACTACCTAACTGGCTGGTTAGAAGTGGTATAAGAACGGTCAGAATCTCGTTAGATGACCTACCGCTATCTGGCATCATAGTGGATAACTTCATGTAATCATCTTATGGCTAGTGCCCTATAGTACGGGCATGAGCATCTGCGTGTACGGCATATCAGCTCTTGAGCTGTATCGGTCGAGCGGGAGACTCCTCCCTGATTTGCTCGACGGGCCCCGGGTCGAGACCCTCGCGGGCTGCTCCCTGCCGCCGCGCGGCTTTCTCCAAGATGACATGGAACGCGCCGGCGTGAGGACGCGGCCCTATCACGTGCTGGTCTCCGAGCCCAATACATGGCGTGGGCGCGATGACGTGGTGTGCCATAAGCTGTCCGGGGGCGTGCCGGGCGCGACATACCTTCAGGCGTCCCGCGATCTGCTCGTGGTTTGCCCGGAGCTCATGTTTGTCGAGCTGGCCGCATCCGGCGCATACGATGTGCTCGATTTGGTGGAGATCGGCTACGAGCTTTGCGGGACCTATATGTTGGATGGCTCGTGGGACGGCTTTACCACTACGGAGCGCCAGATCGCCTATGCGGACGGGCTGCGCGCGATGGCAGATGCGTGGAGTCCGCGCCGCGGGGCGCGGCTCGCGCGCGAGGCGGCGCGTCTGGTGCATAACGGGGCGCATTCCCCGATGGAGACGGTCGTCGCCATGCTGCTGTCATATCCGCAGCGCTACGGCGGTCTCGGGCTCTCATCGATCCGGCTCAACGTGCGCTGTGAAACCCCCGACGGGCCCCGCCATCCGGACATACTGATTCCGGAGGCGGGGGTGGTCGTCGAGTACAAGGGGCTGCGCTATCACAGCGCCGAGCAGGCGGCTCGCGATGACCGGCGGCAAAACGCCCTGGTGGGCGCGGGGTATGCGGTCATCAACGTATGGTACGAAGACGTGATGGAGGGCCATCTGTACGAGCGGCTGGTTGCGAGCATCTTCCGCGCGTTGGGGCGGCGCCATCGCCCGCGCGCCGTCGCCTTCGAGGCGAACCAGCTTCTCTTGCGGCATCGGCTGCTCCCGCGGTTCCGCGCGCTGCAGGGTGGTTGCGATGCGTGGCGGGCGGGCGCGCAGGCGCACATGCGCGAAGGCGGACCGCAGGGCGCCTTCGATGAATACCTCGACATCCCGTAAGGGCGGCTAGCCGCGCCGGTACCGTGTCGCGGCGAGATGCCTGCTACAGCCCCTCGGCGTCGAGGCGAAGCGCCAGCGCCTCCTGGTGGATGGCGTGCTGCAGTGCAACGCTGCGGTCGATGGTGCCGTCTTGGACCAGGGCGAACAGGCTCTGATCCATCGTGCGCATGCCGGCGTCGCGCCCGGCGGCGATGACGGAGTCGATCTGGTGCGTCTTGCCCTCGCGGATGAGGTTGCGGATGGCGGTCGTGCTCGTCATGATCTCAAACACGGGCACCACGCCGCCCGCACGCGCCGGAACGAGCTGTTGGCTCACGATAGCCTGCAGTACAAGCGAGAGCTGCAGGCGAATCTGGCGCTGCTGCCCCACGGGGAACGCATCCACGATGCGGTCGACCGTGCCCGCGGCGCCGGTGGTGTGCAGGGTCGAGAAGATGAGCTGCGCCATCTCGGCGGCGGTGACGGCGGTGGAGATGGTCTCGGGGTCGCGCATCTCGCCGAGAAGGATGACGTCGGGCGCCTCGCGCATGGCGGAGCGCAGCGCCTCGGCGTACGTGGCGACGTCGGTGGGGACCTCGCGCTGCGTCACGATGCACGTGCCATGGCGGTGCACGTACTCGATGGGGTCCTCCATGGTGATGATGTGGCCCGCACGCTCGTGATTGAGCTTGTCGATCAGGCAGGCGAGTGTGGTGGACTTGCCGGCGCCGGCCGGGCCCGTAACGAGAACGAGGCCGCGGGTGAGCTCGGCCGTTTTGAGCACGGCCTCGGGGATATGGAACGCGGCGGGATCGGGCAGGCCGAAGGGGATGACGCGGATGACCGCGGCGAGCGATCCGCGCTGGCGGAACACGTTGGCGCGGAAGCGGCCGATGCCCGGCAGCGCAAACGAGAAGTCCTCATCGTGGTTGCCGCTCGTAAGGAAGCGCTCGACGTCGCGGTGGGCGACAGCGAAGATGGCGCGCACCGCGTCCTCGGTGTCAGCCGGCATGAGGGGCGCGTCTCCCTCGCGCACCTGGCGCCCGCCGGTGCGGTAGGTGAGGGGCAGACCGGCGACGATGAAGACGTCCGAGGCGCCGACCTCGATCATGTGCTGCAGGTATTCGGTCAGATTCATGTCAGTCTCCCATCCAAAGCGTGTCGGTGGTGTCTTCGGTCCAGGTGGTGGCGGGCTGCCAGGACGTGATGGTGAGGGCTGCGCCCGAGTCCACGGCAAAGGTGGCGGTGAGCGTGCGCCCGCTGGGTGCGGCGACGGTGAGGACGAGGGCGGCATCGGCGGCGGTCGCACCCGTGCCGGCGGTTGCGTCGGTGCCGGCGCCTATCGTCGCCGTTACGGTGGTGCCGGCGGGCGCGGACGCCTCGGTGCGGGCGGCTAGCTCGGGTGCCGCGGCCGCGAGCGCGCTCGCCGCGTCCTCCGGTGCGGTAGAGGGCGCGAGCGTGGCGAGTACGTCGGCTGCTTCGGCGGCAAACATCTGCGCGACGCGCTCGTTGGCGTAGTCATCTTGCGTAAAGGACGCCTGCCGTGCGGCAAGCGCGGCATCGGCGCGCGCCGTGGTGATAGAGAGCACGGCGAGTACGGCGAGGCAGAGCACGATGACGAGCGTGAAGATGCTGATGGGCCCCATGCGCACCGATCCGGCGGCTGGTGCCTCGCGCCTGCGGGTTATCATGCCGCCTCCTCTCGAGATGCGCTGGCAGCGACATAGCGCGCGGTGTCGAGCGTGTAGAGCGTCTCGCCGCCCACCGCGCTCTCGGCGTTGGTAGCGCCGGAGGCACCCTCGGCGGCATCTGCTCCCTCAGAGGTGTCAGCCGCGGCAACGCTGATAGTCGCGGTGTAGAGGGTCCCCGCGGCGCGCTCCTCAGCCGCAACGTCGACCGCTACGACGTAGAGGTCGCCGGTCTGCGCCCCCGCTTCCCGGCAGACGCGGGAGACGGGCTCGTCCGTGGCGGCAAAGGCCTCGGCGGCGTTCTGAGCAAGGGTTACGGCCTCGGAGAGGCGGGCCGCCCGCGCCTCCTCGGCGCGCGCGGAGGCAAACAGGCTCAACACCACGGCGAGCGCCGCCATGAGAAACGCGACGAGCACGAGCGCTTCGATGAGAAAGGCCGTCCCGTGCCAGAGCGGCGGGCGGACGCGCGCGGCATCGTGGGCGCGAGGGGAGGCGTCGCGCGTGCGGAGGGGGGTGATGGGCATTAGGCGACACCCCCTTCGGACGCGGCGTCGGCGGCGTCGGCGGCGCCAGCGGCCCGCGCCGGGGCTGCGACGGACTCATCGGCAGAAGCGTTCTCCGCGGCGGTGGCCGGCGTTTCGAATGGATCGGCCGAGCGCAGCGCAACGCGGGTCGATGCGTCGTCGGTGGTAATGGTGAGCGCGCCCGCGGAGACATCGAGCGCGACCTCGAAGCGCACGGTCTGCGCGAGCTCGGTGGCGCGGGCGGGATCATAGGGTGTGCCCGCGGGGACGTACTCCTCAACAAGCGCGCCGTCTTGCAGGTAGAGGCGCGTCTCAAACGTGCCGCTCGCTAGGCGCTCCGTCATGACCAGGCTCTGGCCGCCGCCGGGGGCCTCCTCCAGGCGGATGGCCCCGGTCGCGTCTTTTGAGCGGACGATGTTTGCCACCAGCGCCCCGGCAAGCCGGGCGTCGCGCGCCGCCGCGCCCGCCGCATGCACGCGGCGGTACACGCCGACGCCCGCGACGAGCGCCAGCAACAGCGCCGTTACAAACAGCAGGAAGAGCGCTGCGGTAAACACGTGCTGCGCCGCCCCGCGCGTCTTGGGCGCACGGGCGCTCATCGGGGCACCACCACAACGCTCGGCGCCACGTTGGAGGCGAACGCCTCGTAGGTGATGGCGAAGTCGTCCTTATTGACGGCGAGCCCGTAGTGCTCCTCGAGGTACTCGATGGTGGAGGGGTACGAGCCCTCGACCGCGCAGCACTGCGCCGCGGCCGCGAGCACCGCCTCGCGCACGCTCTCGCACGCTTGCGCGCGCGCCTCCTGTGCGGCAAGGCTGAGGCCCGCCCCGCCCGCGGCGAGCGCTGCCGCAAGCGCGACGACCGCGAGCGCAACGCGCCGCCGCCTGCGCCCTGAGCCTTCGGTGACCTCGTGATACATGGCCTCGCCCCCTTACCCGACAGATCCCATGATGCCCACGAGCGGCAGCATCACGGCGATGAGCGTCGCGCCCACCGACACGGTGAGGAATGCGGCGAGCGCGGGCTCGGTGCTGTTCACCACGCGGTCGATGCGGGCGAGGGCGTCGTCAAAAAACGTCCCGGCGAGCGTGTCGAGCACCTCGTCGGTTTGGCCGGCGCGGGTGCCGACGGTGAGCATGCGGGCGTAGACGGGCTCGAACACCTGCGCCTCGGCGATGGCTTGGGCGAGGCTCGCGCCGCGGTCGAGGTCGGTCATGGCGGCGTGCGCCCGCGTAAGGCGCGCGCGGAGCTCGACGTGGTCGACGGTCGCTAAGGCCTCGGCCATGGCCTTGTCGGTATCGAGGCCCGCCGCGGTATAGGCGGCGAGGGCGGTGGAGAAGCGCGAGAGCGCGAGCTGGTACATGGCGCCGCGCGTTATGGGCGCGCGCTCGAAGAGGGCGACGAGGCGCGCCTGCCCGGTCGTGGTGCGGCTTGCGACGAGCGTGGCGAGCGCGGCGATCGTGATGGCGAGCGTCACGCCGAGCGCCGTCCACCCCGTCACGACCGCCGCCGTCACAAGGCCCGCCGAGCCCGCCGTGAGGGTGCCTGCCAGCCCCTCGTACACGTCGATAAACACGGGAAGCACCGCGCCGACGGTAAGCGCGAGGATGACGCACATGACGCAGAGGAGCGCGGCGGGATAGCCCACGGCCGCGCGCACCCGCGCAAAGACGCGGTCCTCCTCGTCGTAGTAGGCGGCGAGGCTCTTGAGGACGTTCTCGAGCCGGCCCGCCTTCTCGCCCACGGCGACGAGGCGCACGGCGTGGGCGGGAAACGCGCCCGTTGCCGCAAGCGCGGCGGAGAGGCTCTCCCCGCCCGCGAGCGCGGGGTAGAGCGCGTCGCACACGCGGCGAAAGGCGGGGTCGGCGAGGTTTTCGCCCAGCATATGGACCGCCTCGTCGAGGGTGATGCCCGCGCCGAGCATGAGGGCGATGTCGTCGCAAAAGACGCTTATGGCGTCCGGGGGGAGCGCCGCCTGGCCCGGTGCCGGTGATGTGCGGTGCGTGTCTGCCATCGTCGTTTCTCCTGCCTCGTCGGGGTGTCGCTAATAGGTGTAGCGGTCGGTATAGGAGCTGCCGTCGCCCACGGTGTCGCCCGCGCCCGCCGCGGCGAACGTGAGGTCGACGCGCGTCCAGGTGTCCGGGTCGATGTGGAAGCCCACCGTCGTCCAACTGCCGTTGATGTACACCATGTTCCAAGCGTGATAGACGCCGTCGGGCGAAACGTAGCCCGTGATGATCTTGGTGGGGATGCCCAGGCTGCGCAGCATCGCCGCCGCGAGCGACGCGTAATCGAAGCAGATGCCGCTTTTTGCCGCGAGCGTGGCGTCTGGGTCGGGGACGTAACCGGTGGTGCCGCTGACCTCGGCCGCTTTGTCGTGGTCGTAGGTGATGTTGTCGACGACCCACGTGTAGACCGCGCGCATGACGTCGCCCTCGTTGGCGGCGCCCGCGGCGAGCTCGCGCGCCTGCGCGACGGAGGCGCTCGCGTCCGTAAAGGCGCAGAAGCGGTTGGGGCGGAGGTAGGGCTCGAACTCGCTGGCGAGCGCGACGGTTGCCTCAGCGCGGGCGATCTCGACGTAGTTGTTGCCGCTCGTGTTCTGCATGATGCGGAAGGTGTAGGCGCCGTCGCCCATGTTGAGCGGTGCGAAAAGCGGCGTACCGTCACCCGCGAGGTCGTAGTTGTAGCTCATGTCACCCGCGCTGACCTGCAGCTTGAGACGGCTGGTGCTGACGGCTGCGGCGGCGACATAGCCCTCGGCCACATGTGAGGTATCGATCTGCCCGCCCCCGCCGGTGGTCGCGGCCGCGGCGTCAAAGGTTACCGAGGGGACGGCGGTGGGTGCCTCGAAGGCGGGGCCGCTCGTCTCGCCCGCCTCGACGTTGCCTGCTCCCGACCCCGTGCCGCCGCAGGCGGCGAGTGCGGCCGCAAGCACCAAAGCGAGCGCACCGGCGAAAGCGCGCCTGAGGGTCGCCGCTGTGAGCCCACCGAGCCGCTCCCGCGCGCCGGCGCCGTGTCGTGCTATGTGACGAACGTAGGCCAAGGCAGCTCCTGCGGGCGATGGGCATTGTTGCCCGCTATTATAGCGTCACCCCCGCACCACAATGGGCCGGCGGCACAGGTAGGGCCGCCGTTGCGTTCTCGTCGGCGCGCCCCTCGTCGGCGCGCCCGCCGCTCCGGCGTTCATTCCCGCCCGGGCGGGGCATTCTTGCCGTGTCGCCACATTCCCGTGTGCGGGAGCGCCACTTTCGCCTCTTTGGGAAGGGGCCAACGTGGCAAATCCGCACACGGGAACCCGGCCAGGCGGATGGCGGCGCACCGTAGAGCGCGCAGGCGGAGGACGGCGCCCCGTATCCGCGTCGGGAGCGCATGCCGGCTGCGGCGCGCCGACCCTTGCGCAGTCTTTACAGGGGCGTTTCGTGTTGGTCGCGGCAGGGTGCTACGGTTGGGGGCGCTCGGTCTATACTGGTCGTGATGTAACCGGCAGCAAGGAGGCCACATGTCCGAAACCGCAGAGAAGACGCCGCTTGTGGGCATCATCATGGGATCGAAGTCCGATCTTCCCGTTATGGAGGGCGCGACATCCGAGCTCGAGGCGCTCGGCGTGCCGTATGAGCTCGTCATCGCGAGCGCGCACCGCACCCCCGACAAGGTTCACGAGTGGGCGGCGTCGGCGGCCGACCGCGGCATGAAGGTCATCATCGCCGCTGCCGGCAAGGCGGCGCACCTGGGCGGCGTGGTGGCCGCCTTCACGCCGCTGCCCGTCATCGGCGTGCCGATGAAGACAAGCGACCTTGGCGGTCTCGACTCGCTGCTCTCGATGGTGCAGATGCCTTCCGGCGTGCCCGTCGCCTGCGTGGCCATCAACGGTGCCAAGAACGCCGCCATCTACGCGACGCAGATTCTGGGCGCGACGATGCCGGAGTACCGCGCGGCGGTCGAGAAGCTGAAGGCGGAGATGGCCGAGGCGTAAGCGCAGCCGACGGCAATGGGCCGGGCGCGCGCCCGCTCCGCGGCGCGGAAGGATGAAGCATGGCTGAATATCAGGGCAAACGGTTCAAAAACGCCGCGGGCGGCACCGAGGCGCCGGGCGCCGGCGCGCATCGCGCACCGCAGGGTGCGGCGGGACGCGCCGCCGGTTCGCAGGCCGCCGGCGCGCACGCTGCCCCGGCACCCGGGCGCCATGCCGTGTCCGGGCAGACGCCCGCGCAGCACGCCGCGCCCGTACAAGGCGCGCGCTTCAAGCGCCCCGCCTCGGCCGACGCGCCCGCGCCTCGGGTTTCCCCCGCTCCCGCATCGCGGCAAGCGGGCATGCGGTTTAAGCGCAGCGCTCCCGCCGGGACCCCTGCGAGCGCGCCTGCCCATACGGCGGCGCCCTCGCCCGCGCCTGCAGCCGCTTCCTCGCACACGGCGGCGTCCCCGCAGACGCCCGCTGTGACCCGCGTTCGCGGCGTCGTGCCGGTAGGGCACGCGTCGGCGGCACCGCGCGCGACAGCGGGGTCGGGCGGCGGCGCCGTCCCGCCCGTGAAGCCGTCGCGCTACGGCGCCGGCAGCGCAGACGGGGACCGCGGCGACGGATCGGGTCGCCGGCGCCGCCGCATCCTGCCCAAGCTGCTCGTCGGCATCGGCGTCCTGCTGCTTCTCGTGGCCGGCGGCATGCTCATCCACACGCTGTGGGGCTACCATCAGGCGGAGGAGACGTACGGCAGCCTGGCGGAGTACGCGCCGGTGAGCGATACGGAGAACTCGGGCATCCCGGTGGTCGATTTCGATGCGCTGCAAGAGATCAACCCCGACATCGTCGGCTGGATCTACGTGCCGGGCACCAACATCAACTACCCGGTGGCGCAGGGCGATGACAACACCACCTACCTGAACCGCCTGTTTGACGGGACCACCAACAGCTCGGGCAGCATCTTCCTCGACGCCGACGCGACGGCGCCCGGCATGGTGGACCAGCAGACGCCGGTCTACGGCCACCATATGAACAACCAAAGCATGTTCTACGAGATCGATGACACCGTCGATCAGGCGGCGTTCGACGGCATCGAGGCGGTCTACTACATCACGCGCGATGCCACGTATCGCTGCACGCCGCTTATGACCTGCGTGATTGACGAGACGTTCCTCGAGGCGCGCCAAGCGACCTTCACCGATGCGGCGGCCTTTACCGCCTATCTCGAAGAGATGCACGGCTTCGCCCGGGCCGAGGCGGACGACGCAGCGGACCGTATCGCCTCCGCGCAGCAGGTACTCACGCTCATTACCTGCTCGGGCGAGCTTCCCGGCCCCGACCGCACCGTTATGGTGCTCACGCTCGACGAGACCATCCCCAACCCGTAGCCCCGGGCGCTGAGCGCCCCCTTCCCAACGAGGAGACCCATGGCAAAGGAATCCCCCTCCCTCGACGCGTGGATGCGCGAGGCAAAGGCCGACCCCACCGCCGCCCAGTGCGGCATGTACCTCGCCCATAACGGCGTGGTGCGCGTAACGCCCAAAGCCGAGGTGCGCGGCGTCGAGACCGGCGGCGTCCAGCCCGGCGAGCGCGTGACCACCCTTTCCTTTGGCTATGACCAAGACAAGGTCGACGCGGCCATTGCGGCGGCCCGTGCCATGCCCGGCATCTTCTATGTGCGCGTCTGGCTTAACGAAGGCGAGCTTTCCGTGGGCGATGACATCATGTACGTGCTCGTGGGCGGCGACATTCGCCCGCATGTGATCGAGGCGCTGCAAACCCTCGTCGGCACCCTCAAGAACGAGTGCGTGACCGAGGTCGAGCATGCCTAGCCCCGTCGTTTAGCCCGTTGTTGGCCCACATGGCAGCGGACTGTGCCATCTGATTGCACAAAGGTAAGGAATTCCCGGTCACAGGGGAAGTAGCGCCGAATTGAGCAGATCATCTACCTGCGCAAATGCTGGCGATTTGAGCTTGCATGCTGCGCCGTTGAGTTGAATTCCTTACCTTGGCGCATCTTATTGGGCGGTTGCTCGCATTGCCCCGCCTTTTTCGCGCCCGCACGGGCGCGCCCGCGGTGCGCTGACGCCGTGCTGACATCGTACCGACACCCTGCTGACACCGTGCCGACACCACGCTGACACCGCAGCAATAACCCTGCGGATTCCCATCTCCCGCTCTTCGCTTCGGGTCGCTGACCGCAAAAAGATGACGTGCTCGCACGCAGAGAGTCTTGATTTGGCGACAAATGCTGCTAGGCTCCGAATATGGAGACCGTGGCTGACATATCCGCATGGGCGTACGCCTGCACTCCTCCGTTGGTGCGGGACATCGCGATCCCCGACGAGCGCGCCGTCGCCCCGCCGCCTTACGGTGCGGACTATCCAGCGAGCCTTCTTGTCCCGCGCGGGCGACCGAGCGAGCTGGCCGGACGGGTGCGCGGGCGCATGTTGTCGGACCTGAAGGGCCTCGAGCCGCCCCTCTTTGCGATGCGCTCGGACGCGGTGGACGGTTCTCCCGGCCGTCTGATTTCATGGCATCGCGCCTCATCGTGGCTCGCGGATCGGCACTGCGAGGATGTCGGTAACGGCCTGTACGTCGTGCTTCCCGAGTACGCGCTCATGCAGATGGCGCGCAGTCTATCGCCCGCGCGGCTTGCATTGCTGATGTGCGAGGCGTGCGGTATCTACACCCTCGCACCCCAGACCGCGCGCGTCACATTGGTCGTGCGCGATCTGGTAGACCAAGGCGTCCTAACGCCGGGGACGGTGCTCGGCGGAGATGACTACGTTCGCGAATTCGCCGACGCGCGGGGTCGTCGCGTCGCCTTTGCGGACGCATGGGGAGACGACCTGGGCTGGCGGCTTTGCTTCGACCGTTTGGGGAACCCTACGGACCTCTGGAAGCGATCTCCCCTCACGTCCCATGCGCGTCTCGAAGAGGTGGTCGCAGAGCTGAGGGGTGCCCGCGGCATACGGACGGCTTCAAGGGCGCTCACGCTCTCATGCGATGGCTCGGCGTCGCCCGCCGAGTCGCGCGCCCTCATGATGCTGTGCGGGCCCGTGCGCGAGGGCGGAGAGGGGTGGCCCTGGCCGTCGATCAACCGTCGCATCGACTTCGACGAGCAGGCTAAGCGCCTTGCGGGCACCACGTACGCCATTGCGGATGCGGTGTGGATGAAACAGAGAATCATTCTCGAGGTTAACGGCTTTGGCTCCCATGCCGATCGACAGGGGTTCCATGAACAGGAGGGTCGCACGGCGGCGCTCGAGCATATGGGCTTTACCGTAGTGAGCCTCACGTACCCGCAGATGGAGGACTTGGAATTGTTTGAGAGCCGGACCCAGACGCTTGCGGAGCGGCTCGGATTTCCGATGAAAAGCCGCACGCACGCCTTTCTTACTCGCCGCGAGGGGCTGCATCGGGAGCTGTTCGATGGCGATTCGGGGGTGTTCTAGGGCAATACGGCCAAAAGAGCGTCAAGGTAAGGAAATGCGAGAAGGTGCGCCAGTAGACAGAGCTCACGCCGCAGCAAAAACGCAGGTTAGAGCCTTGCATGTTGCGTGCATATACGGGACCAGAATCAGAATTCCTTACCTTGGTGCACTTTTTTCTGTGGGAGCGCCAGCAGGCGCAAAAGCTACTGCGTGCCGGTATCCGGCTCCACGCGGTTCGAGCTCTCCGGTGTGATGGTCATGCTCTGGAACCGGTTCTCCATGTACTCGTTGTCGAAGTTGCGTGCGTAGAACTCCTCCACGGGCGTTGTCCCCGCCGTGCCCGAGAGCCGCTCGAACCAGCAGTCGAGCGCCTGCAGCGTCATGATTGCGTTGATGAGCATGAGCGCGGCGCACAGCGCGGTGAAGGAGTAGCGGATTTTCCAGGGGATGAGGTTGATGAGCTTGAGCAGGCGCGGCAGGCACAGCTTGATCCATACAAAGCCCAGACCGCCCCACATGAGCATGAACGGCGTCGAGGTGCGGCCTTGGAAGATGGTGGCGACGGGATCGGCGATGCCAAAGATCATCGTCCCGGTGTAGTCCCAAGCTACGGCGCCAAAGGCTGTTTGCATGAACCAGCTCACGAATGCCTCGAACACGCCGCCGATGATGGCGGAGACCACAAAGATAATGACCGGGTTCGACTTGTAGAAGCGGTTGAGTGCGATGGTCATGAGGCAGGCACCCACGCCGTAGATGGGCGAGAAGGGTCCAAAGAGCAGGCCGGCGCGGTCCTGGTAGACACCGGGGTCGACCCAGACCATGTGGAAGATTACTTCGATGATGAGACCGAGGATGCTGCAGACCACGAAGACCCAGAACAGGTTGAAGAAGTTGAGCTCGATATAGCCCGTGCCTTCGAGGTCGCGCCCGAGCATGCCGCGCGCGGCGGCCTCGCGGTCCTCAAGGTCGCGCAGGTGGCGCTGCAGCTTGCGCTCCTCGTGAAGCGAGGGGTCGACGGTAACAGAGAGGGCGATGAGGATGATGAGCTGCACGCCCGGGCGGATGAGCTCGGCGCCGATGCCCTGCAGCATCATGAGCACGAGGATCTCGACGATGGTCGTCGCGATAAGCACGTGCGACACGAGCGCGGCGCGCCGCCGGTGGTTGCGCAGCAGTGTGATGCCAAACACCACGAGGGCGATGGCGTTGGCAACCGCGATAACGATGCCGATGGTGAAGATGATGATGGTGAGGGTAGGGTCGAGGTTGATGCTGAGGCCGGCGGGGTCGGTGATGAGTGCCCAGCCCCAAAGCACCATAAAGAGGACGAGGACCGGCGCGGTAACGATGCCGTCGACAAGGCACAGCACACCGTAGATCCTGGTGGCGAGCGACAGCTTGCGCGTTTGTTCGGGCGTGGGAGTGCCGGGGTCGAGGTCGTTGCCGGGCAGGTCGTAATCGGGTAGCGGCGCGTCAGGTGTGGGCTCGGTCATGATGACTCCTCGGCGGATTGCCCCGCCAGTCGTTCGATATGCGTGAACGCTATGGTACCCCATGTGGCAGCCGCGCTCATCGTGCCATAATTAAGCCTTTCTGAGGACGGATGGCGCAGGCCCGCGGCGACGGCGCGGCCCCGCGCTTTGAGGCTGAGGACGGCGAGCATGATGCAACACAGCAAGATGGGTGAAGAACGTTTTCGCGGGACTGCCCCGCGGCACGACGACGTGCGATGCGGCGCGCAGCGCGACCGTGTGGGATGCGACGGCGCGCTGGGCGCTGCCGCGCCGCAAGACGATGCGCTGCACGAGGAGTGCGGCGTCTTTGGCGTCTGGGCTCCGGGGCGCGACGTGGCGCGCCTGACCTACTTCGGCCTCATGTCGCTTCAGCACCGCGGGCAGGAGTCCGCGGGCATAGCCGTCGGCGACGGCGGTACCGTTATGGTCCGCAAGGAGCTCGGCCTCGTAAGCCAGGTCTTCACCGATGCCGACCTCGCGGCCCTGCCCGGTCAGCTCGCCATCGGCCACGTGCGCTACGGCACGGCGGGCGCCAAGAGCTGGGAGGCCGCCCAGCCGCACCTTTCCACCATCAACGACGTGATCATCGCGCTTGCTCACAACGGCACACTCGTCAACACCGACGAACTGCGCCGTCAGCTTATCGACCTCGGCGTCAACTTCCTCTCCAACTCGGACTCCGAGGTGGCGGCGAAGCTCATCGGCTACTTCACCCAGCGCACGAGCCATCTGCGCGAGGGCATCCGCAAAACCATGGAGCTCGTGCGTGGCGGCTACGCCATGGCGCTCATCAACGAGCAGGCGCTCTACGCGTTCCGCGACCCCTTTGGCATCCGCCCGCTCGTGCTCGGCTACCTGCCCGCCGATGATCAATCTGGGGACCAATCTGGGGACGGGGTTGTTTTGAAGCATACTGAGGCCGAGGGCGCGGCCGACGCTCAGCCCGACCGCGCTGCCGCGGGTGCCGCCGGCGCCGCGCCGGACGGTGCCGCCCACACCCTGCCCGGCCGCGTCGGCGGCTGGATCGTTGCCTCCGAGACCTGCGCCCTCGATATCGTGGGCGCCACGTACGTGCGCGACATCCGCCCGGGCGAGATCCTGCGCATCTCGGCGGAGGGCCTTGTCTCCGAGCAGGGCGTGCCCGCCGCGCCGGAGGCGGCCGAGTGCATCTTCGAGCAGGTGTACTTTGCGCGCCCCGACTCGCTCATGGGCGGCAAGTCCGTCTATGCCTGCCGCTACGACATGGGTCGTCAGCTCGCACGCGAGGCGCCCGTCGAGGTGGATATGGTTATCGGCGTACCCGACTCCGGTCTGCCCCCGGCGGAGGGGTTCGCGCGCGAGAGCGGCATCCCCTTTGGCGAGGGCCTCATCAAGAACCGCTATGTGGCGCGCACGTTCATCCAGCCCACGCAGGAGCTTCGCGCCCGGGGGGTTCGCATGAAGCTCAACCCCCTGCGCGACAACATCGCGGGCAAGCGCCTGGTGGTTATCGACGATTCCATCGTGCGCGGCACCACCATGGTGCAACTCGTCCATATGCTGCGCGAGGCGGGAGCTGCCGAGGTTCACGTCCGCATCAATTCGCCCGAGGTGACGTGGCCGTGCTTCTACGGCATCGATACCGACGTGCAGTCCCAGCTCATCAGCGCCAACAAGACGCCGGAGGAGATTTGCGCCTACATCGGTGCCGACTCGCTCGCATTCCTCTCGGTCGAAGGGCTGCTCGCGTGCGTGCCCGCCATCGGGGAATCTCTTGCGGACGGGGCGCCGGACGGCGCCGCCTGCCCCGCACGCGGCTACTGCACAGCGTGCTTCACGGGCGTTTACCCGGTGGCAATTCCCGAGAGCTTCGGGCGCGACAAGTTCATGCCCGGCTACGACCCCTGCAATCTGACGCAGGCGACAGCGCTGCCGCGCGACGTGATCACCACAAAGGACCGCGACCGCAGCTGGGAGTCTGCGCACCGCGCGTAGCGGCGTCGTCGGGCGCGCAGAGAGGCCCGGCCCGAAATGCTCGGCGAGCAGGCGCATGCGGCCGCGGCGCACCTGCTATGATTTGTCTATCTGAGAGTTTCTCCCGAAAGGACCGCCGATGAGCGAGACACCCAAGCATGTGACCTACGAGGACGCCGGCGTCGACACGGCCGAGGGCGGCCGCGCCGTCGACGCGATTAAAGAGATGGTGGCCGCCACGGCGCGCCCTGAGGTCATCGGCGGCATCGGCGGCTTCGGCGGGCTTTTCTCCGCCGCGGCCCTCAAAGACATGGAGGACCCCATCCTCATCAGCGGCACCGACGGCGTGGGCACCAAGCTCGTGCTCGCCCAGCTGCTCGACCGGCACGAGACGGTGGGTCAGGACCTCGTCGCCATGTGCGTGAACGACATCCTCGCCTCGGGCGCCGAGCCGCTGTTCTTCCTCGACTACGTGGCCATCGGGCACATCGAGGCCGCGCACATGGCCAAGATCGTGAAGGGCGTGGCCGACGGCTGCAAGCTCGCGGGCTGCGCGCTCGTGGGCGGCGAGATGGCCGAGCACCCCGGCGTCATGCGCCCGGACGATTACGATCTCGCCGGCTTCACCGTGGGCGTGGTCGACCGCCCGAAGATGCTCGACCCGGCCGACGTGCGCCCGGGCGACGTGATCTTGGGCCTCGCCTCCACGGGCATCCACTCCAACGGGTATTCGCTCGTGCGCAAGGTCATCGGCGTGGACGGTATCGTGCCGGGCACGCCCGAGGCTGCGGCAAAGCGCGCCGAGCTGGAGCAGCCGCTCGAGGCGCTGGGCGGAGCCAGCCTGGCCGACGCCCTGCTCGCGCCCACCCGCATCTACGTCAAGCCCGTGCTCGAGGCGCTGCGCGGCGGCGCGGCGGGCAAGGTCCACGCCATCGCCCACATCACGGGCGGCGGTATCACCGAGAACCTCAACCGCGCGCTTGCCGCGGACGTCGACGCCGTGGTCGATCGGCGCGCCGACGGCAGCTTTGCGTGGAGCGTGCCGCCCGTCATCTCCTACATCGCGCGTGAGGCGGGGCTTACGGCGGACGAGGCCTGCAAGACGTTCAACATGGGCGTCGGCCTGATGCTCATCTGCGCGCCGGAGGACGAGGCCGCGGTCACCGCCGCGCTCGAGGCCGCGGGCGAGCACCCGTTCCGCGTGGGCGCGTGCGTCGCGGGCACCGGCAAGGTGGTGTACGCCGATGAGCGCTAACGAGCCTGAACGCAACGGCGCCGCGCACGACGACGAGTACCGTCGCCTGGTAGAGGAGGCGGGCCTGCCGCCCGAGGCACTGCCGACGGACGCGTTCTTTACGGCCAACGTCGATGCTGAGCTCGCCCGTGCGGTCGCACAGGCGGCTGGCGCGGATGCAGACGGAGATGCCGCGGAGGCCGCCGCGCCTCAGACGAGCAATCAGATTCAGGCCGCTCGCGCGGCCGCACGCGCCGCGGGCGAGACCTTGGCCCCGCTCGCCATCGGCGTGCTCGTCTCGGGCTCGGGCACCAACCTGCAGGCGTTGATCGACCGCATCGCCGACGGGACCTTGAACGCGCGCATCGCGCTTGTGGTCGCGAGCCGCCCCTCGGCCTATGGCCTCAAGCGCGCCGAGGCCGCCGGCATCCAGACGCTCACCCTCTCCAAAGAGGTGTACGCCGATCCTATCGCCGCGGACGAGGTCATTGCCCACGAGCTGCTCGCCGCGGGCGTCGATTACGTCATCATGGCCGGCTACATGCGCAAGGTGCACGCACCGCTGTTGGCGACGTTTCCCGGGCGCATCATCAACCTGCACCCGGCGCTGCTGCCGAGCTTCCCGGGTGCGCACGGCATCCAGGACGCCTACGACCGCGGGGTCAAGGTGACGGGTGTGACGGTGCACATCGCCAACGCCGCCTACGACCAGGGGCCCATCATCGCGCAGGAGCCCGTGCGCGTGGAGGAGGGCTGGTCGGTCGACGAGCTCGAGGCCGCCATTCACGCGGTCGAGCACCGGCTGTACCCTGAGGTGGTCGAGCTGCTGGCCGAGGGCCGCGTTCAGGTACGGGAGAACCTGACGGTGGCGATTTCGTAACAAGAGGCCGCGCGGGCATGTGCGCGGCGCGGGCGTAGGGAAGACGCCAGGCGGTCCGCGCGATGCGCCAGCTGCGGGGGAGGACTGCGCTATGGCTGCGACGGATCGCGAACGTACACATCGTGGCGGGGGAGACGCTCGTCCCCCGCGCCGTCCTGCCGCTGCGTCCGGGCGCAAGGGCGCCGCGCCCGCCGCGCGTCCCCATGCCTCCGGCGGCGGGCCAAAAGGGCTGGGTCGCAAGCCCGCCCCCGCCCCGCGCCCGCACGCCTCCGCCGGCACGTCGCCGCGTCGTCCCGCGGCATCGGCGCACCCCGACCGTCCCCGTCGCGAGGCCGCCGCACCGCGCCCCGGCGCGCCCCGCCGCCGGTCTGCCGCAGGCCCCACGGCGCCCAACGGCACCCGCGCGCCGCGACCCTCGTCGCGCCGGCGCGATCCCGCGCGCGTTAACCGCACGCGCTTTGGGTATCCCACGGTAAGCGAGCGCCTCGCCAAGAGCGCCGGCCGTGTGGCGCCGCACCGCCGCAGCGTGGTGGGTTCGACGGTCCAGCATAACGGTTCGCTCGGCTACATAGGCCGCGGACCCTTCGGCCGTGGCTCCTCGCAGCGCCGGGCAGCTCGGGCGGGCCTGCTCAAAGTTGCGCCATACGCCCTTGGGGTCGTGGTCGCGGTCGCGCTGCTCTGGGGCATCGGCTCGGCGGTGCAGGGCGGCTGGAGCCCGCTCGCCTTTCTGGTTCCCGCTTCCGCTCCGGTCGAGCTCACCGGGGCCGCTCGCGGTATCGCCGGCGCCCTTGAGATTCCGCCCGAGCAGTCGACCCTGCAAGTGCGCAGCGGCAGTGCGCGCGTGCTCACACCGGGCCGTGCGACGGCCACGGGCACCGGCCGGGTGACGTTCTCGGCCGTCGGCGACAACCTCGCCAACGAGAACCTGCTCGCCATCGCCGACGCCGCCTCCGGCGCCACGGGCGACGGCCAGTACGACTTCAACGCGTTCTACGACGGCATCCGCGATGAGATCCAGGGGTACGACATCGCTTTCGTCAACCAAGAGACGACGCTCGGCGGCCCCGATCGCTACGGTTACAACGGCTATCCCTCCTACAATACGCCGGATACCATGGCCGATGCCCTCATCGCCGCCGGGTGGGACGTTATCTCTCTCAACACCAACCATACCTACGACACCGGCGAGCCCGCCATCCAGCATAGCCACGAGGTGTGGAGCGCCCACCCCGAGGTGCTCACTATCGGCAGCTACGCCACCGATGCCGCCCGCAACCGCGTGCAGCTCGTGGAGTGCAACGGCATGCGCATCGCGTTTCTCTCGTACAGCTACGGGCAAAACGGCTACGACCAAAGCGAGCTTCCCAACGATTATTACGCCGTGCCGTACGTGCGCGAGGACATGCAGGCAGACGTCGAGCGCGCCCGCACGGTGGCGGACGCCGTGGTGGTCTACATGCACTGGGGGACGGAGTACGAGCACGAGCCGAGCGATACGCAGCGCACGTGGGCGCAGGAGCTGGCCGATGCCGGCGTCGACCTCGTCATCGGAAGCCATGCCCACGTGATCCAGCCGATGGAGTGGCTCGAGGGCGCGGGCGGCAAGACGCTGGTGGTCTACGGCATGGGGGACCTGTGGAGCGGATACGACTCATATCCCGAAACGATCCTCTCGGGCATGATGACCTGCGATATCGTCAAGCTCGACGCGGACGCCGCCGCCGAGGCGGGCCGGGGCGTCGCCATCGAGAACGTCGTCTGGCACCCGCTCATCGAGCATATGGAGGGCGGGTCGGACACGGTGTATCTCGTGCGCGACTACACGGCGGAGCAGGCCAATGCCAACGAGCTGCTGACCGACGTTGTGGGCGACCGCTACTCGTGGATGTGCGACCTGAGCCATCAGGTCATAGGCGAGGGCTTTACCATCGATCTCTAGGGCTCGCGCCCCTTTAGCCCGCGCCGGGCGTAATAGCCCGCTGCACGGCGCCCCGCGGGCCGGAGCGGCGTTCCGGTCTGCCCCGCGCCGCCTACCCCGTGCGTGCGACCGCTCACCAGATTGTGGGTATGCAGACGCTGCGGGGCGGGCTTACTAACCCTATAGGGTACTATCCGCCGGCGCCGCGCGGCGCCCGTCTCAAGGAGGAACATCATGGGTCGTAAAGTCGAGGAGCCGCTCGAGATCGATTTCGAAGGACTTCAGGCGTACCTGCGTTCCAAGACGCGCGTATTTATGGATGTCGACGGGGACGAGTACTACATTACCCATACGGACGGGTACTGGCGCGTGCAGGATTGCGGTAAGTTGAACGACAAGGGGCGTTTTACCGATTGCTCCGAGCTCGTCGCCACTATGCCTGAGGTCATCGAGTTGCCGTTCCGCGACGGCAAGAGCATCCACGACCTGTTTGATCAGGCCGTGTTCTACGAGTCCGATCAAGAGGGCTGGGAGTAGCCCCTCCCTTGGGCAGCCCCTCCCCGAGGGTGGGGCGCGGCGTCTTATGGCTCCGCATGAGCGTGCCGCCCCCTGCGTTGCGCGCCGAGCACCCTCACCATAGGCCCCCGGCCGCCGATGCGCTCGCGTGTCGGCGGCTTTTTCGTGCGTCGACGGCCCCTCCGTTGGCGTGCCCTTTTCCTGCTCGGCCGTCGGTCGTCTCAATTTGGTTATGGAAGCGGCGCGCGTGCGTTGACTGTTATCCGAAACCGGACTAAACTCCCGTCACGTGTTTACACCGGAGGTGGGCGCTCACGAGGTTGGCGCAGAGGGGGGAGGTCGTATGACAGCGGACGCATGCTCGCGCGATGGGGGCTCGGCTCGAGAGCTCGATTACCTCTATAACGAAATCGATAAGCTCTACCACGTCTATGCCCACGGCTGCGGCGTCTCCGACTGCGCATACTGGATGCTCTACGATCTGGAGGTCGCGGGCGGCGAGCTGCCGTTAGCCGAGTTGACCGGGTCGTGGTCGTACAGCAAGCAGACCATCAACTCGGCGCTCAAGACCTTGGCCGAGCGCGGGCTCGTAGAGCTTTCCTTTGTGCCGGGCAGCCGCAAGAGCAAGCGCGCCCGTCTGACGGAGGCAGGTCAGGTGTTTTCGCGTCGGCACATCCTCCCGGCGATCCGAGCGGAGGAGCGGGCGTTCTCGTTTTTGTCTCCCGCCGAGCAGGAGGAGCTCATCCGCTTGGTGCGGCGCTATACCGAGGCGCTCGATGCCCAGCTGACCGCGGTCGAGGCTGCAGACGCGGGCCCGGGCTCTGATGCTGAGCCGCCCACCGGCCCCGGGTGCGACCCCGGCGCCGGCCCCGATTGCCCTGTCGACCCCGGTCGCGCCGTCCCCGCGCCCGACCGCGACCGCCCCACCCATTCGCCCTATCCCGTCGACCAAAAGGAGGACTGCGCGTGAAGACCCTGCTGCGCTTCTTGCGGCCGTACAAGCTGCAAACGTTTGGCGTGCTCATCGCCCTTGCCGTTAATCTGGCGGGTGTGCTGCTGGTGCCGACGATCCTCGCCAACATGATCAACATCGGTGTTTCGTCGCGCGACTTCGGCTTTATCTTGAACCAGGGCGGCTATATGCTCGTGGCTGCCGTCGTGTCCGGCGCCGGCGCGTTTGCGTGCAGCTATTTTTGCGCCGACCTCGTCACCAAGGTGGGGCGCGACATCCGCAACGCCGTCTACGACGCGTCGCTCGCCTTCTCGGGCGGCGACTTTGAGCGCTTCGGTACCGGCTCGATGATCACGCGCACCCTAAACGACGTCAACGTCATCCAGATGGCCATCTCCATCACCATCCAGATGATCCTGCCCGTGCCGTTTGCGATGGTTATCGGTATCGCGCTTGCGTGGTCGGTCGATTACCAGATGGGCATGATGCTGCTCAGCTTTGTGGCCGTCGTCGCCCTTATCGCGGTTGCGAGCGTCAAGTCGGCCGCGCGCATCTTCCAGCGGCTGCAGCGCTTCATCGACCGCATGAACGTGCGCCTGCGCGAGAGCATCACCGGCGTGCGCGTCATCCGCGCGTTTGGTAAGGAGAAGACCGAGCAGGAGAGTCTCGACGAGGCGTTCTCTGAATACGCGACCAACGCTATCCGCGTCAACTGGATCTTTGCGACCTTCGACTGCTCGGCGTTCTTCATCATGAACATCGCCGAGGTCGCGATTCTCTGGCTCGGCGGCAACCGCGTGGGCGCCTATGCGATGGAGATCGCCTCCATCTCCGCCTGCGTCGAGTACGCGATGATGATCCTCTTCTTTATTATGATGGCGCAGATCGGTGCGCTTATGCTTCCGCGCGCGCTCGTGTGCATCGAGCGCTGCCGCGAGGTGATCGAGCACGCGCCCTCCATTGCGGACGGTCCCGAGACGGCGCTCGCCACCGCGGCGGATGCCCCCGCCGCGCCCGCGCCCGCAGGCGATGTGGTGGCGCACTTTGGCAACGCATCCTTCCGCTTTGCCGACGCCGACGAAGACACCCTCCATCACCTCAACTTCCTCTGCCGTCGCGGCACCACGACGGCCATCATCGGCCCCACGGGGTCGGGCAAGTCCACCATCGCCAAGATGCTCCTGCGCTTCCACGATGTGACGGACGGCACGGTCGAGCTCTGCGGCACGGATGTGCGGGAGCTCACCCAGCACGCCCTGCGCGAGCACATCTCATATGTGCCGCAGAAGGCATGGCTCTTTAGCGGGACCATCGCCGACAACCTGCGCTATGGGGCGGAGGACGCCACCGATGAGGAGCTCTGGCACGCCATCGATGTCGCGCAGTCCGGCTTTGTGCGCGAGCTGCCCGAGGGTCTGGGCCACCGCGTGGCGCAGGGCGGCACCAACTTCTCGGGCGGGCAGCGCCAGCGCCTCTCCATCGCGCGCGCCCTCGTCAAGAAGGCCGACCTCTACATTTTTGACGACTCGTTCTCGGCACTCGACTTCAAGACGGACGCGGCGCTGCGCCATGCGCTCGCCGAAGAGGTGCGCGACGCCGCGGTCCTCATCATCGCGCAGCGCATCAACACCATTTTGAATGCCGACCAGATCGTGGTGCTCAAAGACGGATGCATCCAGGGTCTTGGTACGCACGAGGAGCTCATGCGGACCTGCGAGGCGTACCGCGAGATCGCGCGCTCGCAGCTGCGCGCGGAGGAGCTCGAAGCGCTCATGGATGATGCGAACGCGAAGGGAGGTGCATAAACCATGGCACAGGAGAAGGACCAGAACATGATGACCGAGACTCCGCAAAACGCGCCGGCGCCCGCGCGCTATGCCGACCCCGCCGAGCCAGCGCCCTCGGGCGCGCCCGAGCCCGAGGCCGAGCAGGAGCTCGAGGTTCCCCAGAACGCCCGCGCCGTCATCGCCCGCCTCTGGCGCGAGTCGCGCGGCGAGCATTGGCGCTTCGCGGTGGTGCTCGTGTGCGTGGCATGCTACACCGTCGCCCAAATCTCGGCCCCTGCGTACAGCGCGCACCTCATCGACCTTCTGTGGGGCAACATCCAGGCGGCCCACGCGCGCGGCGAGCTCTTTACCATAGGCTGGGAGACGGGTGGCCGCGAGCTTCTGACGTTTGTGGGCATCTGGACGGTTGCCTGGGCGTTCTACACGGTGCAGAGCTTCACCATGGCGAGCTTTGCCGAGCGCCTGAACCTTAAGCTGCGCCACCGCATCGGCGAGAAGCTCAACCGCCTGCCCCTCAAGTACTACGACGCCCACAAGCCGGGCGACGTGATGAGCCGTGCCACCAACGACCTCGACAAGGTGTCCGAGGTGCTGCAGCGCGGCCTGCTCTCGATGCTCATGGCGGTGGGCTCTGTCACGGGCGCCGCCATCATGATGGTGCGCCTCAACCTGACGCTCTCGCTCGTGTTCCTCTGCTTTGCCGTCATCGCCGTCACGGGCACGCGGCTGGTGGCCAAGCGCACACTCGTGCTCGCTGCCGAGCAGCAGCGCGCCGTCGGCATCTTGAACGGCCATGTGGAGGAGGCGTATTCCGGCCGCATCGTCATCAAGGCGTTCAACCAGGAGGAGGCGAGCTCGGCGCGCATCCACGAGGCGACGCAGCAGCTTGCCGACACCATGCGCCGCACCGACTTTGTGACCAACGTCGTGGCACCCATGGTGCGATGCCTCGTGCGCCTGTCGCAGGTGGTGCTCGCGCTCATGGGTACGAGCATCCTCATGGCGGGCGGCCTCACCATCGGTACGCTGCAGGCCTTCTTCCAGTACGTCAACACGGCCTCCGAGCCGCTCACGCAGTTCTCGCTCACCATAAACCAGCTGCAGAGCGCACTCGCGGCGGTGGAGCGTGTCTTCGGCGTACTCGACGAGCCGGAGATTGAGCCCGATCCGGAGGTGCCCGTCCATGTGGCGGAGCCGGTCTCGGGCCGCGTCGCCTTTGAGCACGTGCGCTTTGGCTACGATGCCGACCGCCCGCTCATGACGGACGTCAACTTTGTGGCGGAGCCGGGGCAGAAGGTCGCCATCGTCGGCGCTACCGGCGCGGGCAAGACGACCCTCATCAACCTGCTCATGCGGTTCTACGAGATCGACGGCGGGCGAATCACCCTCGACGGCGTCGACACGCACGCCATGACCCGCAGCGAGCTGAGGAGCCATTTTGGCATGGTGCTGCAGGATGCATGGCTGCGCGAGGGCACGATTGCCGAGAACATCGCCTACGGCTGCCCGGGCGCCACGCGCGACGAGGTCATGCAGGCGGCAAAGACCGCGCAGGTCGACTTCTTTGTACGGACGATGCCCAAGGGCTACGACACGCTGCTCGAAAACGATGCGGAGAACATCAGCCAGGGCCAGCGCCAGCTCTTGACCATCGCACGCGTGCTGCTGGCGAATCCCGCCATCCTCATCCTCGACGAGGCGACCTCGAGCGTCGACACGCGCACCGAGCGCTCGATCGTGCAGGCGATGGAGGCGCTCACGCAGGGCCGCACGAGCTTTGTGATCGCGCACCGCCTCTCTACGATCGTCGACGCCGACCTCATCTTGGTGATGGACCACGGCAACATCATCGAGCAGGGCACGCACGACGAGCTGCTCGCACAGGGCGGCGCCTATGCGGAGCTCTACAACTCCCAGTTCGCGTAAGGCGGCTTAGCGCAAGGCGACGGGCCCGGGCGGGGTCCGTCGCCTTGCTTGAGGGCCCCGGTGGGGCCCGTCGTCTTGCCGTTGGGGGCGGTGCTACTCGCCGAACTTCTTCTTGGGCGGGCGCGCCTCGGTGAGCGCCGTGTAATCCACATTGGCCGAGCTCGGGTGCATGGGGCCCGGTGCGAACCAGTCGAGCGCGCAGTCGATCCACGCGTTCCAGAACGGCCACTCGTGCCCGCCGATGCCGGGCTCCCAATACGTCACGTCAAAGTCGGCGTCCTCGAGCAGTTGGACCACCTCGCGGTTGTTGGCGCAGAGGTTGTCGGACTTGCCGCATGCCCCGTAGAAGCGGGGCTTGGGCAGACTCGGGTCGGCGCGGAAGCGGTCGACCAGCGCAACGTAATCCTTCTCGGAGCCGAGGACCGTGTCGAGGTCGCCAAAGAACCGCTCGTAGTACTTGCGCTTGCGCGGGCTGTGCGATTCCACGGCGTCGAGCACGCGGTCGCGCATGAAGGCGCCCGAGAGCGAGATGATCGACCCAAAGCGGTCGGGGCGCAGAAGCCCGTTGATGAGGGCGGTGTAGGCGCCGATGGAGATGCCCGCGAGCGCCGTGTCCTCGCGCTTGCGCGAGAGCGGGAAGAGCCGCCGCGTCACCTCCACGAGCTCCTCGGAGATGAACTTGCCGTGCCACTCGTTGATCTCGGGCTTATCGAGGTAGAGCCCGTCCTCGCCGGAGGGCATGATGACGGCGACGTCGCGCGCCTCCGCCGTTTGGATGACGTGGGTCTTGTCGATCCAGTCGTAGTCCTGTCCAAACAGCCCGTGCAGCAGGTAAACCGTCCGGTACGGGCCCTGGCGGCGCTTGGCGAGCTTGGAGCCGTCCATCTTGTCGACGGGAATGACGGCCGTCAGCACAACGTTGCGCTCGAGGTAACGCGAGTAGAAATCAACTCTGAGGAGGGCCATGACGTCTCTCCCTTCGGTTTGACGTGGGACGCCGTGCGAGCAGCGGCGACATCGACGCCCGCGGAGCCGACCCGGGCAGCCGCGGGCGCATCATGTGGATCAGCGGGGCAGCCAGTTCAGCGCCATGGGGAGCGCTTGGTTCCAGAGGTTCCAGTCGTGTCCGCCCTGTAGCTCATGATACGTGACGTCGAGCCCCGTGCCGCGCATGCGGTCGGCGAGTACGCGGTTAGCGGGGGTCAACGGGTCCTGGTTGCCGCTCGCCATAAAGATGCGCGGGCGGGGCCGGTCGCAGTACACGAGGTCGGCGGCGAGGCGAGCGGGGTCCTTGTCGGAGTTCACCACCTGCGAGAGGTCGCCAAAGATCGACTCGAGGTAGGTGCGCTCCAAAAAGAAGAGCCCGTCGGAGATGATCTGCTCAAAGCCGTCGATGACCATGGCGCTCGACAGCGCGATGATCGACCCGAAGTTCTCGCAGTACTTGAGGCCGTTGCGCAGCGCGCCGTACGCGCCCATGGACACGCCGCCGATGAAGGTGTCCTCCCGGCGGTCGGAGAGCGGGAACATCCGACGGGTCACGTCGAGGAGCTCCTCGCCCACAAAGCGGCCGTAGTAGTTGTGGGTCTCGGGGTGGTCGAGGTAGAACGCGTTGTAGCCCGAGGGCATGACCACGGCGAGGTTGCGCTCCTCGGCAAGCGCCCGGATGCGCGTCTCGGAGATGAGGTCGGTGTGGTTGCCGGTGATGCCGTGGAGCAGGTAGAGCGTCTTGAACGGCGGCTTTTTGGAGGGGTAGTCGCGGCGGTCCCAGGCGCTCGGGTCGTGGCGACGGGTGTGGTCGACACCCATGGCCTCGCCGGCGTTATCGACGGGGAGGATGACGTCGAGGGTGGTGGTGCGCATCAGCGCAGCGGAGAAATAGTCGACGGAAAGACGTGCCATGCGTCTCCTTTGACTCGAAGGGTCATTTCGTCAACATTATAGAACGTGAAGGCGGGGCGGGTGGCGACGTGCCCTTCGGCGCGCGGTGCCGGCAGGGGGGCGGTATGGCTCGATGCCTCCTTGCGAGGACCCGCGGCGCCGTCGTCGCCCCTCGTTACGAGCTCTCGCCCTCGTGCGGGGGAAGGTCCTCCTCGCGCGCCGAGGCTGTTTTGAGCACGACCCCGCGCGCCTCCAGAAGCGCGGTGAGCTCGGCTACCTGCGCCTCGAGCTGGCCGATGCGGCAGGCGTTCTCGCGAATCTTCTCGCGGCTGAGCGCATATGCCTCGCGGACGGGATCGGGCATGTGCTCGTGGCGCTCGCGCGCGTCGGAGCGCTCCTCAAGTACGCGGCAGCCGTTGCGACGGACCACGCGGCCGGGTATGCCCACCACGGTCGCGTTGTCGGGCACGTCTTTCACCACCACGGAGTTGCCGCCGATGCGCACGTTGTTGCCGATCTGGATGTTGCCGAGCACCTTGGCGCCGGATCCCACCACGACGTTGTTGCCGAGGGTGGGATGGCGCTTGCCGTCCTCGTTGCCCGTGCCGCCGAGTGTGACGCCCTGGTAGAGGGTGCAGTCGTCGCCCACCACGGTGGTCTCGCCGATGACGACGCCCATGGCGTGATCGATAAAGAGCCGCCTGCCCAGCTGCGCGGCCGGGTGAATTTCGACGCCGGTAAAGAAGCGCGTGATCTGGGAGAGGACGCGCGCGGGCCCGTGCAGGCCGTGCGTCCAGAGCCAGTGCTCGGGCGTGTGCATCCATTTGGCGTGGAGGCCGGGGTAGGAGATGAAGATGGTGAAGGCGCTCTGCGCTGCCGGATCGCTGCGCTTGACGTTGGCGATGTCCTCGCGGACGGTGGTGATGATGCCCATGGCGGCTCCTGTCTGGGATGCCAAGTGTTGGGGGCGGCGCGCCCCCAAGGTGCGTTCCTGTATGGTAGGCGGCGGCGCGCTAAATGTCTAGCAAAATACTAGGATTAACATCCGGCGCCTCAGCGCCTTATAGACGTTATTCTCTCGTTGAGCTTGGCCCCATGCGGCCCCCGCACATTCAGGCGCACGGTCCCGCGGGGACGGTGAGACCTGCGTTACAAACGATGCTCCAGATAGGCGCGAAAATAGGGGAGCTCAAACGCCACGACTCCGCGGCGCTTCTCGCCGATGATGCCCGCGTCGATGAGTCGCCGTCGGTACTGGGCTATCTGCGCCGATGAGGAGACGGTGTGGCTCACGCAGACGCAGATGTCTGAGCTGTTTGGGCGCAGCATCGCGGTCATATCGCGTCATATTAGCAATGTGTTCGAGGAAAAGGAGCTGGTAAAAGAGGGTAATTTGCATTTTATGCAAATTGCTTCCTCGACGAAGCCGGTGGCCTTCTACAGCCTCGATGTCATCATTTCCGTGGGCTATCGCGTCAAGTCGCAGCGCGGCGTGGAGTTTCGCAGGTGGGCGACGGATGTGCTCAAGCGCTATGTTCTGCAGGGTCATGCGGAAAACGATGCGCGCCTGCGGCAGCTGGGGACGGTCGCGCGGATTATCGAGCGCCTGCCCGGCGAACTCGCGTCGCGGTAGACTCTCGATATCGTCGAGAGCTACACCGACGCCTACACGCTTCTCGACGCTTACGATCGCAAGGCTGTGCCGCGACCCCGCGGCGTCCGCTCAACCTATGTGCTCGATTACCACGAGTGCATGGAGCTCATTGCGCAGATGCGCCCGCGCTTTGGGAGCGACATCTTCGGACGTGAGAAAGACGAATCGTTCCGAAGCAGCATCGCCGCCATCTACCAGTCGTACGGCGGCGAGGAGCTGTATCCCTCGCTTGAGGAGAAGGCTGCGAACCTGCTGTACTTCATTATCAAAAACCACTCGTTTGTGGATGGCAACAAGCGCATCGCGTGCAGCCTGTTTCTGTACTTCCTCGATCGGAATGACGGCTTGTTCCGAGGCATCGAAAAGCGCGTGTCCGACAGCACGCTCGTGGCGATGGCGCTCATGATCGCAGAGTCGCGTCCCGAGGAGAAGGAGACGATGGTTGCGCTCGTGATGAACTTCCTCGCATGAGGCTGGACGGGGATCGGCCCCTCGCATCCATCCGCCAGCTCGTGCAAGGGTCGGGACGGATGCTCGGTGAGCCGATTTCGTGCGGATCGTGGCCGTTTCCGGGACGATGGCTTGTCCCGGAAACGGGTGCGGTACACTATCCGCTACGCCGGTTAGCCGGCAGCACCATGCGCGGGCATCGCCAAGTGGTAAGGCATCAGCTTCCCAATCGAGCGAGCAAGAGAACGCAAGCGCAACCAAAGCAACCCATAATCAAATAAGACCAGTTAAAACGCCCTGTTTTCGCAACGGGCGTTTTTTCATGGGCTCTCGCGCAATCGGAGCAACGCGCGTTTTTTCCGAATCGGTTCCGAGCGCAAGGCGCTCTCCCTGCACGCTGACGCCCGCAAACAAGGGGCTCGCAAAGCCGACACCGAGGCGCGCCCCACGTTCGCCAAGCCGCCGTCGGGCACCTCCGCCACAGACGTGGAAGTGCGGCGGCGCTGAAGCTCTGCGCGGCGCCTGCTCGCTTATGTGCGCATCGCGGAGGAAGGCCGGCTCTCTCGTCCGGATATTCCTCCCGTACCTGAATCCCAAAACAATCGGAAGGAGCGTGGGAGCCATGTGCCCGTGCAAGGTCCTGGCGATAGCGAACCAGAAGGGAGGGACGGGCAAGACCACGACGGCCGCGAGCCTGGGCGTCGCCCTCGCGATGCGCGGCAAGCGCGTCCTGCTCGTCGACGCGGACCCGCAGGGGGACCTCACCACATCGCTCGGGTGGAACCCGGACGAGCTCGAGGTGACGCTCGCCGCCCATCTCGAGCGAGCGGTCCTCGACGAGCCGTTCCCCTGCCGCGCGGGCATCCTGAGCCATGCGGAGGGCGTGGACCTGATGCCCGCCAACATCGAGCTCTCGGGGACGGAGGTGGCGCTCGTGAACGCCATGAGCCGCGAGCACGCCATGCGCTCGTGGCTCGACCGCGCGAAGCGCGGGTACGACTTCGCGATCATCGACTGCCCGCCGTCGCTCGGGATGATGGCCATCAACGCGCTCACGGCGGCGGACGGGGTGGTCGTCCCGGTGCAGGCCCAGTACCTCCCGGCGTAGGGGATGACCCAGCTCGTCAAGACCGTGAACCGCGTGCGGCGGCACATCAACCCCTCCCTCCGCATCGAGGGCGTCCTGCTCACGCTCGTCGACGCGCGCACCAACCTCGCCCGCCAGGTCGAGAGGAACATCCGGGGCTCGTACGGGGAGGCCCTGCGCGTGTACGAGGCAACCGTCCCCGTCGCCGTCAAGGCCGCCGAGAGCAGCGCGCACGGGAAGAGCGTGTTCGCCTACGACGCTTCGGGAAAGGTCGCGCGCGCCCGCTCCGGCATCGAACGGCTCGTCCATCTGACGCCGCGCGCGGCACGGCGCATCGCCCGCGCAACGGCCGAGGGCGGGGAGCCGCGCCCCGTGGCGGAGGAGACCATCGCGGCGGAAGCCGTTCAGGTGGGCGACATCCTACGCGTGCTGCCCGGGGAGGCCGTGCCCGTAGACGGCGTCATCGTCTCCGGTCAGACCTCGGTGAACCAGGCGGTCATGACCGGCGAGAGCCTGCCGGTGGACAAGGGCCCGGGGGACGAGGTGTCGTCCGGCACGGTCAACCAGTTCGGATCGTTCGACATGGCCGCGACGCGCGTAGGCGAGGACTCGTCCATCCAGCGGATGATTCGCCTCGTGCAGTCGGCCGACGCCGACAAGGCCAAGATCGTGAACCTCGCCGACCGCTGGGCGGTGTGGATCGTCGTCATCGCCCTTGTGGCAGCAGTTCTCACCTATCTCGTGACGGGCGAGATCATCCGCTCGGTCACCATTCTCGTCGTCTTTTGCCCGTGTGCGCTCGTGCTCGCCACACCCACGGCCATCATGGCGGCGATCGGCAACGCCACCAGGCACGGCTTTCTGGTGCGCGAGGGGGACGCGCTCGAGCGCCTGGCGCAGGTCAGGCGCGTGTGCTTTGACAAGACAGGCACGCTCACCACGGGGGAGCCGCAGGTGGTTGCCGTGTGCGCGGGCGAGAAGGACGTGAGCGAGGACGCGTTGCTCGCGGTTGCCGGCGCGGCCGAGAAGCGATCAGAGCACCCCCTCGGGCGCGCCATCGTGGCCGCGGCCACGGAGCACGCCGGAGCGGCGCCGAAGGACCCAACGTCCTTTGCCATGGTGCCCGGTCGCGGCGTAGTGGCCGAGGTGGGCGGGCGCACGGTGTACGCCGGCAGCGCTGCGCTGCTGGCGGAGCACGGTCTGGCTATACCGGACGCGCTGGGGAGGCGCGTGGACGCTACGCGCGCCGAGGGGGCAACGATCACCTATCTCGGCTGGGGCGACACGGCAGCGGGGTTCATCGCACTCGCCGACCGCGTGCGCGAGAACGCCACCGCTACGCTTTCGGCAGTGTGGGAGACGGGCGTGGAGCCGGTGCTCCTCACGGGGGACCACGAGGCGGCGGCCGCCCACGTGGCTGCCGAACTCGGCATCACCACCTACAAGGCCGCCTGCCTGCCCGAGGACAAGCTCTCCTTCATCGATGACTCGGAGCGCGCGGGCAAGGGCGTTTGTATGGTCGGCGACGGCGTCAACGACGCGCCTGCGCTCAAGCGCGCGCTTGTGGGCATCGCCATGGGAGGCGTCGGCAGCGATATCGCCGTTGACGCGGCGGACATCGCGCTCGTGAACGATGACATCGCCGAGCTGCCGCACCTCCTGCGCCTCTCCCGCCGCATGATGACGACCATCAAGATCAACCTCACGTTCTCGATGACGCTCAACTTCATCGCGATCGCGCTCGCCATCTCGGGCGTCCTGAACCCTGTGGTGGGCGCCCTCGTGCACAACGCGGGCTCGGTGCTCGTTATCGTCAACTCCGCGCTTCTGCTGGGATGGAAGCCGCGTGTTCGGTAAGGCTGCTTGGGGCGGTATTCGGCCTAGCGGCGAGCTTGATGATTGACGCTTACGAGGCGTTCCTGTAGAAGCATCCGTTACCACCGGGCGAGAAACGCGAGCGTCTGGGTGAAGGCGTCCTCGCGGCTCCGCCGGCATGCTTCGGGGTGGGCGCGCTCAACGCGGAAGAGCTTGAGCGAGGGTGTCTCCATGGGCACGAGGATGTGGCTCGCGTACTCGTAGGAGCGTCGCGTGATCTCGAAGGGATGGGCGTGCTTGGCGAGGCACTGCTCGACGATCCGACAGGCCTCGTCGCTCGGCCACATGGCGTCATGCGAGGGGCTGGCGAGAAGGACGGGCCCGTTGATGCGCTCCACGGCAATCCAGGCCTCCTTGGGCGCGCGCTCGACGATCCGCTCGTAGACGAAGCGCATGTCGAGCTGGCGCTCGGTGACGATACGGCGGATGATGCCGAGGTAGGGGAGCCTCCCGCCGCCCCGCGCGCAGGGCATGGGCTCGCCGCGCCAGGTCCAGCTCGAGCGGTCGCTCAGACCCTTGCCGGCAAGGCTTTTGTTGCCGGTGATGCCCGGCATGGCGCAGGCGAGCGGGGAGATGGCGACGACGCAGGTGATCTGAGGCATGAGCGAGGCGGCGAGAAGCGCCAGCTCGCCGCCCTTGGAGATGCCGTAGATCCCCACGCGGTCAAAGCCACGCTGCCGGAGATAGGCGACGGCACGCTCGATTGGCTCGATCGGCACCTCGATGAGCTCATCGGGGAGTCCCGGCGCGTTCCAGTAGCACAGGCCGAGCGCCGCGATGCCCTCCCGTGCGAAACGCGCACCGAGGTTGCGCGGGATGTTCTCGTTGCCCTCGCTGCCGCCGAGCACGATGAGAGCCTTGCCGGAGTACGCTTCGACGTGCCGCTCCGGCAAGTGGAGGAATCCGAAGAAGCCGTCTTGCTCGACGGTGAACCGCTCCATGTCCCACTTCCCAACGACAGGCCCCACAGCGGACCGATTGATGCTTCCTAGAGACGTCGAGCGCTTTCTGCGGCCAGCGCGATGGTGGTGCCGTTGTGCAGGAGCGCCGAGGTCTGGGGTCGGATGATGCCGACGATTCCCGCAGCGAGAAGGGCCGAGTTGATGCCCATAACCGCGGTGAACGAGCGGTCGAGGCGCCCCATGAGGGAGCGGCTGAGCGCGTGCAGGCGCACGATGGCGTCGAGCCCGCCCGCGGCGAGCGTGACGTCGGCGACCTCCTGCGCGATGGCGGTGCCCGTGCCCATGGCGATGCCCACATCGGCGGCGGAGAGCGCCGGCGCGTCGTTAACGCCGTCACCCACCATGACGACGCGTTGCCCGCGAGCCACGAGCGCCTCCACGTAGGCATGCTTGTCCTCGGGGAGCAGGTCAGCCCGGTACTCGGTGATGCCCGCCTCGGCGGCGATGCGTGCGGCGGTGCGCTCGTTATCGCCGGTGAGCATGATGATGTGGCCGATGCCCTGTGAGCGAAGTGCCGCAATTGCCTCGGGCACTCCTGCCTTTAAGGGATCTTCGATGCCGAGCACGCCCACCAGCTTTCCGTCTTGGGCGAGGTAGAGCGGTGAGAGGCCTTCGAGGTCGCCGTCGATGCGCGCCTCTGCCTCGGGGGCGACTTCGACGTGCTCGTCCTCCATCACGAAGTGGCGACTACCGATGACGATGCGCTTGCCATCGAGCGCCGATGCGATGCCGTGCGCCACGATATAGGCGACCTCGGCATGGCGTTCGCGATGCTCGAGGCCGCGCGCGGCGGCGGCCGCCACCACGGCGCGCGCCACGGGATGCGGGAAATGCTCCTCCAGGCAGGCCGAGGTGCGCAGCACCTCGTCCTCGGTCCAATCGGGCACGAGGGCGAGCACGCGCGCGACCCGGGGCGTCGCCTCGGTGAGCGTTCCCGTCTTATCGAACACGATGGTGTCGGCGGCGGCGATGGCCTCGAAATGCTTGGCACCCTTGACGGCTATGCCTTCGTGCGCGCTCTGGCTCATGGCGGAGAGCACGCTGATGGACGACGTGAGCCTGAGGGCGCAGGAGTAGTCGACCATGAGGGCGGCCGATGTCTTGGCAAGGCTTTTCGTGGTCGCCGCCACAAGCCCCGCAAGCAGGAAGTTCCACGGCACGAAGCGGTCCGCGAGGTGCTCGCGGCGCGTCTGGACCTCGCTTTTGAGCTGCTCGGAGGCTTCAACGAGATTCACGATGGAGCGGAGCTTGGTCGATGCGGGCTCGGCGCCCACGCGGATGACGATCTCGCCCTCTTCAACCGCGGTGCCGGCGAAGACGTCGTCGCCGGCCATGCGCCCGACGGCAAGCGGCTCGCCGGTGAGTGCCGCCTGGTTGACCATGGCCGCACCGCATACCACCACGCCGTCGACGCACACGGGCATGCCGGTGCGCGCCACGACGAGGTCGCCTGCGCGGAGACTCTGGGTGGGCACGGTGACCTCCTCGCCGTCCTCAAGGCGCCGGGCGTTTTGAGGAATGGCCATGAGGGAGCGGATGAGTTCGTGCTCTGAGCGCTCACGGGTGGCGTCCTCGAGGACCTCTCCCAGGTCGAGGAGGAACATGGTGCTCGCCGCGGTTTTGGGGTCGCACTTGACAAACGACAGGCCGATGGCCGTGGCGTCGAGTACCGGCACATCGAGGCGGTGCCGCATGAGCGAGGTGAGGCCGGCGCGCAGAAACCCGAGGTAGTGAAGGCCGGCCCATACCGCCCTCAATGCGGGCGGGAGGAGCCAGCGGCGGATGAGATGGTTGCCCACTAGGCAGATGATGCTGCGCGCGGCGGACGGGACCGCGGGCGCGAGCGCCGTGGGCGCCTGGGCGCGCACCGCATCGAGCTGGACGCGGCTGAGCTCGTTCAGCCGATCGAGCAGGGCGGTTCTTGCAAGGGCGTCGCGGTACCAGATGGCGACCGAGCGAATGCGCGGGTAGGAGCGCACGCGCTCGACGCCTGTCCACGAAGAGAGCGAGGTCTCGAGGGCGAGGGCGTCGGACGGGTCAAGGTGATCGGCAAACGTAAGGCGCAGACGCCCCGGCACCTCGTGTTCGATGACGTATCGCACGGTCGCGCCTACGCCTTAGCGGGGACGGTCTCTGCGGCGGTATCCGACGCGCCGTCTTCCTCGTCCTCGACGCCGTAGACGCTTTCATTGAGATACGCGGCTTCGGCGACGATGTCGTCCATCTCGGCTCGCGCGCGTTCGACGGTATCTTCACAGGCCTGCTTCGCGCGCAGCCCAGCCGCGACGGCTTCGACGTAGACGCGTTTCGCCCCGTCGCTCGTAAGCACCCTGGCGCCAACAGACCCGATCAGTACGCCGGCACCCAGAAGCAGACCGTGCGTCCCCTTGAGAAAGCCCAGAGCACTCATGCGAAACTCCTCTCTGCGCACAACAGTACGCCTTGGTAAACAATTACAAGTTAACTGTAGCTCACTCTGAGGAGGGGAGTGGTGTGATTTGCGAATTGGGAAGAACTTGCTGTCAAGAATTCGAAAGAATGCGGCGGCTGGTCGCGTCCATCCCCGATAAGCGATCCACAGACGATCGTGGCGGTCTACATATAGTGTAGGTCCGGTGGTGATTAGGCGAGCAGGCAGATGAGCATCGCGGTGAACATGATCGTGAACACGAGGTTGCTCCACCCGCCGAAGAGAATGCACCGCGCTGGTTGTGGCACGCGCATCCACACGAGACCTAAAAAGTTCGTCACGATGGGCGTGAAGACGACAAACCAGGCCGGGAAGACAGTTTGCCCCAGCGTGATGGCGGCGGCGAGCAGGATAGACCCGGCGTACATAGGAGTCGTCGCCAGCCGCATGATGAGCATAATGTTGGCGGATACCTCCTCGTAGAGGTCCTCATGCTCCGCTTTAGCGATGATGGAGAGATAGGCGTACTGCGCGTGGTAGGCGCCGCCGCAGATGAGCGCGAAGGTAAGGAGCGCTGCCGCAAGCCAGACGAGCCAGGCGAGGTCGCCGCGTCAACCTGACCGGAGTCGGACCCGGGGTTCGCCCTCATGAGGCGCTGCCGGACGGACGAGCTCGTCGCGGCGCTGTCCCGGGTGCCGAAAGTCCAGCTTCGCCGCCTACTCATGCATACCGTCGTGCGCCTCCCGGTCAGGGAGATCGCCCGTCGCGAGGGCTGCTCCGAGCGGGCGGTGAAGTACAGCCTTGCGCGCGCACGGAGGCGGATGAGGGCCTTGTTGACCGACGGGGATTGAAGGTCGCTCAAGCCCGTTCGGCCCCTGCCCGAACGGGCTTGAGTATCCCGGGGTCAAAAATGATTCGGCTCGGTGACCATGCCGCCGGCAAGCCGCCGCGCGTCAGCGTTCCTAGAACTCCCCCTTGACTTCGTGAACGAACTCCCTCTCGCCGAATCGACGCCGCCTCCACTCGCTCGGCGCGGTTCCGTATTCCCTCTTGAACGCGGAGGAGAACTTGCTCGGGTTCGCGTAGCCGACGCGCACGGCGGCTTCGGCGACGCGCGTTCCGCTGGCAAGCAGGGCGGCGGCGACCTCCATGCGCCGCTTGCGGAGGTACCCCGCGACGGTGCTCCCATATGCCCGCGAGAAGTACTGGTTGAGTGTCGTCGCGCTCACACCGAACGCCGACGCTAGCACGCGGGCGTCGTGGGCGCAGTCGAGAGAACCCTCGAGCTCGTCGTGCACGGCGGCAACGATGCGCATCTGGGCGCGTGTGAGGATGAAGCGGGGTCTGGCGCAGGAGAGGTCGCGACGTTGGAGGCCAAGCAGCAAGCCGAGAACCTCGTAGGTGGCCAGAGCCCTGTCGGGTGCTTCGACGAGGGCGGCGATGCGTCTCATATGCCCGTTGAGCTCGCCGTCGCCGCTGAGCACGGCGGCGCTGCCCGCCTGTCGCGCGATGGCCTCGACGGCATCCTCGTCATCGAGCAGCGAGAAAAGCGGCGATCGAGCGATACGCGTGTTCACGAACACCTCGACGCCCCGGTAGCGTCCCGAGGGGTACCGGAACTCGGCGGGGCGCTCCTGCGAGCAGCTGATGCACACCTCGCCGGCCGAGACCGTCGCCAGACCCCCGCTTGGGACGTCGACCTCGCAGCGGCCCTCGTGGCACAGGTTTATCGTCAGCCATTTGCCCCGCGAGAACGCGGGGAGGGGGACGGACGGGGCCTCTGGGACGTTGGGGCACCGCTCGCACGCGAAGTCGACGTTGGCGACGAACAGGTCGCGCGACAGGGATCGGCCTCGCATGCACCCGCTCCCGACCGGGTGCGACAGTACCAGCTCGTAGACGCCGTCGGCGTCTTGGACGAGCTCGACGCCGGAGGCGACGCGCAGGCGCGTCCCCCGGTTGCTCTCCGTATCGGTGAAGGGTGCGTTTCCCATAGGCTATCTTCCGTTCGCGCAGTCCAGCCCCATTCGTCTCAAAAGTTTATTTTATCTAACTTGATGAGATTTGGAGCTGAACCTACATCGCGGAGTTGAGGGGGCATGCGTTCCAGGCTTACTTTGGTGGCCGCGGGCGTCATGCCCGTTTAAGGAAAGGAGCGATTCCATGAGACTATGCGATGTGGCGACGGGGCTTTCTGCCCGTATCGCATCCGTATCCGGCGACGACCGGTTCGTCTCGCGCGTCACGGCCATCGGGCTGACGGAGGGATGCGCCGTCGAGGTCCTGCAAAACGTCAAGAACCGGCCCGTGCTCGTGCACGTGCGCGACAGCGACGTGGCGCTCGATCGCGGCGACTGCATGCGCATCGAGGTGGAGGTGGTCGCATGAGCTGCGAGAGATGTGCGGCTTCCTGCCCCGCGGCGGGAGGCGCGAAGGCGCCCGCCGCCCGCAAGGCGGCGGGCGGCGTCACGGTCGCGCTGCTCGGCCAGCCCAACTCGGGCAAGTCGACGCTCTTCAACGGGCTCACGGGGGCGCGCCAGCACGTGGGCAACTGGCCCGGCAAGACCGTGGAGCGGAAGGAGGGGACGTTCGAGCGCGGCGGCACGGCGTTCCAGGTCGTCGACCTCCCCGGCTCGTACGGGCTCGCGGCCAACTCGCCCGAAGAGGAGGTGACGCGCGACTACCTCGCATCGGGCGCTGCCGACATCGTGCTCGTGATGGCCGACGCGTCGCAGCTCGAGCGCAGCCTCTACATGCTCGCCGACTTCGTTGCGGCGTGCCCGGGGCAGCCGTGCCTGCTCGCCCTCAACCTCATGGACGTCGCCGAGAACCAGGGCAAGCGGATCGACGCCGTCCTTATCGCGCGGCGGCTGGGCGTTCCTGTGGTGCCGCTCGTCGCCTCGCGCCCCGAGGGATACGGCGCGCTGCTTGACGCGCTTGCACGCACGGTGCGCGAGCGTTCCGTCGTGGATGGTGCGCGCCTGCGCGAGGGGATCGCTGCCGCCCCCGACACGATCCAGGGCACGGCCGCAGCGAAGTTCGCCTGGATCGAGGGGCTGCTCGACGGAGCGGTGGAGGCGCCCGCGCGCCTGCACGCGCTTTCGCGCTTCGATCGCGTGGTCACGGGCTCGCGCTGGTCGAAGCCCATCACCATCGGCATGATCTTGCTCGGGTTCATCCTGGCGTTCGTGCCGGCTATTCCCATCATGATGCTCGGCGGCGCCATCTCGTCGCTCGGGCAGGTCGTGGCGGGCGCGCTCGCGCAGGCGGGCGCCCCCGATGTTCTGGGCAGCTTCCTCGCGGGCGTGGTGTTCAACAGTTTGTGCTTCGGCACCATGATGGTGGGCTACGTCTTCGGCATCAACCTCGTGTTCGGCCTCTACGAGGAGGCGGGCTACATGGCGCGCATCTCCTACGTGTTCGACCACACCATGGCGCGCTTCGGGTTGCAGGGCAAGTCGCTCATGCCCTTCCTCATGTGCCTCGGCTGCACGATGGGCGGCGTGTCGGGTTCGCGCGTCATCGACTCGTGGGGCCAGCGCATGCTCACGGTGATGATGGCCTGGGCGATCCCGTGCGGCTCGACCTGGGGCGTGGTCCCGGTGCTCGCCGTGGCGTTCTTCGGCGTGGCCGGCGCGCCGCTCGTGATCGTGGGCATCTTCGCCGTGACGATCCTCATCATGTGGCTCGTGGGCAGGGTGTTCGGCCCGCGCTTGGTGGCGGAGGGCGAGCGTGCGGGCATGGTCATGGAGCTTCCGCCGTACCATCGGCCGCATCTGGGCAACGTCGCGCGCGGCGCCCTGCTCAAGAGCCGACAGATGTTCGTGCGAGCCATCCGGGTCGTCGCCCTCTTCGCCTTCGCGATTTGGGCGCTCACCTACACCGCGACCGGCAGCGTCGAGGGGTCGGTGCTCTACGCGCTCGGTACCGCTATCGAGCCGGTCACGCGCTTCTTCGGCATGGGTTGGCAGACGTTCACCGCGTGGTTGTGCGCCCTCGTGCTCAAGGAGTCCGCGCTCGGGGTGCTCTCGGGGCTCTTCACGGGTGCCGCGACGCCCAACGCCGTGCTCGTGGGCGTCATGACCGGCGCCGCCGCCGCGGCGTCGAACATCGGCGAGGTCATGGCGCAGGCCATCTCGGCTCCCGAGGCGCTCGCGTTCATCTTCGCGTTCACGTTCAACATGCCGTGCGCGGCGAGCGTGTCGGCGACCTGGGGTGAGGTGCACTCGACCAAGTGGACTGTCATCACGGCGCTCTTCTACATCTGCTGCTCTCTGCTATTGGGATGCGTCGTCTACCACGTGAGCGCGCTATGCTTCTAGCGGGCGTCACCCCGCAACCGACGTACGACCCCATATGGTGGAAGTGGCAAACGTAATGAGGGGCGTCGCGGCGGAAGGCGTTGCGGTGCTCGTAATCACCCACGACATGGACCTCGTTGCGGAATGCTGCGACCGTGCCCTTGTCTTAGAAGAGGGGCACGTCAGGTTCGAGGGGCTGCTGGACGAGGAGGTTCTCTGCGATGCCGTTGCCTATCTGAAGCTGTCTCACGAGTGCCCTGCCCCTGTTTGTGAGAGGAGCCGATCCATTGCTCCATGAGTCGGGAGAGGACTACCTCGAGGCCATCCTCGTGATCCGCCGCCTGCGCGGGTCGTGCAGAAACGTGGACATCGCCGGGCGCCTCGGCCGCTCCAAGCCGAGCGTGACGAAGGCGCTCTCGAACCTCGCCGCCGCCGGCCTCGTCCGGATGTCCGGGCACGACGTGCTCCTCACCGAGGAGGGCGAGCGCGCCGCGTCCGCGACGCTCGAGCGGCACCGCTTCTTCAAGCGGCTGCTCGTCGAGTCCGGTGTGGACGCGAAGACCGCCTCGGCGGAGGCCTGCCGCATGGAGCACTGCCTGTCGGAGGACTCGTTCCGCAGGCTCGCCGACCGCCTGGCCCCGGAGACCGGTGCCGCATAGGGTAGCGCGTCTCCCCCTAGCGGCTTTCAGAGCGGCCCCTTTTGCCGGACGACAAGAGGGGCCGCCTTCTTGCGGGCATGGGCGCGCCTCGACGGGAGGGGCCCGTCCGCCGCGTCAACCGAGCCGGAGTCGGAGCCGGGATTCGGTCTCCTGAGCAAGTGCCGGACGGACGAGCTCGCCGCCGCCCTGGCCCAGCTCCCGGCGGTCCAGCTCCGCCGCCTTCTCATGCACGCCATCGCACGCCTCCCGGTCAGAGAGATCGCCCGATGCGAGGGGCGCTCCGAGCGCGCTGTCAAGTACAGCCTCGCGCGCGCAAGGAGGCGGATGGGGGAGCTTATGGATGGGAGCGTCTGACCCTGCCCCTCTCTACGTCAATTCCTGCTGATCGTTTCTGGCTCGACGTTCACGACAGCCATAACGGAGCGGTTCCTGAATTGTTGGGGAGACATCCCGAACGCCTTCGCAAACGCCGCCGAGAAGCTCGTGGGCGAGCGGTAGCCGACCTCTCGCGCCGTCTCGGCAACACCGGCTCCGGACGCCAAGAGCGCCCTCGCCTCCCGCATCCGTCGTTCGGCCAGGAAGGTGCCCCAGGAGCTTCCGGTTGCCTGCTTGAACAGTCTCTTGAACTTGGTGAGGCCCATGCCGGCAACCGAGGCAGCCTCCTCCTGGCTCACGCGTCCGCGCCACCGGGCACTCGCAAACTCCACGGCGGCGAGGATGCCGACACGGTCGCCCCTTTCCCTCGGCAGGCATGCCGTAGCTGTGCCGATGAGCGCGCCGAGCAACATCTTTGCTGCGCCCTCGTAGACGAGCTCCGCGCCCGGCATCGCTGGATTGACGCGTGCGATTTCGTCGAGGGCGGAGAGCGCTCCGGGTGCCCAGCCAACGCTATGGCTCATGTCGGCAAGAAGCGATGAGACCTCGTCGATGGGCCCCCACCCGAGTTCGGAGAACGCATCGCGGAGCGCGCCCTCGAAGTACTCGACCTCCGCGTAGGAGAAGTGCGACCCGGCGGCGACGGGCGTCGTGACCCAACCCTCGCGTGTCTCGATGTAGGCGATCGCCACGGGGTCCGCCGCGCCGGCGCGCCCCTCGCTCGCTGCCGGGCCGCGCACGGTGAGGTAGCGTCGCGTGTCGATGCCGAAGAGCGTGTTCACGAGGATGGTGAAGTCGCAGGTGACCACCGTGAGGCCGTCGCCCGCCCAGGCGCGGTACCAGCCCTCGGCGCGCACGCCGTCGCCCACGAACAGCTCGCCGGCGCCCCGGTCGTCGCCTGCGGGCAGGAGCCCCATGTGCTCGAGCTCCTCCGCCTGGAAGAGCTTCGGCTCTTCGTTTGGTCGCCCGTCTCTCGTGCTGGTCGTTTCCCCCATGCTCGTGCGCCCTTCCTTCCCGCTGCTGCACAATCAATGTAAGTCTAGTCTAACTTGCTGCGCCCACATCGGGCTATCCGTGCGGTCGTGGCGGAAAGGGGGCCTCATGGCCAAGCGAAAGGAGGGCGCGGGCAGGGAGGAGTCCTGGGCCGCCCGCGTCATCGGGTTCACCGGCGGCGGGAGGTGGCTCATCTACCTCTCCATGGCGCTCTCGGCGCTGTCGTCGGTCTGCTCGTTCCTGCCGTTCGTCGCCGTTTACCTCGTGGTGGCGGACGTCATCGCGGTCTACCCGGACTTCTCGGCGCTCGACGCGGCCCGCATGGCGGGCTTCGGCTGGATGGCGGTCGCGGGCGTGGCGGGCAACATCGGGCTCTACCTCGCAGCACTGCTCTGCGCTCACTCGGCCGCGTTCGACGCCGAGTACAACCTGAAGCTCCAGATTGCGGAGCATCTGGCGCGCATGCCGCTCGGCAGGCTCGAGGCGCTCGGCACCGGGCGCGTGGGCAAGGTCATGGACGAGAGCGTCGGGGCCATCGAGGGGTTCTTCGCCCACTCGCTGCCGGACATGGCCGCGGCGTTCGCGGCGCCGGTGGCCATCGTCGTCCTGCTCTTCGTCTTCGACTGGCGCTTCGGGCTCGCGGCGGTCGCGTGCGTGGTCTCGGCGTTCGGCGTCGAGGCGGCGGGCTTCTCCAACAAGGCCATCACGGACAAGATGCAGCGCCACTTGGTCAACCAGGAGCTCATGACGAACGCCACCGTGGAGTACGTGCGCGGCATGCCCGTGGTCAAGGCGTTCGGCCAGACGGCCGAGTCGTTCGGCCGCCTCTCCGAGGCGGTGCGCGCCTACACGGACCTCGCCCTCGACGTCGCCCTCTTCTGGCAGAGCCTCATGCCGGCGTTCACCGCGATCATCAACAACGCCTACCTGTTCGTCCTGCCGGTGGGCATCGCGCTCGGCGCGGGCCTCTCGGGCGCCGACTTCCGGGCCTTCGCGCTCGACTTCATCTTCTACCTGCTGTTCGTGCCGTCCATCGCTGGCGCGCTCAACAAGATGATGTACATCTCCGAGGACAGCATGATCATCTCCTCGCAGCTCGCGCGCATCGACGAGGTTCTGGGCGTCCCGGCGCTGCCCGCGCCGGCGCCGGGCCGGGCGCTCGCGCCGGAGCGCTTCGACGTCGAGCTCGACCATGTGTCGTTCTCCTACGAGGCGGGCGGCGGGGAGGGAGCCCCGCTCGCACTCGACGACGTGAGCCTCGCCGTCCCCGAGGGCACCACCTGCGCCATCGTCGGGCCGTCCGGGGCGGGCAAGTCCACCATCGCGAGCCTCGTGGCGCGCTTCTGGGACGTCTCGGCCGGCGCGGTGCGCATCGGGGGCGTCGACGTGCGCGACATGGAGCCCGACGCCCTTATGGGCTGTGTGAGCCTCGTCTTCCAGGACGTGCACCTCTTCCGGACGAGCATGCTCGAGAACATCCGCATGGCGCGGCCGGGCGCCACGCGCGAGGAGGTCGTCGAGGCGGCCCGCGCCGCGCAGGCCGACGCATTCATCCGCGCGTTGCCGCAGGGCTACGACACCGTCTACGGCGGCGAGGGCGTGCACCTCTCCGGCGGCGAGGCGCAGCGCGTCTCCATCGCCCGCGCCATCCTCGCCGACCGCCCCGTCGTGGTGCTCGACGAGGCGACGGCGTTCTCGGACCCGGAGAACGAGCACCTCATCCAGAAGGCGTTCGAGCGCCTCATGGCCGGCAAGACCGTGATCATGATCGCGCACCGGCTCTCCACCGTGGTCGGCGCGGACCAGATCGCGGTCGTGGACGGCGGGCGCGTGGTGGAGCGCGGCCGGCACGGCGAGCTCCTCGCCGCCGACGGCGCATACGCGCGCATGTGGGCGCGCTACACGCAGGCCCTCTCGTGGGGCATCGGCTCGGACGCGCCGAACGGAAAGGAGATGGTCTAGATGGCCTTCTCGAACAAGATCCCGCGCCTGCAGAGGGCGCTCGCCCTCACCGACCGGGGCTACCGCAGCCTCAAGGGCGCCATCGCGGCGTGCACGCTCACCAACCTCGCGCTCATGGTGCCGTTCGCCATCACGGTCATGGTGTTCGGCGTGGTGCTCATGCGGCTCACGGGGCAGCAGGTGGACTGGCAGGCGCTCTGGGGGCTCTTCGCTGCGGGCGTCCTCGGGCTCCTCGCGGTCTTCCTCTGCGCGCGCAACGACTACCGGCGCACCTACGTGACGGCGTACCGCGAGACCGAGGCCACGCGCATGGGCCTCGCCGAGCACCTGCGCCGACTCCCCATGGGCTTCTTCAACCAGCGGGACCTCTCCGAGCTCACCGAGAACCTCATGGGCGACGTCTCGAGCCGCGAGTCGCTCATGTCGAGCACCATCCCGCAGCTCGCGGCAAGCTGCGCCTCCACGGCGGTCGTGTGCGCGATGCTCGCGCTCTTCGAGTGGCGGCTCGCGCTCTGCGTGTTCGCGACGCTGCCGGCGGCGCTCCTCATCGTGCTCGCCGCCCGCGGGCACGAGCGACGCCTCTTCGAGCGGCAGACCGGCGCGCGCCTCGAGGCGACCGCCCGCCTCATGGACTACGTCGAGGGCATCCGCGACATCCGCGCGTGCCGGCAGGTGGGCGCGCAGTCGGCGCCGATGCGCGCGGCGCTCGGCGCCCTGCGCGACATCGCGATGAGGGTCGAGCTCGCGGTGGACGTGTGCGTGTCGGCCGCCACCACGGTGCTCCAGGCGGGCGTCGGGCTCACGGTCTTCGTGGGTACGACCCTGCTCACGGGCGGCGAGGTCGACTTCGTCACGCTGCTCATGTTCCTGCTCATCGCCTCGCGCGTCTACGGCCCCATCACCTCGATCCTCTCGCAGCTGCCGAACCTGCTGCAGCTCTCGGGGCGTACGGCGCGCCTCAGGGCTCTCGCCGACGAGCCGGCCGCCGCGGGCACGGGCGACGCGTCCGGCCTGGGCGCGAAGCCCGTCGAGCTGCGCGACGTCCGCTTCTCGTACGGCGCGGGCGGCGGCGAGGTCCTGCGCGGGGTCTCCTTCCGCATGGAGCCGGGCACCGTCACGGCGCTCGTCGGCCCCTCCGGCTCGGGCAAGTCGACCGTGGCGAAGCTCGTCGCGCGCTTCTTCAGCCCGAGCTCCGGTTCCATCTCGGCGGGAGGGGCCGACCTCGCGTCGCTCGACGAGGAGTCATGGCTCAAGAACGTGTCCGTGGTCTTCCAGGACGTGACGCTCTTCGACGACACGGTGATGGAGAACATCCGCATGGGCCGCGCTGGCGCTACCGACGAGGAGGTGCGCGCGGCGGCGCGCGCCGCCCACTGCGAGGAGTTCGTCGAGCGGATGCCGGAGGGCTGGGCCACGCGTCTCGGCGAGAACGGGGCGCGCCTCTCGGGCGGCGAGCGGCAGCGCATCTCCATCGCCCGCGCGCTCCTCAAGAACGCGCCGATCGTGCTCCTGGACGAGGCCACGAGCTCGCTCGATCCCGAGAACGAGACGCTCGTGCAGGACGCGGTGAGCCGCCTCTGCGCCGGCAAGACCGTGCTCGTGATCGCGCATCGCCTCCGCACCGTTTCAGGCGCCGACCAGATTATCGTGCTCGACGGCGGCTGCGTGGCGGAGCGGGGCACACACGCCGACCTCATGGAGGCGGGCGGGCTCTACGCCCGCCTTGTCCGCATTCAGACCGAGAGCCTCGGCTGGAGCGTCGGAGATGCGGCCCGCGCATAGCCTCTCCCGCGACTCGCGGCCGATGAGCTGATGAGAAGGTGGCGTTGCCGTTGCGTCCCGTTGCGTTCGCTTGTGTCGGACTTACCTGATTAAGGCCAATCTGCTGAGAAAGCGGTGTTGGTAGGCTTTCCCTGAGCGGCCCCTTTTGTCCGTAAGGCAAGAGGGGCCGCCTTCAGTCCCTCCGCGAGGTGCTGAACGATGCGGTCGACCGTGGAGTCATCGATCGAAACGTTGCCAAGTCTCGGTTCCTCTCGAAGAACTTCAGGAAGGGCCGCCCGCTCATAGACCCTCTTTCGGAGGAGGAGGCTGCCCGTTTTCTCGCCGAGGTCAAGGTGCTCCCCTGTGCTCCTTCAAGGTCGAGGCGCTGCTCCTTTTCTCGAGCGGCATGAGGCCGGAGGAGATGCTGGCCGTGCGTCCAAGCGGCCTCTCCCTCCGTGGAGCGCCTTCGGCGCGCATCACCGGTGCCGTGCGGCGCGACAGCAACGAGGTCGAGGAGTACGCCAAGACGAGCACCTCGCGCCGGACCGTCCGCTCGACTGCTACACCGCCGATATCATCGACGAGTGGCTCGAACTGAAGCGAAGGAGGTTGAGGAAGATGGGCATCAGGTCGGTCGACGGCCTGCCCGGCGTGGCGGAGCTCGACGCGATCAAGCCATACAGCTCCTTCATCAACGAGTGGCACAGGTTCATCGAAAGCACCGGGTTCGAGGGTACGAGGCCGTACGCGCTTCGGCACACCTTCGCCACCCTCAACCTTGCGTACGGGGAGAACATCAAGACAATCTCGGTCATCCTCGGGCATGCGACCCCGTCGTACACCCTCGACCTCTATGTCGGGTACATGCCGTCGACGAGCGCGGAGCTGTCAAACCGCTACATGGGCAGGGTCGGGATGGACGCGGCATGAGCCGATTTCGTGCGGATCGTGGCCGTTTCCGGGACGATGGCTTGTCCCGCGAAAACGGGTGCGGTACACTATCCGCTACGCCGGTTAGCCGGCAGCACCATGTGCGGGCATCGCCAAGTGGTAAGGCATCAGCTTCCCAAGCTGACACTCGCGGGTTCGAGTCCCGTTGCCCGCTCCATCACATGCAGACGCCGGTCCTCATGCGGGGCCGGCGTTTCTCGTATGGCGCCTGCGGTAATGGCGCGTATACGGTCGCCATCGCTTATGTCTGTCCGTCGACCACGCTGCACGTGTACCCCGGTCCCTCTCATGCGTATTCGCGCGGCCACCTTCCATATCCCTACGCTTACCGAGCGCTGAGGTTTACACTCGCTTACTTGCCGTATGATGCTAGTACCGAGGCGCTTGCGCCCCCGATTGCTGCTGCTGCGCGGCGGCGTTTATGGCATGTTGTGGTCAAAGGAAAGGCAGACAACTATGGCAGATGTACATGAGCTCCTTGATGAGTGGATCGCCAACGTCAAGGATGAGACGCTTCTGGCCGAGCTCACGGCCATGAAGGACGCCGGAGATGACGATGCGATCACCGACGCCTTCTTCCAGGATCTGGAGTTTGGTACGGCGGGCCTGCGCGGCACGCTCGGCGCCGGCACCAACCGCATGAACATCTACACCGTCGGTCGTGCGACCCAGGGCTTTGCCGAGTATCTCGTGCAGAATTTCGAGAACCCCACGGTCGCCATCGCGCGCGACAGCCGCAACAACGGCGAGCTCTTCGTCAAGACCGCCGCGGCCATCTTCGCCGCCAACGGCGTCACGGCCAAGCTCTATCCCAAGATCTCCCCGGTGCCGACGCTTTCGTGGGCCGTTCGTTACCTCGGCTGCTCCGGCGGCGTGTGCGTAACTGCCTCACACAACCCCGCGCAGTACAACGGCTACAAGGCCTACGGCCCCGACGGCTGCCAGATTGCCTCTGAGGTGGCCGACGCCATCTCCGCCGCCATCGCCGGTGTCGACATGTGGGGCGGCATCAAGACCATGGACTTCGACGAGGCCGTGGCCGCCGGAAAGATCGAGTGGATCGCCGACGACTGCCTCGAGGCGTACTACGACGCCGTCGTGGATAAGTCGGTCTGCAACCTGACCGAGGAGGAGTCCGCGGCCGCGCCGCTCAAGCTCGTCTACACGCCGCTTAACGGTACGGGCCTCATCCCCGTCACCACCGTGCTCAACAAGGTGGGCATCACCGATATCACCATCGTGCCCGAGCAGAAGGACCCGGATGGCGACTTCCCCACGTGCCCCTACCCCAACCCCGAGATTCGCCAGGCCATGCAGAAGGGCATCGACCTGTGCCAGGAGGTTCAGCCCGACCTGCTGCTCGCAACCGACCCGGATGCCGACCGCGTGGGCGTGGCATGCCAGGATGGCGACGACTACACGCTGCTCACCGGTAACGAGATGGGCGTGCTCCTGCTCGACTACATCTGCAAGATGCGCGCCGCGCGCGGCGAGGACCTCTCCCGCAAGGTCGCCGTCACCACGATCGTGTCCTCCGCCATGGTCGACGCGCTTGCCGCCGAGTACGGCTTCGAGCTCCGTCGCTGCCTCACCGGCTTCAAGTACATCGGCGACATCATCACGAGCCTCTCCGACGCCGGCGAGGTAGACCGCTTCATCTTTGGCTTCGAGGAGAGCTACGGCTACCTCTCGGGCGATCACGTGCGCGACAAGGACGCCGTCAACGCCTCGATGCTTATCTGCCAGATGGCGCAGTACTACAAGCTGCAGGGCATGAACCTGGTCCAGGCCATGCGCGCCCTGTACGAGAAGTACGGCTATTACCACAACAAGACCATCTCGCTCTCGTACCCCGGCGCCGACGGTGCCGCCAAGATGGCCGGCATCATGAAGGCCCTGCGCGCGAGCGCGCCGGCTGCAATCGCCGGCTCCGCGGTCGAGGCAGTGGTGGACTACGGCGAGGGCGTCAACGGTCTGCCCAAGGCCAACGTCATCGAGTTCGATCTCGAGGGCGGCAACAAGGCCATCGTGCGTCCCTCCGGCACCGAGCCCAAGATCAAGCTCTACATCTTCGCGAAGGGCGCTGACACTGCCGAGGCCGATGCCCTGCTCGACGCGATCGAGGAGGACGGCCGCAAGCTTCTCTCGTAGGCCTGTTTAGCGGCGACTCGGACGGGCGTCCCGCATTGCGCGGGGCGCCCGTTTTGCCTTATTTGGGCGTTATGTGGGGACGGGTTCGCGCTGTGCGGTGCGCGCTGCCTTATTTGGGGACGGGTTCGCGCTGTGCACGGTGCACGCTATTTGGGCGCGCTATTTGGGGACGGGTTCGATCTACACCATCGCGCTTAGATTGCGGGCGCGGCGGATGGCTGCGGGCACGCGCTCAGCCAAGAGCGCGATGTCGTCTGCGGTAACATCGTCGGCAAGCGAGAGCCTGAGGCTCCCCTGGGCCCAACGCGGGTCGGCGATGCCCAGCGCGGCGATGACGTGCGAGGGCCCGGTCTCGCCGGTTGAGCAGGCAGAGCCGGTGGCGGCGGCGACGCCGTCGCGGTCGAGCAGCACGACGAGAAGCTCGCCGTCGACGTTATGGCACACAAACGAGGCGATGCCTGGCAGACGGCGCGCGGGGTCGGGGTCGCCCGTCGGTCGCACGTCGGGTACGGCATCCACGATGCGGCGCACGAGCTCATCACGCAACGCGGCGAGGCATTCGCCACGCTCGGCGAGCTGTGCCGTCGCCTCTTCGAGCGCGGTGGCGAGGCCTACGGCGCCGGCTACGTTTTCGGTGCCCGCGCGCATGCCGCGCTCTTGGGCGCCACCACGGATAAGGGGAGGGATGGAGAAGCCCTCGCGCAGATAGAGCGCCCCGATGCCGCGCGGTCCATGAAACTTGTGGCCCGAGAGCGAGAGCGCATCGACGCCGAGGGCGGCAACGTCGACAGGGATATGGCCGACCGCCTGCACGGCGTCGGTGTGAAAGGGCACGCGGTGCGCGTGGGCAATGGCGGCGAGCGCGGCCACGTCCTCAATCGTGCCGACCTCGTTGTTGGCAAGCATGATCGAGACGAGGGCGGCGGGCGGCGCATCGACGCCGCGAGCGCGATTTTCGGCATCGGCGGCAGCGAGCTCCTGCTCGAGGTCATCGGTGCGCACATGGCCTTCCCCATCGACGGGCAGGTAGGTCACGGCGACGCCCTCGCGTTCCAGGGCCTCGGCCGTATGCAGGATGGCGTGATGCTCGATAGCGCTGGTAATGAGGCGCACGGGCGCGTCTGCGCCAAAGCGGTCCCTAAACCGTGCGACGGCGCCGCGCAGGATCCAGGCATCCGACTCGGACCCGCCGCTCGTGAAGTAGAGCTCGTGCGCCGCCGCGCCCAGGCAGCGTGCCGCGCGGGCGCGCGCGTCGTCGAGGGCGAGCGCGGCATCGCGGGCCACGCGATGGATGCCGCTGGGGTTACCAAACATGCTGGTCAGATATGGCATCATCGCCTCGAGTGCGCGCGGCGAGAGCGGCGTGGTGGCCGCATTATCGGCATACAGGTAGGGCGTTGCGTCTTCCATAAGGGCCCCTTTGCGGTGCGGTTCTCTCGATGCGGCACGGCGCTACGGTGGCGCGCGCTCAGATAACCTTACCGCAAGATGCCTTACCGCAGGATAAAGAACCAGACGAGGGCGAGGACGAGGGCGACGACGGCAAGGAAGAGAATGACGACACGGGTGCGGCGGCGGGAGCGCTCGCGGTGAGTCGAAAAGATAGCGCGCCGGGGCTTGGGCGTCTCGAGGTAGCGGTCGTAGTGGAGCGGCGCGCGGTGCTCGCTCACGGGGTGCGCCGGGGCGTGCGGGGCGGGGCGGCTCGCGTTTGCGCCGGTGGTGGGCAGATATTGCGGATCCGAGGTCGCGACGCCCATGTGGCGGCGCTGCGGGGCTGCCCCGGTGCTGCGCCGCGCCGGTGCGTTATCGTCTATGCGGCCCCGAGTATCCATCGCATGCCCCTCTGCGGTTGAGCCTGGCTTTGGCGCTATTGTACGGTCGTTGGGGAGCGTTGACGGGCGCAATCGCAGAAACTCCCCCATATCCACCGTTGATTCATGTACCCGGGCGCAGTTGTCTTGCAAGCAGAGCGCGTGCGGCCGTGTTTTGCGGTACCGACGGACCGGTGGGAGCTGCGCTCGAAGGCGCGCATGTCCCCCGCACCCATGTCTCTATAATCTAAGTGAGAACGACTTAGATATGATGATACGGTGACGCTTAAAAAATCTGAAACGCTTTGTATAGAGGACGGCGGAGCGGGCATAACGTAAGCGGTCAAAGAAATCCCGGCGGTCGCAAGGGTGCGGTCGCGGGTCGTCACGAAGGAGTGATCGAGTATGGCAAGCATGGTTCCGTATCGTTCGGTTTTTGGTATCCGTCCCTTCAACACGTCGCTGCTCGATGCGTTCGATGACATGATGGACTTCGCAAACGCGCCGCTCGCCAAGGCGTTCCCTATCGACGTTGAGGACACCGGCGATGGTTATGAGGTAAAGGCGTACCTCACCGGCGTGAGCAAGGACGACATCGATGTCGAGCTTAACGAGGGCCGTCTCTCCATCTCCGTCAATGTGGAGGAGAAGGAGGAGGACAAGGGCAAGAACTACCTGCAGAAGGAGTTCACGTCCTACAGCGCGACCCGCGGCGTCTATCTTAAGGACGCGGCGAGCGAGGGGCTTGCGGCCCGCTACGCCGACGGCGTGCTGACCGTGACCGTCCCGAAGATCGTCGAGAAGAAGAACGTCACCAAGATCGCTATCGACTAGGTTGTTCGTCAGAGTGGATGGCGGGATCGATAAGATAGCCGCCGCCTAGGTAAAGGGGAGCTCCAAACGGGGCTCCCCTTTGTTTTGAGATGCGTTGATGCCTAGGGAGCGAGGCAGGCGAGGGGGACCACAAGCACGCCGTCCTTACGTCGATAAGCAGCTTCAGTTGAGGTCAGTACCATGAGAAACGACGGAGTCCCTTCGTGGCTGGTATCTACGCGCTCAGCCAGCTTCACTAGATGCCGGGCACCCGCATCTATTGCTTTATGCCCCATCTTCACTTCGACGGGAGCCCACCGTCCGTCAGGAAGGGAGAGCACGGCATCGGCTTCGAGGCCGGTTTTGTCGCGATAATGGAGCACCTTTCCGCGCATGGCGTCCATGTAGACGCGAAGGTCCCGTACGCATAGAGATTCAAATAGCAGGCCGAAAGTGTTGAAATCGGCGATAAGCGCCTTTGGCGAGGCGCCCAGCGCTGCGCAGGCGATGGCGGTGCGGACGACGGGCGCTTACCCGACACTCATGGGGCGGTTTTGCCCGGCGGCGCGAATGCGGAGGGAGGGGCCTTCGGCGCGCTCGAGCGTGGCGGAGCTTCCGAGCTCGTTGTCGAGGGTGGCGCCGAGCGCGTGGGCAAGGGCGCGCACCGCAAGGCTCGGTCGGTTGTTCTCCTGCGAGATGTGCATGGCGACGAGCTCCTCGGTGCGCTCGGTCACAAGCTCCCGCACCGCGTCGGCCGCCTGGGCGTTGGAGAGGTGCCCCTCGGCGCTTACGATGCGGTCTTGCAGGTAGCGCGGGTAGGAGCCGGTGCGGAGCATGGGCACGTCGTGATTGCTCTCGAGTGCGAGGATGCGCGCATCGGCGAGCGCGCGCATAGCGCCGGGCGTGAGGGTGCCCGTGTCGGTGGCATAGCCGATGGCGTCGCCGTTGCATGAGAAGCGAAAGCCGACGGGGTTCACCACGTCGTGCGTGGTGGGAAACGTGTCCACGCGCACACCGGCGATCTCTAGCGTGTCGCCGGGCATGAACTCCTCAAACGGCAGGCAGGCGAGGTACTTGCGCGCCCCCGCGGTGCCACGGCTTGCAAAGAGGGGGCCGTCAAAGCGACGGCACCACACGGCCACGCCGCTCACGTGGTCGGAGTGCTCGTGGGTGAGGATGAGCGCGCGGACATCGGTCTCGTCGAGGTCGAGCTCGTGCATGCGGCTTATGACCTCGCGGCGCGAGAACCCGTTGTCGATCATGATGAGGCCCTGGGGGCCCTCGACGAGCGCGCAGTTGCCCTTGGAACCGCTGCCCAGTATATGGAGACGGAGCGCTCGGGTGTCGGCGTGCGCGTGCGCGGTGCCTGGCCGGGGCTTCGGCTGCGGGTCGGCCGGCGGGGCCTGTCGCTGTCCGCGGGCGCCGGAGCGGGGTGTAGATGCGGATGTTTGGGGTATCATCGGGTCTCTTTCGCAATCAGTACAATAGAGGCAGGGTTTGAGGAGGTTTCCGGTGCCAACGGTAGCACAGCACTTCGGTACGCGCGCGGGCGCGGCGACGCACGCGCGCGATGCGGAGGGCGCTCTCAGGGCGCCCGTGGTCCTTATGGTATCAGGCGGCGCGGACTCAACGGCGCTTCTCGTTATGGCGTGCACGGGCGCGCTCGATATCGCCGACGGCCGCGGCCGGGCGCGCATCGCGCGCGAGCGCCTGCATGTCCTGCACGTCAACCATCATCTGCGCGGGGCGGCGTCCGACGGGGACGAGGCTTTTGTGCGCGAGCTCTGCGAGCGCTTCGGGCTGCCGCTCTGCGTCGAGCACGCTTCGTTTGACGAGCTCGACGGGCAAAACCTCGAGGCGGCGGCGCGTGAGGTCCGCTACGCCGCCGCCCGTCGCTATGTGCGCGAACTCTGCGCCGCGGCAGACTGCCCGCGAAGCGCCGCCCGCATCCTCACGGCGCATACGGCAAGCGACCGGGCAGAGACGTTCTTCATGAACGCCATCCGCGGCGCGGGGCCCGCTGGGCTCTCGAGCATCCCCCGCCGCCGCAATATCATCGTGCGCCCGCTGATCGACCGCACGCATGAGGAGCTCTGCCGCTATCTTGAGGTGGCGGATATCGCGTGGCGCGAGGACGAGAGCAACCGGGACACGTCGTACCTGCGCAACTTTGTGCGCCACGAGGTCATGCCGCTCGCTGCGGAGCGCAACGGCAACCTGGCGCGCACGGTGGGCACCACGTGCGAGATTCTGGGTGACGAGGACGCGTTCCTCTCGCATCTCGCGGCGGTGGCCATGCGCTCATGCACGCGGCGCCAAGAGGAGGGACTCATCGTCCTCGACGGCGCGAGGCTCGCGGCGGCCGAGCTCGTCATCGCGCGCCGCATCGTGCGGCTCGCGGTACGCGCCCTCGACGACGATGCGCGGCTCGAGATGCGTCACGTGGAGGCGGTGCTCGCATGCGTGGCGGCCGGCACCGGTTCGCTCACCTTGCCGGGCGGCATCGATGCCCGCATGGAGTTTGCCTCGCTCGCCCTGCGCACCGCCGCGGCGCGCGAGGCGCTGGTGGCGGCCTGGCTCGCGGTGCCCGGCGAGATGGCGCTTGCAAACGAGGCGGTGCTTGCCGCCGAGGTGCTGCGCGTGCCGGCGGGCGAGGACCCCGTCGCCTATGCGCGCACGCAGGCGGGGGAGGGCCGTCGCGTCGCCTGCGTGGACGCCGCAGCCCTAGGTTATGCGGACGGCGACCTCGTGCGCCTGAAGGAGGCGGGCGAGGGGCTGCCCGCCGAGGTGCGGGGCGCGCGCCTCTGGATCGACGCCCCGGCGCCGGGCGACCTTATGTGCCCCCTCGGCATGCAGGGGCGCAGCAAGAAGCTCTCCGACCTTTTGGGCGAGGAGCATGTTCCGGTGGCGGAGCGCCCGCGCGTGCCGGTGGTGCGCACGGCGCCCGGCGGCGCGGTGGTGTGGGTAGCGGGGCTGCGCCTCGACGACCGCTTCAAGTGCACTCCCACCACCCGCATTCTCATCAGGCTCACCCTGCGTGCGCTCTAGCGGACCGTCCCCAGCGGCGCGGTGGGGGGAGCGCCCGGCCGCTTGCGCGTTATGTAACGGCCCCGCCCCGCGCGAGCTTTGCGCGTGCGCGCACCCCGGGGGCTGCTAAGATAAGCAAATGGCCATTTGCAGCAGAAAGGGAGCCTCATGAGCGAGCTTCATCCCGATGTCGAATCCGTCCTCTTCTCCGAGGAGGACATCGCCCAGATCGTGCAGCGCATGGGCGCCGAGATCACGCGCGACTACGCGGGCCGCGACCTCGTCCTCATCGCCGTGCTGCGCGGAGCCGTGGTGTTTATGGGCGACCTCATGCGCGCCATCGACGCGCCGCTCGCCATCGATTTCATGGCGGTCTCGAGCTACGGCGCCAACGCCAAGAGCTCGGGCATCGTGCGCATCGTCAAGGACCTCGACATGGACATCAAGGGCCGCGACGTGCTGATCGTGGAGGACATCCTCGACTCGGGCCTCACGCTCAAGTACCTCATGCAGAACCTTGCCAACCGCGGTCCCGCATCGCTCGAGGTGGCGACGTTCCTTTGGAAGGACGTCGAGGGCAAGCAGGCGGCCATCAATCCCAAGTACGTGGGCACCCATTGCCCCGACGCCTTTGTGGTGGGGTACGGCCTCGATTACGCCGAGCGCTATCGAAACCTCCCCTACGTGGGCATTCTTAAACCGGAGGTTTATTCCTAGTGACCAAGCTGGATCGAATCAAATATCGCGTGCGCACCCGGGCGGGCATGGATGCCGGGGCGGGCGCGCTCACTCGGGCGGAGCGTCTGCTTGCCGAGGGCGCGGGCGGCAACGACCGCAAGCGCCGCGATGACACGCGCCGCGACGACGAGGGGTTTTTCGACAAGCTCTTCTCCGATGACGAGCTGGGCGGGCCGGGCGACCCGTCGGGCGGCGGTAAGGGCGGCGGCCCCTCGCGGGCGAGCGCCATCTACTTTCTGGTGGGCGCGGCGCTCATCATCTACGTCATCTTTACGATGTTCAACCAGGGCGGTGGCCAGGCGGCGTCGACAGAGATCGCCACGAGCGAGCTTGTGGCGGCCATCAAGGACGACCGCGTGCACGAGCTCACCTACACCGTGGTCGCGGGTGAGGTCGAGGGCACGTACTGGACGGACGAGAAGGACGTGGGCGACGAGGAGAAGCTCGAGCGTTTCACTTCGCACTACGTGGGCACCGATTCGCTCGACGAGCTCATGGCGCGCCACCCCGAGGTGACCTACCATATCGACACCTCCGATCCCAACATGTGGTCGAACATCCTCGTGCAGGTGGTGCCCACCATCCTGCTCGTCGTCATCATGTTCTACTTCATGCGCCAGATGCTCGGCGCCAACGGCCGTGCCATGCAGTTTGGCAAGACGGATGCCAAGACCAACGAGGCCACGCGCCCTAAGGTCAAGTTTGCCGACGTCGCGGGCATCGACGAGGCGGTCGAAGAGCTCGAGGAGGTGCGCGACTTTCTGGCCGCGCCCGAGCGCTACCGCAAGCTCGGCGCCAAGATCCCCCGCGGCGTGCTCTTGGTGGGACCTCCGGGTACGGGCAAGACGCTTCTGGCCAAGGCCGTCGCCGGCGAGGCGGGCGTGCCGTTCTTCTCCATCTCCGGCTCCGACTTTGTCGAGATGTTTGTGGGCGTGGGCGCAAGCCGCGTGCGCGACCTGTTTAAGAACGCCAAGGAGCAGGCGCCGTCCATCATCTTCATCGACGAGATCGACGCCGTCGGCCGCCAGCGCGGAGCGGGCCTGGGCGGCGGGCACGACGAGCGCGAGCAGACCCTAAACCAGCTCCTCGTCGAGATGGACGGTTTTGAGGAGAACGAGAGCGTCATCCTCATCGCCGCCACCAACCGCCCCGATATCCTGGACCCGGCGCTGCTGCGTCCCGGGCGCTTTGACCGTCAGGTGACGGTCGATCGGCCGGACGTAAAGGGGCGCGAGCAGATCCTGCGCGTCCACGCCGCCAACAAGCCGCTCGACGACGGCGTCCATTTTGACAAGCTCGCCCAGCTCACCGTGGGCTTTACCGGTGCGGACCTCGCGAACCTCATGAACGAGGCGGCGCTGCTCGCTGCCCGCCGCAAGAAGAACCTCATCTCGATGGCAGAGATCGAGGAGTCCATGGAGCGCGTCATCGCCGGCCCCGCAAAGAAGGCGCGCGTCATGACGGAGAAGGAGCGCACCACCATCGCCTACCACGAGAGCGGCCATGCGCTGGTGGGGCACATCTTGGAGCACTCCGACCCCGTGCACAAGATCTCGATCATCTCCCGCGGCCAGGCTCTCGGCTACACCATGCAGCTGCCCCAAGAGGACCACTTCCTCAAGACGAGAAACGAGATGCTCGATGAGCTCGCCGTCTTCTTGGGCGGGCGCGTGGCGGAAGAGCTCATGTGCGACGACATCACGTCGGGCGCCAGCAACGACCTCGAGCGCGCGACCAAGATGGCGCGCGAGATGGTTACGCGCCTCGGGATGAGCGAGGAGCTGGGCACCCAGGTGTTTGGCGAGGCGCAGCATCAGGTGTTCCTGGGCCGCGACTATGCCGATCACCAGGATTACTCCGAGGAGACGGCGCGCCGCATCGACGCCGAGGTGCAGCGCATCATGCGCGAGGCTCATCGCCGGGCGGAGGCCATCCTCTCGGCCCGCCGCGATCAGCTCGACCTTATGGCCGAGGTGCTGCTCGAGCGCGAGACCGTGGAGGGCGACGCCGTGGAGGCGCTGCTGAATAACGAGTGGGATACCTATCTGGCGCACGAGGCAGCCTCGGGTGCGGGCGAGTCGGGCAAGACGGCCGACGGCGCGCCCCGCCTGTCGCGGGAGGAGCTGGAGGCAGATGCCCAGCGCTACGCCGAGGCCGCCATCGCGGCGGAGGTCGCCGAGGCGCGTGCGGAGGCCGAGCGCGGTCCCGCCGTGCCGCTCGAGTCCGCCGCCGATGCCGAGCGCGCCGACGCGGTCGATGAGCGGGACGCGTCGACCGAGAACGACTGACGGCAGCTGGGGTAACGTTACGCAGCGGTAAACAAACCCGCACCGCCCACCGTGCGGAGTACAATCGTTGGCATCACGTTTTGGGCCCTCGTCCTCACGGGCGGGGGCCCGCTGCAATACCAACCGCGCAAAGGAGTTCGCCATGCCTGTGGAGAAGAAGGACATCGACTGGGGCAGCCTGGGATTCGCCTATCAGCCCACTGATTTCAGCTACGTCTGCAACTATCGCGACGGCGCCTGGGAGGAGGGCGGCCTCACGACCGACCACACCCTCACGCTCTCAGAGTGCGCGGGCATCTTCCATTACTGCCAGGAGGTGTTCGAGGGCCTCAAGGCCTACACCACCAAAAACGGCGACATCGTCTGCTTCCGCCCCGACCTCAATGCGAGCCGCATGGCCGACTCCGCCCGCCGTATCGTGATGCCGCCCTTCCCGGAGGACAAGTTCATCGAGGCCGTCAAGATGGTCGTCAAGGCAAACGAGGCCTGGGTGCCGCCCTTCGGCTCGGGCGCCACGCTTTACGTCCGCCCCTTCATGGTTGCCACCGGTGAGGTCATCGGGGTCGCGCCGGCTACCGAGTACCAGTTCCGCATTCTCGTGACGCCCGTGGGGCCGTACTACTCCGGCGGCGTCAAGCCCGTCGCCGTCAAGGTCCCCGAGTACGACCGCGCCGCACCGCACGGCACCGGCAACATCAAGGCGGGCCTCAACTATGCCATGAGCCTGTACCCCAGCGTCCAGGCTCATGCCGAGGGCTTTGCCGACAACATGTTCCTCGACCCCCAGACCCATACGTATGTCGAAGAGTCCGGCGGCGCCAACTTCATGTTCGTCGACCAGGAGGGCACGATCGTGGTGCCCCAGAGCGCGACCGATTCCATCCTGCCCTCCATCACCCGCCGCAGCTTGGTGCAGGTGGCGCGCGACATGCTCGGCATGACCGTGGTGGAGCGCCCGGTCACGTTTGAGGAGGTCGCGAGCGGCGCGTTCACCGAGTGTGGCATGTGCGGCACCGCCGCCGTCATCAGCCCGGTGGGCAAGGTCGTGAACGGCGACGAGGAGATCGTCTTTGGCGAGGGCGGCATGGAGCACGTCGGTCCCGTGATGCAGAGGCTGCGTGAGACCTTGACCGGCATCCAGGCCGGCGAGATCGAAGGGCCCGAGGGTTGGGTCGTCAAGATCTGCTAATCGACTCACCTGCGTAGCACAACTTGCAGCCTAGGGGATGCGGACAGGGCCACGGGGCTCGTCCGCATCTCTTTTGTTCCTCCGGCCTGCTGGCAAAACCTCGGGGCCAGTTATTATTAACCCCCTATGTCCAAAAACCGCATCGAAATAATTAATAACACCCTGTATATGTGAAGAAATAGCGCCGCACGGCAGCCCGATTGCCTCCTGAGGGGGCACGGGGACGATCTTTAACGGACGCTTGGGCGGTTAGGGGGCGGAAAAACGCGCGAGAGAGGCCCCCATCACCCTTATTCGGCCCGTGCTCAAAGGGAGCAACAGGGGGTCAGTTATTATTTCGATGCGGTTTTTGACCATGGGGGGTTATTTAAAGCGCTTTACTCCGAGGATTTCGAGCGCGCAGGGTTCCGTTGCCTCCGCTTGCGCGCGGAGATATCGACGCGTTCTTTGCGCGTGCCTTTACGCAGCTGGATATTGAAATCGATGGCGCAAAGCGTGCAGCGGCGGTGGTGGCCACGCAGGGATCCCCCTATCTCTTGCAGCTAATTGGTCACAACATCGTCTTGCGCGCCGATGACGAGGGGCGCGTAAGTTCGAAGGCGCTAGCGGACGCCATCGCTGCTTCCGAGGCTGATTTCGAAAGCGATGTCTGTCGCACCACGCTGGCAGCGCTTTCCGATCGCGACGTGGACTTTCTCGTCTGCATGGCGCAGGACGAGCGCGAGAGTCGTATCTCAGTGATTGCGGAGCGCATGGGCGTGAGCGATGATTATGCGCAGAAGTATCGCCGACGGCTGATTGACGCCGGTGTCATCGAGCCGGTGCGTCGCGGGTACGTGCGCTTTGCGGTACCGTATCTCGATGCGCACCTTCGCACGTACGACGAAGGGTAACCGCTGCCGCGCATGCCGGCGCCGGTTCAAGATGACGGTAGTGTTTTGGAGCGACGAATCTAGCCGGGCTCGGCCGTGCGGTGTAAGGCGGAAAACGGGTGTGGTGTCATGGGGGTGGCGGAGAGAGGGGGATTCGAACCCCCGAGACGCTCACGCGCCTAACGGTTTTCAAGACCGCCGCATTCAACCGCTCTGCCATCTCTCCGTGGCTCACCATGATAGCATCGAATAGGCGAAGATGGCGAAAAGGAGCATGCGTTGAGCGAGCACACCGGGGACGTAACTATGAGCGGCGACGCGTGCGCGGCAGAGGACGAGCGCTATATGCGCGAGGCGCTGGCCGAGGCGCGCGCGGCGGCAGCCGAGGGCGAGGTGCCCATCGGTGCGGTCGTGGTGTGCGGGGGCGCGGTGATCGCGCGCGCTCATAATCGGCGCGAGGCCGATGCCGACCCTTCTGCGCACGCCGAGTTTCGCGCGATGACCGAGGCGGCGCGCGTGCTCGGCCGCTGGCGCCTTACCGGCTGCACCGTCTACGTGACGCTTGAGCCGTGCTGCATGTGCGCGGGCCTTATGGTCAATGCGCGCATCGACCGCTGCGTGTACGGCGCGGCCGATCCCAAGGGCGGGGCTGCGGGCACGCTCTACCACCTCAATAACGATGCGCGCCTGAACCATGCCTTTCCGGTGACGTCGGGCGTGCTGGCCGGTTCGTGCGCCGAGCTGCTGCGCTCGTTTTTTGCCGAGCGCCGGGTGCGTGGTACGCGCCCCGTGGACGAGGGGACCGCTTGCGGCCCCGCGCCCGAGTCCGGCGCGCCCACATGTGCGGCGACCCATCGTGCGGCGCTGCGCGTGCTGCTCGCGGTCGACTCCTTTAAGGGCTCCGCAACGAGCGTTGAGACAGAGGCGTGGCTCGCCGAGGGGCTGAGCAAAGCGGCGCCGGATGCCCGGCTGACCAGCCTGCCGGTGGCAGACGGCGGCGAGGGCACGCTCGAGGCCGTGCACGCTGCGTGTGGGGGAGAGGTGGTCGAGCGCTCGGTCGCGGGCCCCTTGGGCGATGCAGTGGCAGCGGCTTATGTGCGCGCGCATGATGCCGACGACCGGCCCATCGCGGTTATAGAGATGGCGCGCGCCGCGGGTCTTGCCCTATCCGACGCATCTGAGGCGTCGGCGTTTGCGGCGACCACGTATGGCGTGGGCGAGCTCGTGCGTGCGGCCGTGGCAGAAGGGGCCCGCACGGTGTATCTCGGCTTGGGTGGCAGCGCCACCAACGATGGCGGAGCGGGCTTCTTGCGGGCGCTCGGAGCGGAGCTGGTGCAAAAGGACGGTGCGCCGCTTGCCCCGGGACTGGCAGGGCTTGAGCGCGCGGCCCATATCGACCTCGCCCCGGCGCGGCGCCTTATCGCGGGCGTCGAGCTTATCGCGCTGACCGACGTGCGGAGTCCTCTTCTGGGGCGCCGCGGTGCGCTGCGCGTATTTGGCCCGCAGAAGGGGATGCCTCGGGAGGGCGTGCGCCTCGAGGAGGCCGAGCGCTGGATGACAGGCTATGCCGGCTTGCTGACGCGGGCGCGCGACGCCCTCGACGGCACGGATCTTGCCGTGGGCGCCCCCGGGGCGCGGCCCCGCTCGCTTGCGGGCGTTCCGGGCGCCGGCGCGGCGGGCGGCTTGGGCGCGGCGGTTCTCGCGCTGGGGGGCACGCTTGTGTCCGGCATCGATGCGGTGCTCGACCTGGCTGGATTCGATGACGAGGCGCGTGCGGCGGACCTCATTATCACAGGCGAGGGTGCGCTCGACGAGCAGACGGCAGCCGGTAAGGTCCCCGTGGGTGTGGCGCGACGCGCCAAACGGGTCAACCCGCATGCGCGCGTCGTCGCGGTCGCCGGCGCACGTGCCGACGACCTCGCCGCCGTATACGATGCGGGCATCGACCTCGTCCTTCCCATCCTGCGCCGGCCGATGGCGCTTTCCGAGGCGCTTGAGCCCGCCGAGGCCCGCGCGAACCTCGTCGCGGCGGGCGAGGAGGCCATGCGCGCCTATCTTTTGGGCAGGTGACGCCCCGCCGGGGAGCCTGCCCGTGCGCGGGCGCCCGCGCTTGCGGCGCCGGCCCTGCGTCAGGACCGGCCCTTTCAGAAGGAGAAATCGCGCACCCCTCGACGTGGCGCGCGTAAGCGGGTAGTATAGGTATTCACGCCCTGTGCGTTCGATGGGTTCGGGTGACGATATGTTCCGAACCTGGTCAGGTCCGGGAGGAAGCAGCCATAAGGAGCCTCTGCCGGGCACCCGTTCCCATCGAGAGCACAGGGCGTCTTTTTTTGTTGACGCATCGCAGCATGCGGCGCTCGTCACGGGGCGCGGGCTGCCGGGACGCAGAGAGCGCGCCGTGCGCGGGCCCCGTCCTTTCAACGGGTCGTGAAAACAGAGCGTGCCATCGCGCCAAAAACGCGTCGCGCCGTTACATGCCGTATCATAATGACGTTTGGGCGGCAGAGGGCGCGGCCGCTCGTCAGGCATAGCCGCAGCGCCCACGTGTGAGGTTGTATGCTCCAGCTCGCCCGTCGCTTCTTTGGGCGGTTTCGCCTAAATCTCATCTTGGGACCGCTCTGCAAGCTCATCGAGGTGGTATTCGATGTGCTCACGCCGCTCGTGGTCGCGCGCATGATCGATGAGGGCGTCGGCCAGCACAGCCTGTCCACCGTGCTGTTCTACGGTGCCGTGCTCGCCCTGTTTGCGCTGGTGGGCATCGCCTTCGCCCTTGTCTGTCAAAAGATGGCGAGCCGCGCATCCCAAGGTATCGGAACGGATATCCGGCGCGCCCTCTATCAGCACATCAACACGCTTTCGTACGCCGAGATCGACCGGTTTGGCACCCCGTCGCTCGTGACGCGCATCACAAACGACGTCAACCAGGTCCAGCTCGCCGTGGCGCTCGCCATCCGCCAGCTCATCCGCTGGCCGCTGCTTGCGGCGGGCTCGATGCTCGCCGCGCTCATGATCGACTGGCGGCTCGGGCTTATCTTCCTGGTGTCCACGCCTCTCATCGCCGGTGTGTTCTGGTGGGTGATGGCGCGGTGCATCCCGTACTTCGCCGAGCTGCAGGCAAAACTCGATCGCCTGGCGCTCCTCACGCGCGAGGGGCTCTCGGGTGTGCGCGTCATCCGGGCGTTTGCGCGCGAGGAGCATGAGCGCAAGCGTTTCCGCCGTGCCGCGGACGACCAGGCGGCGGTCGCCATCGCGGTGGGAAAGCTCTCATCGCTTCTGAACCCGGTCACGTTTCTCGTGCTGAACCTCGCCATCTGCGCCATCCTGTGGCAGGGCGGGCATCTGGTCGACGGGGGCGAGCTCACGCAGGGCGAGGTCATGGCGTTTGTGAACTACATGACGCAGACGCTGCTCTCCATCGTCTATGTGGCAAACCTTGTTGTGGTGTTTACCAAGGCGGCCGCCTCGGCGACCCGCATCAACGAGGTGCTCGACTGCGCGCCCTCGATCGTCGATCCGCAGGACGCGCCCCGTGCCCCGGCTCCGGGCCGTGTCGCGCCAGATACGCCCGCCCTCCGCATGGTCGGCGCCTCCTTTACCTACCCGGGGGCGCTGCGCCCCGCCGTCGCGGGCGTGGACGCGGTGCTCATGCCCGGCCAGACGCTCGGCATCATCGGCGGCACGGGCTCAGGCAAGTCGACGCTCGTGAGCCTCATCCCGCGCCTCTACGATGTGACTGAAGGTACGGTCGAGCTATTCGGTCGCGATGTGCGCGCCTGGCCGCTCGCAGAGCTCCGTCGGGTCATCGGCATCGTCCCGCAGCAGGCGAGTCTTGTCTCCGGCACCATCCGCTCCAATCTGCGGTGGCGCGATCCCCAGGCAGGCGACGATGCGCTGTGGCGGGCGCTCGAGATGGCTCAGGCGGCCGATTTCGTACGCGCCAACCCCCAAGGGCTCGACGCACCCGTCGAGGCGGCAGGCAAGAATTTCTCCGGCGGCCAGCGGCAGCGCCTCACCATTGCGCGGGCGCTCGTGGGAGATCCGGCGGTGCTCATTTTGGATGACTCCGCCTCCGCCCTTGACTTCAAGACCGATGCGGCGCTGCGCCATGCCCTGCGTGCGCGGGCGCGCGTCGGCGGGGCGGGCGATGCTGCCGGCGCCCGAGACGGCGATGCACCCCTCACCACGGTCATCGTAAGTCAGCGCATCTCCTCGGTGCGCGAGGCGGACCTCATCTGCGTGATGCGCCGCGGGGCGGTCGTGGGGCTTGGCTCGCACGACGAGCTCATGCGTTCCTGCGGCGTGTACCAGGAGATTTTCTACTCGCAGTTCAAGCGGGAGACAGAGGCGCCTCACGGGTCCGATGCACGAGCCGCCTCCGCGCCCGCCCCGTCCGAGGCGGTTGATGCGGCGCCTCGCTCCCCATTTCTCGTTGAGGAGGTGACCGACCGTGCCTAATCCGTATGCCTCCACGGGATCGGTGGCAACCGTGACCTCAAGCATCGCCGGCGGCGCCGATACGCTCACGCCCGGCGGCGCGGGCGGGGTGCCGCCCCTCTCCACCGCCACCGTTGTCCGGCGCCTCGCTGCCTATGTACGCCCGCATGCGGCGCTGCTCATCCTGTCGTTTGCAGCCGCCGCCGTGTCGGTCGTCCTGCAGCTTCTCGTCCCCATTCAAATCGGGCGCGCCATCGACCTTATCATAGGCCCCGGCCGCATCGACTTTGCCGCGCTGCTTGCGCTTGCCGTCCAGCTTGCCGCCGTGGTGGCGGCCGCGGCGGCAACGCAGTGGCTGCAGGGCTACGGCATCAACCGCCTGTCGTACCGCACGGTGCGCGACATGCGCGTTCAGACGAGCGAGAAGATCGGCCGCATGCCGCTTTCGTTCATCGACGGCCATCCGCACGGCGACCTCATCTCGCGCGTGGTCAATGACGTCGACCAGGTGGGCGACGGCCTGCTCCAGGGTCTCACCAACCTCTTTACGGGCGTCGTCACCATCGTGGGCACGCTCGTCTTCATGCTCTCGGTTTCTGTCCCCATGGCCGTCGTCGTGGTGCTCGTGACGCCGCTCTCCATTGTGGCGGCAGGCCTTATCGCCAAGCTCTCCAACAAGAGCTTCGCCGCCCAGCAGCGCATCCAGGGCGAGCTCGGCGGCCATGTGGAGGAGTACGTCGGCCAACAGCGCCTCGTGGTCGCCTTTGGCTTTGCCCCTCGCGCCGAAGAGCGGTTCGATCGGCTCAACAGCGAGCTGTACACCGCCGGCGAGCGCGCGCAGTTCTTAAGTTCGCTCTCCAACCCCGGTACGCGCTTCATCAACAACATCATCTACGCCGTGGTGGGCGTCATCGGGTGCGCATGCGTCATAACCGGGTGGCCCGCGCCCCTCACCGTGGGCGGCGTGCAGACGTTTTTGAGCTACGCCAACCAATACACCAAGCCGTTTAACGAGGTCACAAGCGTCATCACGCAGATTCAGACCGCGTTTGCCTCGGCGCGGCGCGTCTTTGCGCTCGTGGATGCGGCGGAGGAGGAGCCCGACGCCCCCGATGCCGTCGAGCTCGCCCGTCCGCGCGGCGACGTGACGCTCGCGCATGTCGATTTCTCTTACGTGCCCGCGCGTCCGCTGCTGCGCGACATCTGCGTGCACGCGGCTCCGGGTGCGCGCATCGCGCTCGTGGGCCCCACGGGCTGCGGCAAGACGACGCTCATCAACCTGCTTCTGCGCTTCTACGACGTCGATGCCGGGCAGATTCTGCTCGACGGACACGACATACGCACCCTCACCCGGCGGAGCCTCCGCGCCGCCTTTGGCATGGTGCTGCAGGACACCTGGCTGTTTGAGGGGACGGTGGCCGAGAACATCGCCTACGGCAGACCGGATGCCTCGCGCGACGAGGTCATCGCCGCGGCCGAGCGTGCACACGCCGACTCGTTTATCCGTGCGCTGCCCCACGGATACGACACCGTCATCGGCGAGGACGGCGGCGCGTTCTCGCAGGGCCAAAGGCAGCTCCTCTCAATCGCGCGCATCATGCTCACCGATCCGGCGATCCTCATTCTCGACGAGGCGACGAGCTCCATCGACACGCGCACCGAGCTGCAGGTGCAGGAGGCGTTCGACCGGCTGATGGCGGGAAGGACGAGTTTTGTGGTGGCGCACCGCCTCTCCACCATCCGCAACGCCGACTGCATCCTCATGATGCGCGACGGGCAGATAGTGGAGCGCGGCACGCACGACGAGCTTCTCGCCCGCGGCGGCGCGTACGCCGAGCTCTATAACGCGCAGTTCGCCGAGTAGGCGCCCGCCGAGCCGGGAGCAGCGACTCGCGGGCGGGGGCGTATCCGCAGGGTCCCCTCGGCGGGTTCAGTCCCGGTAGAGGCGATTGTAGAGCTCAAGCGCCCGTGCGGAGCCGCGTGAGGGGTCGTGCTCGATGAGACCGCGGTCTTTGATGAAGAGGATGCGGTCAGCAATGGCGTCGACGTTCTCCAGGATGTGCGAGCTCATTACCACGGCGGTTCCGTGGCGCGCAAGATTGCGCAGAATCTGCGAGTGGAGCTGCACATTGGTGGGGTCGAGGGCGTTCATAGGTTCGTCGAGCAAGAGGTATCGTGCGTTGGTGAGATAGGCAATGGCGAGCGTAAGCTGCTGCTTCATGCCCTGCGAGAGTGCGCGGACGCGCTTGTGCGCAAACGTGTCGACGCCGGTGCGCTGCGCCACAACGTCTGGGTCGAGCGGGCTCGCCCAGAGGCGGGCCGCCATGCGCAGGTGGTCGCGTGCCGTGAGGCCGGCGTAGAGAAGCGTCGCGTCGCCCGGTGCGTAGAAGACGAGACGGCGCAGTGCGCTCCCGTTGCGCGGCCCGATGCCGTCGACGTCGAGCGCGCCGCGCGCCCGAGCCCTCCCTTCCCGTGCCGTTGTCCCCATCGTACCCAAAAGGGATGTACGCTGCGCATACGATATGGAAGCGGCGCGGGGTGACGCGTCTTTGGCTGTTTGGGTACAACTGACGGCAGACAGATTGACGCGAGGCGGCGCATGCCCCGTCGCGGCACGTGGAAAGGACGTTCGGTATGAGGTACGCAATCGTATGGGCAAGCAAGGGCGGCAACACCCGCCAAGTGGGAGAAGCGCTCGCGGATGCGCTGCGCGCGGCGGGGTGCGACTGCACCTATGCGGGCGAGGTGCCCGCTGAGGGCTCGACGGAGGAAGCCGCCGTGTTGGCAGCGGAATGCGTGCTCGCCGGATCGTGGACCGACAAGGGAGACTGCGATGCGGCGCTCGCAACGCTTCTCGGCAAGCTCGGGGGCAAGCGCGTCTTCCTCTTTGGTACGGCGGGCTTTGGTGGCGACCCGGCGTACTTCGAGCGGCTCCTCGGCATCTTTGCCCAGCATCTTCCGGCGACGGCCGAGCTTGCGGGCGGGGCGATGTGCCAGGGGAAGATGGGCGCCGGCGTCCGTCGTCGCTACGAGGGCATGCTCGCCGAGAATCCGGACGATGCGCGCGCCCAGGCCATGATCGCCAATTTCGATGCGGCGCTCGCGCACCCCACGACAGAGGACCTCGCACGCATCGTGGCGTCGGCGCGTGAGTCGCTCGGCTGGTAGCGCTCGGCAGCGGTCCGCATGCCGCCCTCGCAGGGTCTTTGTAAGGGCTGCATAAAGTACGCTTAAGGTCTGCGCAGGCGCGCAATGGGGCAAAACGGTTGCGATATACTTATGTTTTACGTGTCGTCCCACCGAAAGGCCTCTTATGAGCGCCCTCGCGCACACATCGGAACCCCTGCCGCTTCGCGGCGCCCATAACGTGCGCGATCTGGGTGGGTACTCCTATGTGGCGTCAGATGGCGTGCGGGGTGTCACGGTGTCGCACGTATATCTTCGCTCCGGATCGCTTACGCGTTTGACGCGCCACGACCGCGCGGTGCTGCGCGCCTACGGCCTCACCCGTGTGATCGACGTTCGCAGCAACCTCGAGCTCAAGGTCTTTCCCGACCCGTATCGTCGCCGCCCTGAGCCGGGGGTCGACTACCTTCACATCCCCATGATGGATCAGCTCAACTCCAACGGCTTCCAAGGGCTGTTGCCCGAGAGCATGTTCGCGGTCTATCGCGACTTGCTCGATGACGGACGGTCGGGGTTCCGGGCGCTTGTCGATGCGCTCGACACCGCGCCCGGCTGCACGCTCTTCCATTGCCGCGTGGGGAAGGACCGCACGGGCGTCATCGCCATGCTGCTGCTCGATCTCGCAGGCGTCTCTGAGGCGGAGATTGTGGCGGATTATGCCGTCAGCGAGCGCTATATGGGAGGCTTTCTGCGCCTTCAGCGCGTCGGCGCGTCGATCCTCACGCGTCGTGTCGTGCCAAAATGCCTGTTTGAGGCGGCGCCGCATGAGATGGAGCGCACCTATGCGTACCTGTACGAGCGCTACGGCGGCGCCCGGCGCTACCTGACCGAGGCCGTGGGCTGCCAGCCCGCCGCCGTCGAGCGCTTGGCGCGCCGCCTGCAGGGCCGCCCATAGCAGACGGCCCTGCGGCCGAGCGGTCGCAGGGCACGTTGTTACTTGATTTTGGTGGTGCCGGGCGCGAGGTTGGGATCCGTCTCGTTCGCAGCGCCCTGCAGTGTCTTGGTAAAGATACCGTCGCCGTGATCAAACAGCTTGAGATATTGGATGCGCGAGAGGTCATCGCGAGTGTTGACGGCGGCGTCGCCCGCCTCCGTCGTCGCGGCCTCCGTAGTGGCACCCGTCATATACCATGTGCCGCGCGCGTCGCAAAAACCGGTGGTGTTGATCGCGGACATGCTGGTACGGGCCGTGATCTGGGCCTTCTGGTAATCGGTAAGCGGGGCCCCCACCAGTTGCATCATAAGCGAGCCAAGGTAGTTGGTCGACGTGTCAATCTCCTCGCTGGTCTGGTCGCAACCGGCGACGTCGTAATTCGCCCAGATGACGTAATCCGTCTGCCACAGGCGCTCGGCATGCGTCGCCTCGTCCTCGTTCGTAAACCAGGCGTCGTTGTACCGGTCGGGGAAGAACGGCTGATGGTCGCCAAAGAACACCACGATCACCTTGCGGTCGAGGTTGCGCAGCTGCTCGATAAACTGCTCGAGCGCGCGGTCGGACTCATCAATCAGGGCGAGGTATTCGTTGACCTCGGCGTCGTATACGCCGTCGATGCGGTAGTCGGTCTGCTTGTCGGCCGGCAGGAGCCCGGTGGTGTAGCCTGAGTGGTTCTGCATCGTCACGTCAAAGATGAACTGCGGGTTCTCGTTTTGATCGAGCAGCTCCAGAATCTTGTCGTAGGTGGCTTCGTCGGTCACCATGCCGCGCAGGCGGTCCGCGCCCTCAAAGTCCTCGATGGTGAGGAAGTCGTCAAATCCAAAGTCGCGGTAGACGTTCTCACGGTTCCAGTTGGTGCCGTGGTTGGGGTGCATGGCGGTCGTCGTGTAGCCCAGATCGCTGAACTGCTGGGCGAGGTTCTCGGTCTGGGTGAGGTTGTAGGTCGAGAACGGGTACACGCCGTTGCCGAGGTAGGCCATGGAGTTGCCCGTCAAAAACTCGAACTCGGTGTTGCAGGTGCCGCCGCCGTAGGCGGACACGTAGAGCGTGCCGCGCGCCACGGCGTCCGAGATGCTCTTAAAGAACGTGGGGCCCTCGTAGCCTGCGTGCAGGTTCTGATAGATGGAGAGGTCGGAGAACGTCTCGTTCATGATGGCGATGACGGTAGGCTGCTCCTCGTCAAACTGCGCGGTCGCCTGAGCGCGCTCGTCGCTTGCCCCGGCGCCCTCGTCAAAGCTTTCGGCGTAGCTTTCGAGCAGCTTCTCGGCCTCGGAGGTCTGATAGTCGTGTGGCTTGGGCGGGATGATGGTCTGCGCGCTCGTGATAAACGAGGGCAGGTAGCCCTGGCGGTAGAAGCTCTCGAGCGGGCGCCACGTATAGATCTGGATGCCGAGGGTGTTGTAGTAATCGATGAGGGTGACGTGCGCGGTGATGCCGCCGAGGCAGAGCACGCCCACGAGGAGGTTCACCGCAAGGCCGCGCCGGCTGCGCGCCGCACGCTCCGGCCGCGAGAACCCGGCGAGGATGATGAAGGCGATGGCGAGGCCGGTGCATCCGATGCCGTACAGGCAGTATGCCGAGAGCGTATACGTGTAACCGGCGCTCACGGCGGCGGCGGTGCCGAGGGCAAAGAGGTCGCCCGGCTGGATGGGCATCGACTTGAAGAGGATGACAAAGTACTCGGCGAGGCCCAGGATGCCGAGTCCGAGGGCGAGGATGGAGCTCGGCGTGGAGCGGCGCTGGAACAGGAAGAACAGGCCGGCAAGCGCAGCGGTGATAAGGCAGTATTCCAGCAAGAGGCAAAGCGGATGCATCCACGTGAGGTTGTGGTTGCTGGGGATCTCGAGCCCGAGGGTGGCGCAGGCGCCGGCAAGCGCAAGGCAGATGACGGTAGCGATCACCGGATGGGGGAAGGCGCCGCCGGAAGCCGTGAGGGCGGTGAGGCGTGCCGCGAGGTACGGACGCGCAAAGCACGAGACCGCTGCGGCGGTGAGCAGCACCTGCGCCACAAGGGCGGAGAGAGCATCGTCCTGGACAAAGCCAAGGGCGGCCCATACGCCGAGGAAGAGCTGGATGGTAGCGAGGATGCCGCCCCAGATAAGCCCGCTCACGCGGAAGCGCGCAGAAGTGTCTGCCTGGGTGGCGGCAAGGCGCCGGTTGGCAAAGATGCCGAGGACGATGCTCGCGACGCAGCCGATAACGCTGAGGATGGCGACGATCATGACGACCTTCAATTCTTCGGGGTGCGGTCTTAGGTGATTGCTGACCGGCACCTGATGAAACGATGACAAACCAACGACCTATCCTATCCTTCAGCTGTCAAGAAATTGTCGACACGGGGCCCATCCGCCGAAAAGCTATATCGCATAAGGTGTGCATAAGCCGCCGGCTCCGGCGGTGCGGCGCGGTAAGATGGCGAGAGCGGGGCGCGCGGCAGGCCACGGTGCCGGTTGCGGCGCGCAGGCACGGTGCAAGGAGGAGGCCGCTATGGAGCCAGAGAGTAGGTATCGGGAGATGCCCGCCTGCTATAACGACAACGAGACGCTCGCGTGCATCGCGCGCCGCTCGTCCACGCGCGCGTTTGACCCGATGCGTCCGCCCACCGAGGAGCAGCGCGCGGCGGTGCTGCACGCGGCGTCGCGTGCGCCGAGCGCCGGGGCCATGATGCTGTACTCGATTATCGACATCCAAGAGCGGACGACGCTCGAGCGCCTCGCGGTGCTTTGCGACGATCAGCCGTTTATTGCCAAGGCGCCGTGGGCGCTCGTGTTCGTGGTGGACTACGCCAAGTGGATGGACCTGTTTGCCGCGCTGGAGCTCGCAGCCGATGAGCCTCGGGGTATACGGCCTCCCGGGCGCGGCGAGCTCGCGATTGCGGCGCAGGACGCCGTCGCCGCGGCGCAGACCGCGGTCATCGCCGCCGAGGCGGTGGGGCTTGGCAGCTGTTATATCGGCGACGTGGTCGAAAACGCCGAGGACGTGGCCGAGCTGCTCGATCTGCCGCCCTATACGCTGCCCCTGTCGATGCTCGTTATCGGCACGCCCGCTAAGGAGCGGCCGGTAACACCGCATGCGGTTGAGAACCTGGTGATGTCCGAGCGCTATCGGCGTGCGGACGCAGCCACGCGCGCGGCGCAGGTGGCCGAAATGGATGCCCTCTATCGCCCGCATGCGACGGAGCCGGGCGCGCGTGTGCAAGATATCTATCACCGCAAGCATATGAGTGCCTTTATGGCGGAGATGGATCGCTCGCTCGCACGCTGGTGCGCCAATTGGACGGGCGAGGGGTCGCTGCGAGTGTAGGGGCGCACGACCTGTGGCGCAGGGGCCGTGCCTCTGGCGTACGTGCGGCGGGTGGTGTCTCGCGGCGGTGAGTGGGGGCGCCGAGCGGTGCCGCCCGACGAGAAACGGGCAGCCGCCGGGCGGTTTCTCGCAGGATGGCACCGCCCGGCATGTTCCCGCGGTCCGACGCCCCGCGCCGCCGTACATCGCCGCGTACATTGCGAGGCCTTTTGCCGGGACGCTGGTGCAATATCGCGCGCAATGCACCCGGAAATGCGCTGCAGAGGAGAAAACGGACCCGGGAGTACATTGCGAGGGTAAATGTACGGCCCGCTACCTGCGGTTTTGTCGACCGTACATTACCGCGCACATTGACGGGTTCTTTGCCGCGGGAAATGTACCGGGGCCCGGGCAAAACGCGCGGCAATGTGCGCGCGAATGTACGGTCGGGCCGCTGAGCCGCGGGCGACCGTGCGGGCGCGGGGGACCGCAGGGCCGCGGAGGGCCGCGCGGGCGCAGGGCACGGCATCCGCTCCCCGCGGTGACGAATCCTTGGGGGCCGTACAGCGAATGTTCGGCATCGAGCACGAAAAACGCCCCTCTCGGCGTTCCGAGAGGGGCGCGGGCGATCAGATGCGCGCGAGGTTACGGGCGGTCGTTCGGCCCGATACGCTTCATGCGGGCGACCTCTTTAAACTTGGTGAACATTGGCACGTACTCGATGGACACGCTCGAGTTCTCGAGGCCGTACCAGCGCGCCGGCGAGCCCGCCCAGCGGCGGATTGCGTACTTGAGCGCGATGGCCGTGCGCTCGTGATGGTCGACGTCGCTCTCGGGCGAGAGGGTCTTGCGCAGCATGAAGAACATGAACGATCCCACGGGGCCCGGCTTCTTGTAGACCGAGTATTCATGCACCTGCGCGGGCAGCTCGCCCGTGGCGGAGAGGTCCTGCACCACTTGGCGGAGGTAGGCGTTCACGCGCTGCGGGACCTTGTAGCCAAGGTAGAGGTGGACGCGGTACACGTAGTCGGTGCCAAAGTTCTCCACCGAGTACGCGAAGGTGTGAGGCTCGTCCATCGTCTGGATGTTGAGGAACCACCAAGCTTTGGCGCGCTTGGGGTGCTTGTCCAGGATGGAGTAGAGGATGTCGCGGTCGAGAAAATCGGTGTTGGTGCCGTTGGTGAGGTAGACGAGGTTGTCGCTCACGAGGTCGTACGTGGTGTCGTGACGCAGGCGGTCGAGCTGGCCGAGGTAGTTCTTGATGGGGAGCAGCGTCGCCTGACGGCGCTCGACGGCGGTGCCGGCGTACCAGCAGAGCATGACGGCCATGATGAGGGCGGCCATGAGCAGCGTGAAGTAGCCGCCGTGGAAGAACTTGGTGAGCGACGAGACGAGGAACGAGCCCTCGAGCAGCGCGAAGAATGCCACGAAGACCCACGGGAACAGCTTGAGTTTGCGCAGCCTGTGCAGGTAGAAGAACAGCAGCAGGGTCGTGCAGAGCATCGTGATGGTGATGGCGAGGCCGTATGCCGCCTCCATGTGGGCCGAGCTCTGGAAGAGCAGCACCACGATGATGCAGCCGATCCACAGCACGTAGTTGACCATAGGGATGTAGAGCTGGCCCTTGGTCTCGGCAGGGTAGAACGTCTGCATGTGCGGCATGAGGTCGAGGCGGATCGCCTCGGAGACCAGGCTGAAGGCGCCGGTGATGAGCGCCTGCGAGGCAATGATGGCCGCGGCGGTGGAGAGCAGCACCGCAAACGGGCGGATGCCCGGGTCGAGCATCTGGAAGAACGGGTTCAGGTCCTCGATGGCGAGCAGCTCGGCGTTGCCCGCGTTGGAGAGCAGCCATGCACCCTGGCCGAGGTAGGAGAACAGAAGGCAAATCTTAACGAAGGGCCAGGTGGCGTAGATGTTGCCGCGACCGACGTGGCCCATGTCGGAGTAGAGCGCCTCGGCGCCGGTGGTGGCAAGAAAGCAGCTGCCCAGGATCATAAAGCCCGCATGGTTGTTGGGCGAGAGCAGAAATTGGATGCCGTAGAGCGGGTTGATGGCCAAAAACACAACGGGGTTGTCGAACACGTGCAAAAGACCCATGGCGCCCAAGAAGACAAACCAGAGCGTCATCACGGGGCCAAAGGCGCGGCCGATTTTGCTCGTACCGGCGCGCTGCACCACAAAGAGCAGGCAGATGATGGCGAGCGTGATGGCGACGACGTTCATCTGGTTATCGCCGATGATCTGGTAGACCTCGGGAATGGTGCGCAGACCCTCGATGGCCGTCGTCACCGTGACGGCGGGAGTGAGGATGCCGTCGGCCAGAAGCGCCGAGCCGCCGAGCATGGCGGGGATGATGAGCCACTTGCCAAAGCGACGCACGATGGAGTAGAGGGCGAAGATGCCGCCCTCGCCGTGGTTGTCCGCCTTGAGCGAGATGAGCACGTACTTGACGGTGGTGAGCAGCGTCACCGTCCAGATGACGAGCGACAGCGCGCCGAGCACGAACTCTTGGTTGACGCTCATGATGCCGCCGTTGCCGGCGACCAGCGCCTTGGTGACGTACATCGGCGAGGTGCCGATGTCGCCGTAGACGACGCCCAGCGTAACGAGCATGGCGCCGATGCTCACAGGAATCGCCGGATGCGCCCCGGCGCCGCCCTTCTCGGGCGCAGGCGATGTCAGCCCGCCCTTCGATTGCTTACTCATACCACTCCTCAACATACGGGACGGTTATCTGCGGTGACCGAGGTGAACACTCGTATGCAGCAGACAAGGGCCGAGACGCCCCCGGTGGGCATGCTCGGCCTATTGCATGGCATTATAGCTATTGCCAAGGGTATAGGCTAGGTCCTCTACCTGCGGTTGCGCGCCTGACGTACGAGGTAGCAGTGATGGATGCGGCGGTTGCGCGCGAAGTCCTCGGGAATGGTCTTCTCGGTGATGTCCACGAGCTCGATGCCGCGACGGCTAAGCTCGGCCACATCGGGCTTAAACGAGCGCAGGTTGCACGAGAAGATGGCCTCGCCCTCGGGGGTGAGGAGCGCCGCAACGCCGCTTACGAGCTCCACATGGTCGCGTTGCACGTCAAAGCTCGCGCGGTTCATGCGCGAGGAGTTGGAGAACGTGGGCGGGTCGCAGAAAATGAGGTCCCAACGGTTGCTGGGGTTTCGCCGCATCTGCCGGATCCAGGTCATGACGTCCGCGCGCACCATGTGATGCTCGGGACCGTCGAAGCCGTTGCGCACCATGTTGCGCTCGGCCCAGTCGAGGTAGGTGTTGGAGAGGTCGACGGTGACGGTCTCCTCTACGCCGGCATCGGCAGCGTAGCAGGTGGCGGTGCCCGTATAGGCAAAGAGGTTCAGAAACCAGCGCCGCCCGCGCGCATGCTCGCGCACGAGGCCGCGGGTCACGCGATGGTCGAGGAAGATGCCGGTGTCGAGGTAATCGTCGAAGTTCACCTCAAACGTGAGGCCTCCCTCGCGGATGAGGGGGTGTACGGCGGCGGCGCCGTCTGCGGGATGTGCCGCGCCGCGCCGCGCGGCGGGCGCCGGGCCGCCTGTGCCGCCGTGGCGCGCATCGGGGGCGCCGGCGAGCGCGTATTGCGAGCCGCCGCGGGCGCGCAGGCGCTCGCGGGCGTGCACATGGTCGGGCGCGACGCCGAGCACGCGGGGCGCGATGGCGAGGATGTCGGTCATGCGCGCGTGGGCGAGCTCGGGGTCTATGGTCTTGGGCGCCGCGTACTCGGCGATGACGAGCCAGCGCCCCGGGGTCTCGGGTGCGCCCTCAAAGAGATCGATGGCGGCGGCGTAGTCGGGCAGGTCGGCGTCGTAGACGCGGTAGCAGGTGACGCCCTCGCGCGCCGCCCACTTGCGCCGCAGCCGCGCGACCTTGATGAGGCGGCGGGCAAACTGCTCGGACTCGGGCACAAGGACAGGGATGGGCTTGCCCTGGCCAACGTCTACGGTGGTCTGGGGCGTGCGGTGCTCGATCATGGGCGCTCCTGTCGGTCGGTGTTCGCACCATTATAAAGAGTGGGGATGCAAGGTGCCGGGGGCCTTCACTGGTATACGGTCGATGTGCCGTTAGGTGACCCATCAATTGTTAAGAACCCATACAATCCTGCAACCTAATCATTTGGTACCTTGATGATTGTGGGCAAGGGGAGTAGACTGCTTTTGTTTCAAAGGAAGGTAAGAACGAAGAAGGGGGGAGGGCTACGAATGGATGAGGAGAAAACCTCGGGGATGCCGTCGGCCGGGGATGCGGAGAGGGTGCCGGTAGAGCCGGAAGATCTTGCTGCCCCGACTCATCCCGATGCGGAGCTCAGCGACGACGAACTCGCCAAGGCGTTGCTCCACGGGCTCGGCTTCTGCGGGCACTACCTGCATTTCCACGGCGGGGGCATGTCCGGGCGGGCGCCCATCATCTGCCTCATCGCCAAACGCGGCGGTCAGATGTCTCAGCAGGAGCTTGGGGCCTGCTTTGAGCTCAAGCCGGGCTCGCTTTCGGAGGTGCTCAACAAGATGGAGGTCGCCGGCCTCATCGAGCGCGAGCGCAATCCGGAGGATCGCCGGCAGCTTACCATCCGCCTGACCGAGGCGGGGGTGGAGCAGGCGCGCTTAGAGCAGGAGAGCCGTACGCGCTTTAGGAGCGAGGCGTTCACCTGCCTGACCGATGCCGAGAAGCTCGAGTTGCTCGGTATGCTCCGCCGCATTCGTACCAGATGGGAGGAACTAGATGCTTAAAACTCTCATGGCAAGCATCCGTGAGTATAAGAAGGCGGCTATCGCCACGCCGCTCATCGTGTCGGGCGAGGTCGTCATGGAGGTGGCGATCCCGTTCGTGACCGCCCAGCTCATCAACGCCATTCAGGCGGGCGCGACGGTGGCCGATATGCTGCCCTACGCGGGCATTTTGATCGCCATGGCGCTCGCCTCGCTCGCCTTTGGTATCGGCGCGGGCATCACCTGCTCCGAGGCCAGCTGCGGCTTTGCCAAGAACCTGCGCCACGACGTCTTTGCCGCCGTGCAGCGCTTCAGCTTCGCCAACATCGATCAGTTCTCGAGCTCCTCGCTCGTGACTCGCCTCACGACGGACATCACGAACGTCCAGCTCGCCTACATGATGGTTATCCGCACCGCCATCCGCTGCCCGATGCTGCTGCTCGCCGGCATCATCATGGGCTTCATCATGGGCGGCCCCATGGCCATCGTGTATGTGATCGTCGTGCCGCTTCTGGGCTTTGGCCTCTTCAAGGTCGTGCGCACCGTGCACCCGATCTTCCGCGCGGTCTTCCATAAGTACGACGCGCTGAACGAGTCCATCGAGGAGAACGTCACCGGCATGCGCGACGTCAAGAGCTACGTGCGCCAGGAGTACGAGAAGGAGAAGTTCGGCCGCGCCGCTCAGGACGTCTGCCGCGACTTCACCCGTGCCGAGAAGATCCTCGCCTTCAACGCGCCGATGATGAACCTCGCCGTGTTCACGGTCTTTGCTGTGGTCATCCAGTTCGGTAGCTACCTCATCGTTTCCACCAAGGGCGTGGCGCTGAACGTCGGCCAGTTCTCGGCACTCACCACCTACGGCTTCATGATCCTCATGGCCCTCATGATGGTGTCGATGGTCTTTGCCATGATCACCATGGCGCAGGAGTCTGCCGAGCGTATCGTCGAGGTCATCGAGACCGAGCCCACCATCAAGAACCCGGAGAATCCGGTGATGGAGATGGCGGATGGCTCCATCGACTTTGACCACGTGACGTTCAAGTATTCCGAGAAGGCCGAGAACGCGGCGTTGACCGACATCGACCTGCACATTCGCTCCGGCGAGACCATCGGCATCATGGGCGGCACCGGTTCGGCTAAGACCTCGCTCGTGAATCTCATCAGCCGCCTGTACGACGTGACCGAGGGCTCGGTCAAAGTGGGCGGCGTGGACGTGCGCGACTACGACCTCGAGTACCTCCGCAACAACGTCGCCGTGGTGCTGCAAAAAAACGTGCTCTTCTCGGGCACCATCAAGGAGAACCTGCGTTGGGGCGACCCGAACGCCTCCTACGACGAGCTCGTGGAGGTCTGCAAGCTCGCTCAGGCGGACGAGTTCATCCAGGGCTTCCCGCAGAAGTACGACACCTACATCGAGCAGGGCGGCACCAACGTCTCCGGTGGTCAGAAGCAGCGTCTGTGCATTGCGCGCGCCCTGCTGAAGCGCCCGAAGGTCCTCATCCTCGACGATTCCACGAGCGCCGTCGACACCAAGACCGACGCGCTTATCCGCGAGGGTCTGGCGAGCTACCTGCCCGACACGACCAAGATCATCATCGCGCAGCGTACGAGCTCCGTTGAGCACGCCGACCGCATTCTCGTGCTCGACAACGGTCGCATTGCCGGCCTCGGCAGCCACGCCGAGCTCATGGAGAACTGCGAGATCTACCGCGAGACCTACACCTCGCAGAACCGTACCGGTGAGGAGGACGCGGAGGCAGGCGCCGCCGCTGAGCCCGCGCCGCACGTTGAGCCCGCCCTGGAAGGAGGTGTCGCCGATGAGCAGTAAGACCGAGTTCACCGAGAAGGACTTTGAGGCCGAGGTCGAGCGCGTGAGTGCCGCCTCCGGCAACGACAACTCCTACCCGGCGCCCCAGAAGCGCGACCCGCGCTACGTGGATGAGAACGATACGCGCCAAAACGTCGCAGGCCGCCGCGCCATGCCCCAGAAGAAGGGCATGGGCGTCCGGCTCAAGACGCTCGTCCGCGTCATCAAGACCCTGTTCTCCTTCTATCCCAAGATGCTGCCGCTCGTGCTGGTGTTCATCATCATTTCCGGCATCCTGGGCACGCTGCCTGCGACCTTTATGCAGCGCGCGCTCGAGATCGTGACCGCTGTGTGGCAGACGGGCGACTGGGCGAGCGTGTCCGGCCAGATCACCACGCTCACGCTCACGCTTATTGGCATGTACGCCATCATCCTCGTGCTGAACTTCAGCTACACCCGCGTGATGGCCATCATCACGCAGGGCTCGCTCGAGAAGTTCCGCGAGAAGCTCTTCGATCACATGCAGGACCTGCCGATCAGCTACTTCGACACGCATCAGCGTGGCGACATCATGAGCCACTACACCAACGACATCGACACGCTTCGCCAGATGATTGGCCAGTCGCTGCCCAACATCACGCTCACCATCGTCACCATCTGCTCGGTGACCTGCGTGATGCTCTACTACAGCGTGTGGATGTTCCTCGTGGTTATCGCCGGCGTGCTCTTTATGGCCTACATGACCAAGACGCTCGGCGGCCGCTCCGCCAAGAACTTTGTTGCGCAGCAGAAGGAGATTGGCGTTGTCGAGGGCCACGTCGAGGAGATTATGAACGGTCAGCGCGTGGTGAAGGTCTTCTGCCACGAGGATGCCGCCCAGGAGGACTTCGACGTCCGCAACGAGGCGCTCTTCCGTGCATCGCGCGCCGCGAACCTCTACTCCAACACGCTCGGCCCCATCCTCATGAACCTCGGCAACCTGCTCTACGTGGTCGTGGCGCTTATGGGCGGCGTCTTTATTGCCTACCAGGTGCCCAACCTTTCGTTCTCGGGTCTGCCGCTCACCATTGCGGTGGCGGTGCCGTTCTTGAACATGACCAAGCAGTTTGCCGGCCAGATTGGTCAGATCTCGCAGCAGATCAACGCCGTGGTCATGGGCCTCGCCGGCGCCGAGCGTCTCTTCGAGCTGCTCGACGAGGAGCCCGAGCATGACGAGGGCTACGTGACGCTCGTCAACACCAAGATGCAGAACGGCGAGCTCGTGGAGACCACGAAGCGCACCGGCCGTTGGGCGTGGAAGTGGCCGCATCACGACGGCACCGTCGAACTCGTGCCGCTTGAGGGCGACGTGCGCCTCTACGACGTGGACTTTGGCTACAAGCCGGGCCACACGGTGCTGCACGACATCTCGGTCTGGGCGAAGCCGGGCCAGAAGATCGCGTTCGTGGGTGCTACCGGTGCTGGTAAGACCACCATCACGAACCTCATCAACCGCTTCTACGACATTCAGGACGGCAAGATCCGCTACGACGGCATCAACGTCAACAAGATCCGCAAGGATGACCTTCGCCGTTCGCTCGGCATGGTGCTGCAGGACGTGAACCTCTTTACCGGCACCGTGATGGACAACATCCGCTACGGCCGTCTCGACGCTACGGACGAGGAGTGCATCGCCGCCGCCAAGCTCGCGGGCGCGCACGGCTTCATCGAGCGCCTGCCCGAGGGGTACCAGACGATGCTCACCGACAACGGCTCCAACCTCTCCCAGGGCCAGCGCCAGCTGCTGTCGATCAGCCGCGCCGCGGTGGCCGACCCGCCGGTCATGATCCTCGACGAGGCGACGTCTTCCATCGACACGCGCACCGAGGCCATCGTGCAGCGCGGTATGGACGCCCTCATGAACGGCCGCACCACGTTTGTCATCGCGCACCGCCTGTCGACGGTTCGCAACTCCGATGCCATCATCGTGCTCGACCACGGTCGCATCATTGAGCGCGGCAGCCATGACGAGCTGATCGCCAAGCGCGGTACGTACTACCAGCTCTACACGGGCGCCTTTGAGCTCGAGTAGCGCATCTGTGCATGGGGGGGCCGCCCATCGCGCCCCCTGTCACCTGCGACCCGTCCGGACCTGTCCGGGCGGGTCGTTTGCCGCTCGCGGATGCGGCGTGCTCCCCTCGTGTGGCAACGGCTAAGATAAAAAGACGGGGCCTGACGGATGCGAAGGGGCCCTTCGGCCATGCCACCTCGACCGGCTTGGCCGCCATGCCGGTGAAAGGGGTTCACATGTCTTGCGTCACCACCATTCAGAAGGGCGCACTTACCGCCAAGGTCAGCTCTTTGGGCGCCGAGCTCCAGAGCCTTACGCTCGATGGCCGCGAGTATCTCTGGCAGGCCGATCCCGCGTTTTGGGGTAAGCACGCGCCGGTGCTCTTCCCCATCGTGGGTTCCATTCGCAACGACTACGCCGAGTCCGCCGAGGGCCCCTGCCACATGGGTCGCCACGGCGTGGCGCGCATCAACGAGCACGAGCTCGTTTCGGTCTCCGAGGACGGCTCGAGCGTGACCTATGAGCTTGTGAGCAACGATGAGACGCGCGCACAGTACCCCTATGACTTCAAGCTCAACATGACCTATGCCATCACGGGGCCGGCGACGCTCACGCAGACGTTCCGCGTCGAGAACACGGGAAGCGTCGTGCTGCCGTTCTCGGTGGGCGGGCATCCTGCCTTTAACGTGCCCGTTGAAGGGACGGGCGAGGCCTACGAGGATTACGAGTTCCGGTTTGTCGAGCCGTGGACGGCCGATTGCCCCAAGCTCGTCGAGGGCGGCCTTGCCACGTACCAGGATACGTTCCGCACCGTGGACGGCTCGGACACCTTGCCGCTCACGCGCGATATCTTCCGCTTCGACACCATGATTTTGGACCATGTGCCGGGCGATACGCTCTCGCTGGTGGGCACAAAGTCCGGTCATGGCATCCGCATCGATTTTGCCGGCTTCGACTTTGTGGGCGTTTGGGCGGCGCCGGGCGCCCCGTTTGTGGCGCTTGAGCCTTGGACGGGCCACACCACGCTCGATACCGAGGACGATGTGCTGGAGCACAAGGAGAACATCACGATGCTCGAGCCCGGTGCGGTGGACGAGCGCTCGTTCGACATCACGCTCCTCTAACCAGAGGACGTTCGCCTACGGTGTGGAGGGGCTGTCATCCGGCTTCCGGCAGTTGCGGAGGACGAAGGTGCGCAGCTCCTCCTGGCGGATGCGAAAGGCTTCGTTCAGATAGCGCTGCTTGATGTGTGCATGCCGCTCGATGCTCGCCATAAGACGCCGGAACGACAGCACGCTGAACAGGGCGGAGCGATCGATTACCAGCATCTCGTATCCCATGGCGTGCAGCGCGTTTAGGCGCTCCGCGTCGATGATGCGTTGGTCAGTCTGCTCGTGGAGGATTCCGTTGTACTCAATGTCGAGCAGGCATCGCGCGATAAACGCGTCGCAAATAAGGGTCTTTCGCCGGGTGAGTTTACGCGCGGCTTTTGTCACCGGAATCTCGTGATTCATGGTAACCGAGCGAATGCCCAAGCCGCCCTCGCGCATGGACAGGACGAGCAACATGACCGTGGCGGTCTCCATCGGGCTCCGCGAGCCGTCACGGACATAGCGCAGCGCGCGCAGGGCTTTTGCGGCGTGATTGCGTTGGCGCATCGCGAGAAAGAACGCGCGCAGGTCTTCCGTGGTCGTGCGCGCCGTCTTGAGCTTACGATACGATTCGTTTCCTCCGGGGAAGAGGGCGTAGGTGCCGCAGAGCTCGAAATAGTACTCGATGAGCTCGCGCAGGGACAGATACGATGCCGCCCCAAGCGCGCAGAGTCGTACGTCGGGGACGAGCACTCCCTTTTCGATTTCGAGGAGTGTGCGGGCGGGAAGTTCGCCGCCCAGCAGGTGGCAGGTGATGCCGGGCATGACGCGTCGCTCGCTCGGCTTCGAGACGATAACCTCGAGGTTTTCGAGCGCTTCCTCTGCAGGGCCGGACCTCTGCAGGGCCGCGCGGGCGTAGGCGATCGAGCACGCGCAGGGTGCGCCGGTTTTGAGGGGCGCCGGTTCTAGGGGGAATCTGCGCAGGTCGCCCAGCGGGAGGGGCAGTTGGTGGAAGGCGCGTGCCGTCCTATGTGACACCACGATACTCATGGCTAGATAATGCCGCCATCTGGCGCGTTGCAGCACAAGAAACGGGGAGAAAAGAAAAACTTGGGTCATGAATCTGACACAAATTGTACGCGGATTTGACGGAGTCACCGATAGGTGTGATAACCCGGTGGCGGACGATTTCGGAGGGGGCAAAGTCGGCGCGCCTCACGGACCGGACAGGCAGGGCGAGCGAAGCGGAGCGTATGTCCACGCGACGTGAGGGGACGAATCGGGCAGATTGTATGTCCGCCGTGGTGCGGGGAGAAAAGTGGCAGATTGTATAGGCAGATTGTATGTTCTGTCTTTCGGCCGGGAAAAGCCCAGTTCAGAGAGGTGCAAAAAAGCGGCGCATTGTATAGAAAGATACATTCCGCCCCTTTTCTCCCCGCACGGACATACAATCTGCCGTTTCTCTCCCTTTCTCGTCGTGACATACAATCTGCCGGTTCTGTCCCTCTCCCGTCAGGACATACAATCTGCCGGTTCTGTCCCCTCGGAGCAGGGGATAAGAGAGGCTTGCCGTGCGCCCGGCCATGCGGGCGGCCCATGAGTTGAAAGGTTGGAGAAGCCGAGGTCTTGCGCTCCCACCTTGAGTTTTGCTACGAGCTGGGTATCATAGGAGGGCTGAGAGAAGGAGAGCGCATGTACATAAGGTTCGACATGTTCTAACTGGCTTACGGTTCGATGCGCCGTGTGCGAGCCGCCCGATGCGGGCGCCGGTGACGGCCGCAGCGTGACAGCCCCCTTCCATCACACCCAACCAGCAAAGGAATCATCATGCGCGACAAGCTAGAGAAACTCATCGCCGCCTACGAGGAGCTCGAAAAGAAGCTCTCCGACCCTTCGGTGGCATCCGATATCAAGGAGTTCACCCGCCTCAACAAGGAGTATGCGCACCAGACCGCATTGGTGACGGCGGCGCGCGAGTACCTCTCGGCGCTCGATGACATCGAGGCCGCCAAGGAGATGCTGCACGACACCACCGATGCGGATGAGAAGGCCATGCTCCAGGAGGACATCGCCGACAACGAGGCCAAGCTTCCCCAGCTTGAGGAAGACATCAAGTTCATGCTTATCCCGGGCGATCCCAACGATGAGAAGAACACCATCGTTGAGATCCGCTCCGCTGCCGGCGGCGACGAGGCCGCCATCTTTGCCGGCGATCTTTTTAAGATGTACCAGCGCTTCTGCGAGGCACAGGGCTGGAAGCTCGAGGTGCTCGATTCGAGCCCCAGCGAAGCCGGTGGCTTCAAATCCATCGAGTTCAAGGTGAACGGCGACAAGGTCTATTCCGTCATGAAGTACGAGAGCGGCGTGCATCGCGTGCAGCGCGTGCCCAAGACCGAAAGCCAGGGTCGTATCCAGACCTCGACGGCCACGGTGGCGGTGCTGCCGGAAGCGGATGAGATCGACATCAAGATCGATCAGTCCGACCTGCGCATCGACACGTATTGCGCCTCCGGCCCGGGCGGCCAGTGCGTCAACACCACCTACTCGGCGGTGCGCATCACCCACTTGCCGACCAACACCGTGGTGCAGTCGCAGGAGCAGCGCTCGCAGATTCAGAACCGCGAGGTCTGCATGCAGATGCTGCGCGCCCGCCTGTACGAGATGGAGCTCGAGAAGCAGCAGGCAGAGCTCGGCGCCGAGCGTCAGAGCCAGATTGGCCACGGCAATCGCTCGGAGAAGATCCGCACGTACAACCAGCCGCAGGATCGTGTGACCGACCACCGCATTGGCTTCAACTCCACCTACAACGGCGTGCTGTTGGGCGACCAGCTGGGCACGGTGATCGACGCGCTTGCAGCGGCCGATCGTGCCGAGAAGCTCGCCCAGGCCGTGTAAGCCGGGCGCATCGAGATGAGGACGGGCATCCTGCGGGATGCCCGTTTCTGTGCAGGTATGATGGAGGCCGGCCGGGCATATTCGCGTGCGACGCGTGTGCAAAGGCCAAAAAGCGCGCCGTATACCAGCGCGGTTAGAGGCGCGTTGATTCTGGTGCGCCGGCGCTCAGGCCCACGTGGAAATCAACGGCCGTCTGGTTAGATGCCTCGGGTAGCGTGGGGGCTGGAGGTACGTTGACGGCGACGGCCGGTTTGCGGCCGTGCCGCCGTTTGGAGCGATGGGGGTTGCCATGGATGGCTATGCCGGTGAGAAGACAGGGTATGGAGCGACGTATGGCGCGGAGGCGCCGTCGGGCGCGGGCGCAGCGGTGTCGCCGGGTACGGCCGGCGCCGTGACGTCGTCGGTGGCAGCCTCCGCGAGTACGGCTCCCCAGGAGGACGTGTGGACCATCAAGCGGTGCCTCGAGTGGAGCGAGGGCTACCTCGGTCGCCATGGTGAGGAGCGCCCGCGCCTGGCTGCCGAATGGCTGCTCTGCGCCGCCGTGCATAAGAAGCGGATCGAGCTCTACGTTGACTTTAACCAGCCGATGACGATGGAGGAGCGCAGCGTGGTCCGCGAGGGGCTCCGGCGCCGCGTGGCGGGAGAGCCCCTTCAATACATCACCGGTGAGACCGCGTTTCGCCAACTCGATATCATCTGCGAGCCGGGTGTGCTCATCCCGCGGCCCGAGACCGAGCTGCTTTGCGAGTTTGTGCTCGACTATATCGACCGCACCGTGCTGCACCGCGACGCCGAAGAGGAGCGGTGCGCGCGCGCCGCGCTGCCGTGGAACGCGGAGGTGGAGCGCCTGCGCGCGGCCGAAGAGGCTGCACGCGCTGCGGAGCCGGGGTCCTCTGCGGCAGGGTCGGAGGCGGGCGAGTTGCCCGGCCAGGATGACGAGGCGGGCGCCCTGCCTGCGCCCGAGCCGCGGACGGCGCGCGTGTTTGAGGTCGGTTGCGGGACGGGCTGCATCTCCCTCTCGCTTGCCGCCGAGCGCCCGGGCCGGGTAACGTGCGTGGCGACGGATGTTGAGCCGCGCGCCATCTCCCTCGCCGAGCGTAACCGCGAGCGCGCCGGCATCGCGACGGATGCCGTAGAGGTGCGCGAGGGCGACTTGGTACGCCCGATGCGGCCGGAGGAGCGCGAGACATTTGACGTGCTTGTTTCGAACCCGCCGTATATACCGAGCGGCGTGATGGCAACGCTGCCGCGCGAGGTGTCCGCCTTTGAGCCGCACCTCGCCCTCGATGGCGGCGCCGACGGTCTCGACGTGTTTCGTCGTCTGCTCGATGCGGCCCCCGATGTGCTCCGTCAGGGAGGCCTTTTTGCATGCGAGCTCTTTGAAGACGCGACGGAGCCGGCTGCCGAGCTCTGCCGACAGGCGGGTATGGCAGATGTGCGCGTCGCCAGCGATTTGACCGGCAGACCGCGCTTCGTGCTCGCGCAGCTCCCCTAGCGCGCATCCGCATCCGATACCGGCCGTTCGTGCGCAAGACGCTCAGCGACGGGCGGCTGGTATCGCCACGATTCGCGCGCATTTGCCCCTTTTGCCGAGCGACAGGGGCCGTTTGCGTTGCATATTGACGATGTGTCCCATAAGAGCGCTATGCCGTGAGACAATACAGCGGAAAAGGTCAGTGAGCATAGGGCGATAAGGACAGGCGACATACTATGGGGCATATCTACCGCATCGCAAGCGATGTGGAGTTGGAACAGTGCGCCGCGATTCAGACGGCGGCGCAGGTGCTGCGGGAGGGTGGCCTTGCCCTTATCCCTACCGAGACCGTGTACGGCCTCGCGGTCGCCATGCTCCCTTCTATGGGTGAGCCCGCGTTCGGTGACGGGCGGGCGGAGCGTGAGACGGTGCGGGTAAACGGCTGCCCGGTACCCCCCGCGTCGTCGGGCTACCGGCGTATCTTCGCCGTTAAGCAGCGCGATCTTACCCAAACGGTGCCTTGGCTCGTGGCAGATGCCGGCGCCCTCGACCGCTATGGGCGCGACGTCGACGAGCGGGCGCGCGTGCTCGCCGAGGCCTTCTGGCCGGGTGCGCTCACCATCATCGTGCCCGCGCGCGAAAACGTCCCTGCGTATTGTCGAGCGGCCGACGGCACGGTTGCGCTGCGCGCCTCGGCCTCTCCCGTCGTTGCCGCGCTCATACGGGTCCTCGGCGCCCCTCTCGCCTGTACGAGCGCAAACACCCACGGGGCTCCCGCCCCGGCGTCGTTTGACGCGGTCGAGCCACGTGTGCTCGCCGGCGTTGACATCGCACTCGATGCGGGCCCCACGCCCTGCCAGGATGCGTCGACCATCGTCGCCTGCGCGGCGGAGGGGGTTCGCATCGTGCGCCAGGGGTCGCTCGCAGCCGGTGCCATCGAGCGCGCCCTTATCCGGGCGGGGTTCGCTCCGTCCTCGCCTGCGGAAGAAAGGTAGATGTCATGCCGCTCTCCCTGAAAGACCTCGGTCTCGCCGACCTCGGGTACACCTTCGGCGGCTCCTATATCATGGCGCTCGACGCGGGCACCACGTCGGTGCGCGCCATCATTGTGGACGAGTTCGGCGGCGTGGTGGCCCAGGCGTCGCGTCCGCTAAAGATCCGCTACCCCGAGCCCGGCTGGGTCGAGCAGGACCCCACCGAGATCTTGGCGTCTATGATCTCGGTTATCGTCGAGGTTCAGTTCAGAAGCGGTATCCACTCAGATAGCATTGCCGCGGTGGGCATCTCCAACCAGCGCGAAACCTGCGTGGTATGGGACCGCGAGAGCGGCCAGCCCGTCTACAACGCCATCGGATGGCAATGCCGCCGCACGGCGCCCGCAGCGGCCGCGCTTGTCGAGCGGGGGCTCGCCGATGCCATCCGCGTCAAAACCGGCCTCACGCCGGATGCGTATTTCTCGGCCACCAAGGTTGCATGGATTCTCGACAACGTTGCCGGCGCGCGCGAGATGGCTGAGGCTGGCAAGCTCGTCTTCGGCACCATCGACACCTGGCTTATCTACAACCTTACCGGCGGCGACGTCATCGCGACCGATTACACCAACGCCAGCCGGACGATGCTCTTCAACATCCACGAGCTTGACTGGGATGATGAGCTGCTCGCCCTCTTCGGCATCCCGCGGGCGATGATGCCCGAGCTCAAGTGGAGCGCCGACGACTTCGGTCGCGTCTCCGACGAGATCATGACGCACCGACCTCCCATTGCGGGGGTGGCGGGCGATCAGCAGGCGTCGCTTTTCGGTCACTGCTGCTTCCGTCCGGGCGAGGCGAAGACCACCTACGGCACCGGTTGCTTCCTGCTCATGAATACAGGCGACACGGTTATCGACTCGCGGGAAGGGCTCGTGGCGACCATCGGCATCGCCGAGGGCGGTGCGGTGAGCTACGCGCTCGAGGGCTCGATCTTTCATGCGGGGTCGACCCTCAAATGGCTGCGCGACGGGCTCGGGCTTATCACCGATGTGCGGGATACGGCGGATATCGCGCTCTCTCGGCCGGATAACGACGGCTGCTACCTCGTGCCGGCGTTCAGCGGACTCGGCGCCCCCTGGTGGGATGCCGGTGCTCGCGGGCTCATCTGCGGCCTCACCGCTGCCTCCGACCGGGCGACGGTCGTGCGCGCGGCGTGCGAGTCCCTCGCGTACCAGGTGTATGACGTGCTGCGCGCCATGGAGCGCGACGCGGGATGCGAGTTGGGCGAGCTCAAGGTCGACGGCGGCGCATCGCGCAACGCCTTCATCATGCAGTTTCAGGCAGATCTGCTCACTATACCCGTGGTTCAGTCCGAGGCGGTCGAGACCACGGCGCTCGGCGCCGCCTATTTGGCGGGGCTTTCGGTGGGGTATTGGGAGGACCGCGAGGAGCTGCTCTCCAATCGCGCCGTAGCCGAGCGCTTCGTCCCGGCGGCGGGTGACGAGGCGGAGGAGATGCGCCGGCACAACCTCCGAGGCTGGCACGAGGCGGTGGCCCGCGCACGCACCTCCGGTGGCGCGGCGCGCTAGGTGCGGGCCATTGTCCGCGTGTGGCGCGCGCTGGGTGGAAGGCGCCATCCCCATAAGCTCATGATGAGCTAGAAGTCAGCTGGGCGCTCTCGGGCAATGGCGAGCAGTCCTCCAGAATCGATTCGCTCCGATTAGGAGAAAACGATGCTCCAATCGAAGATTTCCCCTGTGACGACACCTCTGGGCAATTCCCGCCTCTTGCCTGTCTTTGATGGAGAGGGCGAGCGGGCGCTTGACATTAAGCCCTATGCCTCAGATCCCTGGTACGGAGAGCTTCTTGACGTCGCCTGCTTCAAGAAGGTGCGCATTCTCGACGGTGGTTCGGGTGCCGAGTTGCCCCACGGTCAGGATATTGCACTCCATGAACGATATGATCTGAGCGTTCCTGTTGCCTAGCTAATATAGGAATGCCACGGAGGAGCCAGCAAGCGGAGCTCAGGAGCGGTCGTTGTTTTCAGAAACGACGCATGTCCACTATCATAGAAGGTACGGCAAGCAATCCGTTATGTAGGAGAGGACGAGCTTATGCGTATCGCCATTGGAGCCGATCACGGCGGATTCGAGCAGAAGCAGGCCATGGTTGCCTACCTGCGCGACGATCTGGGCTGCGAGGTAGAGGACATGGGGTGCGATTCGGCGGAGAGCGTCGACTATCCCGATTATGCGGCGCCGGTCGCCCATGCCGTGGCTGATGGCCGCGCCGATTTTGGCGTGCTTATCTGCGGAACCGGTATCGGCATGGCCATAGCGGCGGACAAGGTCGCCGGCATCCGCGCCTCATCCATCACCACGCCCGCCTTTGCCGAGCTCTTCCGTCAGCACAACAACGGCAACGTGGTATGCCTCTCGGGTCGTTTTGTTGATCTCGCCGTCAACAAGGAGATTGTGAAGACGTTTTTGGAGACGCCGTTTGAGGGCGGTCGTCACGAGGGGCGCGTCGCCAAGATCGCGGCGCTTCAGGAGTAAGGTCCAAGGCGTTCCCGTCCCGTTGCGAATCTGGTTGACATCATCATGGAAAAAGCACCTTTGGCAACGCGCTGAGCTGGGCTTATCTGCGTGAGCTCAACGCGTGGGGTGCAACAGTTGACTTTTTGGGACGGCAGACTAGAGTATTCGGAACGAGATGCGAACCGCCGGTGCCATAGGCGGTTCGAGCGGGGAGGTGCCGATGTTGTCTGACGTCAGCTGGTCGGACAGCATTCCGCACATCGTCGTCGGAGTCCTTGTGGGCTTAGGCGCTTTCGTTCCCTCGGCGGCTGCTCTGTGGCCGGTACTCAAGGGGACGAACCGCGTGAGCATGGTGGCGGGGCTGCTGGCAATCGGCGCCTCGTTCGCGGTGCTGCTCGTGGGCGTCTTTGCCGTGCATCTTCTCGATGGAGATGGCCTGGTGCCATTTGCCGTCGGTGAGATGGGCGGATTCGTAGGGGCGCTGGTCGTCATCTCCACCGTTTTGATGGTGAAGCTCGGCCGATGACGGTCCGGCGAGAGCCGGTTGGAAGAAAAGGTGGAACGCATGGAAGCGTTTGCAAAGCTATCGGGTGAGATTCAAGAGCTCGTTGCCGAGTTTTCCTCGGCCCCGGTGGTGGGCGATCTTACGGTGGGCCTCACGCAGTATTCGTTCTGGCTGCTTGTTGCCGCCGCCGTGCTGTGCATCGCCATGGTGGTCTTTGTTAAGAAGCAATCCCTCGTGCCACACGGCTTCTTTGTCAACGGTGTCGAGTACCTCGTCGAATACGTCGAGAACGATGTGGCGAAGGGCGTGGTCGGCACCGAGTGGCGCCGTCACTTCCCCTTCCTCGCCACTATCTTCTTCTTCATCCTTATCAATAACTTCATCGGCCTCATTCCGGGCATGAAGCCGGGTACGGGCGCTATCGGCTGCACGGCCGCGCTCGCACTCGTGACGTTTGTCTACTTCATCTACTTCGGGTGCAAGAAGCACGGCTTCATCGGGTATTGGAAGAGCCTGGCGCCCGCGGGCGTGGCCTTCCCCATGAACGTGTTCGTCTGGGTCATCGAGGTTTTCTCTCTGCTGCTTCGCCCCATCACGCTGGCCATCCGTCTGTTCTGCAACATGTTCGCCGGCCATATCGTTATGGGTTCGTTCTCCATCATGGCAGCGCTTTTCGCCGAGCCTTTGCTCGAGCATTTCAGCGCCGTGAACGCGTTGGGTGCGCTGCCGAGCATCGCATGGCTCGCCATCCTCTTGGTCATCTACGCCGTCGAGCTTATCGTCGCGTTTGTGCAGGCGTACGTGTTCACGGTGCTCGCTGCCGTGTACATCCAGATTGCGGAAGCCGAGGGCCATTAGCCCCGTCCGCCTAAGGTAGGTCACCGCGGGCTTCATCCCAGGGCCCGGGCAGATAGTTTGGAACTCCGCGCCTGCGGGCGCACGTCAAAGGAGGAATCGTGGGAGTTATCGGTTACGGTCTCGGTGTTATCGGTGCAGGCCTCGCTATCGGCCTCGCGGCGTTTGGCGCTACGAGCGCTATGGCTCGCCAGCCCGAGATTCAGGGTCGCGCCTTTACCGTCTTCATTCTGGCGTCCGCCTTTACCGAGGCGCTGGGCCTTATCGGCTTCGTCGTGACGCTCATCGCCTAAGGGAAGCTCGCTGCGTCTCATCTGAGTAAGGGAGCTGACCTACATGAAGAACAGTTATCGCGCGCTGGCGGTTGCGGCGGCTGCCTCTTGTGCCGCCCTGCCCCAGATCGCCTTTGCCGAGGGGACGGGCGGGGCTGAGATCCTCATCCCCAAGATGGCCGAGTTCGTCCCGGCCCTCATCGCCTTCCTCATCATTCTCTTCGTGCTCGCCAAGATGGCGTGGCCGCAGATTCTCTCCACTATGGAGGAGCGCGAGCGCCGCATCGCCGACAGCTTGGACGAGGCGGAGAAGACCCGTCAGAAGGCGCTTGCCGACCGCAAGGCCTCGGACGACATCGTGACCGACGCGCGCCGTCAGGCCGCCGAGATCGTGCTCGCCGCCCGTCAGGATGCCGAGACGGAGCGCTCGCGCATCCTCGCAGCCGCCCATGCGGAGGCCGAGGATATCCTTGCAAAGGCGCACGCCTCCGCCGAGGAGGAGCGCCGCTCCATCTACGCTGACGCCGCGGCATCCATCGCGGACCTCTCCGTCTCGGTGGCGTCTAAGATTGTCGCCAAGACGCTGGATGAGGACGGCGAGCAGCGTCGTTTGATCGAGCGCTATATCGAGGAAGCGGGTAGCCTCAATGCCGACTAGCCGTAAGCAGGAGCGCGTTCTCGAGACGTACGCCCGTACGCTCCTCGAGGCGGGGAAGGTTCCGGGTCGCGTGTTTAAGAACCGCGCCGACCTGGAGATGCTCGCCGGCGCCTCGCCCGAGCTTCTGGGCGTGCTCACCACCATGGTCGAGCGCGGCCAGCTGGACCTCCTGCCCCAGGTCGCGGCAACGTATCACGCCCTCACCGAAGAGGATGAGGACGTGGTGGGCGTACGCGTCACCACGGCGGTGCCGCTCGATGACGACCTGCGCGCGAAGATCTCGGCGCGCATCGCCGGCGAGCTCGGCCGCGAGGTGTTCCTCATCGAGAACGTCGATCCGTCCATCATCGGAGGGCTGGTGATCGAGGCTCGCGGCCAGCGTCGCGACATCTCGGTCAAGACGCAGCTGCGCGCCGCGCGCGAGGCCCTTGATTCCACCACTGCAACTATCGGAGGGGAGGCAGCCCATGTCTGAGACGATTGACGCTGCAAGCATCACGCGTCTTCTGGCGGAGCGCCTGAGCACGCTTGACGCGACCGTCGATACGCAGGAGGTCTCGACCGTTGACGAGGTCGGCGACGGTATCGCCCGCGTGTCGGGCCTCATGAGCGCTATGGCCGGCGAGCTTCTCGAGTTCAAGAGCGAGGAGACCGGCGAGCGCGTGTACGGTCTGGCGCAGAACCTCGAGCGCGATGAGGTCGGCGCCGTGCTCTTTGGTAACGTCACTGCCATCAAAGAGGGCGACGAGTGCCGCACGACCGGGCGCATCATGGACATCCCCGTGGGACGCGCCATGCTCGGCCGCGTGGTGAACCCGCTGGGCCAGCCCATCGACGGACTGGGAGAGATTCGCACGACGCACCGTCGGCCCATCGAGTTCAAGGCGCCGGGCGTTATCGACCGTACACCGGTGTGCGAGCCGGTCCAGACAGGCATTCTCGCCATCGACTCCATGATTCCCATCGGCCGCGGTCAGCGCGAGCTCATCATCGGTGACCGCAAGGCGGGCAAGACCGCCATCGCCATCGACACGATCATCAACCAGCGCGGTAAGGGCATGGTCTGCATCTACGTCGCCATCGGCCAGAAGGCGTCGACGGTGGCGGGCATCCGCGCCGCGCTCGAGGCACACCACGCGCTCGACTACACCGTGATCGTCTCGGCGACGGCGGCCGAATCGGCGCCGATGCAGTACATCGCCCCTATGGCGGGCGCCGCCATCGGCGAGTTCTTTATGTACAACGGTGCCGACGGTAAGCCGGCGTCCGCGGAGAACCCCGGCGGGCACGTGCTCGTCATCTACGACGACCTTTCCAAGCAGGCCGTAGCATATCGCCAGATGTCCCTGACGCTTCGTCGTCCGCCGGGACGCGAGGCGTATCCGGGTGACATCTTCTATCTGCACAGCCGCTTGCTGGAGCGCGCGTGCAAGCTCTCCCAGGAGCTTGGCTCGGGCTCGATGACGGCCCTGCCGCTTATCGAGACGCAGGACGGCGACGTGTCGGCGTACATCCCCACCAACGTCATTTCCATCACCGATGGCCAGATTTACCTGCAGAGCGACCTCTTCCTGCAGGGCCAGCGCCCGGCGGTCGACGTCGGCATCTCGGTGTCGCGCGTGGGCGGTGCCGCGCAGGTGAAGTCCATGAAGCAGGTTGCGGGCAACCTGCGCCTCGACCTCGCCTCCTATCAGGAGCTCGCGGGCTTTGCGCAGTTTGGCTCCGACCTCGATGCGACGACGCAGAAGCAGCTCACGCACGGTTCGCGTATGATGGAGCTGCTCAAGCAGGCGCGCTACTATCATCTCGACGTGACCGAGCAGGTCGCCGTGCTGTTTGCGGGCAACCAGGGCTACTTCGACGACTTGCCGCTCTCGCAGGTCATCGAGTTCCGCGATGGGCTCGTGACCTACCTTGCGAGCAGCTTCGGCAAGCTTCTCGAGCGCCTGCGTGTCGAGAAGGTCGCAGGCGAGCTGGAGCGTGAGCTCGATCACGCCGTCGCCGACTATAAGCGTGAGTTTGTGGCCAGGCACGCCGTGGCGCCGGTGGACGGCGCGGCGGGCGAGGAGGCATAAGTCCCCATGGCGAACCTTCGCGAGATCAAGAAGCGCATTACCTCCACCACGAGCATGAAGCAGATCACGCGCACGATGGAGATGGTTTCCACGGCCAAGATCCGTCGTGCGCTCGAGCGCGCCTACGCGGCTGAGCCCTATAAGGACGCGCTGACCGACGTCATGCTCACGGTGGCGCAGGATGCCGAGGCGGCGGGCGACGCTCCGCTGCTGGCACGGCATGACGCGGAGAAGCGCGTGCTGGTGGTCGCCATCGCGAGCGACCGCGGTCTTGCGGGCGGTTTCAACGTGAGCGTGGCGCGTGAGGCCGAGAAGATCATGCACGAGTGCGCACTCAAGGATGAAGAGGTCGAACTCATCACCTGCGGGCGCAAGCCTACCGAGTATTTCAGCCATCGCGCCAACGTCGTCATGCATTTTGAGGGCATCTCCGCCGAGCCCACGCTCGAGCAGGCCCGCATGATTGCGAGCTACATCACGCACGGGTACACGGCAGGCGACTTCGACCGCGTCGAGGTCATCTACCATCACGCCAAGAATCGCGTGGACCAGGTGCTGCGTGTCGAGCATCTCCTGCCGCTCGATCCCGAGATGGTGGCGCTTGCCCGTGGCCCGCGCAAGAACGAAGGCGAGGCGCCGCAGCGCATCTCGTCGAGCTTCCGCTTCGTGCCCTCGGCGCGCGCGGTGCTCGGCAACCTCGTGTCCTCCTACGTTCTGACCGTCATTCATCAGGCGCTGATCGACTCGGCGGCCTCCGAGCAGGGTGCGCGCCGCAAGGCCATGCATTCGGCAACGGACAACGCGACCGCGATCATCGCAACCCTCACCCGCACCTACAACCGCGTGCGCCAGGCATCCATCACGACCGAGATCAACGAGATCGTGGGCGGCGCCAACGCATTGGAGGAATAGCTATGGCTCAGAGCTATGATTTGAACGACATCAAGGACGCCGTCACGCGCCATACGGCGGGCGAGGGGCATATCGTCCGTATCGTGGGCCCCGTGGTGGACGTCAAGTTCGAGGGGCAGGTCCCCGCGATCTACAACGCCCTTACCGTCGAGGCCGACACGCCCATGGGCCATGTGTCCACGATCCTCGAGGTCGAGAGCCAGCTGCCCGGCGGCGTGGTGCGCACCGTGGCCATGAGCTCCACCGACGGCCTTATCCGCGGCATTGCGGTAACGGATACGGGCGGCCCCATGACCATGCCCGTCGGCCCCGGAACCCTGGGCCGCATCTGGAACGTGCTCGGTAAGCCGGTCGACGGCAAGGAGATGCCCGAGGTGGAGGATTATTATCCGATCCATCACCCGGCACCCCACTTTGACGAGCTCACCACCAAAACTGAGATCTTCGAGACGGGCATCAAGGCCATCGACCTGCTCGAGCCCTATATCCGCGGCGGTAAGACCGGTCTTTTCGGCGGTGCCGGCGTGGGCAAGACCGTGCTGATCCAGGAGCTCATCAACAACTTGGCGCTCGAGCACAACGGCACGTCGGTCTTTACCGGCGTGGGCGAGCGCACCCGCGAGGGCACCGACCTCTACCTCGAGATGAAGGAATCGGGCGTTATCGATAAGACGTGCCTTGTCTACGGTCAGATGAACGAGCCTCCCGGAGCGCGCCTCCGCGTGGGCCTCGCCGGTCTGACCGCGGCGGAGTATTTCCGCGATCGCGGCCAGGACGTGCTTCTGTTTATCGATAACATCTTCCGCTTCTCGCAGGCGGGCTCCGAGGTTTCGGCGCTGCTCGGCCGTATGCCGTCCGCCGTTGGCTACCAGCCCACGCTTGCGACCGAGATGGGCGACCTGCAGGAGCGCATCACCTCGACCAAGACCGGCTCGATCACCTCGGTGCAGGCTGTCTACGTGCCGGCCGACGACTTGACCGACCCCGCGCCGGCCACGACGTTCACCCACCTCGATGCCCAGACGGTGCTTTCGCGCAACATCGCGTCGCTCGGCCTCTATCCGGCCATCGACCCTCTGGCCTCGTCTTCGGACGCTCTCGACCCCGCCATCGTGGGCGAGGAGCACTACCGCGTCGCCGTCAAGGTGCAGGAGATCCTTCAGGAATACTCCGACCTTCAGGACATCATCGCGATTCTCGGTATGGACGAGCTTTCCGAGGAGCAGCGCCTTACCGTGAACCGCGCGCGCAAGCTGCAGCAGTTCCTGTCGCAGTCGTTCCACGTGGCAGAGAAGTTCACGGGCAACAAGGGCGTGTACCTGCACATCGAGGATACGGTCCGCAGCTTTGCCGCCATCGTGGACGGCGAGTGCGACGACCTGCCCGAGCAGGCGTTCCGCTATGCGGGCACCATCGATGACGTGCGCGAGCGCGCCGCCAAGATGGAAGCGGAGGCGTAAGGACATGCGCATCCGTATCGCCTGCCCGGAGTCGAATGCCTATGAGGGGGAGGCGGCGTTTGTCGCGCTGCCTTCCTCCGATGGGGAGTGCGGTGTGCTGCCGGGCCACGCGAGCGAGATCTGCACGGTCGAAGCCGGTGTGGTGCGCGTCTGCGATGCTGCGATGGGCACGGTGGACCATCGGTTCGCCGTTGCCGGCGGCTACGCCGAGATCACCGCAGACGAGGTCGTCATTCTCGCGCAGCGGGCGTGCGACCTGGCTGAGGTGGACGCCGATGACACCCGGGCACGGTTACAAGAATTTGAAGAGCAGCTGAGTAATTTGTCTGCAAATGATGCACGACGCGCCTATCTCTATAATGAGATGGCGTGGCTGAAGCTCCTGCTTGCCGCGTAAGTGCCCCGGCTCCGGCTGGGCAACGGTCGGAAATGCATGAGGTGAGGTAGGGACTTGGATATCATTCGTGTTCAGGGCGGGCATGACCTGTCCGGTTCGGTGCGCGTCTCAGGCGCAAAGAACTCTGCGCTCAAGCTGATGGCCGCCACCCTGCTCGCTCCGGGCACGACGACGTTATCCAACGTCCCCAACATCTCAGATGTGCACGTTATGGGCAAAGTGCTCAAGGGTCTCGGTGCCTCTATCGAGGTGCTGGACGAGCACACGCTCGCTATCGACACCTCCGGTGCGAATTCATGGGAGGCCCCCTACGAGCTCGTCGCCAAGATGCGCGCCTCGACGGCGGTCATGGGACCGTTGCTCGGCCGCTTCGGAAGGGCGAAGATCGCCATGCCCGGCGGTTGCAACCTTGGCGCGCGTAAGATCGATATGCATATCCTGGGCCTCGAGGCGCTCGGCGTGTCGTTTGACACGAGCCACGGTTATATCTTCGCCGACGCCGAAAACGGCCTTACCGGCACCACGGTTACCCTCGAGTTCGCAAGCGTCGGCGCCACGGAGAACCTTATTATGGCGGCGGTGCGTGCCCGCGGCACCACGGTGATCGATAACGCGGCACGCGAGCCCGAGATCGTCGACCTTGCCAACATGCTGAATGAGATGGGTGCCCGCATCGAGGGCGCCGGCACGCCCGTCGTTACCATCGAGGGCGTCGACGAGCTGCGTCCCGTGGCGCACCGCGTTATCGGGGACCGCATTGAGGCCGGTACGTTCCTCGTGGCAGGAGCGCTCGCCGCCGACCCCGAGGGTATCGAGGTCACGGGCTTCAACCCGCATCACCTCGGCATGGTGCTCAAGAAGATGGAGCTCATGGGTATCCGCTTGGAGCGCGGGGCCGAGGGCGTGCGCGTATGGCGCGCCGGTCATCTCACTCCCGTCGATATCCAGACGCTTCCCTTCCCGGGCTTCCCGACCGACATGCAGGCGCAGGTCATGGTGCTCTCTGCCCTTGCCGACGGCAGCTCGGTCATTACCGAGAACATTTTTGAGAACCGGTTTATGTTTGCCTCCGAGCTCGTGCGCATGGGGGCGGAAATACGCATCGAGAGCCACCATGCCATCGTGCACGGTGTCTCCTCGCTATCGGGCGCCCAGGTGGTTTCGCCCGATCTGCGGGGCGGTGCGGCGCTGGTTCTTGCGGGTCTGGTGGCCGAGGGTGAGACCGATGTCTCCGCCATCCACCACATTGACCGCGGGTATGAGCGCTTCTGCGACAAGCTGGTCGGGCTGGGCGCGGCGGTTTCGCGCGTACGCGTGCCCGATCTTGCCGAAGACTAGGTTAGGTTCCCCATGAGCATGCGTAAAAAACCCGTCCAGCACACCCATCGTCCCACCACGGGCGCAGCAAGCCGTATCTACAGCCGCGAGAACGTGGGGCGTTACGCGGAGCGCGCGCGCCAGCGTCGTCGCGGCCGCGTTATTCGCCGCGGGCTCCTCATCGGCGTGCTCGGCGTACTCCTCGTAGGCGTGGTGACCGCCGGCGCATGGGTGACGAGCCTTATGTCGCGCCTTAATGACGGCGAGGTCATCACGAGCGATCTTTTGGCGACGCTTACCGACTCCGATGTGACGCGCGAGCCGTTCTACATGCTGCTCTTGGGTACAGACGGCCGTCCCGGCGAGGAAACCTACCGCACCGACTCCATCATTCTGGCCCGCGTCGACCCGACGGACAAAGAGGTCACCCTGATTTCGATCCCGCGTGACACGGCCTATGTGTATCAGGGGTCGACGGTGAAGATCAACGCCGTCTTTAGCTATGGCGGTTCCGACGACATGGTCCAGGCGGTCAACGACCTTTGCGGCGTTCAGATTTCGGAATATGCCGAGATTAACTTCGATGGCCTGAAGGCGCTCGTCGACGCGGTCGGCGGCATCGACATCTACGTGCCCGAGGGCGACGGCGTCGACGATCCCGAGGCCGGTCCGGTGGTTATCGAGCCCGGGCAGCAGCACATGGATGGCGAGGCGGCCCTCACGTTCTGCCGCGCGCGCCATCAGTTTGCCGACGGCGACTACACCCGCATGCGCCATCAGCGCATGGTCTTGGGCGCGCTCGCCGAGAAGATCCTCAACAACCTCGACGTCACCACCGTGCCCGCGCTCATGAACCAGCTGGCCGATATGGTGAAGACATCGCTTAACGTGACTGACATCGTCTCGCTCATCAACGCCATGCACGGCATGGATGTTGACAACATGTACTCGGCCAACCTGCCCTCATGGGCCGGTGAGGATACCTACATCAATGGCCAGAGCTTCGTATTTGTGGATGAGACCGCGCTCGCGGAGATGATGGCGCGCGTGGACGCGGGCGAGGATCCGCAGGGCCCGCAGACCATGGGCACAACCGGAGAAGGCGGCGGCACCGTGGGCGATCTGTACGAGAACAGCAACGAGGACTGGATTTACGGAACGGCTACCACGGGATCCTCGGACGAATCCTCGACAGAGGGATCCGAGGGCGATACCTCGACGGTGCAGTAACTCGCGGGGAGCTGACAAGGAGCGGGGCGCAGGCGTGGATGCACGTCTGCGCCCCGTTTTTGCAGCCTGCGTTGCCCGCTCGCCCCGAGGCGGCGCGGCGGCACCTTACGCGAAGAGCGCCACCAGCTCCTGCAGCACGTCCACCATGCGTTCGAGTGAGCTCACGGGGATGAACTCGTTGACGCCGTGGCAGCAATACCCGCCGGTCGAGAGGTTGGGGCAGGGGAGCCCGCGGAACGAGAGCTGGGCGCCGTCGGTGCCGCCTCGAATGGGCAGCACGCGCGGCTCGATGCCTGCTGCCGTGAACGCCTCCTGCGCTCGGTCGATGAGCTCGAGGTGATCGCGCACGATCTCGGCCATGTTGCGATACTGCTGCACAATCTCAACCGTCACGCGCTCGGCGTCGAGCTCGGCGTTTACAAACGCTGCAGCGCGCTCGATGAGCGCGATCTTCTCGTCAAACCGGGCGGCGTCGTGGTCGCGCACGATGTAGCGGGCAGTGGCGTGCTCGCAAGTTGCGGAGACGCCCTCTAAATGGATAAAGCCCTCGTAGCCCTCGGTGTGCTCGGGGCGCATGTGCGCCGGCAGCAGCGCATGGAACGCAGCAAACAGGTTGCCGGCGTTGACCATCTTGTCCTTGGCGTCACCCGGATGGATGGAATAGCCGCGGAAGCGCACGGTGGCCTCTGCCGCATTGAAGCATTCCCATTCGAGTTCGCCGATCGGTCCGCCGTCGACGGTGTAGGCGTAAGCGCACCCAAAGGTGTCGATGTCGAGCAGCTCGGCACCGTGCCCGATTTCCTCGTCCGGGCAAAAGCAGATACCGAGACGCGGATGGGGGAGGGCGGGGTTCTCCGCAAGGCGCGCGACGAGGGCCATGATCTCGGCGATGCCCGCCTTGTCATCGGCTCCCAGAAGCGTGGTGCCGTCGGTGACCACCAGGTCCTCGCCCACCAGATCGTGCAGGGCGGGCAGGGTCTCGGGGGCGATGGCGACCGGCCCCTCTGCCGTCTCTCCCGCGACAAGGTCGCCGCCGGTGTAGGTAACCACGTGCGGATGCACCCCGGTGCCGCTGACGACCTCTGTTGTGTCGAGATGGGCGATCAGGCCCAAGGCGGGCGCCCCCTCTGCGCCGGGGCTGGCGGGAAGCGAGGCGAGCACGTACGCGTTCTCGGTCACTTGCACGCCTTCGGCACCGAGCTCCTCGAGTTCGGCAGCCAGAAGGCGCGCGAGGTCAAACTGGCAGGTGCTCGAAGGGACTTGGTCGGAGTGCTCGTCGGACGAGGTGGTATCGATGCGGACGTAGCGGCAGAAGCGCTCGAGCACATCGGAGCTGGAGGAGGTTGCCATGGACTGCCTTTCTCGTAGGAGGGGTCGGACCCTCCCACTCTACCACGCCCAACGTGTCGCACGGCAACCGCACAGCGCCCGTGGAGCCGGGCTGTGGTCCACGGATGCGAAGGGTGGGTGCGAAGCGCGGTATGGCGGATGGTGCTTGGGTGCAGGCGGTGTACGATGGGGTAGAATCAGCACCAATGTGCGACCCGCGCGGGCGGGCGCGATGTTTTGGGCGAGAGCGCGATTGCAGGGGAGGCAGCGCCGATGGAGACGACGGAGAGCTCGCACGATTTGCATCTCACCATGGCCAACGAGGACTACCTCGAGAGCATGGTGCGCATCGAGCACGAGGAGGGCGGCGAGGCGGGCGTCCGCTCCGTAGACATCGCCAACCGCCTCGGCGTATCCAAGGCGTCGGTCAACAAGGCGGTGTCGGCGCTCAAGGGGCAGGGGCTTGTCGAGCAGGCGCACTACGGCAAGGTCATGCTCACACCGCAGGGGCGCGAGATCGGTGAGGCGGTCTGGTACCGCCATCGCCTGCTGCGCACGTTTTTGGCGCGAGAGCTCGGTGTGCCGTACGAGCGTGCCGATGTCGAGGCCTGCCAGATGGAGCACGCGGTGTCTGAGGACACCCTGGAGCGCTGGCTTTCGTACCTGGAGCGTCAGGGCATCCAGGTGGTAGAGGAGTAGGCGTTGCTTGCCGAGGCGGCATATTACAACCGTGCCGGGGCCGAGGCGCTGAGGCGGCGTCTGGCCGACGAGGTGCTGCTCGCCCAAGGCCCCATGGGAACGGTGCTCATGGGTGAGCTGGACGCCGAGACGGTGCCCCCGGCGTTTTGGAACCTGGCCGAGCCGTCGACGGTGCAGGCGATCCATCGTCTGTACGAGGCGGCAGGTGCCCAGGTGCTCATCACCAACACGTTTCAGGCGAGCGGCCCCGCCCTCGCGCGCGACAGGATTGTCCCCGCCATGTCGGAGGTCAATCGCGCCGGCGTCGATAACGCACGTGCCGCGGCGCCCCAGCTCGTGGTGGGCTCGATGGGGCCGTGCGGCCTCGATTGGACGCGGCGGGACACCCCTGCCTTCCGCGCGTGCCGGACGGCGTATCGCGAGCAGGCGCTGGCGCTTCTTGCGTCGGGCGCAGACGGCATTCTGCTCGAGACCTTCACCTCTATACGCGATTGCGAGCCCGCTCTCGCCGGCGTGGGCGATGTGGCGGACGGCATGCCCGTGCTCGTGAGCTTCGCGATCGGCGAGGAGGGCGAGCTTCTGGGCGATGGCCTTACGATCGAGGGGGCCGTCGTGTACGCTGAGAAACACGGTGCGGCGGCGGTGGGCATCAACTGCTGCTCGCTTGCGGCCGCCACGGCCGCCGTCCCGCGCTTGGTGGCGGCGGCGCGGACGCCGGTGATGGTGCGTCCCCACGCGGGGGTGCCCGAGCGCGATCGAGACGGGCGTCTGGTGTGGCCCGACGGCCCTGAAGTCTTTGCGGAGGCAGCGCTTGTGTGGCGAGCCGCCGGGGCGCACCTGGTGGGCGCCTGCTGTGGCGCAACGCCGGCGACCACGGCTGCGATGGCGGATGCCCTGACGGGATAGGTGCCGGGCGCAACCGTTTTGCGCACGGTCGACGCCGCGCCTGTGGAGCTGTTGCGGCTCCCGTTGCCAAGGCGCGGCACGGGGTATACCTCTCACGTACGTTTGTAGCGGCCTGTGCAAGAGGTGTGAACCCTTGGCGACGATGATTACCTTTGGAACCGACGGATGGCGTGCGCGCCTCGACGGTGATTTTACCGATGAGAACCTGATTCGCCTCGCGGATGCCGCGGGTGCCTGGTGGGCGCGGCAGGCGCCGGGTGCACTTATATATGTGGGATACGACACGCGTCCCGGAGCGGAGTGCTTTGCCGTGCTTGCCGGCGAGGTGCTTGCCGGACACGGCCTTGTTGCCAAGGTGTCCGACCGTCCGGCGCCCATGCCCGCCGTGTCTTGGGCCGTCGCCCGTGACGTGCGCGCCATCGGCGGCTTTGAGGTGACGGGCTCCCATAATCCGCCCGACTACCTAGGGGTAAAGCTATGTCTTGCGGGCGGGGCCACACTCACCCAAGATGCCGCCGACGCCATCGAGGCGGGTATCGACGCCGATCCCACTGAGACACGGGGCCCCATAGAGCGCAAGAACTTCGTCATTCCCTATATGGATCACCTCTGCGAGATCGTAGACGGTGATGCCATTGCGCGCGCGCGACTGCGGGTGGTATGCGACCCGTTGTACGGAGCGGCGCGCGGCCTTGTCGCCGACGCCCTCGGCGCGCTCGGTGTCGAGGTGGTCGAGATCCACGGCCACGATGATGCCGATACGCCCGACATCCACCCCGATCCCATCGAGCCCTGGATCGATGACTGCGAACAGGCGGTTGTCGCCCACGGCGCATGCGCCGGCCTCATCACCGACGGCGATGCGGATCGCGCCGGTGCGGTTGACGAGCGGGGACGTTGCGTATCGCCGGCGCACCTCATCGCGCTTCTGACAGAGCACCTAGTTCAGCACCACGGCCTTTCCGGCCGCGTCGTGGTCAACCAGTCAACGCCGGTTATCGCACGTCGCGTCGCCCAGGACCTCGGCTGCAGGGTGAATGTCAAGCCCGTCGGTTTCAAACATATATATGAAGAGATGCGCAAAGGCGATGTCCTCATCGGGGGCGAAGAGGCGGGCGGCATAGGTATTCCGGCGTATAGCCCTGAGCGCGACGGGATCCTCACCCTCATCTTGATCTGCGAGCTCATGGCCAAGACGGGAAAGACACTCGGCACATTGGTGGACGAGCTGACGGAGCGCTTCGGCGCAACAAGCTACGCCCGCCGCGACCTGAGGCTGGAAAACGAGGTGATCGAGGCCTTCCGGACGATGCTTCCCGGGGTGAATCCGCATGAGGTCGCAGGGCGGGAGCCGGTTCGCGTAAGCCATATGGATGGTTTGCGCCTTGAGTTTGCAGATGAAAGCTGGCTGCTTCTGCGCCCCTCGGGCACGGAGCCGGTGGTGCGCGTCTGCGCCGAGGCGCCGACCGTGGAAATGCGCGACGCCCTGTTGGACGCCGGCTGCGAGCTTGCGCGGGGCGACTTCGCGCTCTGAAAGTGCGACTGCATATAGTCCAATGAGGCGTTACGAAGCATTTTGCATCGGCGAGCGGTAGCAATTTGTAGACGAGCGTTACAACAACACAACATGTTGTGGTAAGAACGATCAAGTTGTGTAGGAACCGTGGACGCCGGATTCCCCCTTGCGCCCGGCCCCTCGGGGTGGCAATATATCTCCTTGCCGCGCGGGCCGAACCCCACGGGGGAGGCCGCGGCGG
>NZ_NFJH01000001.1 GCF_002159765.1 Collinsella sp. An268 | reverse complement strand
GCGGGGGAGGGCACGAGGGGGTCGCCTCCGCCGATCTGGGGGATGCGGTTGTTGATATCGGAACCGGGCATTGCGAGCCTTACCTTTCCCGTGTCCGTGACGCGCCGCGCGGGAGCGACGGCGAGTGGCTGTTCTGCGTGAATGATTATAACGGTCCGTGCGGACATGGGATGGCGGCTGTTTAACTTGTTACGCGGGATGTCTCGGGCGACTCACCGTGCCCGCGCCCGACCCGCTACAATGAACGCGACCGTACGGCCGCCTCCCGGCCGATTGCCCCCGCTATCGAAAGGCTGCGCCCATGCCCTCGCTTTCCGCTTTCGAGATCCTCGGCCCCGTTATGGTCGGCCCCTCCAGCTCGCATACGGCGGGTGCGCTCCGCTTGGCGCGCGTCGCCGCGTCGCTGTGCCCCGCACGTGTCCTGCGCGTGCGCTTTACGCTCTACAACAGCTTCGCCCACACCTACCGCGGCCACGGCACCGATCGGGCGCTCGTGGCAGGTATCCTGGGGTTCGAGACGGACGACGAGCGCATCCGTGACGCCTTCGCGCACGCCGAGGCGGCGGGGCTCGCCTGGTCGTTTGCGCTCGGCGGCGATGACGCGCGCCTGCATCCCAACACGGTCGAAATCGCGATGGAGGATGCGCGCGGCATCGAGGTCGAGGTCCGGGGCGAGAGCCTCGGCGGCGGCCGCGTGCGGGTGAGCCGCATCAACGGGGTCGATGTCGATATCTCGGGCGAGTACGACACCCTCTTCGTCGCGCACCGCGATGAGCCCGGCGTCCTCGCCGCCCTCACGGTGCTTCTCTCCGAGCGTCATATCAACATCGCGTTTATGCGGACGTACCGCACCGAGCGGGGCGGGCGCGCCTACACGGTGTTCGAGCTGGACGAGCTGCCGCCCGAGGACCTTCTGGGCGAGCTCGAGTGCCGCTCGAGCATCTACACGGCGACCTACGTGCGCGTGCCCGGCGCCGGCCCGGCGGCGGTCGTCGCGGCGGCAGACGAGTTCTTCGACACGGGAGCGGAGCTTCTGGCCCGCTGCCGCGCGCACGGCATGAGCATCGGCGCCGTCATGGCGGTGCGCGAGGCGCAGCTCGGAGGGGAGCGGGAGACGGTTGCCCGGATGGCGCGCGTGCTCCGCGTCATGCGCGAGGAGACGACCGAGCCCATCGTGTCGCCGCAGCGCTCGCTCGGCGGCCTCATCGGCGGCGAGGCGCAGCTAGCAGCCCACGCGGGGACGGCCCTCACCGCTGCTCTCATGGGCGAGGTCCAGACGAGGGCCGTCGCCTACGCTCTCGCCGTGCTGGAGCGCTCGGCGACGATGGGCGTTATCGTCGCGGCCCCCACGGCGGGCTCCGCCGGCGTGGTGCCCGGCTCGGTGCTCGCCGTCGCGGAGCATCGCGGCTTCGACGACCATCAGGTGATGGACGCGCTCTTCACCGCCGCGGCGGTGGGAATGCTCCTCACCCAGAACGCCTGCGTGGCGGGCGCCGAGGGCGGATGCCAGGCCGAGGTGGGGAGCGCCGCCGCCATGGCCGCCGCCGCTCTGGTCGAGATGCTCGGCGGCGAGCCCGAGACCGCGCTCGCGGCGGCGTCGCTCGCGCTCTCCAACCTGCTCGGCCTCGTGTGCGATCCGGTGGGCGGTCTCGTGGAGGTGCCCTGCCAGACGCGCAACGCCATCGGCGTGGCGGCGGCGTTCTCGGCCGCGCAGCTCGCGCTCTCGGGGGTGGAGCCCCTCGTGCCCTTCGACGAGATGGCCCGCGTCATGCTCGAGGTGGGGCGCGCGCTGCCGGCGAGCCTGCGCGAGACGGCGCGCGGCGGGGTCGCGACGGCGCCGTCCGCCTGCGCGGCCTGCGCGGGCTGCCGCTGAGGCGCGCTCCCGTCCCACGTCCGGCACGCGCGTCCCATGCGCCCTCATCGACCCCTAAAGACAAGGAAACCGCGTTCAGGCCCGATTTACCACCATGTTGGGGGCCTGAACGCGGTTTCTTTGAAAGGAAGGACGGGAGGGGGGCGGCTTGGGAGCTCCCGGGCGATCGGGACCGTTCGCCCGGGAGCCCGGCCGGGGTGCTGCGCCGAGCGCTGCCGTTAGAGCGCCATCGTGCGGGCGCGATCGATGCGCGCGAGGCAGTCGGCGCGGCCGATGAGCGCCATCGTCTCGCCGAGGGGTGGCGAGACCAGGTTGCCGCAGATGGCGACGCGCACCGCTTGGAAGACGACGCGCTTCTTGAGGTCGAGCGCCTCGGGTAGGGGCTCGAGCGCCGCGTCGATCGCCTCTGCCGTCCACGCGTCCTCGGTAAGGGAGCCGAGCGCCTCGCGGGCCCGGTCGAGCACGGCGCCCATACCCTCCTTGGCGAGGCCCTTGGCTACCGCCTTCTCGTCATAGGCGAGCGTCTCGGCGGTGGCGAAGATGGGGGCTGCCACCTGGGCGGCGTCGGCGGGCATCTTGGTGCGCGGCCGCACGATCTCGGCCAGGCGGTCCGTCCACTCCTCGTCGATCGAGACCGCGGGCTCCGGGTCGAGGAGCCCTGCCTCCACGAGCTGCGGCAGCAGGATCTCCTGCGTAAACGTGGCGTTGTCCATGCGGTTGATGTACTCGGCGTTCACCCAGTCGAGCTTCTTGGGATCGAACGTCGCCGGGTTCTTGGAGATGCGCTCGAGCGAGAACTCGCGCGCGAGCACGTCGCGCGGGATGATGGTGGTCTCGCCGTCGAGCGACCAGCCGAGCAGCGCGAGGTAGTTGACGAAGGCGTCCGAGAGGTAGCCGGCGTCGCGGTACTCCTCCACCGAGGTCGCGCCGTGGCGCTTGGAGAGCTTCTTGCCGTCGGCGCCGAGGATCATCGAGATGTGGGCGAACACGGGAACGGGCGCCCCCAGCGCCTCGTAGACCATGACCTGGCGCGGCGTGTTGGAGAGGTGGTCGTCGCCGCGGATGACGTGGGTGATGCCCATGGCGGCGTCGTCCACCACGGTGGCGAAGTTGTAGGTGGGGGTGCCGTCGGAGCGGAAGATCACGAAGTCGTCGAGCTCCTTGGCGGCGATGGTCACCTCGCCGTGGACGGCGTCGTCGATGACGACGTCGCCGCGGTCCTCGGGCACCTTGATGCGGATGGTGTAGGGCTCGCCGGCCTCCATGCGGGCGCGCGCCTCGTCGGCCGGAATGTTGCGGCAGCGGCGCTGGTAGCCCTGGAAGGGGTCCTTGCGGGCCTGGGCCGCGGCGCGATCCTCGGCGAGCTGCTCGGGCGTGCAGAAGCACGGGTAGGCCTTGCCCTCGGCGAGCAGGCGCTCGGCGGCCTCGCGGTAGAGGGCGAGGCGCTCGGTCTGGGCGTAGGGGCCAAAGTCGCCGCCCACCTCGGGGCCCTCATCCCAGTCGAGTCCGAGCCAGCGCATGGCGCGCAGGATCACCTGGGTGTTCTCCTCGGTGGAGCGGGTGGGGTCCGTGTCGTCGATGCGCAGGATGAACGTGCCGTGGTTGGCGCGGGCGAACGCCCAGTTGTAGATCGCGGTGCGCGCGCCGCCGATGTGGAGCTTGCCGGTGGGCGACGGGGCGAAGCGTACGCGTACGGGTTGGGTCATGGTGGGACTCACTTTCTTATATGAACACGCGTTGCGGCGGGGCCGCGAGAGCACATGCATTATAGCGCGCGCTTCCCGGTGCCGCGCCACCGGTCGCATGCCTGCACGGGACGTACCGATTTGGACCTCTGCCGTGCATGCGCGGGTTGGGTATCGGGTACGCTAACGGACATATTGCCGCCGCCGCGCCAAATCGCGGCGGGCGAGTCGCAAGGAGGGTCCGTGGCAACGGATAGTCAAGATTGTAGGTCGATGGGCGCAGGGACTGGTCAGGCGCTCGTAGTGGCGCGGGACGCCGGCATGCGCCGGCGCCGTGCGCGCTCGTTTGAGTTCGTGACCTTCGAGGCGCGCAGCGGAGAGGTGCTCGCCCTGGTGGGGGAGGAGCGCCCGCCGCTGCGCGACCTCGTGTACGCGCTTGCCGGCCTGGTGATGCCGACGGAGGGCTCGCTTGCCGTGTGCGGCGAGGAGCGCGCCCAACGCGGCGGCGCCCGCCCGCGTTTCGCTCGGCAGCGGCCGGCGCGCGGGACGCTGGGCGTCTCTGCGCTCACCGGGGTGGCCGCCCCATCGGACGTGCTCACCGTGGAGGAGGCCGTCGCGCAGGAGTTCTCGCTCTGGGGGAGGAAGACGACGGCATCTGCCGAGGACGTGCTTGGCTACCTCGCCTCCTTCGAGCTCGCGACCGAGGTCGACCGGCGCATCGGCGAGCTCGGCCCCGAGGGCCGCGCCCGTCTCTCCGCGGCCCTCGCCTTCGTCTGCCGCCCCCGGGTCGCGCTCGTCGACCTGACCGATCCGTTTGTGGCGGGCCTCGCGGCGGCAGACGGCTCCGCCCTCGTCCGCATGCTCGGCCGGCACGCGCGCGCCTGCGCGTGCGCCACCATCGTGGCGACGACCGACTTGGCCGTCGCGCGCGCGGCCGACGGCGCCTGCGGCATCGACCTGGCGTCCGCCGAGGCGCTCGCCCCTCAAGAAGATGATGCCCGATGAATCGCCTCTCCACCCTGATCCGCTTCGCCTTCTCCCGCATCGGCCGCGACCGCCGGCGCCTTGCCGCGGCCGCGGCGTGCGCGGTGCTGCCGGCGCTCGCCGCCCTCATCGCCGTGGCGGCGCTCGCCCCGGCGCTCGACGCCTCCTCGCGCATCCCGGTCGCGGTCGTCAACCTCGACGAGGGCGCGACCGATGCGGAGGGCCGCACGGTTGCCGCGGGCGACGACTTCGTCGACTCGCTTGCCGACACGAGCGAGCTCGCGTGGGCGGTTGTGGACGAGGGCGCGGCCGACGCCGGGCTGGCGGACGGCACCTACGCCCTCATCGTGAAGATTCCCGCCACCTACTCGGAGCGGGTGGCGAGCCTCACGGGCACCGACCCCGCGCAGGCGACGATCGAGATCGTGTCCGACGGCTCCGAGAACGTGCTCGCCACCAAGGCGGGGAGCGCCGTGCTCAAGCAGGTGCAGGCGCGCCTCAAGAGCGATCTTGGGGAGAACTACCTGCTCTCGGTGCTCTCTGACGTGCGCGGCCAGGCGTCGAGGATCACCATGACATCCGACGGGACCACCATGCTCCAAAGCGCGTTCGACGGGCTCGAGCAGGGAACCTCCGCCCTCGCGGACGGCCTCGACCAGACGGCGGCGGCCACCGGCACCCTGGCGCAGGGGATCGACGGCATCGCCCAGGGCGTCACGGCGGCCGGCACCGGTGCGCAGGCGCTCGCCGCGGGACTCGACGCGACGGCCGAGCAGGGCGTCGGCGCCATCAGCTCCGGTGCGGCGCTTTTGGGCGACGGGTTGGATGCTGCCGCGTCTTCCGCTGCGGTCATGGGGGCGTATGCGACGAAGCTTGCGGGTGCCCTCGACGGTGCCGGGGAGTCGCTCTCGGGCGCGTCGGGCGACCTCAAGGGATGGCTCGCGGGTTCGTCGAGCTATGCTGAGCAGCAGAAGACGCTGGCGGAAGCGCTCGAGAGCGCGACCGGTCTCGCCGCCGCGCTCGGCGACGGTGCCGCCGCGGTGCACGACGGGGTCGCGGGTGCGCGCGAGGACGTCTTCGCCGTCGCCGAGGGCGCCGCCTCTCTGGCTGCGGCCCTGAAAGAATCCGGCGCCGGCGCTGAGGCCCCGGGCGGCACGGATGCGGCGGATGCGGGGGCCCTCGACACGCTCGCGGCCCTCGAGCAGCGCTACGGGGATGCCGAGGAGCGACTCGATGCGCTGATGGGCGAGCTCGAGGGCGCGCTCGATGCGGACGCCTCCTCGGACGCGCGGTCGGCAACGGAGGTTCTCGCCGATATCAAGCAGGTGCGCGGGGAGCTCGCCGCGATCGCCGAGGAGCGCGCGCAGGTGCTGGCAGACGCGGACGCGCTCGCCGCGCAGGCGCAGGAGCTCGCCGAACGGGCCGCCGCCGCCTCCGAGGCGCTCGCAGTAGCCGATGACGCCCAAGAGGGGCTCGCGGGAGACATCGCGTCTTTTGAGGGCGCCTCCGAGGCGGTCTCCGATGCCGCGGCAGATCTGGGCGCGACCACCGCGGACCTCGCCGACCGCGCGAGCCGCATCGGCCGGGCGGTAACCGAGGCGCAGCTCGTGCTGAACGGCCAACCGCTGCCGACGGGCGAGACCGTTCCCGGCGCCGCCGAGAGCGTGCGGCTGCTCGGCCAGGGCATCGCGGGCATCGGCAGCCAGCTTTCCGCCGACGGGCTCATCGGAGGCGGGGTCGCGGGCCTCGAGCAGGGCGCCGGTGCGCTCAGGCAGGCGCTCGGCGGCATGGCAGACGCCACGGCGACGCTCGGGGCGGGCAACGTCGCCCTCGGGCAGGCGCTCGGGGCGGTCAACCAGGGCACGGGGGCGCTCGGCCAGGGTATCGGCGCGATGGCTGAGGCGGAGCGCCAGCTGGGCGACGGCGTCGCGCAGCTCGGCGAGGCCTCCTCGGGTATCGCCGACACACTCGATACGGCGGGCGAGGAGCTCTCCGCCGTCTCTGCCAACCATGCGGAGCGTGCCGAGGTCGCCGCGAACCCGGTGCGCTTCCGCACGACGCAGGTCAACCGCACCGACGCACCCGCCCAGGTGCTGCCCGTCGCCGCGGCGACGGCCCTATGGCTGGGGGCGCTCGCGTGCGCCCTGCTCGCTCCGGGTGTCGATGGACGCGCGGTCCTTGCCGGACGCGGCGGCGCGGCGCTCGCCTCGCAGGGCGCCGTATGCGCCGTGCTCGCCCTTGCCCAGGCGGCGCTCGTCGCCGTGGCGGGCGTAGGCGTGGCCGGCCTCTCCGTTACCTCCGCCCTCGCCTTTGCGGGGGTCGTCGTACTCGCCGCGCTCGCGTTCGCGGCGCTCGCCCTGGCGGTGCGGCTCTGGGCGGGCCGCGCCGCCGCGCCGATCCTCGCGGCGCTGCTCGCGCTCGGCCTCGTGAGCGGCGGTCTCGTGCTACCCGGGGTCTTTACCGAGGGGCTCTTCGGCGCGCTCGGCGGCGTCATCCCCGTAAACGTCGCCGCATCCGGCATGCGCGCGGCGGCGGGCTCTTACGCCGGCGTGCCGGCATGCGCGCTCTACCTTGGGGTCCTTCTCGTCGTCGCCGCCGGGGCGGCATGGCTCCGCGTCAGGCGCCCCCGCGTGCCGCGGATTTTTGCCGCATAACGGGCCCCGGGGCGGTTTGCTTTGGGGGGACCACGGTACAATAGGCGCGCATGCGTTTGCAGCTCCCGGTGCGACCGCGCCCCGCGGCCGCACCTTACCGACCTTTGGGAAGGATGGACCCTATGAAGTATTTCGGCACCGACGGCTTCCGCGGTGAGGCCAACAACGGCCTCAACGTGGAGCACGCCTTCAAGATCGGCCGCTACGTGGGCTGGTACTACGGTGCGCGCCAGGGCAAGAAGGCGCGCATCGTGCTCGGCAAGGACACGCGCCGCTCGAGCTACATGTTCGAGAGCGCGCTCACGGCGGGCCTCGTCGCCTCGGGTGCCGACGTCTACATGCTGCACGTCATCCCTACGCCGGGCCTCGCGTACGAGACGGTGGACGGCCGCTTCGACTGCGGCATCATGATCTCGGCCTCGCACAACCCCTACACCGACAACGGCATCAAGCTCGTCAACGGCGAGGGCTACAAGATGGACGAGGACGTGCTCGAGCTCATCGAGGCCTACATCGACGGCGAGTCGGACGAGGTCCCGCTCGCGACGGGCGATGCGATCGGCTCGACCATCGACTACATGCAGGGCCGCAACCGTTACATCGGCTTCCTCATCTCGAGCGCCAACTTCTCGCTCCAGGGCATGAAGATCGGTCTCGACTGCGCCAACGGCGCCGCCTCCTCGGTGGCCAAGCCCGTGTTCGACGCCCTCGGCGCCGACGTGCGCGTCATCAACAACTCGCCAGACGGCCTGAACATCAACGTCGACTGCGGCTCCACCCATATCGACCGCCTGCGCCGCCACGTGGTTGAGCAGGGGCTCGACGTGGGCTTTGCCTACGACGGCGACGCCGATCGCTGCATCGCGGTAGACGAGCGCGGCAACGTGGTCGACGGCGACCTCATCCTCTATGTCTGCGGCGTGTACCTCAACAAGCACGGCAGGCTCTCGGCGGGCACCGTGGTCCCGACGGTGATGAGCAACTATGGCCTCTTCAAGGCCTTCGACGAGGCGCACCTCTCCTACGAGACCACCGCGGTGGGCGACAAAAACGTCTATGCGTGCATGCGCCAGAACGGGTACAGCCTCGGCGGCGAGCAGTCCGGCCACATCATCTTCGGCGATATCGAGTGCACGGGCGACGGCATCATGACGAGCCTGCGCATGATGGAGGTCATCCGCGCCGAGCGCGAGACGCTCTCGCAGCTCTGCGCGCCGGTGAAGCTCTATCCGCAGGAGCTCATCAACGTGCGCGTGACCGACAAGGACGCCGCCATGAACGACCCCGCGGTCACCGCCGCCGCGCAGGAGGCCGAGGCCTTCCTCGCCGGTCGCGGCCGCGTGCTTGTGCGCGCCTCCGGCACCGAGCCTGTCGTGCGCACTCTCGCCGAGGCGCCGACCGACGAGCTCTGCAGTGAGGCGAACGCCTTCGTGCTGAAGGCACTCGAGCCGCATCGCGCCTAGCCTGCTCGCCGCGCTCCGGTGACGCCGATGCGCGGCACCGCGCCGCGCGGACGCCATCTATCGTGTTTCTCTGACGTACCACCTCGTGTCCCGGCGGGGTGGTACGATGCTCTGCACGTAGAAGGGGCGCGCGGAATGGTAACGGCCGCGCGCCTGCAACAGAAAGGACTGCCATGTCAGACGAGATTCGTTCCCCCCATGGTCGCTCGTACCTCTTCACCTCGGAGTCGGTGACCGAGGGGCATCCGGATAAGATCGCCGACCAGATCTCCGACGCCGTGCTCGACGCCATCCTCGACAAGGAGGCCAAGCTCGAGGCACAGGGGTACGTCGATACCGACGGGGTTCCCGCGCGCCTCGACGCGGTGCGCTGCGCCTGCGAGACCATGCTCACCACCGGCATGGTGGTCATCTCCGGCGAGATCCGCACGCAGGCCTACGTCGACGTGCAAAGAATCGCCCGCGACGTCATCTGCCGCATCGGTTACGACCGCGCTAAGTACGGCTTCGACGGGACGACCTGCGGCGTCATCAACATGATCCACGGGCAGAGCCCGGACATCGCCCAGGGCGTCGATGAGAGCTTCGCCGTGCAGGCAGGGGAGTCGAACGACCCCCTCGACCAGGTCGGCGCCGGCGACCAGGGTATGATGTTCGGCTACGCGACCGACGAGACGCCGACGCTCATGCCCATGCCGCACTACCTGGCGAGCCGGCTCGCCGAGCGCCTCGCAGAGGTGCGCCACAACGGCACCGTGCCCTACCTGCGGCCGGACGGCAAGACGCAGGTGAGCGTCCGCTATGAGGACGACCGCCCCGTCGCGGTCGAGACCATCGTCATCTCCACCCAGCATGCGCCCGAGATCGAGGACATGGGCACCATCAAGGCGGACATGCTCGAGCACGTCATCGCGCCGGTGATGGACGAGGCCGGCATCCCGTGGCGAGCGGCGACGGTGTACGTCAACCCCACCGGGCGCTTCGTGGTGGGCGGCCCCATGGGCGATACGGGCCTCACCGGCCGCAAGATCATCGTCGACACCTACGGCGGCATGGGCCGCCACGGCGGCGGCGCCTTCAGCGGCAAGGACTGCACGAAGGTCGACCGCTCGGCCGCCTACGCCGCGCGCTGGGTGGCCAAAAACGTCGTGGCAGCGGGGCTCGCGCGCACCTGCGAGGTCGAGCTCGCCTACGCCATCGGCGTGGCGCGGCCGCTCTCCATCATGGTGGACACGTTCGGAACCGAACAGGTGCCCGTGGAGGCGATCGAGCGCGCCATCGACGAGGTCTTCGACCTGCGCCCCGGCGCCATCATCCGCGACCTCGACCTGCGCCGCCCGATCTACCAGAAGACGGCCGCCTACGGGCACTTCGGTAGAAACGATCCCGACTTCACGTGGGAGCGGACCGACCGCACGGACGAGCTTCGCAGCGCGGCGGGCCTGCCGGCCTAACCGGTGCCCCATGGCCCCCGATCCGCAACAGCTCGCGCTCTTTAGCGCAGAGTCGACCGTAGCCGCCTTTGCGTCGGTGGTGGTCGATATCCCTGCCCGCGCTCTCTCCGAGCCCTATGCCTACGGGGTGCCCGGGGAGTTTGCCGACGATATCGCGATTGGGTCGACGGTGCTCGTTACCTTTGGGCACCGCGCCGCCCTCGGCTACGTGGTCGCGCTCGCCGAGACCCTTGGCGACCTTCCCGGTGCGGAGGGATTAGATCCGGTGCGCGTGCGCCCGGTGCGTGCCCTGCTTGCCGCGCCCTCCTGCTCACCATATGCCGCCGATATCGCCTTCTGGCTCAGCCGGGAATACGTGGCACCGCTCGCCGAGTGCCTCCGGCTCTTCCTGCCGCCGGGCGGCACCCCGCGTCTGGTGCGGGATGCAGACGGTGCCTATCGCGTCGAGCGCCCGGCGGTGGCCGAGGTGCACGAGCGCGTCTTGTCGCTCACGGACGCGGGGCGCACCTACGAGCCACCGGTTCGGGCCCACCGGCAGCGGCAGCTCCTCGAGGCCCTCGCCTGCGGCCCTGTTACGACCCGTGAGCTGCGGGCACTCTACACTGACCTCTCCGCCACCATCCGCACGCTCGCCCAGAAGGGCGTCGTGGCGGTGGAGGAGCGCCGGGCATGGCGCGGCGTCTCGGGTGCGACGACGCTTTCGTCGGCCAGTGCCTCCGTACCCGAGCATCTGACCGATGGCCAGCGGGAGGCGCTTGCCGCCATCGCCGAGGCGTATGCGCGCGGCCAGGGGGACGTGGTCCTCATCGACGGGGTCACGGGCTCCGGCAAGACGGAGGTCTACCTCGCCGCAATCGAGCGCGTGCTCGCGGATGGGCGCTCCGCCTGCGTGCTCGTGCCGGAGATCTCCCTCACGGCGCAGACCGTCGGCCGCTTCCGCTCGCGCTTCGGCGACGCCGTCGCGGTCTTCCACTCCCGCCTCTCGGCGGGCGAGCGCCTCGACCAGTGGGACATGGTGCGCACCGGGGCGGCGCGCGTGGTGGTGGGCGCGCGCTCGGCGCTCTTCTGCCCCTTCCGCGACCTCGGGCTCATCGTCATCGACGAGGAGCACGAGCAGTCCTACAAGCAGGGGTCGAGCCCGCGCTACCATGCGCGCGAGGTCGCCGCCGAGATGGCGCGCCGCGGGGGGTTCCCCCTCGTTCTGGGCTCGGCGACCCCCTCCGCCGAGGCGCTCGAGCGCTGTCGGGCCGGCACCTGGGCCGCTCAGCGGTGGCAGCGCGTCGAGATGCGTGAGCGCCCCGGCGGCGCGCGCCTGCCCCGCGTCGTCGTGGCGGACCTCAGACGGGCCTTCGCGGGCGGCAACCGCTCCATGTTCTCGAGCGTGCTCGAGCGGGCTCTCCTCGATGTGGCGGCGCGCAAAGAGAAGGCGGTGCTCCTGCACAACCGACGCGGGTTCGCGCCGTTTCTCATGTGCCGCGAGTGCGGCTGCGTGCCCACGTGCCGGCACTGCTCGACGGCGCTCACCTACCACGAGCGCACGCATACCCTCGAATGCCACACCTGCGGCGCGGTGTACCACGTGCGGCCGTATCCCGCCCCGGGGAGCGCCTGCCCCCAGTGCGGCAGCCGCTACCTCGCCAAGATGGGGCTCGGCACGCAGCAGGTGGAGGACGCCCTGCGCGCGCTGCTGCCGCCGGATGTGGCGGTCATACGCATGGACGCCGACTCCACCAAGGGCAAGGACGGGCACCAGAGGCTGCTGGAAGCCTTTGACGCAGCCGAGTCGGCGGTGCTGCTGGGCACGCAGATGATCGCGAAGGGGCTCGATTTTCCCGAGGTCACGCTCGTGGGCGTCATCAATGCGGACTACGCGCTCAAGATGCCTGACTTCCGGGCCGGCGAGCGCGCCTTCGACCTTCTCGAGCAAGTCGCGGGGCGCGCAGGGCGCGGGGAACGGCCGGGTGAGGTCATCATCCAGACCTATCTTCCCGAGGACCCCGTGATCCGCGCCGTCGCGACGCACGATCGGGCGATCTTTACCGAACACGACCGCGCCCAGCGCGCCGAGGCGCTGTATCCGCCGTTCGTGCGGCTGAGCAACATCAACGTGTGGGCACGTGACGAGCACGCGGCCGAGGGCCATGCCGCGGCGATCGCGTGCGATATCAGGCGCCTGGTCGCGGCGACCGCCCCCGTGCCCCTCCCAGCGGGGGATGCCGGGGCGCCTCCCTCGCTCGCCGAGGGGGGAGACCCGCGCGTGGCGCCCGTCGTGCTCGGTCCCAACCCGTGCGTCATCGCCCGTGCGAAGGACCGCTATCGCTTTCACGTAGTGATAAAGTCCCCGCTGGGGTACCATATCTCAGATGTGATCGCTGCGGTGCTCGACGCCCGCCCCGCCCCGCAGGGCGTGACGGTGGGGGTCGACATCGATGCTTACGACCTCATGTGACGCGCCCGCACCGGGCGCGCGCCCTCACGAAAGGTGAACGTATGGAGATGAACGATATCGTGCTCTCTCCCGACCCGCGGCTGCGCGAGGAATGCGCGCCCGTCGAGGAGATCGGCCCCGAGCTCGTCGAGCTCGTGGAGCGCATGAAGCGGGACATGTTCGAGAGCGGCGGCTGCGGCCTCGCCGCGCCCCAGGTGGGCGAGCTCATCCAGCTCGTCATCATCGACGTGGACTACACCTCCGCCGATGACTACGACCCCTACGTCCTCATCAACCCGGTCATCGTCGAGCAGTCAGATACGAAGGTCCCCTATAACGAGGGCTGCCTCTCCATTCCCGGCATCACCTGCGAGATCGAGCGGCCGGACCACGTCGTCGTGGAGGCGGAGAACCTCGACGGCGAGCTCATGCGCTACGAGGCGACGGGCGACATCATGTGCGTCTGCCTGCAGCATGAGATCGACCACCTGCACGGCATCACCATGTTCGAGCGCCTGGGGCCGCGCGAGCGCATGCACGCCATGCGCAGCTACCAGGAAGCGCTGGCTAACGGCGCCAAGCCGGGGGATACGGAATAGCGACCGCGCGGTCGATAGAGGGCGCTCTTGACAGAGAGGAGACGGATATGAGGGTCGTATTCATGGGTACGCCGGCATTCGCGGTGCCCTCGCTCACGGCGCTCGCGCGCGAGCACGAGGTGGCGCTCGTGGTGACGAGGCCCGATGCCGTGCGCTCGCGCGGCAAGCGCCTGGAGCCCTCTCCCGTCAAGGAGGCGGCGCTCGAGCTAGGGCTCCCCGTGCTCGAGACGGCGCGCATGACCCCGGAGGCCCTCGAGGCGCTGCGGGATGCTGCGGCGGACATCTTCTGCGTCGCCGCGTACGGCTGCATCTTGCCCGATGCTGTCCTCACCATGGCGCCTTTGGGCTGCGTCAACGTGCACGCGTCGCTGCTCCCTCGCTGGCGCGGGGCGGCGCCCATCCAGCGCGCCATCCTCGCCGGAGACGAGGTCGCCGGCGTCTCCATCATGCGCATCGGGCACGGTGTCGACACCGGCGCCTATTGCGCCCAGGCTTCGACGCCGGTGGGCGAAAAGGGTGCCGACGAGCTCACCCGCGACCTCGCCGAGCTCGGCGGCGCGCTGCTCGCTCGCACGCTCCCCACCATCGCCGCGGGATCTGCCGTATGGACCGAACAGGACGAGGCGCTCGTCACCCACGCCGCCAAGATCGCCAAGGCGGAGCTCTGGCTCGACCCGGAGGCGGATGCCCCCGCCAACGCGCGGCGCGTCCGCGCCTCGAGCGACGCCGCGCCGGCGCGCTGCCAGGTGGGAGGCCGTGCCGTGCGCGCCGTGCGTGCGCGCGCCGTCGAGTCCGGAGAGGGCGCCCCGCTTCCCGCTCAGGGGACGTACGCCGTTGCCGGCAAGCGCGTGCTTCTGGGGTGTGCGGCGGGCGCACTCGAGCTCATCGAGGTCAAGCCCGACGGCAAGCGCCAGATGGGGGCCGCCGCATGGGCGGCGGGGCTGCGCGACAAGCAGGGGACGTGGGGGCCCCTCTCGTGAGCAGGCTCTCCCCGGCGCGCAGGGCGGCGCTGCGCCTTCTCGTCGCGGCGGCCGAGCGCGACGCCTACGTGCGCGAGCTCATCGATCGCACGCCGGCCGTTGCCGCGCTCTCCTCGCGCGACCGCTCGTTCTGCAGGCGCCTCGTTCTCGGCGTCACGGCGAGCGAAGGCGTGCTCGATGCGGCGCTCGATCGCTATCTTGACCGTCCCTCCAAGGTTTCTCTGCGCGTGCGGACGGCGCTTCGCCTCTCCGCCTTTGAGCTTCTCTATCTGGACACGGCGCCCGAGGCCGCGGTGAGTCAGGGAGTTGAGCTCGTTCGCTCTCAGGCGCGCGGTGCGGCAGGTCTTGCCAACGCCGTGCTCCGCCGGGTGGCTTCCGGCGCCAAGACCTTTCTCGCGGCATCTGATGTGGCAGAGGGGGAGCGCGCGATGGCAGCGGCCGCACGGTGCGCCGGTCTGCCTCTTTGGCTCGTGCGAAGCGTTGCGGAGGAGCGGGGGACCGAGGCGCTTCGCGCCCTTGCTGCCGGACAACTGGAGCCCGCGCCCCTGGCTCTTCACGCGCTGGTGGGCGCAGAGGAGCAGATGGGCGGTGCGCCCGGGCCCGTACCCGGTTGCCGCGTGGATATCGATGTCGCCGCGCTTATCGGGGACGGTGCCTTCGAGCGGGCCCGCGCGGTAGTGACCGATGCCCATGCGCAGCTCATCGCCACCGCCGCGGTGCGACCGGGCACGTGCCTGGAGATCGGTGCGGGTCGTGGTACCAAGACGTTTGTCATGGCGTGCCAGGCCCGGCGGGCGGGGTTCGCGCGCCGTGTCGTGGCGCTCGACCTCTACGAGCACAAGGCCGCCCAGAATCGATCGCGACTCGAGCGCGCGGGTCTTGGGTGCATTACGACCGTCGTCGGCGACGGCCGCGACCTCGACTGCGCCCTCGGGCCTCTCGATGAGGGGGGACGGCGCCTCTTCGACACCGTGTTTGTGGACGCGCCCTGCTCCGGGACGGGCACCATGCGCCGCCACCCCGAGATTCCCTGGCGTCTCGATCCGGCGTCGGTGGCGGCGGACGGAGCGCTGCCCGGCCTGCAGCTCGCGCTTCTTACCGAGGCCGCGCGCCGCGTCGAGCGGGGAGGGGAGCTCTGGTACGCCACCTGCTCGGTGCTCAAGAGCGAGAACGATGAGGTGGTCGCCCGGTTTCTGGCGTCACCGGAGGGCGCCGGCTTCTGTCTCGAGCCGCCCTCGCGCGCGGTCATCTTCGATGAGCCCCTGTTCTCTTCCGCCGCACGCCATCTGGCGGCATATGAAAACGGGGACGGCCTTATGCAGACCGTCCCCATGCTCGGCGGGTTCGATGGGCATTTCTGCGCGCGCCTCGTGCGCCGTGCGGCGACGTAGGCGCGCGTCGTCAGTTGTCCGCCTTGTGGGGGCAGTTCTCGCAGGCGTGCGTCTCCGCGGCGCCGGAATCCGCGGTGCCCGACGTAGCGGCCGTGGCGGAGCCTCCGCCGCGCTGATCGGTGTTGTAGAACCCGCTTCCCTGGAATGAGATGCCGCTCGCGTTGAACACCTTGCTCGCGGGCTCCCCGCAGGAGGGGCACCTGACGGCGGGGTGCTCGGTCATGCCGTGCTCGACCTCGAAGACGGTGCCGCAGGCGCTGCAGCGGTAATCGTAACGTGCCATTCGTAACTCCCTCTTCAATGGCGCGGCGCCCCGGAGGGCGCCGCCGAATCGTTTGACTATCGGATACTCTACCCAATTTCGACCCACGGCGCGAGGCACATCGTCAGAAGCGATGGGAACCGCGTCTCACGCTCACAAGTGGGAAGGCTCGCGCACCTCGCCGGCGAAGCGGCCGGTACGGGAGAGCAGGGCGGCGACGGCGGCCTCGGCAGCGGCGATATCCGCCTCCTCAGCCTGCCAGCTCCAGTTGCCCTCGGCCACGCCGGGCACGTTCATGCGGCAATCGTCGCCGAGCCCCAGGACGTCCTGAAGCGGCATCATGACCACGTCGGCGTCGCTAGCGAGCGCATCCTCCACCAGCTTCTGGGCGAGCTCCATCGACGCGGCCTCATCGCCGCCCGTATAGCTGGCGGCGCAGAAGCCGGCGAGGGTCGCCGTGTCGTGCGTCGAGGTGTAGAGGATCTTCTCCGGCTTGGGGTGGATGCCCGCGCGGATATCGTAGTCCTCAAACAGCAGCACATCCATCCCCGGAAAGCCGCAGGCGCTCACGAGGGCGCGCACGCCCGGGGTGAGCACGCCGAGGTCCTCGGCGATAAACGGCAGCGGGCCGAGTTCGGAGGCAGCCTTCTCGAAGAGGTCCCGGCCGGGACCGGGGATCCAGCGGCCCTCAGAGCCGGGCGCACCGGCGGGAATGGAGAAGAAGTTGTGGAAGCCGAGGAAGTGGTCGAGGCGGACGCGGTCGTAGACGCGTATGGCGCGGCGCAGGCGGGCGAGCCACCAGCGGTAGCCGTCGGCGCGAAGCGCGTCCCAGCGGTAGGTGGGGTTGCCCCATACCTGGCCCTCGGGGGCGAAGTTGTCGGGCGGCGCCCCGGCGATCTCGGTCGGGCGACCGTCGCGGTCGAGATTGAAGAGCTCGGGGTTAGCCCAAGCGTCGGCCGAGTCATCGGACACGTACATGGGGATGTCGCCTATGACCTGGATGCCCTGGGCGTTGGCGTAGCCCATGGTCTCCTGCCACGCGAGCTCGAAGCGGTACTGCAGGTAGGACTGGATGTGCGCCTCGGTCGCGAAGCGCGGGTCCTTGAGCAGCTGGGGGCGGTAGCGGCTGAGCTCCTGGGGCCATTCATGGCGGGACGTGCCGCCAAAGTGCTTCTTGACCGCCATGAAGGCGCAGTAGGGCTCGAGCCAGAAGCGCTGGTCCTCGACGTAGTCGCGGTAGGCGATGTCGGTGCCCGCACCGCCCGCGGCCTCCCAGCGCACGTAGTCGGCGCGCAGCTCCTCCTCGGTCTCGGGCAGAAGCGCGATGTTTCCCGCAAAGGCCGAGGGGCCGGCGTACGGTGAGCGGTAGAGGTCCGTCGGGTTCACCGGGAGGACCTGCCAGTACGTGAATCCCATGGCGGCGAGATGGTCGATGAAGCGCTTTGCGGGCTCGCCGAGCGTGCCGGGACGCCCGTCGTCGGTGGGAAGCGACGTGATGTGGCAGACGACGCCCGCACCGGGCGCGAGCGGCTTCTGCAGGCGCGCCTCGGGGTGGAAGGAGACGACGGCGGAGCCGAAGGGCCAGAGGTGGACCTCGCACATGCCGTCGGCGCCGACGGTGAGCTCGGTACCCGAGACGACGTCGGTTGCGCACGCCCCGAGCGCGGGGATGCGCACCGTGGCGTCCGTGGTGCGGCTGCGGTTGATAAGGACGGTCGCGGCCTCGCCCCGTTCGTTCTCGCGCGTGTAGCCGAGGACGTCCTCGGTGGGAGCGAACGGGCGGATGGTTCCGTCGACGAGCACCGGGAGCTCGCGGCGGACGCCCGCGGCGTTCTTGATGATGGTCTCCATATCGTACTCGTGCGGGTCGCCGGGACGCGGCAGGCCGCGGCGGTTGCCGGGATCCGAGAGCCCCTCGAGACCGTACTCGTCGCCGTAGTAGATGGAGGGGACGCCCGGGAACGTCATCTGCATGAGCGTCGCGAGCCAGAAGCGCGCCTTCGCGAGGCCCATCGCCTCGGGCGACAGGCGCCAGCGCCCGCGCTCCTCCTCGGGGAGCTTGCTCTCGTCGGGGCCGCCGCCGAGCACGCTCGCGATGCGCGGCCGGTCGTGGCTTCCCAGAAGGTTGAGGGCGCAGGCGAGCGCCTCGGGCGGGTAGTTCTCCACAAGGCTCCAGATAACCTCGGCAGCCTCGGCGGCATCGATGTTTCCCATGAGGAAGTCGATCACCATGGTGCGGAAGGGGTAGTTCATGGCGGAGTCGAGCTCGTCGCCCTGCAGGTAGTGGCGGGGCTGGCCGTAGCTCATCTTGTTGGAGGCGTCCTCCCAGACCTCGCCCAGAAGCAGGCCGTCTGGCTTCTCCTGGAGCAGCGTCTCCTTGATGTCGGCGATGAGGTCCTCGTGGAGCTCGTCGGCGACATCAAGGCGCCAGCCGTGGGCGCCGGCGCGCGTCCAGTGGCGGATGACCCCGTCCTCGCCCAGAAGCAGCTCGCGCACCAAGGGGGAGTCCTGGTTGAAGTCGGGCATGTTGTCGATACCCCACCAGCACTTGTAGGTGCCGTCGTCGTTGAACTCATAGGCGTCGCGCCACGGCGAGGCGGGGTTGTTCCAGGCGCCGTCGCCGGGGTAGTTGCCAAAGCGGTTGAAGTAGAGCGAGTCGTCGCCGGTGTGGTTGAACACGCCGTCGAGGATGATGTGCATGCCCAGCTTCTCCGCCGCGGCGCAGAGATCCCGGAAGTCCTCCTCGGTGCCGAGGATAGGGTCGATCGTGAGGTAGTCGGCGGTATCGTAGCGGTGGTTGCTCGCTGCCTCGAAGATGGGGTTGAGGTAGATGGCCGTGATGCCGAGCTCAGACAGGCGGGGGAGGTCCTCCTCGATGCCCTTGAGCGAGCCGCCGTAGAAGTCCCAGTATTTTATGGAGCCGTCCTCGTTGCGCTCGTAGACGGGTGGCTCCCACCAGTCCTCGATGAGGCGGCGCTGCACGCCGTTGCGCGGGCGGGCGAGCGCCGCCTCGGTGCGCTCGCGCCAGTTATCGTCACGGCGGTAGCGGTCGGGGAAGATCTGGTAGACCATGCCCTTCTCGTACCATGCGGGGCGCACGGCGCGGTGGCGGTACACGCTGATCTGGAAGGACGGGCAGCCGGCGTAGTCGTACATGACGCCCTCGCCGCCCGTATGGCCTTGCGGGGCGCCGAGATGGGCGAGGCGTCCCGTATCGCCCTCCTCCCAGGAGACGTGGAACGTGTACCAGACGTTGGAGGGGCGGGGGCAGGCGAGGCTCGCATGCCAGAGCCCGTCTTCGCCCTGCTGCATGGTGTGCAGACGCTCCCCCTTGCCGTCGACCCAGGTGCGCAGCCTGACGGAGAGCGGCGCGTCGGGAGCGTCCTCTATGCGAAGGGATAGGGAGACCGTGCTCCCCGCCGTGACCGCACCGAAGGGCTCGCGGTACTCGGGGAGGCGGGAATGGTGGATGAGCTTCATGGATAGTTCCGTTCTAACAACCGCCCGTGTGTTACCTATTTGACATGACGTCAAGAAATGGGCAGCTCACCCATTATAAGGGACGAGCCGGTGGCAGACGATGATATTCAACAGGTTTGCCTTCTCCGTGGCACAAAAAGAGGGGAGGACACCGCTGCGTGCCCTCCCCGGAAGATCAGTCGATTGCCGATGTGCGCCCCGTTAGCGCTTGGTGGTGCGCTTGCGGGCGGCGCTCACCGAAGTCGCCTTGGGCGCGGGCTTCGCCTTCGCCGGCTCCGCGGGCTTCTCGGCGGCCTTGGGGGCGGGAGCGGCCTCCGGTGCGACGGCGGTCGCGTCGGCCTTGGGCGCCGCGGGCTTCTTGGCTGCGGCGCGCGTCGTCTTCGCGGCGGCCTTGGCCGCGGGCTTTGCGGCGGCGGTGGTCTTCTTGGCGGTCGTCGTGCGCGTGGTCTTCTTCTCCGGCTCGGCCTTTGCGGCGGGCGCGCTCTCGGCGGCGCTCGTCTTCGCGGCAGTGGTCTTAGCTGCCGTGGTCTTCGCAGCCGCGGTCTTGGTTGCGGTCACCTTGGCGGCGGCAGCCTTGGCCGTCGTGCGCTTCGCCGCGGGCTTCTCGGCAGCGGGGGCCGCCTCGGCTGCGACGGCCTTCGCCGCGGTGGACGTGGCCGTGCGCTTCGCCGCAGTCGCCTTCTTGGCGGCGGGCTTCTTCTCGGGCTCCTCAGCCTTGGTTGCCTCGGTCGCCGCCGTCTTGGCGGTCGTCTTGCGCGTCGTGCGGGCGGCGGGCTTCTTCGGGGCAGGTGCCGCCTCCTGTGCCGCGGGCGCGGGCGCAGCGGCCTCGGCGGGTGCGCTCTTGGGCTCCTCGGCAGGTTTCTCGGCAGGGGCGTCCGTCACTGCGGGAGCGGGCTGCGCCTTCGCCTCCGCAACAGGTGCCGGCTCGGCAGGGGCTTTCTCGGCCGGCGCCTCTGCGGGCTCGGGCTCGGGAGCGGGCTCAGGAACGGGCTCGGGTTCAGGAGCGGGCGCCGGCGGCGTAGGGGGGACGGGCTCCACGTCGGGGTGCAGGTTGGTGTAGAGGCCGAGGTACGAGCCCGCGGAGCGCGTCCAGGAGAAGTCCGTCTTCATGGCCTGCTCGACCACGCGGTTGAACGCCTCGCGGTTGTCCCAGAACAGGCGCGCGCCACGGAAGACGGCGTCTCCCATCTCGTCGCCGTTGAAGTTGGCGAACGAGAAGCCCGTGCCCTCGCCGGTATCGTAGTTGTAGGGGATGACGGTGTCGCGCAGACCGCCCGTCTCGCGCACCACGGGCAGCGTGCCGTAGCGCATGGCGATGATCTGCGAGAGGCCGCACGGCTCGAAGAGGGACGGCATGAGGAAGAGGTCGGCGCCGGCGTACATGCGGCGCGAGAGCGCGGAATCGAAGGTGATGCGCGCGGCCATGGTCCCCGGGTACTTGCCCGCGAAGTAGTTCATCGCGTCCTCGTAGGCGCGCTCGCCCGTGCCGAGCACGGCAACCTGGACGCCGCCGGAGAGGATGCGGTCGAGCGAGTAGGTGACGAGGTCCATGCCCTTCTGACGGGTGAGGCGCGAGACCATGACCATGAGCGGGCGGTCGTCGCGCACCTCGAGGCCGAGCTCCTGCTGGAGGGCGCGCTTGCAGGCGGCCTTGCCGCCCATGTTACCGACCCCGTAGTTCTCGGCGATCTGGAAGTCGGTCGAGGGGTCCCACGAGGGCTCGTCGATGCCGTTCAGGATGCCCGAGAGGATATCGGAGCGCTGGCGCAAGATCCAGTCGAGGCCCTCGCCGTAGTCGGAGGTCTTGATTTCGCATGCGTAGCTCGGGCTCACCGTGGTGATGGCGTCGCTGTAGCAGAGCGCGCCCTGCATGAAGTTGATGGAGCTCGAATCGCAGCGAAGCTGGCGCGCCGCGTTGGGGATGTGGGCGAGGCCGAGCACGTCGTTCAGCATCTTGTCGGAGAACTGGCCCTGGAAGGCGATGTTATGGATGGTGAAGATCGTCTTCACGCGCTCGTAGAGCGGCAGGCCTTGGTAGAACTCGCGCAGGAACACGGGCGCGAGGGCGGTCTGCCAGTCGTTGCAGTGCAGGATGTCGCACTCGAAGCCGGCCGGCAGGTGCTGGAGGCTCTCGCAGATCGCCTTCGAGAAGAAGGCGAAGCGCTCGCCGTCGTCGAAGAAGCCGTACGGGTAGCTGCGGTTGAAGTAGTGCTCGTTGTCGACGAAGAGGTAGGTGACGCCGCCCTCCTCGATCTTCTCGAGGCCGCAGTACTCGTTGCGCCAGCCCAGCGGCACGTAGAAATCGGTGTAGTGCTCCATGCGCGCCTTGAACTCATCGGGGATGGAGGCGTACTTGGGGCACATGACGATGACGTCGCAGCCGTCTTTCACCAGTTCCTGGGGAAGCGACCCGGCCACATCGCCGAGACCGCCGGTCTTGACGAACGGGGCTACCTCGGCCGAGGCGAAGACCACTTGCATCTTGTGTTTAGCCATTTCGGTTTACTCTCCTCAATTCCAACACGAGGGATGTGTGCGTCGCGCAACGGGCGACGGTCAATATGATAACGCGCCCGCACGGCCTTGGGGCCGCACGGGCGCGTAGTGTTACACGCTCGTGATTATCGGTGGTCGCCCTTGCCCATGACAAGGATCGCGTCGGGCGTTCCCCGGTACTCGGTGTTCTCGGGGACGACGTTGTTCTTGTCGAGGATGGCGTTCTCGACGCGGGCGCCGCGCTTGATCACGCAGCTGAACATGATGATGGAGTTCGAGACGTTCGCGCCGCTCTCCACCACGACGCCGCGCGACAGGATGGAGTTGCGCACGGTGCCGTAGATCTTGCAGCCCGCCGAGATGAAGGAGTTCTGCGCGTTGCAGCCACCATAGTACTTGGCCGGCGCCGCGTCGTGGGCCTTCGTGCGGATGGGGCGGTCGATGGGGAAGAGCTGGTCGTAGATGTCCGGCGTCAAGAGCTCCATGCTGCGCTGGTAGTAGGTGCGCTCGTCGAAGATGCCGATGGCGAGGCCCTTGTACTCGTAGCTGCACACGTCGATGCGCGCGAAGTCGCCGGCGATGGCCTCGAAGAAGTCGAGGTAGTCGGCGTTGGCGTAGCTGTTGATGATGTCGATCAGCAGGTCGCGGTTGATGACGAAGCAGTCGATGAACTTGTTGTCACCGTACTCGCAGCCCGGCTCGATCTGCTGAACGCGGCCCGCATCGCCGATGACGAGGCGGTTGGCGTCGTTGTGATGGCGCTCTGCCTTCACGTAGACCATGGTGACGCCCACGCCGGAGCGCTCGTGCGCGTCGATGATCTCGTTCAGGTCCATGTTGAAGATGATGTTCGCGCCCATCATCACGACGTAGGGCGTGTCGGCGCGCTCAAAGAGCTCGCGGTTGGAGATGATGTCGCGGAGCAGGAAGCGCATGCCCTGCTTCGTGGTGCCGTAGGGGTTGCCCGGCATGGTGAACAGGCCGCCCGATTTGCGGTCGAGCATCCAGTCCTTGCCGTGGCCCACGTGGTCGGAGATGGAGCGCCAGTTGCCCGGCATGACGAGACCGACGGTGCGGATGCCGGCGTTGGTCATGTTGGAGAGCGGGAAGTCGATCAGGCGGTAGCGGCCGAGGAACGGGACGGCCGCCACGGGACGGTCCTGGATGAGCTTGCTGGGCTCCGAGCCCGCGTAGTTAGCGGTGATGTAGCCGATGGCCTTGCGGTTGATCATCGGTTCATTCCCCCTTCCCGATGACGACGTCGTTTCCAACGACGGCCGTATCCTTCGTAGTATCGACGCTGCCGAGCTTTACGCCCTCTTCAACCACGGCGTTCTCACCGAGGATGGCGCGGCTCACGTGGGCACCGTTCTTCACGACGGCGCCGGGCAGCAGGACGGAATCCTCGACGATGGCGCGCTCGCCCACGACGCAGTCGGTCGAGATGATGGAGTGGCGCACCGTGCCCATGATCTTGCAGCCGTTGGCGACGAGCGCGTCGTCCACGCGGCCATTGGGCCCGATGAAGTGCGGCGGGCGCGTGGAGTCATTGGACAGGATGGGGTTCTTGCTGTCGAAGAGGTCGAACTCGGGGTTCGCGCCCAGCAGGTCCATCGACGTCTCGTGGTAGCTCGCGATGGTGCCGACGTCCTTCCAGAACCCGTGGTACTCGTGCACGTAGAGGTTCTTGCCGTCGCCGAGCGCCTTCGGGATGATGTCGTTGCCGAAGTCATGGCTCGAGCGCTGGTTGACGGCGTCCTCCTCGAGGGCGTTGACGAGGAAGTCGTAGGAGAAGACGTAGATACCCATGGACGCGAGGTTCGAATCGGGCTTCTCGGGCTTCTCGGTGAACTTCGTCACGCGCTTGTCGTCATCGGTCGTGAGGATGCCGAAGCGGCTCGCGTCCTCCCACGGCACGGGCATGACCGCGATGGTGAGGTCCGCGTTGTGCTCGATATGCGTGTTGAGCATATCGCGGTAGTCCATGCGGTAGAGCGCGTCGCCCGAGAGGATGAGCACGTACTCGGGGTGATGCGACTTGATGTAGTCGAGGTTCTGCGTCACGGCGTCCGCGGTGCCGGCGTACCAGGCGCCGCCCTCCTGCGTCGCGTACGGCGGGAGGATCGAGATGCCGCCGCCGGTCTCGTTGAGGTCCCAGCCGCGACCGGACCCGATGTACTCGTGCAGCTGGTAGGGACGGTACTGCGTCAGTACGCCCACCGTGTCGATGCCCGAGTTCGCGCAGTTGGAAAGCGTGAAGTCAATGATGCGGTACTTGCCACCGAACGAGACGGCTGGTTTGGCGATCTTAGCGGTGAGCGCCCCCAACCTGCTGCCCTGCCCCCCGGCGAGGAGCATCGCGATGCATTGCTTTCTACCCATCGATGTTCTCCTTCAAAATCCTTCAGAACCCTATAGACCTTGCTATCGAGCGGGGCGGGCGGGCTGCCCGCCCCGTGGATGCCGTGCGGAGGCGCGCCGTGGTGCCATGACGCGGCCTTCTAGCGCCTAAGCGTGCCAGATTTCGTCGCGATACGAGCGGATGGTGCGGTCGGACGAGAACCAGCCCGAGGACGCCGTGTTGTGGAGCGCGCGACGGTTCCAGTCCGCGCGGTCGGAATAGCTCGTCGTGAGCTCCTCCCAGGCGTCGACGTAGGAGCGGAAGTCTTTCATGACGAAGTCATGGTCGTTTCCGTTCAAGAGCTCATTATGGATGCTCTCGAAGTCACCGGAGAGACGAGCGAACGTGTTATCGGTGAGTTCATCAATAACGCGCCCTAAACGGTCGCGGTCGCTGTTGTACATGTCCCAGGCGAAGTGCATGCCGCTCGCGCGGAGCTCGTCAACCTCGGGTGCGGTGAGGCCGAAGATCTTCTCGTTCTCGGCGCCAGCGAGGTTCACGATCTCGATGTTCGCGCCGTCCATGGTGCCGAGCGTGATGGCGCCGTTCATCATGAGCTTCATGTTGGAAGTGCCCGAGGCCTCCATGCCGGCCGTGGAGATCTGCTCGGAGATCTCTGCCGCCGGATAGATGAGCTGGGCGTTGGAGACGCGGAAGTTGGGGATGAAGCAGACCTTCATGACCTCGTTGACGCGCGGGTCGTTGTTCACGACGTCGGCGACGGAGTTGATGAGGCGGATCGTCTCCTTGGCGAAGGTGTAGCTCGAGGCGGCCTTGCCCGAGAAGATGAACGTGGTCGGCGCCACGCGGAAGTTGGGGTCGGCGAGGCGACGATTGTAGATATCCATCACCTTGAAGATGTTCAGCAACTGGCGCTTGTAGGCGTGGAAGCGCTTGACCTGCACGTCGAAGATCGAGTTGGGGTCGATGACCAGGCCCGTCTCCTGCTTGACGTAGCGGGCGAGGCGCTCCTTGTTCGCGCGCTTGGAGGCGCCGACGCGCTCGAGGAACGCGGGGTCGCCCTCAAAGGCGGAGAGCTTCTCGAGCTCGGAGGCGTCGTCGAGCCAGCCCGTGCCGATGGCCTCGCTGATGAGCTTGGCGTAGGTGGGGTTCGCCTCGGCGAGGAAACGGCGGTGCGAGATGCCGTTCGTCTTGTTGTTGAACTTCTCGGGCGTGAGCGCGTAGAAGTCCTTCAGGGTCTCGGCTTTCAGGATGTCGGTGTGGATCTGGGCGACGCCGTTGACCGAGTGGCTGCAGATGACCGACAGGTTCGCCATGCGGACCTCGCCGTCCCAGAGGATGGCGGTGGCGCGCAGGCGGTTCTGCCAGTCGTCGGCCGTGCGGTCGAAGGCGGCGCTGTAGCGGCGGTTGATCTCGTCGATGATCTGGTACACGCGAGGGAGGAGCTTGGAGAACGTGGAGATGGGCCACTTCTCGAGCGCCTCGGGGAGGATGGTGTGGTTGGTGTAGGAGATGGTGTTCGTCACGATCTCCCACGCCTCGTCCCACTCGAGCCCCTTCTCGTCCATAAGGATGCGCATGAGCTCGGGGCCGCACATGGCGGGGTGCGTGTCGTTGGTGTGGATGGCGACGTAGCGGGGCAGGAGCTCCCAATGGGCGCCGAAGTCGTTCTCAAACGTGTCGAGCAGGCTGTAGATGCCGGCGGACACGAAGAGGTACTCCTGCTTCAGGCGGAGCAGGCGGCCGTGCTCGCCCGCGTCGTTGGGGTAGAGGATGGCCGAGATGGCCTCCGCCTCGGCGCGGTGCGCGTCGGCGCCGGCGTAATCGCCCCGGTTGAAGGCGTCGAGGTCGAACTGCTCCTCCACGGGCTCGGCGCTCCAGACGCGGAGCTTATTGACGGTCTCGCCGCCGTAGCCGACGACGGGGATGTCATAGGGAACGGCGAGAACGTCCTGGGTACCCTCGGTGTGGTACACCATATGCCCGTCGCGCTCCTCGCCCACGACATGGCCGCCGAAGCCGATGCGCACGGCGCGGTCGGGGCGGCGGACCTCCCAGGGGTAGCCGTGGGAGAGCCACTCGTCGGTGGTCTCGTGCTGGGCGCCGTTCACGATCTCCTGCTTGAAGAGGCCGTAGCGGTAGCGCATGCCGTTGCCGTAACCGGCGATGCCCTCGTGGGCCATCGAGTCGAGGAAGCAGGCGGCGAGGCGGCCCAGGCCGCCGTTGCCGAGCGCGGGGTCGGGCTCGTAGGCGCAGAGCTCGTCGAGGTCGGCGCCGAGGTCGGCGAGGCCCTCCTTGACGACGTCGCGCACGCCGAGGTTCAGCAGGTAGTTGTCGAGCAGGCGACCGATGAGGAACTCGATGGAGAAGTAGTAGACGCGCTTCTGCTTCTCGGAGGAGACGCGCGTCTCCGTCTCGGTCTGGATGGCGCGCGCCTTGCCGGCGATGAGCTTGGCGAGCGCGGTGAAGCGGTCGAGGTCGCTCGTGTTCTCGAAGGGCTTGCCCGACAGGGACATGATCGAGGCCTTGTAGCCCTCGATGAAGTCCTCTTTGGATTCGAAGATCTGTTTCATAAGGTCCTTTCTACCGGTGGTGCCGGGATTCTTGGGCGAACACAACTTTTCCATTATCGCGCAAATCGGGTGCATGGCAAAACGTTTCGGCATGCAAATTTATGCCGTCGGGGTACTAGATTTGGGCTTCGCGGTCTTTTTTGCGGGCGCTTTGGCACCGGAGGGGGCGGCGGATGCCTTGGCGGCAGGCGCGGCCGGCGCCTTGGTCGCGGGCTTCTTGGGAGCCGGCTTGGCGGCCGTCTTCGCCGCCGGCGTGGCGGCTGCCTCCGGCGTGGCGGCTGCCTCCGGCGTCGCGGCGCCCGTCGCGGACTTCGCCGCCCGCGACGCTGCGGCACCCTTGGCCGAGCGCTTGGCCGGCTTCTTCTTGGGCTTCGGCGGGACGTAGGAGCTCTTGCCGATGCGCTTCAGCACGATGCCCGAGAGGCCGGGGAGCGCGAGCTGGATGGAGTTGTCGCAGCCGTTCCACGGGTAGGGCTGGCTCGAGCAGACGGCGTTGTCGAGCGCTTCGAGCTGGTAGCCGCTGCCGCCGAACTCGGGCTTGTCGGAGTCGAAGATGACCTGCCAGTCGCCCTCGCGCGGCACGCCCATGCGGAACGTCTCGTAGGACGCCGGGTCGAAGTTGATGATGACGACCACGTCGTCTTTCTGCTTCATGCCGTGGCGGGTGAACGAGATGATGGACTGCTGGTTGTTGTCGGCGTCGATCCAGGTGAAGCCGTCCTCGGTATAGGACTTCTCCCAGAACGCGGGCTCGTTCAGGTACAGGTGGTTCAGGGCCTTCACGAATGCGCGGTGGTTGCGGTGCGCGTCGAACTCGTCGGCGAGGAACCACTCGAGCGACTCGTAGTAGCGCCACTCGATAAAGGGCGCGATCTCGTTGCCCATGAAGTTGAGCTGCGCGCCGGGGTGGGTCATCTGATAGAAGGCGAGGGTGCGGAGCCCCGCGAACTGGCGCCACTGGTCGCCGGGCATGCGGCCCATGAGCGAGCACTTGCCGTTCACGACCTCGTCATGGCTGAGCGGCAGCACGAAGTTCTCGTTGAAGGCGTACATGAGCGAGAACGTGAGGAGCCGGTGGGCGCCCGGGCGCCAGGGGAAGTCGGTCTGCATGTAGTGGAGGGTGTCGTTCATCCAGCCCATGTCCCACTTGTAGTGGAAGCCGAGGCCGCCCTCCTCGGGCGGGTAGGTGACAAGCGGCCAGGCGGTGGACTCCTCGGCGATCATCATGACATCGGGGAACTCGCGGCCCACGGCGCAGTTGACCTGGCGGATGAACGCGGAGGCGTCGAGGTCCTCCTCGGTGCCGTACTTGTTGAACTTCTTCTGACCGGGGTCGTCCACGCCGAAGTTGAGGTAGAGCATGCTCGACACGCCGTCCATGCGGATGCCGTCGGCGTGGAACATCTCGATCCAGAACAGGGCGTTGGAGACGAGGAAGCTACGCACCTCGCCGCGGCCGAAGTCGAACTTGTGCGTGCCCCAGTTGGGATGGATCTCGCGCTCGTAGAGCATCTCGCCGTTGAAGGTGGCGAGGCCCTCCTCGTTGGCGCAGAAGCCGCCCGGCACCCAGTCGAGGATGACGCCGATGCCCGCCTTATGGCAGCACTCGACGAAGTGCATGAGCTGCTTGGGCGTGCCGTAGCGGGAGGTGGCGGCATAGTAGCCTGTGGGCTGGTAGCCCCACGAGCCGTCGAAGGGATGCTCCATCACCGGGAGGAGCTCGATGTGGGTGTAGCCCATATCGCGCACGTACTCGACGAGCTCGGTCGAAAGGTCGTCGTAGGTGTAGTACGTGCCGCGCTGCGCGGGGAACGGATCGCCCGGGCCGGGATAGTTGCCGTTCTCGTCCGGCTCGCCCTGGGGCTCGTTGCCGTGGCGGCGCCAGCTGCCCAGGTGCACCTCGTAGATGTTGAGCGGGCGCTCCATGTGGTCGTGGCGCGCGCGGTTGCGCATCCACACCCCGTCTTTCCACTCATAGCCCGTGATGTCCAGAAGGCGCGAGGCGGTGCCGGGGACGTTCTCGGCATAGAACCCATAGGGGTCCGCCTTGTAGAGGAGCTTGCCGTCCTTGGTCTCGATGACGAACTTGTAGAGCTCGCCCTCGGGCAGGCGCGGGACGAAGCCCTGCCACACGCCGCTGCGGGAGAGCTGCGTCAGGGGGTTCGCCGTGGCGTCCCAGTCGTTGAAATCGCCCACGACGTGGACGCTCGCCACGTCCGGGGCCCAAACGGCGAAGTGCCAGCCGGGCTCGCCATCCTGCACATCGGGATGCGCGCCCAGCTTCTCCCAGCTGCGCTGCCAGGTGCCGTTCGCGAACATATAGAGATCGTCTTCGGTGATGATGAGGAGCGGCTTTTGCGCCTTGCGGGTCTTGCCGCTCTGGGCGCGGGCGGTCGTCGCCGATGCGGTCACGGGTGCTTCTGGCTTCTTTTCCACGGGGCACTTCCCCTCGCTTGGGCGATGCACAGGGGCATCGCAGGCTAACAGACGCGGTCGTGCGGCCGGCGCAAGCAGCGTGTCGGGAACGTTATGCAGCGGTTCTCGGCAAAAGCCACACAACTCTCTTGCAGCATACCATTTGGAGCCGTTTGTCCATCCATCAAGTCAGGGGATGGTAGCAACGGGTTGGTGAACGTTTGGTAAGCTGTACGGCAAGCAGTGGGGGACGCACGAGAGGGGGATGGTCCATATGGCGTTAGATGCGGGGCACACCGACCCGCCGACGGTCCTTCTGGTGGGTGGCTCTCCCGAGCCCTCGGCGCCGTCGACGGTGCGGAGGGCGGCGGCGGGGGCCGATGCCGTGGTCGCCATCGACCGAGGGTACGAGCGCGTGCTGGCGGCGGGCGTCGCCTGCGCGCTCTTCTGCGGCGACGGCGACTCGATAGGGGGCGCGGGCGCCGAGGCCGTGCGGTCGGCGGAGCGCGCGGGCTCGCTCGAGGTCGTGCGCTACAACCCGCACAAGGACGACACTGACCTCGGGCTCGCGCTCGGCGAGGTCGCGAGGCGCTGGCCCGCGGCGACCGTGAGGGCGACGTGTCTGGGGGGCGGTCATCCCGACCACCTCCTGGGCGTTGTCGGCAGGCTCGCCGCGTACCGCCCCGCAGGGCAGAGGCCGCCGGCGGCGCCCGCGGTCGAGATCGTGGAGGACGGCTGCGAGGGGCGCGTGCTCCACGCGGGCGAGGCATGGGACATGGTAAACGCGGCCGGGAGGCGCTTCTCGTTCATCCCGCTCGCGCCGAGCGCCGTCGTGTCTGAGGCGGGCATGCGCTGGGAGCTCGACCATCGCCGCGTGCCGCTCCTCGACGACCTCGGCATCTCCAACGTCATCGAGGCCGACCGGGCGCGCATCACCTGCCATGAGGGCGTGCTCGCGTGCTGGCTTTTCGCCTAGGTGCTGATGATTCGGCGGCTGACGACCTGCCGCCGGCCGGCGGGCGGTTGCGGTCGCTGGCGCCGAGCGGTGCTGTTCGGCGCCAGCGCCGCGACTGATTTTGTACCCGTCCCCAAAGGTGGCGCCGGCCTCGGTGTCTAGCGGGCGGCGTCGATGATGCGGCAGCTGAGCGTCACGGCGTCCTCGATGCAGCCGGGACATGAGCGGAGGGCGCCCTGCCCGGTGCCGATGCCCTTGAGCTCACGGCAGACGGTCGTGGTGTTGGCCTCGCGAAAACCCTCGACGAGCTCGCGCACGAGCCGGTACGTCGCTGCCTTGGTGGTGCCGGGCGCCGCGGTGCCCGCGCTTTCGAGCTGGCTCAGCACCATGATGGCGCCGCTCAAGGCCCCGCACGTCTCGGTCGTGGTGCCCATGCCGCTGCCAAAGCCCTCGGAGAGGCGGTAGACGGCGTCCACGTCGGCGCCGACCTCGGGTGCGAGGGCGCACGCGACCGCCTGGGCGCAGTTGTAGCCCTTCTCGGCGCGGAGCGCGACGGCCTGATCGGCAAGGGTTGCGGCGCGGTCGGCGAGCGTGGTTGCGGTGTCGGTCATAGATCCTCCCTTGGTGGTCGCAAACGACCCTAGCATAGCAAGAAGTTACAAAACGGAGCGCGCTCGCACCGCGGGCGCAGACGGGCGCCGGACGCGCTATGCTGTTCTGCGCACAACCGACCGTACCTTCGAGCAGAGGAGCATCCATGGCAGAGCATATCGGAACCACCTGCGTGCAGGGAGGCTACCGTCCTGGCGACGGCGAGCCCCGTCAGGTGCCCATCTACCAGTCCACCACGTGGAAGTACGACACCTCCGAGCACATGGGCCGCCTGTTCGACCTCGAGGAGGCGGGCTATTTCTACACGCGGCTGCAGAACCCCACAAACGATGCCGTCGCCGCCAAGATCGCCGAGCTCGAGGGCGGAGCTGCCGCCATGCTCACGAGCTCGGGCCAGGCTGCGAACTTCTTCGCCGTCTTCAACATCGCGGGTGCGGGAGACCACATCGTCGCGAGCTCCGCTATCTACGGCGGAACGTTCAACCTGCTCGCGCACACGCTCGAGCGCATGGGCGTGGGCTGCACGTTCGTGGCACCTGATTGCACGGAGGCCGAGCTCGAGGCCGCCTTCCGCCCCAACACGAAGGCGGTCTTCGGCGAGACCATCGCCAACCCCGCCCTCGACGTGCTCGATATCGAGCGCTTCGCCACGGCGGCCCATGCGCACGGCGTGCCCCTCATCGTCGACAACACGTTCCCCACGCCCATCATGTGCCGTCCCATCGAGTGGGGTGCCGATATCGTGACGCATTCCACCACCAAGTACATGGACGGCCACGGGGCGGCGGTCGGCGGCGCCATCGTCGACTCGGGCAACTTCGACTGGGAGGCGCACGCCGAGAAGTTCCCGGGGCTCACCCAGCCGGACGAGACGTATCACGGCGTGGTCTACACCGAGAAGTTCGGCCAGGCGGGCGCCTTCATCACCAAGGCGACGTCGCAGCTCATGCGCGACCTCGGCAGCATCCAGAGCCCGATGAACGCCTTTTTGCTCAACATGGGGCTCGAGAGCCTGCACGTCCGCATGCCGCGTCACTGCGCCAACGGCCAGGCGATGGCGGAGTTCCTCCACGACCATCCCAAGGTCCGCTTCGTCAAGTATCCCGGCCTGCCCGACGACCCGTGGTACGCCCTCGCGCAGAAGTACCTGCCCAACGGCTCGTGCGGCGTGGTCTCCTTCGGCTTCACCGGTGGGCGGGCAGCCGCCGAGCAGTTCATGAAGAACCTTCACGTGGCGCAGATCGCCACGCATGTGGCGGACGCCCGCACCTGCGTGCTGCATCCGGCAAACGCCACGCACCGCCAGATGACCGACGAGGAGCTCGCCGCCGCGGGCATCGCGCCGGATATGGTGCGCCTCTCGTGCGGCCTCGAGGACACCGAGGACCTCATCGCCGACGTCGCCCAGGCGCTCGAGACGGTCTAGGTGCTGAAAGACGGCGTATCTCTGAAGCGCGCGGCCTCCCGTGCGCAAGCGCCCCCGGATCATCCGCTCGGTCGGGTGGTCCGGGGGCGCCGCATAGCGGCAGGACAAGCCTAGTCGAGCGGGTTCTCGTACCCTGCGAGCTTGGCCGTGCAGTGCGGGCAGCGGGTGGCGTCGTCTGAGATCTCTTGCCTGCAATAGGGGCAGGTGCGCGGCTCGGGCGTGTTTCCTTCGGCGGCCTGCTTGGCGAGCCCCGCCTTGCGTGCGGCAAGGTCCTTGAGGTCGTTCAGGGTATTTACACCCTTCACGATGGCGAACACGGCGAGCGCGGTGATGAGGAAGCTGATGACGGCGGAGATGAAGCCGCCGAAGTCGATGGTCTGGCCACCGACGATGACCGACAGCCCCTTCACCTCGGCGTTGCCGCCTACGGCGGCGATGAGCGGCTGGATGATGTTCGACACGAGGGCGTTCACGACGCCGGTGAACGCACCGCCGATGATGACGCCGACGGCGAGGTCGACGACGTTGCCGCGGTTGATGAACTCGATGAACTCCTGTGCGAGGCTCTTCTTGGGCATGGGGGCTCTTATCTACGCGGGTTTTGTGGGCGGTTTGAGCACGGTCAGCGCGGCGGGCGCGACCTCGATGACGGCGCGCCGGAACGCGAGCTTCTCCCCGTCGACCTGAGCGGGATAGCCGTCTTCGGGCAGGACGATCTCGGCGCGGCGCGCGCGGGCGAGGTGCACGTGGGGGTTGCCGACGTGGTTGCCGTTTCTCGCCGAGAGGAACACGGGCAGCGCCTGCACGCGCGCGATGGGCCCGGTGGCGTAGCAGATGTCGAGCATCCCGTCGGTGGGGTCGGCATCGGGGGTGATGAGGTAGCCCGAGCCGTAGGTGGGGCCCAGCTGCACGGCGCACAGCAGGGTTGCGAGATCGAGCCAGGGGCCGTCGTCGAGGCGAATCCTGGCGGGGTAGGTGCGGTAGCGCCTGCCGAAGACGTTGAGGCCGCTTACGGTGTAGAGCGGCATCCCCGTGAGGCCGGTGGTGCGGCGAAGCTCGGTCGTATCGAGCGCGATGGCGGCGTCAAGGCCGAATGAGAACGTCTCCAGCGCGTAGGTCACCTCGTCGAGGGCCGCGTCCGCAGTGGGGGAGGAGCTCGTGCGCACGCGACCGATATCGAGGTGCGCGGGCTGCGTCTCGAGGAGCTGGACGAGGTCGGCGTCGCAGCTTACCTCGTGCATGCCGAGGGTGCGGGCGAAATCGTTGCCGGACCCGACGGGGATGACGCCGAGCACGGGGCGCACGTCGTCGTGGAGGCGCATGAGGCCGCAGGCCACCTCGTGGATGACGCCGTCGCCGCCGAGCGCGAGCACCGTGTCGAACTGGGCCGCGTCTGCCGCGAGCTCGGTGGCGTGGCCCGGACGATCGGTGTAGCGGGTGATGAAGGAGCTCGCATCGTGCAGGTAGAGCGTGAGGAACCGCTCGAGGCGCTCGGCGACCTGCCGGGCGGTGCCCGCGCGTGCCGCGGGGTTGGCGATGACGAGCGTCCTGCCGAAGGATGTTAGGGGCTGCATGACGTCTCCAATCGCGGGGTCGATGGGCGCCCGCCTTACACGTCGAACCTATCGTCGGGTGCATTGTAAGGCTTTTTGCCCGGATCACCGGACATTTCTTGTGGCAATGAACCCGGCAATGAACCCCTGAATGTACGGTCTTCAAAACAGCAGGTAGAGAGCCGTACATTTTCCCTCGCAATGTACCCGCTCTCTCGTTTTGGCCCCCGCAGCGCATTTCCGGGTTCATTGCGCCAGAAAACGTACGGAGGGGTCCGGCAAAAAGCCTTGCAATGTACACGGCCGTGCGTCCGGCGATGTGCCCAGCGATGTATGTCGCGGTAAGTTCCGTCGGTGGTCGAACGGGAAGAGTTGCCTGACGTACCGCTTTTTAGCGTCGAAAAAAAGCGCCCTCGCCAAAGGCGGGGGCGCCGAAACTCAAGCATTGCGTGAAAGCCGTGAGGGAGGGTTCCCTAGGAGCGCGCAACCTTGCCGGACTTGAGGCAGGTGGTGCAGACGTTCATCTTACGGCGATGGCCGTTGACGACGACGTAGACACGCTGGATGTTGGGACGGAACGTGCGGTTGGTGACGCGGTGGGAGTGGCTGATAGAGCGACCAGCAACGGGGTGCTTACCGCAGATCTCGCAAACTTTGGACATGTTGAACCCTCCTTGGGCAGCATTCGGCGATGCCGCGTGAACAAACAAATGGGAACTATAGCACAAAACCAGCCCTCTACGTGCAATCTTCATATCACCATCAGCGGAAGCAGCGTGCCGGAGCGGGTAAGGGTTCCGCTACGGCCGTCGATGGCCGGCTTCTGGTTTGCGCGCAAGACAGTATCGCAGGTCAGCGGTGGCTTTGCAAGCTCTATCTCATATTGATTCCCTCAAGGGGAGGCGAACGCGCGCCGAGGTGCTCGACGGTAAAATGTTCGGTACCTCATGGTGTTGGGAATGTATGGAGAAAGCCGCGTGTGAGCCAGGCGGATGCCTAGCAGGGCGCCGCCCGGGGGAGAATAACCCCAACGCTCGGCGCCCCTGCGCGTCGGGCGCGTTTTTATTGTCGCTTGCGTGCGCCGGCAGCATGCCCGCGGCATATGTCCCGTCCACCTGCGTCCAGCCGAAGGGAAAGCCCGTGAAGATATTCAGCTTTCTCAGGCATCACAAGATCAACTTCGTGATCGCCCTTGTGCTCCTCTGCATCCAGGCAAACCTTGAGCTCGCCGTGCCCGGCGTGATGAGCAACATCGTCGACATCGGCATCGCGCGCGGCGGCATCGTGGGCGAGGCGCCCGTCGGCGCCACCGCCTCGGAGCTCGCCCGCATCCAAACCGACTATATCCTGGGTCAGGGTGCGCACATGCTCGTGCTCACGCTGCTCTCGGTCGCGTGCTCCATCTTGGCGGCCTACAACGCGAGCAAGACCTCGGCTGCCATCGGGCGCGAGGTTCGCCATGCGCTCTACGAGCGCGTTCTCAGCTATTCGCCGGCCGAGATGGAGAAGTTTTCCAGCGCATCGCTCATCACCCGTGCGACCAACGACATCCAACAGATCCAGATGATCACCGTCATGTGCCTGCGCATCGTGCTCTTCGCCCCCTGCATGGGGGTCGGGGCGGTCGTGCGCGTGCTCTCCACGCCTACGGGCATGGAATGGATCCTCGTCGTCGCCATTTGCATCATCGCCATCGCCATCGGCATCCTCATGGGGCTCACCATGCCCAAGTTCCGCCGCATGCAGGGGCTGGTGGACCGCAACAACCTCATCGCGCGCGAGATCTTGACGGGCATCATGCCGATCCGCGCCTTCGGCCGCCAGGAGCATGAGCGCGCCCGCTACGACGAGGCGAACCGCGAGCTCACGGGGACCTATATCTTCACCAACCGCGCCATGGCGTTTCTCGGGCCCGTCATGATGATCGTGATGAACGCGACCACGGTCGCCATCGTATGGTTCGGTGGACTCGGCGTCGACGCGGGCACGATCGAGGTCGGTACGCTCATGGCCTACATCAACTACGTGATGCAGGTGATCATGAGCTTCATGATCCTCACCATGATCTCGGTCATGCTCCCGCGCGCCGGGGTGGCCGCCGAGCGCGTGCTCGAGGTTCTCGATACCACGACCTCCATCGCCGAGCCCGCGCCCGAGCACGCGGTGACGCGCGCGGACGGCGCCGGCTGGCGCGGCGAGATCGCTTTCTCCGACGTGACGTTCGCGTACCCCGATGCCGACATGCCCACGCTCGAGCATATCGACTTCTCCGTGGCGCCCGGCCAGACGCTCGGCATCATCGGATCCACGGGCTCGGGCAAGTCGACGCTCGTCCAGCTCATACCGCGCCTGTACGACGTCGCGTCGGGCAGGGTCACGCTTGACGGCGTGGACGTGTGCAACATCCCGCTCACCGAGCTGCGCGCGCAGGTCGGCTATGTGCCGCAGCGACGCTTCCTGTTCTCCGGCACGATCGAGAGCAACATCAAGTACGGCAACGACCGGATGGACGACGAGCGCATGGAGCGCGCCGCGCGCATCGCCCAGGCGACCGACTTCATCGAGGCGAAGCCCGACGGCTACCGGAGCGCCATCGCTCAGGGCGGCTCCAACGTTTCCGGCGGGCAGAACCAGCGGCTCCAGATCGCGCGCGCCCTCGCCATCGATCCCAAGGTGCTCGTGTTCGACGACTCGTTCTCCGCTCTCGATTACAAGACGGACGCCACGCTGCGCGCCGAGCTCGGGCGCAGCTGCCGCGACGCCGCCGTCATCATCGTCGCCCAGCGCATCGCCACCATCATGCACGCCGACGAGATCGTCGTGCTCGACGACGGCCGGATGGTGGGCAAGGGCACCCACGAGGAGCTCTTGCGCACCTGCCCCGCCTACCTCGAGATCGCCCGCTCGCAGCTCTCCGCAGCCGAGCTCGGGCTCGACGATGACGGTCATGCCGATACCCCCGCCACGCCCGTCCTCGACCAGAAGGGAGGTGAGCGCTGATGCCCGGCCCGCGCAGGGGGCCCGCTTCCGAGCGCGCCCAGGATTTCTCCGGCACCATCCGCCGTCTCATCGCCTATATCGCCCATGAGCGTCTGGCGCTCCTCGTGTCCTTGGGATGCGCCATCGCCTCGGTCGTCTTTAACGTGGTGGGGCCGCGCGTTCTCGGCATGGCGACCACCAAGCTCTTCGAGGGCTTCACCGCCAAGCTCGCCGGCGCGGGGTCCATCGACTTCGAGGGCATCGCCTACATCCTCGCGGGGCTCATGTGCCTGTACGTCACGTCCGCCTTCTTCAACCTTCTGCAGGGCTTCCTCATGACGGGGCTCACCCAGCGCGTGTGCTACCGCATGCGCCGTGAGATCGTCGAGAAGATCGACCGCATGCCGCTCGGGTACTTCGAGACCAACAGCGTCGGCGACGTGCTGTCGCGCATCACCAACGACGTCGACACCGTCGGGCAGTCGCTCAACCAGTGCGTCACGCAGGTCGTGACATCGCTCACGCAGCTCATCGGCGTGACGGTCATGATGGTCTCGGTATCGCTCCAGCTCGCGGGCATCACGTTCCTCACCATCCCGGTCTCGCTCGTCCTCGTCGTCATCGTCGTGCGCTCGTCCCAGCGCTACTTCCGCCAGCAGCAGGCGCTGCTCGGCCTCGTCGACGGCATCGTGGAGGAGAGCTTCTCGGGGCAGAGCGTCATCCAGGTCTTCAACCGCGAGGAGCGCGCGGTCGCCGACTTCGATATCGAGAACGACCGCCTCTACCATGCGGGGTGGAAGAGCCAGTTCCTCTCCGGCCTCATGCAGCCCATCATGAACTTCGTGGCGAACCTCGCCTACGTCGCCGTGGTCTCGGTCGGCGCGTTCCTCGCGGTCGCCGGGCAGATCACCGTGGGCGACATCCAGGCGTTCATGCAGTACGTGCGCAACTTCACCCAGCCCATCACGCAGCTCACGCAGGTGTCCAACATGATCCAGATGCTCTCTGCGGCCGCCGAGCGCGTGTTCGAGTTCCTGAACGGCCCCGAGGAGGAGCCGGTGGCGGAGCCGCGCGAGCTCGCGCGCTGCCGGGGCGCGGTCTCGTTTGAGCACGTGCGCTTCGGCTACGTGCCCGAGAAGACCATCATCCACGACTTCACCTGCGAGGTGGAGCCGGGCCAGACCGTGGCGATCGTGGGTCCCACCGGCGCGGGCAAGACCACGCTCATGAAGCTCCTCATGCGGTTCTACGACGTCAATGCGGGCTCCATCACCGTCGACGGCGTCGACATCCGCGCGCTCGACCGCGATGCGCTGCGCGCCAACTTCGGCATGGTGCTGCAGGACACGTGGCTCTTCGAGGGCACCATCAGGGAGAACATCCGCTACGGGCGCGCCGAGGCGACGGACGCCGAGGTCGAGGCCGCGGCGCGGGCGGCGCTTGCGGACCATTTCATCCGCACGCTCCCGGGAGGCTACGACTTCTGCCTGAACGAGGACGCGTCCAACGTGAGCCAGGGGCAAAAGCAGCTCCTCACCATCGCGCGCGCCTTCATCGCCGACCGCCCCATCCTCATCTTGGACGAGGCGACCTCCAACGTGGACACGCGCACCGAGGAGCGCATCCAGCGCGCCATGGACGCCCTCATGCAGGGCCGCACGAGCTTCGTGATCGCCCACCGGCTCTCCACCATCCGCAACGCCGACAAGATCTTGGTGCTGCGCGACGGCGATATCGTGGAGTCCGGTCGCCACGAGGAGCTGCTGTCGCAGGGCGGGTTCTACGCCGAGCTCTACAACAGCCAGTTTGCCGAGGAGCCCGAGGAGTAGGGGCCGAGGGAGTCTGCACGGTTTTGGGGCCGTCCGCGCGTGCGGGCGGCCCCTCATTTTATCCCTGCATTTTTTGCGCTGGTGCACTGCGTCGTAGTAAGATACGGTAGGTCAATCCCACGTATCGATGCCTCAGCATCAGTTAGGAGATCTCGTGTCAGATATCATCACCGGCACACTCAGCGTCTCCAATGACGTCATTGCCGATATCGCGGGTTACGCCGCGCTTTCCTGCTACGGTGTCGTGGGCATGGACGAGCAGCTCCAGGGTGCCGACGCCGTGCGCCTGAGCGCCAACGAGCGCATGCGCAAGGGCGTGCTCGTCAAGAGCGACGAGCAGGGCCTGCGCGTCGATCTGCACGTGGTGCTCGAGAACGGCGTCAACATGAAGTCGGTGTGCGAGAACCTCACCAGTGCCGTCGCCTTCACCCTGCAGGAGATTGCCCAGATCGATCCCGCCCAGCTTACGGTGGGCATCCATATCGAGGCCCTCAAGAACCGGCTGAGCTAACGCTCGGGTTAGAACTACGGAGAAACCGCCCATGATCGCCAAAACCGTTCGCACCTGCTTCCCGATTGCGGCCAAGGCCGTGTCTGACAGCGCAGAGGAAATCAACAAGCTCAATGTCTTTCCCGTGCCGGATGGCGACACGGGCACCAACATGTCGCTTACGCTCGCCTCGGTGGTGAAGGAGCTCTCCTCGCTTCCCGCCGACGCCGATATGGAGGCCATCGCCGGCGCCATAACCCACGGGTCGCTCATGGGTGCCCGCGGCAACTCCGGCGTCATCACCTCGCAGATCCTGCGCGGCGTGGCCGAGGGCCTCGTGGGCGCCACCGACCCGGCGAGCGCCTCCGATGTTGCCGCCGCGCTCCGCCGCGCCGTCAAGGTCGCCTTCAAGGCGGTGCGCAAGCCCGTCGAAGGCACCATCCTGACGGTGCTCCGCGACATCTCCACGCGCGCCGATGCGTGCGAGAAGGCGCGCGACTCGGTGGAGGACACGCTCGACGCCGTCGTGGTCGAGGCCTACCAGTCGGTCGCCCGCACGCCGGACCTGCTCCCCGTGCTGAAGGAGAACGGCGTCGTCGACTCCGGTGCCTTCGGCTTCGCCATCTTCCTCGAGGCGTTCGTCAACGCCGCGCTCGGGCGCGAGGGGCATGCAAACGATGACTTCTCCACCACGTTCGACGCCGGTGCCGAGACCGCCCGCGAGGGCGCGCTCGACCGCGTGAAGATCGAGGCGAACGACGACTGGGAGGGTTCGGAGTACCGGTACTGCAACGAGTTCCTCTTCAAGGCCGACGCCCCGTTTGACGAGGACGAGTGCCTGGCGTTCCTCGCCTCCATGGGTGACTGCGAGCTGCTTGTCGGCGCGTATCCCGACTACAAGATCCACGTGCACTCCAACACGCCGAACCTCGTACTCGAGCACATGCTCAAGCTCGGCCAGATCTACGAGGTCTTCATCCATAACATGGAGATGGAGGCGCACGACCGCACCGCCAAGATCCACGCCGATCAGGAGGCTGCCGCCGAGCCGGCGAAGCCCTTGGGCTACGTCGCCGTCGCCGCCGGTTCCGGCGAGGCGGAGATCCTGAGCTCTCTCGGTGTCGACGTCGTCGTCTCGGGCGGCCAGACGATGAACCCCTCGACGGCCGATTTGCTCGAAGCGGTCAACAAGGTTAACGCCGAGGCCGTCATCATCCTTCCCAACAACGGCAACATCCGCATGGCGGCCGAGGCCGCCGCGAGCGCAGCCGAGGACAAGCGCGTCGCCGTCGTGCCCACCAAGACGGTCCCCCAGGCGTTCTCCGCGCTCTTCGCCGTGCTGCCGGACTCCTCGTTCGAGGACGCCCTCGACGCGATGACCGAGGCCGCCGCCGAGGTCCGCGACGGCGAGATCACCACGGCGGTGCGCGACTCCGCCGCATCCGACGGCACCCCCATCCACGCCGGTGACGTCATGGGTATCATCAACGACTCGATCGATATCGTCGGCTCCGACGTCAAGCAGGTCACGCTCGACTGCATCAACCGCATGCAGGAGGATGAGGAGGGCGACTCGCTCACCATCCTCGCCGGCTCCGATATGGACGACGCCGCCTTCGAGGAGCTGCTTGCCGCCATCGAGGAGGCGCAGCCCGACCTCGAGATCGACGCGCACCGTGGCGAGCAGCCGCTGTATCCCGTTATCTTCTCGATCGAGTAAGGTAGCGTCAGGGGTGTGGCCGCAGGAATCGCTTCCACGTCGCTGAGACTCGCCGCGACGCATCTGCTCGCTGATGACGTCAGCCGGCTCAAATATGTTTCCGGTACCCGTGAGGAGGCCCTCCGTCGGCTCGGCATCGAGCGGGTGGGGGACCTCCTCCTGCATGTGCCGCGCCGCTATCTCGACTTCACGCATGCCCTGACCATCGAGGCTGCGCCGCTCGGCGAGGTGGCGACCATCGTCGCCGTGGTAGACCGCGTAACGCTCAAGCGGCCGCGCCCGCGGCTCACGGTTGTGGAGGTCTCGCTCGTCGACGAGACGGGTGTGCTCGAGGCGGCATTCTTCAAGCAGCCGTGGCTCGCGCAGCAGCTCGCCCCCGGAGACCGGCTCGCGCTCATCGGCAAGGTCGAGTTCTCCTACGGGTTCAAACGCATGACCGCACCGCACTTCGAGAAGCTCGACGGAGACGCGCTCGCGGGGTCGATGGTTCCGGTGCACCCCGTGGGCGAGGGGATCTCCGTCGCGTGGATGCGGCGCATCGTCGCCGGTGCCCTTGAGAGGACGCTGGTGACCTGCGACCCCGTGCCCGCCGGGCTCAGGGCGCGCCGGGGACTCATGAGCGAGGGACGGGCCCTTCGCGCCATCCACTTTCCCAACGACGCCGCCGAGCGCGGGGCGGCGCGCTCGCGGCTCGCCTACGACGAGCTTCTGTTCCTGCAGCTCGCGCTCAGACTCCGCAACCGCGACGGGCTTCTCGGCGTGACCCCCGTCGCGCACACCCCCGCTTCGCACGTCGCCCGCCTGCGCGCGGCGCTGCCGTTTGCGCTCTCGGACGAGCAGGAGCGGGCCTGCGAGGAGATACTCGCCGATATGGCCGACGGCTCCCGCGTCATGAACCGGCTCTTGCTCGGCGACGTCGGCACCGGCAAGACCGCCGTCGCCTGCGTCGCCCTGGCCGCTGCCGCCGACACGGGGACGCAGACGGCCGTCATGGCCCCCACAGGCGTGCTCGCACAGCAGTACGCGCAGAAATGCGGGCCGCTTCTCGACGCGGCCGGCATCTCGTGGACGCTCATAACCGGCTCCACCCCCGCCCCCGAGCGCGCCGCCGGAACCAGGGGGCTCCGCGAGGGGACGGTGAGCGTTGCCTTCGGTACCCAGGCGCTCCTCTCCGACGACGTCGCGTTCCGGCGCCTCACACTCGTCGTGATCGACGAGCAGCACCGCTTTGGCGTGGGGCAGCGCGGGGCGCTCCGCACCAAGGGGCCGGGGGCCGATCTTCTCGTCATGACGGCGACCCCCATCCCGCGCACCCTCGCCCTCTCCGTCTACGGCGATCTTGACGCGAGCATCATCCGCCGCCGCCCCGTGCCCGGGGCCGGCGTCTCCACCAAGGTGCTCACGGACGCGAACCGCGACATCGCCTACACCGCGATCCGGGAGGCGCTCCGGGCGGGCGAGCGCGCTTACGTCGTCTGCCCCCTGGTCGACCGTTCCGACAAGGGCGACACCCTCGACGATGCGACGGGCTGGGGCTCAGGGGAGGGGGAGGGCTCCCGCGCGCCGCTCCACGATGTGGCGACCGAGGCGGCAGAGATCGCCCGCGTCTTTCCCGAGGCGCAGGTGGCCTCGCTCACCGGGCCCATGCCCGCCGCCGAGAAGGATGCCGCGCTCGCGGCGTTCCGCACGGGTGCGGTGCAGATCCTCGTCTCGACGACGGTGATCGAGGTGGGCGTCGACGTGCCGGAGGCCACCGTCATGGTGATCGAGAACGGCGAGCGCTTCGGCCTCGCCACCCTCCATCAGCTGCGCGGCCGCGTGGGACGCGGGAAGCTCCCGGGCCGGTGCTTTGTTATCATGCAGGGGGCCGCGGGCTCCCGCTCGCGTGCCGAGGAGCGCCTGCGCGCCCTCGAGAGGACCGAGGACGGCTTTGCGCTGGCCGAGCTCGACCTCCGGCTTCGCCACGAGGGCGAGATCCTCGGCTTCAGGCAGAGCGGCGGGGTTACGCTCAGGTTTGTGGACCTCGAGGCCGACGTCGAGCTCATCGAGGCGGCGCACGGCGACGCCGAGGACCTGCTCGCGCGATCGCCGGCGCTCGAAGATCCAAAGGACGCGGCGCTGCGCGCCGAGGTCGTGGCGCGTTACGGAGACGTGTTGAGAGAGGTGAGCGGCGGATGAGGGTCGTTGGTGGCAGATGGCGGGGCAGGAGGCTCCTCGAGCCCGCGGGGTCGGACGTGACGCGTCCCACCACCGATCGCGTGCGCGAGGCGATGGCCTCCATGATCGATGCGGCCCTGCCCGAGGGCATCGCCGGCGCGCGCGTGCTCGATGCCTTCGGCGGCTCGGGCGCGCTGGCGATCGAGATGCTCTCGCGCGGCGCCGCCTTCGCCCTCATCTACGACGCCGACCGGGGCGCCGCTCAGCTCATCCGCAAGAACCTCGCGCAGATGGGCGCCACCCCGTCGGAGGCGCGCGTCGTGTGCGGCGACGTGCTCGCCCAGGCTTCGCGCGGCCGCGTTTTCGGCGGCCCCTTCGATCTGGTGCTCCTCGACCCGCCCTACGCGATGGGCGCCGCTCCCGTCGAGGAGCTCCTGGGGCATCTGCGGGAGCGGGGCGCCCTCGCGCCCGGGGCGCTCGCCGTGCACGAGCACGCGGCGCGCGATTGCGGCGCCCGGCCGGAGGGCTTCGAGGTCCTGCGAGAGAAGCGCTATGGCATCTGCGGGGTGGACCTGCTGAGATTCGGGGGCGGGGACAACGGTCAGGGGACGGCGCCGGTCGCCGGTGAGGAGTGAGGGTATGGATTCCAGCATCACGCATGTGCTCGTGCCGGGCACGTTCGATCCCATTACGTACGGGCACCTCGATGTCGTGCGCCGCGCGCGGCGGCTCTGCCCCCGGGTGACGGTTGCGGTCGCGGCGTCGCTCGGCAAGAACGGCGTCGGCACCACCTTCTCGCTCGATGAGCGCGTCGCCCTCGCGCGCGAGGCGCTCGAGGGGCTCGACGGGGTGGAGGTCCTGCCGTTCACGGGGCTCCTCGTCGACTTCGCGCGCGAGGTGGGCGCCGGCGCGGTGGTCAAGGGGCTCAGGGCTATGACGGACTTCGAGTACGAGCTGCAGCAGGCCGACCTCAACTATCGGCTCGACGCGTCGCTCGAGAGCATCTTCGTCATGAGCAGCCCCGAGTTCGGCTACCTCTCATCCTCGGCGGTGCGCCAGATCGCCTCGTGCGGCGGCGACGTGGAGCTCTTCGTGCCGGCTTGTGTCGCTCAGGCGCTCAAAGAGCGCTTTAAATAGCCACCTCGACCATATGTGGTAGTATCAGAGCTTGATACGTACCCAATGAAAGGAGACGGGATGCCGGGCGAACCCCTTCCTGGCGAGCGCATCGAGAGCCTTGTCGACGAGCTCGAGGGCATCATCGAGGACGCTAAGCCCCCGTTTGGCAAGAACGCGCAGTTCAAGGTTATCGAGACCGAGGTGTTCTTCAACATCTTGGACGAGATCCGCATGAGCTATCCGGAGGAGTGGCAGAAGTCTCGGCGCATCCTGCGCGAGCGCGACGAGCTGCTCTCCTCGGCGACCGCTCAGGCTGACTCCATCGTGGCCGACGCGCAGCAGCAGGCGCTCACCATCGCCGGCGAGCAGGAGATCGTGCGCCTGGCCCAGCAGCAGGCCGAGGACATCCGCGCCCGCGCCGACCAGTACGAGCGCGATACGCGCTATGCGGCGGAGGATTACGCGGAGCAGGTGTTCACGCACCTTGAGGAGAACCTCAAGAGCCTTACCGGCACCGTCGCGCGCTGCCGTCAGCAGCTGACCGAGAGCGCGAGCGCCCCCGGTCTCACGAACGGGTACTGATCATGGCGTTCACGGATCCGGTGCGCATCGAGCTCGCCGACCATCTGGAGAACCCCGGCGACAGCTGGCAGGTTGCAGGGACGGTCCCCGTCTCCACCTACGAGGTGGGCGAGAAGGAGTTCGCGCTCGATGACGGTCTTTCCTACGACGTCGTCTTCACCCATACGGGCGACGGCGTCCTGCTCTCGGGGATGGTCCGCGCCGAGGTGACCGGTACGTGCGACCGCTGCCTCGACCCGGCGCATTTCACCATCGCGAGCGAGATCCAGGAGTACTACCTCTTTCGCGAGCCGGAGGAGCCGGGCGAAGACGACGACTTCGAGGTCCTGCCCGAGGACCGCGTCGTCGACCTTGCCGAGCCCCTGTCGGACGCCGTGGTGATGGACACGCCCTTCGTCGTGCTCTGCCAGCCCGACTGCAAGGGGCTCTGCCCCCATTGCGGCGCCAATCTCAACCGCGAGACCTGCGATTGCGCCGTGCGCGCCGAGGAGGAGCGCGTCATGAGCGACGACAACCCCTTTGCCGCGCTCAAGAACCTCACCTTCGACGAGTAGGGCGCCTGCGGTCCCGCGGCGGCAGTTTTGCAGCTCGTGTGGTGAGAAAAAGCCCCTTATCAGGGCAGCTCATCTGTGCTAATATCGCTACTTGCGCGTATTCGTGCCTGTTAGCATAACCATGTAAGGAAGGTCATCATGCCAGTACCTAAGCAAAAAAAGGGTCGCGGTGCCACTCACTCCCGTCGCTCTGCCAATATGAAGATCAGCGCTCCCTCGCGCTCGGTCTGCCCGCGCTGCCATGCCGTCAAGCTGCCGCACCACGTGTGCCCCAACTGCGGCTACTATAAGGACCGCGAGGTCATCGTCACGGAGTAACCCTTCCGGGTAAGGCTCGATGCGTGAGTGTGTTTGATCGATCATGGCCGGCTCGGTGAGTCGGCCATTCTGCTATCAAGAGGGGGAACTATGGAAACCGTACGGGTTTGCGTGGACGCTATGGGCGGCGACGAGGAGCCGTCCGTCGTCCTTCAGGGCATCGCCGCGGCGCTCGCGGCCGATGGGGCGCTCGAGGTGCTCGTCGCCGGTCCCGCCGATATCGTGGAGCCGTTCTGCCGCGAGCACGACCGCGCCGAGGCGCTCGTCGCGCCCGAGGTCATCACGATGGAGGACGACCCCATCAAGGGGGTCATGACCAAGCGAAAGTCGAGCATCGTCCTCGCGTGCCGCGCCATCAAGAAGGGGAACGCCCAGGGGTTCTTCTCCGCAGGCTCCACCGGTGCCGTCACGGCGGCAGCGACGGCGTACGTGACGCCGTTTCGCTACAAGCAGGATGGCGAGCGCCGACCGGTGCGCCCCTGCATCACCACCGCCGTCCCCAACGCCAAGGACGGTCTCACCGTCTTTGCGGACATGGGTGCGAACCCCGATGTGGAACCCGATGACATCGTCCGCTTCGCCCAGATGGCCTCTGCCTACGCGCGCGTGGTCTGCGGCATCGAGCATCCGAGCGTGGGCCTGCTTTCCAACGGGACCGAGGAGCACAAGGGGTCGCGCTTCACGCAGGCGTGCTTCCCGCTTATGGCCGAGCGCGTCCCTGGCTTTGCGGGCAACTGCGAGGGGACCGATCTGCTCTCTGGCCGGCTGGACGTTATCGTCTCCGACGGCTTTGCGGGAAACATCGCGCTCAAGGCGACCGAGGGTGCGGCAAAGTACCTCCTCGGCGAGCTCAAGGGCGCGCTCATGGGTTCGCTCAAGGGCAAGATCGCGGCGCTTCTGGTGAAAGACGCGCTCTATGCGATCAAGGACAAGCTGTCGGGCGATGCCCGCGGCGGTGCGATTCTTCTCGGCCTCAAGGGCGTGGTCCTCATCGGGCACGGCGCGACGTCGGTGGAGGCCGTCAAGAACGGCACGCTCGCCACCGCTCGTGCGGTGCGCGCCGGTCTGGTCGATGCCGTGGCATCCTCGGTCGACGGTATCGTCGCGTAAGGACGCCGCGCACGGCGGGGCCCCGTGTACGGGGCGTCCCTAGGCGCCGCCCGCGCCCGACGGTTTAGACCGTGTCCCGTCGTTGAGCGCGGGGGCGCATCAGGGTAGAATCGGACACAGTATCTAACGGGCCGCTTGCCGGCATCCGGGAAGGAGAGCAACCATGGAGCGCACTGAGATGCTCGAGAAGGTCGCCGAGGTCGCAGCCGATGTCCTCGGTATCAATCAAGACGACATCACCGAGGCCACCACGTTCGATGACCTCGATGCCGATTCGCTCGATCGCCTGCAGCTCGTGACGGCCTTCGAGGATGAGTTCGACATCGAGATTCCCGAGGACCGCCTGCTCGCCATCAGCTCGGTGGGCGACGCCCTCGATGCCATCGAGGCAGCTCAGGAGGCATAAGGACTTGCCGATTTCTGAAAAGCTCGCCCGCGCCGAGCGCATCTGCGGCTACGAGTTCACCGACAAGACGCTGCTGCGCCGCGCCCTCACCCATCCCTCGGCCGTCGAGGGGGAGCCGGTCGGCTCCTCGTACGAGCGGCTCGAGTTCCTCGGCGACTCCATCTTGGGCGCCATCGTAGCCCGCGCCCTCTTCGAGGCATATCCCCATCTCGACGAGGGGCGGCTCACGCGGCTCAAGGTGTCGCTTGTCGCCGGCTCCACGCTGTCCGAGGTGGGGGAGGAGCTCGGTATCGCGCCGTGCATCTTCTTCGGCGCCTCTGAGTCCGGTACGGGCGCGCGCGGCCTTCACTCCGCGCTCGAGAACGTGTACGAGTCGCTCGTCGGGGCGCTGTTCCTCGATGGCGGCTGGGATGTTGCCGAGGCGTTCATCCTCCGCACGCTGCAGCCGCATCTGGCGGCAGACCGCGCCGAGAGGCCCGAGAACCCCAAGTCGTTTTTGCAGGAATGCGTCCAGAGCGACGGCCTTCCCTCGCCCGCCTACAAGCTGGTGGGAACCGAGGGCCCGGCGCATGCGCCGACGTTCACCGCCGTCGTCCTCATCGACGGGGCGCGCCAGGGGCGCGGCGTCGGCTCCTCCAAGAAGGAGGCAGAGGCCGAGGCGGCGCGCGATGCCCTCGAGCGGTTGGGGTACACCAAGGACGGGGCGATTCCGCGCCCCGCTGCGGGTTAGGGGCCCCGGTGTACCTGAAGTCCCTCACCCTCAAGGGGTTCAAGTCGTTTGCCGACCGCGCCCATATGACCTTCGAGCCCGGCCTCACCGTTATCGTGGGGCCCAACGGCTCGGGCAAATCGAATATCTCGGATGCCATCCTCTGGGTCCTCGGCGAGCAGAGCGCCAAGCAGCTCCGCGGCCAGGCCATGGAGGACGTCATCTTCTCCGGCTCCTCGGCGCGCCAGCCGGTGGGCGTCGCCGAGGTCACGCTCGTGCTCGACAACGCCGACCACGTGCTGCCCGTCGACTTCGACGAGGTGGCGATCACCCGGCGCATGTACCGCTCGGGCGAGAGCGAGTACCTCATCAACCAGAGCCCCTGCCGCCTCATGGACATCCAGGACATCCTGCATGACTCCGGCCTCGGCAAGGACACGCACTCCATCATCAGCCAGGGCAAGCTCGACGCCATCCTGCAGAGCCGGCCCGAGGAGCGCCGCACCCTCATCGAGGAGGCTGCGGGGATCTCCAAGCACAAGCGCCGCAAGGAGCGCGCCGCCAAGAAGATCGCCTCGATGGACGAGCACCTGACGCGTGCGCGCGACATCTCGCGCGAGATCACCCGCCAGCTCCGCCCGCTCGAGCGTCAGGTCGACCGCGCCCGCACGTACAAGGAGCTCTCCGCCCGCGCCACCGAGCTCACGCAGATCCTGGCCGTTGACGAGCTCCGCCGCCTGCAGGAGCAGTGGTCGGACGTCGAGACGCGGGGCAAGGAGGGCGCCGCCGCGCTGGAGCTCGCCCGGTACCGTATGGGCGAGAAGGAGCGCGAGCTCGAGAAGCTCCAGGTCATGCTCGAGGAGAAGGGCCTCTTTGTAGGGGACCTCGGCGAGCAGCGCCGACACATGCAGGACGTCGTGGGCCGGATCGGCTCCGATATGCGCCTGCTCGAGGAGAAGGGCCACAACATGGTGGCGCGCCTCTCCGAGATGCGCGGTACGCTCTCGAGCTCCGAGCACCAGCGCACGCGCGTCGCCGGCGAGCTCGAGGACGCCCGCCGCCAGCTCGACGAGGTGCATGCCGAGCTCGCGGTGGCCCAGGACGACGTCGCGCGACTCGAGCCCGCCGCCAGCGAACTGCACGCGCGCCGCGTCGAGCTCGATGACGAGCTCTCGACGCTCAGCCGCGAGCAGCGCGAATGCCAGCGCACGGCCGATAACGCCGCGCTGGAGCTCGCCAAGCTGACGGAATCCCTCTCCAACGCCGAGCTCGAGGACGAGATGTACGCCTCGCGCCTCTCCCAGATCGAGGAGGGGGCCGAGGAGGTTGCCGCCTCGCTCGAGCACCGCCGGGAGCGGGCAGAGGAGCTCGACGCCCTCCTGGCCGAGGCCAAGGCGCAGGCGGGGGACGCCAAAGAGTCCATCCGCACGGCTGAGGCCGCCCTCAAGGACCGCCGCGCCCGCGAGGCTGAGGCGCGCACGCATCTTGGCGAGGTGCGCTCCGAGCTCTCGAGCGCCCGGCGGCTGGACGAGCGCCTGACGGCCGCCTCTCCGCTTGCCGCGCGGCTGACCTCTGCCGTTCCCGCCGACGCGCACGCCCGCCTCGGCGACATCATCGAGGTGCCGACGGAGCTCGAGGGCCTCGTCGAGATGCTCCTCGCCTCCGATATCGATGCGCTCGTGGTGGACGGCGCCCAAGACCTCACCCGTGCGGCGGCTGCCGTGCTCGGTGATGACGAGCTCTCCGGAGAGGCGCTGCTCGCGCGCCGGGACCTCGCAGCTCCCGGCGCCGTTCCCGCGGCGGGCTACCGGCTCGTGGACCGCCTCGCGGTGCGTGAGGGGTACGCCGGCGTCGTGGGCGCGCTTTTGGGAGGCCTCTACGTCGTCGATACCCTTGAAGACGCGCTTGCAGCCCCGGTGCTGCCGGGGGTCGTCTACGTCACGCCGCAGGGCGCCCGCGTGAGCGCGGGCGGCGTCGTGCGCCTGGGTTCTCCCACCGACGCCGCCGCCGGCTCGCTCGAGCGCAAGCGGCGCATCCGCGAGCTTGAGCGGATCGAGCCCGAGCTCGCCGCCGTGTTCGCGCACGCGACGGAGCTCGTTCAGGAGGCTGAGGAGGCCGTCGCCGCTGCGCGCGCCCAGGAGCGATCTGCCGAGGGCGAGATCGCGCGGCTCGAGGGGGAGCGCCGGTCTCTGATCGCCGAGATCGGACGCTTGGAGCAGTCGCTGGCGACCGCGCGCGCCGAGCGCCAGCAGATCGAGCAGCGCCGCGAGCGCGCCGCCCAGCAGGTTCGCGAGGCCGCCCCGCGCGTCGAGGTCCTCACACGGCAGCGCGACGAGGCCCGTTCGCAGGCGGGCGACCTCAGCCAGCAGATGGCGGAGGTCGCCGACGAGCTCGACCGCATCCGGCGCGACGATGCCGAGGCGGCCGGCAAGCTGTCCGACGCCAAGGTCCGGCGCGCCCAGGCGCAGGAGCGCTCGCGCAGCCTCGGCGGGCGCGTGCCGGAGCTCGAGCGCCGTCTCGAGGGCATTGATCGCAGGATCCGCGCCACCCAGCAGGCATCGCGCTCGCTGGAGGTGCTGCGCCTGCGCGTCGACCCGCTGCACGATCGCTACACCGCGCTCTCCGAGCGCGCTCTCGACTGGGCGGCGCGCCTGCGCGATCAGGCATCGCTCGAGGAGGCAGACTCCGCCTCCCTCAAGAAGACCATCGAGGACGCGAAGGCGGAGGTCGCCGCCGCCAAGGCGGAGGTCGAGCGGGCCCAGGCTGAGCTGAACGAGGTAAAGGTGGCGCGCGGGCGCCTCGAGGTGCAGGTCGAGAACGCCATCAAGGCGATCACGGCCGACGGCGCCACCGTGCTCGAGGAGGCGCTGAAGCTGCCCGCGCCCGACGACCGAGACGCCGCCGAGCGCGAGCTGAGGGCCCTTGTCGCCAAGATCAACAACCTGGGGCCCGTGAACCAGGTCGCCATGGAGGAGTACGAGCGGCTGCGGCAGCGCGCCGACTACATCGAGGCGCAGCTCGCCGACTTGGAGAGCGCGCGCAAGGCGCTCACGAAGATCACCGCAGCCATCGACCGCAAGATGCGCCGGGCGTTCCTTACCACCTTCGAGAGGGTCGATGAGAACTTCCGCGAGATCTTCGGCATGCTCTTCCCGGGAGGTGCCGCGCACCTGGAGATGACCGACCCCGAGCACCCGGCCGAGACCGGCATCGAGGTCGTGGCGCAGCCGCGCGGCAAGCGCATCACCAAGATGATGCTCATGAGCGGCGGCGAGAAGTCGCTTACGGCGCTCGCGCTGCTCTTCGCCGTGTACAGGACGCGCACGGTGCCGTTCTACGTGCTGGACGAGGTCGAGGCGGCGCTCGACGATTCGAACCTCTCCAAGCTTCTGGACGCCATCGACGTGCTGCGGCACAAGACGCAGCTCCTCGTGGTGTCGCACCAGCGCCGCACGATGGAGGACGCCGACGTCCTCTACGGCGTATCGATGCAGGCAGACGGGGTGAGCCGCGTGGTGAGCCAGCGGCTCGACCGCGCGACGGGAAAGGTCGTGAACGCATAAGATGGGCTTTTTTGAGAAACTCCAGCAGGGTCTCGAGCGCAGCCGCGAGGCCCTGAACGAGATCTTCTACTTTGGCGGAGAGGTCGACGAGTCCTTCTGGGAGGATCTCGAGGACACCCTCGTCATGGGCGACATGGGTGCCGAGATCGCGCTCAAGGTGAGCGACGACCTGCGCGACCTCGCGGCACGCAAGAACCTGAAGACCGCCGACCAGCTGCGGCGCGCGCTCGCCGACCGCCTGGCGGAGATCTTCGTCCCGGTGGCGCGCGACCCGTTTGATACGACGCCGTCGTGCGTTCTCTTCGTGGGCATCAACGGTGCGGGGAAGACCACTACGGTCGGCAAGATCGCGAGCGCCGCGCATGGGGCCGGCAAGCGCGTCGTCATCGGGTCGGCGGACACGTTCCGCGCCGCGGCCATCGAGCAGCTCGACGTCTGGGGCGAGCGCGCCGGCGTGCCCGTGGTCAAGCGCGACCGCGGCTCCGACCCGGCGAGCGTCTGCTACGACGTGCTCGACGAGGCGGACCGCACCGGCGCCGACCTCGTCCTCATCGACACGGCGGGGCGCCTCCACACGAGCCCCGAGCTCATGCGCGAGCTCGCCAAGGTCGTCAACGTCACGCGCAAGCGCGCCGCCCAGATGCGGGCCGGCGCCATGGACGTGTTCGTCGTGCTCGTCATCGACGCGGCGACGGGCCAGAACGGCCTTACCCAGGCCAAGGAGTTCAACGAGGCGCTCGGCCTCGACGGCATCATCATGACCAAGCTCGACGGCACGGCCAAGGGCGGCATCGCGCTCGCGGTCGCGCAGAGCCTCAAGCTCCCCATCTACCGTATCGGCGTGGGCGAGCATGTGGAGGACCTGCAGGCCTTCGACGCGCACGAGTTCTGCCGCGCGCTCGTCGGCGCGGAGTAGCCGTGCTGGGGGCCGGGCACGCCCCGCGCCCCGGCGCCGCCGCCCCTGTCGACGAAGTGCAGGTTCCCGTGCGTCTGCTGCTGGTTTTATGTGTATTTCATCACGTTTGTCGAGAGTTCCGCCCCATAAGGTATCTCTGGCGTACTCAAAAAATCGGAAGTGGTCGCAGAATTCTGTCATCCCAGATTGGAGACAAAGGGATCGGAGTAAAGTGTTTCGCCACAAGGGCTCGCGCGAGGAACGGTAGTCAATGAGAATAACTCTCATGGCGTCTTGGCTCTTATGCAGAAACGAGAAGACCGTTACTGGGGATCGCTCTCTGTCGACGACATAGAACAGGCGGTAGGAGTCCACGCTGCGCCAGTACATGGTGCGACGGAAGATTTCGATCGCACCGCTATGAACAGGGTAGAATGCAGGATTCTGCATCAAACTTGAAAGCGTGGAGACAGATTCAGTGTGTAGACGTTCTGTTGCGCTCGGAGCGCAGGGCACTTGCGCTATGTAGTCGAGCGCGACCTCGTAGTCGTTGTGGGCGGCTTGGGCGACGACGACTTTATAGGCCGCCCTTCGCACGAAATCTTGAATGGTTCCTAGCTGCGCCCATACGTCTCGTCTATGTCATCGAATGTAGATTCCTTGACCGGTACCGGGGCTATGATTGCTCCCTTCGTTCGACAACGCCATCGTATCCCGGCAATCGTTTGAATTTGCGAGGTTGACAAAGTGGTCGGAGTAAACTGCCCTAACTTAACATGCTCTTCACGGATATATTTCGCTCGCGGCAAGTGTTGGGGCTAGTTTCAAGACGACGTGATCCCACGTCCCCTCTTAATGGTTGAAAGACAGATGGCAGAGTCGGTTCTAGTTGTTTCTATGAATTTCGTTCTTATAATGTAGTTAGGAATATGCGCTTGGACGGGTTTTGAGGAGTTTAAGTTGGCTGATGCAGATGATTTCATAGCCCGTCTTAATTCTACACCCCTTAGCAAGCTGAAGGTGGGTAATATCACCTTTCGGAGGAAGCTCATAAATCTGGGTGCGAAGACGCTCCCCGATGCTTTCATGCTTTCTCCTCAGGTAATAATCAGCGAATTGACCGAGCGCGAGGAGAACGTCCTCGACGACTTGGAGAGGCAATACCAACAGAATCCGGAAGCATTCGCCAAGCGGTTGCTCAAGGATACAGAGGAGAAGAAGGAGCCGGTCGCAGATGCGTACGGCAAGGTAAGGGAGATTGGGCAGGAGAGTACCCCTCACCGCATTGTCGACAAGGCAAACGCCGACTTAAAGAGTGCGAGGCATAAGGATAAACCCACCTCTTTGGAGCACATGAGACTCCGTTCGAGCTCTCGGCGTGGGAAGACCTATACAAGCTTTTTTGTGAATGAGGACATTTCAAAAGCGTTGGCGACCTATGAGCAAGAGGCGCGCCGTGCCTTTGAAGACCTTTCGGTGCAATACCAAACATACTTAACTTTCCAAGCGTTTTCAGACATGCCGATCGATCTTGACGATTTGAGCACTGACTTTAAAAAACTTATTTCTGGTAACACCAGCAGCGCTCAAAGCTACAAGGAGCTTCTCAATTTCATTGAAGATGTGGTTCCAGATGCCTTCCTTGTTTTTGTAGCCTATAACGTGAACGCCTGTTTCGACGGAGATAACCTTTGGGACAACTTCTTTTCCATGTTGGGAATTAAGGACGGAAACCGTCAGAGTTTATTCAAAAGAGCTTATGTCCGGCTTCTCGATAAAAAGTCTATGCCCTGCTTTAAGGAGAGGGGCGAATCGTTTCGCTATTTCTATTCGGCGCTTATCAACGGCGGGCTTTCAAAAAGCATTTGGCATGAACTGTGGGAAGACGTCGTGCTTCCACTGGTCACCAGATCTCGTATTACCTCGGGAGCGGGCCTCATTAGCATGTTGAAAACGGAACCTTCGCTAAAAATGGGAAAGGTTCTGGGCAAGATCTTCGACAACGTACCCGCGACCATACTCGAGCCACTGCTCAATTCGGCTGTTGATACGGCAACCCAACTCGATACCGTTTCCGCGGCAGAAGGGTTCACGGCCATTTCAAACGAGAGCCTTCCGGAGGACGCGCTTTCAGCTTTATCTGACGTGTGTGACAAGAAGAGAGCCGAGGTGGCAGGCTCGAGCGCGAACGTTCAGACCAGAAAACAGCTCCACGTTAACGGTGCCATATCCGAGGGCGCTCATGAAGCAGGGCTTTTCGCTTTTCCCAAAGCCATACTCCTTTTTGACATGTCGGTTGGTAAGCTGGTCGTTCATATAAAGGGCTGCAAGGTTCCTGATCAGTTGAGAGGTTGTCGGGTAACGTATTTGGTTAACTCGGCAAAAGTCCGCTCAGAACCTGTATGGGCAGAAGTTGGAGGCTATGTCCTTAGGCCCGTCGCTCTTGACGTCGAGTTTGCACCGCGTTATGAGGTCGAAATGCTGGTGGAACGGCAGGTTCTACGGCCACAAGAAAAGGGCTCCTCCGCTGATAGGAATGAAACGTTTAAGCAGATTGCGCAGGTAACTCAAAGCATAAAGAGACTTCACCCAGGTTGCTGGGAGTTCGTCAGAATGTCTGACGGATCGTATCCCCAGAAGAAACGTGGTTCTGTCTCGCGTCAACGACGTATGGCTATTCTTCCTGATGCTGGGCTGAAGCTTGTTCCTGGCGAGGGAGCCGACATAGAACAAACAGCTGACTGTGAACTGTCTTCAGGCGTCCATGCGACGTTATATTCATGCACAGTCGGGCCGGGCGCGTTCTTTGAGCTCCAAGACGCAAGCGGTGAGGTTGTTGCCGCCTGGTCGGAAGGGCTGGCGGTCTCAATAGAGAAAGATCATGCCATAGGGGTTACTGGGGATGGCGAGGACGTCTACTCCATGGACAGTAACGGCGGGTGTCTTTGCGGCCTTCCAAAAATCATCTTCGAATCTGCACAGAGCGGTATTTTCAACCAATTACTGATTACCAGAACATTCGCCGGTTCTACACGCGACCTTTCCGAGTACCTTGCCGTTCAGGACGGTAATCACGCTTCTGTCGATTTGAGCAAGGTCCCCTATTCCACCATGCACGGGGGAATCCAGACAGTCGAATCCCGACTTCGGGCGAATGGCAAGTTGGTCATGCGTTACAGGTTCGTCGTGATTCCCATAAGCAGCCCGATTATTGTTTCGGTTAGACATGACGCGGGAAGCTTTGTTGCTAGGTACTCATTTAGAGCTCTGGCACAATGTCGGGTCCTCATGGATTTGGAGGATGAAGCAAGGTGGGATAACGGGCGCGGAAACGTCATGCTTCGTAAAGGGGCGAAGCTTGTTTTCTCCTGTCTGCTTGGGCGTGACAGCGTCTCTATGAAGGTTTTCGAATTCGGTGGCCAGTCGTTTAGTGAAATCTCTTGTGAGCTGTCGCTGGCAGGCATTGAGATAAAGGTTCCGAAACTCCTTATGCAGAGCACGTGTAAGGAACCGCTGTATTACCCTGACGTTTTGAACATGGCCGGTCGTCAAAGCACGGTTACCTTGACGTCAACTGATAGGCGTCATTTGCGCTCGGTAAACATACTCCTAGACGGTAGCGTCTGGTGGAAGATCCCCCTCGTAGACCAAACGAGAGTCGATTTGAATCTGTTCCACGACCCGTCCTGTTTTGCTGTGCGGAGCTATGAGGACTTGCACATTGCGGATATAGCTTTAGGTGTCGAGTACGGTGAACGCTGCGTAGAGGACGTGTTTTACCCAAATAAAGCAGATGTCGTCGTCATTGCTAGGGTTGACGAAGGTTTTGGTTTCAAGAGCGTCAGGGCAATTTGCGGCGACGAGGAAAACTATATCGAACTCGACGCCCCGGCAGCTTGTGAGTTCTATGGGGAGATTCGGCGTAGAGATACATATACTGAATCTATAAGAAAAGAGCTGCATTTTAACGAAGGAGAGCAGCGCAAGGAGGTTGAACCCCAGATTGCCAAGTACGCCCAGCGCGACAGGTACATTTTGACCATATATCCGGTTGACGATTTCGGACTTAAGCAAACCGATCAGTTTATAGACATTCCCATACAGAAGGAAAGGTAGGGACAAGTGTCCGAGGCTGCGTTTAACCCAATTGCCACGTCCAAAAAAGTGTTCAACTCGTACAAAGAGTACCTTGCGACGACCATACATTTTGCCGACAACGACTTACAGAAGCAGCTTGTCGATATTCTTGGAGGTGACGGCTTCCTTGCAAAAGGGCCTTTCCTAGAAGCTGCCCCTCCATACCGAAAGGACAAAACGGTTCGGCAACTGGTGGAGGAGGGTACGTTCTGCAATAGCATGCTTACCCTAGCAGGAGGCGATCCGGAGCTTTTCAACCCAGACCGTCCCCTGTATGTCCATCAGGTACAGGCTATTCGCAAAGCTGCCAGGGATAGGAATTACGCTGTCGTGACGGGAACGGGTAGTGGTAAAACCGAATGCTTTCTCCTACCTATAATCAATGACATTCTTTCCGAGTTCGAAAGCGAGGGCGCTAGCCCCGGAGTCCGCGCCATTTTGCTCTACCCCATGAACGCGCTGGCAAACGACCAACTCAAGCGTTTAAGAGAGCTTCTAAAAGGCACTCCGATCACTTTTGGCCGCTATACCGGTGAGACGGAAGAGACAGAAAAGAAAGCCGTCTCGAAATGGAAATTAAGCGCGTCAAATCAAGAACGGCTGCCCAACGAGCTGCTCTCCCGCGAGGAGATTCGAAAAAACCCGCCGAATATACTCCTTACAAACTACTCCATGCTCGAATACCTGCTTCTGCGCCCAGAAGACGCAAGCCTATTCGGAAGCGTCTTCGGTGCGAGGTGGAGGCATATAGCGATTGACGAGGCCCATGTCTATACGGGAGCTCTAGGTACCGAGGTTGCTTACCTTATTCGTCGTCTTAAGGCACGTGTTGCGGTCGATTCTGGTGCGGAGCTTAAGCTTCATTGTTATATGACGTCGGCGACGATCGGTACGGAAGAAGACCTACCTCGGGTTGCTAAGTTTGCGCAAGACTTGTTTGGCGAACCGTTTTCATGCGACACGCATGACCTTGACGTTGTTACAAGCGTCAAAGACGATCCCGTGGACAGCTTGGACGAAACGCCGTGGGGCTCTTTACCGCTGCCTCTCTGGAACGAGCTTCTCGACGTACTCGACGGCAACGAAAACGACTGTACAGAAGGTTTGCGCAGGATCCTGGAACCTCATATCCCGTCTCATATAATGAAAAGACTTGATGAGGCCGAGACGCCGCTGCTCGGGTTGGGATCCATTCTGCTCGGGGAGGCCTCTGCTCAGTCATTAATCCGTGAAACGGACAAGAGCCTCCTTGACCTTACCTCGTTGAGTGAAATGAGTTCTATTGGAATTGACGGTCTTGAGGGGACTCCAGAAGGCGTGAAGGTCCTTTCGTCAATGGTGGAAGTGCTGTCGACTGCCCAACGAAGCGAGGACGTTCCGGTACTGTCCTGTAGATATCATTCCTTTTTACGCGCTCCGGAGGGGATTTTCATAAACCTCTCGACGCGAAAGCTTATTTCTGAGAAGCGGCTTCAGGTCAAACGTGAAGACGGGGAGAGCATACCCGTCTATGAGGTTTCTGTCTGCCGGCATTGCGGACAAGCATATATTTTGGGAACAGAGGCCATGGACGAGGCCACCGGCGTGCCCTGGCTCTCCCCGAGGCATGAGGGAACTGACGCCGACGAAGAATTCTTGCCGCATAGCTACTACCGCCTCCTTAACCAAGGCGAGCAGAAGGACGAGAACGAAGCTGACGTGATTTGGCTCTGCCCTATATGCGGGTCGCTCCATACAAGCAACGAAGGTGGCCGACACCTTTACGCCCATGAGCCTGTTGACCGTGTGCCCATAGCAAAAAGTGAGTCAACCGAAGAGAATGCTTCTTGCAAACATTGTGGTTATACACGCAAAAACGCCATCCAACCCATGCGCGTTTCCCCTGAGGCAGCCGGCAGCGTAGTTTGCTATGACCTTGTACGGGACGTGCCCGCTTTTGACACTAAAGCCGAGGAGGATCCGGACGATCTCTTCTCCGGGTTTTTAGACCATGACGCCCCTCACGCGGGCAATATAATCTGCTTCTCGGACAGGCGGCAGGATGCGGCGTACTTTGCCCCGGCTATGGAGCGCACATATACGAACATAACCCGTCGACAACTCATTCAAGAGGCGGTAAAAGAGCTGGACGACGGGGAAGGCGTAAAGCCCTCAGAGGTGATTACATGGCTTTGCAATGAGGCCCCGAAGCGGTACGAGGGGCTGAACGTAGGCAGGAGCAAGGCCGAGGCGTGGGTTCTTGACGAGCTCAGTGCGATAGATTCGCGTAACAGCCTCGATGGACTCGGAGCCGTTCGCATCTATCCGACGGACTGCTTGAAGGGACTTGAAGACAAGAGAGTCTTTCTGGCAATGCAGAAATGCATTGACAAAAACCTTGGAGAGGCTGAGTTCTCATGGCTTACACTTGAGGACTTCAAGGTCTTCTTCGCCTATTGTCTTGACAGCTTAAGGGCTCGGGGCTCAATCAAGCAATCCAAGTTGGTTGATAAGGGAGATAGGCATAATCCTAGGCAGCCGACCTATTTCTATTTCGACTCTACTATGAGTTTGAAGGAGGAGGACAACCGCTACTCATTTGTTGGAAATGCTATCGGCACTGAGAATGGCAGGAGCAGATTTATACGATCTTATGCCCAGCGGATTCATGGCGTTAATCTGGAGCGACCTGATTCTTTGGCGATTCTGCAAGCATTGGGGAACTTCACCTGTCTTTATCTAAAGAATCTTTCCAAACTGCGCATCGGGGTTGAGGGTCTAGAGAACTTGCAGGGGAAGAAAGTTTATCAGCTGAATAAGGATCTCTGGACACTGTATGCCCACGATCCTGACGACACTCTATATCTCTGTGACACATGTGGGTGTATGACCCACATAGACACCCATGGTGTTTGTATGACGCGGGGTTGCAAGGGCAGCACCCGACCTGTGACATACTGGGAGGTAAGAGAAAAAGATGAGTACTACAAGGAACGCTATCTAGAGGAACCTCTACCCATTACCATAAAGGAACATACGGCCCAGTTGTCTGCTGAGGCGGCAAGGAATGTACAGCAGGAGTTCCTTGATGGAAAAGTCAACATTTTGTCTTGTACCACCACGTTTGAGCTAGGTGTCGACGTAGGCGACTTGCGTGCCATTTTTATGCGCAACGTCCCTCCCTCGACCGCAAATTATACCCAGCGTGCCGGACGAGTTGGCAGGCGAGCAGGGAAACCTGGTTTCGCTATTACGTTTGCGAAGCTGAGGCCACATGACGTCGCGTTCTTTAGAAGCCCGAGGAAAATGATCGGGGGAGCGACGAAGCCACCGACCTGCTATCTTGACAATTCCCTTATTGCTCGTAGGCACCTTTTCGCTACGGCGCTCTCATGTTTCTTCCAACTACCCGAATCTGAGGAGCGTGGCTACGCGAAGAAATACAACGACTTTTTGGCGGTGGCGGATGCAGAGCCAATGGGGCTCGAGGTGCTCCGCTCGTACCTCAATAGTCGCCCCGCGCGGTTGAAGAAGCAGATTGATCGGATATTCTCTGCTGATTCGCGACTGGCGAAGGATTTGGGTTGCGAGGATTGGAAATGGACTGACTTGCTTGTCGCTCCGGGTGACAAGCTTGGCGGCCATATGGGTAGACTCGTGCGCACGCACGGCCTCAAGCATGCTGATTACGAGTCTCTGGCAACGAGAGAGAAGTCGACTGAGGACGCATATGTTAAGCAGCGTCTTCAAGGGCAAATTGGACGCCTGCAGAGAGAGCACACCATAGACGTGCTTGCGAGCACGGGGGTGCTGCCAAAGTACGGCTTCCCAACAGATTTGGTCGAACTTGAGCTCGCGGACCTTTCTAAGGATGACAGAGAAGGCTATAGGCTTCAACGTGGCCTTAGACAGGCCATAACGGAGTATGCGCCTGGATCTGAGATCGTTGTTGACAAGAAGTTGTGGCGTTCGCGCGGCATTAAACGGCTCTTTGGAAGAGACCTCGAGCAGAGGCGTTATGGCACCTGCGAGCACTGTGGCACTTTTCTTCCTCCTATAGACAATGTTGACGAGATGCAAGAATGTCCAGTGTGTCACAAAAAAGTATCACTGAAGAAAAGGCTGATTGTCCCGGAATACGGGTTCGAAGGCAAGCTCCAAAAGAACCGGCAGATTGGATTGCGCAAACCACGAGCCCGTGGTTACTCGATGATTCAATTTGCGCAGAAGTGGCCTGAAGAAGACCATGGCAGGGAGATCAGGCTTCCTGGAGGTCTTATAAAGACGAGGCAGGCGTCTAACGCGCAACTTTACGCTATCAACGAGAATAGAGGTGCAGGTTTTTGGATTTGTAGCAGGTGCGGCGCGGCTGGGGACAGCCAGGATGAAATCCAACATTGGAAATACTGCAAGTCTTCGGCCAATGAGCCTCATGTTTTCCACGTTAACGCACTCGCTGCACCGTTTACAAGCGACATCCTTGAGCTTGCGTTTCATCCAGAGTCTTCGCCTGATCGGTTTGCACCCGAGGCGTGGGAGTCAACCATGTGGGCTCTGCATGCTGCGGCTTTGCGGCTTCTCGAGGTACCTGGTAGCGAGATAGGTGCTACCCATTTCGTCAACTTCGTCGGCCTAGAGTCCGTCTTGCTCTATGACAACGTCCCAGGTGGTGCTGGTCACGCACAGCAGCTTGGCAATATGGTCGAAGATCTACTTCGGGAGGCATTCGAAATAGTTTCAACCTGTGACTGTGGTGAAGAGACCTGCTGTTATAACTGTATAGCTAATTACTTCAACCAGGGTCGCCAACATGTGATATCCAGAGGAGCGGCGCGGGATATCCTCTCGGTCTTCCTCGGGGACTCCACAGGCAAAGAAGGGGAGGGAGGAGAGTCTGCATCGGTTCAGAGTTTGTCTGAAGAAGACGTATGTGACAACGGAAAGGTTGAAGGATGCCTTGAGCTCACGCCGGCATTCAACGGCCCCTCATTCGGCGCTGCGGGCTGTACCGAGGCGTTTTCTTTTGCCATGAATCGCTGCGTCGATTCTAGTGAGAGGGAGTTCTTCGACCATCTCAATGCACTCGCAGGTTCTCTGAACTGTTCCTCTCCCTATGCAGACGTCACGTTTTATGACGTGTGCGGCAACGAGGCAGATGCCCTACTCGTTTGGAGGGACGAGCATGTGGCCGTTATGAACGGTCAGAGTATGGAGGAGTTTCGCGAGTCGTTTGGCAACATGGAAGAGGGCGTGAAAGGCTGGAGGGTCTTCCAAGCTGCTGTTGACGATCCTGCAGAGGTTGTCAAGGCGTTGAAAGGTGGCCTATGGCAATAATGATTCCGGGTTCCGGACCGCGCGCCTTCAATCCGGCGAGTCATGAAGGAGACATCTACGCTTCACTAGAGCGCATGTCGGACGAGTTCTACGTCGTCCATTCGTATGATTTGACGAGCAGCAAGGAGGGCGTGTGGCGCGAAAGCGAAGCCGACTTCGTCGTGTTTCACCCCTCGCTAGGTGTTTTATGCATTGAGGCGAAAGCAGGCCAGGTGTCTTACCATGACGGCGAGTGGTTTTATGGTAACGGCTTACCTATGAAACACGGCGGCCCTTACTCGCAGGCGAATGCCATGAAGTTCCATATCCGGGATCGGTTCACCGAGGTGGGGCTTCGTGAGGAGTGTCGCCGCTGCGGATTCATGCGTGCCGTATGGTTTCCTTCAATCAAGGCACATCAAATGCGGGAAGTCAATTTCCCTCCAGAGGCTTCCTTTGACACCACACTGTTCTTTGACGACCTCGGGAATCCCGAGCCTAAGATCAAATCCATAATGGCTATGGCGTATCGCCCCGAAAGTACGCCTCTGACCGCTGCCGGCGTTAGAAGGATTCTCGAGAGGGTGATTTGTCCCGAGTTTTCAGTCGTCCCAACCAAGAGATACCGTTACGACCTTGCAGACTATAGGTTTTCTCGTCTTTTGGAGTCTCAGGCGCGCGTCCTATCGTTTATTCGCGACCAAAAGGTAGCGGTTATAGCGGGCGCCGCGGGGACAGGGAAAACTCTCATAGCGATTGAGCACGCTAAAGACGAAGTTACGCGAGGTCGTCGCGTGCTCTACCTTTGCTATAACGCACTGCTTAAAGACGACGTGGCGGCGCGCCTCTCTGGGGTGGACGGCGTGGATGTCTATACAATTGCCGGCCTTGCGTGTAAAGTCTGCAATTCTCCCGTGCCGGATTATGACGGCTTAGCCAGCTGGCTTATGAGCCAAGAGGATGGAGGGGAAGGGTTTCCCTACGCTAGCGTGGTTATAGACGAAGGCCAGGATTTTGGGATCGAAGCAATAGACAACGCCATGGTCGTCGACATTCTCGAGGATATTATGCGCGCGAGGGACGGCTCCTTCTACGTCTTCTACGATAAGAACCAATTGATTCAGGGCTCCAAACTCCCAACGCTTTTCAACGATGCGGACTGCAAGTTGACACTCTATGTAAATTGCAGGAATACAAAGGACATAGCAATTTGTTCGAGCCGGGCAATCGGTGGGAAGGATGATGTCCAACTGGTCATGCAGTCGCTTAGCAGTCCACCGCTGTTGTTCGCGTCTGACGGCTCTGACGCCCAGGCAAAGTTTATTGACGAGCAAATCAAGGCTCTCAATGAGGTTGGAATCAACGACATCGTCATATTAACCTGCAAGACCTTGGCGCAGAGTGCTCTAAAGGCCCAGTTTCTAGTTAGCGGTTCACGTGGGATGAGGTTTCCCGCCATAGCGGAAAGGTGGAAGAAGACCTCTGTCCCAGTGACTACCTGCAGGAAGTTCAAAGGACTTGAGGCTGAAGCGGTTATTCTCATAGACGTCGACCGATCTATGTGGGAAGAACCTTCAAGTGTCTACGACCCATTTCCTGGGCTCATGTTCTATACGGGTGCGTCGAGAGCGAAGCATGAGCTGAGAATAGTGTGCGACATGTCTAGCCTAGAGTGTGCCCAAACGCTGCGGTTAATTGACCCCTCGTGTGGTTCCAAAACTCCGAACAAGCCTGTTTCGAAACTTGCTAAACGGCTGTATGCGATTAACGTAACCCCTGGAGTTAAGTAGGGGGCTTCAGAGCCAATGCCGAAGGGAATGAATGCAAAACTTGTAGCCTGCTGTTAAGAGTCTGATTGATTCGGTCTGTCAGGTTGTCCGATTTGCCGTCCAGCTCCGCTGGGCGGCAACCCTTAGGTTCTTCTATACTGTAGCTAGTATGCAAGCCGCACGGGCGAGTGGTCGTATGGTTCGTTGCGAGCTCCGCAGGAGGCCGTAGCTGCGCTACGGTCTTCGAGGACAGTCCGAGCGTTGTACCATACGACCACTCGCTCTTGGAAGTGCGCCATGATAGGAGCCTCTCATGTTTAACTCTCTGTCCGACCGCCTGAACGACACGTTCGACCGCCTCCGCGGCAAGGGCAAGCTCACCGAGGCGGACATCACGAGCGCGATGCGCGATATCCGCATGGCGCTGCTCGAGGCGGACGTTAACTTCAAGGTCGTGAAGGACTTCGTCGCCAAGACCCGTGAGCGCTGCATGACCGCCGAGGTGCTCGAGTCGCTCACGCCCGCCCAGAACGTCGTCAAGATCGTGCTCGACGAGCTCATCGAGCTTTTGGGCTCCACCGAGAGCAAGCTCGTGCTCTCGAGCCGCATCCCCAACGTCATCATGCTCGTGGGCTTGCAGGGCTCCGGTAAGACCACCGCCGCTGTGAAGCTTGCCTACCTCCTCAAGAAGCAGGGGAGAAGCCCACTTCTGGCGGCGTGCGACGTCTATCGCCCCGCGGCGGCCGACCAGCTCGCCACGCTCGGCGGCGAGATCGGGGTGCCGGTCTTCCGCGGTGACGGCGAGCACCCGGTCGAGATCGCCCAGGGCGCTATTCGCGAGGCCGTCGACAAGCTGCGCGACGTGGTCATCGTCGACACCGCCGGACGCCTGCAGATCGACGAGCAGATGATGCAGGAGGCCGTCGACATCAAGCGCGCAGTCAAGCCCGATCAGGTGCTCATGGTCGTGGATGCCATGACCGGTCAGGACATCGTGAACGTCGTCTCGACGTTTGCCGAGCGCACCGACTTCGACGGCGTCATCATCTCCAAGCTCGACGGCGACGCCCGCGGCGGCGGCGCCCTCTCGGTCCGCGCCGTGACGGGCAAGCCCATCAAGTACGTGTCGATGGGCGAGAAACCCGAATCGCTCGAGGTCTTCAACCCTGAGCGCATGGCCAAGCGCATCCTCGGTATGGGCGATGTCATCGGCATCATCGAGAAGGCCCAGGAAGCCGCCACGGCCGAGCAGATGGAGTCCGCCGAGCGCATGCTTCGCGAGGGCCTCACGATGGACGACATGCTCGAGCAGATGCGCGCCGTCCGTAAGATGGGCGGTATGAAGGGCATTCTCGGCATGCTCCCCGGCGGCCAGCGTGCGCTCAACCAGATGGGCGGCAACCTCGACGAGACCATCCTCGACAAGAACGAGGCCATGATCCAGTCCATGACGCGCGAGGAGCGCCTGAACCCCAAGTGCATCAACGGCCAGCGCCGCGCGCGCATCGCCCGCGGTTCCGGCACCACGCCCACCGACGTCAACAACCTCATGAAGCAGTGGGGCGAGATGAACAAGATGATGGGCAAGATGCGCGCCATGACCCAGCAGATGCAGGGCGGCAAAAAGGGCAAGAAGGGTAAGAAGGGCAAGAAGATGCGCGTCCCCGGCATGGCGGGCATGCCCAACATGGCCAACCTCATGGGCGGCGGCAACCCCTTTGGCGGTGCGGGCGCCGGCGGCTCCGACATGGACATGCTGCGCGCCATGGAGCAGCAGATGAAGGGTCGCAAGTTCTAATACGCGGGGATTGACGTTGCGAGGGGATGGTCGACATGGATTGCGGCCGAGACATCGATGGGGCGGCTGAGGCCTGGGAGCTTCTCCGTGGCGGTGACGTTGAGGGCGCTGCAGGCCTGGTTGGCCGCTGGCAGGAGCCGGAGGACGACGACCTCACCGGTGTTCCCGCACCCGACGTTTGCCTTGTCCAGGCGCACATCGCCCTTGTTGAGGGTGCCTATGCGAGCGCCATCTCCTGTGCTATGACGGCGCTCGGCATCATGGGCGCCGCGGCGGGTGACGCAGACGATGGGCGCGAGGAGCTTGCACGGTCCTTCCAGCTCATCATTGCGGCCGCCGGTGACGGGACCGCCGGTCTTGCAGGTAAGCGGCTCGCCTCCTTTGCCAGCCCCGACGACGCCAAGCGTGCAAGCGGCACCTACTCGGGCCTCTCGACCCGGCTGTATCTCACGCGGCCTATCCCGCCCGCGTGGAAGGCTGACCTTATCAAGCACTTTGCCCTTTGCGCGGTCGCCTGCGACACCGCACTCATGGAGATGTGCAAGAAGCACGGATCGGTCTTCTCGCGGTTGTGCCGCCGTAAGAAGGACGAGGTCGAGCATGCGCCCGTGGCGCAGCCGCTGCCGCGCTTCGAGGTTGCGGGCGATGTGCGCGAGGCTTGTTGGGACGCGCTTGCCGGACGCTAAGACCGGTTGTTTTCTAGAGAGGGAGGCGTTTTGGCATGAGCAAGGCCGACGTTCAGTTTGTAAAGATGTGCCGCGACATCCTCGACCACGGCACCACCACGGAAGGTGAGAAGGTCCGCCCCCATTGGGAGGACGGAACGCCCGCCTACACCATCAAGAACTTCGGTGTGACGGCGCGCTACGACCTGCGTGATGAGTTCCCGGCGCTCACGCTTCGCCGCACGGCGCTTAAGTCCGCCATGGACGAGATTCTCTGGATCTACCAGAAGAAGTCCAACAACATCCATGACCTCAAGAGTCATATCTGGGATGAGTGGGCCGACGAGACCGGTTCTATCGGCAAGGCGTACGGCTACCAGATCGCGCAGAAGAGCCACTATCCCGAGGGCGACTTCGACCAGATGGACCGCGTGCTTTTTGACCTTGCCCACACGCCGTTCTCGCGCCGCATCATGACCAACATGTACACCTTCGCCGACCTCTCGGAGATGCACCTGTACCCTTGCGCCTACAGCGTGACCTACAACGTAACGCATGCGGAAGGGGACGAGAAGCCGACCCTCAACATGTGCCTCATGCAGCGCAGCCAGGACATCCTCGCAGCGAACAACTGGAACGTCTGCCAGTACGCGATTCTCCTCATGATGGTGGCGCAGGTCTCGGGCATGGTTGCCGGCGAGCTTCTGCACGTCATCGTGGACGCCCACATCTACGACCGGCACGTGCCCATCATCCGTGAGCTCATCGAGCGCCCGCAGTATCCCGCCCCCAAGGTCTCGCTCAACCCGGATGTCACCGACTTCTACGACTTCACGACCGACGACGTTATCGTTGAGGGATACGAGACCGGTCCTCAGGTGAAAGGAATCCCCATTGCCGTCTAAGAACGAGCCAAAGCCCCTGAATAACCTCAATGCCATCGTTGCGGTGTGCGATGACTGGGGCATCGGTCGCGCGGGTGACATGGTCGTCGCCAACCGTGCGGACATGCGCCATTTCGTGCGCTGCACCAAGGGCCATACGGTCATCATGGGTCGCAAGACGCTCGAAAGCTTCCCGGGTGCGCGCCCGCTCAAGGATCGCCGCAACATCGTGCTCACGCGCGACGCCTCTTTTGTGCGCGACGGCGTTGAGGTCGCGCATTCGGTCGAGGAAGCCCTTGCGCTTCTAGCGCCCGATGAGGAGGCGTGGGTCATCGGAGGGGCTGAGGTGTACCGCCAGATGCTGCCGCTGTGCTCGCGCGCGATCGTGACCAAGAACCACTGCATCCGCCCCGCGGACGCCTATTTTCCCGACCTCGATCACGACGTCTCTTGGCGCGTCGCCGCAACCGACGGTGGCTATACAATTGCGGAAGGGGAGGGCGATGCCGGCATCGCCTACGATTTTGTGACCTACGAGCGTGCGGAGCGCAAAGAGGACACGGTCGCATCTGCGGTCATCGACGCTGCTATCGACCTCGGTGCAGAGGTAGTGGAGCGCATCGTGGACGCGGTGTTCTAGCATGGCGGACATCCTTCGCATCGACGATCTCGCCGACTCGCGGCTCGACGCCTACACGCGCCTCACCGAGCGTGAGCTCAGAAGCGTCCTCGAGCCCGAGAAGGGCATCTTCATCGCCGAGAGCGCCAAGGTGATCGAGCGCGCGCTCGACGCCGGGCTCACCCCGGTGAGCTTTCTTATGGGCGAGCGCTGGCTGGACCAGCTCGCGCCTCTGCTCGCTACCATCGAAGAAGACGTTCCGGTGTTTGTTGCCCCTATGGAGCTTATGGAGCAGCTGACTGGCTTTACCGTCACGCGCGGCGCGCTCGCCGCGTTCCGCCGCCCGCCGCTCGTTGAACCGACGACGTTTCTTGAGGGCCTCTGCAAGGCGGCAGGTGAGCACCCGGTGCGTGTGTGCGTCCTTGAAGGCATCGTCGACCACACCAACGTCGGCGCGATCTTCCGTTCTGCCGCTGCGCTCAACGTCGACGGCATCCTCGTGAGCCCCACGTGCTGCGACCCGCTGTATCGCCGTGCGGTTCGCGTGAGCATGGGGACGGTCTTTCAGGTGCCCTGGACCCGCATAGGTAAGACCGCGCGAACCTGGCCGGCGGACGGGCTCGATGTTCTCCACCGCTCCGGTTTCACGTGCGCCGCCATGGCGCTCACCGACGACTCGCGTTCGCTCGATGATCCGGCGCTTCTCGATATCGACCGGCTCGCCATCTTCATGGGCACCGAGGGCGCTGGCCTGACCGCGCGCACCGTTTCCGGCTGTGACGTCGCCGTCCGCATTCCCATGGCGCACGGGGTCGACTCGCTCAATGTCGCCGCTGCCTCTGCCGTGGCGTTCTGGCAGCTCTGTCCCCATGCGAGCAACAGCTACCACTACCGTCCCGGCATGTTCTCGTAACCGTAGACATTGGCGCAGCCACTCCAGGCAACTATCGCACTAGTGAGTGTGTGCCGTCGCTTCCTGCAATTATCGAGGTAGTGAACCCCAAAATGCGCAAAATCCGTTCTCGATGGCTGCGGGTCCACTACCACGATAATTGCAGGCGTTTTACCAGCGTTCTTTCCACAAGCTATGCTTCGGGTTCATCAACCGGGTTCATTACCTCAAATCTTGCAGAAAACGTCGACGTGGGCCCTTAGACGCTTCGTCGAATGCTCGAAATTCGGCGGAGCGCGTGCGGACCGCGGCGTTAGACACCCACAAACTACGCGCAGCTCTAGATCTCCACTATACGGCGTTCGCTGGACTCGCCTTTGAGCTTGGCGGCGCGCGCCTCAGCATGGCGGAGCCAATGCCCCCAGTGGTGGTAGGCAACAAAGAGGACCGCCGTGAGAATCCAGGTCACCGGGTAGACGAGCAGCATCGTCTCGATGGTGTGGTGGAGTGGCACGACGGCAAGCAGCCAGATCACGCGGAAGACGACGGTACCCAGGATGGTGAGGAGCATTGGGCGAAAGCTCTCGCCCGAGCCACGAATCGCGCCCGAGGTGTTGTCGACGATCGAGTAAAACAGGTAGAACGGTGCGATGAAGTGGATCATCGTGGTCGTGTAGGCGGTCACGTGGGGGTCGTCGATGAAGATGCGCGAGAGCGGTCCCACAAATGCGACGAGGAGCGCTGAAAGGCCGCCCACGAGGGCGACGGTGATTACGAGCGAGGTGTGGTAGCCGCGGCGCATGCGCTCGTAGTTGCGGGCGCCGAAGTTCTGGGCGGCGAACGTCGTCATGGAGACACCGAGTGCCTCGGTGACCATCCATACGATCGCATCGAGGCGGCTCGAGAGGCCCCAGCCGGTCACGGCGTCGGTTCCAAAGGTGTTGACCGTGGACTGGAGGATGATGTTCGACACCGAGTAGACCGAGGACTGGATGCCCAAGGGAAGCCCCGTTGCGAGCATGCTCGCGCAGATGCGCCTATCGATTCCGAGGTGGCTGGGGATGAGGCGCCAGGCGCCGGGGGCGCGCATGAGGCGCGCGCAGATGAGCGCGGCGTTGATGAAGAGCGTGGTTGCGGTCGCGATGCCGCAGCCCATAGCCTCGAGGCCGAGTATGGCGACGAGGATGTAGTCGAGGACGGCGTTGATGACGCAGCCGCTCGCGATGATGAGGGCGGGGGTGCGCGTGTCGCCGACCGAGCGAAGGAGTGCGGAACCCATGTTGAGCACGAGCGAGAAGACCATGCCCGCCGCGTAGCAGCGTGCGTAGGGCACGGCCTCGGCCATAAGCTCGGCCGGTGTCCCCATGAGCTCGAGCACGTGCGGGATGAAGATGACGCCGGCGACGGAGAGCGTAAGTCCCAGCACGAGCGCCACGGTCATGGCGGTGTGGATGGCGCGCGAGAGGCGCTCGTCGTCATGGCTGCCGAAGAACTGGCCGGAGATGACGGCGCATCCAGCGCCCACGCCAACCGAGAAGCCAACGGCGAGCTCGAAGAGCGAGGCGGTCGCCTGTACGCCTCCCAGGGCGAGCTTCCCGCCGAACTGGCCTAAGATAAACGTGTTAATGAGGGCGTGCGCCTGCTGGAAGAACGAGCTGAAGAAGATGGGGACGCAGAGCAGCAGAAGCTGTTGCCAGATGATGCCCCGAGTAACATCGAGGGACTGCTGTGACCTGTGTTGCCTCGTCTGTGCCATGCGCTACCCCTGCCGCCTTCCCGGGACGCCCGTCCCGTATGCTCCCAAACTGAACCATCATACAAACCGTGTGGGTGCGACTCAAGGGCAACCGAAAACCGCCCTTCTTGATAACGGCGGAGGGGCCTTGGCTCGGTTTATCGAGCGAAGACTTGGGTATCCTCAAAGCATTGCAACAACCCGATGGGAGATATGTCAATGGAAATGGATGACCATAAGCGTAGACGCACGATGATCCTCTACGTGATCCTCGCGATGGCTGTCTATCTGGTGCTGAGCACGCTACTTTTTCCTAACTTGGGACAGCGCGTGCAGATCAACCAGGTGAGTTACACGCAGTTTTTGGATGACCTTGATGAGAAGAAGGTGGCCGGCGTCGATTACAACACCGGAGATGCCACCGCCGTCTACACCCTGAAGAAGGACGTGGGGGAGGACGGGTCGACAGATGTCGCCTATCAGACGACCGTCATGCCGAACGACTCCGATCTCACGAACCGCATCGTCGACGCCGGTGCGTCCCTCGACGTGACCATACCGAGCAACGACGGGAACATCTGGGTCTACTTCCTGATCTATTTCAGCCCCATTATCATCTTCCTGCTCTTTGGCTGGTGGTTGAACCGCCGCATGAAGAAAGCGATGGGCGATGACGGTCCGTCGATGAACTTCGGCTCGGGCGGGTTCGGCGGCATGGGCGGCGGCCTCGGCAAGAGCGGCGCCCGCATCGTGGCGTCGAAGGACGTCGGGGTGACGTTCAAGGACGTCGCCGGTCAGGAGGAGGCGAAGGAGTCCCTCAAGGAGGTCGTCGACTTCCTGGAGAACCCCAAGCGCTACGAGGACATCGGCGCGCGCCTGCCGAGGGGCGCCCTGCTCGTCGGCCCTCCGGGTACGGGCAAGACGCTGCTCGCCAAGGCTGTCGCCGGTGAGGCGGGTGTGCCATTCTTCTCCATCTCGGGCTCCGAGTTCGTCGAGATGTTCGTCGGTCGCGGTGCCGCCAAGGTCCGTGACCTCTTCAAGCAGGCCAATGAGAAGGCGCCCTGCATCGTCTTCATCGACGAGATCGATGCCGTCGGCAAGCGGCGCGATGCGGGTCTTTCCACCAACGATGAGCGCGAGCAGACGCTGAACCAGCTCCTCACCGAGATGGACGGCTTCGATAACCACAAGGGTATCGTGGTGCTCGCAGCCACGAACCGCCCCGATTCGCTCGATCCGGCGCTTTTGCGCCCCGGCCGCTTTGACCGTCGCGTCCCTGTGGAGCTTCCCGACCTTGCGGGCCGCAAGGCGATTCTCGAGCTCCATGCCAAGGACGTGAAGACGGAGCCGCCCATCGACCTTTCCGCCATCGCCCGCGCCACGCCGGGCGCCTCGGGCGCGGACCTCTCCAACATCATCAACGAGGGCGCGCTGCGCGCCGTGCGGCAGGGACGCAACCGGGCGACGCAGGATGACTTCGAGGAGTCGGTGGAGGTCGTCATCGCCGGTCAGCAGCGTAAGTCGACGGTGCTCTCCGACCATGAGAAGCAGGTCGTCTCCTACCACGAGATCGGCCACGCCATCGTCGCCGCCAACATGAAGGAGGGCGCTCCGGTCACCAAGATCACCATCGTGCCGCGCACGTCGGGTGCGCTCGGCTACACCATGCAGGTGGAGGAGGACGAGAAGTTCCTCACCACCAAGCAGGAGGTCCTCGACAAGCTCGCGGTCTACTGCGGCGGCCGCGCCGCCGAGGAGCTCATCTTCGGTGAGATGACGACGGGCGCCGCCAACGATATCGAGCAGGCCACCAAGCTCGCGCGCAACATGATCACGCGCTTCGGCATGTCCGACGAGTTCGGCATGATGGCGCTCGGCACCGTGCAGAACGCCTACCTCAATCAGGACACCTCGCTCACCTGCGCCCCCGGTACCGCCGAGCGCGTGGACGACGCGGTTCTGAAGCTGATCGAGGATGCCCACCAGCGCGCCCTGCAGGTGCTGCGCGAGAACAAGTTCAAGCTCCACGAGCTCGCGCGCTACCTGTACAAGAAGGAGACCATCACCGGTGATGAGTTCATGACGCTCCTGAAGCGCGAGAACCCGCTCATGCCGCCCAAGCCCCAGGCGTAGGCGATCAACCGGTAGGTTGGCCGCCCCCCGGCGCAACCGTCTGTGCTCAGACAGTCCTCGAAAGCCCCGCTTCGGCGGGGCTTTCTGCGGAACTGCGCCAGACGGTTGCGCCGGGGAGGGGCGGCCACTTGGGTTGAGGCTCTGGCCTAGAGTTCCTGTGGGCTTGACGTGCTGGTTGTGCGCGCAGGGTACCATGGGGGTAATCCTGTGTTTCAGAAAGGCTGGAAACGTGTCTGATAATGACCTTCGGTTCGCGATTCTTATCGATGCGGATAACATCGCGCCCAAATACATCAAGATTATTCTCGACGAGGTGGCAAATTCCGGCGTCGCCACGTACAAGCGCATCTACGGTGACTGGACGAGCCAGAGGCTCACTTCGTGGAAGGATTGCCTGCTCGAAAACTCGATCATCCCCATGCAGCAGTACAGCTACACCGCGGGCAAAAACGCTACCGATTCGGCGATGATCATCGACGCGATGGACATCCTCTATTCGGGAAATGTTGACGGGTTTGCCATCGTGAGCTCTGACTCCGACTTCACGCGCCTTGTTGCGCGCCTGCGTGAGAGCGGCATGCAGGTTATCGGCATGGGGGAGCAGAAGACCCCCGAGCCCTTCATCTCTGCCTGCAACCAGTTCAAGTATCTCGACCTGCTCTATGCCTCCCGTGCGGACGAGGGTGAGGACGACGCGGAGGTCTCTGATTCAGGCACCGCCGAGCGCCGTGCCCGTCGTCATCCCGGTGATGCGGGTGGAGCACGCGCAGCTGGCGCGGGTAACGGCGGCGAGGCCGCGGGAGATGCCGTGAACTTTGCCGAGATGAGTCGCGCGGCGCGGCGCAACCACATGAAAAAGATCCGCCAGACCATCAACGCCATCATCGACAAGTTCTCCGATGACGACGGCTGGGTCGCGCTGGGGCGCGTGGGGGACGAGCTTGCCAAACGCCTGCCCGACTTCGATGTGCGCAACTACGGCTTCAAGAAGCTGCGCCCGTTCTTGAAGTCGCTCGGGGTTTACGAGTTCGCTGAGCCCGAGAGTGGCTCTGGTCAGCATCAGATCTATCTGCGCCTGCGCGAGCAGGAGAACTAGGGGGTAGCGCGATGCGTGTGGTGGTGAGCGTCTGCCTTTTGGGCGAGCGGTGCAAGTACAACGGCGGTTCGAACGAGAACCTCGCCCTGATCGAGCGCCTGCGCGCGGAGGGTCATGAGGTGGTGCCCGTTTGCCCCGAGGTCGCCGGTGGGCTTCCCACGCCGCGTCCACGGTCGGAGATATTGGAAGGCGCCGTGGTGAACGAGTTTGGCGCGAGTGTGGACGAGGAGTTCCGCGCCGGCGCCAAGCGCGAGCTTGAGCGCGCCCTCTCGGGCGGTCCCATCGACATGGCGATTCTGCAGCCGCGCAGCCCTTCGTGCGGCGTGGATGAAATCTACGACGGCACCTTCTCTGGTGTCCTCGTGCCCGGTGACGGCGTTTTTGCGCGCCTTTTGCGCGGGCGCGGCGTTTCGTGTGTTACGCCGGCGCAATATATGGAATAGCGTCCGTGCGCATGCTACAATACCGCCCACAGGCTGTGATGGGGAGGAGTAGCCGGTCCCCGCGCAGATGAGAGAGCGGACCCGAGGCGCCGAGTGCCTTGGCTGAGAGGTTCGCCTGCGCGCCCGCGTGAAAATCACCCCGGAGCCGCGACCCGAACAGGGCTGGTGGGACGGCTGCATGTTTTGACCCCGTCCCCAACCATGCATCTTAGTAGGCGTCGCCGGGACGACCGCCGTCATGTGGTCGGCCGAGTACGGGTGCAAATGTGCACCTAAGCTGGGTGGTATAGCGAAGAGCTTCACGCGGGCAAGACCCGTTTCATGAGCGCTTCGTCCCAGCTTGCAGGGACGGGCGCTTTTTTTGTTGGCGCCCCGGGGCGTCGGAAACTCTTTTCGCGGCGCCCCGTACGATACGGGGCGTTTTGCCAGGCGCCCCGGTAGGAAAGGGATGAGCGATGGCGAAGAAAGAGAAGAGCGTCTACCAGGAGACCATGCATCTCCCCAAGACGGGGTTCCCCATGCGCGCGGGTCTCTCTAAGAGCGAGCCGGCCCGCCTTGCGCGGTGGAACGAGAACCATCTCTACGAGCAGCTTCAGAAGAAGAACGAGGGCCATGAGCAATTCGTCCTGCACGATGGCCCCCCGTATGCGAACGGCCCCATCCACATCGGCCACGCGATGAACAAGATCTCCAAAGACATCATCATGCGCTATCACGCCATGAACGGCTATCAGACGCCGTACGTCCCCGGTTGGGACTGCCATGGCCAGCCCATCGAGCACAAGGTGGAGGAGGCGCTCGGCACGGCGGCCTTCAACGCCACGCCCACGGCCAAGATCCGTGAAATGTGCCACGAGTTCGCCGTCGAGAACCTCGACTTGCAGCGCGAGGGCTTCAAGCGCCTGGGCGTCCTCGGCGACTGGGACCATCCCTATCTCACGCTCTATCACGAGCACGATGCCGCCGACATCGAGGTCTTCAAGGCCATGTTCGACCGCGGCATGATCTACCGCGGCCGCAAGCCCGTCCATTGGTGCAAGCACTGCCACACCGCGCTCGCCGAGGCCGAGATCGAGTACGCCGACGAGGTCTCGCCCTCCATCTTCGTGCGCTTCGAGCTTATCGACGTGCCGGATGAGCTCAAGACGGCGGGCGTGCCCGTCGACGTCGTGATCTGGACGACGACCCCTTGGACGCTTCCCGCCAACGCCGGCGTGGCCCTCTTGGGCGAGGCCGATTACGTGGCCGTCGAGGCCCAGGGTCGCTTGGGCATCATGGCGAAGGCGCTGTGGGAGAAGGTCTTCCACGGCGTCGCGAAGCTCGAGGACGCGCGCCTCTTCACGCCGGAGGGCGCCGACGCGCCCTGGTGCGCTCAAGGCGAGGACCTCGTGGGCCTCACCTATAAGCAGCCCATCTTCGAGGGCGTAACCGGCCGCGTCGTCACGGCCGACTACGTCACGCTCGAGGACGGCACCGGCTGCGTGCACACCGCGCCCGGCCATGGCGTGGACGACTACTACACCGGTGTGCGCTGCGACCTCCCCATCATCATGCCCGTCGACGACGACGGCCGATTCTATGTGGGCGATACCTACGGTACGGGCGGCCCCTTCTCCGGCCTGGACACCGATGAGGCCAACCCGAAGATCATCGCCTGGCTCGCCGAGCGCGGCATGCTGCTCGCCGAGGTCAAGATCAACCACTCCTACCCCCACTGCTGGCGCTGCAAGAACCCGACGATCTTCCGCGCGACGGACCAGTGGTTCGTCTCCATGGACGAGACGGGCCTTCGCGAGCAGGCTCTCGATCAGGTGCTGAACCATGTTACGTGGTACCCCGATCGCGCCAAGAACCGTATCGGCGCCATGGTGGAGGGCCGTCCGGATTGGTGCATCTCGCGCCAGCGCAACTGGGGCGTGCCGATCCCCAGCTTCACGTGCGCCGACTGCGGCGAGAAGGTCATGAACGACGCCACGCTCGACGCCGTCATAGCCCTCTTCAAGGCCGAGGGCTCCGACGCCTGGTTCACGAAGGCACCCGAGGAGTACCTCGGCGATGCCTGCGTCTGCCCCCATTGCGGCGGCCATCATCTGAAGGCCGACCGGGACATCCTCGATGTGTGGTGGGACTCCGGCGTCTCCTGGAAGGCCGTATGCGAGAATCGCCCCGAGCTCCGCTATCCGGCGGATCTCTACCTCGAGGGCTCCGACCAGCATCGCGGCTGGTTCCAGAGCTCGCTTCTCACGAGCGTGGGCGCCAACGGCGTCGCACCCTACAAGGCGGTCGTCTCTCAGGGCTTCACGCTCGACGGCCAGGGCCGCAAGATGTCCAAGTCGCTCGGCAACGTCATCGACCCCAACAAGGTCTGCGACGAGATGGGCGCCGACATCATCCGCCTGTGGGTGGCATCGGTCGACACGTCGACCGACGTCGCCATCGACCATGAGATCCTCGCGCGCACCTCGGACGCCTACCGCCGCTTCCGCAACACGTTCCGCTTCCTGCTGGGCGAGCTCGAGGGCCAGTACGACGCCGAGCGCGACCACGTGGCGTTCGACGACCTCACGCCGCTCGACAAGATCATGGTGGCGCGCCTGACGCAGGTTCAGGCCGAGGTGGACGACGCCTACGCGTCCTACGAGTTCAACCGCGCCTACCGCACGCTCTACGACTTCGTGGTGACCGAGCTCTCCAACGTCTATCTCGATGCGCTCAAGGACCGCCTCTACTGCGAGCGCGAGGGTTCGCTGGCTCGTCGCAGCGCGCAGACCGTTCTGGCCGAGCTCCTGTCGATGCTCCTGCGCGACCTGCAGCCCATCCTCTCGTTCACGTGCGACGAGGTCATGGCCTATACCCCCGAGGGCATCCGCGACGGGCAGGAGTACGCCGCGCTCCTCGATTGGTACCGGGCGCCCATCACCCTCGAGGAGGCGGCCGAGCTCGCACCCGTGCTCGACGCGGCGCTCGAGCTGCGCGCCGTCGTGACGAAGGCGCTCGAGGACAAGCGCTCCGAGGGCGCGTTCACCAAGAGCCAGGAGGTGCGCGTCGCGGCCACGGTGCCCGAGGCGAGCTACGCGCTCCTCACCGGCGACGGCGCACCCGACCTCGCCGAGTTCTTCATCGTCTCCGAGGTTGAGCTCACCTTGGGCGACGAGGTCTCCGCTACTGTCGAGGCCGCGCGGGGCGAGCGCTGCGACCGCTGCTGGAACTACCGCACCTCAACGGGCGCCCACGGTGCGCATGCCCATATCTGCGACCGCTGCGCCGAGGCGCTGGAGGCTTAAGTGGTCCCGGCTGCTTCGCGAGACGAGCAACAGAGGTGCCCGGGCACGCGGATGGTGCCCGGGCTGCCGTGGCGGCTGGCGGTTGCCGGCTCGCTCGGCCTGCTCGTGCTGGTGGTGGACCAGCTCACCAAAGCCTGGGTGCGCGACGCGCTGGTGGCCGGCGCGTTCCCGATGACGGTCATTCCCGGTGTGATCGAGTTCGATTTCGTCGCGAATACCGGGGTCTCGTTCGGGCTGGCGGCGGGCTTCGGCTCCGCCTTCGTGCTGCTCGCTGTGGTCGTCGTGGCTGCGGCCGCCATCTATCTCACCCGTGCCCGCCTGGTGTCGCGCTGGGAGGTCGTGGGCCTCGGTATGCTTGCGGGCGGCGCCATCGGCAACGCCATCGATCGCGCGCTCTTCGGGTTCGTCACCGATTTCATCGCGACCGCGTTCATCGACTTCCCCGTCTTCAACGTAGCCGATATCGGCATCACCGTCGGTGTCGCCATAGCGCTCATCGGCTTCATGGTGTTCTCCCCTGCAGCGCATCGCGACCGTGAGCCGGAGGCGTCCTCTGCGGGGGACGTCCCGCCAGAGCCCTCGGCCGCCGGCTCTGGCGACGGTGCCGACAGAACGCCCGGGGAGGGGCTCTAGCATGCCGGGAGACGTACATATTCTCGTCGATGCGGCTGACGCCGGCACTCGGCTCGACGCGTTTCTCGGGGTACAGGACGCCTGTCCCTCTCGGTCGGCTTGCGTCCATCTCATCGAGGCCGGCGCGGTCGTCGTGAACGGGGAGACGTGTCTTTCCAAGAAGTACGCCGTCGCCGCGGGCGACCGCATCTCGGTCGAGCTCCCCGACAGGGAGGAGCCGGGCATCGTGGTGGGCCAGAACATCCCGCTCGATATCCGCTACGAGGACGATTATCTCATCGTGCTCTCCAAACAGCGGGGGCTGGTCTGCCACCCCGCGCACGGGCATGCGGACGGCACGCTCGCAAACGCCCTTGTCTACCACTGCGGTATCGAGCACCTGGGCACCGTGCAGGGGGAGGACCGCCCCGGCATCGTTCACCGCCTCGACCGGGACACCTCGGGGCTCATGCTCGCCGCTAAGGACGACGACACGCAGCGCGCGCTGCAGGACCTCATCCGCCTCCGCACGCTCGACCGCCGCTACATCACGCTCGTGCACGGCTACGTCGCCATGGACGAGGGTCGTATCGACACCGGCATCGCCCGCTCCACGCGGGACCGCCAGAAGATGGCGGTCTCCGACGACCCCTTCGCGCGCCAGGCCATCACGACGTTCAGGGTGCTCGAGCGCTTCGATGCGGGGCGCTTCGATGACGGCTACACGCTGCTCGAATGCCATCTCTACACGGGGCGCACGCACCAGATCCGCGTGCATATGCGCCACATCAACCACCCCTGCGTGGGCGACCCCCTGTACGGTCGGGGAGGGCGGTACGCCGAGCGGGCGGACCGCGGGCTCACGCGACAGTTCCTGCACTCCTGGCGCGTTGCGTTCACCCACCCGGAGACGGGGGAGACCATCGAGTGCCGCGATGAGCTGCCGTGGGATCTCGCCGCGGTTCTCGAGGAGCTCGAGCCGGCATCGCTCGGGCGCACGGAGGCGGGGGAGGAGATCGTGCCCCAGCTCGGGCTCCAGTGAGAATAGGGGGACGGGTGCGTTTCTCTCATTTTTGAGAAAAACGCACCCGTCCCCCTATTCTCACTTCGAGAGCTCGAAGCATCGGCTACACTCTCGCGTATCTGCCAGCTTACCCTCTGCGATTCTGGGAGGCGCTCTCGCGCATGCCGTTCTTCCCTTTTCCTGCCGACTGGACTCCCATCACGGTCTTTAACTACACGCTCATGATGCTTTTGAGCGTGCTCTGCTTCTACCAGCTCATTCTCTTTGTGGTGGGTCTCCTCAAGGGGGAGGTGAGCTATCCTCCGGCCAAGCGTCTCCATCGGTACGCGTTCTTTATCGCGGCGCATAATGAGGAGCCCGTGATCGGCAACCTCGTGAGGTCTATCCTCGACCAGGATTATCCCTCCGAGCTTATCGACGTCTTTGTGGTCGCTGATGCCTGCACCGACAACACGGCCGAGGCGGCGCGGCGCGCCGGTGCCATCGTCTACGAGCGCAACGACCTTGCGCGTAAGGGCAAGAGCTGGGTCATGGACTACGGTTTTCGGCGTATCCTCGAGCAGTACCCCGGACGGCACGAGGGTTTCTTTATCTTTGATGCCGATAACCTTGTCTCGCGCGATTACACCCGCATCATGAATGACGCCTTCGACCAGGGATACCAGGCCGTCACGAGCTACCGTAACTCCAAGAACTTCGGCAGCTCGTGGATTAGCGCGGCCTACGCCACGTCCTTCATCCGCGAGGCGCGCTTCCTCAACAACGCGCGCATGCTTTGCGGCACCTCGTGTGCGGTCTCGGGTTCCGGCTACCTTATCTCGGCCGACATCGTCCGGGGTATGCAAGGGTGGCGGTTCCATACGCTCACCGAGGACATCCAGTTCTCCACCTTCTGCGCTATGCACGGGATTCGGATTGCCTACGCGCCCGCCGAGTTCTTTGACGAGCAGCCGGTGACCTTTAAGGCTTCCTGGAAGCAGCGCATGCGCTGGACCAAGGGGTTCTATCAGGTCTTCTTTACCTACGGTTTGGGGCTGTTCAAGTCGTTTACGCTCTTTCGACGCTTCGCCGCGTACGACTTCTTTGTAACGGTGGGGCCGGGGACCATCTTTACCATGCTCTCTACTGTGGCTAACCTTGCGTTTCTCGTTGTGGGAAGCCTGAGCCATGGGTTCCTTGCGACCGCAGCCGAGCTGGACAGCTGCCTTGTGTCGCTCATCACCATGCTTGCCACGAGCTACCTCACGTTCTTTATCGGCGGGCTCATCGTGGTCATCGTTGAGAGAAAGCATTTCCATTGCCCTGTGCGCTGGCGTTTTGTGGCGAACCTCTTTACCTATCCGCTGTTCATGCTTACGTACATCCCCATCAACGTGGTCGCGCTTTTCCGTAAGGTCGATTGGGTGCCCACCCCGCACAACGTCGCCGTCACGCTCGACGACGTCGTCAAGGAGCCCACGGCGTAGCGCGCTTAACATTCGAGTAGGGGGTCAGTATCAAAACTTCGCATCAAGGTAAGGATTGAATCGCACTCTCCTGAGTAGATGATGCAACGACCCTTGCAAAACTGCTGGTAGAGAGGTTGAGTAAAATCGGGCTACCTGAGAAACCCCGATTCCATCCTTACCTTGACGCGAAGTGTTTTTGTTAAGTGGTTCCCGAACGGTTTCCAGACCGTAGAGCAAGGTCATGAGCTCGAAAGAATTGCGGTGGGTTCGTGACGTTCGCGGCAATCAAGAGCGCGTGGATAACGCCTTGCGGATAACGCGCTGCGTCAAATGGGGGTTATAGGACAAAAAGTGTGTATGGGCTAGTCCCAGTCCATGCGGTATGGCTCGGAGCGATGCAGCTCTGACCACACTATGGCATCTCCCCACTGAGGAATGGTTCCTTGTAGCTTGTCCTGCTGATTGAGTCTCTCGTATATAGCTCTGATAGAGCCGTCCGTCGGCATGGCACGCAGGATCTCCGCTGCAGGCAGGGGGCTCGGGCCGTGCATATAGCACCACCAGAAGATCGCCTTGAGCCTGCGTTCGATAGAAAGTCCCCTATGGTCCCTGAGCATGGCTCTGAGCTGCGCGTTGGTGCCGCCTTCGATACGGTTGTTGGTGGCCGGGAGAGGGGCGAGGTGCTCTAGGCGGGGATCAAGGTAGGTGAACAGCGTCCCGGCGTTGATGAGCCGGGCGAGAGACCTCCGCGCCTTGACGAGGCGTTCATGCGCGAGGACGCACCTTCCCTCTTCCGTCTTCGTTCTCTCCGATAGGAAGTCGTCCCACCCCTCGGACCACGCAAGGAATGCCTCCGCCCACCCCTGCGCCTCTTTAAGGGTGGTGATGCCGAGCAGCGCTTTGGCAAGGCCGTACAGCTCTGCGCCCGTCTGCGTGCGGGGCTTCGAGGTGGTGTAGCGCTTGACCCGGGAGAATGCGTGGAAGATGCAGCGTTGATGGTGCGCACGGGGCCATGTCTTTCTGAGCGCCTTCGGAAAGCCGTCGCCCCCGTCCGAGACGACCACCTCGGGGGCGGCTATGCGCTGCATCAAGGCCGACCAGCCGCGGCTGTTCTCCGCACGGCAAAGGTGCCGTCCCAGTACGTGGCGCTCATCCGAGGCGATGAGCACGACGGCCTTTCTTCCGAGGTGTATGCCGTCAACGTAGATGACGCTTCGCGGCTCCTCTATCTTGGGCGGCATGGGCCATATATCCCAGAAGGGCGCGCACTTCCTTCTGAAGGTCCTGCCGGCCCCCGTCATATCTGATTGACGTTTGCGGGACAAAAGCCACGCCAGGAAGGTTCTAAGGTCCTTGGCAGAGGTGTCGCTCTTCCTCACCGAGCTCGAGCCGCAGCACCTACATCTGAAGCGAGTCCTGCCAGCTTTCGTTTTCCCGTTCTTAACCATATTGGAGCCGCAAACAGGGCAGCGGGGATTTCCCATGGCAACCTCGCAGATAGGCCAACTTCACTGTTAGAAACAACATGGTCTACTTGCGAGGATATGAAATTCTATACACACCTTTTGTCCAGGCAAAAAGTTGGGACGATGCAACTCGAAGAGGCAACTTATAGGTATCTACCTGCAGTGATACAGGAATCCCATACACACTTTTTGTCCTATAAGCCTCAAATGGTGCTCTTTAAGGAAAAAACCCGCCGGAGGCGGGTCAGGAAATCAATGGCTCCCCGGGTAGGACTCGAACCTACAACAGCGCGGTTAACAGCCGCGTGCTCTACCATTGAGCTACCGAGGAATTGGTGGCTGCTCGCAAGCAACAAGGATTAGTATACAGAACTCGTGGCGGATGGCAAGGGAATTTTTTAAAAAATTGGCGTGTGTTAGAATGCATCTCGCATATACGAACCCCAAGCAAGAGGAGCCGTCCGTGGCCAACACAAACGAGGGCACCTACTCCACGCATGCGCGCAGCGATTTTGAGAAGGACATCTTCGTCCTCAAGCAGCTCGTTACCAAGGATTTTAAGATCAAGTACCGCCGGAGTTTCCTCGGCGTTGCCTGGAGCGTGCTCAACCCGCTTCTCATGATGGTCGTCATGAGCGTGGTGTTCTCGACGCTCCTCGGCTCCAACATCGAGCATTTCCCGCTCTACCTCATTCTCGGCAACATCACCTACTCGCTCATGAGCGATTCCACGAGCAAGGCCGTCACCTCCATTCTCGAGGCGGCGCCGCTCCTCAAGAAGGTCAAGATCGACCGCTTTGTGTTCCCCGTGCAGAAGGTGCTCTTCGCGCTCGTCAACTTCGCCTTCTCGCTCATCGCTGTAGCCTTCGTCATGCTGTGGTTCCGCGTCGTGCCCACCTGGCACCTCATCTGGCTTCCCGTGTGCCTCGGCCTCCTCATGGTCTTCTGCATCGGCATCGGCCTCATACTCTCCGCCGCCACCGTGTTCTTCCGCGACGTCATCCATCTGTGGAGCGTCGTCCTCACCGCCTGGAACTACCTGACGCCGGTGTTCTGGGACTTCCAGATGCTCCTCGACCGCGGCGCGCCCGCGTGGACCATCGGTATCGTTAAGATGAACCCCATGTACGGGTTCGTCACCTTCATGCGCGATATCGTGCTCTGGCAGCAGAACCCCTCGCTCGAGATCCTGGCCCTCTGCGCTGTTTGGTCCGTCGTCATGCTCGCCATCGGCATCTTCGTGTTCCGCAAGACCGAGCACAAGTTCATCCTCTACATCTAAGGACGCATCATGGCTACCCCCACCGGTATCTACCGCCAGTACAACGAGCCTGCTTCGGCAGGGGAGTACGCTATCGAGGTCGACGACGTCACCATGATCTTCAACATGGCGTCCGAGCAGCTCAACAACCTCAAGGAGTACTTCATCAAGCTCATGCGCCACGAGCTGTTCTTCAGCGAGTTCCGCGCCCTCAAGAACATCTCGTTCAAGGTTCAGCGCGGCGATGTGGTGGGCTTGGTGGGCACCAACGGCTCCGGCAAGTCCACGATGCTCAAGATCATCGCGGGCGTGCTCGAGCCGAGTGAGGGCATCTGCACGGTGCGCGGCAACATCGCACCGCTCATCGAGCTCGGCGCCGGCTTCGATATGGAGCTCACCGCGCGTGAGAACATTTACCTCAACGGCTCGCTTCTGGGGTATCGCCGTGAGTTCATCGACGAGAAGTTCGACGAGATCGTCGACTTCGCCGAGCTGCGCGAGTTCGTCGACATGCCCCTCAAGAACTACTCCAGCGGTATGGTCGCGCGCATCGCCTTCGCCATCGCCACCATCACCGAACCGGATATCCTCATCGTGGACGAGACCCTCTCGGTGGGCGATGTGTTCTTCCAGCAGAAGTGCGAGGACCGCATCAAGCATTTCATCGAGTCCGGCGACGTGACCGTTCTGTTCGTGAGCCATTCCATCGAGCAGGTCGAGCGCATCTGCCGCCGTGCCGTATGGATCGAAAAGGGCGACCTGCGTATGGACGGACCGGTCGAAGAGGTCTGCCAGGCGTACCGCAACCAGTTCTCGTAGGGTGCCGCCGTGGACGTATCGGTCATCATTCCCGTCTACAACGTCGAGGAGTATCTCGACCAGTGCCTCCTGAGCGTCGAGGATAACGACGAGGTGGCGCTTGAGATCATCTGCGTGAACGACGGGTCGACCGACGGCTCGCTCGCCATCATGCGCGACCATGCGGCGCGCGACGGGCGGGTGCGCATCATCGACAAGGAGAACGAGGGGTACGGGGCCTCGGTCAACCGGGGCATCGCCGCGTCGAGGGGCACCTATGTGGCCATCATGGAGCCCGATGATTTCGCGAAACCCCACATGTACGACCGTCTCTTTGCCTTTGCGTCCTCCTTTGGCGAGCTTCCCGACGTGGTGAAGTCGGCGTACTGGCGCATCCAGGATCCGGATACGCCGGAGGAGCTCTTCTGCCGCAACACGTTCTACCGTCGCGTCAAACCGCCGCGGCAGCCCTTCACCCTGCGCGAGGCGCCCGTGCTCATCCAATACCATCCGAGTATCTGGACGGCGCTCTACCTCCGTTCCTTCTTGGACGAGTTCGGCATCCGCCTGCGCGAGGTGCCCGGCGCTGGATGGGTCGACAATCCCTTCATGATCGACACGCTCGCCCGCGCGCGCAGCATCGTGTATACCGACGACTGCTACTATTGCTATCGCGACCGCCGACCCGGCGCCTCCACCTGCGGAGACACCTCGCTTTTGGGTATCGAGCGCTGGAACGACATGCGCGACATCCTCGATAGCCTGGGGGAGACAGACCCCGGGATCGAGGCGGCGCTCGACCGTATGGGCATGCGGCATGTGGGTCTCGCTATCGGGTACGGGCATCTGGGGGAGCCCGGTGTGCGCGAGAAGGTCGTCGCCACCCTGCGCCGCATGGACCCCGATATCATCGCGGGTATGGACAACCTTTCCGCCGGGGCAAAGAAGCGCTACTTCGAGCTGACGGGCTATGAGGTGCGACCCTATAGCGGGCTTGCGTACTACGGGTACCTGTTGAGAGAGTTTCTCTACACCGCGCGCGTCATGGGCGTGCGCTACGCCCTCTCGCGCATGGGGGTTCTGAAGGGGCGCAAGGGCGCTGCGTAGCCCGAGCCCGGGCTTGTGGTCGCCTCGCTATGGAGACGGACATTCGCGGTTTGGCGGTTACAGAAACGTGTATAATCTAGCTTGCCTTTAAGCGTGTACGAGATACCGCAAGGAAACATAGCACCCCGTTTGCTCGGGGCGTATCTTGCCGATGTCTTGCCGCGCGTGGGCAGGACATTTTTTGTGCCCCGTTTTCGGGGCCGGCAGGAGAAAGGAGGGGCCCGTGGCTGAAACACCCAAGGCGATCATCATGGACGAGATCGCCATCAGCCGCGCCATGACCCGCATCGCCCACGAGATCCTCGAGAGAAACGAGGGGTGCGACAACCTCGCGCTCGTGGGCATCGTCACGCGCGGCGACCTTCTGGCCAAGGAGCTCTGCGACCGCATCGAGGAGATCGAGGGGGTTCGCTTGCCGCTCGGGAGCCTCGACATCAGCTTCTACCGCGACGATTTCGGGGTGAGCATCGCCCCCGAGGTCCACGCCTCGCGCATCCCCTTCGACGTCGACGGAAAGCGCATCGTGCTCGTGGACGACGTCCTGTACACGGGCCGCACCATCCGCGCCGCCCTCGACGCGCTCATGGACATGGGTCGTCCCAGCCGCATAGAACTCGCCGTGCTCGTGGACCGCGGGCATCGCGAGCTCCCCATCTGCCCCGACTTCGTGGGAAAGAACGTGCCGTCTTCGCACGAGGAGAACGTTCGCCTGTACCTGAAGGATGTGGACGGGCGCTCGAGCGTCGAGATCACCGACGTCTCACAGGGCTCCCGTGCCGGCTCCGCACCGCTCGGAGGTGATGCGCGATGAGCTTCAACCACAAGCACCTCATCGATATCACGGAATATTCCGATACCGATATCATGACGATCCTCGAGACCGCCAAGGCGTTCTCCGCGGTGAACGAGCGCGCCATCAAGAAGGTTCCCACGCTTAAGGGCAAGACCATCGTGAACATGTTCAACGAGCCCTCGACGCGCACGCGTTCCTCGTTTGAGCTGGCCGAGAAGCGCCTGTCGGCCGATAGCCTGAACTTCGGCGGGTCGTCGACCTCCACGGTTAAGGGCGAGAGCCTCATCGACACCGTCATGACGCTCAACTCCTACAAGATCGACCTCGTTGTCGTGCGCGACAAGCACGAGGGCGCGCCCTACATCGTGACCCAGCACACCCCCGCCTCCGTTATCGATGCGGGCGATGGCAAGCACGGTCACCCCACGCAGGCGCTGCTCGACCTCTATACGATCTGGGAGCGCTTCGGCCACCTTGCCGGCCTCAAGGTCGGTATCGTGGGCGATATCTCGCATTCGCGCGTATGCGGCTCGCTCATCCCCGCGCTCAAGATCGTCGGCGCCGAGGTGACGCTGGTCGCACCCGGAACGCTCATCCCCGCGAACCCCGAGGTGCTGGGCGCCGACCGCGTGTCCTTCGACCTGGACGACGTGCTCCCCGAGCTCGACGTCGTCTACATGCTCCGCATCCAGCGCGAGCGCCTCGAGGGGGCGCCGTTCCCGAGCCTGCGCGAGTACCATATGCTCTTCGGCCTCACCGAAGCGCGCGAGCGCCTCATGAAGCCGGAGGCGATCGTCTGCCACCCCGGCCCCATCAACCGCGGCGTGGAGCTCGATTCCTATATGGCCGACCATCCTGAGCGCTCCGTCATCTTGGACCAGGTCTACGCCGGCATCTGCGTGCGTATGGCCGCGCTCTATCTGTTGCTGGGAGGTGCCGATAATGGCCTTGCTTCTTAAGGGTGCCCACGTCGTCGACCCCGTCGCGGGCATCGACGGCGTTCTGGACGTTCTCATCGAGGGCGATCGCATCGCGCGCGTGGGGGAGGCACTTCAGGCTGACGCCGAGGTGCGCGACCTCACGGGCAAATACCTCGTTCCCGGCCTCGTGGACATGCATGTGCATCTCCGCGAGCCCGGATTCGAGCACAAGGGCACGATCGAGTCCGAGACCCGGGCGGCGGCCAAGGGCGGCATGACCGGCGTGTGCTCCATGCCCAACACCAACCCGGTCACCGACAACGGCACGGTTGTCGAATACGTGCGGGCCTGCGCCGAGCGCGCGGGGCACTGCCGCGTGTTCCCCTCCGGCGCCATGACGAAGGGCCTCAAGGGCGAGATCATCTCAGAGATGGGCGATATGGTCGCCCACGGCGCCGTCGCCTTCACCGACGACGGCCGCGGGGTGCAGAGCGCCGGGATGCTCCGCCGCTGCATGGACTACGGCAAGATGTTCGGCAAGGTCTTCATGAGCCACTGCCAGGACGAGGAGCTCGTCGGGGACGGCCAGATCAACGAGGGTCCCGTCTCCACGAGGCTCGGTCTTGCCGGCTGGCCCGCGGAGGGCGAGGAGCTTCAGGTCGTGCGCGACATCCAGATCGCGCGCCTCACGGGTGCCAAGCTCCATATCCAGCACATCTCCACCGCGCGCGGCATCGCGGCGGTCCGCGCCGCCAAGGCCGAGGGCCTGCCCGTCACGTGCGAGGCGGCGCCGCACCACCTGTTCCTCACCGACGAGGCCATCGACGGAACCTACGACACGCGGCTCAAGGTGAACCCGCCGCTGCGCACGGCCGAGGACGCCGCCGCAGTGCGTGCCGGCGTGGCCGACGGTACCGTCGACGCCATCGTGACCGACCATGCGCCCCATGCCGATTGGGAGAAGGCGCGCGAGTTCGAGTACGCGCCCTTCGGCATGACGGGCATCGAGTGCTCCCTCGCGCTCGTCATCACGAATCTCGTCAAGCCGGGTGTCATCGACTACGCGCGCATGGTGGAGCTCATGAGCGTCAACCCGCGCAGGATCCTCGGCGTCGACCCGGTGAGCATCGCGGCGGGTTCGCTTGCCGACATCACGGTCTTCGACCCCGATATCGCCTGGACCGTGGGCGAGGACGGCTATGCGTCGAAGGCGCGTAACTGCGGTTTCGACGGTGTCTCCGTCACCGGTCGCGCAACCGACGTCTACGTCGGCGGTGTCGCCACGCTCGTGGACGGCGCGGTTCAGTAACGCATGTGCGGGCCGGGCGCGCGGGTGCCCGGCCCGGTATCGAGAGAGGGGAGCGGTATGCCCACACCTTCACCCGCTCGCGTGCACGATGTCACCATCGTGTCAAACGAGCCCATCGCGCGGGACGTCTTCGCCCTGCGCATCCTTGCGCCGGCGCTCGCCGCCGCGCTCGTCCCCGGACAGTTTGTCAACATCGCGGTGCCCGGCAACGCCATGAGCCTTTTGCGCATCCCGCTGTCCTTCGCGGAGGTGGATGCGGAGGCCGGAACGATCGATATCTGGTATGCCGTTGTGGGGGAGGGTACCGAGCGCCTTTCTCGTATGGAGCCCGGCGCCACCACCACGGTGCTCGGCCCCGGCGGTCACGGCTGGACCATCCCCGAGGGCTGCCGCCGCGCCCTGCTCATCGCAGGCGGCATCGGCGTGCCCCCCATCCTCTGCCTTGCGCGCGAGCTCGCGCGTCGTAACATCCCCTATACGGTCTGCATCGGTGCCGCATCGGCCGACCGCCTTGTGGGCGAGGCCGAGTTCGAGGCGGCCGGGTCGCCGGTCATCTCCATCGCGACCGATGACGGGTCCGCCGGATACCACGGCTTTTGCACCGCCGCTGCCGAGCAGGTGCTTGAGACCGAGGGCGACGACTTCGATTACGTTGCCACCTGCGGTCCCGAGCCCATGATGGCAAAGGTCGCCGCCGCCGCAGAGCGCGCCGGCGTTGCGTGCGAGGCGTCCCTCGAGCGCATGATGAGCTGCGGCTTTGGTGCCTGCGCCACCTGCGCGGTCGAGACCAAAAGCGGTATGAAGGGCGCCTGCATGTGCGGTCCCGTCTTCGATGCTAAGGAGGTCGTCTGGTGAGCAGCGTGTCCATGGCCGTCGATTTCGCCGGCATAAAGCTTAAGAACCCCATCAACACCGCCTCCGGTACCTTTGGGTTTGGCTGGCAGTTCCAGAATTTCTTCGACGTCTCTCGCCTCGGTGCCATCACCACCAAAGGGTGCGCCGCCGAGCCGTGGCCGGGCAACCCTAAGCCCCGCATGACCGAGGTCCGTGGCGGCATGATGAACTCCGTCGGCCTCCAGAACCCCGGCGTGCGCGGTATGGTCGCCGAGTCTGGTGAGTTCCTCGCCGATCTCGCATCCAAGGGCACGGCCGTGATCTGCCAGGTGGCAGGTCATTCTACGGCCGAGTACGTCGCCGCCCTCGAGCTCTTTGAGGAGCTCTGCCCCTGGGCTGCGGCGTTCGAGCTTAACGTGAGCTGCCCCAACATCGACCAGGGCGGCGCTGCTGCCGGCTCCACCCCCGAGGGTGCGGCCGAGGTCATGCGTGCCTGCCGTCCCATCACCAAGCGTCCACTCCTCGTCAAGATGGCGCCCGTGCGCCTGCCCGAGATCGCGCGCGCCCTCGAGGCGGAGGGCGCCGACGGCCTCACGGTCATCAACTCCATCCCGGGTATGGCGATCGACGTGCACACCCGGCGCTCGAAGCTCTCCAAGCCCACCGGCGGGCTCTCCGGTCCGCTTCTGCATCCCATCGCGGTGCGCATGGTGTGGGAGGTCTGCCAGGCGGTCGATATCCCCGTGTGCGGCGTCGGTGGCGTCATGACGGGCGAGGATGCGGCCGAGTTCATCCTGGCGGGCGCCAGCGCGGTCTCGGTCGGCATGGCGAGCTTCCCCGAGCCCGATGCCGCCGTACGCATCCTGGCGGAGCTCGAGGCCTGGGCCGAGTCCCAGGGCGTGCGCGATATCAACGAGCTGATTGGAGCGTTCGAATGCTAGAGGCTCTTGCGCGCGACCGGATCATGGTCGCGCTTGACGTCGACCGTACGCGAGCGCTCGAGCTCGCCGACATCCTCGCCGGGCACGCGCGCTGGGTCAAGATCGGCATGACCCTGTATTATGCCGAGGGACCTTCCATCGTGCGTGCGTTCAAGGAGCGCGGTTTCAAGGTCTTCCTCGACCTCAAGTTTCATGACATACCCCACCAGGTCCGCGGTGCGGCGCGCTCCGCTGCAGCCACCGGCGCCGACCTTCTCACCGTGCACGGCCTGGGCGCGGGCCCGATGCTCGCCGCGGCCTGCGAGGGCGCGCGAGAGGCGGCCGAGGCGTGCGGCGGCGAGCGCGCCCGGGTCATCGCCATCACGGTTCTGACGAGCATGGATGCGCCCGCTCTCGCCTCCATCGGCGTTGCCGGGCCGCTTGCCGACGAGGCGGCGCGCCTCGCGGCGCTCGCGCGCGACAACGGCACCGACGGCGTCGTCTGCTCTCCCCAGGAGGCGCAAGCCATGCGTCAACTTCTGGGTGAGGATGCCTGGATCGTCACGCCGGGCGTGCGCCCGGCGGGGGCGGCGCTCGGCGACCAGAGCCGCGTGGCGACACCTGCCGCCGCCATCGCCGCCGGGGCGAGCCATCTTGTCGTCGGCAGGCCCATCACCGGGGCAGATGACCCGCTCGCGGCCTTTGAGGCGATCGTGGGCGAGCTGGTGCGCGACGCCTAGGCCAAAGGTATCTCTGTCGTTCGCCGGGGCCCGGGCGGAGCCTCGTTAAGCGTTTGTTCTATGGAGCAAGCCCAGCTACCGGCTAAAAATAGCCGGTAGCTGCTTGAACTTTACCCGGGTATCGTCTAAGGTATGTATCCGGTCATTGGCTGACGTGCGCAAATGCGGCGTTATGCCAGATAAAAGATATACGTAACCACGTCTATTTGGAGGTTCACATGGCGCTCCCTCAGCTTACCGACGAGCAGCGCAAGGCAGCTCTTGAGAAGGCAGCGGCGGCCCGTCACGCCCGCGCCGAGCTCCGCGACAAGATCAAGAAGGGTGAGATCTCTCTTGATTCCGTCCTCAACTCCGAGGACCCCATCGCCTCGCGCATGAAGGTCTCGACCCTCATCGAGTCCCTGCCGGGCTACGGCAAGGCTAAGGCCGCCAAGATCATGGACGAGCTCGGCATCTCCGCCACCCGTCGCGTCCAGGGCCTCGGCGTGCGCCAGCGCGAGCAGCTGCTCGAGGCGCTCACCAAGTAAGTGAGCTCGTTGACGCCTAGATTGTTCGTCATCTCGGGACCGTCAGGTGCCGGCAAGGGTACGCTCGTCGCGCGGGTGCGCGCCGAGCGCCCGGGCTTGGGCCTGACGGTTTCGGCTACCACGCGCGCTCCCCGCCCCGGCGAGGTCGACGGCGTGAACTACCATTTCCTCGATAAGGACACGTTCGCGCGCCTCGTAGACGAGGGCGCCTTTGTGGAGTGGGCGTACGTCCACGGCAACTGCTACGGCACGCTGGTGAGCGAAGTCGAGCGCAATCTCGATGCCGGCGCGTCCCTCATCTTGGAAATCGATGTTCAGGGTGCGCTCGCGGTCAAGGAGCGCTTCGCCGATGCGGTTCTCATCTTCATCAAGCCGCCCTCGGCCGCAGAGCTGCGCTCGCGCCTCATCGGCCGCGGTACCGAGACGCCCGAGACGATCGAACTTCGCCTTGCAAACGCCGAACGGGAGCTCGCGCTGGCCGATCAGTACGACGAGGTCGTGGTGAACGACGATCTCGACACGGCAACCGCCGAGCTTTCCGCCATCATCTCTAGGTATGAAGGGAACTGAGAGTCGTGTCTGTTGTCACTCCCCCTATTGACGATCTGCTCGATAAGACCGATAACAACCGCTTCCTGCTCGCCGCGCTCGCCTCAAAGCGCGCGTGCGACATCAACAGCATGCTGCGCGGCCAGCACAACCGCGTTCTCGCGGTGACCGATGTCGACGACATCACCGTGGCGCTTTCCGGCGAGGATGCCATCTCCATGGCGATGGACGAGATCGTCGACGGCGACATCTCGTATAACCACGAGCGCTACGAGGACGCCCTCGGCCATCGTCCCGCGGACGCCTAGCACATGGCCAGCCGCGTCTGCCTGGTCCACTACCATGAGGTGGGCCTGAAGGGTAAGAACCGCGCTCATTTCGAGCATGTCCTCATGGACTCGATCAAGGCGGCGTGTGCCGCCTTTTCGCTCTCGTGCGTCACGCGCATATCGGGGCACATCCTCGTTACGTTCTCAGACGCCGCCTCCGTCGAGCCGGCCTTTGAGGTCATCCGCCGCGTGCCAGGTGTGGCGCGCGTCTCCCTGGCGTATCACACGAACCGAGATCCGGAGGAATACGGCCGCGCCGCCGTGCGCGCCCTTGGCGAGGCGGAGCCCTTCCACACGTTCAAGGTGAGCGCTAAGCGCTCGAACACCGATTACCCCTTGACGTCCATGGACTTGAACCGACAGGTCGGCGAGGTGCTGTGCGAGGCGTTCCCCGACAAGAAGGTCCAGATGAGGGACCCCGATGCCGTCGTGAACGTGCTCGTGGTGCAGGGCAGCGTTTACGTGTATGCGCGCTCCGAGCGCGGTGTAGGGGGCTTGCCCGTCGGCAGTGCCGGCAAGGTCGTGACGCTGCTCTCATCGGGCATCGACTCGCCGGTCGCCACGTGGATGCTCGCACGGCGCGGAGCCGTGTGCGTGCCGGTGCACTTCTCCGGGCGGCCGCAGACGGCGGATACGAGCGAGTACCTCTGTCAGGACATCATCGAGAGGCTCGCCCCCGCCATTCAGATCGGCCGCCTGTACGTAGTCCCCTTCGGGGATGCCCAGCGCGAGATCTCTCTGGCGTGCCCGGGGGACCTCCGGGTCATCATGTACCGCCGCGTGATGTACGCCGTGGCGGAGCGCATCGCCCGCATCGAGGGCGCGAAGGCGATCGTCACGGGAGAGTCGCTCGGCCAGGTCGCCTCGCAGACGCTCGAGAACATCATGGCGGTGAACGAGGTCGTCGATATCCCCGTGTTCCGCCCGCTTATCGGATCGGACAAGCAGGAGATCATCGCGCGCGCCGAGGAGATCGGGACCTATGACATCTCCTGCGAGACGGCTCCCGACTGCTGCACGCTGTTCATGCCGCGGCGCCCCGAGACGCACGCCAAGCTCGAGGCGGTGCATGAGGCTTGGGAGTGCATCGACCATGAGGCGATGATCGAGCGCCTCGTCGGCGCTGTCGAGTACGTTGACTTCGAGAGCTCCTCGTATCGGCCCCCGCGTATGCTGCGTGCGCGCCACGATGCGCTCGCACCGAGAGATGCCTCCATGTAGTCTTCATTTTTTCACGCTCTGAGAACAACCCGGCGCGCTTTTGTCAAATGGCCTGCATGGCGCTGACAGATTCGCGCAGCGGTCAAATCGACATCAGGCTGCGGTCAGTCATCGCGCCTGTTTTGCGAACCAACGCCCCCAAAGGGGTCTCCTCATGAGAGGATGCCCCCGAGGGGGCGATTGCTATGGCGCAGCAAAGGGAGGGCAAAGCGGTGCGGGACCGTGTCCTGCGGCGTGTTGCAGGAGTCAGCGGCAGGTCTGTGAGCTCGGCGATTGTCGTCGTGGCGCTTGCCGCGGCTGTCTGTGCCGGTATCGCGCTCGGCTCGGGCATGGCTGCGGGGGACGGCGTCGTGATCGAGCGCGGAGAGTCGGCCACGGATGCGAGGTCGACGGAGGATGAGGGGCGCACCGATGCCGCATCAGAGGGCGATGGGACCGAAGGTTCTGTTGAAGATGCGGACGCAGGCGAGCTCGTCGTGGTGGACGTTGCCGGCGCTGTCGCGTCTCCTGCCGTCGTTGAGCTCGATGCTGGCTCCCGCGTTGCCGACGCCCTGGATGCTGCGGGCGGGCTTGCCGCCGATGCCGACATATCGTCGCTTAACCGCGCCATGAGGGTGACGGACGGGATGAAGATCTACGTCCCGCGGATAGGGGAGGGCGGCGCCTCGCCTTCCTCATCCGTATCGGAAGGCGGTGCGGGCGACCAGGCTGGCGCGCAGCCACTGGTGAGCATCAATACGGCCACCGCAGATGAGCTCGATACCCTACCCGGCGTGGGGCCCTCCACGGCAGAGGCCATCGTGGAGGACCGCGAGCAGAACGGCCCCTTCTCGGCACTTGAGGACCTGATGCGGGTGAGCGGCATCGGTGAGAAGAAGTTCGAGAACATGAAGGACCGCCTATGCCTGTAGCCACCCCCGCGGGCGATCTCCCACCCCGTCCCCTGATGCCGTACTCCATGGCGGGCGCCCTCGCGGAGCTCGCGGTCGCAGGCTGCCTGATGGAGCTGGGATGGCGGGGGTTCGCTAGCGGTGCGGGCACCGCGACGGCTGTCGCTGCGGCGGTGGCGCTCGGCTGCGTAGCGCTCGCGGGATTTGTCGCCTTGGGACGGTTCGGGCCGCACGCGCGCGCCTTGCTCCGATGGGCGGCGATGGGGGCGCTCGCGGGCTCCTTCGCCTCGGCGGGAGCGCTCATATCGCGTTCCGCCGGGTATGAGGCGCTCATGGGCGCAGCGGTCCGAACGGGCACGATGGTGACCGCAGGCGACCCGACAACGACCTCCTTCGGCTCCTCTATCGATGCGGGCTGGTACGGGCCGGAAGGAGGCTTTCCCGTGGGCGTGACGCTCGAAACCGATGTGCTGCTGGGGTCGGGTGAGCGCCTGCGGTGCGTCGGGCGCGTCGAGCGCCTGGCGGATGACGAGTGGGGGCGCCGGTCGTTCATGGAGGGCAAGGTTGCTGCGGTCCGGGCTGTGCACATCGAGCCCGAGAGGGGGTCGGCGCGAGCGCCGTGGGATGCGGTGCGCGAGCGCGTGCTCTCCGCGCTCGAACCCGATGGGGACCCCGCCCGCGCTCTGATCGCGGGTATCGTGTGCGGCCGGACGACAGAACTAGCCGCGGCGGATGCCGACGCATCCTTCTCGCGGACAGGGACCTCGCATCTCGTGGCCGTGTCCGGGAGCCATCTCGCTCTGGTCTCCGCGCTCGTCATGCTCGCGCTGAGGGTTATCGGGGCGGGACCCGCTGCGCGCGCCGCCGTGCTCGCCGTCGTCATGGGCTCCTACGTCCTTTTCACCGGGTGCGCCGCATCGGCCCTGCGGTCACTCGTCATGGTCACGGCTGCGCTGGCGGCGCAGGTCGGCGGGCGCCGCGCCCACGGCATCTCCGGCCTCGCCCTCGCCATCATGGTGCTCGCGGCCGCTCAGCCCGGGGTGGTGTACGATCTCGGCTTCCAGCTCTCCGCGGTGAGCGTCGCCGCCATCCATCTTCTCTTCGGCTATGCGGAGGCGCTGCTTCAGGGGTGCCGCATGCCGCGCGCGGTCGCGTCGCCGCTCGCCCTCACCTTGGTGGCGCAGCTCGCCACGCTGCCCCTCACCGTCCCGATCTTTGGAGAGGTCTCGCTGGTGGCGCCCATCGCCAACCTGCTGCTCGGGCCCTTGATGACCGCTCTGCTCGTCGCGGGCCTCATAGGGGCCGCCGTATCGGTGGCTCTGCCGGGCCTCCCTCTCGTCTGGGCTCCCGCCCTGTTGCTGAGCCGTCTCTCCCTCTTTGTTGCCGACGCGCTTGCGGCCCCGCCGTGGGCCGCGGTCACCGTGGACCCGTCAACCGTGGGAGCGCCCCTGCTCCTGGCACCCTACGGTCTTGCCGCCGCCGCGTATATCCGGTGGCGCCTGCCCAAGCCGCGCCTGCTTATCGCTGGCTCTCTTGCGGCGGTCGCCGCCCTCGCTGCGCCGACGGCTTGGATGGCATGCTTTGCGCCCGCGTCGATCACCGTGCTCGATGTCGGGCAGGCGGATGCCATACTCGTGCGCGAGGGCGGCTCAACGCTGCTCGTCGATGCCGGGGTGGACGAGCAGGTGCGCTACGCCCTGGCGCGCCAGCGCGTCACGCATCTGGATGCCGTCGTCATCACCCATTGGGACAGCGACCACTGGGGCGGTCTGCCGGATGTGCTCGATGCGTTTACCGTCGACCGCGTGCTGGTGGCTAAGGGCGCCGCCGCCGACGCGCCGCGCGAGGTGAAGGAGGGGCCATCTCCCCTTGAGGAGATAGCGCTCGAAAGCGTCATCCGGGTCGGCGGGTTCGAGGCGCGGGTCGTCTGGCCCCATGGCGAGGTGACGGGGGAGGAGAACGGCGAGTCGCTCGTGCTTGATGTCACCTATGAGGGGGCGGGGGGAGCCCTTCGCATGCTCTTGACCGGCGACACCGAGGCTGATGAGGCGAATGCGTACGCCGACGCCGTCGGCGACATCGATGTGCTCAAGGTGGGACATCACGGCTCTGCGGCCTCGGTTGATGAGGAGATGCTCGCCGCGCTGACGCCCGAGCTCGCCGTGGCGAGCGCCGGGGAGGGCAACGCTTACGGGCATCCGAGCCGGGAGGCGCGGCAGCTGCTCGCGCAAGCGGGCTGTCCCTTTATCTGCACCATCGAAGCGGGCGATGTCACGCTGTTCCCCGACGATGAGGGGGCGCGCGTCGCCACCGCGCGCCCGTGTCCCATCGATGCCCGGTCGGGGTACAATGTGTCAGCTACATCTACGTGAGGAGGTTTCGATGGCTGCATCAGCCCTGCTGCCGGTCTATCTCGCCGTCGGCCCCGACGAGGTCAAGCGCGAGGCTGCGGTCGACAGGTTGAAGAAGCGCCTCGAGGCGTCCGGCATGGCCGATTTCAACCTCGATGTGCGCGATATGACAAAGGATCCGGACATCGACGACATCATCGGCTCGCTTAACACCTACCCCATGGGCGCCGACTTCCGCCTCGTTATCCTCGAGGGGTGTGACAAGCTTGCCGAACCGGTCCGCGAGGGGCTCGTCGCCTATGTCAAGAACCCCGCTCCCACCACGGTCCTGCTCATACTCGCGGCGCAGATGGCCAAGAACACGCGGCTCTACAAGGCTGTCGCAGCCGTCGACAAGAAGGCCGTCATCGATTGCGCGGCAAAAAAGGGCAGGGAGCTCCCCCTGCTTGTGCAGGGCATGGCGCGCCGGCACGGCAAGGAGATCTCGCTCGATGCGGCGGAGGAGCTCATCGCGCGCGCCGGCGACGGGACGCGCATGCTCGGCAACGAGCTCAAGACGCTCGCGCAGATGGTCGATGCGCCGCGGATAGAGCGGGTCGACGTCGAGAGGCTGGTCGTGCGCACGGCCGAGGTGAAGCCCTGGGACTTCCTCAACGCCGTGGCAGCGCGCGACCTGCCGCGGGCGCTGGAGCTCTATCGGCTGCAGCCGCCCAAAAGCGAGGTGCGGCTCTTCTCCCTTCTCTGCACCCGGCTGCGCGAGCTCATGTGCGCCAAGGCGCTCGATCGGCGCGGGCAGGGGCGCGAGCTCGCGCACGTGCTTGGGCTGCAGGGCTGGCAGGTGCGCAACCATCTGGGATGGGCGCGCCGCTTCACCTCCGAGGAGCTCGAGGCCGCGCTCGCCGAGGCCGTGGACGTCGAGGCGGCGCTCAAAGGCTCGCGGGACGGGCAGGTCGCCTTCACGGTCTGGATCTCCCACATCGCGGGCAAGCGCACCGCGCCTCCCGCGCCCCGGCAGGCCCCCACATGGGCGCAGTAATTCCATAGCTTCTGCACTTCCGCAGGTCACGCACTTGTGCTAGACTAACCGCTTGTGTGACCTCACCGTGTCTCAGAGGCCCGGATAACGAACTGATCGATCAAGATCGAAAGGAACCAACGAAAGTGGCAAACATCAAGTCCCAGAAGAAGCGTATCCGTACCGCTGAGAAGGCGCGTGTCCGCAACCGCGCCGTCCGCTCCGAGCTCAAGACGCTCGTCAAGCATGTTCAGGCCGCCGTCGCCGAGGGCGACAAGGATGCCGCTCAGGCTGCCGCCTCCCGCGCCTACAAGCGTCTCGACCAGGCTGCCTCCAAGGGCATCATCCACAAGAACCAGGCTTCCAACCGCAAGTCCGGCGTGCAGGGCCTCGTGAACTCCATCAAGTAACCTGCACTTCGCATCGCGTTGCCGAGGGCCCGTTTTCCGACGGGCCCTTTTCGTATAGAATGGCGCTCATGAATACACAAGACACCGCACACATCAGGAACTTCTCCATCGTCGCGCACATCGACCATGGCAAGTCGACCATCTCGGACCGCATCCTCGAGCTCACGCATACCGTCGATGAGCGCGATATGGCCGCCCAGCTGCTCGATTCCATGGATATCGAGCGCGAGCGCGGCATCACCATCAAGTCGAATGCCGTCCGCGTGATGTACCGCGCCGATGACGGGGAGACCTATCAGTTCAACCTCATCGACACGCCGGGCCACGTCGACTTCACCTACGAGGTCTCGCGGTCGCTCGCCGCGTGCGAGGGCGCGGTGCTCGTGGTCGATGCGACGCAGGGTGTCGAGGCCCAGACGGTCTCCAACGCCAATCTCGCTATGAACGCCAACTTGGATATCGTGCCCGCCATCAACAAGATCGACCTGCCGTCTGCAGAGCCTGAGCGCGTGCGCGCCGAGATCGAGGACGAGCTCGCGATACCCGCCGAGGACGCCGTCTGCGTCTCGGGAAAGACCGGGGAGGGCATCCACGACCTTCTCGAGGCCATCGTGTTCTTGGTCTCTCCGCCCTCGGGCGACGCCGCCGCGCCCCTCAAGGCCCTCATCCTCGACTCCTACTTCGACGAGTACCGCGGCGTGGTCGCGACGGTGCGCGTCTTCGACGGCGCCATCAAGAAGGGCGATATGCTCACGATGATGCAGGCCGGCGAGAGCTTCCTCGTCGACGGTGTGGGCGTCAAGCGTCCCGCCGAGGTCCTCGTCGACGAGCTCTCGGTCGGCGAGGTGGGCTTCATCGTGACCGGGCTCAAGGACCCCGGTGCCGTGCACGTGGGCGACACCCTCACCTACCGTGACCGTCCGTGCGCGGAGGCGCTGCCCGGGTACCGCGAGGCAAAGCCGATGGTCTACACCGGTCTGTTCCCCATCGACAACAAGGACTACGAGAACCTGCGCGACGCCCTCGAGAAGCTCCGCGTGAACGATCCCTCGCTCGTCTGGTCTCCCGAGACGAGCGTGGCGCTCGGCTTCGGATTCCGCGTCGGTTTTCTCGGGTTGCTGCACATGGAGGTCGTAAAGGAGCGCCTGGAGCGCGAGTTCGACCTCGACCTCATCGCCACGAGTCCGTCGGTGGACTATCACGTCTACAAGACGGACGGCACCATGGTCGATGTCAGGAGCCCGCAGGACCTGCCCGATGTCACGCGCATCGACCACATCGAGGAGCCGTACCTCGCCGCGAAGGTCATCGTGCCGCCCGACTACACCGGCGCGGTCATGCAGCTCGCCATCGAGCACCGCGCGACGATGACGAACATGATCCATCTCTCGGATAAATCGGTCGAGATGCGCTTCGACATCCCGCTCGCCGAGCTCATCCTCGACTTCTTCGACCAGCTCAAGAGCCGCACGAAGGGCTACGCCTCCCTCGACTACGAGTTCGCCGACTACCGGCCCTCCGAGCTCGTCAAGCTCGATATCCTGCTTTCGGGCGATGAGGTCGACGCGCTGTCGTTCATCGTTCACAAGGACAAGGCCTATCCGCTCGCGCGCGGGCTGTGCGACAAGTTGAAGGAGATCATCCCCCGGCAGCAGTTCGAGGTCCCCATCCAGGGCGCCATCGGCAACAAGATCATCGCGCGCTCTACCGTCAAGGCCGTCCGCAAGGACGTCCTCGCCAAGTGCTACGGCGGCGATATCTCGCGCAAGCGCAAGCTGCTCGAGAAGCAGAAGGAGGGCAAGAAGCGGATGAAGGCCATCGGGTCCGTCGAGGTGCCGCAGGAGGCCTTCATGGCGATTCTGAAGGTGGACGAGTAGTGGCGGAGACCGACGGCGCGGCCCTGGTGCGCGCCCACCTTGCCGAGCAGCCCTTTCTGCTGGCGCCCATGGCGGGGGTCACCGATGCCGCCTACCGCATCATGTGCCGGCGGCGCGGCGCCCGCCTCGCCTATTCTGAGATGGTGAGCGTCGCCGGGCTCGCGTACGCGAGCAACAAGACCTGGCGGCTCGTGCTCCCCGAAGAGGAGGAGCCGCAGATCTGCGTGCAGCTCTTCGGGTCGAAGCCCGATCAGTTCGCCGGTGCCGTCGAGGCCGTGCAGGAGCGCGTCGGCGAGAGGCTCACCCTGATCGACGTCAACATGGCGTGCCCCGCCCGCAAGGTCATCACCAAAGGCGAGGGCTGCGCGCTCATGGAGACGCCGGAGCTCGCCGAGGAGATCGTGCGCGCATGCACCGCTCGCGCGCAGGTTCCCGTGACCGTCAAGATGAGGACGGCGTTTCGCACGGGCGAGCGCACGGCGCCTGAGCTCGCGCGCCGTCTCGAGCAGGCGGGCGCGTCCGCCATCGCCGTGCACGGGCGCTCCGCCAAACAGCTCTACACGGGCACGGCGGACTGGTCGGTCATCGATGAGGTGGCGCGTGCCGTGAGCGTCCCGGTCATCGGGTCGGGCGACGTATTCGATGCCGAGTGCGCGGCGCGCCGCCTAGCCGACACGGCAGCCTCCGGAGTCTTTATCGCGCGCGGGTCGTACGGAAACCCGTGGATCTTCCAGGATGCCCTCGCCTGCGTCCGTGACGGGGCCCCGGTGCCTGCGCACGATGCCCGCGAGCGCCTCGACGCCCTGCGCGAGCATCTGGGGCTCGTGCACCGATACCTTCCCCTTATGGCGCGGGCCCGAACCTTCGCGACCTGGTATCTCAAAGGTCTGCCGCATGCCGCCGCCTGGCGCGGGCGCGTGGTCACCTGCACGACCTACGAGGAGTTCATGGCCCTCGTAGATGAGATCGAGGCCGATTGCGCATGACGGTGCGCGCCCTCTACGTGCATGTCCCGTTCTGCCATGCCAAGTGCGCCTACTGCGATTTCGACTCCTGCGGGCTCACGGGCGAGAGGCTCGCCCGCGTCGCCGGGGCCTATCTGGCGCAGCTCGAATCGCGCATCGACGCGTTTGGCGCGTGCGGGGCCCTCGAGGACGTTGAGACCGTGTACATCGGCGGCGGCACGCCGTCGGTGCTCGGAGAGAGTCTCGCCACTCTCGTCGCGCATATCCGCCGATGGTGCGCCCCCTCCGAGCTCACCTGCGAGGCAAACCCCGAATCCTTTGGCGAGGCCCTCGCGCAGCGTCTGGCCGCGGCCGGTGCGACCCGCATCTCGCTGGGGGTGCAGAGCCTTGACGACGACGAACTCGGACGCATCGGACGGCTGCACTCCGCCCGCGGCGCCCTTGCGGCGCTCGAGCGCGCGCGACGGCACGGCTTCACCGTGTCGTGCGACCTCATGTGCGGTCTGCCCGGGCAGACGGGAGCGTCGTGGCGCGCTACGCTTGCGCGCACGGTCGAGGCCCGGCCCGACCATGTCTCGGTCTATCCGCTGACGTTGGAGGAGGGGACTCCGCTCGCTCGGCGCGCTGAGCGGGACCCGCGCCTCGTTCCGGACGAGGACTTTCAGGCGAGCTGCATGGAGACCGCCGCATCGGTGCTGGCGGGGGCGGGGTATGCGCGCTACGAGGTGGCGAGCTACGCCCTGCCGGGGCGGCGCTGCCGCCATAACTGCATGTACTGGACGGGCGCCGGCTATCTCGGTATCGGACGCTCGGCCGCGGGCATGCTCGACGGCGCCACGTACCTGAGGCTGCGCCGACTCTTTCCGGGAGGCGAGGGCGACGCGCCGACGCGATCGGTGGACCCGCGCGATCGCGTGCGCCTCGTGCAGCTCGATGACGCGGCCGCGCGCTTCGATATCGAGCTCCTGCATGAGCGGGAGGCGCTCGCCGAGGACCTCATGCTCGGCATGCGCATGACCGACGGGGTCGATCGGGCGCTAATCGCCCGCGCTGCGGCCTGCATGGGGGACGGGGCCGTCGACGGCGCCCTTCGCGATGTCTGCGCCGCCGGGCTTGCCGCGTGGACCGATGCGCCGGATGGCGCCGCGGCGTGGCGAGAGCACGCGCCCGGCGCCCGCCTGGTGCCTACGGAGCGCGGCTGGCTTCTGGGCAACGAGCTCTACGCGCGGTTCTGGGACCTGGCGACGGAGGTATCGTAGGCCCGTAAGGTTCAGGTAGGGTTGCCGTCAGTCATGTGTACGCGCGGTAGGGGCCGGCTATCTTGCGTTTGACGTTCCGGCCGCTCAGGTACAATAAGCCACATCTGTCTCAACCTAGGAGGTTCGTTCTCCCGTGGCGACTATGAACGAAAAGGATTACTACGCGATTCTCGGGGTCTCCAAAGATGCCGACAAGCGCGAGATTCAGAAGGCGTTTCAGCAGAAGGCCCGCAAGCTCCACCCGGATGTGAACAAGGCACCCGATGCAGAGGAGAAGTTCAAGGAGGTCTCCGAGGCGTACGCCGTCCTATCCGACGACCAGAAGCGGGCGCGCTACGATGCCATGCGCTCGGGAAACCCCTATGCGGCGGCATCCGCCGGTGCGAACCCCTACGCCTCCTATGGCGGCGGGTACGCGGGCTCTCCCTTCGGTGGCGGGTTCCCCTTCGGCGGGGGGTTCGGCGATTGGGGGCAGGCGCGGGGCAGGAGCGCCTCCGCGTACAACCCCGAGAACGGCGCCGACGTCGTCGTGGACGTCGAGCTCTCCGCCGACGAGGTGAAGCGCGGCGCCCGCAAGGGCATCCGGTACCGGCGCTACGAGCCGTGCGGCCATTGCCACGGGTCGGGTTCGGTCTCGAGCGAGCACGCGCACACCTGCCCCAGCTGCGGCGGCACGGGCTCCATCGGCGTCGACATGTCGTTTCTGTTCGGGGGCGGCACGTTCCAGATGGTCTGCCCCGAGTGCGGCGGCTCGGGCAAGGTCGTCGCCGATCCCTGCCCCGAGTGCGGCGGGACCGGGCGCACGCAGGTCATGAGCGAGGCGGTCATCGAGTTCCCCGCGGGCACCCACGACGGCGACCGCGTGCGCGTTGCCGGCATGGGGCACGCCGGCACCAACGGGGCGGCGGGCGGCGACCTCATCGGACGCGCGCGCGTTGCCGCCGAGCGCCTTGAGGGGCGCGCCCACCAGGGCTTCTACCTCATGGGCTTCGCGGCGCCCTTCGTGCTGCTCTTCGCCTTCATGCAGATCCTCTCGGTCATCGCCATCGTATGCGTCGCGGTATTCGGCTTCGGGGTGTTCCAGGTGCTCTCCGACGACGTTATGCACCGCACGCCCCTGTGGTGGAAGCGAGGCGGCAAGCGCTTCCTCGCGGGATTCGGCAACGCGCTTTTCTACGCGCTCATCATGCTGTGGTTCGTGAGCTGCTCGAGCGGTCTGTACTGGCGCCCGTACTACCTGTTGTGACGGGGGCGCCCGCCGCATCCGCCGCGGGTGATTACCGTTGGTTTTCAGCGGGTACAACGGACGATGCCGGACGTGGCGCGCGCAAGGGCGCCACGCCGGGGTGCCAACCGAAGTGGGGAGTGTAAAGGGTTTTGGCTGAGAAAAGGAATTATTACGAGGTGCTCGGCGTCGACCGCGACGCCGACCAGCGCACCATCAAGCGCGCGTTTCTGAAGAAGGCGCGCACGGTGCATCCGGATGTTTCCGACGACCCGGACGCCGAGGAGAAGTTCAAGGAGCTCAACGAGGCGTATTCCGTCCTCTCCGATGAGCAGAAGCGCGCCAACTACGATCGCTTCGGTACGGCGGACGGGCCCATGGGCTCGGGCTATGTCGACCTCAACGACATCTTCGGCGGCATGGGGATGGACGATATCTTCTCGTCGTTCTTCGGCGGGGGAGCGGCCGGCGGGCGCCGTCGCCAGACGCGGCGCCAGGGCCGCGACATGGCCATCTCCCTCAGCGTGACGCTCGAGGAGGCGGCGCTTGGCTGCACGAAGACCATCAGCTACGACCGCCTCGCCCCATGCGAGGACTGTCAGGGCACGGGCCTTTCCGAGGGCGCGCACGAGCAGCAGTGCCCGCGCTGCCATGGCACGGGCTTCGTGACGACGGTGCAGCGCTCCATATTCGGCCAGATGCAGTCCTCGTCCCCCTGCCCGGATTGCGGCGGCGAGGGTGTGGTCATCGACCACCCCTGCGAGATGTGCGACGGGCAGGGTCGCACGCCCAACCACGAGAAGATCGATGTCCAGATTCCGGCGGGCATCTCCTCCGGGCGGCAGCTGCGCGTGCGCGGCTACGGCGAGGCGGGCTACCGCGGTGCGGAGTCCGGCGACCTTATCGTGACGGTGGCCGTGGAGGAGCACGAGCGCTTCCACCGGATGGGCGATGACCTTGCCCTGGAGGTCGAGATCGGCATGGCCCAGGCCGCCCTGGGATGCACGGTAGAGGTCGCCGGCATCATGCCCGACGAGACCATCACCTTCGACATACCCGCCGGCACCCAGTTTGGCGACACCGTCACCGTGGACGAGAAGGGCATGCCCCGCATCGGGGGCGGCGGCTCCCGCGGCCGCGCCATCGCCCAGGTGCGGGTCACGGTGCCGCGCAGGCTCAGCGTGGAGGAGCGCGAGCTGTTGGAGCGCTTCGCCAAGAGCCGGGGCGAGGAGTTCGCGCCCGCCCCACGCCGCTCGGTGGGCGACCGCATCCGCGACGCCATCGATGACATCTTGGACTAGGTGAGCCGTGGCCGATTCTCTCGTCTCTGTGGTAAACCTCGGCTGTCGCGTCAACCGCGTCGAGTCGGACCGCATCTCCGCCGAGCTCGTCTCTGCCGGTTTCACGCTGGTCGACCCCGACGAGGCGTCGCTTGTCGTGATCAACACGTGCGCCGTGACCGGCGAGGCCGAGGCCAAGACGCGCAAGGCCGTGCGCCATGCGCTCGGGCGTGCGCGCCGCCCCTGGGTCATCGCGTGCGGGTGCGCTGCCAACCTGCATCCCGACATGCTGGAGACGCTCTCCGATCGCGTTGTGGTGGAGCCCTCCAAGGTGGACGTGGTCGCGCGCGCGTGCTCCCTGCTGGGGCTCGTGAACGACGGTGACAGCCTCGACGACGCCGTCGACCCTCATGACCTTGCCCGTGTCCTCGGCCGTTCGCGCTGGGGCGTCAAGGTGCAGGACGGCTGCAACAACCGCTGCACGTACTGCATCGTCTGGAAAGCGCGCGGGCCGGAGCGCTCCGTCCCGGTGCCCGCGGTGCTCGACCAGGTCCGCCTCGCCGAGAGGGCGGGCGTCCCCGAGGTCGTTCTCACGGGCGTCAACCTGGGGGCGTACGACGGGATCGGTGCCGGCGATGCGCATGTCGAGATCGACGAGCTAGTCGAGACCATCCTGCATAAGACGGCGATCCCGCAGCTTCGCCTCTCCTCGCTGGAGCCCATGGATGTCACCGATCGCCTGCTCGACGTCATGGCGGCGCACCCCGACCGCATCGCCCCGTTTTTACACCTCCCGCTCCAGTCCGGATGCTCGGCAACGCTCGCGCGCATGGGCAGGCCCTATACCGCCGAGGAGTTTCACGACCTCTGCCTGAGGGCCCGCCGCCGCATTCCCGCCATCGCGCTCTCCTGCGACGTCATCGTCGGATTTCCCGGCGAGACCGACGCCGAGTTCTCGGAATCCCTCGCGTTCTGCCGGAAGGTGGGGTTCGCGCGGATGCACGTGTTCCGCTACAGCCCCCGGCCCGGTACTGCGGCGGCAGCCATGGACGATCAGGTTCCCCCCGAGCTGAAAGAGGCGCGCGGGCGCGCCATGAGGGCGCTTGCCCGCGAGCTCGCGCTCGCAGACGCCCGTTCTCGCGTGGGTACCGTGGAGTTCGGCGTCGTCGAAGGCGCGAGCCAGGTCACGCTCGGCTCGTATCACCGGCTGCGGCTGCGCGGGGGCGCCGACGCTCTCCTGGCGACGCGCGTCCCGGTCGCCATCGAGGGCGTCGAGGATTCCGGCGAGCTCTGGGGGACGGTTGCGGCGTCGGAAGGCGCCGAGGCAAGCGAGGTGGCATGTGGATAACGCACAGGTGACCCTGACCATACCCGACGGGGTCGACGCACGGCTTGTGACGGGCGCATCTGACGCCAACCTGCGTCTCATCGAGAGACGGTCGCCCGCCTCCGTCATCGTGCGCGGCAACGTGATCGCGCTCTCCGGGCTCTCCGGTGAGGTCGAGCTCCTGACGCGTCTATTCTCGCAGCTCATTCGCGAGGCCGCGGAGGGAAGGGCGCTCGCTCCGGACGAAGTCGAGCGCCTCTACGACGCCCTGGGGGAGAGCGGTCTCGACGCGGCGAGCTTCCGCGACGACATCCTGCTCACGTACCGGGGCCGTGCGCTCAGGCCCAAGACCATCGGGCAGAAGCGCTACATCGACGCGATCCGGGAGAACACCGTCACGTTCTGCGTGGGCCCTGCGGGAACCGGCAAAACCTATCTCGCCATGGCGATGGCGGTGGGCGCCCTCAAGCGGCGCGAGGTCAGCCGCATCGTGCTCACCCGCCCGGTGGTCGAGGCGGGGGAGAGCCTCGGGTTTCTGCCCGGCACCCTGGAGGAGAAGATCGACCCGTACGTGCGTCCGCTCTTCGACGCGCTCTTCGATATGACCGATATGGAGCGCGCCGGCGAGCTCGTCGAGCGCGGCGTCATCGAGATCGCGCCGCTCGCCTATATGCGCGGGCGGACGCTGAACGACGCGTTTGTCGTGCTGGATGAAGCCCAGAACACCACGCCCGAGCAGATGAAGATGTTTCTCACGCGTCTGGGCTTCAACTCCAAGTTCGTCATCACGGGCGATATGACCCAGCGCGACCTCCCGATGCGTCGCGGGGGCCTCACCGATATCGAGGCGATACTCGGCGGGGTGCGCGATATCGCCTTCATCCATCTCGACCGCGCCGACGTCGTGCGCCATGCGCTCGTCGGCCGCATCGTCGAGGCGTACGATGCCTTCGAGGCGGAAGGCGAGCCGGGTCGCGCAGGCGACCGGCGCGAGCGAAAGGAGGCCGAGCATGGCCGTTCTCATAGCGTGCGATAGCGGGTGCGAGGCGCTGCTATCCGATGAGGAGATTGCTGGTATCTGCGCCTTCGTACTCGAAGCCGAGGGGGTCACAGTTCCTTGCGAGGTGTCGCTCTCCTGGGTCGACGACGAGCGCATGCGCGAGCTCAACGCCACGTGGCGCGGTATCGACAGGGTCACCGACGTCCTCTCGTTCGAGTGCGACGACCCGGCTTCCGGCGCCGACGGGGAGGAGGCGGTCGAGCTCGGCGACATCGTGCTCGCGCCCGCGCAGATAGCCCGGCAGGCGCCCGGGTTCGGCAACACGCCGGAGGACGAGTGCCGTCTCATGCTCGTGCACGGCATGCTCCACCTGCTGGGATACGACCATATCGAAGACGACGAGGCGGAAGTGATGGAGGCGCGCGAGGACGACCTCCTGCGCGCGCTCGCCGAGAGGCGCGGCGAGGACCCCGCCGCCCTCGACCTGGGCCCGCTCACGCGCCATAGCGCTGAGGAGGAGGGAGACGACGCATGATTCCCGGTTCTGAGCGCGACCACCCCACGTTCATCCGCTCCTTCCGCTACGCCCTCGAGGGCTTCATCACCGCCGTGACGACGGAGCGCAACATCAACGTGCAGCTCTGCGTGGGGGCCGCCGCTATCGTCGCGGGCCTCGTCATCGGCATCGACGCCATCTCCTGGGCGCTCATCGTTCTCTGCATCGGCATCGTGCTCTTCGCGGAGCTCGTCAACACGGCCCTCGAGGCGGTGGTCGACCTCGCGACGCAGGAGCTCCACCCGCTTGCCAAGCGCGCGAAGGACATCGCTGCCGCGAGCGTCTTCGTTTTGTCCCTCACCGCGGCCGTCGTCGGCATCCTCGTGTTTGCCCGGGCCCTCGGATTGTTGTAAGGAGTGCGTATGGCCCACGATACGGACCGTGTGATGACAGGCGACGCCGCCGGCGAGGAGGAGTTCGTCGAGGTCGACCCCTTCGCCGATTTGAGCGACGACGAGCTCGACGCCCTGCTCGACGCCGGCGAGTGCCCTCTTGGCGAGACGGCGGGCGACGCGGCGGCGGACGACTTTGGGGAGACCCCGTTCGGCATGCTCCCGGGCACGGACGTGCCCCCGGGGTTCCGGTCCGGCTTCGTCGCCCTCGTCGGGCGTCCCAATGCGGGAAAATCGACGCTTCTCAACGCCTGCCTCGGCGAGAAGGTCGCCATCACCTCGCCGGTCGCCCAGACAACGCGTCGTCGCATGCGCGGCGTGCTCAATCGCGACGACTGCCAGATCGTGTTCGTGGACACCCCCGGCCTGCACAAGCCTCAGGACTCGCTCGGCGGCGAGCTCAACCGCAGCGCGCTCGCCGAGCTCGGCGATGTGGATGTCGTCGCGTTCCTCATCGATGCCACGAAGCCCGTCGGCTCGGGTGACGCCTGGGTGGCCGAGCGCGTGCGCGGCGCGCGCGCCGTCAAGATCCTCGTCCTCACCAAGATCGACCAGGCGACGCCCGAGCAGGTCTCCGCGCAGCTCGACCGCGCGCACGAGCTCATGTCGTTCGACGACGAGATCGTCATCTCCTCGGTCGAGGGCTTCAACGTAGACGCATTTTGCGCGCTTGTCGCCGCACGCCTGCCCGAGGGTCCGCGCTGGTTCCCGCTCGATATGGCGACCGACGAGTCGGATGAGATGCTCGTCGCCGAGTTCATCCGCGAGAAGGTGCTACTCCTCACGCGCGAGGAGGTCCCCCATGCCGTCGGTGTCGTCACCGACGAGATGACGTTCAAGAAGCACGGCGACGTGCTCGCGGTGCATGCGACCATCTTGGTCGAGCGCGACGGGCAGAAGGGCATCATCATCGGCAAGCGGGGGGCAATGATCAAGCGCATCGGCACCGAGGCCCGCGCCGATCTCGAGAGACTCTTCAAATGTCGCGTCTACCTCGATCTCGAGGTGCGCGTCCAGCCCTCTTGGCGAAGCGACGTGCGCGAGATCAGGCGCATGGGGTACGCTGCCGACGAGTAAGCGCCCGTCGAACGATAGGAGGGCGCTGTGGCCGGCAGGGGTACGTACCGGTGCCTCGCATTGGTGCTGGACAAGACGAAGCTCGGTGAGAGCGATCTCATCCTGACCCTTCTCGCTCAGGATGGCCGTCAGATACGCGCCGTAGCCAAGGGCGCCCGCAAGCCGGGCAGCAGGCTCGCGGCGCGCTGCGAGCTCTGTTGCACCACCGATATGCTGCTCGCCCGCGGCAAGTCGCTCGATATCGTCTCGCAGGCCGAGCTCATGGCCGCCCCGCTGGGGAGTGCGCCGGACTATGGGCTTCTGACGGCTGCCAGCTCGGTGGCCGAAGTCGCGCGCCTCTGTTCGTTCGAGGATGCCACGGACGGATTCGTGTTCCCCATCACGGTGCGCGCGCTCGACGTCCTCGGCGGCGCCTCGGGCGCGCTCGACGGCGCGCACCTGGATCTCATCGTCGCCGCCTATGTCTTCAAGCTGCTGGCGCACATCGGATACCGCCCCGACCTCACCTCCTGCGTGAGCTGCGGGGACGAGGCAGTCAGCTATTTCTCCGCTGCGGCCGGCGGTCTTTTGTGCGCGTCCTGCGCCACCTCCATCGCCGGTGCCGAGGAGGTTGACGGCGCGGCGGTCGGTTGGCTGCGCGCGCTCATGGCGATGAGGTTCGACGAGCTCGCCGCGGCGCGGATCGATGCGGCGACTGCGGCGCTCCTGCTCGCCTTCGCGCACGTGTGGGCCGCCGTCCATCTCGATTCGCGCCTCCGCGCCCTCGAGTTCATGCTCGGTTGCTGAGCCGGCTCGGTAGTTCCTGTGGGCCTTGGGGGCGCGCGTGCGGACAGCGGGGCGCCGGGCGGTACAATAACAATACCTGTGCACATTACCTCATACGTTTCGCAGGCCTTTGCCTGCGTTTATCTATGTCTGCGACAGAAAGGACCCAACCGACATCATGGCAAAACAGAATCCGCCTCTCCGCATCATCCCGCTCGGCGGCCTTGACGGCATCGGCAAGAACATGACCGCGTTCGAGTGCGGGCCCGATATGGTGCTCGTCGATGCGGGACTCATGTTTCCCGACGACTCCCAGCCCGGCGTCGACCTCGTGCTGCCCGACTACACCTACGTGCTCGAGAACGAGGACAAGCTGCGCGGCATCGTGGTGACCCACGGCCACGAGGACCACACCGGCGCCCTGCCGTATCTTCTGCAGGACCTCAACAACAAGGTGCCGATCTTCTCCAGCAAGCTCACCCTCGGCTTCATCGAGGGCAAGCTGTCCGAGTTCCGCATCAAGGCGCCTAAGTTCCGCGAGGTCAAGGACGGTTCGCATATCTCGCTCGGCCAGATCACCATCGACTTCTTCTCGATGACGCATTCGATACCCGGCGCGCTCGGCGTCTACATCAAGACGCCCCAGGGCACGGTCATGCACACGGGCGACTTCAAGCTCGACCAGACGCCCATTGACGGCGTGCGCCCCAACTACGCCGCCATCAACCGTTTCGCCAAGCAGGGTATCGACCTTCTGCTCTCGGACTCCACCAACGCCACCGTACCCGGCTTCACCAAGTCCGAGGCCGAGGTCGGTCCCTCGCTTTACAGCGCGATCAAGAACGCCAGCGGCCGCGTGTTCGTCGCGAGCTTCTCGTCGCACATCCACCGCTTGCAGCAGATCTGCGACGCCGCGAAGCGCTGCGGCCGCAAGGTCGTGGTGACGGGCCGCTCGATGCTCACCAACACCCGGGTTGCGCGCGAGCTCGGTTATCTGAATATCGACGAGCAGGATCTCATCGATGCCTACGAGATCAACAACCTGCCCGAGGACAAGCTCGTCGTCATGTGCACCGGCTCTCAGGGCGAGCCGCTCTCGGCGCTGTCGCGCATGGCAAACGGCGAGCATAAAACGCTCTCCATCCACGCGGGTGACACCGTGATCATCTCGGCCACGCCCGTGCCCGGCAACGAGAAGGCCGTCCAGCAGGTCGTCAACAGCCTGGCGAAGATCGGCTGCGACGTCTTTGATAAGAGCCGCACGCTCGTGCACGTCTCCGGTCACGGCAGTCAGGAGGAGCTCAAGCTCATGCTCGCCATGACGAAGCCGACCTACTTCATGCCGGTTCACGGCGAGGCCGTGCATCTGCGCGCCCATGCCGCCCTCGGGCGCAAGATGGGCATCCCTGACGACCATATCTTCATTCTCGATAACGGCGACACGCTCGAGATGCGCGGCGGCGTCGTCAAGGTCGGCCAGGCGGTGGAGTCCGGCGTCGTGTACGTCGACGGCCTGCGCATCGGCGACACCGACCCCATCGTCTTGCGCGACCGTCAGAAGCTCGCCAACGACGGCATGGTCACCGCCGTCGCCATCGTTTCGCTGAAACGGAAGAAGATCGATGCGGTCGAGTTCTCGAGCCGTGGTGTCTCGTTCACCATCGACGACGCGTTCGCGCACGATGCGGAGGAGGCCATCATCAAGGTCATCGAGAAGGGCAAGTTTAATTTCACGGCGAGCGGTACCGACGCCCTGCGCAAAGCGGTGCGCGATTCCGTTTCCAACTTTATCTGGAACCGTACCAAGACCCGCCCGATGATCATCCCCGTGGTCATGGAGGTCTAGCGTGGCCGAGCGTAAGGGACAGGGCGCCAAGGCGAAGCAGCGCGCCGGCAAGGGCAAGGCGTCTCAACGCCACCTGCGAGCGAACGCATCCGCGGCCGCCGCGGCCCCCGCGGAGCCCCTGTGGGATCAGGGCGCGGGGCGCGATATCGCAGGCGTGGTGCTGGCCGTCATCGCGGTCGCCTCGCTCATCGCCGTCGTCACGCCGGCGACCGCGCCGGTGACGCAGGCCATAGCCGGCTTCTATCACCTGGGCTTCGGCCTGGGCGGATACGTGCTGCCCTTCGTCATCCTCGGCTGTGCCGCCCTCGTGTTCCTGCGCGGCGCCGTTCAGATGCCCGCCCGCACGGTCATCGGCTCGAGCCTGGTTTTCGTGGCGGTCCTCGGGCTCCTCGTGCTCGCCATGACGCCCGACACGATGGTGTGGGGCGTCACGGTTGGTGAGGCCGACCTCGCTCGAAGCGGCGGGTTCGTGGGTTTCGCGATCGCGTCGTTTCTGGCCGCCGGTCTCGGGAAGCCGATCGCGACCGTCGTGCTCGTCGGCGTGGGCGTCGCCGGCGCCGCACTCGTCGGGTTCTCTATCAGCTCCGTGATCGGCGCGGTGCGCGACAGCGCGGAGCGCCTGGCCGAGCGTCGCCGCGTGTCCGTCAACGAGACGCCTTGGGGCGAGGAGCCCCCGCAGGCGCCGCGGCGTGCGACGCGGGGGATCTTCTCGCATGGGAAGGAGGGCGCGCTCGCCCAGTCCGACCGCGCGCTCGATACGCAGAGGACCACGTTGATCGAGGATCTGGATGACGGGGACGACAACCCCTTCGTCGACCTGTCCGCCCAGCTTGCCGCCGAGCGCGCCGAGACGACGCTCATCCCCATCGAGGACACGTACTCCGAGGCCGATTCAGCGCCGACGACCCTCATCGACGCTTCTCGCGCGAAGGGCCGCGCCTCGCGCGGGCAGGCGGCTTCCGCAGCGAAGGAGGCGCCGGCAGCCGAGCGCGCCGCGGACGCCCCTTCCGATAAGAGCGCGGCAGAGCCCTCTGCCGCGGAGACCGCGCCGGCCATTCCCGATTTTCTGCTTCGTCCTACTGCGCGCGCTCAGGCGACGCCAGCCGCGGGCGACAGCGCGCCGGACGCCGCGCCCGCGGCAGACGTCGACGCCGCAGGGGAGCCCGAGGGGCGCGCGCTGCCCCCGGCGACCATCCTCAACCACAATCCGCAGTCTGCCAAGGCGGCGTCCTCGGACGCCGAGCTCGCCCAGACCGCCGAGTCGCTGCAGTCGACGCTCGAGGAGTTCGGCCTGCATTCGCGCGTGGTCGGTTGGATCTCCGGTCCCACGGTCACGACGTTCAAGGTGCAGCCGGGCGAGGGCGAGCGCGTGAGCCGCATCTCGAGCCTCGAGGACGACATCGCGCTCACCCTCGCGGCGCAGTCGGTCCGCATCTTCGCGCCCATCCCCGGCACCTCGCTCGTGGGTATCGAGATTCCCAACCGCAAGCGCCAAAACGTCAACCTCGGCGACGTGCTGCCCTATGTTCAGGGTGGTCCTCTGGAGCTCGCGATCGGCCGTGACGCGGAGGGCTCGCCCATCGTCGCCGACCTCGCCAAGATGCCGCACCTGCTCATCGCCGGCACCACCGGCTCGGGCAAGTCCGTTATGATTAACTCCATCGTCGTCACGCTGCTCATGCGCACGGTCCCGGAGGATGTCCGCTTGATTATGGTGGACCCCAAGCGCGTGGAACTCTCGGGCTACAACGGCCTGCCCCATCTGTACGTCCCGGTGGTCACGGAGCCCAAGCAGGCCGCGAGCGCCCTGCAGTGGGGCGTCTCCGAGATGGAGCGGCGCCTCAAGGTGTTCGAGCGCATCGGGGTGCGCAACATCGCCACCTTCAACGCCAAGCAGGCCGCCGGTGAGTTCGAGCAGTACGACAACCCTCCCGCCAAGATGCCCTATCTCGTCATCATCATCGACGAGCTCTCCGACCTCATGATGGTGGCCGGCAAGGACGTCGAGGCATCCATCGTGCGCATCGCCCAGCTCGGTCGCGCGGCCGGCATCCACCTCATCGTGGCGACGCAGCGTCCGAGCTCCAACGTCGTGACGGGCCTCATTAAGGCGAACATCACCAACCGCATCGCCTTCAACGTGGCCACCGGCATCGACAGTCGCGTCATCATCGACCAGATGGGCGCCGAGAAGCTCACGGGCTACGGCGACATGCTCTTCTCCAAGGTCGATTGGGGTAAACCCAAGCGCATCCAGGGCTGCTTCGTCTCCGACGAGGAAATCAACGGCGTCGTGGAGTTCGTCAAAAGCCAGGGCGAGGCGGAGTACCACGAGGAGATACTCTCCGCCGTTTCCCCGGCGACGCTTTCTGCGGGCACGGGCGGGCATGAGCCGGCTGACGACGACCCGCTTATGTGGGAGGCGGCCCATATCGTCGTCGAATCCCGCCTTGGTTCAACGTCCGGGTTGCAGCGGCGCCTGAAGGTCGGTTACGCGCGCGCCGGGCGTATTATGGATATGCTGGAAGAAAAGGGCATCGTGGGTCCGCCTGACGGGTCGAAGCCCCGCGAGGTGCTCCTCGACGAAGAGGGGCTCGCGGAGCTCGAGTCCCTCGAGGCCCGCATGGCGATCGAGGACGAGGAGTTGGGAGGGTTCTGATGGCACGGTTTGGGGACATGCTCTACCAGCGGCGACGTCAGATGGGCCTTACCATTCTGCAGGTTGCGAACACCATCAAGATCAGGCCGCAGATCATCGAGTTCTTCGAGAACGGTGACTTCACCGCCATGCCGCCGCGCGGCTATGCACAGGGCATGATCTCGAGCTACGCGCGGTACCTGGGGCTGAACCCCCGAGAGGTCGTCGAGGCGTACTTCGAGGACCTCCGCGCGTATGAGCAGGCGACCGACAACCACGGAGGGCGCTTTCAAGATGCGGCGGGCCTCGTGAGCACGCGCTCTGCGAGCGCCACCGGGCGCTTCATGATGGTGGACTCCGCGCCGCGCTCGCGCTATGCGCAGCGCCCCCCGCAGGCGGGGTACGTCTCAGAAACCGAGTCGGGCCACGAGCCACAGCTCAACCGGGGACCCTATCGGCAGCGTTCCTATGGGGCTGTCTCCGGTGCGGGGCCGCGCCGCGCCGACCAGACGATGCGCATGCCCGCCTACGGGAGCAGCGCGCAGGGGAATGCCGACCCGCGCGGTACGGCGCAGCGCCGTCAGCAGGGGCAGGCGCGCCCGGCGGGCGCCGGTCGCAGCGGCGCGCCGTACCGCAATGCCCCCGGCCGCGGGGGCAGGCCGCCCTATGGCGGGCGGCAGCAGGGGCGGGGGAGCGCGCCCGCGCCGGACAACCGCCTCCTCATAGCCCTTATTGCCGCCGGCCTCGTTATCATCGTCCTGCTTGCGCTCCTGCTCTTCCGCGGCTGCACGCCGGCGGACGCGACATCGGGCGCCGGCTCCGAGGCCGCTATCCCCGAGACGACGCAGGCGGCCTCGCCCGACACACCCGCCACCTCGGCCGACGATGCAACGGATGACACCCAGGATCCCGCCACCGACCCCGAGGCCGAAACCACCGAGGAGCCGCAGCAGCTCGTCGTGAGGGTCTCGGTTCCCGAGGGCGAGTCGTCTTGGCTCGAGATACGGCTCGACGGCTCCATCGTCTACGGCAACGAGGTCATCGGGCCCTTCGAGCAGGAGTACACCGTGACCGAGTCCATCCGGATCACCGCGAACACGCCCTCGAGCGTCACCGTGACGCAGAACGGCGAGACCGTTCGTTGGGACACCAGCACCTCGGGTGTGGCGCGCATCAACCTGACCGCTCCCGAGACGCCGGCGACCACGGGTGAGGCCGCGACGACCACCGATGGTGAGACCGGGGACGCGGCGGCAAGTGACCCGAGCGCCGCCGCGGCTCAATAACGAACGCTTAGGAGGAACTTCCATGGCAAAGGACGCTAGTTTCGACGTCGTGTCGCAGGTCGACGTCCAAGAGGTCGACAACGCCTTCCAGCAGGCGGTCCGCGAGGTCGCCCAGCGCTACGACCTCAAGGACTCGGGCGCCAAGCTTGAGTTCGCAAAGGCCGAGCGCACCATCACCATCTCGGCGCCTGCAGAGTTCGTCGCCCGGCAGGTCACCGACATCCTGTCCGCTAAGTTCGTCAAGCGCGGCGTCGACCTCAAGTCGGTCTCCTGGGACGCCCCGGCAGCGGCTTCCGGAGGTACCGTCCGCGTGGTCGGTCACATCGTGGAGGGCATCGACCAGCCCACCGCGAAGAAGATCAGCAAGGACGTCCGCGACCTCAAGCTCAAGGTCAAGGTTGCCATCGAGGCTGACAAGCTCCGTGTCACCTCGGCTTCTAAAGACGCCCTTCAAGAGGTCATTCAGTTTCTGCGCGGGCAGGACTACGGCAGGCCGCTCCAGTTCATCAATTACCGCTAACCACCTCCATCTCCCTTTACGGCGCCGGATTGCCGCAGAGCGCTAGCGACGTGCCGCGCGCCAAACGAAAGGATGCTCGATGCCCGCATCGTTCGGAAACCTACTCTTCATCACGCTGGGATGCGCGAAAAACGAGGTCGATACCGACCGCATGCGCTCCCTTCTTACGGCGGCAGGCTACGGCGAGGTCACCGATGTCGCGCAGGCGGACGCCGTTCTCATCAACACCTGCTCCTTCTTGGCCTCCGCCACCTCTGAGAGCATCGAGTGCACGCTCGGGCTCGCCGACGAGATCGCCCAAGGCGTGCGCGGCTGCCCCATCGTGATGTGCGGGTGCGTGCCCTCGCGCTATGGTTCCGACCTGCCGGAGACGCTGCCCGAGGTCCGCGCGTTCGTCCGCACCGACGAGGAGGACGGCATCGTGGCGGTGGTCGACGGGATCCTCGGCGTTACGCGTGCAGAACCCGCCTTCATCCCTCGGGTGAAGCGCACGGTCGAGGGGTCGGTCGCCTATCTCAAGATCTCTGACGGTTGCAACCGTTTCTGCAGCTTCTGCGCGATCCCCTATATCCGCGGTCGATATAGCTCCCGCGAGGCCTCCTCGATTCTCGCCGAGGCCGCCGAGCTCCTCGAGGGAGGCGTCCGCGAGCTCGTCCTCATCGGTCAGGATACCGGCATCTGGGGCAACGACTTCGACGCCGAGACCCCGGGGCCGCGCACGCTCGCTGAGCTCCTGCGCGCCGTTGCCGAGGTCGCCAGGCCCTTTGGCGCTTGGGTGCGCGTGCTGTACCTGCAGCCCGAGGGCATGACCGACGAGCTCATTGCGACGCTGCGCGACGTTCCCGAGGTTCTGCCGTATATCGACATCCCCATCCAGCACTGCGCCGCGCGCGTTCTCAAGGAGATGAACCGCACGGGATCTGCCGCCGAGTTCGAGGCGCTCTTCGACCGGCTGCGTCGCGAGATCCCGGGCATGGTCATCCGTTCAACGGCGCTCGTGGGCTTTCCCACCGAGACCGATGAGGAGTTCGAGGAGCTCATGGGGTTCCTCGACCGCGTCGGCTTCGACTATACGAGCGTATTTGCCTACTCGCAGGAGGACGGCACGCGCGCGGCCCGCATGGAGGGCCAGGTGGATGAAGAGACCAAGATCGAGCGCGCGCAGGCCGCGCAGGACCTTGCCGAGGCTCTCGGATTCGCCGCCACGGCATCGCACGTGGGGGAGCGCGCGCAGGTGATCATCGACGGCATCGACGAGACGGATGAGGGTCCGGAGCTCATCGGTCACGCCTGGTTCCAGGCGCCCGATTCCGACGGCGCGGTGCATCTTGACGCGACGGAGGCGTGCGTTGGTGATATCGTGGAGGTCGAGTTCACCGACAGCTTCTGCTATGAACTCATCGGTCATGTAGTCGGATAGGGAATTAAACGATGGCAGCTGCACCGCAAAAGGAATTGACGAGCATCTGGACGCCGGCGAATATCGTCACGTGCGTCCGCATCATCTTCATACCCGTGTTCATGGTCTTCGCCACCGAGGGTTTCGCCTCCCTCGGTCTCAGTGCCGGCGCCCAGGCGATCATAGCCTTCTGTCTCTACATCCTCTTGAGCGGAACAGATAAGGTCGACGGTGACCTTGCCCGCAAGCGAGGAGAGGTGACGGATTTCGGGAAGTTCCTCGATCCCATCGCCGACAAGCTGCTGGTGTTCTCGGCGCTCCTGCTCTTTCTCGTTTGGGATATCGTGAGCGTGTGGGCGGTTTTCATCATTCTCTTCCGCGAGTTTCTGGTAAGCGCGCTTCGCATGGTGGCGAGTGCGAGCGGGGAGGTCATCGCCGCCGACAAGCTGGGCAAGGCGAAGACCGCGGTGACCATGGTCGCCATCTGCGCCCTGCTGCTCGATCGCGCCATCCTCGTTCAGACGGGGCAGTCGGTCGAGATCATCTGGACCATCGGGCAGGCGCTCATGATCGCTGCCGTGGTGCTCACCGTGGTCTCGGGCGCCCAGTATTTCTGGAATGCCCGCAAGATCGTCTTCCGCGTGTAGCTGTCGGGAGGGGAGCGGCTCACCATGTGCTCGAGTGACATGTGCGACTTGGAGGCGCAGCGCCTCGTCGCCTTCGCCTCTGCCCACGGGCTTACGGTCGCCACGGCCGAGTCGTGCACGGCCGGCCGGGTCGCAGCCGTCGTGGGCGGTGTGCCCGGCGCCTCCGAGGTTCTGCGCGGCGGAGCGGTCACCTATGTGAATGAAATCAAGCACCGGGTGCTCGGCGTCTCCGAGAAAACACTCGCAACCGTCGGCGCCGTCTCAGAGAGGTGCGCCTGCGAGATGGCCGCGCGCGCGCGAGCGCTGTTCGGTAGCGACGCCGCTGTCAGCATCACAGGTTTTGCCGGGCCGGGGGGCGGTACGGCCGACAACCCCGTGGGGACCGTGTACCTCGGCATCGCCGATCAAGATGGCGCGAGGGCGGTTCGCCGCCATTTCAACGGTGACCGCGACGACGTGCGATGGCAGGCTACGATGGAGGCGCTGCGCCTTCTGAGGTCCTCATGTGAAGATATCGTGCTGTCTCGTGGATAGCTCGCTGCCGCATGAGGCTCGAGCACTCCGGGTCCAGCCATGCGAGGCCTTTGGTTTGCGCAGCTCAACGTCCCTGTCAGCGTGGACGGTCAGGAGTATGTCATATCGTGGTTGGCCGCACGTCCGAGCGGGGTGGATATCGGTAGGGATACGGTGAGAACCCCTCGGTAGAATCAAGGTGATTCCTTGACGGCGAACAACCGTTCGTCTATCATTGGATCAGTTCACGCGAGGAGGTATCCCATGGCAAAGAATTCCGGTCCCGCCAAGCAGGTGCACGAGCGCACCACGGGTGAGGCGCGCGATAAGATGATCGAGGCCACCAAGGCGGATATCATCAAGAAATTCGGTTCCGGCTCAATCATGCGCTATGGCGATGGCGGCCCCGAGCTCGAGGTGGAGGCGATCCCCACCGGTGCGCTCGCACTCGATGTCGCGCTCGGCATCGGCGGTGTGCCGCGCGGCCGCATCATCGAGATCTACGGTCCCGAGTCGTCGGGCAAGACGACGCTCTCTTTGGAGATTCTAGCCGAGGCCCAGGCCATGGGCGGTGTCGTCGCGTTCATCGACGCCGAGCACGCGCTCGACCCCTCCTATGCAGCGCGGATCGGCGTGGATATCGACGAGGTCCTCATCTCGCAGCCGGACACCGGTGAGCAGGCCCTGGAGATCTGCGATATGCTCGTGCGCTCCGGAGCCATCGACGCCATCGTCATCGACTCCGTTGCCGCCCTGGTTCCCCGTGCGGAGATCGAAGGGGAGATCGGTGAGACCACGGTGGGCCTGCAGGCGCGCTTGATGAGCCAGGCGCTCCGCAAGCTCGCGGGCTCGCTCGCCAAATCCAAGACGACCTGCATCTTCATCAACCAGCTACGCGAGAAGATCGGCGTGATGTTCGGTAACCCCGAGACCACGACGGGAGGCCGCGCGCTCAAGTTCTTCTCTTCGGTGCGCATCGATATTCGTCGCATCGACAGCATCAAGAACGGCAACGAGGTGGTTGGCAACCGGGTCCGCGCCAAGGTGGTCAAGAACAAGGTCGCTGCGCCCTTCAGGAGCGCCGAGTTCGACATCATGTACGGCACCGGCATCTCCAAGGAAGGTTCGATCCTCGACATGGCCGTCGAGAACAGCATCGTCTCCAAGTCGGGCGCGTGGTACACCTACGAGACCGAGCGACTGGGTCAGGGACGCGAGGCAGCCAAGGAGTTCCTGCGCACGAATCCCGACCTTTCGGATGAGATCGAGCGCAAGGTTCGCATTGCCTGCGGTCTCGAGCTGTCCGATGAGCCGGTGGGAGACGCCCTCGATCCTGTCGGCGTCGAGGGCTAAGCCCCCATGCCGCCGCAGGTAGAGGATATCGCCTTCATCTATCCCGATCGTACCGAGCGCGCCGCAGCGGCGTATCGGAAGAGCAGGCCCAAGGCGCGAGTGGTGTGCACTCTGTCCTCGGGAGATGAGCGGACGGTGTACGTTCCCGCGCGGGTTGCCCGTGCCGCCGCCAAGGAAACGCCCGATCTTCCGTGCGATATCGGGGGGCTTATCAATTGGATAGATGCCGTGGGGCGACGCGTTTGCTATGCGGCGCTCGTCGAGATGCTCGCTCAGCGCGACCACGGGGAGAGCGAGGCGCGCGACAAGCTCGCGCGCATCGGGTATCCGCCGGCGGCCATCGATGAGGCGGTCGAGCGCGCCCGCTCCTCGCGCTTTCTCGACGAGGAGCGCTATATCCGCTACTTCATCGCTGAGCGCCTTCGCCGCGGATGGGGGCGTCGAAAGATCGAGCAGGAGCTGCGCCGCAAGGGTGCCGACCCCACGCAGCTTGCCGATTACCCCGATGCCTTCTTTTCCGATGATGAGGACCGGTGCCGCGCTGCGGAGCTTCTGCGACGCAAACCCATACCTGACGTCCGTCCGTTCGAGAAGCTCGTCCGCTTTCTGATGGGCAGGGGCTTCTCATACGGCGTTGCCGCCGATGCGGTGAAAGCCCGACTCTCTGAGGACGGGGACGAGGCGTGAAGCCTTGGCGCACACCGCTCTTGACGGTCCGTTTACAATTGACAGCTGGACCAGCTCCACGTAGACTGAAATGGTCATTTGCCTTGTGATATATGCTCATCCCCGATGAGATTGACGTTATAGACATATCTTCAAAGCGGTTGCCTATATACCACGCAAATGTCTCGCCCTCTCTCGGGAGGGCCCGTTATGGATACCTTTTTCTTAAGGAGTTGGCATGGAGATTTTGATTGGTATCGTCTGCCTGGCACTTGGTGCCGGCGGCGCTACGGTCGCCATGCGCAGCGCAAAGCAGGGGAGCCTTCGTGAGGCGGACGCGGCCATCGAGTCTGCGCGCACCCAGGCAGACCAGATGATAGGCGATGCGCAGCGACAGGCGGAGACGCTCAAGAAGGAGGCCCTTCTTGAGGCGAAGGAGGAGATCCTCCAGAGCAAGCAGGCCGCCGAGGCGGAAGAGAAGCAGCGCAAGAAGGAACTCCGCACCATGGAGAACCGCATCATGCAGCGCGAGGAGTCTCTCGATCGCCGCAACGACGCCCTCGACAAGCGTGAGCACCAGCTCTCGAGCCAGGCAGGCCAGGTTGAAAAGCGCAGCCGTGAGCTCGAGGAGCTCGTCAGCAAGCAGACCGCCGAGCTCGAGCGCATATCCGAGCTCACGCGTGACGATGCCCATCAGGAGCTCCTCGACAAGGTCCGCGGCGAGGTGACGCACGAGGCGGCGGCCATCATCCGTGAATCCGAGCAGCGCGTGAAGGCCGAGTGCCACAAGACGGCGCAGGAGATCATCTCGCTTGCTATCCAGCGCTGCGCAGCCGACCACACCGCCGAGGTCACCGTTACCTCCGTGCATATTCCCTCAGACGACCTCAAAGGCCGCATCATCGGCCGCGAGGGCCGCAACATCCGCACGTTCGAGCAGGTTTCCGGCGTCAACCTCGTAATCGACGACACGCCCGAGACGGTTGTGCTCTCGAGCTTCGACCCCGTCCGTCGCGAGACGGCCCGCGTCGCCCTCGAGAACCTCATCGCCGACGGGCGCATCCATCCGGCGCGCATCGAGGAGATGTACCAGAAGGCCTCCAGCCTCGTGCAGCAGCGCGTCCGCGAGGCGGGCGAGCAGGCCGCCTTCGATACGGGCATCCACGACCTGCACCCTGAGCTGGTGAAGACGCTCGGTGCGCTGCGCTACCGCACCTCCTTCGGCCAGAACGTGTTGACACATTCCACCGAGGTAGCCGAGCTCTGCGGCATCATGGCTTCCGAGTTGGGCGTCGATGCGACCACGGCGCGGCGCGCCGGCCTTTTGCACGACCTCGGCAAGGCAATCGACCACGAGGTTGAGGGGCCGCATGCCGTCATCGGTGCAGATCTTGCCCGCCGTTACGGGGAGAAGCCTGTCATCGTCCATGCGATCGAGGCGCACCACGGCGACGTCGAGCCCGATTCCGTCATCGCCGTCCTCGTCATGGCCGCTGATGCCATCTCTGCTTCACGTCCCGGCGCGCGCCGTGAGTCTGCAGAGAACTACATCAAGCGCCTCGAGAAGCTCGAGGAGATCGCCAACTCTTACGAGGGGGTCGAGCGCACGTATGCCATGCAAGCTGGGCGCGAGGTCCACGTGATGGTTCAGCCCGATAAGATCTCCGACGCCGATTCGACCGTCCTGGCTCACGACATCGCCCATCAGATCGAGGAAGAGATGGAGTACCCCGGTCAGGTTCGCGTCGTCGTTATCCGTGAGAGTCGTGCCGTCGACATCGCAAAGTAGCGGGAAGATCCAGGGTTTTATATGGCGGACTCGCAGGAACTCATTTCGTTTATCGCTCAGATGACGGGCGAGTCCAACCTGCGCGTCGAGGAGAACCTCGGTGAGGGCTATGTCCGCCTGCGTGTCTCTGAGGCTGAGCGCCGGCAGGCTAAGCACGATATCCAGCATGTCGAGGATATGGTCATCGAGCTGTTGCGCAATGCGCGCGATGCCGGCGCTCAGCACATCTACGTTGCGACGTACCGTGACGACGACCTCCGTAAGGTCGTCGTCATCGATGATGGGTGCGGCGTCCCCGAGGATATACAGGACCGCATCTTTGAGGCGCGCGTCACCTCCAAGCTCGAGAGCATGCATATGGACCGTTGGGGCGTCCATGGTCGCGGTATGGCGCTGTTCTCAATCCGCCAGAACTGCGAAGAGGCACGTGTCATCACGTCTGGCGCCAATCTGGGAACCGCCCTGTACGCCTGCGCCGACACATCGGTGCTCCCGGAGCGTGCCGATCAATCTAGCTGGCCCGTCGTTGAGAAAGATGACGAGGGACGTCACGTCTGCGCACGCGGCCCGCATAACATCGTGCGCACCGTGGCAGAGTTCGCCTTGGAGGAGCTGCACGGCTGCGAGGTCTATCTCGGTTCCGCAACGGAGATCGCCGCGACGCTCTATCAGCACGCGCACCGTGCCCTCGATGCGTCCCAGCTCCTCTTTCTGGATTCCGAGGAGCAGCTCCCCGTCGTCGATCGCCTCGGATATGCCGCTGACGCCGAGGACTTCATGCGTATCGCCTGCAGCATCGGCCTCTCTTTGTCAGAGCGCACGGCGCACCGCATCCTCGCCGGCACGATCAAGCCCATGAGGAGCGTGGCAGCGCGCCTCCTGCGCGAGCGCACGGCTGCCCCGCAGGAGTCCGCCGTCGATCTTGCGCGCGATAGGCGCGGCCTGCGCATCACGCGTGATGATCTGCAGGCGTTTGCGAGGACGCTCGAGCGCGATTTCGCCGAGCTCGGAGACCGCTACTATCTCTCACTTGCCCAAGAACCCACCGTGCGCGTGCGCGGGGACCGTATCACCGTCACGTTCGACATCCATAAGGATGAGTAGGTTTCTTGCCCATATTCCGAGCTTACGGTAAGCTCAATGAGCTAGCGCACCCCCATCGAACCACATTTGCAGGAGCAACGTACATGGATTACCTGAAGGTCTCGAGCAAATCATCCCCCGCATCGGTCGCCGGTGCGATCGCCGGTATGGTGAAAGATGGGGTTCCCGTCAATATGCAGTGCGTGGGTGCCGGCGCCGTCAATCAGGCCATCAAGGCCATGGCGATCGCGCGCGGCTTCCTGATCCCCACGGGGTTCGACATCTCGTGCGCGCCCGTGTTTTCCGATATCTTGATTAACGGCGAATCGCGCACGGCAATACGGCTTTCGATATACGTGCACCAGCTCAGCCTTCAGAACAGCGAGCTCGTCGAACCCCATGATGTTCAAACGGTGGCGTGATATGTCTCAATCTGCTTTCTCGTATCCGGTGCTCTCTCAGAAGACCTACTTCATCCGCACGTTCGGATGCCAGATGAACCTGCATGATTCCGAGCGCGTCAGCGGCGTGCTCGATGCGTGCGGCTGCCTTGAAGCCGCCGAGCCCGCTGAGGCGGATATCGTCATATTCATGACGTGCTGCGTGCGCGAGGCCGCCGACCAGCGTCTATACGGGCAGTGCTCCTCGCTAAAAAGCCTTCCCGCAGCCCCATCGGGCAAGCGTGTCGTCGCCATCGGCGGCTGCATCGCCCAGCGCGATGGAGAGCGCCTTATCGACAAGCTAGATAACGTTCAGGTGGTCTTTGGCACCTCCGCCATCAATCATGTGGCGGAGCTGCTCGCGCATGCGTTTGAGTCCGACGAGCCCCAAGTGGTTACGGTCGAAGACCCCGCTTGCGACGCGACGTCGCTTCCCTGGCATCGCGAGACCCCGTATCACGCCTGGGTGCCCATCATGACGGGCTGCAATAATTTCTGCACGTACTGCATCGTCCCCTACGTCCGCGGTCGGGAGAAGAGCCGTCCTATCGAGAATATCATCGACGAGGTCACCGGTCTCGTGCGTACCGGCGTGCGCGAGGTGACCCTCCTCGGTCAGAACGTCAACTCGTACGGCCGTGACCGTTACGGCGCGCCGCGCTTCGCCGAGCTGTTGCGCGCCGTCGGGGAGACGGGCATTGAGCGCATTCGCTTCACCTCGTCCCATCCCAAAGACCTGCTACCGGAGACCATCGACGCTATAGCCGAGGTGCCCGCGGTCATGCCGCACCTCCATCTTGCGGTGCAATCCGGCTCCACGCGCATTTTGAAGCTCATGAACCGACGGTACACGCGCGAAGACTATCTCGATCTGGTACAGCGGGTGCGCGAGCGCGTCCCCCATATCGCCCTCACAACTGACATCATCGTCGGGTTCCCCGGTGAGACAGAGGAAGATTTCACCGAGACGCTCTCGCTGGCGCGCGTCGCCCGGTTTTCCCAAGCGTTCACGTTCATCTACTCGCGGCGCGCGGGGACGCCCGCCGCGGAGATGCCCGACGATACGCCCCGTGAGCGCATTCAGGATCGCTTTGACCGCCTGGTGCACGTTATCGAGGATACGGCCCATGCCTTCAACCAGTTGGATTTGGGACAGGTCGTTCCGGTCTTGGTCGAGGGCGTATCCAAGAAGGACTCCCATCGCCTGCAGGGCAAGAGCCCCAAGAACCAGACGGTTCACGCTCCCGTGCCCGAGGGCATCGATCCCGGCTCGCTTGTCGGCAAGATCGTCGATGTCGAGGTACAGACGGCCCGCACCTGGTACCTTGCAGGCGAGATGCGCGGCGAGCCTCGATGAGCCGCGTTATCGCCATCGTGGGGCCCACGGCTATCGGTAAGAGCGCTGTGGCAGACCTCTTGGCGCACCAGCTCGGGACATCGGTCGTCTCAGCCGACTCGATGCAGGTGTATCGGGACATGGATATCGGCACCGCTAAGATGGCTCCCGGGGAGTGCCTGGCGCCCCTGCTCATGGTTGACGTGGCCGATTTCTCGGTTCCGTATTCGGCCGCGCTGTACCAGCGTGCCGCGCGAAACCTTATCGACGAAATGCTCGAAGAGGGGAAAACCGCCATCCTGTGCGGCGGAACGGGGCTCTATGTACGCGCCGCCCTCGACGAGATGCGATTTCCCGCAGGAGAGGCCGGCAGCTCTGAGCGCGATGCCTACGAGGCCTATGCGCGCGAGCATGGTGAGGAGGCGCTCTATCGGCTGCTTCAAGACCGCGACCCCCGCAGCGCGGCGGTGATTCACCCGCATAACGTGCGGCGCGTGCTCAGGGCTCTCGAGATGTGCGACGAGGGGACGTCGTACGCAGACCAGAAGCAGGGGTTCTCGCAATTCCGGCCGCACTACGATGCCGCACAGTACGGTCTCACCGGTGACCGCCGGCGGCTCTACGATCGCATCGACCGCCGTGTCGACGAGATGATCGCCCGGGGGCTGATTGAGGAGGTGCGCCGCCTTGTCGATAAGGGGCTCGGAGATGCCCTGACATCCAGGCAGGCCATCGGCTACAAGGAGATCATCTCGTATCTGGACGGCGCCGTGTCGCTCGAGGAGGCCACTGACCTCATCAAGATGCGCACCAGGCGCTACGCGAAGCGTCAATTGTCCTGGTTCAGGCGCGACCCGCGCGTACAGTGGATCGATTGCGATGAGATGGAAACCGCGGAGATAGTCTCCCTTATCCGCGAGCGCGAGGGGGTCTGATCGCATGGGCCGCTTTCCGCTGGTGCCCACTCTTCCTGCCGCCGAGAGGGCCCTGCTCGTCGGGGTCGAGGGGCTGCAGGGTTCCTGGCCGGTCGACCGCTCCCTTGACGAGCTCTCGCGACTCGCTGCGACTGCGGGGGCCGAGGAGGTCGCGCGTCTCACGCAGCGGCTCGAACGTCCGTCTCCGCGCACGTACATCGGTTCCGGAAAGGTGGAGGAGCTCTGCAGGCTCGTCCATGCGCTCTCCGTCGACGTCGTCATCTTCGACGACGACCTGTCTCCGTCACAGCAGGCGAATCTCGAGCGCGCGGTCGGCGAACCGGTCAAGATCATCGACAGAACCGCCCTCATCCTCGATATTTTCGGTCTTCATGCCACCACGCGTGAGGGGCGGTTACAGGTTCAGCTTGCCCAACTCCAGTATCTCCTGCCGCGGTTGCGCGGCATGTGGAGCCATCTCGCTAAGGAGCAGACCAGAGGCGGTATCGGAAGCCGTTTCGGACAGGGAGAGACGCAGCTGGAGGTGGACCGTCGACTCATCCGTCGCCGAATCGCCACGCTCAAGCGCGAGCTCGAGCTGCTCGCTAGGCGCCGTGGCGTACAGGCAAAGGTCCGCAACGATTCGGCGATGTTCCGCATCGCGCTTGCAGGATACACCAACGCTGGCAAGTCGTCGCTTCTGAACGCCCTCACGGGCGCGGCTGTTCTCGCTCAGGATAAGCTGTTCGCGACCCTCGATCCGACGACCCGCGCCTTCCATCTGCCCGGAGGGCGCGATGTCACGATCACCGACACCGTCGGCTTCATTCAGAAACTGCCCCACGGGTTAGTCGAGGCGTTCAAATCGACGCTGGCAGAAGCCCGGGAGGCCGATCTCATCGCCGTCGTCGTCGATGCTTCCGACGATGATTGCGGCCGGCATATCGACGCTGTCATGCAGGTGCTTCGCGAGATAGGTGCCTCGTCTACCCCTACGCTCATGGTGTTCAACAAGATCGATCAGATAGACGCAGATGCCGTTCGGGCCCTATCGCATCGGTATCCCGATGCGATATTCTGCTCTGCGCTCACCGGTCTGGGCATCGAGGGGCTCGTCTCCCGCCTCAGCGAGGAGGCGGCGCGCCAAGATGACCTTCTGGAACTGGTGATGCTGTATAGCGAAGGCACCGCCATCTCACTTCTTCGCCGCATCAGCCGGGTAATTGCGGAGGAGTATGGAGAGCGCGGCGTGCGGCTCGTGGTCAAGATCCCGCACCGCTACTCCGCCCGATTTGCAAACTGGCGGACCGATCTTTAGGCATCGGTGGCGCATCTTCCCCTTCCGGCAGATTAGATGGGTCGACGCAGGTGGCATCAGTATCCTAGCACCATGCCGATTGCGATTAGCAAGGGCTGGTGCGCTAGGTAGATGGGAAGACTCAAGCGACCCACGAAGGTAAGGACCGGGCACCAATCGCGTTGCATCCAGATCGGATAGGCGCCTTCTCGAGCGCGCTCGAAGAGCGACGAGGCGGCCATGCCCGCGAGATACATAAAGAAATAGGGGATTAGCGGATAGTAATCTCCGGAGGTGAAGGTGGGGGAGGGAAACCCGAGCCACGCGAGGCCCTCTACGGGGTACCGCGAGAGGGGGAGCGTGTAGGTGAGGGCGAAGGCGATAACGGCACCTAGAAGCACGGCGGCGGGACGGGTGAGGACCCCCGACTTTCGCACGCTATGACCGAGAAGCGTGCTCGCAGCCATACAGAAGAGGATGCCGAATGAGATCGCCGTGTCGACACCGGCGAGCGAGGTCGCTAGGAACACGGCGAACGCAGCCGCGCCGTAGCGCGCGGCGCGACGGAGGTTGCTGCGTGAGAAGGCGGTCATCCATCCGGCGAGAAACAGGAACGTCCAACTGATGCTCGCCCGCCATACCGCTTGAAGAGGGGTACCCATGAACCACGGCATGGGGATTCCCCAAAGGTAGGCGGCGTCATAGCATGCGTGAAACAGAACCATCGAGAATATGGTGAAGCCGCGCAGGGTATCGAAAACGGCGATTCGCGGGCGTTGGGGTGTATGCGACATGCGCATGGGTTCCTATGGTTACAACCGGCGCATGAGCGCCACAACCTTACCGAGAATGACGGGGTTCTCGGCATAGATGGGCTGCATCGCGTCGTTCTCAGGCTGGAGCCGCACGCGGCCCTGCTCCTTGTAGAACGTCTTGACGGTCGCCTCGCCATCGATCATGGCGACGATGATCTCGCCGTTCATGGCGCTCTTCTGTTCGCGGACGACAAGGTAGTCCCCGTTGAAGATGCCGGCGTTGATCATGGAGTCGCCGTGGACCTCAAGAACGAAAGAGCACGAGTCGGTCGTGATCTCGGTGGGCAGCGTAAAGGTATCTTCCACGTTCTGCTCCGCAAGGATGGGCATGCCTGCCGCCACGCGGCCGACAAGGGGGAGCTCGACGGTGTTGCGGTTGGGCGCCTCCTTGACCTCGGCGAGCTTGACCGACGAGCCGTCCTCGTTGAAAAGCTCGAGCGCACGGGGCTTCGTGGCGTCGCGCTTGATGAGCCCGTGTGCCTCAAGCGCGGAGAGGTGGGCGTGGACGGTTGAGGGGGAGGAGAGGCCCACGGCAGCCGCCATTTCCCTCACGCTGGGCGGATAGCCCTTCTCCTGCTGGTATGCGCGAATGAAATCATAGATCTGCTGCTGGCGCTTCGTGATCTTGCGAGCCATCGATGCCTCCTTAATACAAACTGCTGTTCGATTTTCTATTGACAGGAACAGCTGTTCGTCGATAATAATACACGAACACTCGTTCTTTAGCCAGTTTTTTGTCCGCACGGTTCGATATAACCATATCGCAGCACAGTCGGAGAAAGGAACGAATCATGACCGCCGTTGAGCATCTGGTGATAGGTAATCTCGCGCTCGCCCCCGCTCGCGAGGAGGTTGCGCCACGGCCCCGCTTAACGGTGATCGAGGGCCGCGCCGGCGAGCGCTTCCAGGGCCATATGCCTGAGCTCGTTATCGATGCGCAGCGCCACGGCAATGTGCCTGCGGTTGTCGCGGCCTGCTTTGTCTGCCTGCTCCTCACGGTATCCTTTGCCATAGGCTGGTCGGTTATCACGGGGCGCGCCGCCATGGCTGACGAGGCGTTCTCGCATGTCGAGATGGAGGAGGTCGCGGTTGAGGCGGGTGACTCACTGTGGACCATCGCGGAGCGCCACGCGGTTGACGGCATGACTACGCGCGAGCTAGTCGATCGTTTGAAGGAGCTTAACGACACCGGTTCGCAGCCGCTTCAGCCCGGTGATGTCCTCATGGTCCCCATCGCCTCTTAAGGCCAATATACCTCTCCCCGGACCTGCCCCGGGGGCTTCGGCGTCATGAGGCGCGGCTCAGGCTCATGTTACGTGGTCCTACATATTCGGTTTTTTCGAAAGTCGCATCACAACTAGTGGTATGCTAGACAAGTTTTCAATGCATGAGGAGGCTTGATGCGCTGCCCAAAGTGTGGAGCTGACGATACCCGCGTCATTGATTCGCGCATGCAGGAAACCTCGAACGCCATTAAGCGCCGTCGTGAATGCCGCTCGTGCGGCTATCGCTTCACGACCTTCGAGCGCTGCGAGGATCCGATCGAGGTTATCAAGAGCGACGGTTCGACCCAGCCCTTCGATCGCAATAAGCTCCTTGTCGGGCTTATGCGCGCCACATCGAAGCGCGATATCGACCTCGCCGCCCTGAACCATCTTATCGATGACATCGAGCAGGACCTGCGAAGCAGGCCCTTCACCTCCATAACCTCGCACGATATCGGCGATATGGTTCTAAAGCGCTTGGAATCTCTCGACAAGGTCGCCTACATTCGCTTCGCTTCGGTCTATCGCGATTTCAAGGACATCGATGAGTTCGTAGACGAGCTCGCAAAATTGAGGTGATCAAATGAAGAGCATTACCGTTTCGCTGAAGCGTCTCGATCCTAGCGTTGAGCTTCCCTCGTATGCCTATGAGGGCGACGCCGGACTTGACCTGCGCTCTAACATCGACATCGATCTCGCGCCCTTTGAGCGCGCGTTGATTCCCACGGGGCTCGCGATTGCCATCCCCGATGGATTTGCCGGCTTCGTGCAGCCCCGCAGCGGTCTTGCCATCAAGCGCGGCTTCTCGATTGTGAACACCCCAGGTCTCATCGATGCGCATTATCGCGGTGAGCTCATGATCATCGGCATCAACCTCGATTCGCGCGAATCCATACACATCGACCGGGGCGAGCGTATCGCCCAGCTCGTGATTCAGGAAGTTCCCACCGTCAACCTCGTTGAGGTTGAGGAGCTTGACGAGACGGATCGGGGGAGCTGCGGTTTCGGCTCAAGCGGTGTCGCCTAGACGCGTCATCCGAGCATATAGCAGGAAGAACACATCGAAGGAAAAGGGGAGTAGATGGATACGTTCTTCAAATTTTCCGAGCGCGGCACGAGTTCCGCGACGGAGGTGCGCGCCGGCCTTACGACGTTTCTTGCCATGGCGTACATCATCGTGGTCAACCCGAGCATTCTGAGCGCTGCCGGCATCCCGAGTGCCGCGGCGGTCACCGCGACCTGCATCGGCGCGGCGGTTATGACCATCGCCATGGGCGTCTTTTCGAATCGTCCGCTTGCCTGCGCATCGGGCATGGGCATCAACTCCATCGTCGCCTTCACGCTCTGCGGTTCCATGGGCTACGGGTGGCAGACGGCCATGGCGGTGATCCTTATCGAGGGCGTCGCGATTCTCATCCTCGTCCTCTGCGGCCTGCGCGAGGCGATCATGGACGCCATCCCCGTCTCGCTGCGCCACGGCATCTCCATCGGCCTCGGTCTGTTCATCGCTATGATCGGCCTGAAGGACGCGGGCATCATCGTCGCTAACGAGTCCACCATGGTCGCCCTGGGTGATGTGCAGTCCGGTGCCTTTATCGTCGGCATCATCTCGATCGCGCTTTCGGTCATCCTGTACTCCATGAAGGTCAAGGGTGCGCTTCTGTGGGGCATCGTCGTCGCCGCAATCGTGGGCATCCCACTCGGCGTGACCCCTGTTCCGACCGCCATCGTCGCGCCGCTCGATTTCACCACGTTCGCGGCGCCTCTCCAGACCGCGCCCACCGGTGTTATGGGTCTTGTCGAGGCGTTCACCACGCCGGCGCTTCTGCTGTTCGCCTTCTCGCTCATGATGAGCGACTTCTTCGATACCATGGGCACGGCCATGGCCGTCGCCAAGCAGGGCGAGTTCCTCACCGAGGACGGTAAGGTCGAGGATATCCGTCCGATCCTTATCGTTGACTCCATCGCGGCCGCGGTCGGCGGATTCTTCGGCGCCTCGTCGATCACGACGTTCGTCGAGTCCTCTTCGGGCGCCGCTGACGGCGGGCGGACGGGTCTCACCTCCATCGTCGTCGGCGTGCTCTTCCTCATTGCCGCTTTCCTTTCGCCGCTCATCAGCTGCATTCCGTCTGCAGCCACCTGCGGCGCGCTCGTGTTCGTCGGCTTCCTCATGATGACCGATGTGGTCGACGTCGATTGGACCGACATTCTCGAGGGCTTCCCGACCTTCATGATCGTCGCCGGCATCCCGTTCACTTATTCCATCTCCAACGGTATCGGCCTCGGTTTCATCACCTATGTCATCGTCGCCATCGTGACCGGTAAGGTTAAGGAGATCAGGCCGCTCATGTGGGTCGCTGCGGCAGCGTTCCTGCTGTACTTCCTTCTCGTCTAGCGCACGCCTCTCACCAAGATGCCCAGGGGCCGTTCCGTCCGCGGAGCGGCCCCTTTTGTATGCGGTCGACGCAGTTGGGGTAGGAGCTATCGTAGCGAACGCGCATTACGATAAGGAGGGCCATATATGGCAGATACGTACGATGTCGTTATCCTCGGCGGCGGTGCCGCTGGGTACACCGCGGGTATCTACGCGGTTCGTTCCGGGCTCCACACCGTTGTGATCGAGCAGGGTATGCCCGGTGGACAGATCGCAACGACCGATATGGTGGACAACTACCCGGGCATCCCTCACATCTCTGGCGCCGAACTCGGTCAGCGCTTTGAGGAGCATGCCGCATCGCTTGGCGTTGAGACGGTCTATGCGATGGTGACCGCGGTAGGCCATAGCGAACAGGGCTTCATCTTAGAGACAGGCCCGAGCGGGCCCATAGAGGGACGCGCCCTCATCGTTGCCACCGGCGCCGTTCCTCGAGAAGTCGGCTTCGAGGGGGAGCGCGCGTTCCGCGGTCGCGGCGTTTCGTATTGCGCAACCTGCGACGGTATGTTCTACCGTGACAAGACGGTGTTTGTCGTCGGCGGCGGGAATGCGGCCTGCGAGGAGGCTATCTACCTCTCGCATATCGCGCGCGAGGTCATCATGGTGGTTCGGCGCGATGAGTTCCGCGCACCGAAGGGCATCGTCGATGAACTCAATGAGGTACCTAACATAAAGGTTCGCTTCAACACCTCGATTACCGAGATTCGCGGCGAGCGGTTCATCGCCGACATCACCTTCCGCGACAATGTCACCAACGAGGTCGTGGTAGAGCACTTCGATGAGGGAACGGTCGGTATATTCGTATTCGCCGGGACCTTACCGGTAACCGATCTTGTCTCCGGGTATGTAGAGCTCGGACCAGACGGCGGTATCTTGACCGACGAGAATATGGCAACCGGGTTCCCGGGCTTATTCGCCGCTGGCGATGTGCGCTCCAAGCGCCTGCGACAGGTTATCACCGCTGCAAGCGACGGTGCCATAGCGGCAACCTCTGCATACCATTATCTGCGTCAGTAAATACGATAATATATCTTATGTAAGGTTGGTATCTGATAGAAAATAAGGGGGCTCAATGCGAGCCCCCTTCCGCTATTCCTAAAGGCTATCTGTCAGTCCAGCCGTAACCAATGATGAGGCCCTTTTCCTCCGCGTAGTAGGAGCAGAGGCCGCCGCAGGGCATGATCTCGGTTTCGGCGGCGGGCCATTTGGCTGAGATGGCCCGGGCGAGCTCATCGGCCGTCTCTTGATTGTCTACATGGTCGATACATACCAGACCACCGGTAAAACCGTCGCTCTCCATACTCTGCAGCACCTTGGCCGTCATCTTCTTTTGACCTCGCGTAGGCGCAACAATCTTGATGGTTCCCTCATCGGATGCGGTTCCGAGCACGCGAATGTTCAGCCGATTAGCCAGCACGCCCGCCATCTTGGGCATACGGCCGGACTTCATGAGGTTCTCGTAAGAGCTCAGGGAGAAAAGGACGGTGCTTTTCTGTTCGAGTGCATCGACATAGTCGCAGGCGGCCTCGAACGTGGCCTCCGGGTTATCCTTTAGGTACCTATCTAATGCGATGGCAAGCATCTCGAGCTTCCCGCCGGCAGCGCGCGAGTTGACAAGATGAATCTGGTGGCCACCTTCACCGACTACCAGCTCCCTGGCCATGCAGGCCGCCTCATAGCTTCCGGAAAGATTGGCGGATATCGTGATAGCGATAACGTTGTCGGCGCGGCGGAACAGCTCGGCCCACTCCCCTACGCTAGGACAGGCGCTCGAGCTGGCCGTTTTCTCGCTGGCAACGACGCGGTTGAGCTCTGCGACGTCAAGGGCCTCGTCATCGATGAACTCGCGCCCGCCCACATTGATCTTCAGCGGCGCTATGGCAAACTGCGTATCCGGCGCCTGAGGCTGATAATTCCTGAGGTTGCAGCTCGAATCTGCTACGATCGCCCAACTCATCTACGATCCTCTCCCCTGATTCGCCTCAAGCGGCGTGAAACAGTACATCTACAGTATACCTAGTATTCGAAACCAGATGTGCTAGTATTCGTAATTGAATTCATTCAAGCGAGTGAATGAGGTGGCCTATGTCGCGCTCGCGTGTCATCCCCATGTCCGATCATTCCGCGGAGATCACCTCGGAAGACATCAGGCCCACCATTCTGCCCGATGACTTTCTCGAAACCGCGCTCGCACGGGAGGTCCGCGCGTTCCGTATGCCCCGGTTCAATCAGATTCCCGATGTGGAGCTCTACCGCGAGCAGGTCATATCGTTCGTCGATTCGGTGCTGGCGCCCCTCGCCCCTTGCGTCGAGGGACCGTGGCTCACGCCGTCGATGGTTAACAACTACGTTAAGGCCCATCTCATCGCCGCCCCGCAGAAGAAGCTGTATGGCCGTGATCAGATTGCGCGGCTGGTCGTGATCTGCATCTTCAAGCAGGCCCTGTCTATCTCCGCCATCTCCGAGCTCTTTGCCATTCAGAAGATGACCTATATCACCGATGTCGCGTACGACTATGTGGCGACCGAGCTCGAGCATGCGCTAGCGCAGTTCTTCACGACCGAGGCGAAGGCCCCCCGTGATTCCGCATCCAGGGTGACTCGTGAATCCCTTCTCGTGAGAAGCGCGGTGCTGGCTTTTGCCGCGAAGGCACACCTGGTTGGCTATCTCAGCTTCTTGGGATATCAGGAGAACGCCCAGCGCTGAGGCTAGACCATACGCACGCCGCATACAATCGCGACGGCGTCGAAGCATAAAAGAAGCGGGGCGCCGTCAGGGCTCCCCGCTTCCCATGTGCGTGGTATCGATTGAATGACGTCTACAGCTGGCCGCCGCCGAGGAAGGCGCCGTACCAGGAGATGTTGCCGTATCCTGCCACCTGACCGGGGCGGGTGGCGCCGAAGACCTGGCCGTTGCCCACGTAGAAGGCGACGTGTCCCGGGAAGAAGACGAGGTCTCCATACTGCAGCTCGCTCACATTCGTCGTGAAGCGGCCGCCATAGGAGCGGAAGTAGCTGAGCTGCCCCTCCGCCGTGCGGGGCAGGGTGATGCCTATCTGCTGATAGGCGTAATAGGTGAGGCCCGAGCAATCGAAACCGCCCTCGGCAAGGCTCTCCCCACCATAGACGTAGGGCTGCCCGGCCATCTGGAGGGCATATGCCACAGGGCTCGAGACCGTGGCGCTGCCGCCTCCCGTGCCGCCGCCGGGCTGGGGGTCGGGATCGGGCGTGACAGTCGAGTTGTTGCCCCCGTTGCCCGTCGAGCCGGAATCAGAGGGCGCGTTGCCGCCCCCACCGGAGCCGGAGGTACCGCCCTGCTGGCCGGAACCGCTCGATGCCGAGCCCGGGTTGTCGCCGGTGATGGGAACGTTCGAGGCGCCGTTCGAGGCGTCCTCGGCAGACTGGACGCCTGCAGCGAGATTCGCGTCCTCTGCGGCCTCCGTCTGGAGCTCTGCCTGCACCTCGGCGGAAAGCGAGCTGACGAGCGCCGCGGCGCGCTCCTGGTTGGCGGCCTGCTCGTCGACCTTCGCCTGAGTGTCCGCAAGCGCCTGCTCCTGCTCGCGCTGCTGCTGGGTGAGGGCGGCCTGGAGGTCCTTTACCTTTTCGATGGCATCCGCTTGGGCATCGTTGACCTTGGTGACGTACACGACGCGTGCGATCAGGTCGTTGAAATCGGCTGAGCTGAGCAGGATGTCGAAGAGATTGACGGAGCCGCTCTTGTAGTCGCTTGAGACGTTGCCGGCGAGAAGGGCCTGCGCGGAGGCAAGCTCCTGCTGCGTCGTCTCGATCTCATAGGCGGTGTTTTCGAGCGCGGCGCCCGCTTCCTGCAGCTCGCGCTGAAGCTGCTGGTACTCGGCACCGATGGCGGAGAGCTCCTCACGCGCGGCGGCGAGGTCGGTCGCGGTGTCTGCGTAGGCGGCGACGGGCAGGGCGGAGATGTAGGGTGCGACGCCGGAAAGGGAGAGCACGCCGGCAACGGAAAGGGCGGTGACGCAACGGATGGCGCGGCGGGCGCCTCGTTGGCATAACATGTATACGACCTCCGGAAGATGGTTGGGGAACGGTACGGAGTGTCTTCAGTATAGGAGCGGAGGACTCTTCGGGCAGACGTATCCCCCGGTATATGGAAAACCTTCAAAGCTGTGAAAGGTTTCCGTAAACGTAGAGAACGTTCGCATCAGCGCGATTGAACGAGCGAGTACAGCTCGTGATCGCCGAGCTGTGCTAGCGCCTGCTCCGGATGAAGGAAGCACAGCTCCAGGATGCAGCCGAAGCCAGCCACCTCTCCCCCGGCCTTCTCGACCAGGCGCGCGGCGGCCGAGATGGTGCCGCCGGTGGCGATCAGGTCGTCAACGAGCAGCACGCGGTCGCCGGGTTTAATGGCGTCGGCATGAATCTCGATGGTATCCGTGCCGTATTCGAGCTCATAGGTTTCAGAGATGGTTGCGCGCGGCAACTTGCCCGGCTTGCGGGCGGGTATAAAGCCCGCTCCGAGCTCGACGGCGACGGGGGCGCCCACGAGAAAACCGCGAGCCTCGGGACCCAGCACCTTGGTAACCCCCTGATCACGAAAGTGGTCTGCAAGGTCGCGGATAGCCGCAGCGAGGGCCTCTGGATCGGCGAAAAGCGGGGTTATGTCCCGGAAGATGACGCCGGGCTCGGGATAATCCGGAATAGAGGGGATGAAGGAGTCGAAATCAATGGAGCTCATAGCGTCGACCTTTCGTACGTTAAGCAGTTACCTGCGCGAGCGTGCCCGGATGGGAACCGCGGCGGGCTCGAGGCCGGGAAGCGGCAGCGGTTCTATGCCGTGCGCATCATGGTCCGCGGAACCCGTTGCCGTGTGCGCCCGCTGCGCGCCTGCGGGCTTTTTCTGAGAGGTGGGGCGGGGTGAGGGTGCGGACGGAGCGTCCTCACCCTCGGCACGCGAGTCGGCGACGGTGGCGGACGCGTCCTGTGCCTTTCGCCCCTCGCTTTGATCGAGTTTCTCGTCGATCTCATCCATATCGGCATCTTCGACAACGGCGTTGAGGGACTCGTAGACACGGTTTTTGAGCAGGGCGGTCCGCACCCCGTCGGTCAGGTCGTGCAGCTTCTTGAACGCCCGCTCGATCTTGGTGTTGCGGTCGCCCTCGGAGGTGTCCATGCCGAGCATGCCGGTGAGGACCTGCTCGAACATCGTCGACTCGCGGTTGGCGGCGACGACGTACTGGCGCAAGTTGCGCGGCTCGATATGAAAGCGGGCGAGTTCGGAGGCGTACCGAATGATCTCGAAATCGCGTCCGTCTATGAGCTCGCGGTTCTTGGGGCTCCGCACGATCTTGATGAGGTCGTTTTCGGCGAGCTGTCGCAGGAAGGAGATCTTCACCCCGAGCAGGTCGGGGATGTCCTCGATGGGATGCAGTTTCTGCTGCGTCTCCTTCGGTTCCGTCTTCAGCGGCACGTCGGAGAGCAGGCCGACCTCATAGGCGAGCGTAGAGAGGTCGCTGGCGCTCTCCAAACGCTGCTTGATGACGTTGAGCGGCATGTAACGCGTCTTCTGAAGATGCAGGATGACCTCGAGCCGGTCGACATCCTCCTTGGAGTACTGGCGGTACCCCTTGGGCGTGCGATGAGGCGTGATGAGACCCTCGTCCTCCAGGAAGCGGATCTTGGAGTTAGAGAGGTCAGGATAGGAGCTGCGCAGGTAGTTGACGACCTGACCGATGCTCAGATAGCTGCGCTCGGCCAAGCTACTCACCCGTTTCGATGCGCTCCGGCTTGGTCTCGTGATAAATCAGCGTGAAGGTACCGATCTGCACCGAGGAGCCGTCGCGCAGGGGCGCCGCGTTCACGATGGCGCCGTCGACCCATGTCCCGTTGAGCGATCCCAGGTCCTCGATGACCATGCCGGTGGGCTTGCGCAGGATCTTGGCGTGCGCGCGGGACACCGTCATATCGTTCAGAAAAATCGCGTTCGCGGGATCGCGGCCGATCGTCGTCTCGAGGGCGTCGAGCTCGAAGGTGTTTCCCGTCTGGGGCCCCTTGATGATGGTGAGGACCGGCTGCGTAAGCGTGGCGCTCTTAAGCAGGTCTGGAGCCGTGGCGTCGTCGGCAGGCATACGGAAGACGCGGGTCTGATCGCTGGTGTGCTGGTCCGGTGCTTGCATATCTGGTGACATGGCCATAAGAACTCCTATCGGCTACGCGCTGCGCGTTTGCGGTTTAATCCATTGTACCCCACGGCCGGGGATTGAGCCGAATCTCTACCGTCCTCAGGATTCAACGATATCGGGATTCAGGAAATCCTCCTCTTCCTCCTCGGGGTGCAGGCGGGCCTGATGGATGGCGGAAGCCCCCTTGAGGGTGTAGATCACCGCCGTGAGAAGGGAGAACGCCACGCCGAGGTACACGAGGTAGATCCCTACGGGCTGGGCGGTCCCATCGAGCCCGGGGAGCCATGCCCCGGCATCGGGAAGAAGCGCGGGCCCGGCTACGAGCGGAAGGCCGAGGAGCATGAAGGAGAAGCCGGTCATGAGGAGGGCCGTCGCGGCCTTGCCCGTGTAGACGACGTCGATGGGGCGCTTGTGGAACCGGCGCACCACCGCGTTGCCGAGCGCGAGGTACACGTCGCGCAGGATGATGACCGCGCAGATCCACACGGGAAGCTCCCCGCGCCATACGAGCCCGACGACACCAGTGAAGAGAAGGGCACGGTCCACCACGGGGTCGAGAAGCTTGCCGAGCCAGCTCACCGTCTGCGTGAGGCGGGCAATCTGACCGTCGAGCCAATCCGTCGAGGCGGCAACCGCGTAGATCACCAGGGCTACATAGCGGTTGAAATCCGTCACGAACAGGTACAGGAACACGAAGGTGAGCACCAGGCGCAGAAAGGTGATGAAGTTTGAGATCGTGAAAACCTGGTTCGAGGGGTATTCGGAGGTGCCGATGAGCTCCTTCTTGATTTTTTTCCGCAGGCCCACAGGTCTCCCCCACCTCGGTTTCGCTGACACTAGACGGCATGATACCCAACGGAGGCGCTCTCATGCCGTACATATGAAAAGGGCATCGGATACCCGATGCCCTGAAGCTTCTGGTCGGGACGACTGGATTCGAACCAGCGACCCCTTGACCCCCAGTCAAGTGCGCTACCAAGCTGCGCCACGTCCCGAAGCGATTGCTGCTCGCGAGCAGCAAGTGATACTTTACTCAACTCTTCCGGTGAATGCAAGGACTATTTTGCGATTCACCACAGGAGCTATACAGCGGCCGCCAACGCATGGGCTCGGGTGAGGATTTCCTCGGCGAGGGCGCGCTTGGTGAGCGTGGGGAGCTCCTCCTCCCCCTGCGCGTCGATCCACCACGCCTTATTGGTGTCGCTTCCGAATCCCGAGTCGGGGCGCGTTACGTCGTTGGCGACTAGGGCGTCGCAGCCCTTGCGCGCCAACTTCGAACGCGCATGGACCAGCAGGTCGTCCGTCTCGGCGGCAAATCCGATGACCCGCCTCGGGCCCTTCTCACGCGCGAGCGCGGCGAGGATGTCCACGGTGGGGACAACGGGGATGTCCTCGAGCGGCCCATCCTCCTTCTTCAGCTTATGCTGAGACAGCACGGCGGGTCGATAGTCGCTCACCGCGGCGGCGCATACGGCGAGGGTGGCGCGCTCGAACGCGGCTCTCGCGGCGTCGTGCATCTGGGACGCCGTCTCGACGGAGACGACGCGTACGCCGGAGGGCGCGGCGATCGCCGTCGGCCCGAGCACGAGCGTCACCTCGTCGGCGCCCAGATCGCGCGCCGCCTCAGCGAGTGCGATGCCCATCTTGCCCGAGGAGCGGTTGCCGATGAAGCGCACGGGGTCGATGGGCTCGAAGGTGGGCCCAGCCGTGATGAGGACGCGCTCGCCGGCGAGTTCGCGGGAGCGCGGGAGCGCGTCGAGCGCCGCCCGTGCGATGCGCTCGGAATCGGCGAGGCGGCCCTCGTCGATGTCGCCGCATGCAAGATATCCGGAATCGGGACCGACGAAGGCGATGCCGCGGCCCTTGAGCACGGCGACGTTCTCGCGCGTCGCCGCGGCACGCCACATTCCGGAGTTCATGGCCGGCGCCACCACGATAGGAGCCGGCGTGGCGAGCAGTGTGGTGGACATCAGGTCGTCGGCGATCCCATGCGCCATCTTGGCTAGGATGTTCGCCGTCGCCGGCGCCACGAGGACCACATCGGCCTCCTGAGCGAGCGAGATGTGGTGGATGGGGTCCTCGGGGTCATCGAAGAGACCGAGGGCGACCTTCTCGTGCGTGAGGGCGCGGAACGTGACGGGGTCCACGAACCGGGTGGCGTGCTGGGTCATGAGCACCTTCACCCGGGCGCCCGCCTTCTGCAGGAAGCGCACGATCTCGCAGGATTTGTACGCGGCGATGCATCCCGTCACGCAGACGAGGACGCGGGGTTGCGCGACGGCTGAGGTTTCCGGCTGATCGTTCATGCGCGCTCAGGCTCCTCTCGAAGCAGGAGACGGCCGCAGTACGGGCACGTGGCGATATCCCCCTCGCGGACGAGGTCGTCGAGCGAGGCCTCGGTCAGCTTCATGCGGCAGACGGAGGGTGTGTCGCCGTGTAGCACCTCGACGCCGATGCCGTGGTGCGCGCGCACGGAGGCGGTGTAGCGCTGCAGCAGCCCCTCGTCGATGTTAGCGGCGCAAGCCTCTCGCTCGCGGCGTGCGGAGGCGACGCGCTCCTGCACTTCGGTGGCCGCCTCCTTGGTGGCCTGCGCCTCGGCGATGAGGCTCTCCTCGAACTTCTGCGTATACTGCGACACCTTGGTCTCGCGCTCCCGAGCCTCGGCGAGGGCGCGGCGCTTGTCGTTCAAAGAGAAGGCAATCTTATCGAGCTTCTTGGCCAGATCGGAGAGCTCGACCTCCAGCGCCTGCACCTCGCGGTAGTCCTTAAGGCGCTGGGCGTCTTCCTGGGTGATGGTCACCTCGTCCTCCGTCGCCTTCTGCTCGGCAACGAGGTCCTCGATCTCCGCCTCGAGATCCTTGCGCACACCCAGTAGACGCGCCTCCTCGCTCTTGAGCTTCTGATAGGCCGCGCGCTTGCGGGCGAGCTCCTTGAGCGCGGGCAGCTCGCGCAGGGTCTGCTCATCTCGATCGAGGGCGAGGTCGAGTTCTTGCATCTTCATAAGAATCGCAGCGGGGGTCATCGAATCTCCTCTTCCCGATAGGAACGCCATTGGCGATGCTCGTTAAGTATACTAACCTGCTCCGTCTGAACGCCCGCTTCACGCGCACAGGCGGCGAGGACCGACGCAAACGGCAGCTCAGACGCATCGTGGCCGATGAGTATCACCGAGCAGCCGCGCGCCGTCAAGTCCTGGCAGACATGATAGCCGGCTTCGCCGCAGATGACGGCTCCCGCGCCGTCCGCAAGGGCGTATGCGCCCACGTCGCCGAGAGATCCGCCGAGAAGGGCGTAGCGCGTGACGGGCATATCGCTTGCCCGCCAGATGCGCGGAACGCTCATAAATGCCGTGGCCGCCCGACCTGCAAGATCGTCCAAGAGCACGGGGCGCGTGTCGATAAGGGCGCCTAGCCCCGGTGCTTCGGGGTCGCGGGGATGCTCCAAAGAGCTCACCGGCACGGCCCCCATGAGGCCCGCGAGGCAGCGGCGCGCTTCGACCGAGCGGTCGAGGTTCGTGTGAAACGAGAGAATCGCGACGCCGCTTTTCACGGCGGCCCACACCGTTGCCGCAGCCATGGGCGTCGAGGCGCCGGGAACCGGGCTAAAGGTGTCGGGCGCCTTCAGATAGACCGGATGGTGCGTGATGAGGACGTTCGCCCCCCGGGCCGCGGCCGCCTCCACGTGGGCGGGCGTCGGGTCGAGGGCGCAGGCGACGCCCGCCACCTGCGCCTCGGGGTCGCCGACCGATAGGCCCACATGGTCCCACGGCTCGGCATCCGAGACGGGAAAACGCGCGAAGAGCCGGGACTCGAGCTCTTTGACGAGCATGCGCTTCAGCTCCTTTCCAAGATGCGGGGATACCCTACACCATATCGCGGAGAACATCGGCAAACCGCGTGAGCGACGAGGGGTCGACGCGGTCATCGAACGAGATGCGCAGCGAGCCCGCCGCCTCATCTGCGGTGAGACCCATGGCCCGAAGGACGTGGCTCGCCGCGGTGGAGCCGCTCGAGCAGGCAGACCCCGCGGAGACGGCGAAACCGGCGGCATCGAGCCTAAGCACGAGCTCCTGGCTGTCGGCGCCCTCGATGAGCACCGAGACGATACCGGGCAGGCGGTCCACCTGAAAGGGATCCCCCATGCTCGCACGGATTCGAGGATGCGAGAGGAGGCGCCGGTAGAGGTCGTCGGCAAGGGCCCCGACGCGACATCTCTCCTCGGCGACATGCGGGCCGAGCGCGCGGGCCACGGCCGCCAGGGCGAGCGCACCGCGCACATCCTGCGTCCCCGCACGGCGTCCCGCCTCCTGTCCGCCTCCGAAGACGCGCGGACGCAGCGGCGTGCGTGAGGCGAGGTAGAGCGCGCCCGTCGAGACCGGTCCACCGACCTTGTGGCCGGCGAGGGACAGGGCGTCGACGCCGAGCTCCCCCACATCGAAGGGGATGTGCAGGTATCCCTGGATGGCATCGGTGTGGATGCGGGCACCCGCCTCGTGGGCTACGGCGGCGAGCTCGCGCACGGGCTGGATGACGCCCGTTTCGTTGTTGGCGAGCATGATGGAGACGAGGGCGACGTCGCGGCCCATGAGGTCCCGCAGCGCCCCCGGCTCGACAACGCCCTGCCGGTTGGGGTACACGAGCGCGGTCTCAAAGCCGGCGGCGCGCAGGAGCGGCAGGTTGTCGAGGATCGCGTCGTGCTCGATAGCGGAGACGACCACGCGCGTGCGCGTACGGTCGCGCTCGCGCACGCCCTCGGCGATCCCCAGCAGGGCGAGCTGGTCCGCCTCCGTGCCGCCTCCGGTGAGTACCACCTCGGAGGGCCTGATGCGCGCACCGAGCGACCGGGCTATAGAGCGCCGTGCCTCCTCGAGTGACTGCGCGGCGGCGCGTCCGAGGCGGTGCAGCGCGTTGGGGTTCGCGCCCGCGATCGGTGAGGCATCGTAGGTGCGCTCCGCCTCGCGCGCCTCGTGCCTGAGAGGCGTTGAGGCGGCGAAGTCGAGGTTGACGATTGGGGCGACGTCGGCCATCAGGGGCCCTATGCGCGCGGAGCGCGCGCGGCCTCGCCGGCGTCGCGCAGGTCGCGCACCATCTGGGCGGGGTCGTCGGCACCGAAGACGGCTGAGCCCGCTACGAGCAGGTTGGCGCCGGCCGCGACGACGCGATCGATGGTGGCGAGCGAGATGCCGCCGTCGACCTCGATGAGCGGGTCTGCGTCATGGGCGCGGCAGAGCTCGGTGAGCTTACGGAGCTTCGCCACGGTGCCCTCGATGAAGCTCTGACCGCTGAATCCCGGGTTCACGCTCATGAGCATGACCACATCGACATCGTCGATGATGTCCTCGAGCATGCACACCGGCGTCGAGGGGTTGAGCACAACGCCCGCCTTGATGCCGCGGCTCTTGATGTGGTTCACGACGCGGTTCAGGTGCGAGGCGGTCTCGTAGTGGACGGTGACGAGGTCGGCGCCGGCATCGATGTACCAGTCGATGGTCTCGTCGGGGTTCGTGATCATAAGGTGCACGTCAAGCGGCAGGTCGGTCAACCCCTTGCAGGCGCGCACCATCTCGGGACCGAAGGTGAGGTTGGGGGTGAAGTGCCCGTCCATGACGTCGATATGTACGTAATCGGCGCAGCTGATGCTCTCAAGGCTGTGGGCGAGGTGGCCCAAGTTGACTGAGAGTATGGAGGGTGCGATCCGGATGGGGTGCGTCATGGGTTAGCCTCTTTCCGTGGGAGTGATGCCGTAGAACTCTTCTGTGGGGAACCGGTCGGTGAGGATGCCGAGGGCCTCGTCGATACCCATGCCGTGGTAGAGCGTGTTCTCGAGCGCGAAGGTGAGGGGCGCGTCGACGCCGAGCGCACGGGCGAGCTCGGCGGTGCTGCGCGCCGCGGCGGCGCCCTCGACCACCATATGGGTGCGCCTCTGGTACTCATCGAGCGACTCTCCTTGGGCGAACGCGACGCCGAAGGAGCGGTTGCGGGAATGCGGCGAGGTGCACGTTGCCACGAGGTCGCCCATGCCGGCAAGACCCATGCAGGTCATGGGATCCCCGCCGCGGGCGGACACGATGCGGCTGATCTCGGCGAGGCCGCGCGTCATGATGAGGGCGAGCGTGTTGTCTCCGTATCCCACACCGGCGGCGATGCCGCAGACGATGGCGATGACGTTCTTCACGGCGGCGCATGTCTCGACGCCGATCATGTCCTGCGAGGTGTAGATGCGAAAGACCGGCGAGATGAGGAGGGTCTTGAAGAACTCCGCGACGACGGGGTCCGGGGAGGCTACCACGGCGGCGGAGAGGCTGCCGCGGCAGATCTCCTCGGCATGATTGGGTCCGGAAAGGGCCGCCACGCGCTCGGGGCGCCCGATCTCGTCGGCGACGACCTCGCTCATGAGGGCCCCCGTACCGGCCTCGATGCCCTTCGTGAGGCAGAGGACGGGCGTGTCCTTAGCGATGTCGGGCGCCGCGCCGCGGATGGTCGAGCGGATGAAGGGCGAGGGCACGACGACGATGATCCCGTCGGCCCCGGCAAGCGCGTCCGCATAGGATCCCGAGGCGGTGACGTTCTCAGGAAGCTCGTAATCGCTGAGGTAGAGCGGGTTCACGTGGCGTTCGTTGATGCCGCGCGTCGACTCCTCGTCAAACGACCAGAGCTCGACTTCGTCGGCGTGAGCTGCCGCCACGCCTGCGATTGCCGTGCCCCATGAGCCGGCGCCGATGACCGTTATCTTCACTTGGGCTCCCCTTTCTTCTTGAACGAGAGCTTCGATTCCGTACCCGCGCGCAGGCGGCTGATGTTTCCTCGATGCGCCCACACGACGGTCCACCCCAGCAGCGCCCAGACCGCGAGCGCGGCGAGGGGCAGGTATGGGAACGCAAGGTGCACGGTCAGGGGTACCACGGCTGCTGTGGCGATGGAGCCCACGGACACGTAGCGCGTGAGCGCGACGAGCACGATGAAGATGGCGAGATGGATGAGGGCGAGCGGCCAGCAGAAGCCGAAGAGGATGCCCACGCCCGTGGCGATGCCCTTGCCCCCGTGGAACTTGAGGTACGGAGAGAAGATGTGGCCGTAGAGCGCGGAGAGCGCTACGAGGGCGACCATGAGGTCGACGGGCACGTCGGGCGTCCACGAGTTGCCGCCGATGACGACATCGCGGAACACCATGACGCAGACCATGCCCTTGAGGAGGTCGAAGGCAAGGGTAAGGGCGGCGACTTTGGGGCCGCCCACGCGCAGGGCGTTCGTGGTGCCGATGTTGCCGGAACCCTCCTTCTGGATGTCCTTGTGCATGGTGAGCGCGATGATGATCTTCCCGAAGGGGATGCCGCACACGAGGTAGGATGCGACCATGGTGATGGCGGTGTAGAGAACCGCCGCGCTCATGCCGTCAGCCATGGCTAGTCACCTGCCTTGTCGGCGGTCTTCGCGCGGAAGCGCAGGCGTACGGGCGTGCCCTTGAGCTCGAACTTCTCGCGCATGCGGTTCTCGATGTAGCGCGCATAGGTATCGTTCACGAGGTCGGGATGGTTCACGAAGAAGGTGAACGCGGGCGGCTCGACTCCGGTCTGGGTGACGTAGTGCATGCGCAGACGGCGCTTGCCGTCGACGACGGTGTGCCCGAATTCGCGCAGGTCGGTGAGGAACTGGTTCAGGCGGGCCGTGGAGAGCTTCTGCGCGCGGTGTTCTGCCGCGCTGTCGACCATCGCCCAGATCTTCTCGACGGAGCGGCCGGTGAGGGCGGAGATGCGCAGGAACTCGGCCCACGGAGCCATCGTCAGCCGCCGGTCGACCGTCTCCATCACTTGCTCACGGGCTCGGTCGTCGGTGAGCAAGTCCCATTTGTTGAGAAGCACCACCAGGGCGCATCCGCGCTCGATGGCGAGGTTCGCGACCTTCTGGTCCTGCTCAGTTACGCCCACCGAGGAGTCCACGACGAGGAGCGCCACGTCGGCGCGGTCGATGGCGCGCAGGCCGCGGACCATGGAGTAGTACTCGATGTTCTCGTATACCGTGCTCTTCTTGCGGATGCCGGCGGTGTCGACGAGCCGGTAGCGGCGCCCGTCGCGTTCGACGATCGTGTCGATGGCGTCGCGCGTGGTGCCCGCGACGTCGGAGACGATGGAGCGCTCGCGGCCGATGATCTTGTTGAAGAGCGAGGACTTGCCCGCATTGGGCCTGCCGATGATGGCGACGCCGAGCGCCTCGGGATAGTCGTCCTCGTCGACGGTCTCCTCGGGAAGCACAGCGATGAGGTCGTCGAGCAGGTCGCCCGTGCCGTGACCGTGCGTGGCGGATATGGGGATGGGGTCGCCTACGCCGAGCGAGTAGAACTCCCAAAGGCGCTCCTGCTCCCGGTCAGGGTTATCAAGTTTGTTGACGAGGAGAAACGTTGGTTTCTTGACGCGCTTGAGCAGGCGGGCGACCGTCTCGTCCTCCTCGGTGACGCCGACCGAACCGTCGACGACGAAGAGGATGGCGTCCGCCTCCTCGGCGCCGGCGAGCGCCTGGTCGCGGATGCTGGCGGCAAAGACGTCGTCGCTCTTCAAGGGCTCGATGCCGCCGGTGTCGATAAGGGTGAAATGGCGGCCGTTCCAGTCGGCGTCATGGTAGCTGCGGTCGCGCGTGACGCCGCGGCTCTCGTGCACGATGGCGTCGGCGGTCTCCGCCAAACGATTCACCAGGGTCGACTTGCCCACGTTGGGGCGGCCGACGACGGCGACGATCGGTTTCATATATGCTCCTTTGCCGGGCGCGCTAGGCAAGTGCGCCCTCGATAGCGTTGAGAAGGTCGTGCGGGAGCGTGGCGGCTACGTATGCCACGGCGCCGCGCGCGGCCAGGCGGTCCAACAGGTCATCACGATGATAGCCGTCCAAGGTGAGCCCGTCTGCGTTGAACATCACGTCCGGCAGAAAGAGCATAACACCGGTGAGGTCGCCGGGAAGCTGCTCGATAAGGTCGCATCCGCAGATCAGCCCCGTCACGTCTACGTTTCCGCCGAAGTAGCGGTTCTCGATGGCAAGCACCCGACCGCAAAGCGGGCGCGCCTCTACGAAGCCCGCGACCGTATCGCGCGCGGCCTCTCCCGATACCGCAACGAGGGTAAGCGCGCGCTCCTCAAGCTGCATGGCGACGTGAGCCAGACGCTCCCCCTCCTCGGAGAGCAGGCGATGCGTATCGTCAAGATAAGAGCGCACCATGCCGATGCCGTCGTAGAACTGGGGGTATCCGTCGTACCATGCCGCGGGCGGCACCTCTATACCCGCATCGAGGTAGAACTCGTCGGAGAGCTGGAACACGGTGCGACCCGTGCGTGCACGGGCGCGCTCCTGATACGGGCGGACCATATCGATGACGGCGCGCGCGGAGGCTGGGTCATCGGAATATGAGGAGGAGAATCGCTTCTGGAACTTCGTGTAGCCGAGCGGGACGATGCCCAGGCTCGTGATGGCGGGGTGGGCCTCGGCGTAGGCGAGCGTGCGAGCGAGCTCGTCGCCGTCGTTGAGGCCCGGGCACAGCACGATCTGCGCGTGGATCTCGATCCCTGCCCCCATGAGGCGCTCGAGCACCTCGATGCCTCGCGATGCGTTCTTGCCCATGAGGCGGCGGCGCACGTCGGGCGAGACCGCATGCAGCGAGACGTTCATCGGGCTGAGCTGACAAGCGACGATCCGGTCTGCCTCGGCGTCCGTGACGTTGGTGAGCGTGACGAAGTTGCCCTGGAGAAAACTCAGGCGGTAATCGTCATCACGGATATAGAGCGAATCGCGCATGTGCGCGGGCAGCATGGTCATAAAGCAGAAGACGCAGCCGTTCACGCAGGTGCGCATGCCGTCGAACACCGCGCCGTCGAACTCGATGCCCCAGTCCTCGCCGGGGAACCGCTCGAGGGTGCAGGGGTTGTACGAACCGTCCCGCGGGTCGTAGACGACAAGGTCGACGGCGTCGTCATCTGCCTGCCAGAGCCAAGTGACCATGTCGGTGAGCGGCTCCCCCTCCACCTTGGTGACGACCATAGAGGGCTCGATGCCGGCGTCCCACGCGGGCGAGTTCTCGCGCACCGCGGCGACACGGCCCCCGAGGGGCGCTCCCTCAGCAGGCGCGGGCTGAGGGTCCCCGTACCCGGCGCCGCCCTGAGCATACGGGGTATCGCCGACGCCGCTCATGCGTCCATCAGCGCCTCGACGCGCTCGCGCGTGCGCTCGATCTGCTGGGCGGGGGTCGAGGCGCCCGCCGTAATGCCGATGAGGGAGGCGCCGGACAGCCAGGACGACTCGATTTCGTCGGCATCCTCGATATGATGGGTGCGGGGGCAGCGGCTCTGGCAGATCTCGGCAAGACGGCGCGTGTTGCCCGAGGAGCGCCCGCCGATGACGATCATGACGTCGGCGCGCCCTGCGAGCTCCGCCGCGGCACCCTGACGCTCGGCGGTCGCCTCGCAGATGGTGTTCACGACCTTGAGCTCCCGCACGCGCACGGCGAGGGCGCCCACCACGGCCGAAAGCGTCGCCGCCGTCTGCGTGGTCTGGACGACGACGCCGACGCGCTCGGCGTAAGCGTTGCGCGCGACATCGTCCGCATCGCTTACGACGACAGCGTTCTCCCCTGCGTGTCCGAGGATCCCGACGACCTCCGGATGTCCGCACTCCCCTACGACCACCACCTGGTAGCCGTCTTCGCTAAGGCGCGCGGCGGCGCGGTGGACGCGCTTGACATAGGGGCAGGTCGCGTCGATCACGGTAAGCCCGCGCTCCTCGGCCTCGGCGACCACGGCGGGCGTGACGCCGTGCGCGCGAATCACGAGCGTGCCCCGCTCTGCCTCAGCCGGCGTCTCCGCCGAGGCGACGCCCCGCGCGGCGAGATCGGATACGACGGAGGGGTTATGGATGAGCGGTCCCAGCGTGTGCACGGGCTGCTTGGGAGCCGCCGCCGCCTCGAGCGCCATCTTGAGGGCGCGCTCCACGCCGTAGCAGGCGCCCGCTTGGCGCGCGATCTCGATCGATGCCATGCCTACCTCCTGCCGGGATGCTCACGGCGGAGCTCGTCGCGCACGCCGTACATGCGCGCGATCGCCTCGTCCTCGAACCACTGAAGTCGCTCGGAGCGCTTGAGGCCCTGCGGCGCGTCGGAGAGATGCACGCGGGGCGCGCAGCGCATCCAGGTCTTGACGGGCCGCATGAGGTGCTTGCCCTCGGGCGTCACGTCGCGAAATCCGCATACCGCCATGGGGGCGATGTCGGCCTTGCCCATCTGCGCCATGAGAGCGAATCCCCCGTGGACCTCCACGGGCTGGTCGTCGCTGCGGATTCGCGTCCCTTCGGGAAAGATGAGGACGTCCTCGCCGCGCTGCAGGGCATGCTGCGCGCGGCGCAGCGCCTTCATATCAGCCGTTCCGCGCTCCACCGGGATGCCCCCCACGCGCGCGAAGAACCAGCGCACGATGGGATTCTTGTTGAACTCCGACTTCATGATGGGGCGAACCCGGCGCCCCGAGCGCACGATGTGCGGCACGAGCGACACGACCTCCGCCATGGAGGTGTGGTTGCAGATGATGACCGAGCCGGTATCGCCCTCAGGTTCCAGATAGGAGGCGTTCTCGACGTTCCAGCGCCACATCAGCTTGCTGAAGACGAAGAGGATCGCGATGACCACCAGATAGAACCCGCGGAACACCGCCGGGTAGTCGCGCATGGCGTTGTCGTAGAAGTCGTCGCGCGTGTAGTGGAAGAGCTTCACCGGGCCCTCCTCTCAGCGATGAGGGAGGCGACGCGCGCCACCACCTCGTCGATCGTGAACGCCGTGGAATCGAGCACGACCGCGTCCGGCGCGGCGGCGAGCGGGGCCAGGGCGCGGGAGCTGTCGAGGGCGTCGCGGCGCTCGATGGCGGCACGGGTTTCCTCGATTTCTGCGGCGAGCGCGCGCTCATCCGTCGCGCTATCGCCGTGCCGCTGGAGAACGCGGCGCCGCGCCCGCTCTGCCGGGTCAGCCGTGAGGAACACCTTGATATCGGCATGGGGGAAGACCACCGTGCCGATGTCGCGCCCCTCGGCAACGACATCGCGCCCCTCAGCGAACGCGCGTTGCGGGACGAGCATGGCGGCGCGCACGCCCGGATACGCGGCGACCTGCGAGACGCACGCATCGATGCGCGGCGTGCGGATGGCATCGCTCACGTCGACCCCGTCGACCTCTACGCGCGTCGTCGCACCCTCTTTGGGCGGAAAGGTGAGCGTGATGCCCTCGGCCAAGCGGTCGACCGCCTGCTCATCTTCGAGCGCGATGCCGCGGTCGAGGGCGGACAGCGCCACGGCGCGATACATCGCACCCGTGTCGAGCTTCTCGAATCCATATCGATGCGCTATCTCGCCCGCAATGGTCGATTTTCCCGAGCCGGCGGGCCCGTCGATGGCGATTATCATCTATCTTCCTTCCCTTTCGAGGTGTTCGATCGTTTCAGATGCCGCGGCCGCGGCCGAGCGGAGGCGTCGCACCTCATCGGCATCGAGCAGCCGCCAGGTGCCGGGGGCGAGCTCGCCCAGCGAGAGGTCCCCCATGCGGTCGCGGTGCAGCGCGAGGACCGGATGGTGCAGCGCGCCGAACATGCGCTTCACCTGGTTCTTGCGCCCCTCGCGCAGCGTGATCTCGACCGGGGTCGCAGAGCCCAGCAGGAGGCGTTCGCGCAGCTCCGGCCACAGGAGCGCTGCTGCGGCGGCGTCCCAGAGTGCGGTGGGTGCGGGCTGGCAGGGACCGTCGTCGAGCGTGATGCCCCGGCGAAGCGGCTCCAGCTCCCCGTCGGCCATGGTGCCGTCGACGACGGCGACGTAGTGCTTCGGCACATGATGGGCGGGGTGCAGCAACAGGTTGCCCAGATCCCCGTCCGTCGTGAACAGCAAGAGGCCCGTCGTGTCCTTATCGAGGCGCCCGACGGGAAAGAGCCCGGGATAGCGGTCCCCCGGAACAAGGGACGCCACGCACGGGCGCCCCTGAGGGTCCGCCATCGTGGTGAGATAGCCGGCAGGCTTGTGGAGCATGAGGTATACCGCGCCCTGGTTCAGGGTGACCGCGACCCCGTCGACGGCTACGCGGTCGCGGTCGACGTCGACCTTGGTGCCGAGCTCGGTCACGACACGGCCGTTCACAGAAACGCGGCCGGCGGTCATGAGCGCCTCGGAGCCGCGCCTGCTCGCCACGCCTGCACGGGCGAGAAAGCGCTGCACGCGCATGGTATGCGGATACCCGGTCGTCTCCTGCGGGCTGTCAGGCCGCCCCTCAGTCATCGAATTCCTCATCGGTCGCGTTGCCCACGAGCATGAGGTCGTCATCATCGTCGCCGTCGTACCCGTCGATGAGCTCGCGCTCCTCGGCCAGGTCCTCGTCCGCCTCCTCGAGCGTGGACTGGATGCTGCGGCCGGAGAGCCGCTCGCGGATGTACTGGCGCGACTGTTCGTCCGGCGCAAACTGCTCGAGGTCGGGCAGATCCTTCAGGGAGCGCAGGCCGAACTTCTCGAGGAAGGCGTTGGTCGTGCCGTACAGGATGGCCTGGCCGCGCTCCGGGTCGCGTCCGAGCTCGCGCACCAGCCCCTTGTCCACCAGAGACGAGATGACGCCGTCCGAGTTCACCCCGCGTATGCCGCGGACCTGCTCGCGCGTGGCGGGCTGGTGGTACGCGATGACGGCGAGCGCCTCGAGCGCCGCTTGGCTGAGCTTCTGGGTGTCCCACGACAGGACGAACGACTCCACCTGCTCGTGGAAGGCCGGATGGGTGAACAGGCGCCACCCGCCGGCGACCTCGCGCAGCTGGAAGCCGCGGTTCGCCTCCTCGTACTCGACCTTGAGCTCGGCCAAGAGCGACGCCGCCTCACCGGGAGCGATGTCGAGCGCCTGCGCGAGCGCGCTGGCGCTCACCGGGTCGCTCGACACCAGGAGCAGCGCCTCGAGCGCCGCTTTGGGTGAGAGCGGGTTCAACTTCTCCAGATCTTCCATCTTCTATATCTAACCAATCCCTTCGCGCCCGGGGCGCATCGGCTATTCCTCTACGGTGAGCGCCTCGCCCGGATGGTACTCGGGGGCGCCGGGCACGCGCTCGATCATGATCTCGCCAAAGTTCTCCTCTTGGGTGAGCAGGAGCGCGCCGCGCTTCGCGAGCTCGAGTATCGCCAGAAAGGTCGAGACGAGCTGGTCGGTTGTCTCCGCCCCGGCGATGAGGTCGCTGAAGGTGCATGAGCCCTTAGTGGCGGTGAGGCGGTCTACCGAGGCGACGGTGAGCTCCAGCGGCACGCGATGCGGGGCGACGTGCTCGGCCTCCAAAAGAAACGTCTCGCGCCGGCTGTCGAGATCCGCGCATATGACGGCGAGACCGCGAAGGGTGATGCCGGCAAGGTAGTCGGGCATGAGGTTCAGAAAAGCAGGGTCAGGCCCGGCGACGCGCGGATGCATGCGGCTCTCCGCCTCCATGCGCGCCCCGAGCGCCGATGCGGCGCCCTTGAACTGCTTATACGCGATGAGGCGCTGGATGAGCACCTCGCGCAGGGCATCGGCGTCGAGGCCTGCCAGCTCGTCGTCCTCCTCGAGCTCGTCGCCGGAGGGGCGACTCGCCTCCTCGGGAACGAGCGATGCGGCCTTGATATCGAGCAGGGTCGCCGCGACGAGCAGGAAATCGCTCGCAACGTCGAGGTCGACGTCGGTCATGCGGTCGACCTCGGCGAGATACTGCTCGGCGACCTCGGCGATGGATATCGCACCGATATCGACCTTCTGACGGCTGACGAGCTGGAGCAGAAGGTCGAAGGGGCCGGTATAGCCCGCCGTGCTCACGCGATAGGACATGCCGCTCCCCTCCTTTGCCCTCGATGCCCCTGTTGAGGCGCAGGTTCTCCCATTCTAGCCCAACGCAAGCCCGGTCAGAAGGTCGAAGAGCGGGTAGACGGTGAAGTTGAAGTAGATGCCCACGAGGTCGATGCGCAGGACCTGGGGTACCAGATAGAGCACGATGATGAGGATCGGCATCGCATAACGCTGGATTTGATAGTACGTATCGAGCGCGCGGCCCGAGAGGAAGGGCACGACGAGCGACGACCCGTCGAGGGGCGGCAGAGGTATGAGGTTGAAAAAGGCGAGCGACAGGTTGCAGAGGACGGCGAGCTGCAAGAACGTGGCCGCCGCGTAGAGCGCCCGTGCGGTGCTGGGTGTAAAGGACAGGCCCGCAACGCCGTGGAGCAGCAAGGCGAACGCCACCGCAAGGACGATGTTCGACACGGGCCCAGCCAGCGATACGATGACCTCGTCCCGTTTGGGGTGCTTGAGATTGCCCAGGTACACGGGTACGGGTTTGGCGAAGGCGAATACGGGCCCGCCGAGCACGATCATGATGAGCGGCAACAGCACGGTGCCGAAGGGGTCGATATGCGCGAGGGGGTTGAGCGAGACGCGCCCCCGTGAGCGCGCGGTCTTGTCGCCGAGCGCCCAGGCAGCGAGGGCGTGGGCGCTCTCGTGCACGCAGAGCCCCACGATGACCGCAAGAGCCTGCATGAGGAGGTAGAGGATATAGGAGAAGTCCAGCATGCTCACTCCCTAATGCCTGAGCGCATCGGCGATGCGCAGCAAGACGTAGTCCGCGAGGAAGAGGACGAGGGCGACGATAACGAAATCGAGGCGGAACACGCCGCCGAACGGCGTGGCCACAAGGCCCCATCCGGCAATGACGGCGGGCAGCACCTGCGCGATGTCGAGTACGAGGTTCACGATGCCGAGACGCGTCGCCATGCCGGAGAACGAGAGCGCGATCGTCAGGGCGATGAGCCCGATGGCGCACAGCCTGAGCCCCCAAGCGAGAAGGGTGCAGGCGAGCGCGGCCGCTTTACGCCCCGACATGAGAGGTCTCCTCTTCGATCTCGGTCGAGAGCTCGAGCCATTCGTCCTCGGCGGCGGCTATGCGCTTCTTGAGATCGTTGTATTCGGAGAGCGCGGCGGCGAAGCGGTCCTGATCTGCGTACAGCTCCTCGGAGGCCATGAGCGCCATGAGCTCGTCGTAGCGCGCCCGGTCTCGCTCGAGCTCCCGGTCGATTTTTGCCAGACGGTCGCGTTTCGGCTTCAGGCGCTTGTTGAGGGCGGCGCGCGCCTCGGCCTCGGCCCGGCGCTGATCGCGTGACTTATGGCTCTCGCGCGCGGGCTCCCCGCGCTCCTCGGTGCGATGCACGCGCGGTACGCGCCGGGCAGGCGCGGCTGCTCGGGGCTCAAGGGTCGAAGCTGCCGCTTCTTCTGCCGCCGCCGCGCGCTGCGCCAAATCCTCGCGCTTGTAGAGGTAGTACTCGTAATCACCGTCGATCACCGTCATCTTACCGTCGCGGATGTCAATGACGCGATTCGCCACGGCGCGCACGAGATGCTCGTCATGGCTGATGAGCACAATGGTGCCCGGGAAGTTCTTGAGCGCGCTCTCGAGTATATCGACCGAGTCGATGTCGAGGTGGTTCGTGGGCTCGTCGAGGCAGAGCAGCGCCTCGGGCGCCACGAGCATCTTGGCGAGCGCGAGTCGCGCCTTCTCACCGCCCGAGAGCACCCCGACGCGCTTATCGACGTCCTCGCCTGAAAAGAGGAAGGCGCCGAGAAGGCTCCGCTGCTGCGGCACGGTCCACGTCGGAGCGACGGTATCGATCTCCTGCAGCACGGTGTTGGCCTCTTTGAGACCTTCCAGCTGATGCTGGGCGTAATAGGCGACACCGACGTTGACGCCAAGCTCACGCGTGCCAGACGTCGCTGGCTCGATGCCGGCGAGGATCTTCATCAGCGTCGATTTGCCGGCGCCGTTGGGTCCGACGAGCGCCACATGGTCGCCGCGGTACAGCGTAAGGTCGATGCCGTCGTAGATCTTCTTGTCGTCATAGGATTTGGAGACGTCTGAAAGCTTCACCACCATATCGCCGGAACGGGGCGGATCGGGAAACTTGAAGTCGACATGCTTGTGTCCCTCGGGAAGGATCACGAGCTCGCTTTTGATCTGCTCGATGCGCCGTATGCGCTCCTGCGCCTGGGCAGCCTTGGTCGGCTTGTAGCGAAACTTATCGACGAATACCTGCATATGCGCGATCTCGCGCTCCTGGGCGGCGCGCTTGGCGCGCATCTGCTCGAGGTTGTCCTCGCGCTGCTTGAGATAGGCGCTGTAGTTGCCGGTGTAGGTGGTGATGCGGCGGTTCTCGATGGCGGCGACATGGTCTACGCAGGCGTCCATGAACGCACGGTCATGGGAGACGATCAGCACGGCGCCCTCGTAGGAGGCGATGAAGCCGCGAAGCCATTGAACGCTCTCGAGATCGAGGTGGTTCGTGGGCTCGTCGAGGAGCAGCACATCGGGGTGGCGGAGAAAGAGTTTGGCGAGCGCGATGCGCATCTGCCAACCGCCGGAGAATTCGGCGCAGGGCTTGTCGAAATCAGCGACCGGGAACCCCAGGCCGGCGAGAATCTGCCGCGCGTTGCTCTCGAGCTCGTAGCCTCCCAGGCGCTCGAAGCGGTCCTGAACGTGTCCGTATTCGTCTAAGAGCTGCTGGGGGACCTCGCCCGTCTCCCCCGCCTCGGCGATGCGGAGCTGGAGCTCCTCGGCACGCTCGCCGAGCTGCCTGATCTCCTGAGCGGATGCGACCACCTCATCGATGACGGCAACATCGGAGGCGAGCTTCGTCTCCTGTTCGAGATAACCGACATTCACGCCCTTGGCGAAGGTGATCGCGCCGGCATCGGGGGAATCGATGCCCATGATGATCTTGAGCAGGGTTGTCTTGCCCGCGCCGTTTGGCCCCACCAGGGCGAAACGGTCCCGGGGATTCACCTGAAAGGAGGCGCCGGAGAACAGCACGCGGCTGCCAAAGCTCTTCTCGACCTTGTCCACATTCAGAATCATCGTGCGTCATCCCTCGGTGCGGTCCGTTGCGCGGGCAACAGCTGTGTCTTCCTAGCAAAAGGGCCGGGGATTTCTCCCCGGCCCCGAACAGGTGATGGTGGGCGTTACAAGATTTGAACTTGTGACCCCTTCCGTGTGAAGGAAGTGCTCTACCCCTGAGCCAAACGCCCCTGTGCTTTTCAGCGATAGCTACTATAGCATGGACGTCCATGTGCGCCAACCCCCAATTTCAAATCTCTCCACAAGTCCGCTATCCGGCGGAGCTCGGCAAGGCATCTCGCGGCACATGGAACCGATGGCGTCCGTCTCCGTCTCCCCGATGCCCCCAACGTCGCATCGCAACTTTTTTCGAAATGCCGCTTGCAATGTCGTGCGCAATTTCGTATAGTCTTCTCCGTTGCTTGGGGGCGTAGCTCAGCTGGGAGAGCGCTTGACTGGCAGTCAAGAGGTCAGGGGTTCGATCCCCCTCGTCTCCACCATCGACTTTTCTGACCCTGCTCAGGCAGGGTCTTTTCATATTCATTCACGTTATAGCGTGCATGCGCATCGGCCGAATACACGTCCCGGCCCTCTTCGGAGAGGGCCGGGACGACTGTGACTCAACGATTGTTTGGATGACGGCGCCATGAGCCCCACATGCCTACGTGAGCGGCGCAACGCGAGGGCACCTATGATGACCCCGAATAAGCCTGTAAGGGCCGCGATCCCCATCGTGACAGGAGCCGCATCGCCCGCCTTGGGCAGCACCCCGTGATCATGCCTACCGGATACGGGCTCTTCGGCACCGGGATCGGTTGAGAAGCCCGAACCTCAGCCCTCACCCGGGTCGGAGTCCGGTGAGGGTTTTGAGTCGGGCACAACATAATCACCCGGCTGCGGCACCGTTTCCATATGCGTTGTGCTGAAGGCGCAATAGGGAGATCCAAGCGTGCCCGCTAAGACGTACAGCCTCCCCTCGTAGGCGATCGTCGAGCTCATATGCAGAAACTCCGCAGACGCGCGCTTGCAAAAGGCAACAGGGACGGCGCAGGCCTGTGTCCTAGGCCTCGTCGTGGTATAGCGCTATACCTGCGAGAAGGCTTGGGAGACGTAGCTCTGGTGGCGCGTGCCGGGGCATGTCCTCTTGAGTGCCTTCGCGAGGCCGTCCCCGCCGTCGGACGCTATCAGCACACGGCCTTGCGGCCGAGGTGGATCCCGTCCACGTAGACGACCCTCCTCGGCGCCTCAACCTTCGGCGGCATGGGCCGTATCTCCTAGAAGCGGGCCGTCTTCCGCCTGAAGGTCCGCCCGCCGCCCGGCATGTCGGCCTGCCTCTTCCCGGTGGGCAGCCTTGACAGGAGGAGGTCGAGCAGCTTAGCCGCGTTGTCGATCCTCCGCACCGTGCTCGAGCCGCAGGACGTGCACCTCCACCGCGTCCTGCCCGAGCTCGTCCTGCCGTTCCTCTTCATCTTCGCCCCGCACAGGGGGCATGCGTGAGCCTTCATCGGGAACCCGCCTCATCGACCAACTTCTCAGGTAGTTTCAACATGGTCTAGCTGGGGTTACGCGGCAAACCGGACACACATTCTGTCCAAGCGGGCAGTTGGCGCTAACCAACTTCCCGAGCTTATTTACATGCGTCTACCTGTAAGAACGGGGCGATATGGGACACACATTTTGTCCTATAACCCGCGCAGTACCTCGTCGAGAATTCACGCCATATGGAAAGACCCCGCATGGCGGGGTCTGAAAAGTGCGGGTGGGCCCAGCAGGATTCGAACCTGCAACCCAGGGATTATGAGTCCCCTGCGCTAACCGTTGCGCCATGAGCCCGATAGCAAAGCGGCCTCTGAGTTTACCCAGAGGCCGCGAGATCACTTGGGTGGAGACGAGGGGGATCGAACCCCTGACCTCTTGACTGCCAGTCAAGCGCTCTCCCAGCTGAGCTACGCCCCCAAGCGGTGCGGGAAATACTATACGGAAACTGCCGGTACGTTGCAAGCGAAAACCGGCAAAAAGTTTTCGCTTGTGAAGATACTACGAACGGACGGCGTACGAGGAGCGGGCGGAAGCGACCATCTGGGTTACGTGCGCAACGATGCCCTCCAGCTCGATGTCGGAGCGCTCCCCCGTGGCGCGGTCCTTGCACTCGACCGTGCCGTTGGCAAGTCCGCGCTTTCCGACCACGATCTGATACGGGAAGCCCATGAGATCGTTGTCGGCGAACTTCACGCCCGGGCGCTCGGCCCGGTCGTCGAAGACGACGTCAAGCCCAGCGGCGGCGAGCTCGCGGGCGATGCGCTCGGCCTCGTCGAACGCCTCGCCCTTCTTGTCGAGTGCGATGACGGAGACCTCGTAAGGGGCAACCGGAAGGGGCCAGACGATACCGTGCTCGTCGTGATGCTGCTCGACGATGGCAGCGAGCGTGCGCGAGATGCCGATGCCGTAGCAGCCCATGTAGAAGGGCTGCTCGCGCCCGTTCTCGTCTGCAAAAGTGGCACCCATCTTGGCAGCGTACTTATCGGGACCGATCTGGAAGACCTGCCCGCACTCGATGCCGCGGCCGCCGTGGAGCGGTTTCCCGCAATGGGGGCAAGGGTCGCCGGGAATGACGGTGACGAGGTCCTCCCACGCGTCGACGGTGAAGTCACGTCCCGGACAGGCCCCGGTGTAGTGGAAGTCAACCTCGTTGGCGCCGCAGGTCCAGCTTTGGCTCGCCTCGAGCGAGCGGTCGCAGACAAGGCGGATGCCCTCGGGCAGGCCGACGGGCCCGATGAAGCCCTTGAAGAGCCCGTGCTCCTCGAGCTCCTCATCGGTCATGAGGCGATAGCCCGCACCGAAGACCTTGGCGGCCTTGATGTCGTTGAGCTCGTGGTCACCGGGCACGATGGCGACGACCGGAGCCCCCTCGCCATCGATCAGCGCGAGGGACTTGCGCGTCCCGTTCTCCGGGAAGCCGAAGAACTCCGCCACGGCCTCGATCGTGCCGAGCCCCGGGGTGGAGACCTTGGTGAGCGTGCCGTCGCCCGGCCCCTCCGTCACGGTGACGGTGGTCGAGGCGGCCTCATCGTCTGCCGCGAAGCCGCAGTCGCACCACACGAGCGACGCCTCGCCCGCCTCAGCGAGCGCCATGTACTCGATGGAGGAGTCACCGCCGATCTCGCCGGAATCGGCCGCGACGGGCAGGGCCTTCAGGCCGCAGCGTGCGCAGTAGCGCTCATAGGCGCCCTTCATGTCCTCGTAGACCTCGGAGAGGCTTTCCTGCGTAGCGGAGAAGGAATAGGCGTCCTTCATGATGAACTCGCGGCTTCTCATGAGGCCGAAGCGCGGGCGCAGCTCGTCGCGGAACTTGTCCTGGATCTGATAGAGCACCACCGGCAGCTGCTTGTAGCTCTTGAGCTCGTTGCGCACGAGGTCGGTGAACGTCTCCTCGTGCGTGGGCCCGAGGCAGAAGGTGCGCTCGTGGCGGTCGGTGAGGCGCATGAGCTCGGGGCCGTAGGCGCCGATGCGCCCGGACTGCTCCCACAGCTCGGCGTCGGTGAGGATCGGGGCCATCATCTCCTGCGCGCCGATGCCGTCCATCTCATCGCGGCAGATGGCCTCGATCTTCTGGATGGAGCGCCAGGCGAGCGGCAGGTAGCTGTAGAGGCCGGACGCCTGCTTGCGGATCATGCCGGCCCGCAGCAGGAGCCGATGGCTGGCGAGCTCCGCCTCGGCCGGATCCTCCTTGAGGGTCGGCGCATAGAGGCGGGACATCTTCATAAACGACATGCTTGACTCCCTAGTCGTAGGTTACAACTGGTCTATCTCGGCAAACAGCTCATCGATGATAGCATCCTCATCGACTTTGCGCAGCACCTCGCCATGGCGGAAGATGAGGCCGCAGCCGCGCCCGCAGGCGACGCCCACGTCGGCCCCCGACGCCTCGCCGGGGCCGTTGACGACGCATCCCATCACCGCGACGGAAATGGGCTTGCCGACGCGCGCGAGACGGCGCTCGACCTCCTCGGCGATGGGAATGAGGTCGACCTGCGTCCGCCCGCACGTGGGGCAGCTGATGAGCTCCGGGCCGCGGCGCCTGAGGCCCAGGCACTCGAGGATGCCCCAGGCGACCGGCGGCTCCTCGACCGGGTCGGCCGTGAGCGAGACGCGGAGCGTGTCGCCGATCCCCTCGGCGAGGAGCACGCCAAGGCCGACCGAGCTCTTGATGGTGCCCTGCCGCACCGTACCGGCCTCGGTGACCCCGAGATGGAGCGGTACGTGCGGGAGCTCGCGCGAGAGGGCGCGATAGGTGGCGATGGTCGTCGGCACGTCATGGGCCTTTGCGGAGAGCACGATGGAGGTGAACCCGCGCGCCTCGAAATGCTCGACGAACCTAAGCGACGAGGCGACGAGCTTCTCGGGCAGTGTGAGGTCGTCGCGGGCCGCGAGATCGTCTTCAAGCGATCCGGCGTTCACGCCGATGCGAATCGCTGCACCGGTCTCACCCGCCTTGTCGATGACGGCATCTACCTTATCCCAGGAACCGATGTTGCCGGGGTTGATCCTGAGCTTGGCGGCGCCTGCATCGAGCGCGCCCAAGGCAAGGCGGTAATCGAAGTGGATGTCCGCCACGATGGGAACCGGCGCCGCGGCGCAGATCTCGGCAAACGACGCGAGCGCGGCCTTGGTGGGCACCGATACGCGCACAAGGTCGCACCCGGCGTCCGCCAGGGCCCGGACCTGGGTTAGGGTCGCGTCCGTATCTGCCGTATCGGTCGACGTCATCGACTGGACGACGACCGGCGCCCCGCCGCCCAAGGGCACCCCGCCGATGGACAGCCGGCGCGTCGCGCTGCGCGGGACGGATTCTGTCATGAAGACCCCCTTCTACAGGATGAAGCGCACGATGTCGAGGCGCAGCATGTACAGGAACAGCAGTCCGAAGAGCGCCACGCCCACGTAGGAGATGCGCTCCTGGACTTTAGGCGACACCGGACGGCGGATGATCGCCTGTATGACCTCGATGAGGAGCTTGCCGCCGTCGAGCGGGGGTATGGGCAGGAGGTTCATGAAGCCGAGCGAGAAGGAGATGAGGGCGCTTACGCTCAAGAACGTGGACGCACCGCTCTCGGCCGCCGCGGCCGCCATAACGGAGATGCCGACCACCGAGGTGGAGCTGTTCAGCACCTCCATGGTGTGCTGGGGATTGAGGAGGTTTCCGATGCTCTGCGCCGTCATGGCGAGGTACGACCAGGTCACGCGGGCTGCCTGGCCGATATCAAGGTGCACCGTCTCCTGCGGGACGTTGATCCCGAGGGCGCCCTCATCATCGAGGGTCGCCGTGATGGTCAAGGCATCGCCGCCGCGCTCGATGGCAAGGGACGCCGCTCCGCCCGGACCGACGGTCTCGAGCTCGTCGCCGACCTCCGTAAACGTGGCGGTCTCGACACCGTTGACGGCCGTGATGACATCACCCGCCTCGATGCCCGCGGAATCGGCGGGTGACCCCGCCTCAACGGAGCCCACTTGGTTGATATCGAGCGACACCGTGACACCCACGAGGCTGTAGATGGCCATAAGCAGGAGAAACCCGGTAACCAGGTTGACGGCGACGCCTGCAACAAGGATGAACGCGCGCGCCCAGAAACCCTTGCCGGCATAGGTGCGCGACCGCTCCGCCTGGAAGAACTCCTCGTCGGGCGTGGGCGGCGCCCAGACCTCGCCCTCCGCCGTGGCATGGGCGCGGTCGAAACCACGTCCGTCGTAGAGCGTGTTGCCCTTGGCATCGCGCGGCATGGCGGCGTACGTGGTCGCATAGTACACACCGGGCCGCTCCCCCGCCTCGGTGTCGTAGACCGATGCGATCGACCCCCAGTCGGCCAACTGGATGCAGGCCGCCATGACGGCGTCCTCCGAGACGGAAAGACTCTGGGCGAGATCCTCGACGGTCGCTTTGCCCCTGCGGTGCACCGACCCCAGGACGCGCGCGGCGAGCGCGCTGTCACCTTCCGGCTCCATGCCGCACACCATCGCGTACCCGCCGAGCAGTATCGGCGTCACGCCGAACTTGGTGCCGATGCGCCGAGACGCGCGGTGCAGGTTGAAGCGGCAGGGCAGGCCGAGGAAGAACTCCGTCACCCTCACGCCCATCAGACGGGATGCGAGAAAATGCCCACCCTCGTGAACGAAGACGAGCAGTGAGAGCATGAGCAGGCCCCAGAATACCGTGCGCACGACGGTGAGGATTCCCTCCATACCTTCGACTCCTTTGAGCGGGGCGATGCGCTAGGCGTGCGCCTTCAGGTAGGCGCGGGCGCAGTCGCGGGCCCAGCGATCGACGTCTTGCAGCTGTCCGAGCGATTCTACCCGCTCGCGCTCGTGGGCGTCCAGGCAATGGGCGACGCAGGCGTCGATAGCAGTGAAAGAACACGCATCGGAAAGGAAGCTCGCGACGGCGACCTCGTTCGCAGCGTTGAGCACGCAGGGCATCGTGCCGCCCTCGCGTGCCGCGCGCTCGGCGAGGGCAAGGCAGCGGAACGCCTCGGCATCGGGCTCGGCGAATGTGAGTGACCCAATGGAGCGGTAGTCGATGCGCTCTGCGGGCGTGTCCCAGCGCTCGGGGTACGAGAAGGCGTACTGGATGGGTATGCGCATGTCGGAGGCTCCCAGATGCGCGATCACCGAGCCGTCGGCGTACTCGACCATGGAGTGGATGCGGCTCTCGCGCTGGATAAGCACGGGAATCTGCTCGACAGGAAGCCCGAAGAGCTGCATGGCCTCGATTCGCTCGAAGCCCTTGTTCATCAGCGTGGCGGAATCGATGGTGATCTTCGCCCCCATGCTCCACGTGGGATGGGCGAGCGCCTCGGCACGGGTGACACCGGCGAGTTCCTCCCGCGTGCGCCCGAAGAAGGGCCCTCCCGAGCAGGTGAGCCAGATAGCGTGTATGGGCTGGTGCTCCTCCCCCAGCAGGCACTGGAAGATGGCGCTGTGCTCGGAGTCCACCGGGAGCATCTGCTGGGGATCCGCCAGCGGCATCAGAAGGTCCCCGCCCACGACGAGCGACTCCTTGTTGGCGAGGGCGAGTCGCTTGTGCCCGGTAAGAACCGTGTAGCTGGCGGCGAGGCCCACGGCGCCGACGACCGCCACGAGCACCGTGTCGACCTCGGGAAGCTCTGCGAGCTCGGTGAGAGCCCCGGTTCCGAAAAGGATGCGCGTGGAGGCGGGGAGCTCGTCTAAGACCGGGTCGTGTCGATGCGCCTCGTCCGTAACCGCCACGAAGGGGCTGGAGAACTCGCGTGCCGCCTTGACGAGGACGTCCGTCTGTCGATGGGCGCTCAAGGCGACGACCTCCAGGCGGTCGGGGTGTTTCCGGCAGACGTCAAGCGCCTGCTGACCGATCGACCCCGTGCAGCCCAGGATCGCCACGCGCTGGCGCGCCCCTTCAATCATAGTACGCCTCCGATATAGAGCATGAGCTGCGCCGTGATGCAGCCGAAGATGAGCGAGTCGCAACGGTCGAGCATGCCGCCGTGACCGGGAATGAGGTTACCGGAATCCTTTACCCCCACGCCCCGCTTGATACGGGACTCGATGAGGTCGCCGAAAACACCGAGCACCGAGACCACCACGCCGGTAGCGAGGGCGAAGGGAAGCGACAGCGGGAACAGGTGCGTAGCCCACACGATGAGCCAGATGACGACAGAGCCGACGATGCCCCCGGCAAAGCCCTCCCACGTCTTCTTGGGCGAGATCTTGGGCGCCATCTTGTGCCGGCCGAACTGCCGTCCCACGAGGTAGGCGAAGGAATCGGAAACCCAGAGCGAGGCGCACGAACCGATGGCGAGAAGGGCGCCGGAGAACCCGGGCTCGGCATCGCGCAGAAGAACGATCGACGAGAGCATGAATCCGGTATAGAGCGGGCCCATGAGCGTGACGGCGACATCGGCGATGCGCGTGCGGGGCGTGTAGACGTACCACAGGCCGCAAGCGAGCACGAACAGGAAGATGAGGGCCGTCATGGTGATGCTCTCGCCCAGGGCCGTCAGGGGGAAGAGCGCGCTCACGATGATGCCGAGGGCCTGGTTGGGCACCTTGCCGTCCCGTCGCATCATCATGAAGAACTCGTAGCAGCAGAGGGCGCTGATAAGCGCGACGAAAAGTGCTGCCGAGACGGTGCCGCCCAAAAGGCAACCGATAAAGAGCGCGGCGTACACCACGCCGGAGACGATCCTTGTGGCGAGGGCGTGCGTGCTGTCCTTCGGCGGCTCGCTGACCTGGGGCCGCGGACGCCCCGCCGTCTCGTGATCGGTTGAGGGGCGTCCCGGTTGCGATTGATTCATCGTTTACGATTCCTTCGTGGCGGAAAGGCCCCCGAAGCGCCGGTCACGGCCCTGGAAGGCGATGATGGCGCGGAGGAGCTCCCAGCGGTTGAAATCCGGCCAATAGGTCGGTGTGATGTAGAACTCGGCGTAGGCGACCTGCCAGAGCAGGTAGTTGGAAAGGCGCATCTCGCCCGAGGTGCGCACCACGAGCTCGGGGTCGGGCAGGCCCGCCGTGTAGAGCTCACCGGCAACCGCGGCCTCGTCGATACCGGTCGGATCGAGCTCGCCGGCCGCCACCCGCTCCGCAAGCCTCCGTGCGGCCCGCGCGAGCTCCGCGCGCGCGCCGTAGTTGACCGCGAGGGCAAGCGTCATGCCGGTGTGCTGAGCGGTCTCCTGCAGGCCGTACTCGAATACCTCGCGCGTCTCCTTAGGGAGGGCGGAGATGTCGCCCAGGAACACAACCTTGACGTTCTCTCGCCTAAGGAGCGGCAGCTCCTGGATGAACGTCTGCGCGAACAGGTGCATGAGCAGGTTGACCTCGGCCTGCGGGCGCGACCAGTTCTCGGTAGAGAAGGCGTAGGCGGAGAGCACCTCGACATCGAGGCGCACGCACGCGGTGATGATCTCGCGTAAAGAGACGATGCCGGCACGATGGCCCTCGCCGCGCGCGAGGCCGCGCTCGGTGGCCCAGCGGCCGTTCCCGTCCATGATGCATGAGATGTGGCGCGGGATGCGGCTGCGGTCGAGCGCGGTAAGATCGATGCCGGCCGGGGGATTGGCGAAATAGGTCTCAAACGTTGCGTCGTCGCCCATGGATCAGATCTCCATGACCTCGGCCTCTTTGGCCTTCAGAAGCTCATCGATCTTCTTGATGTAGGCGTCGGTGTGCTTCTGCACCTTTGCCTGCTCGCGACGGACCTCGTCCTCAGAGAGCTCCTCGTCGCGCTCGAGCTTGTTGTTGAAGTCGCGGCGGATGTTGCGGATGGAGACACGCGCCTGCTCGGCGATCTCGCGGCACTCCTTTACGAGCTCGCGGCGGCGCTCCTCGGTCGGAGCGGGGAACGGGAGACGGACGACCGTGCCGTCGGAGCTCGGGGTGATGCCGAGGTCGGATGCATTGATGGCGTGCACGATGGCGTTCAGGATCGACTTGTCCCACGGCTCGACCATGAGCATATGCGCCTCGGGAACCTTTACTGCGGCAACCTGCGTGATGGGCGTGGCGACTCCGTAGTAGTCGACCGTGATGTCGCCCAAGATGTTGGGGTTGGCGCGGCCAGTGCGCACCTTGGAGAAGTTGTGCTTCAGGCTCTCGATCGATTTATCCATATGAGCGGTGATGTCGGCCATGGTCTAATCCTCCCGAACGACGACGGTTCCGATGGGCTCGCCCGTAAGGGCGAGCTTGATGTTGTTCTCGCCCTCGATGTTGAGGACGATGATGGGCATGCGGTTGTCTTGGCACAGGGCGGTCGCCGTAGAGTCCATGACCTGCAGACCGCGCAGCAGGACCTCATGATAGGAGATCTTCTCGAAGCGGACGGCGTCCTCGAACTTCGCGGGGTCCTTGTCGTAGATGCCGTTGACCTTGGTCGCCTTGATGAGGCAGTCCGCGTCGATCTCGCAGGCGCGCAGGGCGGCGGCGGTATCGGTGGTGAAGTAGGGGTTGCCGGACCCGGCTGCGAAGATGACGATATCGCCCTTCTCGAGATGGCGCATGGCGCGACGGCGGATGTAGGGCTCGCAGACCTCGTTCATCTGGATGGCGCTCATGACGCGGCACGGGCACTCGGCGCGCTCGAACGCATCCTGCAGGGCGAGGGCGTTCATGATCGTGGCGAGCATGCCGATATAATCCGCCTGAGCGCGGTCCATGCCGCCGGCGGCACCGGCGATGCCGCGGAAGATGTTGCCGCCTCCGACTACGATGCCGATCTCAACCCCATCGTCGTGCAGAGCCTTGATCTCACGAGCGAGACGGTCGGTGACGGCGGGATCGATGCCGTACTCCCCCTCCCCCATGAGCGCCTCTCCCGAAAGCTTGAGAAGCACGCGTTTGTATTGGTAGTCGGACACAGGTTGCCTCCTTCGACGGGCACGGAACTGAAGCCTATTCTAACAAAGTTGCGATATGAAAAAGGGAAGGACCGGAGCCCTTCCCTTTTGCGAGCCTTGGATGCGCGGAGCTTACTGCTCGCCACGCGCCAGACGGTCGAAGGCGACGATCTTGATGGTGTCGCCGAGCTCCTTGCTGACCTTAGCGGCGTATGCCGAGATGGTCATGCTGGAGTCCTTGATGAACTCCTGCTCGTTGAGGACGACGCCCTTGTAGAACTTCTCGAGACGACCGATGGCCATCTTCTCCTGAATGGCCTCGGGCTTACCGGACTCAGCGGCCTGGGCCTTGTAGATGGAGACCTCGTGGTCGATAACGTCCTGCGGGACGTCCTCGCGAACCGCGCAGATGGGCGCAGTGGCGGCAACCTGCATCGCGACGTCGTGCGCGAAGGTCTTGAACGCGTCGGCAGAGGCAGTCTCGGCCTTGTCGAACGAGAACTCGACGAGGACGCCGATCTTACCGCCCATGTGGACGTAGCTGGAGACGGCGCCGGCGGCAGGCTTGCGGACGGCGAAGCGGGTGATCTTCATGTTCTCGCCCATGGTGTGGATGAGCTCGGTGAGCTCGGCCTGGACGGTCTCGGTGGCCATCGGGGCGGCAAGGAGCGCCTCGACGTCAGCCGGCTCGGTAGAGGCGGCAACCTCGGCGACGCCAGAGGCGAAACCGGTGAACTTGGGGTTGGAGCCGACGAAGTCCGTCTCGCACGCGACCTCGACGAGCGCGCCCTCGCGGCCGTCGGCGGAGACGTAGGCGCCCACGGCGCCCTCGTTGGTCTCGCGGCCGGCCTTCTTGGCTGCAGCGGCGAGACCGTTCTTGCGGAGGATGTCGACCGCGGCGTTCATGTCGCCGTCAGCCTCGACGAGCGCCTTCTTGCACTCCATCATCGGCGAGTCGGTCATCTCGCGGAGCTCTTTAACCATTGCGGCGGTGATCTGTGCCATGTTGAGATCCTTTCTCAGAAGCGATGTTTCCAGAAGGGACAGGTGCTATGTTGCGCTACTCGGCAGCGACCTCAGCGGGGGCCTCTGCGGGAGCGGCCATCTCGGCCTCGGAGATCTGCTCCTTGCCAGCACCGGCGAGGCAGGCATCTGCCATGAGCTCGCACATGAGGGTGACCGCGGAGATGGCGTCGTCGTTGCAGGGGATGCCGTAATCGACCTCGTCGGGGTCGGAGTTGGTGTCGATGAGGGCGACGACCGGGATGTTCAGGCGACGCGCCTCCTTGATGGCGTTCTCCTCGCGCTTGGTGTCGATCACGAAGAGCGCGGCGGGCAGGCCCTTGAGGTCGCGAGCGCCGCCGAGGTTAGTCTGCAGCTTGGCGAGCTCCTTGCCGAGCACCGCCTGCTCCTTCTTGGGGAGCACGGCCATGCGGCCGTCCTCGACCATGGTCTCGAGCTCCTCCATGCGGTTGATGCGGGAGCGGATGGTGACGAAGTTGGTGAGCATACCGCCGAGCCAGCGCTGGTTGATGTAGGGCATGCCGGCGCGCTCGGCAGCGGCGCGCACGGGCTCCTGGGCCTGCTTCTTGGTGCCGACGAAGAGCACCTTGCCACCCTTGGCGGCGTTGCGCAGGAACGAGTAGGCCTGGTCGGCGTTGATGATGGTCTGCTTGAGGTCGAGGATGTAGATGCCGTTGCGCTCACCGAAGATGAAGGGCTTCATCTTGGGGTTCCAGCGACGGGTCTGGTGGCCGAAGTGGCACCCGGCCTCGAGCAGCGTGCGGATGGTGATCTTGGTAGCCATGGTAAACCTCCTGTGGTTCGCCTCCGCGCGGGGTCGACCTCCTCCTACCACCCGGGACCTGCTACCGAGCCCGGGCACCACGGCGGAGAAGTAGCCGCGCGTGTGTGATGAGTACGCGTTGCCGACGGCAACGTTCGAAATGATAGCAGGAGCGCGGCGTCATTCCAAGGGGGATTTTCCGCTCCCGCAACTCTTCACGCCTCGTCCCCGCGCGGATGGGATCGGCGAAGCGCCTGCTTCAACCGGTCGGGCGTGAGATGGGTGTAGATGGTGGTCGTCGACAGGCTCGCATGGCCGAGCAGCTCCTGCACGCTGCGCAGGTCCGCCCCGCCCTCTAGAAGATCGGTGGCGAAGGAGTGCCGCATCGCATGGGGCGTGACGTCGTCGGGCAGGCCCGCCAGCCGGGCGAGGAGATGGAACCGGCTTCTGAGCGCGGCGGCGCTCATGCGGTTGCCGCGCGCGGATATGAACAGCGGACGGGCCCCCGGGGCGGCGTCGCAGCGCTTGGCGGCGGCGAGAAGGGCAGGCCTGCCCTCCCGGAGATAGCGCTCGACCGCATCGAGTGCGCGCCGGTATAGGGGGACGATGCGCTCCTTGGAACCCTTTCCGAACAGGCGCACCGTGCCCTCGGCGGCGTCCACGCTCTCAATGTCCATGCCGGCGAGCTCGGAGATGCGCGCACCCGATGCATAGAGCAGCTCCAGCATGGCCTGGTCCCGAAGGCCCGCGGGCTTGGAGAGGTCAGCGACGCCGAAAAGGCGCTCCATGCCCGCGTGGTCGACCGTGGCCGGCAGGGTCCGCCCGATCTTCGGCGACTGAAGCGAGAGCGCCGCATCCGAGGCAGGGACGCCCTCGAGCTGGCACCAGCGGAAGAACGCGCGCAGCGCGGATAGGTGCGCCGCGAGCGTGCGCGGGGCATAGCGTGCGCGGCGCAAGTCGCCGAGGTACGACCTGAGGTCGGCGACAGTCGGCTCGAGTGGCGGCACCTCGCACCGGGCGGCCCAGCCGCCATACTGCTCCAGATGGGTGGTGTATGCCCGCACGGTCTCGGGAGAGAGGCCGCGCACCCGTGCGATATAGGCTATGAAGGCGTCGAGCGCCTCCAGGTAGGCGGGGTCGACCGCGCGATCACCCAAGGCCCGCCGCACCCCAGATATCCGGACGCGAGGCGATGTAGGCGTCTAGGTCGGCGAGGGCGCGCTCGCTGTACGCCGCATAGCGATCGCGCTTGGAGCGGCGCCTGCCGTCCGAGAGAGGCGGTACCAGCCCGAAGTTGACGTGCATGGGCTGATAGCCCTCGGTGGCGGGGTCGGTCGCATAGGCGACGAGCGATCCCAGCGCACCCGTGCGCGGCAGCGCGACGGGTGGCATCCCGGCGAGCTCGGCATGGGTCTGAAGCGCGGCCAGCAGCCCCGACGCGATGGCTTCCACATACCCCTCGGTCCCGCAGATCTGTCCCGCGAGCCGCACGCCCGTCCCGGGAATGGCGAACGTGGGGTCGAGCACGTGCGGCGCATCCACGAAGGTGTTCCTGTGCATGACGCCGTAACGGAAGAACTCCGCCTGCTCGAGCCCCGGGATGAGGCGAAAGACGCGCCGCTGCTCCGGCCAGGTGAGGTTCGTCTGGAATCCGACGAGGTTGTACGCGGTCCCCTCTCGGTTCTCGGCGCGCAGCTGAACGGCCGCCCAGGGACGATGCCCGGTGCGCGGGTCGGTGAGGCCGACGGGCTTGAGGGCGCCGAAGCGCAAGGCGTCGCGGCCCGTCCGCGCGATCTCCTCCACCGGCTGGCACGCCTGGAAGAGGTCTCCGCGCTCGAAATCCTTCTGCACGACGCGGTCGGCAGCGACGAGCTCGTCGATGAAGCGCTCGTACTCCTCGCGGTTGAAAGGAGCGTTCAGGTAGTCGCCCGCCCCCTGATCCTCATAGCGCGATTGCGCGAAGAGCACGTCGCGATCGACCGTCGAGGCATCCACGATGGGCGCGGCCGCGTCGAAGAACGCGAGCGAGGAGCCCCCCACCCTCTGCCGTATGTCCTCGGCAAGAGCCGGGGCGCAGAGGGGGCCCGCCGCGATGACGGCGGGTGCCAAAGGAAGGCTCGTCACCTCGTCGCGCACGACCTCGATCAAGGGCTCCGAATCGATGCGGGCCTCGACGGCAGCCGAGAACCGCTCCCGGTCGACCGCGAGCGCGCCGCCGGCGGGCACGGCGGCCTCCCGCGCGCAGGAGAGAAGCGCCGAGCCCATGCGCTCCAGCTCGGCCTTGAGAAGCCCCGCCGCGGAGTCTATGCGCGTCGCCTTGAGCGAGTTTGAGCACACGAGCTCCGCCAGATGCCCCGTATGGTGCGCAGGGGACATGGTCTCGGGGCGCATCTCGTGCAACCCCACCGGTATGCCGCGCGCCGCCAGCGCGAGCGCGCACTCGCAGCCGGCGAGCCCTCCCCCTACAACCGTTACGCGTGGCAGCCCCATGGTCTCCCCTCCCGTTCGAAGTGTTCCGCCCTATTGTGCACCATGCAGCGACCGTTCGAGCAGAGCCGCGGCAGAAGCCGCGTAACGTCCATCGATGAGGCGCTCGACGCGGCCCGCAACCGTCAGCTCGCTCAGCAGCTCGAGGCAGCTCCTGGCATCGCACCCGATCACGCATCGGAGCTCCTCTGCCGTGAGCGGCGTCGCCGCCAGCGCGTCCAGGACCTGTTGCGCGACCGTATCCGGAGGCGGGGCCGACGAATCGGGAACGTACTCGTGGCGGAGCGTCCCGTAGATGCGCGAGAGGGCGCACTCGAGGCCGGCTGCGTCGGGCACGATAGTGGCACCCGCCTCGATCAGGTAGTTGGACCCCCGGGAGGCGGGCGAGAACACCGAACCCGGTGCCGCCAGGACCTCGCGCCCCACCTGCACCGCCGCCTCGGCGGTTGAGAACGTGCCCGAGGGCATGCCCGCCTCGGCCACGAAGACCGCAGCGGAGAGCGCCGCGATGATGCGGTTCCGCTTGGGAAACGCATAGCGGCGCGGCTGCATGCCCCAGGGTTCAAGGGATACGACCGCTCCCCCGCGGCGGATGGCCTCTTCGAAGAGCCCGGCGTTCCGCGCGGGGTACGCCACATCGGCGCCGGTTCCCAGAACGACGATGTGGACGCCGCCCGCATCGAGCGCCTTTCTGCCCGCCACCATGTCGCACCCGAGCGCCCCGCCCGATACGACCGCAAGGCCGCTCTCGACCGCGATCTGGGCCGCGAGCTCGCACAGAGCCTCCCCGTAGGGCGTGATGCGCCGCGTGCCCACAATGGACAGGCTCGGGAGCCGCAGAGCCTCGATTGCGCCCCGTCCGAAGAGGCGGGCAGGGGGATCGGGGAGGTCCTCGAGCGCCGCGGGGTAATCCGCATCGCCCCGGCGGAGCACCCACCCGTCCCGGGGAATGGAAGCCGTCATCACAACCTCCCCTCCGCACCGTACATTGAAGCCTCCATGATGTGCCGCCGCTCGACATCGGGCCTCTCGTCCAGATCGGCGATGGTCCGCGCGATGCGGCAGAGGCGTGCGAGCCCCCGCGCGCTCAGATGCTGGGATCGGGCGATGGCGAGGGCGCACCCCTCCTCCCGGGCCCGCAGCGCGACCTCGCCCACGCCCGGCTCCCCCGCGCGCCCGGATTCCGCCTCCCCGTTCTCCCGGGCACGGCGCCACCCCCTGAACGCGCGACCGCGCTGCACCTGCTCGGCCATGGACGCGCTCGAGAGCCCCTGCTCGCCGTGCAGCACCTGTCCGGCGTCCGGCCGAGTGATGCTGAGAATGAGGTCGATGCGGTCTAGAAGGGGCCCGGATAGGCGCGCGCGGTACCGCTCGATGGAAGCGATCGAGCATCTGCACGGCACCTCGGGGTCGCCGAGATACCCGCACGGGCAGGGATTGCTCGCCGCCACGAGCTGAAAACTGCAGGGAAACGTATACGTGCCGTCGACGCGCACGATGCGGACGCATCCCTCCTCAAGGGGCTGCCTGAGCGTATCGAGCACTGACGGCGGATACTCCGCGAGCTCGTCGAGGAAAAGGACCCCTCCGTGAGCGAGGCTCACCTCACCCGGCCGCACCGGGCGCCCGCCCCCGAGAAGCCCGGCGGCGGAGGCGGTGTGATGCGGGCTCCTAAACGGCCGCTCGCCACCGAGGATGCCGTCGATGGGCTCTCCTGCGACGGAGTGGATGCGGAGCGCCTCCTGCTGCACAGCGGGATCGATGGGAGGAAGGATGGTGGTAAGCCGCTGCGCGAGCATCGTCTTGCCCGACCCGGGGGCGCCGATCATGAGCATGCCGTGACCGCCCACCGCGGCGATAACGCAGGCGCGCTTGGCGCCCTCCTGCCCGATCACGTCCGCGTAGTCAAGCGGGACGCTGCGCAAAGGGGGCGTCGCCGACCCCTGCGGGTAGGCGCACAGCGCTTCGCCCAAGCCGCCTTTCAGCTCTCCGAGCCCCGTGAGCAGACCCGTGCGGACGCCGCTCAGCTCGACGTGGTCATAGATCCAGTTTCCCACGAGCATGCGACCGGTATCGCGCGCGAGAATCTGATAGGCGACCTCGCCTCTCACGGGCCGCACCATGGCATCGAGCGTCAGCTCGCCTACAAAGAGCGCCCCCTCGAGCCCGTTCAGGGGAATCTGCCCCGACCCGGCGAGAATGCCGACGGCGATGGCGAGATCGAGCCCCGTACCGGTCTTGCGAATATCGCCGGGCGTGAGATTGACGACGATGTTCTTACGGGGAAGCTCGTATCCCGCCGATCTGAGGGCGCTGCGCACGCGCTGGCGCCCCTCGAGTACCGAGCCGTCCGCCATACCCACGTAGTGTATCGAGGGTATGCCCCCGCTCATGGCGACCTCGACCGTCACGGGCACCGCCTCGACCCCGCGCAGGCATGCGGCGTTGATGGAGACGAAGCTGCCCATCACTGCTCGCATTCCCAGTCGAAGGCCCCGCAGGCCTGCTCGATCTCGATGGCATTCTGACGGTAGACGGTGATGCCGACGGTATCGAAGCGCAGCGAGGGAACGGGAAAGTTGTCCATCTGGTAGCTCGCCGCGATGCGCCGGTACCGGCGCTGCTTGCGCGCGTCGACCGCCTCCTCGGGATACGCGTCGCCCGATCGCTCCCGCGCCCGCCGCGTCTTGACCTCGACGAGCACGATGCATTCCTCTATCTGGTCGTACGCGACGTAGTCCGCCTCCCCTTCGGGACAGCGGTAGCTATGCTGGATGAGCTCGTAGCCGTTGCGCACCAGAAACAACCCGGCCAGGTACTCACCGAGCTCGCCGAGCTCATGGGGCGTCAGATTCTGCACGGGGACGTCGTGCCACAGGGGCGCCTCCCCTTCCTCGAACGCGTCGTCCCAATCGATCTCACCCAGGTTCCACCGTTCGTGAATAGTCCGCTCTCGCTGCATGTCCTCTCCCTTCTCGTTGGGTGAGAACATCGTCTCCCGGCGGCCTGACCAGACGGCGACCGAAATCCACGCGCGCCGCACGCCGGGCAAACGGATATCAACGTGGTTCTGACCGTGCAGGTCACAGGGCGGAAATGAACCGCCCACACGAGGGGCGGCGACTAAAAGAGGCTCTCGGTCTCCAGAAAGTTTCCACAGAAGCTCACCCGATGCTCGGGGCAGAGGCCCCGCTCCTTGATAGCGGCGATGTGCTCGGGCGAAGCGTAGCCCTTGCTCTCGGCAAGATGATAGCCGGGGTACTCGGCATCGAGCTCGACCATGAGCTCATCACGGGTCACCTTGGCGACGATGGAGGCCGCGGCGATGCAGGCGACCTCGGCATCGCCGTGCACGACGTCGCGCTCGCGCTCGACGGCATGGAGCGGATTGCCGTCCATGAGCACGCAATCGTATGCGATACCGAGATCGGCGACCGCCAGCTGCACGGCCCTCCTCAGGGCGCGCGCCATGCCCCCCTCGTCGATCTCCGAGGCGGGGATCTGCCCGAAGCCGATGGCGACGGCGCTCTCGGCGATACGCTCCGCCAGCAGCTCGCGTTTGGCCGGGGTGAGCTTCTTTGAGTCGTTGATGCCCCAGATGAGGGGCGTGTCGGGTAGAACGACGGCGCACACGAGGAGAGGCCCCGCAACGGATCCGCGACCGACCTCGTCGACTCCCACGATGACGCCGTCGCCTCCGAGCGCGCGCATGCGCGCGTACATCGCCCGGACCCGGTCGCGCTCAGCAGTCTCCCGGTCATATCGGCGCCGCGCCCTATCGAGCGCCTGCGCCACCTGGCGGCGCGGGTCGTCTCCGTAGCGCTCGATCAGATGCGGGATCTCCTCGAACGAGGCGCTCGAGATCTCCCCCGCGATATGCGCCGCCGGCTGAGAGCTATGCTGGTTTGCCATGGAACCACCTCGTGGATACGAAAAGGGCCGCCCTCGGGCGGCCCTCGCTCGTGCTATGGGAGCTCTTAGCGCTTCTCGGGGATGCGCGCAGCCTTGCCCACGCGATCGCGCAGGTAGTAGAGCTTGGCGCGGCGCACGCGACCGTGGCGCACGACCTCGAGCTTACCGATCTTGGGGCTGTGAAGCGGGAAGGTGCGCTCGACGCCCACGCCGAAGGAGATCTTGCGCACGGTGAAGGTCTCGCGCGCGCCGGCACCGCTCATGCGGATGACGTCGCCCTGGAAGACCTGGATGCGCTCGCGATCGCCCTCCTTGATGCGATAGTGCACCTTGACGTTGTCGCCAACGCGGACCTGCGGGATGTCCTCGCGGATCTGCTGACGCTCAATAGCGCGGATGTAGTCCATTTCTCGTCCTTACTCTTGTCCAGAGGTGCCCCGCCCGTAGACGGACACATGGGTTTGACAAACGAAATAAGTATACGCAAAGCTCATCGCTTGGCAAGTGGAGATTTGAGGTGCCCCGACCTGCCTACTTCTTCTTCGCAAGTGCGCTGATGTCGGCGACGTCGGCGAACACCGAGGAGAAGCGGTTGAGAAGCCGCAGGCGGTTCTCGCGCAGGGCCGTGTCCTCCGCCATGACCATGACGTCGTCGAAGAAGCGGTCGATGGGCTCGCGAAGCGCGGCGAGCGCGGCGATGACACGCGAGAAGTCGCGCGCCTCGAGCGCTTCGGCCACAGCCGTGCGGGCCCCGTCGGAGGCGCTAAGGAGCTCGAGCTCGGCGTCGCCCATGAGCGCCGCATCGACCTCGGTGCCCAGCCCGTCGTCTGCGAGATGGCTCGCGCGGGCATAGGCGGTGGCGAGGTTCTCGAACGTCTCGGGGTCGCCCTGGCGCGCCGCGCTCAGAGCCTCGCAGAGCGCGAAGTAATCGCGGGGTGCGGAGACGCTACCCGCAGAGACCGCTGCGACGACATCCGCGGGAATCTTGGCGTCGCGGGCCATCTGCTCCATGCGGCCCTTCAAGAAGGCCACGATGGATGCGGAGACCTCAGAAGCATCACAGGTGATGCCCTGCTCCGCATAGGATGCGAGGGCGGCATCGACGAGCTTCTCGAACCCGCAGCCCAAACGCTCGCGCAGGATGTTGATGACGCCGATGGCGGAGCGACGCAGGGCGAAGGGGTCCTTGGAACCGGTGGGAGGCTCGCCGATGGCGAACATGCCGGCGATGGTGTCGAGCTTGTCCGCGACGGCAACGACGCATGCGGCCGTTCCCTCGGGGAGGTCGTCCCCGGCGAAGCGCGGACGGTAGTGGTCGCGGATGGCGGAGGCGACCTCGGGCCTCTCACCGGCGGCGAGCGCGTAGTAACCGCCCATCACGCCCTGCTGGCTGGTGAACTCGACGACGGCGTTCGACACGAGGTCCGCCTTGGCGAAATGCGCGGCGCGCTGGGCGTCGGAAGCGGCCTCGGCGCCCACGCGGGCCTCATGGGCGATGGCGAGGGCGAGGTCCTCGAGGCGCTCGGACTTCTGCAGGACCGAGCCGAGCTTCTCCTGGAAAGATACGGTCGCGAGCCGGGAGCGGAACTCCTCGAGCGGCACCTTCAGGTCCTCGTCGTAGAAGAACTTGGCATCGAAGAGGCGGGCGCGGACGACGCGCTCGTTGCCGTCGACGATGGTCTCGGCGCACGAGGGGCGGCCGTTGGCCACCACCACGAACTGCCGCGTGAGGGCGCCGGAGGCGTCGTAGATGGGGAAATAGCGCTGGTTGGAGAGCATCGACTCGCAGATGATCTCGTGCGGCACCTGGAGGAACTCCTCGTCAAAGGAGCCTACGAGCACCGTCGGCCACTCGCAGAGGTTAACAACCTCGTCGAGCACCTTCTGGGGCGTATCGACGCGAGCCCCGCCGAGCTGCTCCTCGATGGCGGCGATGCCCTCGGCGATGACGGCGCGGCGGCGCTCCTCGGTCAGGACCCCCGCCTCCTCGAGAACCTGCTCATAGCAGGAGGGGTCGGCGACGACGTGCGCACCCGGCCCGAGCACGCGGTGGCCGCGCGTCGTGTTGCCGGAGGAGACGCCGGCGTACGTGACGGGAATAACCTCGTCGCCGAGCAGGACGCAGAGCCAGCGGATCGGCCGTACGAACGTCTCGCGGTGCACGCCCCAGCGCTGGCTGCGGTAATTGGGCCATTCGAGCGCGGCGATGGTCTTCTCGCAAAGGGACGAGAGCAAGGGCTCAGCCGCGGTCGAGGGCACGAACTTCTCAGCGAAGACGTACTGGCGCCCATCGGTGTCCTCACGGCAGACGAGGTCCGCGGCAGCAACGCCGCACTTGCGCGCGAAGCCCTCGGCAGCCTTCGTGGGATTGCCGTCCGCGTCGAAAGCGATGGCGGCGGCGGGCCCGCGCTTTATCTCGCGGACCTCGTCGGTGGCTGCTGCAACGTCGCGAACGAGCGCGGCGAGGCGGCGCGGGGTGGAGATGACGCGGACTTCGCCGTGCGCGAGCCCCGCCTCGTCAAGACCGCGGGCCACCAGCGGCCCCAGCTGCTTCACGGCGTTGATGAGCGGCGCGGAGGGCATCTCCTCGGTGCCGATCTCGAACAGGAAATCACGGGTCCCGGCCATGTTACGCCACCTCCCCTTCCTTGTTTGAATCATCGGTCGCACCGGCGACCTCGGCAAGATATGCCTCGCAGCAGGCCTTGGCGACGGTGCGGACGCGCAGGATGTAGTTGGCGCGCTCGACCGCGGAAAGCGCGCCGCGCGCGTCGAGGATATTGAAAGCGTGGCTGCACTTCATCACGCAGTCGTATGCGGGCAAAGAGAGCCTCGCCTCAAGGCAGGAGTGGCACTCGCGCTCATAGTCATCGAACTTCTCGCGCATTAGGGCGACGTCCGCCACCTCGAAGTTGTAGGCGGAGAACTCGCGCTCGTTCTCCAGGAACACGTCGCCGTACGTCATGGGCGTGCCGTCCGGCAGGCAGCTCCAGACAAGGTCGTAGACCGAGTCGACGCCCTGGACGTACATGGCGAGGCGCTCGAGACCGTAGGTGATCTCGACCGGCACGGGATCGACCTCGATGCCGCCGACCTGCTGGAAATAGGTGAACTGCGTGACCTCCATGCCGTTCAGCCAGACCTCCCAGCCGAGGCCCCACGCGCCAAGGGTGGGGCTCTCCCAGTCATCCTCGACGAAGCGAACGTCGTGATCGGCCGGATCGATGCCGATGGCCTTCAGGGAATCGAGGTAGAGCTCCTGCGCGTTATCCGGGCTCGGCTTGATGAGCACCTGGAACTGATAGTAGTGCTGCAGGCGGTTGGGGTTCTCGCCGTAGCGGCCGTCGGCAGGGCGACGGCAGGGCTGCGCGTAGCAGGTTCGCCATGCGGCGGGACCCAGCGAGCGCAGGGTCGTCGCGGTATGGAAGGTGCCGGCTCCGACCTCGGAGTCGTAGGGCTGCATGATGACGCAGCCCTGGCTACCCCAATACTGCTGGAGCTTGAGGATGATGTCTTGGAAGGTGAGTGCGGAAGCGTTCATACGCTCTTCTATCCCCTCAACGCGTTTGGACACAACATGGCTAATGGTAGCCCAAGGCGGAGCCGTAAGCGGGCGCGGCGGCGCCTTTTGCAGGAAAACGATGCTAGGAGACCGGGCCGATGCGGTCGAGCGGCCAGTAGCGGACGAGGACGACGGCGACGAGGTTCTCCTCGGGGATGGCGCCGAAATAGCGCGAGTCGGCCGAGTTCTCGCGGTTGTCGCCCATCACCCAGACCATGCCCTCGGGAACGGTGTAGGGAAAGCTCACCGAGATCCCCGGCGCCTGCTGCGCGAGCTCGTAGGAGTAGCCGACGGCATAGGGCTCCTCGAGGGGAACGCCGTCCACGTACACGACGCCGTCTATCAGGTCGACCGTCTGGCCGGCGGTGGCGATGACGCGCTTGACGAGGATGTTGTGATCGCCCGTCGTGGGGTTGCGAAACACGACGATGTCGCCCGATACGACCGGCATGCCGAGCTCGAGGGTGACCTTCTGGCCCACCACCTGGTCGCCGACCATTATCGTCGGCTCCATGGAGGCCGTGGGCACATAGTAGGGCTCCGCCACGAAGAGCCTGACCACCACCATGAAGATGCAGGCGATGGCGAAGATCACGACCCATTCGATGAGACCGGATGCCACAGAGCGCAGACGCTCCATTTTCAGCAACCTCCTTCGTCTTTGGAAGCACCTTCGCGCGCGCGGAGAAGATCGGCGGCGCGGGCGCGCTCCTCAGGCGTGAGGTCGGCACCCTCGAGCAGGTCGGGGCGCCATGCCACGGTACGCTCGAGGGCGTTGGAGCGCCGCCATGCCGCGACCTTCGCATGGTCGCCTGACAGCAGCACCTCGGGGACCGTCTCGCCGCGAAAATCCGCCGGGCGCGTGTACTGGGCGTATTCGAGAAGGCCGCCGCCCGCCCCCGTCGAGAAGGACTCGTCGACGGAGCTCATCTCATCTCCCAGCGCACCGGGGATGAGGCGGACGACGGCATCGGTCACGACCATGGCGGCGAGCTCGCCCCCCGTGAGCACGTAGTCCCCGAGCGAGATGCGCTCGTCCGCATACGCGTAGGCGCGCTCGTCGATTCCCTCGTAGCGGCCGCATACGAAGAGCACGCGCTCCCGTTTGGCCAGGCGCTCGGCAGACTTCTGGGAAAACGGCGTCCCGCAGGGCGTGAAGAACACGATGTGCGGGCGGGGCCCGCGGGCGATGAGGTCGTCGAGCGCCTCGGCGATGGGCTCAACCTTCATGAGCATGCCCTGCCCGCCGCCAAAGGGGGCGTCGTCGACGGTGCGGTGCCGGTCGTGCGTCCAGTCGCGCAGGTCGTACGCGTGAAAATCAAAGAGCCCCATACGGCGGGCGCGCCCGAGGATCGACGTCGACATCACCGGATCGAACATCTCCGGAAAGACGGAGAGCGTCTCGATGCGCATCAGGCGTCCTCCCCTTCCATTTCACCCGACGGCGCCGCCGCCTCGATCAGCCCGTCCATCACGGCCACGCCGATGGCCCCCTTCTCGGGGATCTCGGCGACGACAGAGGGCACCACAGGGACGAGCACCTCGCCGTAAGGACCGCCCGCGACGACCCAGACGTCGTTGGCGGGAAGCTCCATGACGTCCTCGATGCTGCCCAGAAGCCCGTACCGGGCATCCTGAACGGTGCGGCCGATGAGGTCGTCCGCCGCCGCGTCGAGCGGCCCCAGGTCAAGATCCGCGTCGCGGGCGAGAACGTAGCAGCCCGCGACGGCCTCCGCATCGGACATGGTGTCGATGCCGGAGAGGCGCACGAGCGCCTCGGCGCCCTGCTGGTTTACGGACAGGACGGTGCAGAAGCGGTCACGTTTGAGCGCCGGGGGCGTCAAGGCCACGGTAAGCCCCTCGCGCAGAACGAAAGGGAGGCCGCGCAGTGCTTGCACGCAGACCTCCCCCTTTTTGCCGTGCGGACGAACCACACGGGCGATATTTCGATACCGGACGGGCAAGATGCCTAGCCCAGGACCTCGACCTCGACAGCAGTCCCCAGACGTGCTGCGAGCGCGCGCGCAAGCGTGCGAATGGCCTTGATCGTACGGCCGTGGCGACCGATGACCTTGGCGACGTCGCCATCGGCGACGGTCACCTCGATAGTGGAGGCATCCGTACGGTCGATGACCTCGAGACTCACGGCATCAGGCTCGTCGACGACGCTCACCACGAGGTACTCGACCAGGTCCGCGATGCGGTCCGAGACGAGCTCCTCGTCGACGGCGTCGATACGCTCCTCGGCCACGGGTTACTCCTCGGCACCCTCAGCCTCAGCGGCCTTAGCGGCCTCGGCTTCCTTGGCGAGCTGCTTCTTCGACTTCTTGACAGCGGTCTCGGCCTTGGGGCCCTCCTCGGCCGCCTTCACGAGCGCCTTGACGGCATCCGTGAGCTGAGCGCCCTTGGTCTGCCAATCGCTGATCTTCTCGAGGTCGAGATCGATGGTCTTAGGGGTGGTGAGCGGGTTGTAACGGCCCACCTCCTCGATCAGGCGACCATCGCGCGGCGCGCGGGCATCGGCGACGACGACGCGGTAGTACGGACGCTTCTTAGAGCCATGACGGGCGAGACGAATCTTGACTGCCAATGAAAACTCCTCCAACCAGGCAGCCCCCAGGGCTGCGACAACAGACAAACAAATGGGTATGATACGCCAACGGAGGGGCGTGAGTCCCGCCAACGCGCGGGATATTCGGTATTTCCGCAGGCAAATCCATATCATACGCACTTCTCACCAGATTGCAAGCATCATTTTGCGCACCGTGCGCCCATCGCCCGTCCGAGGAGGCCTGCGATGCTATACTCTGACTATGGGAAAACACGAACAGACATACGATGGCGAGCACGGTGCGTCCGCCGGCATGGAGGCGCTCTTCGGTGCGTGGGCGGGCCCGGCGATAGGGCTCATGGACCTCGATGCGTTCTTTGCGAGCGTCGAGCAGCTCGACCACCCCGCTTGGCGCGGCAAGCCCGTCATCGTCGGCGGCCTGCCCGAGGAGCGCGGCGTCGTTTCCACCGCCTCCTACGAGGCGCGGCCGTTCGGCGTGCGCTCGGCGATGCCCTCTGCCCAGGCAAAGCGATTGTGCCCCCACGCCATATGGACGCGCGGCCATTTCGACCGGTATCGGGAGATGAGCGCGCGCGTGATGTCCATCATCGCCGATGAGACCCCGTTCATCGACCAGGTCTCCATCGACGAGGCGTTCTTCGATGTGACGCCCGGGCGCTTTGCGGCGGAGAGCCCCATCGCCATCGTCGAGCGCATCGCGCAGCGCGTGAGCGAGCTCGGCATCACGTGCTCTATCGGGCTCGGGTCCAACAAGACGGTGGCCAAGATCGCGAGCGAGCGCGACAAGCCCCGGGGCCTCACGGTGGTTCCGCCCGGCACGGAGGCCGCCTTCCTGGCGCCGCTCCCCGTCCGCGCCATGAGCGGCATCGGCAAGGCTGCCGAGGCCGCCCTGCACAAGGCGGGCATCCGCACCCTCGGCGCGCTGGCGGACGCGCCCCTCGAGCGCCTCAAGCCCATCTTCGGTACCAACGCGGCGCTGGTGCGCGATCGCGCCGCGGGGCGGGAGATAAGCCCCGTGCGCGCGCTCGACGACCCCGATGACGTAAAGTCGGTCAGCAACGAGCGCACGTTCGCACACGACCTCACCGCACGGGAGGACGTCTATGCGGCGCTATCCCTTCTGGGTGAATCCGTGGGAAGGCGTCTGCGCCGTCGCGGCATCGCGGGCCGTACCGTGACGGTGAAGGTCCGCTACTCCTATGGAAACGGACACACGGCGCAGCGCACCCTACCCCACCCCACCGACGATGAGAACCTGTTTGTCGCCACCGCGAAGGAGCTCGTCGACACGCTCTGGCAACCGGGCACGCCCGTGCGCCTCCTCGGCATCGGCGTCAGCGATTTTCGCCGGGACGAGGGCGTGCAGACGGACCTGTTCTGCGAAGTGGACGAGCGCGGCGCGGTGGCAAGCGACAGGCGCGACCTCTCTGTCGCCATGGACCGGGTGCGCGAGAGGTTTGGGAGCTCGGCCGTCTCCTTCGGCCGGGCGCAGCGCTTCGAGCGCGACCTCGTGAGGCCGGACAAGTTTCTCAATCAAAACAAACCGGCCCCCTGACAGGGGGCCGGGGGGACCAATGGGGATGTGCCGCGCGCCTAGGCGATGGGGACCTGGGGCGCGTCACCCCATAGCGTTTCGAGACGATAGTAGTCGCGCGCCTCGGGCGTGAAGACGTGCACGATGACCGAGCCGTAGTCCATGAGGATCCAGGTGCGCTGGTCGCGCCCCTCAATGGAGAAGGGATGCTCGCCGCACGTCTTGGCGACACGCTCCTCCACCTCGTCGACGACGGCGTCGACCAAGCGCGCGTTGGAGGCGCTCATGATGACGAAGAAGTCGCACACGTCGGAGAGCTCCGTCAGGTCGAGCACGCGCACGTCGTCGGCCTTCTTGTCATCGCCGGCGCGCGCAGCGACGAGCGCGACCTCGCGCGCCTCGACGCCGGTTGAGGAAGCCGTCGCCGCCGTGCGCTCGGGGAGAGCCTCGCCAGACGCGTCCTCGAGCTCGTGTGCGCCAGACGCCTCTCGCGCTGCCGCGTCCCCGGTCAGAATGTCTTCGTTCATGCGTTGCCTTTCTTTGTGAGCACGTAGTGGTTGTAGATGGTGGCAGCCAAAGGATACAGGTACCGGTGCGACTCGAGCACGTACACCAGTCCCTCGCTGAAGCACGTGAAGAAGAGCTCGTCAAGCGGGACCTCCCCCACGAGTCCGCGCTGGCGGTCGGCATAGTCACCGCGTCGACCGGGCTCGAGCGCGTCGGCGATAAAGACTACCATATCGAGGGGCGTCATATCGCAGGCGGCCACCGTATGGCGCGCCACAGCCTGGAAAACGGCCGGCGAGAGCTCGGGGAAGAGCTCGGGGAGCTCGCGGGCGGCGACAGGGCCGTGCAGCAGGGGGACCGCGAGCGCCGGCGCCCCTTCGATGGGCACGCGGTAGCGCAGCGCCCGGGCGAGGACCTCGTCATCAGAGATCACCTTGTCCCAGTCATGGACGAGGCCGGCGACGTACGCGTCGAACACGTCGACGTCATACGCGAGGGCAAGCGAGGCCGCCGTTCGAGCGACGCCGAGCGAATGACGATGGCGTTTGGCGGCGTCGCGCATCCGGTGGGCGAGCAGGTCCTTGATGCGGGCGATGAGGGCGTTCTGCTCCGATGAGAACGCGAGCTCCCCATCGTCTATGAGCCATGTACTGTTCACGAGGGTCCCTCCCCTTCCTTCACGCGGTGTAAAGCCGGTTCTTCCGCATATAGCCAATGACCGATTCGCTCGTGAGATAGCGGATGCTCTTGCCGAGGCGCACGCGGTCGCGGATGTTGGTCGAGCTGATGGCCAGCGCCGGAATCTGGATGTAGCGCACATCGAAGTCGAGACCCGATTGCGCGATGCGGGCCTGGGCCTGGCTGATGTCGTAACCCGGCCGCGTGGCTGCGATGAGCGTCGCCAGGCTGGCGATGGAGGACGCATCGTGCCACGTGACGATATCGATGATGGCGTCGGCACCGGTGATGAAATAGAGCTTCACGTTGTCCGGATAATGGGCGCGCAGGAGCTTGAGCGTCTCGGCGGTATAGGTGACCCCCGACCGGTCGATCTCGAAGCGGCTGGCATAGAAGCTGGGGTTCGCCGCGGTGGCGAGCACGGTCATCGCGTACCGGTCCTCCGCATCGGTCACCGGGCGGTCCTGCTTGAAGGCGGGATTGCCCGCCGGCATGAACAGCACGAGGTCGAGCGCGAGCGCCTCGCGCGCCTGCTCGGCCGTGACGAGATGACCGTAGTGGATGGGGTCGAACGTCCCGCCCATGATGCCGAGCCGACACTCGCGTCCCGGGTCCCCACCGATATCGGGGAGCTGGATTTCGTGTCGCGCCATAACGCCCCTCTCGCCGGGTGCCTACCGAGCGTCCGCGGCGCCGTCGACCCCGTCCTCGGTTGCGGGGCCCGCCTCGTCCGTCCCCTCAAGCATAGCATCTTCGGCCTCGTCGGCGAGCTCCTCGGCCCCCTCGAAGGTAAAGGCGCGCCCCACGATGCGCACCTCGTCGCCCGGAAGGCAGCCCGCCTTCTCGAGGGCGTCGTCCACGCCCATGCGCGCAAAACGCCGCTGGAGGTAGATGACGGCCTCCTCATTCTCCCAATCCGTCTGGACGACGAGTCGCTCCACCTGCGTTCCGATGACGCGGAACGCGCCCGGCTCCTCGCACACGACCTGGAAGCGCTTCTCTCGCGCGCGGCGCCGCCGCTCCCACGGCGCGTCAAGCGCGGCGGCGGGCGCCTGCGACGCGAGCTCGCGCCTGAGCTCCGCCACCATCTCGCCGCAGGCGAGCATGAGCGTGTTGAGGCCGGCACCCGTAACCGCCGAGACCGCGAAGAAGCGGTGCCCGTCGGCCACGGCGGCCTCCTTCAGAGCCGCCACGCGCTCCTCCATGCCGGAGACGTCGCACTTGTTTGCGACGACGATCTGCGGCCGCTCGGCGAGCTCGCGGGCATAGCGGGCAAGCTCGTCGTTGATGACGCGGTAGTCCTCCACCGGGTCGCGCCCCTCGAAGCCGCCCGTGATGTCCACGACGTGCATGATGAGCGCGGTCCGCTCGATATGGCGGAGAAACTGGTGGCCGAGGCCCTTGCCCTCGCTAGCGCCCTCGATCAGGCCCGGGACGTCGGCGACGACGTAGGAGTACTCGCCGGCGCGCACGACGCCGAGGTTGGGGACAAGGGTGGTGAAGGGGTAATCGGCGATCTTCGGCCTCGCCGCGCTCATGCGCGCGATAAGCGAGCTCTTGCCCACGCTCGGCAGGCCGACGAGCGCCGCATCGGCCATGAGCTTCATCTCGAGCTCGATCCAATGCTCCTGAGCGGGCTCGCCGAGCTGCGCGAAGGCGGGCGCACGGCGCACCGAGGTCACGAAATGCGTGTTGCCCAGCCCACCGACGCCGCCGGGAGCGACGACGACGCGCTCGCCGTCATGCGTGAGGTCGGCGATGTCGTAGAGCACCTCCTGCGTATCGGGGTCGAGTTCCCGCACGACCGTGCCGACGGGCACCTTAAGGACAAGGTCCTCGCCGTCGCGCCCGTCCTTACGGGAGCCGCGCCCATGGGTGCCGCGCTCGGCGCGGAAATGATGCTTGTAGCGGTAGTCGATAAGGGAGGAGAGCTGAGAAGTCGCCTCGACGATGACGTCGCCGCCGCGGCCGCCGTCTCCGCCGTCCGGGCCGCCCTTCGGCACATGCGCCTCACGGCGGAACGACATGCAACCGGCGCCGCCGTCGCCGCCCTTGACGTTGATGCGGGAAAGGTCGGTAAACTGAGCCACGAAAATCTCGCTTTCATACAGCGAGAGACCCCCGGCTATGCGCGAGGGTCTCCCGACTATCATGCGTTATGAAGGGTGAGCTGTTACGCCTCGACAGCCTCAGCAGCGGGGATGACGCTCACGCGATGCTTGACGCCCTTGTGGTACTGAACCGTACCGTCGACGAGGGCGAACAGCGTATCGTCCTTACCACGGCCGACGTTGGCGCCGGGGTGGATGTGCGTGCCGCGCTGACGAACGAGGATATTGCCCGCCTTCACAACCTGACCGCCGAAACGCTTGCAACCAAGTCGCTGCGCGTGCGAGTCACGGCCGTTGCGGGAGGAACCGAGTCCTTTTTTGTGTGCCATGTCTGTACCTGCTCTTTCAAATTACGTAGGCAGCTTGCCTACTCGGCAGCCGGAGCCTCGGCCTCAGCGGCAGCGGCCTTCTTGGCGCGCGAGGTGGCCTGGACCTTGGTGACCTTCAGCTTGGTGAGCTGCTGACGGTGACCCTTGAGACGGCGATAGCGCTTGCGCTTCTTGAACTTGAAGACAAGCTGCTTCTCGCCCTTGAACTGATCGAGGATCTCGGCCGTGACCTTGGCCTTGGCGAGCTTGCTGGCATCGGTGACGATCTTCTTGCCGTCATTCAGGAAGATGACGGGAAGCTCGATCTTGTCGCCGACGTTGCCCTCGATCTTCTCGACGGTGATGACATCGTCGGTGGCGACTTTGTACTGCTTGCCGCCGGTGGTAACGATTGCGTACATTCTCTAGCCCTTCATGCATCTGTTAGTGCAACAGCCGGAAATATTAGCATCCGCCTGTGTCTTCGTCAACGGCGATTGTGTGCAAATTCCCTGCATACACACAAGTTAGAAAAACGGGTGCCCCTGCGCGCCGTCCTGAGCCAAGGGGTCGACCCGTGCGCCCTCTTCGGTCACGCCGTACTGCGCGATGCGGGTGACGCTCCGGACGGCGAGTACGCGGGTATCGAGAGCCCCCGAGGTGACCGGCGTATCGGGTGCGCCGGCGAGATGGCCGTCGACCGCCGCGAGCAGGATCTCGGGGCGGAGCGACCCTGCGTTGCTCGAGCGCGTGTAGAGCGTGAGGGCGCAGCCGTCGCCATCGGCATCAACCTGATAGGCGGCGAGGGTGGCCGCGAGATCGAGCGCCTTGTGCTTTTTGCCGCGCCTATACGGGATCTCGCCTTGGGCGACGAGCGCATCGAGCGCCCCTGTCAGCGCGACGGGGTCGCAGCCAGCAAGACGGATCAGGTAGTCTTGGCGAGTGATGAGGAGGCCGAGCGTCTCATCGTGCATGTCGCGGTAACCCGCCGCGAGCGGAGCGAGGTCATGGGGCGTCGACGCCGTGAGCCGCGCGAGCGCCTCGGGTGCGGGGACGTACGAGGTCAGGATGACGTCGTACCACTCGTCGTTGGAGCCGGTGCCCACGGGCAGCGCCGCTGAGAACGCGATGCGCATATGGGGGGAGAACCCCTGTGTGACCGCGAAGGGCAGGCCCGCGCGACGGATGCTCCGCTCGACCGTGCGGGCGACCTCCAAGTGCCCGAGGTAGATGAGGCGTCCCGCTTTCTGGTAGCGGACTCTCAGGCGAAAGAGGGTCGGTTCGGTCTCGGTCATGCGCGCTCACCCACCAATTGGTTCTCGGCACCGAGCGTGGGGCACACGCCGCAACCGGTGCAGCTCCCCCGCGTGCAGTCTTCTGTGGTCACGCCGGCAAGAGAGCGACGCCACTCTCGTTCGAGGAAGCCGCGGGAAACGCCGGGGCTCGTGTGCTCCCAGGGCAGGCGCGCCGCAAGGTCGAACGCCTCGTGGGCGGCTTCGTGCAAGTCGATGCCGGCCTCCCGCGCCGCCTCCTCCCAGCGCGCGATATCGAACTGCTCCGTCCACGCGTCGAACCGCTGCCCGCGCCGCCAGGCCCCGACGATGACCGGGGCGAGCGCGCGACCGCCGCGCGAGAGAACCGCCTCGATGAGCGAGGTGGCCGCGTCGTGGTAGTGCACGCGCACCGCCTTGCTCCTGACACTGTGCAGCAAGAGCTGCTGCCGGCGCCGAACCTCCTCGTCATCGAGCTGGGCGCACCACTGGAACGGCGTCCACGCCTTGGGGATGAACACGGCGACCGATATCGAGACCCCGATGCCGCCCCGCTGGCCCTTGGGCACGACTTCGCGGGCGATATCGAGCACCCGGTCGGCGAGGTTGGCGATGGCGACGATATCCTCATCCGTCTCTCCGGGGAGCCCCATCATGAAGTAGAGCTTGCAGCGCCGCCAGCCCGCTTCGAAGGCGGCGCGAACCGCGCGCTCCAGGTCCTCCTCGGTGACGTTCTTGTTGATGATGTCGCGTAGGCGCTGGCTGCCCGCCTCGGGCGCAAACGTGAGGCCGCCCTTCTTCTCGCCGGCGACGGCGAGCGCCATCTCGACGCCAAACGAGTCGAGCCGCTGCGAGGGGACGGACACCTTGGTGCCGGTGCCCTCGAGCCTGCGGTTCAGGCGCGTGAGCACCTCCTTGACGCAGGAGTGATCCGTCGTGGAGAGCGAGGTGAGCGAGACCTCGTCGTACCCGGTGCGCGCGAGCCCCTGCACCACCGAGGACACGATCTGGTCGGCGGAGCGCTCGCGCACGGGACGGTAGGTGATGCCGGCCTGGCAGAAGCGGCACCCGCGTGCGCAGCCGCGAAGAACTTCCACCGAGAGGCGGTCGTGCACGAGCTCGGTGTAGGGAACGATGGACTGCGCCAAGGGGTCGGTCGCACCGAAATCTCTCGCCACGCGCTTGTAGACGACGGGCGGCACGTCCGCGCCCTCACGGGGAACGGTATAGCCCCACCGCGTGCAGGGCTCGTCATAGCGCACCTCGTAGAGCGACGGCACGTACGTACCAGGGACATCGGCAAGAGCGCGCAGCGTCTCGGCGCGCGACGCCCCCGCGTCGCGCAGCGCCCGATGGCGCTCGCACACCTCTACGATGGATTCCTCTCCCTCGCCGATGAGGAGGGCGTCGAAGAACGCGCAATACGGCTCGGGGTTGTAGACGGAGGGCCCGCCGGCGATGACGATCGGGTCGTCCTCGCCGCGGTCCTCGGCAAAAAGCGGTATCCCCGCCAGGTCGAGCGCCTCGACAAAGTTGGTGACCGCCATCTCGTGCGGGATATGGAAGCCGACGATGTCGAACGACGCAACCGGCGCCGCGCCCTCAAGCGAGAGCAGCGGCACGCCGGCGGCGCGCATGGCGTCCGCCATGTCGATCCAGGGAAGATACCCGCGCTCGCAGGAGATGCCGGGCGTCCGGTTGAGGGCGGCGTAGAGGATGGCGATTCCCTGATTGGGCAGGCCGACCTCGTAGGTATCCGGATAGATGAGGCAGGCGCGGTACGCGGCGTCCTCATGGGAGAGGGTCCCCCACTCGTGGTCGAGGTAGCGGCTCGGTTTCTCGACATGGGCGAGCAGGGGCTCGATCTCGGTGAACCGGTTCTCATAGGGTACGCGCACTGCTACCTCCCCTGGGACGCGGCGGCAAGCGGGCCGTCCGAGGCGGAGACGCGCTCCCCTACCCGGTCGGCGGCGGCGCGCACGGAGGAGACGGCCGTCTGGACGCGCTCGTTCAGCGCGCCGTAGTCGACGTCGTGGGCGTACCAGGCCGCGAGCGCCATACCCATGCCGTATGTACCGAAGCCGCCGATGAGGCCCTTGACGATGAAGGCGAGGCGCGGAACCTGGCCACATACGGCGCGTGAGAGGGACCGCAGCATGAGGCCGCTCGCCACCACCGCGGCGATCTCGTACCCGCGCTCCGGGCGGAGGCGGTAACCGTAGGTGGAGGCGAGCTTGAGCGCCATTCCCACCTCGGCGAACGTCATGACGGGGAAGTTTGAGCCGGGCATGAAGACGAGGACGCCGGTTGCGAGGTTCGCGAGGGCCGTCGTGGTGACGATGCGGTTCGCCGCCGCCTCGCGCATGAAGGGGAAGTTCGCGGCAAAAGCGGCGTCCTTCTCGGTGCGCTCGAGGATCCAGCGGGCGAGGGCGTCTTTCAGATGATCGTCGTCGCTCGCGGCGACGAGCCCCAGAAGCGGGGTATCCGCCTCGATGAAGGGCACCTCCACGCTCGACTCCGCGATGACGCACACGGGCGCGCCGGAGATGACGAGGCGCTGCACAGCATCCTCCAGGATCGGCGAGCCTGAGGTCAGGACCAGCACGACGTCGGTATCGGCCTTAGGGGGCACGGGCTCTGCCGCCAAGCGCTCCACGCGCACGAGCGCCGAGGTGGTCTGGGGCACAAACGCCTCGCGCACGCAGGCCACGATGCGCCCGGGCGCCGTCGCGTCGACGTACACGGCGACGCGCACCGGCGTATCCGACTCAAGCGTGGCGTCCATACCGAGCTTGAAGGCGTTCATGAATCCGTTGAGCGGAAGCTGCTCCCAAGGAATCTTCATCTCACTCCCCTTGACCTAGGCGAAAGCGCTACGCAGACTTGGTGCGACAGCGCCAGATGGACTGTACGATACCGATCGCGCAGCACTGCGCGATCATCGATGACGAGCCGAAGCTGATGAACGGCAGCGGGATGCCCGTGATGGGCATGAGACCGATGCACATGCCAATGTTCTCGAAAATCTGAAACATCCACATGCCGACGATGCCGACGCACACGAGCCGCAAAAACAGGTTGTCGCTCTTGATGGCGACGCGGACGGTCGAGAGCATGAGGATGCCGAAGAGCACGAGCAGAAGGAGCGCGCCGGCGAAACCGAACGTCTCGGAGAGCAGGGCGAACACGAAGTCGGTATGCGCCTCGGGCAAAAAGCCCGATCCCGATTGTGTGGCGTTGCCGATGCCCTTGCCGAAGAAACCGCCCGACCCGACGGCGATGAGCGACTGCAGAAGGTTGTAGGCCTCGTCGGAATCGCTCGAGGTCGGGTCCATGAACACCAGCAGGCGGTTCATCTGGTACTGCTTGATGAGCGACGCGCTGTCCCCCAGCATACCGTCGATGATCGAGTCGGTGGCGAGGATGAGCGACACGAGTCCGATGATGACCGCGATGGTCGAGAGCACCCATTCCTTGCGCGCCCCGCTCATCATGATGACGACGGCACCGGCGAAGAACACGACCAGCGAGCTGCCGAGGTCGCCCTGGATGATGATGCACACGAACGGGATGGCGAGCATGCCGCAGAGCTTGAGGTAGTCGCGCACGGTATCGATGCGCCCGTTGTACTGCGCGCCGAGCGACGACATGAAGAACACGGTGATGAGCTTGACGATCTCGACGGGCTGAAACGTAAGGCCTATGAGGGGGAAACGGATCCAGCCCGTCATGCCTTTCGCGTTATAGGAGAGACCGGGGACATACGGCAGGAAGATGCAGACGATATCGATGACGAGCAGCGCTGTCGAGATGTTGGCGAGCTCGCGCAGGTCGCTCCGCCAGATGACGATGGCGCAGGCGACACCGAGACCGATACCCAGCAGATGACGCGAGATGGATGCGTCGGCTATGGTGAGCGATGCGGACCAGACGACGAGGGCGCCGAACGCCATGAGGCAGACCCAGGCGGCAAGAACCCCCATATGGACCGACGAGCGCCAGCCGCCCTGCGCGGCGCTACGGCTCCTGTTGACGCGGTTCAACGTGTTTTTGGTGCGAGACTGCGAAGCTTGTGACATAGATCCCACCTCCTAACGGACCGCGCTGTTGCCGGAGTCGGACGAGGTGTCGGGCGTCTGGTAGATGGCGCCCAGGACATCTCGGATGCAGCGAGAAGCGGTTGCCGAACCGCCGCCGCCCTGCTCGAGCACCGCGGCGACGACGTATTTGGGGTCATCGGCGGGTGCGTACGCGCAGAACCATGCGTACTCGTCCTCATCGGTTCGCTCGCCCGTTCCGGACTTGCCGTACACCTCGACGGGCAGGTTGGTGAAGTGCGAGGCCAACGACGTGTCGGTCGTGTAGATGACGTCGTGGATGCCGCCGCGGACGAGCGCCAGGTCCTCCTCCGAATTGATGTGCGCGGTCAGCCGCTCCTTCGAGCCCGTGCCGTTGTAGCGGTAGGCATCCCCCTCGCCGTCGCGGCCGACGGCCGAGTAGAAGATGTGCGGGGTGTACTCCACGCCGCCCATGGCGACGCCAGCGTACACGCAGGCCATCTGCAGGGGCGTCACCAAGATGTCGCCCTGACCGATGGCGATGTTGGTCATATCGCCCGCGTTCCATGCACGCTGATCCGCCGGCCAATCGGAGAAATACGACTCCTTCCAGGCGGCATCCGGCACGCGCCCTTCGGCCTCGCTCGGCAGGTCGACGCCCGTCACAGAGCCCAGGCCCCAGCGCCGGAACATCTCCTGCAGACCCTCGGGGTTGGCATCGTTGTAAAAGAAATCGCGTCCGATGTCGTAGAACACCGGGTCGCATGAGTTCGCGATGCCCGAGCGCAGGTTCATGGTGCCGTGACCGGTCTCGAGCCAGCATTTCTTGCCGTTCGCCTCGCCGTTGCCCGTCCAGAAACCGGTGCACACCGTCGTACGGGACGAGGAGTAGATACCGTATTCCAGACCGGCGAGCGCAGAGAGCACCTTGATGGTGGAGGCGGACATGTACTGACCGTTTATGGCGCGGTTGAGCAGCGGGGTCCCGCTCTCTTCGCTGTTGAGCTCGCTCCACACCTCCGAGGACACGCCGCCCACGAATACGCTCGGGTCGAACGTCGGCAGGCTCGCCATCCCCAAGATGTCGCCGTTGGTGCAGTCGAGGCAGACGCAGGCGCCCGCGCCCGCGTTCTCATACCCCGAGTTCTTCGCTATCTCGATGGCGTGCGCGAGGCCGTCTTCGCAGGCCTTCTGGATCGTGAGGTCGAGCGTGAGGCGGATATCCGATCCGGCGCGCGGCTCGACCGAGGAATTCTGACCCGTGACGTTGCCCGTAGCATCGACGGTCACGACCTGCTCGCCCTTGATGCCCTGGAGGAGCGATTCGTACTCGTACTCCACGCCCGCCTGGCCCACGACGTCGCCAGACGAGTAGGTTATCCGGTTTGGGTCGTCGTCCCCGGCCTCCTCCTGAGCCTGGAGCTGCTCCTGGGTAACCGTGCCCGTGTAACCGAGCACATGCGCCGCGAGCGTGCCGTACGGGTACTGCCGCTCGGTGCGCTCGTCGACGAGCACCCCCGCGAAATCGGCCGCGTGCTCCTGCACGTAGGCGATGGTGGAGCGGCGCACGTCCGAGGCGATCGTGTGGCGCGCCTGCGCGCCCTCGGTATTATCCTGGATGTTGCGTAGCGCCGCGACATAGGGTATGCCGAGCACGTTAGAAAGATGGCGCACGAGTACGGTGTCGTCGGCGAGGTCGCGATAGGCGGTGACCGCGAGGGAGGGGCGGTTCGTCACCAGGGCGACCCCGTTTCGGTCGAGGATGCGCCCGCGCGGGGCGCTCGTCATCACGGTGCGCGTCTGGTTCTGCGTGGAGAGCGACTCATAGTAATCCGAGCTCACCATCTGCATGCTCCACAGGCGGGCGACCAGCGCGGAGAGCATCGCGCCGATACCGAGCGTGAGCAAGCGGAACCGGCCCTTGAACGTCACACCGAGGGTGTTTCCCTCCCCCTCCGACGCCCGGGGCCGCGTCCCGTCCTTGGTGTCATAGGTGTACTTGCCCGAGTAGCCGCGCAAGAAGATGAGCGACCCCACGATAGCGGCTAAGAGCACCAGACCGGCGATGAGAACGATAAGCTGTGCATCCATAGGACGTTACCGGATTCCCTTGTAGCGCGTGCCGCGACCGCGAGCGCTGAACCCGCGCCCGGACCCGCCCGCGTTGCCGAGCAGCACGAGGAAGACGGCGCCGGGGACGAGCGAGATGAGGGCGGTCATGAGACCATGGCTGCCGAGCGCGATGAGGATATCGCCCTCGACGCCCACGAGGACGAGGGCGATGCTGTAGACGAGCATCTCGATGACGAGGGCTATGGCAAGAAACTGGAAGCTGCGCCCGGAGAAGCCGCCGCCTAGCCCCGCGCTGAGCCCCGCGACCACGTACGAGCCGATGGCGAGCACCAGGGCCATCAGGCCCACGGGCACCGTCGCGGAAAGATCATAGGCGAGTCCGGCGACGAAACCGGTGATGGCGGCCGCCCCGCTATCGCCCTGCAGGGCGGCTGCGCAGGCAAAGGCAGCCATGAAATTGAGGCATCCGCCGAAAAACGAGATCTGAGACCCCAGGGCGACCTGCAGCACGAAGGCAACGAGGCCGCATATGATGAGGGGGCTGCGCCCCCGACCAGCATCACGATAATCGACCGGCATATCAGCTCTCCCCTCCCTCGGAGCCATCGGTGGCGGACGCATCATCATCTGAGGATGCGGCGGCGTCGCGCGCCTGGCCCTGGGGCGTCGCGTTGGCGGACGCGACGTCCTCATCCGTCGCGACCTGCTCCTCGGTGAGCGAGGTGATGACGAGGACCTCCTCGTTGTTCTCCGTGCGGGACGCAGGGTTGACGATGATGGTGTAGTAGACATCATTCGAGCTCTTCGTCACCGAGGCGACGGTGCCGAGCGGAAGCCCCTTGGGGAAGACGCCGCCGAGGCCCGAGGTGATGATGATGTCGCCCTCCTGCACGTCGGCATCGACGGAAACGTACAGCATGCGCAGGGTGCCGTCGGCCTGACCCTGCACCATACCCTGGGCGCGCGTGTCCTGGATCATGGCAGACACGCCCGACTGCTCGTCGGTGACGAGACGTACCGTTGCCGAGTTGGGGCCGACCTCTATGATCTGACCGATGACCCCCGCCGCGTTGGTGACGGGCATGTTCACCGCGAGGCCGTCGAGCGACCCCTTGTCGATCGTGACCGTATCTGTCCACGCGTCACTCGACTGTCCGACGATGCGGGCCGCCGTGGACTGCAGGTTGTAGGTGGATTGCAGGTCGAGCAGGCCCTGGAGGCGCTCGGCGGTGGCCTCGGCCTCTGAGAGCTCGGCCACCCGGGCCGTCAGCTCCTCGTTGGTGCGCTCGAGCTCCTCAAGCGTCTCGCGCGAAGCGGTGAGGTTGCCCATGACGTTGCCCAGCGCGTTGAAGGGGGCGGAAACCGCGCTCCCCAGAAGGCGCACCGGCGTCGTTATGACCGACACGCCGCCGCGGACGCTGTGGATGGGACCGGTCTCGCCCTCGCGGAGATAGAACGTGAGGAGCAAGAGGGACGCCAAACAGACAACAATCAACGGGCGCAGACCCGTTGATTGCCGTCGAGGATTCAGATTGTTCGCATAGCCCTGATGTCTCGGCAAGAGCTAGGCCCTCCTCAAAACGATGTTACGCGTTGCTCTGCACGAACCCGCCGTCGAAGGCGTTGGCCTCGAGCACGCGCGCGCAGCCGTTGACGACGTTGTCGAGCGCCGTGGGGCTCACGTTGACAGCGACACCCGTCTCATCGCGGAGGCGGACGTCGAGCCCGCGCAGAAGGGCGCCGCCGCCCGTGAGCAGGATGCCGTAGTACATAAGATCCGAGGCGAGATCGGGCGGCGTCGCGTCCAGCGCGTCTTTTACGGCCTTGGTCATCTCGTCGAGCGGCTTCTGGAGCGCGCGGCGGATCTCCTCGCTCTCGATGCGCACGGTCTTGGGCAGGCCCGAGATGACGTCGCGGCCGTTGACCTCCACATCGAGCTCGTCTTTGAGCGGTACGGCAGAGCCGACCTTGATCTTGATGTCCTCGGCGGTGCGCTCGCCGATGGCGAGGTTGTACGCATCGCGCACATGCGTGAGGATCGCCTGGTCGAACTCGTCGCCCGCGGTGCGGATAGAGCGCGACACCACGATGCCTCCCATCGCGATGACGGCGACCTCGGTGGTACCGCCGCCGATGTCGATGACCATGGACCCCGTGGGCTCCTCCACGGGCAGGTCGGCGCCGATGGCGGCTGCCATGGGCTCCTCGATGAGGTAGGCCTGGCGGGCACCGGCGGAGATGGTGGCCTCGAAGACGGCGCGCTTCTCGACCGACGTCACGCCGGAGGGGACGCAGACGACGACGCGCGGGCGCGGCGTCCACGGGTAGCGCTTCTCGCTCGCCTTGTCGATGAAGTAGCGAAGCATCGCCTCGGTCACGTCGAAGTCGGCGATGACGCCGTCTTTCAGGGGGCGCACGGCGACGATGTTGCCGGGCGTGCGACCGAGCATGCGCTTCGCCTCGATGCCCACGGCCAAGATGCGCTCGTCGTTCTTATCGATGGCGACGACGGAGGGCTCGCGGATGACGATGCCCTTGCCGCGCACCGAGACGAGCGTGTTGGCCGTGCCGAGGTCGATCGCGAGGTCGCCGGCATACTGGCCGAATAGCATGTCCGTCAGAGAAAACAAGGTGTCTCCCTTGTCGAAGATGGTAGAGATGCCTGAGCTCCGCGTAAGGGAGCCCTTTCGCTAGTGTAGAGCAAGGGCGCCCGCACGTCCCCGCGCCGGCGCCCATGACTTCAAAATACCCATACTAGGCAGCGGTATTGCTCGCACCCGCATCCGTTGCCGTGTCCGCGGCGTCGCCCGTCGTGCCAGCAGTTGCGCCGTCGGCATCCGTCGAGGCGCCCTCACCGGTCGCACCCGCTTCGTCGGAGGCCGTGAAATCGATCTCGAGCGCGGAGACCGTCCAGCCGATGTAGTTGGACGAGCGGACGAAGCTCGCAGTGTAGGTCTGCACGCCGCCGAGCGAAAGCTCGACCTCGACCTCGGCGGTAGAGGTCGTCATGCTCTGATCCATCGCGGTGATAGTGGGGGTTGCCCCCTCCGGCACCGTGGACTCGATGAGCGAGCGGGCGCTCTCATCGAGGTTCGGCGCCAGGTAGGAGCTGGTATCGCTACCATCGGTAACCGCGTTGAAGAGCCCGGTGAGCGCATCCTGCTGCGAGGGGAATCCCAGACCGCGCGTATAGGCGAATCCGAGGGCACCCGCCGCGATGATGAGGAGGATGAGAATGACGAGGAAGACCTTGAGGCCGGTATGGCGCTTCTTGCGGCGAACCTTCATGTGCTCGCGGTCTTGCTGGATGAGCTCCGACTCGCTCATGGTGAAGAAACCGGTGTCAGACGGATCGGGCATGAAGGCACCGGACTTGCCGAGCGGGTCGAGCGGGTCCACGGGGCCCGGGGCGACCTGGCCGGTGGGCGCCATGGCGCGCTGCGCGCTCAGCGCATCCATCGCATCGAGCGCGTGCTGATAGTCCTGCTGCTGCTCGGGCGTGAGCTGGTAGATGCCGTCAGACGTCGCCTGGTTGAACGCGTCGACCGCGTCTGCCGCGCGGTTCTGGGCGATGAGCGCCTGCCCGAGACCCGCGTTGATGGCGCGCGTGTCGTCGCGCGGCGTAGCGAAGTCGAGGGCCGTGCGATAGGTCTCGACGGCGTCGCCCGGTCGACCGAGCTTGATGAAGCAGCCCGCGAGGTCAGAGAGCGCCTGCGCGGGCGCCGGGTTCGCGGCGTCGATGGCAGCCTGACGGTAGGCCGTTCCCGCCTCTACGATGTTGCCTTGGGCGACAAGGGCGCCGCCAAGGCCCATATAGGCTTTGTACGGTGTGGCGTAGGCGGTATCGCGCACCGCCTCGCGGAAGCTGTCAGCGGCGCGCGCGTAATCTCCCGCGGCGGCGTAGGCCTTACCGAGGTTGGTGTGCAGGGCGCCGCGCTTGCCATAGGACGTATCGGCAAGGGCGAGCTCGTAGGCTCGTGCGGCGTCTGCCCACAGACCGAGCTTCATCAGAGAGTTGCCGCGCAGGTGATCGACCTCTCCGGCGATCTCGGTCGCATCCTTCGCCGCCGCGAACATCTGAGCGGCACCGGAGAAGTCACCGGCGCGGTACGCCGCGCGCGCCTGCTCGAGATACTGTGCATTCATGCTACTCACCCCTGGATTCATGGACGATCTGGATGTGGACGATCTCATCGCCGGCGCGCAGCGCGCGCTCGACCTCGAGGCCCTCGATCGTGGTGCCGAACACGGTGTAGCCCGCATCGAGGTTGTGCTGGGGGCCGAGGCAGAAATAGAACTGCGAGCCGGCGGAATCGGGATGCTGCGAGCGCGCCATGGCGAGCGCGCCGTCGACGTGGCTGTTGCGCGGGTTGGTGGCGAACTCCGCCTTGATGCGGTACCCCGGGCCGCCCGTACCGGGCCGACCGTCGGGGCCCACCTTGCCGGCGGCCACGTCCTCGCGCGACATGTCGCGCGTGTTGGGGCATCCGCCCTGGATGACGAAGCCGGGCACGTAGCGGTGGAACTTCAGCCCATCGTAAAAGCCGGCCTCGGCAAGCTCGCAGAAGTTTGCGACGTGCAGGGGCGCGCCGGCGCCATCGAGCTTGACGCGAATCGTGCCCTGGGAGGTCTCGATCACGGCCTCCTCATCGCCCACGACCTGATACGAGGGCGTATAGAGATCTGGCATAAAACCGAACATGCGCGATCCTTCCTCAACAACATTCGGAACCCTGCTATTTTACCAAGATTACGAGTCCTGAACCATGAGACGCGCGCCAAGCGGTCGGCAGGCCGCGTCCACGGGCGCGCTGCTACTCGCGCGTCGGCCGCCACGCGCTGTAGTTTGCCTCAAACTGAACGAGGTCCTCGTTCTGCCCCTGGGCGTTGAGCGCGTCGCGAAGCGGCTGCGTTATCTCGTCGCGATGGCTGCTCACGCTCTCGCCCTCGGGGACCGCGAGCGAGATGTCCCATGATGCGCAGAGCACGTCGACGCGGTTGTACATCCACGTTGCGAGCTGGCGGATATGGTCGAGGTCCTCGGCGTACGGGGAATCCTGCTCGAGCTTGACCTCGTCGATGGCATCGATGGTGGCCTGGACCGCGTCGCGCAGGGTATAGGCGCCCTCGGATGCGGATTGGCGGGCGCTGAGATCGGAGAGCAAGAAGCCGCCGTTGTACTCGTCGACGACCGTCGAGAGGGGGTCCTGGTAGGCGCCGACCTCATCGTAGAGCGCCGTCAGCCTCTCGTATGCGGCATCCCCGGTAAGGACGGTGGTGTCGCTCACCTCGGGCACGGAAGCGTCATCGGAGGAATCCTCCTCCGGCGCCTCGACCTCCTGCGTGCCCTGGCGCGAGGGAAACATCTCGGCGGCCTGGCGCTCGACCTCGGCGTAGATCCCGGGCATGATGCCGAAGGGGTCCGCCACCACGACGTAGGCGCAGGCACCGACAAGGAGGATCGCCATGAGCGCGGCGGCGATCTTGCCCACCGGGTGCTTCTTGCGATGGTAGGGGTCCTCCCCCCCGCGCGCCGGCTTCTCATCCGCCGCATCGGGGATGGTGAGCACATGGGTGGCGGAGGGGTCGAGGCTCACGTCGAGGACCTCGGCGGCCGTTGGTCCCGCGGCGCGGGTGCGCACGGCGTCGTCGGTGAGCTTGGGGAAGCTCGCCGTTCGCCCCGCGGCGAGATCGGTCGCGGAGGCCTCCGTCGAGAGGATGCCCGGAGCGGGGCGGCCGCACTTAGGACAAGTGCGGTCCTTGGCGGACAGGCGCGCGCCGCAACCCTCGCAGAATATGAACTCGCGCGACGATGCGGCGGCAGAGGACCCGAGATAGGCGCTGCAGTGCGGGCAGACGGTCGCGTCGGCGGGAACGGTCTTATGGCATTGCGGGCAGATCAACGGATCCTCTCTTCCGGGTTGGCGCGCCCCCTAAGCGAGCACGTTATCGAGTACAAAGGGCAGGATACCACCTGCGGCGAGATAGGCGCCCTCTGCCGGCGTATCCACACGAACGTCTACCAAAAAGTCCACGCGGCGCCCATCGGGCCCGCACGCGACCACCCGCGTCTCAACCGGTCGTTGACCCAGGGAGCAGAGGTCGATGGGCTCGATGCTAAACGACTCGTCGCCCACAAGCCCGAGCGCCGGCGCCGTGTCACCGGGCTTGAAGGCGAGCGGAACGATGCCCATGCCGATCAGGTTGGAACGGTGGATGCGCTCGAAGCTCTCGGCGATGACGGCGCGCACGCCCAGGAGCTGGGGGCCCTTCGCGGCCCAGTCGCGCGAGGAGCCCGAGCCGTACATCTTGCCGGCGAGCACGATGAGCGGGATGCCCGCATCGCGCGCGGACATCGCCGCATCGAAGACCGAGGTGATATCGCCCGTCACCGGATCGAGCGTCCAGCCGCCGCGCCTTCCGGCGGCAAGACGGTTGTCGAGGCGCACGTTGGCGAAGGTACCGCGCATCATGACCTCATGGTTGCCGCGCCTCGCGCCGAACGAGTTGAACGATGCGTCGTCCACTCCGTTCTCCCTCAGGTAGCGCGCCGCCGGCCCGTCCGGAGCGATGGCTCCGGCGGGCGAGATGTGATCGGTCGTCACGAAGTCCCCGAGATACACCAGGGCCCGCGCACCTTCGACGGAGAAGACGGGGTCCGCGCGCCGCCCATCGAGAAACGTCGGCCGCCGCACGTAGGTCGACGCCGGGTCCCAGCGATACGCCGCCCCCTCTGGGGCGGCGAGCGCTTGCCAACGAGAGGAGCCGCACATGGGCTCCCGAGCGGTGCGCGCGTAGACGTCTGCAAGGTCGGCGCGCGCCAAGGCGTCTACCACCTCCTCGTCGGAGGGCAGAAGATCGCTGAGGTACACGGGTCCGGTAGCGCCGTCGCACAGGGCCTGCCGCGAGAGGTCGATATCCATCGTGCCGGCGAGTGCGTAGGCGATGACGAGGGCGGGCGCGCAGAGGTAGTTCTGGGCGACGTGCGGCGAGATGCGCCCCTCGAAGTTGCGGTTGCCCGAAAGCACGCTCGTGAGCTCGCACTCCCCCGCTATGGCCTCCATACCGGGGAAGACGGGGCCGGAGTTGCCGATGCAGCTCATGCAACCCCACCCGCACACGGCGAAACCGAGCTCCGCGAGCGGTTCGATGAGCCCCAATCGGGCGAGGAGCGCCGTCGTTGCATGCGAGCCCGGCGCGAAGACCGTCTTGACCCAGGGAGGAACCGTGCACCCGAGATCTGCGGCGCGCCGCGCGACCAGCCCGGCGGCGACCATCATGGCCGGGTCGGTTGCCGTCGTGCAGCTCGTGACCGCAGCGATGGCGATGGCGCCGTGGCGCACCTCGCACGGCATGCCGTCGAGAGAAGTGATGAAGGCCGCCCCCGGCTCGCGCCCGGCGTCTGCGAGCGCCCCGCGAAACCGCTCCCGCAACCGGGAGATCGGCACACGGTCGTGCGGGCGCGACGGGCCGGCGAGCGAGGGTTCGACCCCGCTCAGGTCGATCTCGATGATTCGCTGGTACACGATGCCGTCGTCTGCGTCGAGCATGCCCTGGGCGGCAAGGTAGGCTCGCACGAGCTCTACCTCCTCCGGGCTCCTGCCGAAGCACTCGAGCTGCGCAAACGTGGCGTCGTCAGCGGGGAAGAACGTGGCGGTGGCACCATATTCGGGCGTCATGTTGGCGATCGTCGTGCGCTGCGTCACGCTGAGGGTCTCCGCGCCCGGTCCGGTTACCTCCAGGAGGCATCCGACGACGCCTTCCTTGCGCAGGCGCTCGGCAAAGGCGAGGGCGACGTCCATACCGCTCGTCCCGGAGCGAAGCGCGCCCGTCAGCCGCACCCCCACCACAGGGGGCACCGTCATCGTGACGGGCTGCCCGAGCGCTGCCGCCTCTGCCTCGATGCCGCCGACGCCCCACCCGAGCACGCCGAGACCGTTGGCGGTAGGGGTGTGCGAGTCAGTGCCCACGAGCGTGTCGAAGTATACGAGCGGCGCGCTGGCGTCGGCGGCGTCCGTCCATGCAACGCGGCAGAAGCGCTCGACATTCAGCTGATGGCAGATGCCCACGCCCGGCGGCACGATCTCGACGTTGTCGAAGCTCTCGGCAGCCCACTTGAGAAAGGCGAACCGCTCGGCGTTGCGCTCTGCCTCGATCCGGGCGTTCTCTTGCGCGGCCTCGGGGCAGCTCACCACATCGGCCGTGACGGAATGGTCGATAACGAGCGTGCAGGGTATGAGCGGGTTCACCTTCGCGGGATCCTCCCCGCGCTCGGCGGCGGCGTCGCGCATGGCCGCGAAGTCGCAGAACACCGGGACACCGGTGAAGTCCTGAAAGAGCACGCGCGCCGGCATGAATTCGATCTCGGCGCCCGCCCGGCCCGCAAGGCCCGCCTCGATAACCGTCTGCGCGCGCCTGCGCGCTTCATCTTCGCTCGGCGCGCGGCGGATGACGTTCTCTAGCAGAATCTTGAGGCAGACGGGCAGCCGCCGCGACTCGGGAAGGGCATCGAGCGAAGCATAGCGGAACGAGCGTCCACCCACGGTGAGGGTGCGCTCAAAGGGGAGGTGCGAGGCGATGGGCTCCATGGGGACTCCAGTCGTCGGGACGAACATGGTCCCTCCATCCTACCCCGTCGTGCGGACACGCCGCCCGGCGAGTCCAAGATGGCAGATCCGTAACACGTCCTTACCGCTTCCTTATGAAATATTCCGTTGCAAGATACGACTCCCTACGGGAGGAGGCGCCCGCTCCCCTTCCCGCCTACGGGGCCACGCCCACATTGGCGGCCAGCGTGAACCGCCCGGTATAGCTGTCGTCCACACCAGAGGCGCTCGCGAGATCGTTGAAGTGCCACCACTCCGAGGCAAGCGGTGTGAGCCCCGCATCGGTGGCATAGCTTTGGAGCAGACGGGCGGCTTCGTTCATACCCACCGCCGCGGGCACCTGTCGCCATGCCGCATCGCTCATAATGCTCACCGGCCGCGAGAGCGCCGCGGCGGCTGAGTCCGGCGGCACGCTCGGTTACCTGCGCCGTACGGGCATCCCGCTCAGCGCTTTTTGCGCGCCGGCATAGTGATGTGGATGCCGTGAGATGACTTGGTGACCGACGAGAAGCCCGACTTGGTGTGCTTCGCCGTCTTGCGCGGCCTGGAGGATGCCGCGCCGGCCTCCTGTCCCCCATGGTCCGAAGCATCGCTCGAAATCATGTGCTCGCGCTTCCCGTCCGCCCCCTCGGCGCCATCCGCCTGCTCGGCGACTCGAGAACGATGGGGCGCAACCGCGCCGACGGGAAGCTTGGGCGCCGAGCCCTCCGCGCGGAACGCATGGTCTGCCGCAGCGGCATCTTCGTGCCGATGTTCCGTGACATATCGGTTGAATCGGTCGCGCGAGCGCCACCAGAAGCGACGGAGCGCCGAGCGCGTCGAGCGCACGCTCCGCATGCCCGAGCGGCCCATCTTCACCTGGACACCGCGCCCGAAACCCGATGCGGAGTGCGTACGCCTCGGCTGGAGCCGGTCCATCGCCCGCGCGAGCGCAAAGAAGAGCGCGCAGGAGAGGAGGCTCACCACGACGAGCTCGACAGCCATTCCCAGCGAGAGCCGCGCGATGGAGAAGAAATCGGCGAAGCCGAGGATGCCGACAGCGAGTCCCACGACGATCGAGATAAAAAGTGCGATGCGCAGGGGCGTGAACGGCCAGGAGATGCGGGCGATAAGACAGCAGCCGACCGCGCTCGTCGTGACGAGGCACATGGTGGAGAGCGTGGCGGCGGAAAGCTCGGCGAACGAGCAGAGCGCCATGTTGAGGCAGGCGCCTACAAGCACGCCGAGCGCCGCCGGCAGCGCCCGCTTAACGACGTTGGTGAGGAAAATCCCCTCCACACGGGCGCGATTCGCCTCAAGGCCGAGCACAAAGCCGGGGTAACCGATGCAGAAGAAATTGATGAGGGTCATCTGAATGGGCTGGAAGGGATAGGGCGGAAACGCGATGCAGATGGCGGCGAGCCCCATGGAGAAGAGCGTCTTGGTCAGGAAGAGGGCGGCCGAGCGCTGGAGGTTGTTGATGGAGCGCCGGCCCTCGGCGACCACGGCGGGCATGGCCGCGAAGTCGTTCTCCACGAGCACGATCTCGGCCACGTTGCGGGCCGCGTCCGATCCCGCCGCCATGGCCACCGAGCAGTCGGCCTCCTTGAGGGCGAGGACGTCGTTCACGCCGTCTCCCGTCATGGCGACGGTGTGCCCGCGGCGCTGGAGGGCCTGGACGAGCTCGCGCTTCTGCATGGGGGTCACGCGGCCGAAGACATGGTAGCGATCGACGGCGGCGTCCACCTTCGCGGGCGTGTCGAGCGTGGTGGCGTCCACGTACGCCCCGGCGTCCGGGATGCCCACCACCTGCGCGATCGAAGAGACGGTCCGCGGGTCGTCGCCGGAGATGACGTTCAGGGTCACGCCCTGCTCGACGAAGTAGCCGATGGTCTCGGCCGCCGAGGCGCGGATCTCGTCGCGGATGGTCACGAGCCCCAGGGGCGTCGCGCGGCCGCGCATGTCGCCGTCGGCGTCGAAGCCCTCCACCGCCGCGACGACGAGCACGCGGCACGTCGAGGCGAGGCGCGACACCTCGGCGGAGATCTCGGCGTAGGCGTCGGGCGCAAGAACGAACTGCGCGGCACCCATGACAAAGGACCCGCAGGTGAAGGACGCGCCGCTCCATTTCTTGGCGGACGAGAACGGGATGGCGCGGACGAGCTCGGCCTCGGGCACGGCGTTCTCGGGGAGCGCGTAATACGCGAGGAGCGCCTTCGCCGTCTCGTTGGCATCTTCTGCCGAGGCGCGCGCGATGTTGGCGAGCGCGAAGTCGAGGGCGGGCACCGTGTCGGGAACGCCGCGGAGCGCCTCGCCGGGGCCCGCGGCGACCGCCAGGGGGTAGGTCCCCTCCACCTCCATGCGCCCCGAGGTGATCGTGCCGGTCTTGTCGAGGCAGAGCACGTCTACCCGCGCAAGGGTCTCGATGCAGTAGAGCTGCTGGGCGAGCACCTTGCGCCGCGCCAGGCGTATCGTCGCGATCGCGAGCACCGAGGAGGTGAGCAGCACGAGCCCCTGCGGGATCATGCCGAGGAGCGCTCCGACCGTGGAGAGGACGGCGGCGCTCACCTGCGCGCCGGAAACCTCCGCCGCAAGGAGCCAGTCGACAAAGCCGGTCGACGACGCGCCCGATGCCGCGGCCCACGCCTCGAAGCTCTCGCGCACGCTCGCGTAGAACAGGGCGAGCCCCAGGGGGACCATGATGACGCTCGCGAAGCGCACGATCGCGTTCAGGGCGCGCATGATCTCGGAATTGACCTTCTTGACGTACTTCGCCTCGTTGTTGATGCGCGAGACGTAGTTGTCGGCGCCGACGTGGACGACGCGCGCGTACACGAGCCCGGAGTCGAGGAAGCTCCCGCTCATGAGCATGGCGCCCGGGTCCTTGCGTATGAGGTCGCTCTCCCCGGTGAGCAGGCTCTCGTTCACCTGGGCCGAGCCCTTTATGACGACGGCGTCGGCCGGGATCTGATCGCCGCGGCCGATCTTCACGATGTCGTCGAGGACGATCTCCTCGAGATCGAGCTCGACCTCCTCGCCGTCGCGGACGACGCGGGCCTTCTTGGTGGCGAGCAGCGTGAGCTTGTCGACCATGCGCTTGGAGCGCAGCGCCTGCACGATGCCGATACCGGTGTTCAGCACGACGATCGCGAGGAACGAGAGGTTCTTCCACGAGCCGGCGGCGATGACGAGCGCGGCGAGCACCACGTTGATGAGGTTGAAAAGGGTGCAGAGGTTCTCGATGACGAGCTCGCGGACGCTCTTGGTCTTGAGCTCCATGTTGAGGTTGACCTGACCGCGCTCGACGCGCTCGGCGACCTCGGCCGCGGACAGGCCCGTTATGGGCGTTGCGTGTTCTTGGGGCATACCGGCTCCTCGGAATAGACTCGGGTTCTCGTATACCCAAATGTGCGCAGGGGGTCGGCGGGATTTTTCCGCCTGCCGCACCCGGCCCGCGCCGCATGCGGACGCAACGCGCGCGTATCATGGGGTACTATCAAGAAATGCATGAACCGCGACGTTCAGGGAGAACCATGGAACGCTACATCATCACCGATGCCGGCAGCGCGGCGCGCGACAACATGATGCGCGGCATCGATTGGCTGATCGCGCACGGCGGCGGCACGGTCGCCTCGGATTCCCGCGAGGTCATCCAGCGCATGCTCGGGTTCGAGACGGGGGCGGACGTGGACGCCTTCTTTCACCGCTTCAGGGACCAGAAGGTCAAGTTCGGCCATATGCGCCGCGGCCTCCCCTTCAAGGGAAACGTGGTCGCCGCGTTCACCTCGGACGGCATCCTGCGCATGCTCGACAACCGTCCGGGGATCGAGCGCCTGCTCGTCCTGGAGGGCAGCGACCGCGACACGCGCTGGTGGATCGGCCGCAGGCGCCCCGAGGAGCTGCCCGGCGCCGAGCCCGTCGGGGCCGACCGGTCCTAGCGGCCATCGCCAGAGCGCATGCTGCCGCGAGGCGGCAAAAAGGGCCCTGCGTCGCGTGAGACGCAGGGCCCGTACCGTTTGGGGGTGTCCCGTGCAGGATTCGAACCTGTGGCCTTCTGCTCCGGAGGCAGACGCTCTATCCAGCTGAGCTAACGGGACAAGCTGCAAGCCATTATACCCAAATCCCCGCCGCGCGCCAGCGCTGATCGAAGAGAGCGCCGCGCCCGAGTTAATTCTCTATGTACGCACAGGAAGACGCGGTACTATGTACCAACGATTCCGCACGGAGCCAGACCGCAGGGAGCCCTATGATTGCCATTTTGAAGAAAGATGCCGACGGCAGCGCCGTCGCCCAGCTCGTGTCGTGGATCGAGAAGAAGGGCCTTGCGGCGCACGTCAGCCACGGCGAGAACGAGACGATCATCGGCCTTGTGGGCGACACCACGAGAATCGACCCGTTCCTCTTGGAGTCGATGGATATCGTCCAGCGCGTCCAGCGCGTGTCCGAGCCGTTCAAGAAGGCGAACCGCAAGTTCCATCCCGCCGACTCGGTCATCGACTGCGGGGGCGTTCCCCTCGGCGGCGGCAACTTCCAGGTCATCGCCGGGCCGTGCTCGGTGGAGGGCGACAACCTCATCCGCATCGCCCGCCGCGTAAAGGAGGCCGGGGCGACCATGCTGCGCGGCGGCGCGTACAAGCCGCGCACCTCCCCTTACGCCTACCAGGGGATGGGCCCCGCCGGGCTCGACGCGCTGCTCGAGGCCCGCGCCGAGACGGGCCTCCCCCTCGTGACCGAGATCATGGACCCGCGCGATATCGACGAGTTCCTCTCGCGCGGCATCGACGTCATGCAGATCGGCGCGCGCAACGCGCAGAACTTCCCGCTGCTCAAGGAGGTGGGCAAGGCGAGGGTCCCGGTGCTTCTCAAGCGCGGGCTCGCCGGGACCATCGACGAGCTGCTGATGGCGGCCGAATACATCATGAGCGAGGGCAACGACAACGTGATCCTCTGCGAGCGCGGCATCCGCACCTTTGAGACGCGCACGCGCAACACCTTCGATCTGAACGCCGTCCCCGTCCTGCACGAGCTCTCCCACCTCCCCGTCGTGGCCGACCCGAGCCACGCCACGGGACACACCCGCTACGTCGGGCCCATGGCGCTCGCCGCCGTTGCGGCCGGCGCCGACGGCCTGGAGGTCGAAGTGCACGACGACCCCGCGCACGCCTGGTCGGACGGCGCCCAGGCCCTCACGCCCGATATGTTCTGCGACCTCATGGCGCGCATCCGCATCGTCCGCGAGGCCGTCTCGGCAGACGCGGTCGGGGAATCATGATGGACGGGCGTGCTTCGCTGCGCGGCACGGCGCCCGCCGGGGCGTGCGACCGCTGCCGACCGACCGTGGGCATCGTCGGGCTCGGCCTCATCGGCGGCAGCTTCGCGCGGGCCTATGCGGCGCAGGGCTGGCGCGTGCGCGCGACCGATATCGATCAGGCCACCTTGGACGCGGCGCGCATCGAGGTGGTCGAGGGCGAGCTCGACGACGCCGCGATCGCCCGATGCGACCTCATCGTGCTCGCCGCCTACCCCGATGCCTGCGTGTCCTGGCTCGAGGCGCACGCCGGGGCGCTCTCCCGCGCGGCGCGGGAGGCCCGCGAGGCCGACCCGACCCTTCCGGCCTGCGTCGCGGGGCCGCTCGTCATCGACACCGCGGGCGTCAAGGAGGCGGTGTGCGAGCGCGCCTTCCGGCTCGCGCGCGCGGAGGGCTTCGCCTTTTTGGGGACGCACCCCATGGCCGGCACCGAGATGTCGGGCTTCGCCTACGCGCGCGCGGACCTGTTCGCGGGCGCCCCGATGGTGCTCGTGCCGCCCGCGCTCGACGATATCGCGCGGCTGATGCTGTTGGACCGGGCCCTCGAGCTGCTGAGGCCCGCGGGTTTCGGCAGCTTCAGCGTGACGACCCCCGCCGACCACGACCGGGTCATCTCCTTCACGAGCCAGCTCGCGCACGTGGTGTCCAACGCCTACGTGAAGAGCCCGACCGCGCAGGAGCACCACGGCTTTTCCGCCGGCAGCTACCGCGACCTCACGCGCGTGGCCCATCTGAACGCGCGCATGTGGTCCGAGCTCATGATCGACAACGCGAGCAACCTATCGCAGGAGATAACACATCTGATCTGCGCGCTCAGCGCCTATCGCGACGCCCTCGAGGATCGGGACAACGAGCGCCTGCGGGCGCTTCTCGCCGAGGGCGACCGCATCAAGCGCGCGCTCGATGACACCCGAAGGGACTGATTGCCGTGGATATGCTGACCGTCGACGTACCCGTCGAGAACCCCTATCGCGTGCACATCGGCACGCGCCTTCTGGAGCGGACGGGCGCCCTCGTGCGCCCGCTTGTCGGCGGCGGGCGTGCCGCCATCGTCACCGACTCCCACGTCGGCCCCCTCTATGCCCAGATCGTGGAGCAGAGCCTGGCCGATGCAGGCTTTGCGACCACGACCTTCACCTTTGAGGCCGGCGAGGAGCGAAAGACGCTCGACACCTACGGGGCGATCCTGCGCCACCTTGCGGACCATCAACTCGATCGCGGGGATGTCGTCGTCGCGCTCGGCGGCGGCGTCACGGGCGACATGGCGGGCTTCGCGGCGGCGACCTATCTGCGCGGCATCGCCTACGTCCAGGTCCCCACGAGCCTTCTCGCGATGGTCGACTCGTCGGTGGGCGGAAAGTGCGCCGTCGACCTTCCCCAGGGCAAAAACCTCGCGGGCGCCTTCTGGCAGCCCCGGGCGGTGATCGCCGACGTCGGCTGCCTGGGCACCCTTTCGCCCGAGCAGCTGTCCGACGGCTGCGGCGAGGTCATCAAGCACGCCGTCATCGCCGACGCGGCGCTGCTCGCCGCGCTCGAGGAGCACCCCATCACCGTCGACGCCCTCGCGCGCGACCTCCCGCTCGTGGCGGCCATCGTCGCGCGCAACGTCGAGATCAAGCGCGACGTCGTCATCCAGGACGAGCGCGAGGCGGGCGTGCGCAAGCTTTTGAACTTCGGCCACAGCATCGGCCATGCCATCGAGGCGCGCTCGCGCTTCGCACTCGGGCACGGCACATCGGTCGCCATGGGCATGGTCGCCATCACGCGCGCGACCGCCAAGGTTGCGGACGCCCCCGCCGACCTTCGGGGCCTCGCCGAGCGCATCGCGGCGGTCTGCGCCGCACACGGCCTCGAGAGCGCGTGCCCCTTCGCGGCGGAGGAGCTGATCGAGGCCGCCCGGCACGACAAGAAGCGCCACGGAGACGCCATCGACCTCGTGCTGCCCCTGGGCGTCGCCTCGTGCACCATCCAGACGGTGACCCTCGACCAGTTCTTCGACCTGATTCGAGCCGGACTTTCGAATAAGGAGCTGACCCAAGCGTGATTGCCACCATCGAGCCCCGCGCCCTCGCCGGCGAGGTGCGCGCCATCTCCTCCAAGTCGGTCGCGCACCGCCTCATCATCGCCGCCGCCCTCGCCAACGGCCAGACCGAGCTTGACTGCGCGACGACCTGCGACGACATCGACGCCACGGTGCGGTGCCTCACGGCACTCGGCGCCCGCATCGTAAGAACGGATGCCGGTTACCGCATCTTCCCCATCCCCAAGAGCCGCGAGAAGGGCATCCTCGCCGCGCTCAAGGGGGCGGTGCTTGATTGCGGCGAGTCCGGCTCGACCCTGCGCTTCATGCTGCCGGTCGCCTGCGCCCTCGGCGCCGACGCAGCGTTCACCGGGTCGGAGCGGCTCGGGCAGCGGCCGTTGGGGGAGCTGGCGGCAGAGATCGTCGCCGCGGGATGCGACATCACCGGGCTGGGGGCGTTTCCGCTCGCGACGTCCGGCAGGATGCGCCCGGGGCGCTTCATCCTGCCCGGCGACGTGAGCTCGCAGTACATCTCGGGCATCCTGCTCGCCGCCCCGCTTCTGCCCGGGCCCGTGGAGATCCTGGTGCGCGGGCGCATCGAGAGCCAGCCCTACGTCTCCCTCACGGTGCGCGCCCTTGAGGCCTTCGGCGTCTCCGTGCGCACGAGAACCTTCGTCGGCGCCACGGCCGAGGAGCCGCAGACCCTGTTTATCGTCGAAGGGGAAGGCTACCGCACCCCGGGCTCCCTCGCGGTCGAGGGGGACTGGTCGAACGCCGCCTTCTGGCTCTGCGCCGGCGCCCTCGGCACCGCCCCCCTCACGGTCACGGGCATATCCCCCCAATCGGTCCAGGGCGATCGGGCCGTCACCGCGGCGCTCGTGCTCTTCGGCGCGAAGATCATGCGCGGGTCGGGCTCCATCACCGTCCGCCCCGACCGCTTGCGCGGCATCCGCCTCTCGGCCAAGGACATCCCCGACCTCGTCCCGGTGATCTCGGTCGTCGCCGCCTGCGCCGAGGGCGAGACGGTCATCGAGGACTGCGCGCGCCTGCGCATGAAGGAATCGGACCGCCTGGCCACGACGACCGAGATGCTCCGCGCGCTCGGGGCGGACGTGCACATCGAGGGGGAGTCCCTCGTCATCGCGGGCAGGCCCGCGCTCACGGGCGGCACGGTGCGGGCGCACAACGATCACCGCATCGCCATGAGCGCGGCGGTGGCCGCGATCCGCGCGCAGGGCCCCGTCGCCATCGAGGGCGCGGAGGCCGTGGCCAAGTCGTACCCGGCGTTTTTCGAGCACTATCGGGCGCTCGGCGGAAGCGTCATTTGCAAGGAGGCGATCTGACCCGTGTCTTCGACGGTCGGCAACATCCTCAAGCTCTCGATCTTCGGCGAGTCCCACTCCCCCGCCATCGGCTGCGTCCTCGACGGTCTGCCGGCGGGGATCCCGGTGGATATGCGCGCGCTCCAGGCGTTTTTAGAGCGGCGCGCGCCCGGACGCTCCCGCATCGCCACGCCCCGGCGCGAGGCCGACGCCCCGGAGATCCTTTCCGGTCTGCACGGGGGCGTGACCGACGGCGCGCCCTTCGCCGCACTCATACGCAATGCCAACACCCGCAGCGGAGACTACGACGGCCTGCGCTCCGTCCCCCGCCCCGGGCACGCCGACTATCCCGCGCGTGTGAGATTCGGTAACTGGCACGACGTGGCGGGCGGTGGCCATTTCTCCGGCAGGCTCACCGCACCGCTGTGCGTCGCCGGCGGCATCGCGCTGCAGGCGCTCGAGCGCGCGGACGTGACGATCGCCGCCCACATAGCGAGCCTGGGCCCGGCGGGCATCGCCGACGAGGGCCTGAGCGAGCTCGAGCTCGATGAGGCGCAGATCGCGCGCCTGCGCACCCGCCCCTTCCCCACCATCTCGGCCGACGCCGGGTCCCAGATGACCCAGGCCATCCTCGATGCCCGGGAAGCGGGCGACAGCATCGGCGGCGTCATCGAGTGCGCCGCCTACGGCGTGCCGGCGGGCGTCGGCGACCCCATGTTCGACGGGATGGAGAACCGGATCGCCCGCCTGGCATTCGGGGTGCCCGCCGTGAAGGGGGTCGACTTCGGCGCCGGTTTTGCCGTGGCCTACCTCACGGGCAGCGAGAACAACGACCCGTACCGCTTCGAAAACGGCGTCGTGCGCACCGAGACCAACAACGCCGGCGGCATCCTCGGGGGCATCACCACGGGCATGCCGCTCATCTGGCAGATGGCCGTGAAGCCCACCCCCTCGATCGCGCGGGCGCAGAGAAGCGTGAACCTCGATACGGGAGAGGACGCCGAGCTCGTCGTGCGCGGCCGCCACGATCCCAGCATCGTGCCACGCGCCGTCCCCGTGGCCGAGGCCGTCTGCGCCCTCGCGCTCCTGGACGCCCTCCTCGAAGCCGGGCGCTACCCCGCCCCCCGACCCCGCCCCCGACGAGCATAAGGACTACGATGGACCTCTTTTCTGTACGCAAGCGCCTCGACGAGATCGACGCGCAGCTCCTCGACCTCTTCTGCGAGCGCATGCGGCTCGCCGCGGAGGTCGCCGCGGCGAAGAAGGAGACCGGCAGGGCCGTGTTCGACCCCGCGCGGGAGCGCGAGAAGCTCGCCGCCGTCGCGGACCGCGCGCCCGACGCCCTCGTCCCGCAGGCCGTCGCGCTCTTCTCCCTGCTGATGAGCATGAACAAAGCCGAGCAGATGCGCATCCTCGCGGCCGGCGACCCCCAGGGCGCCGCCGAGGACGCCCGCGCGGCCCTCAAGCCAGCGGACGAGCCCTTCCCGGCGCGCGCGTCGGTCGCCTGCCAGGGCGTCGAGGGCGCCTACAGCCAGATCGCCGCGAGCCGCCTCTTCCGCCTGCCGAGCATCACCTTCTTCGCCTCCTTCGACGGCGTGTGCCGCGCGGTGCGCGACGGGCTGGTGCGCTACGGGGTGCTCCCCATCGAGAACTCCACGGCCGGATCGGTCAACGCCGTCTACGACCTCCTCGCGGCGTATCGCTTCCATATCGTCCGCTCCATCCGCCTGAAGATCGACCATAACCTGCTCGCGAAACCCGGCGCGCGCCTCGAGGACATCCGCGAGGTGTGGTCTCACGAGCAGGCGATCGCGCAGTGCGCGGGCTATCTCGAGCGGCTCGGCGTGCGCGTTCACGTCTGCGAGAACACCGCCCAGGCGGCTGAGGCCGTCGCGCGCGCGGAGCGGGACGATGTGGCCGCCCTCTCCTCCCGTGCGTGCGCCGGCCTCTACGGCCTCGACGTCGTGGACGAGGACGTGCAGGACTCCGACAACAACTACACCCGCTTCGTGGTGATCTCGGCCGAGCCGGAGATCTACGCGGGCGCCACCCGCGCCTCGCTCATGCTCACCGTGAGCCATGAGCCCGGCTCGCTCTACCGCGTGCTGGAGCGCTTCTATGCGCTCGGCATCAACCTCGTGAAGCTCGAGAGCCGTCCCATCCCTGGCCGCGATTTCGAGTTCGTCTTCTATTTCGACCTCGACTGCCCGGTGAGCGCGCCGTCGTTCATCGAGCTTCTGAACTCGCTCGGAGACGTCTGCGAGCGCTACTGGTACTTCGGCAGCTATACGGAGGTGCTTTAGATGCCCGGTGAGAACGCCAACGCGCGCGCTTGCGCCCCGCGCCCGTACGGGGTGCTCGGGCGGACCCTCGGCCACAGCTACACGCCCGCGATCTATCGCGAGCTCGCGGGGCTCGACTACGTTCGCTTCGAGCGGGAGCCCGCATGCGTGGAGGCCTTTTTGCGCGGGGACGAGTGGGAGGGCGTGAACGTCACCATCCCCTACAAGAAGGCGGCGGCCAAGATCGTGGACGAGCTCTCCCCCATCGCCCGGCGCCTCGGCAACGTGAACACCGTGACGCGCCTCGCCGACGGGCGCCTCCGCGGCGACAACACCGATTATTACGGTTTCAAGATGCTCGTCGAGGCGCTCGGCCTCGACCTGGCCGGCAAGCGCGCGCTCGTCTTCGGCGGTCACGGGGGCGCCGGCTCCACCTGCATGGTCGTGCTGGGCGATCTTAAGATGGAACCGGTCGCGGTCTGCCGCACCCCGGAGAGCGCCGAGGACGCCGGCGCGGCGTCGGCCTATCCCAGCGCCACGTACGACGAGCTCGACGCATACCGGGACGCCGCGCTCGTGGTCAATGCGACGCCGATGGGCATGTACCCCAACTGCCCCGCCTCCGTCTGGCCCCTCGACGCGTTCCCGGCGCTCGAGGCGGTGGTCGATATCGTCTACAACCCCGCCCGCACCGGCCTCATGATGGAGGCGGAGCGCCGGGGCATCCCCGCCATCGGCGGGCTGCTCATGCTCGTCGCGCAGGCCGCGGCCGCCGTCGAGCGCTACACCGGCGAGGTCGTCTCGCTCGAGCGCATCCGCGCGGTGACCGCCGCGCTCGATGCGGCGGAGGAGAACATCGCGCTCATCGGCATGCCCGGTGCGGGCAAGACCCGCGTCGGCGCCGAGCTCGCGCGCCTCCTTGGCCGCCCGCATGTCGATATCGACGCCGAGCTCGAGCGCGCTCTGGGCACGAGCTGCGCCGACTACATCACAGCGCACGGCGAGGACGCGTTCCGCATCGAGGAGACCGCCGTCCTCGGGCGCGTCGCCGCGCGCAGCGCCCTCGTTATCTCGTGCGGCGGCGGCGTGGTCGCCCGCCCCGAGAACTACGGGCTTCTGCACCAGAACGCGCGTATCGTCATGCTCGATCGCCCGCTGGACGAGCTTTCGAGCAAGGGGCGCCCCGTCACCCAGCGGGACGGCATCGCCGCGCTCGCCGAGCGGCGCCTTCCCCTCTATCGGGCTTGGGCCGATGCCGTCGTCGCGTCGTGCGCGACGCCCGCGGCGACCGCCCAAAGCGTCCGGGACGCCCTGTCGGACATCTAGCGGTCTATCGTTTCGAATCGGAAATGCGGCCGTGAGCGGGCCCCGCCGCGCGGGATGTGCCCGATCGCAGCCGCACCGGAAGGAGGAGCCTCATGCGCGCACTGGTCATCAACGGCCCCAACCTCAACATGCTCGGCATACGCGAGCCCGGCATCTACGGCACCGAATCCTACGAAACGCTCGTGCGGATCTGCCAAGACGCCGGTCGAGCGCTCGGGTTCTCCAAGGTCGAGGTGTTCCAGTCGAACCATGAGGGCGCCATCATCGACAAGATCCAGGATGCGTACGGAACCGTGGACGGTATCGTCATAAACCCCGCCGCCTATACGCACACCAGCATCGGCATCCTCGATGCGCTGAAGGCCGTCGCGATCCCCGCCGTCGAGGTGCACATTTCCGACGTCGATGCGCGCGAGGAGTTCCGCCAGGTGTCGTATGCGGGCATGGCCTGCTTCGCCCGGGTGACCGGAGAGGGGCTCCTCGGGTACCGCCACGCCCTCGAGCTTCTACGTGACCGGCTTCAAGACTGATTGAGTCGGGCTAACCGTAACGCGTACCATAAATAACGCCGAAGTGCCGGTCTTCTCGCACGGTGGCGCCACATAGCAGACGGGCCCGTGAGTTGATATCTCACGGGCCCGTCTTTACCAAGGCTATATGCGATTACGCCTCGTGGTGACGGCGCGGAACGCGGCCGCTGCCGCCGTTGTCACCGGGACGACGCGGACGGTCGCCGTGACCGCGGCGCTCGCGGTCCTTGGAATCGCGGCGCGGGCGGCCGCCGAAACCGCGACCGTCGTCATGCGAGGCGCCGTTGCCGGAACCCGCCGGTGCCTCGGGCTTATCGAGACGGTCGAGCGAGATCTTTCCCTTGTCGTCGATCTCGATGATCTTGACCTTGACCTCGTCGCCCACGTTGAGCACATCCTCCACGCGCTCGACGCGACCCTGCGCGACGCGGGAGATGTGGAGGAGTCCGTCCTTGTTCCCAAAGAGACGCACGAAGGCGCCGAAGGACTGGATGGTCACGACGCGGCCGTCGTAGACCTCACCGACCTCGGGCTCCTTGACGATGAGCTTGATGCGATCGATTGCGTCCTCGACCGAGGAGCCCACGCCGCCGACGTAGACGGTGCCGTCCTCATGGATGTCGACGGAAGCGCCCGTCTCGTCCTGAATGGCGCGGATGGTCTCGCCGCCCTTGCCGATGACCTCGCGGATCTTATCGACCGGAACCTCGATCGTGGAGATGCGGGGCGCGGTCTCGCGGGTGGACTCGCGCGGGGCGGGCACGACCTCGAGCATCTTGCCGAGAATGAAGGCGCGGCCCTCCTTGGCCTGCTGAAGGGCCTGGGCGAGGATCTCGAAGGTGAGACCGGTCGCCTTGTTGTCCATCTGGAGCGCCGTGATGCCCCGCTCGGTGCCGGTCACCTTGAAGTCCATGTCGCCGAGGAAGTCCTCGAGACCCTGGATGTCGGAGAGGACGACGGTCTTGCCCTCCTCCTGGATGAGGCCCATGGCGATGCCGGAGACGGGGCGCTTGATGGGCACGCCGCCGTCCATGAGGGCGAGGCAGCTCGCGCACGTGGACGCCATGGAGGAGGAGCCGTTGGACTCCATGACCTCGGAGACCACGCGGATGGCGTAGGGGAACTCCTTCTCATCGGGAAGCACGGGCAGCAGCGCGCGCTCGGCGAGGTTGCCGTGGCCGATCTCGCGGCGTTTCGGGGAGCCGATGCGGCCGGTCTCGCCGGTGCAGAACGGCGGGAAGTTGTACTGGTGCATGTAGCGCTTGCCGTCGACGGGCTCGATGGTGTCGAGACGCTGGGCCTCGTTGAGCATGCCGAGCGAGAGGACGGAGAGCACCTGGGTCTGACCGCGCTGGAAGAGGCCGGAACCATGGACGAGCGGCAGATAGCTGCCTTTCACCATGATGGGACGGATCTCATCGGCACGGCGGCCGTCGACGCGCTCGCCCGTCTCGACCACCATGGTGCGCATGGCCTTCTTCTCGAGCTTCTTGAGGTTGACGGGGATCTCGCGCTCCCAGGCGAGCTGCTCCTCCTCGGAGAACTCGGCGCGGATGCGCTCCTTCAGGGCGTCCACCTTGGCGATGCGGGAGAGCTTGTCGGCATCCGCGAGCGCCGCCGCCATCTCGTCGTAGTGCGCGAAGACGCGCTCCTCAACCTCGGGAACCGGCTCGTCGAGGATGTACTCCTTGGCCACGATCGCGCCGTTCACGCGCTCCCACTCCTCGACGAACTCGCGCTGAGCTTGGCAGAAGGCGCCGATGGCCTCCTGACCGAACTTCATGGCGGCGAGCATGTCGTCCTCGGTCACCTCATCGGCGCCCGCCTCCACCATGGAGATGAAGTCGGCGGTGCCGGCGAGCTCGAGGTCGAGGTCGGAGTTCTCGCGCTCCTCGTAGGTGGGGTTCACGATGAACTCACCGGTCTCGACGTTGCGGCCGATGCGCACGCACGCGAGGGGACCCTCAAACGGCACGCCGCCCAAGGTGAGGCCGAGCGAGGCGGCCATCGTGCAGATGACGTCGATCGGGTTTGTCTGATCGGCCACGAGCGAGGTCGCGACGATCTGCACCTCGTTGCGGAAGCCCTCGGGGAAGCTCGGGCGAATGGGACGGTCGATCATGCGCGCAGTGAGCGTGGCCTTCTCCGTGGGACGGCCCTCGCGCTTGAGGTAGCCGCCCGGGATGCGGCCGGCCGCATAGAGCTTTTCGTTGAAATCGACCGTGAGCGGGAAGAAGTCGTAGTTCTTGCGCTCCTTGGAGACGACGACCGTCACGAGGGCGGTCGTGTCGCCCTGCTTGACGAGTACGGCGCCGGTTGCCTGCTTGGCAAGCTCGCCGCTCTCAAGCGTATAGGTCTTGCCGTACAGTTCGAAGGTCTTTGATACGAGTGCCATTTCTCCTCTTTCACTCCCGACAGCCCTTCTGCCGGGACCTCTCGGGTTTCGGGGGCGCTCCCCGAAACGGTGTAGGACCGCATTTTCGGCCCCTACATGAAAAGGAGCCCCGATGGGGCTCCCGCATGCACGACGTTACTGGATGTTGTCGCGGATGCCGAGCTTCGCGATGAGTTCACGGTACTCGACGATGTCGTTCTTCTTGATGTAGGACAGAAGACGACGACGGCGACCGACGATCATGAGCAGACCGCGGCGGGTGTGGAAGTCCTTCGGATGGATCTTCATGTGCTCGGTGAGCTCGCGGATGCGCTCGGTGGCGATGGCAACCTGAACCTTGGGGTTACCGGTGTCCTGGGCGTTCTTGCCGAACTCGGCGGTGAGCTCCGCCTTGCGCTCCTTGGAAACAGTCATGTTTCACCTTTCTCTTGTGCGGGGTCTCCCCCACGTATCCGCCCGAACCGGGAGGCCGCCGGTGCAGCGCACCTCTAGGATCGGGTAATCCAACAGCTCGATATACTACCACAACCTGCCCGGATGCACAGAATGCCCACGTCAGGCAAGGGTGCCGGCATCGGCGAGCATCTGGCGGGCGTGGGCGAGCGACGCCTCGCCCACGTCGCCGGAGAGCATGCGCGCGACCTCGCGCACGCGGTCCTCGCCGCAAACCGGCTCGATGACGGTCACGGGGACATCGTCTGCGGACTTGGAGACGACGTAGTGCTCGTGCGCGACGACGGCCACCTGCGCCACATGGGTGACGACGATGACCTGGTGCGTGCGCGCGAGATCGGCGAGCACCGCCGCGAGCGAGCGGGCCACCGCACCGCCCACGCCGGCATCGACCTCGTCAAAGACGAGCGTGTCGACGCCGTCGGCCTCACCGAGCACGACCATGGAGGCGAGCATGACCCGGGAGAGCTCGCCTCCCGAGGCGATGCGCCTCAAGGGGCGCGGCGTGAGACCGGGACCCGTGCGGTACAGGAGCTCGCAGGCATCGGGACCGGCCTCGCTCCACCGTTCGCGCGGGAGCCTGCGCGCCTCCCACACGAGCTCCGCGCGACCCATCTCGAGGCGGGCCATCTGACGCCCCACCTCCCGGCAGAACCGGGGGCCCGCCGCGTTGCGGGCGCGGCTCAGCGCCTTCGCGGACTGCGCGAGCGCGGCCTCCGCCTCGTCCACGGCGCGGCGCGCGCGGGCGATGCGCACCTCCCCGTCAGACACGAGCGAGAGCAGGTCGGAAGCCTCCGCACGCCTCCGGAAGACGTCCTCCATACGCGGCCCGAATTGCCTGAGCAGCCCCTTGAGCGCCGCGTAGCGCTCCTGCAGGCATGCGAGCTCCTCCGGGTCGAAGTCAACGCTGTCGCGATAGCGCCTGAGGTCGGCGGCAACGTCCTCGAGCGTGATCGCAGCGCCGGAGAGCGTGTCGGCGAACTCGGCGAGCTTCCCGTCGACGCCCCCCATGCGGGAGAGCTCGGCTATGGCCCCGTTCAGGGGGTCGAGCGCGCCGCCCTCACCGGAGAGGGCCTCGCTCGCCTCGTGGGCGCATGCGGCGAGCGCCTCCGCGTGCTCGGCCCGCGGCAGGGTCTCCTCCAGCTCCTCGAGCTCGCCCTCCAGGGGGCCCACCTCGTCGATGCGGTCGACGGCGAAGCGAGCGTCCTCGAGCTGGAAGCCCTCCGTCCGCGCCGCCGCCTCGACGCGCTCGAGCTCACGCGCGGCCGCCCGGGCCGCCGCGAGGTCGCGGCGGTATGCTTCGAGCGCGCCGGCGATGCCCGCATGCGCCCATGCATCGACCATGCCCACATGGGTCGCCGCGTCAAGCAGGCGCTGGTGCTCGTGCTGGCCGCAGAGATCCATGAGGGGGGCGGTGCGCGCCGCGAGCTCCCGGACGCTGCCGAGACCCCCGTCGATGCGCACGCGGGAGCGCCCGTCGCTGCCGATGCGCCTCGTCACGGTGAAGCCCTCGGTATCGTGCGCCCCGTTGAAGAAGCGAGCCTCGACCTGGGCGCTCGCCTCGCCCTCGCGCACAAGCGATGCGTCCGAGCGCTCGCCGAGCAGGAGCTTCAGGGCGGAGAGCAGCGCCGTCTTTCCCGCGCCGGTCTCGCCGGTGAGGACCGTGAGGCCGCTCGAGAGCGAGAGATCCGCCTCGCGAATGAGGGCGAGGTTCGTGACGTGCAGCTCATCGATCATGGCGCACCCCGTAGAACACGCGGCTCACCGAGTTGTAGAAGCTCTCGGGACCGTAGTCGAGCAGAAGCACGTCGCCGGGGCCGCGCGCGACCACGACGCGGTTGATGGGGGCATCCCCCCGATAGTACTGGCCATCGACGGAGACGGCGGGGACCGACGGGCGGTCGGTGGCCAACGAGAGCTCTATCACATCGGAGGGCGCGGTGAGAAAGGCGCGCGCCTGGATGGTGTGGGGGGCGATGGGCACGCATACCATGCCGGTGAACTCCGGGCTCACGATGGGCCCTCCGGCGGAGAGGGCGTAGCCCGTGGACCCCGTCGCCGTCGACACGACGACGCCGTCGCCGCGCAAGCGATCGATATGGTGCCCGGATACCGTCATATCGAACGAGACCATGTCTGAGAGCGGGCCGCGTGTGAGCGCCAGGTCGTTTAAGGCAAACGCCTCGTACACCGGCTCGTCGTCACCCTCGGAGAAGAGCCTGCACGAGAGCGTCGCGCGACGGCTCACATGCAGCTCGTCCGCCAGCGCGTCAGACACGACCTTCAGGATATCCGTCTCGTCGGGGCTCGCGGCGGTGAGGAATCCGACGTGCCCGTATGAGAGGCCCAGAAGGGGTATCTCCCGGTAGCCGACGATACGGGCCGCGCGCAGGAGGGTGCCGTCGCCTCCGAGCGAAATGACGAGCCCGCAGCCCTCCGGGTCAACCGGATCGGCCACCTGCTGGCGATGGTCGGGCGCCCAGATGACGTCGACGCCCTGGCGCGTCAGCCAGAGCTCGAGCATAAGGCCGCTCTCCACGGCCTCCGACCTACCGTAATTGGGTACGAGCAGCACCCTCATAGCGTCGCCACCTTCCCCCTCAGCCGCGCATCGTGCCGCGCGCGGGCCGCCGAACCCTTAGGTTCCAGCATACCCCGTTTGCCCCACAGGAAGTACTCGACGTTGCCCTTCGCCCCGGTGATGGGCGATACGCACACGTCGACGGGGTCGAGCCCGCTCTCGTCGAACAGGGAGACGACCGAGAGGAGCACGCGCCGCCGAACGGCGGGGTCGCGCACGATGCCGCCCTCCCCCACCTCGTGAGACGGGGCCTCGAACTGCGGCTTGACGAGCGTGAGGAAGCCGCCGGCAGGTCCGAGCGTCTCGAGCACCGCCGGCAGCACGCGCGCGATGCTCGTGAACGACACGTCGCAGACGGCAAGGTCGACCGTGCCGGCGTAGCCGAGCGCCGGCACGTCGACGACGTTCGTGCGCTCGAGCAGCGTGACGCGCTCGTCGTTGCGCAAAGACCAGTCGAACTGCGCGCGCCCCACATCGACCGATACGACATGCTTCGCGCCGCGCTTCAGGAGGCAATCGGTGAATCCGCCCGTGGAGCAGCCGACGTCGAGGCAAGAGAGCCCCGCGGGGTCGATTGCAAACGTGTCGAGCGCCCCCGCGAGCTTCACGCCGCCGCGGCTCACGTAGGGCGTGCGCCCCTTCACGTGCAGCTCAATGCCGGATGCGACCTTCATACCCGGCGAGGTGAGGCGCTCGCCGCGGGCGGAGACCGCACCAGCCATCAACAAGCGCAGGGCATCCGCGCGGTCGGCGCAGATGCCCTGTGCGATAAGCTCATCGTCCAGCCGGACCTTCTTCATCGAGCGCCCCGCGCCTCGGATGCGCCGTCGGCAGTCGCGCCCTGCGCATCGACGGGCTCTTTCTGGGCGTCCTCGAGCATGGCGGCCTCGGAGGGACTCATATCGAAGCTGTCGACGAGCTCGACCGCCTTGGAGCCCAACCGTATGGCCTCATCGAACAGGTCGAGGCTCCGCTCGAGCGACGTGTCCTTCGAGCGCACCGTGGTGATGATCTCATCCAGGCGCGCCGTGATGTCCTCAAAGGTGTTGACGGTCGACTCTGCCATGGGCCTTAAGCCTCCGCCTGATCGGCCGAAGCGGCGTCCGCATCGGCGGGCTCGTCGGCAGGCGCGCCGTCCGCATCTGCCGCTACGGGTGAGAAGACGCTCTCGTCACTCCGCGCGATGCGCCCGAGCACCCCGTTCACGAACTTGGCGGACTCGTCGGTGCCGTAGGCCTTGGCGATCTCGACCGCCTCGTTGATGACGACGGCGTCCTCGATGCGCTCCTCGGCGTAGCGCATCTCGTAGATGGCGATGCGCATGAGGTTGCGGTCCGTGCCGGGAAGACGCGGCATGCTCCAATTGCTGAGCGCGCCATCGAGAACGGCATCTATCTCATCGAGATGCGCGTACGTGCCGCACGCGAGCACGCGCGCGTACTCCTCGAGCGGACGGTCGCCGGAAAGCACGTAATCGCCTTCCAGGACCTCATCCAGCGGCACATCGCGCGCCTCGGCCTGGAAGAGCAGCTGTATGGCCTGGCTGCGGGAGCGGGTACGACCGCGATCGACTTTCAGGCTCACGCGCTACTCCTTGGGAAACACGAGGCCGTCGATGCACACGTCAACGCGGGCCACGCCGACGCCCACCTGGGCGTCGATGGCGTGCGCGACGGCGGAGCGGACGGACTCGGCGAGCTTCTTGAACGGATAGCCGAAGAACACCACGAGGCGCACGGTGACCGCAAGGCGGTCGTCGGCGGTGACGGTGGCCTCGACCGCCGGAGCCGCCGGAGCGCTGCGCGTCGAGAACATGGAGACGAGGTTGGAGGCGAGGTTCTTCTCGCCCACCGAGGCGACGCCCTCGACCTCCTCAGCGGCGCGCGAGACGATGACGCTGATGACCTCGGGCGCGATGCCGATCCCCGAAACGATAATCTCGTGTGACATGGTCTCCCTCATTTCTCCTCAGGGGCTCAGTCGATGGGCGGCTAACTACACGCGGCTGACGAACTTGCCGTCGCGCGTGTCGACCTTAATCATATCACCCTGGTTGAGGTACATCGGCACCTGGATGGTGGCACCGGTCTCGATGGTGGCGGGCTTCGTGGAGCCCTGGACGGTATCGCCCTTGAAGCCGGGGTCGGTCTGGGTGATCTCGACCTCGATGAACATCGGCGGGTTGACGCCCATGAGCTCGTCGTCGGCGTACAGGAGCTGGCAGATGTCGTTCTCCTTCAGCCACTTGGCATTGTCGCCGATAAAATCGACGGGCACGGGGACCTGGTCGTAGGTCTCCATGTTCATGAAGTAATAGTGGTCGCCGTCATTGTAGAGATACTGCATCTCGGTGGTCGTGAGCGTCACGCTCTCAAACTTGGTGCCGGCGTTGCAGGTCTGCTCGACGACGCGCCCGGTCTTAAGGTCCTTGGTCTTATAGCGGACGAAGGCGCCGCCCTTGCCCGGCTTGACGTGCTGGAACTCGACGATGGTGACGACCTTGTCCTTGATGCGCAGGCCGATGCCGTTCTTGAAGTCGGCGGTGGTGATGGATGCCATGGAACACCTTTCTGCTGTCCGACGCGCGCGCACCGGCGCGGTCGTAATCCTTACAATCTTAAAAAGTATACTCTTAGGCGCACGGAGGCACCCGTCCAAAGCCGGATTCCATAACGTGCGCGCGAGCGCCCCGGGACCGTTAGCAGGCGATGACCTGCAGCTCGTGCGGGCTCGTGGTGAAGGGCTCGAAACCCTTCTCGGTCACCAGACCGTAGTCCTCCAGGCGCACGCCCCCCACCCCGGGCAGGTACACGCCGGGCTCGACGGTGATGACCGCACCGGCTTCTACCGTGTTGCTGCGGCGGCCGAAGTTGGGCATCTCATGGATATCGATGCCCACCCCGTGACCGAGCCCGTGGCCGTAGTAGTCGCCGTAGCCCGCGTCGGAAATGATCTTCACGGAGAGCTCGTGAACGTCCTTGCCGTCGACGCCGCCGTGGATGGCGCGAGCGCATTCCTCGTGCGTGCGCTGCACGAGGTCGTAGATCTTGCGCTGCTCGGGCGTGGGCTCGCCCAAGACGACCGTGCGGGTCATGTCGGAATCGTAGTCACCGAGGCGCGCACCGTAGTCCATGAGCACGAAGTCGCCCTTCTCGACCACGCGGTCTGAGGGGATCGCGTGGGGGTTCGCCGTGTTGGGGCCCGAGGCGACGATGGTGTCGAACGCGAGGCCGTCGGCTCCCTGGGCGAACATATAGCGCTCGAGCTCCTGCTTGATCTCCTTCTCGGTGAGACCGGGCTTGATGAAGGTGAGCATATGGGCGAAGGCGGCGTCGGTGATGGCCTGGGCGGCGCGCATGAGCGCGATCTCCTCCTCGTCCTTCACCGCGCGCATCCGGCGCAGGTCGGCATGCATCTCGGCGATGGAGCAGGCAACGGATACGTCCTCGAGCGAGCGCGTGAGCCCGCGGTAGAACGCGAGCTCCATCGTGTCCTCGACGGCGATCGTGCGGCACCGTGCATCGCGGGCGCGCTCCGCCGTCCATCGCGGGATGTCGAAGCCGTCCATATCGATGGCCCAGGGGTGATCGGCGGGCATATGCTCGGCAAAGCTGTTGAAGTAGCGCGAGTCGGTGTGAAGGAATGCGGCGTCGCGGGTGATGAAGGCGCAGTGCGGGAGCTCGCCGGTGAAATCGAAGACGCCGCGGGCCCCCGTGAGCCAGCGGAGGTTCGCCTCGTCGCGGACGACCATGCCGTCGTAGCCGCGCTCGTCCATGAGGGAGCACACGCGTGCAAGACGCGCCGCGGGACCGGAAACAATGTCAGCCATGGGATGTTCCTTTCTCGTAGGTACCCGAACGAGGATACCGCCTGCAGTCGCCCGCCGCAACGAGAAACCGCGGGCCGGGCGATGGGCGCGCCGGGCGGGAAGCTAGCCTGCGAGCTCGGCGCGAGAGGCGAGATAGGCCTCGGCATGGCGCCTGAGGACCTCGTCGTCCACCTTCGTGAGGCGAATGGTCCCGAAGGCCTTAGGGAGCGCGAAGAAGAGTCGGTTCGCCCAGCGGGCGTTCTCGCGCTCGATCGCCTCGATAAACGAATCGGCATCGAGCGTGAAGGCAAGCTCGGCGACGCCGAGGTCCTCGAGGCAATCGTCTTGGTCGAACACCTCGTCCACCGGGAGCTTGCCGGCCTCGGTTGCGAGGCGCGCCTCGAAGCGCATGCCTTCAGCAAGCAGATGCCACCAAGGGACCTCGCGCCCCTGGGCGCGCAGGGCGGCATCGAGCGCGCGCGCCGTCGTCACACCGTACAGCAGGCCGTGGCGCGCGGAGGGATTCGCCGAGGCGACCACAGCCCGTCGCGCCGTCTGAGCGATGCAGAGCACATCGAGAATGGCCGCGGGGTCACCCTTCCCCAGACGGGGGGCCTGCGCCTTCAGGCGCTCCCAGGAGCGCTTGCTGTCGGCGAGGGCGGCGCCGAGCATGGGCACGGTACCCGCCGGATCCGCGGGCCCGTCGAGAAGCGACAGGTCGCAGAAGACCATTGCCGGCTCGGGCCGGCGCCCGACCCGCGTATCGCAGCCGGGAACAGCGAGGGGCAGTGCCTCCGTAGCCGCGGTCACCATGCCCTCAAGACACGTCGGGACGAGCACGGCCGGGGTGCCGCCGCACCACAGGCGCGCCGCATAGCAGGTGAGGGACGTCGCGGCGACGTCGCCCAGCCCCACGATGACATCGTCCGCGGTGATCCCCGCCTGGGCGATCGCCGCAAGCGCCGCGGTGAGCGAGGCGGGCGTCATCGCCTCATCGGAGGCGGGGGCGCGCCACACGGTCAGGTCGAAGCCGGCGTCGATGACCTCGCGCCTCACGCGCTCGAGCACGTCGTCCTCCACCGTGGCGCCCGATATCACAAGGGCGTGCACGGGCATGCCCACCGTGCCGCGCAGCACACGGCTGAAATCATGGAGGGCCTCGGCGCCCACGCGGAAGTCGACGCTCCTGCCCCCGAAGTTCAGCAGCTGTCGCTTTATCGTCATATCAGACCACGCTCCAAAAGCAGTTCGGCGCATCGGTACGAGACGTCCTCGAACGATTTGCCGCGGATATCGATTCTGAGGTCGGCAGCCTGCTCGTACAGCGGCCGTCGGTGCTCGAACAGCCGCGCCGCATGCTTGCGCGACTTGAAGTCGGGGCGCGCGGCGACAGAACGGATCTGCCGCAGCGAGTCGGCGAGGTCGCCCTCGAGGTAGACCACCGTACCCATCTCATGCATGAGGCGGATGTTCACCGGCGTCTCGATGATGCCCCCGCCGCAGGATACCAAAAGGCTCTGCTCCCGTGCCAGTCCGCGGAGCACGCGCGTCTCACGGCGCCGAAACGACGCCTCCCCCTCTTGGGCGAAGATGCGCGCGATGCTCTTGCCGCACTGGCGCTCCACCAAACGGTCCGTGTCCACGTACGGACGTCGAAACATACCGCCCAGGTTGCGGGCGAGCGTCGACTTGCCCGCCCCGAGAAACCCGATGAAGAAGATATGGTCGCAGCCGTGCTTGGTAAAGGGTGCCGGCGGCGGCGCCCCCGCCTCCTCGAACGCTTGCCCCATCTGCTACTCCTCGCAGGGAACGCCCTTAAGCGCGCGCCGCTCGAAGATACGGAAGATCTTGGTGTACCAGAGATCGGCGGTGGCCTGCGGCTTAACGAGGATGGAATCGATGCCGGCGAAGTTGCCCGCCCACACGTCGGTATACAGCTGGTCGCCGATCATGACCGCTTCGTCGCGCGACACGCCCAGGTGCCTGAGGGCGCGCTCGAGGGCGAAGGGCAGCGGCTTGCACGCGAAGCAGATGGCGCCGAGGCCGAGCTGGCTCGCCGAGCGCTCCACATGGTCGCGATGCCAGTTGTTGGAGACCATGTAGAGCGAGAAGCCCCGGGCGCGCGCCGCATCGAGCCATGCCGCCACCGAGGCGGGGGCGTCGCGACGGTCGCGCGGCACCAAGGTGTTGTCGCGGTCGAGCAGCAGGGCGCGCTTGCCCTGCCGCCACAGCTCGTCCAGATCTATCAGCTCAACACGGGCGACGTAACGGCCCGGGGTGAGAAACGACATCATGCTCCCTTACTCATACGACTGCCGATGCTCGTCGTAGGTCTCGGAGAAGTACACCTCATCATGGGTGATGAAGAAGTACAGGTAGTTCGTATCCGGCGGATCGAGCACCGCCTGGATGGAATTGAGCGACGGCGCGCAGATGGGCGTCGGCGTGAGACCCTGGTTCAGGTAGGTATTATACGGGCTCTCCTGCTTGAGGTCCTCGGCGGTCACCTCTCCCCCGGTAACGTACATCATCGTCGCATCGCTCTGCAGCGCCATGCCGATCTCCAAGCGGTTGTAGAACGTGGAGGCGACGTTGGCGCGCTGCTCGTCGTCGAGGCCCTCGCGCTCGACGATGGAGGCGAGGATGAGGAAGTCGTAGTCGCTCATGTCGATGCCGTAGCGCTCGCTCACGAGGCTGCGCGCGCTCTCGAAGTCGAGCGCAGAGGCGACCTCGGCCTGATACTGGTCGAGCATGGCGCGGATGACGGTGTCTGCCGTGGGCGTGCCCGAGAAGGTGTAGGTCTTGGGATACAGGAATCCCTCGAGAGAATCATCGGCAACGCCCTCGAGGAAGGGGTAGTCGGCCACGTAGGCGGACGCCTTCGCCTGCGCCTCGAAGTCGGCGGCGGGAATACCGTAGACCTCCTCGACGCGCGACGCCGTCTGCGCCACAGTGAGGCCCTCGGGGATGGTGAGGGTCACGCCCGCGACATTGGGGCCGGCGATGAGCTGGGTGACGACCTCGTCGGGGTCCTGCAGGGTGGTGAAGAGGTAGTCTCCGGGCTTGAGCTGCATGTCGGCGTTCTGCGCCTTGACGGCAGCGTAGTAATCCTGCGGGTCGGGGATGACGCCCGCCTCGGAGAGAATGCTCGCTATCTGATCGCCCGACGAGCCCTCGGGTATGGACACCTGCACCTCGACGCCCGCCTCGACCTGCTCGGCCTCCTGACCGCCCACGAACATACCGGTGATGGCGGGCAGCGCGAAGATCAGGAACCCCGCCACGACGGCGATGGCGACGACCACGGCGATGATGACCGGCACCGGGGAGGTCTTCTTCTGTGCGGAGGGGCGCACATACGCGGGCTGGACGTGCCCGGAGCGTGCGGACGGGCGCGCATGGGACCCCGCCCCGCCGGTTGCCGGGCGCCCATAGGACGACGGACGGTAGGAGCCGCCCTGCGGCGCGGCGTTCGTCTTGAAGCGCGTTCCCTGCGGACGTGCCGCTCCCCCGGAGGCGGGACGCGTGTTCTGGCGGTTATCGGTTGCCACTGGTTCCCCTTACCAACGCAAATGAACATATCGGTGACCGTGGGGTCAGAATCAGTGTACCGTAACCGGGCAGAAACGTTAAAGTTTCCATCGAACCTTGAATGTTTGGGTCAAGCGGGCCCCGTTGCGACCTCAGCGGGAGATGAGGCTCTTGAGGCCGCGGCCGGCCACCTCGAAAAACGAAGGGGACCTGACCAGCTGGTCGGGGTCGAGGTGCTCGCGCATGGCGCGCAAAGTCCGCTTGTTGTCCCTCGTGGAGAACGAGAACGAGGCGCCGCCCTTGGTGAAGACCGCGAATCGCGCGATGGTGCGCCCCTTCGCGAGGACCGAGGCGGCGACGTGGTCGACCTCGCTCCAGGGGATCTGGATGAAATCGTCGACGTTGCGCTCGTTGTAGAACTCGAAGGCGCGGTCCCCCACCATGACGTCGCCATAGGTCGTGAGCCCATGGTAGCTCGTGGCCTTGATGGTGAAGTCGACCCGGGTGTTCTGCGATTGCGCCATGGGGTGCCGCCCTCTCTAGCGGGCGGGGCGGCGCACCAAGGCGCCGCCCCGCACGTGCAACGATAGCCTACATGATACCGATGACCCTGCCGATGATGCCCACGGCGAAGAGCGCCAGGATGATCATGATCGGCGAGACCTTCTTCTTGAGGAGCCAGCAGCACAGAAGCGTGAGGCCGACGGCCGCCAAGCCCGGGATGAGCGAGTCGAGGTTCGCCTGAAGCGTGGTCACCTTGTACTCGTCAAGCGCGGCGGAACCCAGCGATGCGTATTGCGTAAGCGCCTCGCGGATGCCCTCGGAGCCAGGCGACAGATTCGCCCAGTCGATGAACGTGCCCGCCTGCTGCTGCACCTTCGAGACGATCGGCGTGAAGCTGATGGACACCCAGCGCTCCACCAGGGCGCCGATGATGAACATGCCGAGGATGGACGCCCCCTCGGTGATCTTGCCCATGAGGCCGCCCGACAGGTCCTTGGTGATGGAGGTGCCCACCTTGTAGCCGAATTCCTGCGTGTACCAGAGGAACGCGATGCGGATGATGTTCCACGCAAAGAAGAACAGCAGCGGGCCCATGATGTTCTGCGACAGCGCGAGCGAGGCGCCGAGCGCGCCCAGGATGGGGCGCAGCGTGAACCAGAAGACGGGGTCGCCGACGCCGGCGAGCGGGCCCATCATGCCCACCTTCACGCCCTGGATCGCGACGTCATCGATGGCGGCGCCGTTGGCGCGGTCCTCCTCGAGGGCGAGGGTCACGCCCATGACCGGAGCGGAGACGTACGGATGGGTGTTGTAGAACTCCATATGGCGCTTGAGCGCCTGGGCGCGGTCCTCTTTCGAGCTGTAGAGCCGCTTGATGGCGGGGATGATCGAATAGCACCAGCCGCCGTTCTGCATGCGCTCGTAGTTCCACGAGCCCTGCAGGAACTGATGGCGCCAGCACACCGCCAGACGATCTTTGCGGGACAGGGTCACTTTGTTCTCTGCCATGTGAATGCGCCTCCCTTCCTACTCGTAATCATCGAGGATGTCGCCGAGCGGGTCACCCGAGCCGCCGCCGCCACCGCCCTGCTTGGCCAGGTCCTTAAGGCCGAGGTAGATGAGGGCGAGCGAGATGCCGATGACGCCGAGGGCGATGAGCGTGAGCTGGCTGATCGCGGCGAGGCAGAAGCCGATGGCGAAGAACGGCCAGACCTCGCGGGTGGCCATCATGTTGATGACCATCGCGTAACCGACTGCGGCGATCATGCCGCCGCCGACGGCCATGCCGCCGGAAAGCCAGGGCGGCATGAGGTTGAGCGCATCGGTGACGATCTGCGGCGGAACGAAGCAGAGCACGGCCGCGGGGATGGCGATGCGCACGCCCTGCATGGCGATGGCGACGATCTGCAGGAACTCGATCGTGCGGAAGTTCCCCTTCTCCGCCGCGGCGTCCATCATGTGCACGATGGGGATAGCGAGCGTGCGGCAGATCATGGTGAGGAACAGACCGGCTACCGAGAGCGGAACCGCGAGCGCGATGGCGGTGTTGACGGCATCGGTGGCGTTCGTGGTGCCGCCGTCGAGGGCGAGCACCATGATGATCGCCGAGGCGACTGACGCGAGCGCCGCATCGGGGGCGATGGCTGCGCCGACGTTCGCCCAACCGAGGGCGATCATCTGCAGCGAGCCGCCGAGGAGAATGCCCTCGGGAAGATGCCCCGACACGAGGCCGATGAGCGTGCAGGCCACGAGGGGCTGATGGAACTGGAACTCATCGAGCACGCCCTCCATACCGGCGAGGAAGGCCACGATGACGATGAGCAGCACCGTGATGATCGACATGACTACCTCCTACCTAACCCTGTTGAGCAAGCTCGGCCTTGGCCTTGGCCATCATCGCGTCGAAGGACTCCGGCGAATCGGCTGGCACCTTGCGGATATCGAACGAGATGCCGCGCGCGGCGAGCGCCTCGAGCGTATCGACATCGTGCTGGTCCATCGCGATGGCGTTGGTGACGACCACCTTGCCGACGGAGTGGGCCATGGAGCCGAGATTGATGTTCTTGATGTCGACGCCACCCTCGACGGCGGTGAGCACATCCTGCGGGTTCTCGAAGAGCAGCATGACTTTTGTCGTGCCGAAGCGCGGATCGTGCGCCACATCGATCATCTTCTGGATGGGGATGACGTGCACCTTGACGCCCGGGGGCGCCGCCTGCACGATCATGGTCTTGCGCAGCTCGTCATGAGCGACGCCGTCGGAGACGACGATGATGCGGTCGGGGCTGACCTGCTTGGTCCAAGTCGTGGCAACCTGGCCGTGCAGAAGACGGGTGTCCACGCGACAATGCGCGATCTTGATGTGGCCGTCGCCGAGAACGGTACCCGGCGGGATGGCCCCCGTCGGAACGGCGGGCGCCGCCGCGGCGGCAGCCGGAGCTCCGGCGGGCTCAAGACTCTCGGGCTTGACGCGCACGCCGTCGCGGGACTCCCCGATGAGCCCGGTCGCAATCTCGTGCGCGGTCGCCTCGGGGTTCATCCGCAGCGTGTAGGCGGTAATGACCATGGGGAGATTCATACCGGTGACGGCAGCCCACGTGGGATGGCCGTCGAGCAGGCCGTTGATCTGATTGAAGGGCGTTCCGCCCCACAGATCGACCAAGAACAGCACCTGCTCTTGGTCGGAGAGCGTGGCCACCTGCTCCTCGATTTGGACTCTGAGGTCGTCCGGGCCCATGCTCGGCTGCAAGCTCACAGCGACGACGTCGGGTTGGTCACCGAACACCATCGACGCTGTCTGACGAATACCGACAGACAGATCGCCGTGACTTGCGAGGACGATACCTACCATACCAACCTCCTCTGCTGACCTATGAAGGACACCTGTGACGGTTATGTGACGTCTTCACATAACCGTCATATCGAGTATACGGTAGGACCGTTGAGGAACACAAGGTTGAGATGAATAGCAGCCACCTACGGTTACCTCGTGTTTTGTTAATTTTAGAACTTATATTTACAGTGTGTCAGCAGCAAGGTACCAAACGATCGGCGTGCAAACGGAAACGCATTGGAAACACGCGGGGAACGCGAGCGCCGCAAGAAGGGGTCACGTCAACCCGCGCGGCGCTCGTCGAGCCACGTCTGAAGGAATACGCTCGCGGCGACCATGTCGACCTTCCCGCGCATCGACCGCTCGTTCAGACCCTGCTCGCGCAGGATGCGCTTCGCCTCGGCTGAGGAGAGGCGCTCGTCGGCAAACGCGACGGGAAGGCCGGCAGCGCGCCCGATGGCACGGGCCTGCTCCATTACCCGCGCCGCCTGCGGCCCTTCCTCCCCCGCAAGCGTCATAGGACGGCCGCAAACGAGGATCTCGGGCTCGTAGTCCTCGAGCAGCATGCGGAAGGGGCGCGCCATCCCGATAACCTCGGAGGCCGGCAGCACCTTCACAGGGGAGGCGATCCGCCCCGTGGCGTCGGATACCGCTATGCCGACGCGCTTCTCACCGATATCGAGCGCCATCGCAACCAAGGGGACATCCTTTCAAAAAAGGGGCGGCACCCGAAGGCGCCGCCCATAACAACCGCTACCTCACGAGGCCTAGAGACCGAGCTCGCGCTCGGCGGCGGCAAGGGCGTCGTCGATGCCGGCAGCGTTCTTGCCTCCCGCCTGCGCCATGGTCGGACGGCCACCGCCGCCGCCACCAACGAGCGGGGCGATCTTCTTGATGATGTCGCCGGCCTTGAACCCGGCCGAGACCGCCTCGTCCGTCGCACCGGCAAGTAGCGCGGGCTGACCCTTCTCCGTCACCGTGGCAAGCACGCAGGCCACCGGGCCCGCGACCTTCTGGCGAACCGTGTCCCAGACGTTGCGAAGGTCTGCAGCCTCAAGGCCGCTCAGGCGGGCGATCACGAGCTTGTAGGCGCCAAGGTCGCGCGCGGCGTCGATGGCCTGCGCGATCGCGTCCGACGACCCGCCGGTAAGCGCCGCCTTGAGCTTCTGCTCCGTCGCGCGCAGCGTCTGGTTGAGCGCCCCGATGCGCTCGGGCACCTCGTCTACGCGGCACTTGAGCACCGCGGCCGTATCCTCCGCGATGCGCGCGCGGCCCTCGAGGTACGCCACGGCGCCCTCGCTCGCCACCGCCTCTATGCGACGCACGTTAGAGCCGGTAGAGGACTCGGAGACGATGCGGAAGAGCCCGATCTCAGCCGTGTTGCGCGCGTGGGTCCCGCCGCAGAGCTCGCGCGAGAACGGATGCTCCTCCGTACCCACGGACACGACGCGAACGCGCTCGCCGTACTTCTCGCCGAAAAGCGCGATGGCACCGGCCGCCTTCGCCTCGTCTATCCCCATCTCTTGAGTCACGACCGGCTTAGCGGCGAAGATCTCGCGATTGACAAGCCTCTCGACGGCCCGAATCTCATCGGTGGTGAGCGCATCGAAATGCGTGAAGTCGAAACGCAGGTGATCGGGGGTGACAAGGGAGCCCGCCTGGTTCACGTGATCGCCGAGGACCTCCTTGAGCGCGGCGTCCAGAAGATGCGTCGCCGTATGGTTGCGGCGCAGCAGCTCGCGGCGATGATGGTCGACGGAGGCGCAGACTGTCGCACCCTCGGAGAGCGTACCGTCGCCGACATGGACGCGAAGCGCGTAGATGCCGCCCCTGTTCTGGGTGTCGGAGACCGTCGCGGCGAGACCCTCGCCCGCAAGGGTGCCGGTATCGCCCACCTGGCCGCCCATCTCGGCGTAGAAGGGCGCGCGATCGAGCACGACCTCGACGTCCTCGCCGGCAGCAGCAGCGGCAACGCGCTCCCCGTCGCGCACGATCGCGAGCACGCGGGCGTCTTCGAGCACGTCGTCCTCATAGCCGCAGAAGAGCGTGGCGGGAAGCGTGTCGGCAAGCTCGGACCAGATGTTGTTGAACGAGCCCCACGCGTCGCCCTTCACGTTGGCGCGGGCGCGCTCGCGCTGGGCCTCCATCTCGCGATTGAAGCCGTCGATGTCGACGCCGTGGCCTGCCGCCTCGGCGATCTCGACGGTGAGGTCGATGGGGAACCCGAAGGTGTCGTGCAGCATGAAGGCCGCCGAGCCGGCGAGCTCCTCGCCGTCCCCGAGCCCGGCGAGCGCCTCGTCCAGGTAGACGCGGCCATTGTCGAGCGTGGTGGAGAAACGGTCCTCCTCAGCGGAGACGATGCCCTTCACGAGCGCGGCGTTCTTGAGGAGCTCGGGATAGGCATCCCCCATAAGCTCGTTCACCCGGTCGATGAAACGCGTGAGGAACGCGCCCTCGATCCCGATGAGGCGGCCGTGGAACACCGCGCGGCGCAGCAGCCGGCGGAGCACGTAGCCGCGCCCCTCGTTACCGGGCAGGATGCCGTCGGAGATCATGAAGTCGACGGAGCGCGCGTGGTCGGCGATGATGCGGAGGCTTCGGCTCGCGCCCGTGTAGTCGTCACCCACGTACGTGACGCCGGAGATGTCCTCCCCGAGCTTGATGAGCCCCTGCATGATGTCGCTGTCATAGAACGAGCTCTTGTGCTGCATGATGGCGCTCATGCGCTCGAGGCCCATGCCCGTGTCGAGGTTGCGGTGGGGCAGCTCGGGCATGGAGCCGTCCTCCTGGCGGTCGAACTGCGTGAAGACGAGGTTCCAGTACTCGAGGAAGCGGTCGCAATCGCAGCCGGGGGCGCAATCGGGCCTGCCGCAGCCGACGTCCTCCCCCTGATCGTAGTAGATCTCGGAGCAGGGGCCGCAGGGGCCCGTCGGGCCCGCGGCCCAGAAGTTGTCGTCCTCGCCGAGGCGCGAGATGTGGCTCTCCTCCACCCCGAGCTTGCGCCAGATGTCATAGGTCTCGTCATCATCGGTGAACACGGTGAAGTAGAGGCGCTCTATGGGCAGGTGGAAGACCTGCGTGGAGAGCTCCAGCGCCCAAGAGCACGCCTGCTCCTTGGACACGCCGCCGAAGGAGAAGTTGCCGAGCATCTCGAAAAACGATGCATGGCGCCCGTCGGAGCCGATGATGTCGATATCGTTCGTGCGCACGCACTTCTGGCAGGACGTGGCGCCGATCTCGCGCATGGTCTTGCTGCCCTGGTAATACGCCTTAAACTGGTTCATGCCGGCGTTGGCGAGCAGGAGCGACGGATCGTCCGGGATGAGCGAGGAGCTCGGGAAGAGCTTGCATCCGCGCTCTTCGAAGAAGGTGAGGAACGCGGAGCGAATCTCTGCGGTGGTCATCATGGGAAAATCGGCTGCAGCCATGGGGCGCCTCTTCCTGTTGGTGAATCTCTAAGGACAAACGAAAGAATTATAGCGAAAATGGCCTCGTCTAGGAGGTCTCTCCCCCATCGTGCGCATCCCCGCCATCTTTGCCGTCTTGATGCGCGTCCTCGGAGGCGAAGGGGTTCCGGAAGACGCCCGTGCCGCCGGCCTGAAGGTTGTTGAGCGCGGCGAGCTTCGCCCACGGGTTATCGATCTCGGGCGGGCGGGGCTCTGCCTCGGCGGCGGGAGCCGCCTCTGCGGAGATGAGCTGGGAGTCGCTGACGAAGGTGTCGTCGCCGAGCGCGTCATAGGCGGGCACCGGGGCGCCGTCCGCATCATGGAAGGGCTGGCCCTGGAAGACCGCGCCGTCCCACGACACGATTTGGCGCTGGGTGCGCTTCTCGAAATAGAAGATGAAAAGCCCCTTCAGCGCGGCGCAGAGCGGGATGGCCACCACCATGCCGAGCGGGCCCATGAGCGCGGAGCCGATGACGATGGCGGTGAGGCTCATCGCCGGGTGCACGGAGACGGCCGACTGCATGACGCGCGGCGATATGACGTTATCGGTCACATTCTGCGCGACCACGCACACCAGAAGCGTGCCGAGAGCCATACCCGGGCTCGAGAAGAGGGCGACGAGGATCGCGAGCGCCGAGGAGATGACGGGCCCCACGACCGGGATAAGATGGAAGATCGCGGTGAGCACACCCATGAGCAGGGCGTACGGGTGCCCGACGAGGGCGAATCCGGCGAGTGAGAGCACCCCGTCGATAGCCGAGGTGATGACCATGCTGCGCATGTAGCCACCCACGGCGCGCGAGAGGATCGCGACCATGAAGCGATAGCTCATCTCGTGGTCCTCGCCGAGTATCGTGCCGATCTCTCGGTGCATGCGCGGATAGTCGCACGCGAGCCAGAACGCGAGGACGAGCCCTAAAAACACGATGAAGAGCTGAGACCCCACGTTGGAGAGGAAGGGGAACACGCCCCTCCCGAGGTCGCCCGCGATCTGCGCCACGTTCCGCGCCGCCGAGTCGGCGACGGCGTCGACGAGAGAGCTCAGGTCGCTCGCCCACTGCGTCTTGGCGAGGAACCTGAAGTCGCTGGCAAAACCGGAGAGCCAATCCCCCCAGCCGCGCAGCTGATCGGGGATGCGCGCGGCGAGCTCCCACAGCTGGGAGAAGATGAGGGGCGCCACGATGATGAGCACGAGAGCGACGACGGCTATGACGACGGCGAGGCCGACGAGGGCCGCCATGCCGCGGGGAACGCCCCGCTGGTCGAGGGCGTTCACCAAGGGGGCCGCGACGAAGGCCACGAGCGAGCCGACGGCCAGAAACTCTATGACGGGCGCGAGCACGTCGAAGACGTTGAGGATCGCGGCGCCGATGATGATGCCGCCCACGACCGCCCAGATGCGCAGGGCGATGCCGAAGGCGAAGTCATGGCGCCCGAAGTCGATCGTGCGCACGCGCCCAGTGCCGCCCGCCCTCATGAGCGCGCCAAGGTGCCGCTGGGGTCGATGCGGTCCTGGATCTTCTTGAGCGTGCGGCGCAACAGGCGCGATACCTGCACCTGCGAGATACCGAGGCGCTCGGCCATCTCGATCTGGGTGAGCCCGTCGCGGAACCTGAGCTCGATCACCTCGCGCTCGCGGGGCGAAAGGTCGTCCAGGGCCTCTTCTATCATGAGGCGGTCGTCGGTGAGCTCGAGCTCAGCATCATCGGTCGCATAGCGATCGATGATCGAGGGGGCGTCGTCGTTCTCGGACGAACCGGTGCCCTCGAGCGGCACCGAGCTGTAGGCAGAGGAGGACTCCATGGCCTCGAGCACCTCGTCCACCGTCGCGCCCACGTACTCGGCGACCTCTTCGATCTTAGGGGATCGCTGCAGCGAGACCGTCAGCGCATCGGTTGCCTGGTTGACTTTGGCGGACAGCTCCTGCAGACGGCGCGGCACGCGCACCGACCAGCCCTTATCGCGGAAGTGGCGCTTGATCTCGCCCAAGATGGTGGGAGTGGCGTACGTGGTGAACTCGAGCCCGCGCGAGGGGTCGAATCCGTCGATGGCCTTGAGGAGCCCCAGGTAACCCACCTGCATGAGGTCGTCGAGCGGCTCGCCGCGGTTCTTGAACTTGTTGGCGAGGAAGCGGACCAGATTGAGATGGGACATGACGAGCTTCTCGCGGGCGTCGCGGTCGCCCTCCTCCTTGTAGCGGCGGAAGAGCTCGTGGGTCTTCTCCTTATCCCAAGCGGTCTTTCCCGTAGCGGAAGTCTTCGGCATATCACGCATCCGTCCCGAGAGCGAGCACGAGGCGCGCCGGCCCGTCCGTTCGCTCGTAGCTATCGCAGACAGCGGCGAGGAGCAGGTCGGCGTAGGCTGCCGGATCGCCCTCCTTCACCGCGGGGAACGCATCGAGCGCGAGCTCGAACGTCATCCGCACGCCGTCGTCATCAAATGAGAACGTTATGGTCAGGGCACCGTCCGGGTCAGCGGAGGCAGCGTAGATGAACGCCTCCTCGGCGGCCATGCGCATGTCCTCGATACGGTCCACGGACATACCCGCCAGCGCGCCGACATTGGCGGCGGTCATGCGCACGAGGCGCGCGAGGTCGGGCTCGGCAGCGAGGGTGAGCGCGATGGGGCGCTCCGTCAGGTTACTCATGTGCGGCCTCCGGCTCCTGCTCGGCGGCGACGTCGCCGTAGGTGAAATACTGACTAGAAGCGGCGGGCGTCTCAGGGGAATCCGCAGGGGCGCCCTTTGCGGCGTCATCGACAGCGGGCGACGCATCCGGCGCATCCCCCTGTCCGATGGCACGCTCGGGTGCCGCATCGCGTCCGCGGCGCTTGCCGAGCAGGCGCTGCACGGCATCGCTCGCGCTGTCGGCAACCCCGCGGGCGGCGTGCTTGGCGTTGACGGCCGTACCCGTGAACGACGAGACGTCGCGCACCACGGCCTCGACCTCGACGAGATTGGCGGAGAGCGCATCGACGGCGACGTTCGCGCTCGCGAGCAGGGGCTCGACGCGCTGGACGGCGGGCTGCAGCTCCTCGAGGGTGTCATCGAGCTTGGCGATGACGGGCTTGGCCTCCGCCAGCGTGTCGTTGATGTCGCTCACGGCACGGTCGAGATTCCCCACGGCATCGCGGCCGCGCCGCGCGAGCAGGGCGAGCTCGACGAGCGCCCACACAGCCGCCACGGCGACGACGATGAGCACAATCTGGAGAGGGTCCATGGTACCTCCCGGTATCGTTTCGCGGCGCGACGCCGCTTCCTACATACAGACGTTTATAGTACCCGTTTCGCGCCGGCTCTGTCGCGGGGGACGGCGTGCAACCGATGAGCGCGTCCACCGCGCGCGGCTAGGCCTGGGCCCCCTCCCCGTCATGGGCCTCGGGGGCCCTGCCGCTGCGGTCGCGCGCGCTCTGCTCGAACCGGAACTGCTCCCACCCGCGCCCCGCCGGCTTCCAGAAGGCGCCGCGGGCAAGACCGTCGGGCAGATACTGCTGGTCGACCCAGCCCTCTGGGTAATCGTGCGGGTACCGGTAGGGGCCGTACGCGTCCGAACCCGGCCGGTGCCGGTCGCGCAGATGGCTCGGCACCTCGCGCTGCCCGCTCGAATGCACGTCGGCGAGCGCCGCGTCTATGGCCGCCTCGCACGCGTTGGACTTCGGCGCGAGCGCGTTGTAGATCGCCGCCTGCGCCAAGTTGATGCGGCACTCGGGGTAGCCTATGACCTCCGCCGCCTTGAAGGCGGCCTCGGCCACGAGGAACGCCTGGGGATCGGCGTTGCCGATGTCCTCCGAGGCCTGGATCATGATGCGCCGCGCGATGAATTTGGGGTCCTCCCCCGCATCGATCATGCGGGCGAGCCAGTACACGGTCGCGTCCGGATCGCTGCCGCGCATGGATTTGATGAAGGCCGAGATGATGTCGTAGTGCATATCGCCCGACTTGTCGTAGGAGAGCCCGCGGCGCGGGTTCGCCATGCGCACGTCCTCGAGCGTGATGGTGATGGCGCCCGCGCCTTCCCCGTCGGAATCACAGGCGACACCCGCCCCGTCCGAGCGAATGAGCGCCATCTCGCTCGCGAGCTCAAGGGTGGTGAGCGCCGCGCGCGCGTCGCCCGCCGCGAGCGTGCATATGGCGCCGACCACCTCATCGGCGGCACGGTAGCCGCCGGCGAGCCCTTGCGGGGCGGTGAGCGCGCGCCGCACGAGCTCCGCCACCTCATCGTTCGTGAGGTGCTCGAGTTCCACCACCCGCGCGCGCGAGAGCAGGGCGGAATTGACCTCAAAGTACGGATTCTCCGTCGTGGCCCCGATCATGATCACCGTGCGGTTCTCGACCGCATGCAGGAGCGCGTCCTGCTGCGAGCGGCTGAAGCGGTGTATCTCGTCGATGAACAGTATCGTTCGGCGGTCGTAGGCCATGAGGCGCCGCTTCGCCTCGTCGATCTCGCGCCGAAGGTCCTTGACCGTACCCGTAACCGCCGAGACCTCGACGAACTCGCTGCGCGTATGCTGCGCGATGATGTGGGCGAGCGTGGTCTTGCCCGTCCCCGCCGGGCCGTAGAGGATGACGCTCGAGAGCACGTCGTGCTCGATGGCCGACCTGAGCCAGCTCCCCGGACCCACCGCCTTTTTCTGACCGACGTACTCGTCGAGCGTCGCCGGCCGCATACGCACGGCGAGCGGCGCGTTGTTACGGGCGCGTTCGCTCTCCTGAGCGCTGAACAAAGTCTCCATCGACATCCCTACTCGTTTATGTACGTGCGCCGCGGGAACCGGATCTCGGGGAAGTAGCGTCCCGCGAGCTCGGTGAAGTAGCCGTCGGTCATGCTCGCGATGTAATCGACCACGGTCTGCTCGGGATCCGCCTCCCACGCGTAGCGGCGCCCGTAGTGCGAGAGCGCCCGCTCGATCCGCGCGATATGATGACGGAAGATGTAGCTCGACTCGTCGCGGCGGGCGAGGTCGTCGAGGCAGCGGCCGTACACCAGGCGGAAGGCTCGCGCGAGCTCCTCGGCGCGCTCCCCCTCGATACCGCTCGAGCGGTAGATCTTGGCGTAGTTCTCCGCCTTGGCGCGCCGAATCTCCAAAAAGAGGTCCTCGCTCATGGCGATACGGTCCGAACCGTAGCTGTGCTCGATGATGTCGGCGGCGGCGTGTGACAGGATCCACGAGTTGTAGGCGCCGCCGAGACCGTCCTCGAAGGCGTCCTCCCCCAGAAGGCCCGCCTCGATGGCATCCTGTCGGTCGCGTCCGACGTAGGCGATGATATCGGAGATGCGGACGACGCACCCCTCGAGCGTCATGGGACGCAGGTGCCCGATGGCGAGCCCGCCCTGCGTGTAGCAGCGCTCCACGACGTCATCGAACGCTTCGAACCCGGATAAGCCGGAAAGCTCGAACACCTGCTGCTCGTACTCGCCGTTGTGGGTGAGCGCCCCGTCGAGCACCTGCAAGGAGATGTTCCGACCGTAGAGCACGTCGAGCACGCGCACGGAATGCACGTTGTGAAAGAACCAGCGTCCCGTGCGCTCGTGGAACACCTCGTTGAGACAGCGCTCCCCCGCATGGCCGAAGGGCGTGTGGCCGAGGTCGTGGCCGAGGCCGATGGCCTCGATGAGGTCGGTGTTGAGGCCGAGGGCGTACCCGATGTCGCGCGCGATGCGCGCCACGAGCTGCACGTGCAGGCCGCGGCGCGACAGGTCGTCGTTGCTGCGGAAGCTGAAGACCTGCGTCTTTCCGGCATAGCGGTTGTACGCGGGCGTGTGGATAATCTTCTCCACATCGCGCACGAACGCCGGGCGCCATATGTTGGGCGCGTCCCCGGGCCGCTCCTCACGGCGGAGCGCCCGTACGTCATCGGTGCGATACGGGTTTAGCCACCCGCGCGCCCGATCATCGGTCATGCGCTCGACAAGGGCGTCGGAGAGCACGTCTTGGATGCGGTCCATCCGCGCGCGCACGGCGCGCCGCCGCTCGGTATCCTGCGAAGGCATACGCTACCTCCCCACTCGTGACTTCACCTATCATCGCACATCGACCGGACGCAAAACAGCTACGCACCCGAAAGCAATCCCGTAAACAAGATAAAGAACGGTACCAGAAACGGAATGAGCGGGAGGGAGCGGGAGCGAACCGCAACGCATGAGAGGGCGAGGGCGATGAGCGCGAGCGCATAGGCAGCCAATGCGGCCTCGGGGTACACGAGCATAAGCGCGAAGAGCGCGCGGATATCCCCCATCCCCTGCCCCGGCGCCCCCTTGACGCGGCGCCAGGCAAGCTCGAAGGCGACGAGCGCGCCGCATACCGCGCAGGCGGACGCGGCGCGCGGCAGAAGCGTCCCCACCCCGCCTTCGGCAAGGCCGCACGCGGCGCCCAGCACCACGAGCGCCAAAGCCAGGCCATGCGGCAGGCGCCGCTCGCGCGCATCGATGACCGCGGCGGCGGCGAGCAGTGCATAGAACCCGTAGGCGCAAATCGCCAGCATGCGAAATCCCTCCCTGCGATGCCCGCGGCCGCGTACGCAAACGCCGCCAGCCGCCCACAGGGGCAACCGGCGGCGTATGAATCCGCACTATGGGCGGCGCGCCGCGCCGGGCGCGCCGAGGAGCCGCGCGCTAGTTCTCGACGTAATCGCGCAGACGCGTGGAGCGCGACGGGTGACGGAGCTTAGCCAGCGTCTTGGACTCGATCTGGCGGATGCGCTCGCGCGTCACGCCGAACTCGCGTCCGACCTCCTCGAGCGTGCGCGGGTGGCCGTCCACCAACCCGAAGCGCAGCTCGATAACCTTGCGCTCGCGGTCGGCGAGCGTGTCGAGCACCTGGCCGAGCTGCTCCTGCAGCATGGAGAATGTCGCCGCATCGGGGGGGACGACCGCCTGCGAGTCCTCGATGAAGTCACCGAGCTGGGAGTCCTCCTCCTCGCCGATGGGCGTCTCGAGCGAGACGGGCTCCTGGCTGATCTTCTGGATCTCGCGCACGCGGTCGGCAGACATATCCATCTCGGCGCCGATCTCCTCCGGGGTCGGGTCGCGCCCGAGATCCTGAAGGAGCTGGCGCTGCACGCGGATGAGCTTGTTGATGGTCTCAACCATGTGCACGGGGATGCGGATGGTGCGCGCCTGGTCGGCGATGGCGCGCGTGATGGCCTGGCGGATCCACCACGTGGCGTACGTGGAGAACTTGAAGCCCTTCTCGTAGTCGAACTTCTCGACGGCGCGGATGAGACCGAGGTTGCCCTCCTGGATGAGGTCGAGGAACAGCATGCCGCGTCCGACGTAGCGCTTCGCGATGGACACGACGAGGCGCAGGTTCGCCGAGATGAGGGCCTGCTTGGCGTCAAGACCCACCTGCTCGATGCGCATGAGGCGGCGCTTCTCCGCACGGGTGAGCTCCATCTCGCCGCGCTCGGCAGCCTCGAGCTTCTCAGTGGCCTCGAGACCGGCCTCGATCTTCATGGCGAGATCGACCTCGTCGGAAGCGGTGAGCAGGTCGACCTTGCCGATCTCCTTCAGGTACATGCGCACCGGGTCGCCCGTGAGCATGACCGTGGAGGCATCGATGCCACGCACGCGCGAGCGGGACCGCGTCGTGCGCACGCGCGACTTGCGCTTGGGCTTGGCGGTGGAGGCCATCTCGGCGTCGGCGTTCTTGGCGGCACGGATGTCGTCGTCGACGAACTCGTCATCATCGAGGTCGCCGCCGAGCACGGCGTCGTCGTCATCGGCGCCGATGCCGGCATCCGCCTCGTCGTCACCCTGCGACACGATGTCGATGCCGCGATCGCGCAGAGAGCGGTATATGCCCGTAAGGTCAGCATCGGAGACGTCGACGTCCTTCAGGACGATCTGGATCTCGTCCTCAGTGACCGAGCCCGTCGCGGAAGCGCGCTCCAGAAGCTGGTCGACGAAAGCGTCGATGCCGTTATTCGCAGTATCCGTAGCTTTAGGCACAGAGTCTCCCTTCTTGGTTCATAGGGTTCAAAACTTTATCACAAGTGTCTATACCCCATGCAAACGATATTGAAAACACTACGAAGCGTCCCCCGTCTGCGAGGCCACATCTCCGCCACCTGGCAGCGCCGTCTCGGCAAACGGGTCGGCCACGCCCTCCAGCTCCCGCTCGAGCGCCCTTTTGCGCGCGGCGCCCTGCGAGGCCTCGATGGTGAGCTCGCGGCGCTCCTCCGGAGAGAGCCCGGAGCCCTGCCGGAGCCTGCCTTGGGCCGTCTTGAGCCGGCGCCTGACCGTGAAGAGCTCGAGCGTGTCGAGGAGGAATTTGATGTTCACCTCGGTGGGGTGCGCGCTCGTGGCGCCGATGCGGCCGGAGGAGACGAGCTCGGCGGCCTCGGGGCACACCGCACGGGCGGCGTCCATGGCGTCGACCGGACGTGTGCCCTCCGGCGTGGCGAGCACGGCCCAGGCGATCGCCTCGTGCCGCGGGTCGACCCAGTCGATGTCCACGATGCGCTCGGCGTAGGGACGGAACGTATCGGGGTGCGCCGTGAGGAGCGTGAGCAGCTCGCGCTCGCTCACCAGGGCGCGGCGCTCGAGCTCGGTGAGGATGACGGGCTGCTGGACGGGCGCGGTCTCCGCCGGCTCGGGAGCCTGGGGCACTTGGCCGTAGGCATCGAGCGGCACCTCGTCATACGGCGCGGCCTCCCCCGCCGGCAGGGGCGCGCCGGTCTCCCCGGCGGGGTGCGCCTGGCGCGCCTGAGCGCGCTCGCGGTCGGCCGCGCGTCGCTCGCGGTCGGCCTCCTCGCGCTCGACCGCGCGGAATATCTGCGGCGCGGCGGCCCGCACGTTCTCCACATCGAGACCGACCCGGTCGGCCACCTGCTGGTAGTACGCATCGATCATATAGCTCGCGCGCAAGGGGTAGATGAGGCGGAGCGCATCCTCGAGCGCGCGCGTGCGCCCGCCGGGCGTCGACACGTCGCTGCGCTCGCCGAGTTTACGGAACACGAAATCCATCAGGGGCTCGGCGTCCTCGATAAGAGCGCGCAGGGCCCCGCCGCCCTCCGCCGTGATGAACTCCATAGGGTCCATACCCGCCGGCAGGACCACGCAGCGCAGGTCTATCGCGTCGTTCTCGATGAACTGAATGGCGCGCTCGGCCGCCTTCTGCCCGGCGGCATCGCCGTCGAACAGGTAGACGATGCGCTTCACGAAACGCGTGAGCGTCTTGACGTGGTGCTCGGTGAGCGCCGTCCCCAGCGTGGCCACCACGTTTTTGATGTCCGCCTCCCAGCAGGCGATGGCGTCGGTGTAGCCCTCGACGACGATGGCCTCGGCGCGGGCGACGATGTCGTCCTTCGCCCAGTTGAAGCCGTAGAGGTTCCTCTTCTTGTGGAAGAGCGCGGTCTCGGACGTGTTGAGGTACTTGGGCTGACCGTCTCCCATGATGCGGCCGCCGAAGGCGATGCAGCGGCCGAGCTCGTCGAAGATGGGAAACATGACCCGGTCGTAAAAGCGGTCGGCGACCGCTCCGCGATCGCGGCGGATGGCGACGTTGGCGTCAACCATCTCCTGCGGCGTGAAGCCGAGCGACGTCAGGTGCCGCACGAGCGAACCGCGGCCCGGCGCGAATCCAAGACGGTACCGCTTGCAGACGGCCCCGCCCATATGGCGCGAGGCGAAGTACGTCCGCGGCCGGTCGTCGCGGCCGCGCATGAGCATCGTGTGGAAGAACTGGGAGGACGCTTCGCAGACCTCGATGAGGCGCGAGCGCTTGGACCCGCGCTGCCGCCCCTCGAAATCGTCGTGGATCTCGATGCCGGCGCGGTCCGCCAGATAGCGGATCGACTCGGGAAAGGACAGGTTCTCGCGCTTCATGACGTAGGAGAAGCAGTCGCCGCCCTCACCGCATCCGAAGCAGTGCCAGACCTGCGTGGCGGGGATGATGTGAAACGAAGGCGTCTTCTCGCCGTGGAACGGGCAGCAGCCCCAGAACTCCTTGTTGCGCGGCTGGAGGGGCACCGTCTCCTGCACGAGCGCCACCAAGTCGGTGGCGGCGCGCACGCGCTCGCGATCTTCGTCGGAAATCATAGGCCAAGCTCCACCCCGCTCTCGCCAAACTGCTGCCGCACGTCATCGATGTTACCCAGAACCGCCGCGATGAGATCGTCGCGCGAGGCGAACTCCTGCGAGGCGCGCAGGCGACGGTCGAAGGCGAGCGCGCACGCCTCGCCGTAGATCTGGCCCGTGAAGCCGATGAGGTTCGCCTCGAGCATCGCGGAACCCGCGCAGCCGGCGAACATGGGCGGTATGCCGACGTTGATGGCAGCGGGCCAGACGGTGCGCCCGACGAGGCCCAACCCGGCGTAGACGCCGTCCTGGGGCAATTGGATCCCGGAGGGCACCTTGATGTTTGCCGTGGGGAACCCCATATCGGTCCCCTCATGGCGCCCCGCCTCAACCGTCCCGCGCACGGCGAAGCGGCGTCCGAGCTCGCGCGCGGCGCCTGCGACATCCCCCTGGGCGAGGGAGCGGCGGATGCGCGTTGCGGAGACGACCGAGCCCTCGTCGCACACGAGGTCATGCCCGTACATCGCGATCCCGCGCGGTCGGAGCCAGGCGCGCATGGTATCTACCGTGGATGCCCCGCCGGCGCCGAGCCGGAAATCGCTTCCCACATGCACCGACACCAAAGGTACGTGCGGTAGCAGGACCCGCTCGAAGAACGCCGCATGGTCGAGCCGGGCGAGCTCGGGGGTAAAGGGGATGACGACGATGCCATCGACGCCCGAGGCCGCGAGGAGCCGCCAGCGGTCCTCCATGGCGAGAAGGTGCGGCACGGGCTCGGGGGCGACCACGCGGTCGGGATCCGGGTCGAACGTGACCGCATAGGCCGCAACGCCACGCTCGCGCGCATCGGCGACGGTACGGGCGATGAGGTCGGCATGGCCCCGATGCATGCCGTCGAAGGCGCCGATGGCGATGGCCGCAGGCGGAAGGACGGCAGAGCGCGCGGAATCGTCCAGGCGATAGAGCGGCGCGCCGCCGCTCTCCAGCATGAAGTCCCTAACGAGTTCCGAGCGATCGGGCATCAAGGGCGAACACCTCCGATTGGTTGCGGAAAGACAAGGTCGGGCGCGAGGGTCTGCGCGTCCACATGCGCGAGGGCGGCGACAGCGCCGTCGGCGACAAGCGCGATGCGCTGCTCGGGGCCGGGAGCGGGTCGCGCGCGCCCGACGGCGTCCCACGGCAGGCGGCGGCCGTTCTGGACATCCGCCGCGAGCGCCGCCGGGAGCGGCAGCGCCAACGCACCGAGCGCCGCCACGGGGTCGAGCGCACTCCGAAGGGCGCCCGCCGGCTCCACCGCATCGAGCGCGAGGCACTGGCCGAGGCCGATAGACCCCGAAGCCGTGCGCCTGAGCGCCGTCAGATGCGCCGCCGAACCCACACGGCGCCCGAGGTCGCGCGCGAGAGCCCGGATGTAGGTGCCCTTGCTCACGGTGAAGGCAACGGTCCAGACCGGGCCGCGCGGGCCGGCGCCGACCCCAAGAAGCAGGGCGTCGATGACCTCGATGCGCCGGGGAGGAAGCGCGACCTCCTCCCCCGCCCGGGCACGGCGATAGGAGCGGACCCCCTCGACGGAGATGGCCGAGAATGCCGGTGGGACCTGGTCCTGGACCCCGTGCATCCCGGCGAGCACCTCGCGGGCGAAGGCCGCGTCGCCGACCTCGGCGGGCACGGCGGCCTCGCGCGTGACGGTTCCCTCAAGGTCGTCGGTGTTGGTCTCGGCGCCAAAGGAGATCTCCGCCACGTAGGCCTTCGTGTCGAGCGTCAGAAGCCCCAGAAGGCGCGTAGCCTGGCCTATGCCCACCACCATGACGCCAGTCGCCATGGGGTCGAGCGTTCCGGCGTGGCCCACGCGGCGCTCGCCCAGGGCACGCCGAACGCGGGCTACGACGTCATGCGAGGTCATACCCTGGGGCTTATCGATACCGAGCAGGCAGTTGATCCTGCTCACCTGTCGCTTTGCCATGGCGCCGCCCTACGCCGCAGGCTCGTCTGAGCGTTCGACGAGCTCCGTGAGCTTGGGGAGCGCCACCGCGAGGGCGTCCTCTATGGTGCCCTCGTACGTGAAGCCGGCCGCAGCGGCGTGCCCGCCGCCGCCGAAGAGGGCGGCGACGCCGGAGACGTCGAGCGCACCCTTGGAGCGCAGGTTGCCGCGGACGAGCCCGCACGCGCACTCCTTGAGAAACAGGCAGACCTCGACCCCCTGCACGGAGCGCACGACGTCGACGAGGCCGTCGCACTCGTCCTGACTCACGCGGCGCTTCTCCAGATCCTCGGCCCTAGCGAAGCTGTAGGCGACGCGGCCGTCCGCCACGGTGCGGATGCGGCCCATGACGAGCGACTCGAGCATGAGGTACTCGATGCGCTGGCTCTGATAGACCTCGAGCGAGATGCGCGCGGGATCGGCGCCGCAGGAGACGAGGTGCGCCGCCACCGCGAAGGCCTCGGGGTCGGCGTTCTGATACTGGAAACGACCGGTATCCGTCACGATGCCGCAGAGGAGCGCCGTGGCAACCGTGGGCGCGATGGGATCCCCGCGATACGCGAGGAACGCGTGGATGAGCACGGCCGTGGCGGCGCACTGGACGCGCCTCACGACGACCTCGGCAAACTCCTCGCGGCACGGATGGTGATCGAACACGGCCACATGGGCGGCGCGCTCGGCGACCGCCCGCGCATCGGCCAGGCGCTCGAGCACCGGGCAATCGACCGCTATAAAGAGGTCGGGGGCATCCGCATAGGCGAGCGCCGGGACAAGATCGGCCGAACCGACGAGAAACCGGTAGATGCGGGGCACCGGCGCATCGTCTGCCAGAAGGAAGGTGACGTCCTTCTCCGGGTAGCGGGCGCGCAGGGCCGCCCCGAGGCCGAGTACCGACCCCAGAGCGTCTCCGTCAGGCGAGGTGTGACCGCAGATGGCGATGGTTCGGGCGCCCTCAACGAGGGTCGTCAAGCGCGCGAATGCATCCGCGAACTCGACGCAGGCGCCCCGCGGAGGCTCCTTATGCATCGGGCGCCTCCTCGGCGGCAAAAGCGGCGCCAAACGGCGCGTCGCCCGGATCGTCCCCCTCATCGGCCGCGTCGTCGGCCACGGGCGCGTCGTCGCCATCCGCCGCGAGGGGGTAGCCCTCCTCGTCCTTCGGCACGGAAAGCGTCTCGGGCACGTTCTCGAGCGCCCGGGCGATACGCTCCGCCTCGTCGGTGGAGCGGTCGATGCGAAACTCGAGCTCGGGCGTCACGCGCCAGTCAAGAGCGCGGGCCAGAAGGCTGCGAATGCGGCCGCGCGCAGCGTCGAGGGCCTCCAGGACCTCCTCGTAGCGGTCCCCGTCACAGGAGACGAAGATGCGTGCGAAGGAGCGGTCCTGGGCGACTTCGACGCCGGTGAGCGTCACGAGGTCGAGACGCGGGTCCGCGATCTCGAACAGGAGGATGTAGCCGAGCTTCTCGCGCAGCTGAGCCGAGAGCCGGCGGGTCAAGCTGTTCTGCTTCACCTGAACCGGCCTCCCCTACTCGGTGCGGGCGACCTCGACGACCTTGTAGGCCTCGAGGATGTCGCCCACATGGATATCCTGGAACCGCTCGATGCCGAGACCGCACTCGTAGCCGGACTTGACGGACTTGACGTCGTCCTTGAAGCGGCGCATGGACGCGAACTTGCCGTCGAAGACGACGACGCCGTCGCGCACGACGCGCACCTGGTCGTCGCGGCTGATCTCGCCCTCGGTGACCATGCAGCCCGCGATGAGGCCGGCCTTGGGGACGCGGAACGTCTCGCGGACCTCCGCGGAACCGGTCTGGACCTCCTCCTCCGTGGGCTTGAGCATACCGATGCGCGCGGCATCGATGTCCTCGATGGCCTTGTAGATGATGGAGTACGTCTTGATCTGGACGTTCTCGCGCTCGGCGAGGTCGCGGGCCTTGGCCTGCGGACGCACGCCAAAGCCGACGATGATGGCGTTCGAGGCGGCCGCCAGGATGACGTCGGTCTCGGAAATGGCTCCGACCGCCGAATGGATGATGTTGATGCGGACCTCGGACTGATCCATCTTGCCGAGGGCGTCGGCGAGCGCCTCGATGGAGCCTTGGACGTCGGCCTTGACGACGAGGTTGAGCTCCTTGAGCTCGTTCTCGTTCATCTCGTCGAAGAGTGTCTCGAGCGTGACGTGCTTGACCTTGCTCTGCTCCTCGATACGGGCCTTCAGGGCGCGCTCGTCGGCAAGCTTCTTGGCGTCGCGCTCGTCCTCGAAGACGCGGAACTCGTCGCCCGCCACGGGCACGGAGTCAAGGCCGAGGATCTCCACGGCGTCGGAGGGACGCGCCTCGCCCTTGTTCTGGCCGCGCTGGTCGAGCATGGCGCGGACGCGGCCGAAGCACATGCCCGCGACGATGGCGTCGCCCACGTGGAGCGTACCGCGGTTGACGATGACGGTCGCCACCGGGCCGCGGCCGCGGTCGAGCTTGCCCTCGAGGATGTAGCCGGAGGCGAACGTGTCGGGGTTGGCCTTGAGCTCGAGGACGTCGGCCTGAAGAAGAATGGTCTCGAGCAGGTCGTCGATACCCTCGCGCGTCTTGGCGGAGACGTTCACGAACATGTTCTGACCGCCCCATTCCTCGGGGATGACGCCGAACTCGACGAGCTCCTGGCGCACGCGGTCGGGGTTCGCATCGGGCTTGTCGCACTTGTTGACGGCGACGACGATGGGCACGCCGGCCGCCTTGGAGTGGTTGATAGCCTCGATCGTCTGGGGCATGACGCCGTCGTCGGCGGCGACAACGAGCACGACGACGTCGGTCACCTTCGCGCCGCGGGCGCGCATCGCCGTGAACGCCTCGTGGCCCGGGGTGTCGACGAACGTGATCTGACGGCCGCCGATCATGATCTCGGAGGCGCCGATGTGCTGAGTGATGCCGCCCGCCTCGTGCGCGGCGACGCCGGTGTGGCGGATGGCGTCGAGCAGGCTCGTCTTGCCGTGGTCGACGTGGCCCATAACGGTAACCACGGGCGGGCGCGGCTTGAGGTCCGCCGGATCGTCATAGAACGTGAAGGAGTTCTCCTCCTCGGGGCTGATGATCTTGATCTGGCGCCCGAGGTCGTCGGCGACGAGCTCGACGAGGTCGTTCGACATGGACTGCGTCATGGTGAGCGGCGTGCCCAGCAGGAACAGGCGCTTGATGATGTCGTTAGCGGGGACGTCGAGCGCCTCGGCGAGCTCGGCGACGGTCACGCCCTCGGAGACGCGGACGGCGTCGAGCTCCTCGACCGAGATGCCCTGGGCCTTCGCCTGCTCGATCTTCTGCTCCTCGGCGGCGCGGGCGGCCTCGCGCTCGCGCTTCTCCTTGCGCTTCTTGCGGCGGCCGGTGGACTCGCGGCTCGCCTCCTCGACGGCGGCGCGGGCCTCCTCGAGCACGCGCTCGCGGCTGTACTCCTCCGCCTCGCGCGCCATGCGGGCGTAACGGTCCTCCTCGGCGACGTGCCCACCGCGGCGACGCTTGCCCTTGCCCGCCTTATCGGGCGAGGGAACGTCCATGCCGGCGGGAACGCTCGGGGCGCTGGCATTGCGGCGATGCGGAGCGGCAGCGGCCTCCGTGCGCGCGGCGGCCTCGTTCTTGCGGCCGGCGCGACGCTCGCCGCCGCGCCGCGTGCGCTCGGCTGCCTTCTGCTCCTTCTTCTGGGCCTCCTCGGCCTTACGCTCCTTCAGGACCTCCTCCTGCGCGGCGATCTGGTCGAGAAGGGAGCGGAAGCGCTGGCCCGAGTCGCTCGCGGGCACCGCGCGGCGCTTCGCCTCGAGCTCGGCCTCGCGCGCCTCGCGCTCGGCGCGCTCGCGCGCCTCCTTCTCGGCAGCGGCGGCTGCGGCCCGCGCCGCCTCCTCGGCCGCTGCGGCTGCGAGGGAGAGACGGCGCTCCTCCTCGCGGCGCGCCTCGGCGGCCAGCCGCTCGCGCTCCTCGGCCTCGCGGCGCTCGCGCTCCTCGGCCTCGGCGGCCTCCTCCTCGGCCTTGCGCGCGGCCTCGATCTCGGCGGCGCGGGCCTCGAGCACGGGTGCGAGCTTCTTGCGCACCATGGAGACGTATGCGTCCTCCAGCGCCGAAGACGGGGTCTTGGCGGGGATCTTCATATCCTCCAGATGGCCCAGAAGCTCCTTGGAGGTCATTCCAAATTCCTTGGCAAGGCTCGATACGCGGATCTTTGCCATACCTGTCACCTACCTCTCGGGCGCACGGGCGCCCCAGCGAAAGCTCAATCGAACGTGTGGGTCGCGGACGGTCCTGCCGGTGCCGCGCCCGCCGCTAGATGAGGTCCTCCGCAGCGTCGATGGCATCCTGCTCGTGCACGCCGCAGAAGCGCGATCCCGGGCGGGCCTGGTTGCGGCAGCGCACGCCGTCCTCGCTCACGTACTGACAGCGAGCAGGCTCGCCGTCATCGATCAGGTCGTCCTCGGGCTCCGGACGGGCCGGCATGTTGCGCAGGATGTCGGCGGCGAGCGTCTCGCTCTTGATATCGATGTGCCAGCCGGTGAGGCGGGCGGCGAGGCGGGCGTTCTGGCCCTCCTTGCCGATGGCGAGCGAGAGCTGGTCGTCCGGCACGATCACGCCGGCGTAGTTCTTCTCCTCATCGATGAGCACGCGGGTCACCTTTGCCGGCGAGAGGGCGTTGCCCACATAGCGCGCCGGGTCGGCGTCCCACAGGATCACGTCCACGCGCTCGCCGCGGAGCTCCGAGACGACCGCGCGCACGCGGCTGCCCTTGGGGCCGACGCAGGCGCCCACCGGGTCGAGGCGGGCGTCCAGCGAGCGCACGGCGACCTTCGAGCGCTGACCGGGCTCGCGGGCCACGCTCATGACCTCGACGGTTCCCTCGTAGACCTCCGGCACCTCGTTCTCAAAGAGGCGACGGATGAGCATGGGGTGCGTGCGCGAGATGACGATGGGCGGCCTCGAGTGTTCGCCGCGGACCGGCTGCACGGTGTTGTTGGGGTCGCGCACGTCGATGATTACGGCCTTGATGCGCTGGTTGTGCATGTAGCGCTCGCCGGCCGGGCGCTCGTTGCGCTCGGTGGGGTTCCCGTCCTCGTCGTGATAGCGGCGCTGATCGAAGTGCGGGAGCTCCGCCTCGACGCCCTCGCGGATCTTCACGATGGTGAAGTCGGGGGTCGATTGCAGCACGGTGCCGGTGATGATATCGCCGATGCGGTCGGAAAACTCCTCGAAGATCTGCTCGCGGGCGGAGTTGCGCACGATGGCGTTGATCTCGTCCTTCGCATGCTTCGCGGCGATGCGGCTCGTGTCCTTGGGCGTCACGTCGCGCTTCTCGAACTCGCCGTACTCATCGGTCTCCTCGTTGTAGGAGCTCTCCACGGGCACCAGCTCGTAGACGTAGACCTTGCCCGTGGCGCGGTCGATCGTGACCTCGGCGCCAAACGGGAGGTGCAGGATGTCGGTGTAGCTCTTGGCGAGCGACTCCTCCAAGCGGTCGATCAGGTAGAGCTGGTCGATGTGCTTCTCCTGGCAGAGCTCCATGAGCGCTTCCATCATCTGGGATGCCATGTTAGTTCTTCCCTTCCTTCTTGGCGCCGCCCTTGAAGTCGAAGACCGGCTTGAGCGTGCACTTCTTTACCTCTGCAAAGGGGATGGTTACGGTCTCGTCGCCCTCGAGCGCGAGCGTGACGGCCTCCTCGGTCGCCCCCGCGATCCGGCCCTTGAACTTGCGGCGGCCCTCGGTCGCCGTCGTCACCAGGTCGACGTCCTCTCCCGTGAAGCGTGCGAAATCGCGCGGGCGGCGCAGCGGGCGGGCCATGCCCGGACTCGAGACCTCGAGCGTGTAGCTGCCGGCAACCGGGTCGATCGCCTCGACCGCATCGCTCACCCACTTGGTCTGGGCGGCGATGTCATCGAGACCGAGCGCCTCCCCGTCGGCACCCTCCAGGCGCACCCGCACGCAGGGCGCCTTGGTCGCACCGGCCATCTCGACATCGACGATGTCGACGCCGTGCTCGGCGGCAAGCGTCTCGAGCGCGTCGATGATGCGCTGCTCCATCGGGCTCTTGACCATCTACTCCCCTCCTCAAACAAGAAGGGAACAGGGCCGAAACCCCGCTCCCTTCTCAACTGCACTTCAATTACCAGCTACAGAGCTTAACACAAGCCCGTCGAGGTGTAAAACCGCACGATTCTCCACCAATCCATCACACGCCGGGCACGAGGGGCCCGGCGTGTGCGGACGACGGGCCTACTTGGCGACGATGTTGACGAGCTTGCCGGGGACGACGATGGTCTTCACGACCGTCTTGCCCTCGATCCACTTGCCGGCGGCGGCGATGGCCGCGCGCTCCAGGTCGTCCTTCGTGGCATTGACCGAGACCTCGATGCGGCCGCGGACCTTGCCGAGAACCTGCACGGCGATCTCGACCGTGTCGCTCGCCGCCTCCGCGAGATCGAACGCGGGCCACGGGGCGGTGTACACGCTGCCCTCGTTGTGGAGCGCCGCGTGCCAGAGCTCGTCCGCCCAGAACGGGCAGATGGGCGCGAGCGCGCTCACGATGTCGGTCGCGACGAGGCGGCAGAGCGCCGGGTCACGGGACTCGGGGGCGGCATCGGTGGCGTTGAGGTAGGCGGACGCGGCGTTGACGAGCTCCATGATGGCAGAGATCGCCGTGTTGAACTGCTGGCGGTCGAAGTCCTCGGTGCACTTGGCGAGGGTGCGATGGCGCTCGCGATACAGCGTCTTGCCGGCGGCATCGAGCGCGCCCTTGTTGAGGGTCGCGCCCGCATCGCCCGCCAGCGCGAGCTGCCACACGATGCGCCAGGCGCGGCGGATGAAGCGGTTGGCGCCAGCGACGGCGTCCTCGTCCCAGTCGAAGTCCTTCTCGGGCGGGGCGATGAAGAGGATGGCGAGGCGCATGGTGTCGGCGCCGTAGGGCTCGATGACCGAGCTCGGCGGCACCACGTTGCCCTTGGATTTGGACATGGTCTCGCCGTTGGCATCCTTCACCATGCCCTGGCAGAGCAGGTTGGTGAAGGGCTCGTCCACGTCGAGCAGCCCCAGGTCGCGCAGCGCCTTGGTGAAGAAGCGGCTGTACAGCAGGTGGAGGATGGCGTGCTCGATGCCGCCGATATAGTTGTCAACGGGCATCCAGCGGTCGGCCGTCTCGCGGGAGAACGGCAGCTCCTCGTTATGCGGGTCGCAGTAGCGCAGGTAGTACCAGCTCGAGCACGTGAACGTATCCATGGTGTCCGTCTCGCGGCGGGCGGGACGCCCGCACACAGGGCACGTCGTCTCATAGAACTCGCGGCACTCGGCGAGCGTCTCGCCGGCGCCGAGGTCGAGGTTGGCGGGAAGCGTCACCGGCAGCTGGTCGGCGGGCACGGGAACGATGCCGCAGTGCTCGCAGTGCACGGCGGGGATGGGGTTGCCCCAGTAGCGCTGGCGCGAGATGAGCCAGTCGCGCAGACGGAACTGGACGCTGCGCTTGCCGGCGCCGGCGGCCTCGAGGTCAGCGACGATGGCCGCCTCGCCCTCGGAGTGCTTGCCGCCGCGCATGCCGGTGTACTTGCCGGACTGCACGAGCGTGCCCTCGGCGGCATGCGCCTCGCTCCAGTCGACCGACTCGGCATGATAGGTGTCGATGGACTCCCCCGCCTCCTCGAGCGCGGCGCGCTCGTCGTCCATGAGGATGATCGGGACGATGGGAAGGTTGTACTTGCGGGCGAACTCGAAGTCGCGCTGGTCGCCGCACGGCACGGCCATGACCGCGCCCGTGCCGTAATCGGACACGACGTAATCGGCGACCCACACGGGCACCTTCTCGCCGTTGACGGGATTCACCACGTAGCGCCCCGTGAAGGCACCGTGCTTCTCCAGCGTGCCCTGCGCGCGCTCGACGGCGGAGACCTTCTCCGCCCCCGCCACGACGGCGCGAACGTCAGCCTCCCACTCCGTGCCCGCAACAAGGTCCATAAGACCGTCGTACTCGGGCGCGAGCAAAAAGAACGTGCAGCCGAAGAGCGTATCGGCGCGCGTGGTGAACACGGTGATCTTCGTGTCGGTGGGCTGCCCCTCCGCATCGCAGAGCGTGAAGTCGATCTCGGCGCCCTCGGAGCGGCCGATCCAGTTGGCCTGCATCTGCTTGACGCGCTCGGGCCAGCCGGGCAGCTTCTCGAGGTCGTCGAGCAGCTCCTGCGCGTAGTCGGTGATCTTGAAGTACCACTGCTCCAGGTCGCGCTTCTCGGGCTCCGAGCCGCACCTCCAGCACTTACCCTCCGTAACCTGCTCGTTGGCGAGCACGGTCTTGCACGTGGGGCACCAGTTGACGGGGCTCTTCTTGCGGTAGACGAGCCCGCGCTCCCACAGCTTCTCGAAGATCCACTGGCCCCACTTGTAGTAATCGGGGTCGCAGGTCCTGACGAGCCGGTCCATATCGTAGGAGAAGCCCATGCGGCGCATCGTGGCGAGCGCCTGGTCCATGTTCTTGTAGGTCCACTCGGCTGCCTGGGTGTTGTGCTTGATGGCGGCGTTCTCCGCCGGCAGGCCGAAGGCGTCGAAGCCGATGGGGTGCAGGACGTCGAAGCCGCGCATACGGGCCTGACGCGCCATGGCGTCGCCGATGGTGTAGTTGCGGGCGTGGCCCATATGAAGGTCGCCCGAAGGGTACGGGAACATCTCGAGCACGTACTTCTTGGGCTTAGCGGGATCGGTGTCGACGGCAAAAAGGTTCTCTTCGTCCCAGATGCGCATCCATTTTGCCTCGATGGCCTGCGCGTCGTACGCCGGAATCTCCGTCGTCTCTAGCTGTTGGTCGGCACAATCGCACATGTGCGTTCTCCTTGGTCGGATGCGGGGCTCACGCAGGCACCGTGAGCGCAGGCGCGCATCGCGCACCCCTTCTCAAGCCGGCAGCGGGCCCCGCCTAAGCGGTAACGGGCTCAATTCTAGCAAAAAGCATCCGTCCGTCGCGCCAGAGCGCCCCGGCTCTACGCAACGGAAACGGAGCGATGCCGACCGGTGCGCGCCCGCTCCGCCAGTCCGTCTGCGCGCACCCATACGACGGGTCCGCCGGCGCGCCCTCGGCTATATACGATAGGACATCGACGCGCCGCCGCGGTAGCCGCTCTCGGGCGACAAGCTCACCTTGACGGTACGCGAACCGGTGAGCTGCGCCGTGTCGGCGGTGTAGCTCATCTGACAGGCCCCGCTCGCCGGGTCGAACGTGAAGCCGGCAAGGCCCACGGGCACCTCGGTGCCCTGGTCGTCGACCTCCACGAGCGAGAACTGCTCGGGTGCGAGCCCGGGCAGGGGCGAGCCGTCCGGCATGGAGAATTGGAGCCCTGCGGATACCGTGGGGAACCCGGCTCGTGAGAACGAGGTGAACCGCATGTCGATATACGGCAGAAGCGGGTCGACCGCGCCCTCCTGCTCCAGGCGCTCGGCAGCCTGCGCCTCGACGTCGGCATCGACCTGGGCCATGAGACCATGTGCCGCGAGGGCGAAACCGCCCGCGACCACCAATGACGCGGCGACGCAGCCGATGAGCACCGACACGCCCACATGGCGGTGCGTCCAGTCCGCCGCGCGACGGAACGCAGCCGCCGCAGAAGCCGCAGCGCCGGTCTCGCCGGCTCCGCCCTCCGGGACATCGCCTTCCGCAACCTCCGTTAACGGCGCATCTTCTGAAAACATGTCATCAGCCCGGGATGCGGCGGGCGCGCCCTCTTCGGCATCCTCCGCATCGCTCGGCGCGCCCTGCGCCCCCTCGCCCGCATCGGCGCCGCCATCAGAATACGAGGCACCACCGGCGCCGCCGTCGGCGCTCTCCTCGTCGGGGTGCAGCTCTTCTACCCGCTCGGATGCAAAGTGGTTGCCTGCGCTGGCCCCTTCCTCAACCGAGGCCGGCGCAGCACCATCCGCCTCGAAGTCATCTTGAAGCGAGGGTTCTACCGGCGGCTCAGAAAACGCGGCGACCGCATCCCCCTCGACGCCGCCCTCAACGGAATCCATCACGTCGGCGGCCTCATCTCGTACGTCAGCGCGCTCCACGACTACCACCCTCTCTGCGTCGCACGGCAACGTGTAGACTTGCGCCTAAGTATAGGGGGAAGAAGCTGCACCGTCCCACGTAATCTTCTGATACAGCCATTTCTTGTAACGACCGACCCGATGCGTGCCATGTTCGACCACGGACACCGTAGTCGCCGCTCGCTCTCGCAATAAAGGACCGCCCCTCCGCATGGGGAGAGGCGGTCCTGTGAAGCAGGTGCATAAGATGCGGGACGAAGGCGGCTGGGGCAGCGCGCCGTCGGGACACCCCTACTGGTAGCTCACCGTCTGATGGTTGTGGTCCTTCACGACGACGTCGTGCGCACCGCCCTCGACGATGGAGGTGGAGCTGACAAGCGTCAGGCGCGCCTTCTGCTGCAGCTCCTTGATGCTCTTGGCGCCGCAGTTGCACATCGTCGACTTGATTTTGTACAGCGTCGCCTGCACGCCCTCCTTGAGCGATCCGGCGTAGGGCACGTAGGAGTCGACGCCCTCCTCGAAGGCGAGCTTGCTCGCACCGCCGAGGTCGTAGCGCTGCCAGTTGCGGGCGCGCGCGGACCCCTCGCCCCAGTACTCCTTCATGTACTGGCCGTTTACGTTCACACGCGCCGTCGGGCTCTCGTCGAAGCGCGCGAAGTAGCGTCCGAGCATCATGAAGTCGGCGCCCATGGCGAGAGCGAGCGTCATGTGGTAGTCGTACACGATGCCGCCGTCGGAGCAGACGGGCACGTAGACGCCGGTCTCCTCGAAGTACTCGTCGCGCGCGCGGCACACATCGATGAGCGCGGTCGCCTGGCCGCGGCCGATGCCCTTCGTCTCGCGCGTGATGCAGATGGAGCCGCCGCCGATACCGACCTTCACGAAGTCGGCGCCGCAGTCGGCAAGGTAACGGAAGCCGTCGGCGTCGACGACGTTGCCAGCGCCCACCTTGACGTCGTTGCCGTAATGCTCGCGGATCCAATCGATCGTGAGCTTCTGCCACTCGCTGAAGCCCTCGGAGGAGTCGATGCAGAGCACGTCAGCGCCCGCCTCGATGAGCTTCGGCACGCGCTCGGCGTAGTCGCGCGTGTTGATGCCCGCGCCCACCATGTAGCGCTTGTTGGCATCGAGCATCTCGTTGGGGTTGGATTTATGCGAATCGTAGTCCTTGCGGAAGACGATGCCCACGAGGCAGTCGTTCTCGTCCACCACGGGCAGCGCGTTGAGCTTGTTGTCCCAGATGACGTCGTTGGCGCGCTTGAGCGTGATGTCCTTGTCGCCCACGATGAGCTTCTCGCGCGGCGTCATGAACGTCGCGACCTTCATCTGCGGGTCGTCGCGGCTGGGACGGTAATCGCGGCTCGTCACGATGCCGAGCAGCTTGCCGTGCGCGGTGCCGTCCTCGGTGACTGGCATGGTGGAGTGGCCGGTCCTATCCTTGAGCGCCATGACCTCCGCCATGGTCATATCCGGCGTGAGCGTCGAATCGGATACGACGAAGCCGGCCTTGTAGTCCTTCACGGCCTTGACCATGGCAGCCTCCTGGTCGGGGGTCTGCGAGCCGTAGATGAAGGCCATGCCGCCCTCGGTTGCAAGGGCGATGCCCATGCGCTCGCCCGAGACGGACTGCATGATCGATGAGACCATGGGGATGTTGAGCGAGATGGCCGGCTCCTCACCGCGCTTGAAGCGAGTGAGCGGGGTCTTAAGCGTCACGTTAGCGGGGATGTTCTCGTGAGACGAGTACCCGGGCACCAGCAGATACTCGGAAAACGTATGCGACTCACCGGGGAAAAACATTGCCATGGGTAACTCCTCCTCTTGTTGGGCGCGATAACCCTCCGGGCTCAGCGGCACCGCAGCGCTTCGCACGTCCTCGCCTGTAGAACCGCCTGGCACGCGATTCTCTCGGGCATTGTAATGCACCGGAAACAATCGGAATCCCATAATCGCAACTTAGTCTAAAGAACACGGGACTTCCGCGAACGGCGGCAATCTTTCCGCAGACGGCTCAGGCCGCGCACTCGTGGTATCGTGTATCCGGAGGAGGTCGCCTATGTCCATCGTCGCCACCGCGCGCATCACTCTGAAAGACGCAGATCGGGACCTTCCCGGGGCCTTTGGCCTGGGATGCGTGCAGCTGCTCGAGGGAGTCGCCATGGAGCGCTCGCTCAACCGTGCCGCCAAGCGCTTGGGCATGGCCTACTCCAAGGCGTGGCGCATCATCCGCGAGGCGGAGGATCAGCTCGACTGCCAGCTGCTGGTCCGTGACGGCGCCCGCGGATCGAGTCTCACCCCCGCCGGCGAACGCGCCGTCACCGCCTACCGCACGCTGCAGACCGAGGTGAACGAGCTTCTGGCGCGCCGCACCGGCGAACTCCTCGATTTGTAGGCAAAATGGAGACGCGAACGCTCTACGATGCCCGCAACGTTGCCGTCGAGCCCCACGCACCCAGCTGCTCAACACGCGCGAAACCCGCCTCAAGCAGCGCTTCCGTCTCGTGGGCCACCGTCAAAGGCGTATCGAAGTGGTAGAGCGCACCGTCGGCAATCCCCTGCTCGCGGCGCAGCAACGCACATTCCCGCTGGAGACGCGCCTCTTCCTCATCCGACGCGACGAAGTAATCCGTCAGCACGAAGTACCCTCGCGGCACCAGCGCATCGCGCACGCGACGGTACAGGGGGACCTTCTCTTCCCGCGTGAAATGGTGCAAGGACTCGACGGACACCGCGGCGTCGAAGCAATGCGCTTCGAAAGGCACCTCGAAGTAGGACCCGCAGATGAGATCAAGGTCCCGATTGGGGAACTTCCGTCGCAGCTCGGCGAGCATGCCCGGGGCAAGATCGATTCCCGTAACGCAGGCATGGGGGTTCAGCCTGAAGAACTCTGCCAGCTCGAGGCCTGTTCCGCACCCGAGGTCGAGCACGCGGGCACCTGCGGACTCAGGCAGGAGCCCCGCGGTGAACGGGTAGAACTCCCGCGCCGATTCGATTTCAGTCAGTTGATGCTCATCATAGATGTCCAAGCGGGCATCGAAGAACTCGTCCATCTTTTCCAACATGAGCACTCCCCCTCTCCGCACCCTGCGCCCGATCATGCGGGCCGAGCGACGAACGCTCATCACTACATGAGTAATAACCGTAAGGCTCACGAGAGCTTCACACGGTCATCACAACTTAGCGTAATACTATTATAAATATAATCTGGTTTCCGGGTCTCCAAGCGATGCTCCCGGTTTCCTCGCGCCGGCGCAGGACCGCCTGAGAGTCCAACTATGATCCACCCTTGCATCCCGTGCGCCGATTTACCCCTTTCTCGTCCGCAACTAGCCGTCCCCTGTATCCAGACCTCACATGGTCAGGCTACCGTGAGGTTATGGTCGGCGTCAATTCGAAACACGGTAAGAACGGTTTCAGACGCTCTGATTATTAGTGCTATATTTCTAATGTTCCAATTCAGAGAAATAGCAAGCCACCCGCTACCATGGGCGCATGAAGATCCTATGCGATATATCCGCGCTTCGCTTCCACCGCATCCCTCCGTACGTGCACGAGCTGATAGACGAGCCGCTCGACCTCGCTTTGGGTCCCGGTCAATGGTCCCTCAAGCCCGCCACCGCGCTTCTGGGAGCGCCTTCCACCGCCCTGCACCTGCTCTACACCGACCCAAGGGCGCGGACAGCATCGACGCGGCGGGGCGCGAGGCTACGACAGGAACGCCTTGAGGCCGATGATGATGAGGACGACTCCGCCCACGACCTCGGCGCGCGGACCGAAGTGCGCGCCGAGCCGGCGGCCGACGAGGAGCATCGCGACGCAGCACAGGAAGGTCATGATGCCGATGGCGCCGCCGTAAAGCACGATGTTAGCCCCGCTGGCAGACAGGGAGACGCCGACGATGAACGCATCGATGGAGGTTGCGATCGCCTCGAAGAAGATCGTGGTATAGGTGAGGCGCACGGTGGGGCACTCCTCGGGTTCGCGCAACTCGCGAACGGCCTCGACGATCATCTTTCCGCCCACGAAACCGAGGATCGCGAGCGACACGATGCCCGCATACGCCTCGATAAGGGGTGCGACGAGCGTGCCGCCGAAGAACCCGGCGATGGGCATCGCCATCTGAAAGACGGCGAACATGGCAGGCATGGCGAGCTTCTTGCCGCACGGCATATCAGGCTCGCAAAGCGAGTTGGACAGCGTGACGGCCATGGCATCCATGGCGAGCGCGACACCCAAAACGAGCGCTTCGATAAGATTGGGCAGATCGAAAGAACCCATAGCACCCTCCCGATGCACGGATTGGTTCACCTATAGTGTTGTCACTTGCAAGCACCAGCGGACATTGGGCTGCGCTCGAAAGGAGCCGACAGTCCGGAAGCCCCTATAACGGCTCGGGAGGATTGCAGAAGAGCCGCAGCGCTTGGTCGAGGCTGTCCGCCACATACAGCGGGTCGTCCGTGCCGGCGAAGATACGAAGGTAGCTCACATCGCGTCGAGAGACGACGCTTATCCGCGTCGTCGCGCCGCCAGCCGGGGCATCCCGGTGCGCGACGGCGCAGGTGGCGAGAAACGCCTCGTGCCTCTCATGAGCAGGCACCCGAGCGTCGCCGGTCAGGCAGAAGTCAACCGCTGGCCCGAACCCGTGCTCGAGCACCGTTGCGGCAACGCCTCCGTCCGGATGCGTCAGGAGGCCCGGATACCCGACGCGCCCCACCTGGGGATGGCAGCGCAGATATTCCGCAAGGGCGCGCGCATGGTCGAAATGGCGCTGCATGCGGACGTCGAGCGTGGCGAGCCCGTCCGCGAGCGCCGAGACGTCCTCCGCGTCGAGGGCGCCGGCGCAGCTCGAAGACGACGGCCCTCCAAGCCCGAAGGCGAGGAGCCGGTACGCATCCTCGGCCTCGGGGCGCACGACGCGGCGGCGACCGCGGCCCGCCACGGATCGCGCGACGGAAACGGCCACCGCCTTGCGGGAGAGACGCCCTGCCGCCACGCGGTCGAGCGCCTCGAGCGCGACGGCTGCCCCGAGCATAAGCGGACGGCACCCAAAAGCAGAGGCGACGGTGTTGTCGACGATGAGCAGGGCTCCGGCAGCCTGCGCGGCGCGCGAGAGCTCGCGCAGGTCGGGAACGCGCAGACCGAGCCCGCCGATAGAGGAAACGAACCAGAACGTCCGGTGGGAGGTGCGGCCGGCAGGGTAGGCGTACGACGCCGGCGACCCGGTAACCGCGAGGCGGGAGTCCCCCCACCCTATCTCGGGAGCCCCTGTGTCGGCGCCGGCGGGCGCCCATCCCGATGCCGCGAGGAATGCGTCCGGTCGCGGATCGGAGAGCAACGTCACGTCCTTACCGGGCAGACCGTCCCGAACGGCGTCCTCAAAATCATCGGCGAAGGCGACGAGGCGGTCGTCGGGCCCGATGAGGCCGATCTTGGCGATCACGTCCACCGTGTTGCGGGCAGGGACGAACCAGGTGGCGCGCGCCCCCTGACGCTCTGCGAAATCCTGCGCAAGCTCGGCCTGCGTCACAACCATGGTGTCCCCTCTCCGTGCATACCCGTACCAGTATACGGGAAAACCGCCCGGCCACCGAGGCGGTCGGGCGGATTCACGCGTTTTATTAAGCTCTTCGGAAGATGGCATCTCTATGCGGCGCGCACCCAAGAGCTCGTTTCGGCGCGAGACGTGCAAGCCTCCTAACGGCGCTCAGCGATCTCGGCCGTCACGTCGGCGATGAAGGCATCGAGCTCGGCCACATGGGTCTCGTTCGTGCGGTCGCGCACCGAGATGTTGCCCGCCTCGACCTCCTGCTCCCCGATGATGAGCATGTAGGGCGGGCGGTCGATGTTGCGCGCCTCGCGGATCTTATAGCCGATCTTCTCGTCGCGCTCGTCGAGCACGGCGCGGATACCGGCTGCCTCGAGGCGATCCGTCACGTTGCGGGCGTAGTCGCGGCTCTTCTCGGAAACGGGCAACACCTTCACCTGGCAGGGCGCGAGCCACGTGGGGAACTTGCCCTCGAAGTGCTCGATCAGGATGCCGATGAAGCGCTCGATGGAGCCGAAGCACACGCGGTGCAGCATGATGGGGCGCTTCTTGGAGCCGTCGGCGTCGGTGTACTCGAGATCGAAGTTGAGCGGCATCTGGAAGTCCAGCTGCACGGTGCCGCACTGCCAGGTGCGGCCGAGGGAGTCCTCCAGATGGAAGTCGATCTTGGGCCCGTAGAAGGCGCCGTCGCCCTCGTTGACGACGTAGTCCTTGCCCAGGCGCTCGAGGGCCTCGCGCAGGCCTGCCTCGGCGCGCTCCCAGTCCTCATCGGAACCCATGGAGTCCTCAGGACGGGTCGAGAGCTCGAGATGGTAGGTGAAGCCGAACTTCTGGTAGACGGAGTCGATGAGGTTCACCACGCCCACGATCTCGTCGGTCAGCTGGTCCGGCCGGACGAACAGGTGGGCATCGTCCTGATTGAAGCAGCGCACGCGGAACAGGCCGTGGAGCGCGCCGCGCATCTCATGACGGTGCACAAGACCGATCTCGCCGGCGCGAATGGGGAGCTCGCGATAGCTGTGCGGCCGGCTCTTGTACACGAGCACGCCGCCGGGGCAGTTCATGGGCTTGATGCAGTACTCCTCGTCGTCGATGACGGTGGAGTACATGTTGTCCTTGTAGTGGTCCCAGTGACCGGAGGTCTTCCAAAGCTCCTTGTTCATGATCATGGGCGTCGAGATTTCGACGTACCCGGCGGCGCGATGGATCTCGCGCCAGTAGTCGAGGAGCTCGTTTTTGAGGATCATGCCGTTGGGGAGGAAGAACGGGAACCCGGGGGCCTCGTCGCGCATCATGAAGATATCCATCTCGCGACCGATCTTGCGGTGGTCGCGCTTCTTCGCCTCCTCGATGAGGCGCAGGTGCTCGTCGAGCTCCGCCTTGGTGGCGAACGCGGTGCCGTTCACGCGCGTGAGCATCTTGTTGTCCTTGTCGCCCTTCCAGTAGGCGCCGGAGACACCGGTGAGCTTGAAGGCCTTGAGCGCCTTGGTGTAGGTGAGGTGCGGGCCGACGCACATATCGATGTACTCGCCCTGTTGGTAGAACGTGATGCGCGCATCATCGGGCAGGTCGCCGATGTGCTCGACCTTGTACTTCTCGCCGCGCTTCTCCATAAGGGCGATGGCCTCCTCGCGCGGGAGCTCGAACACGGAGAACTTGAGGTTCTCCTTCACGATCTTTTTCATCTCGGCCTCGATGGCGGGGAAATCGTCCTCGGAGATCTTCTGGCCCTCGGGGAGGTCGATATCGTAGTAGAAGCCGTTGTCGGTGGCGGGGCCGTAGGCGAAGTCCGCCTCGGGATAGAGCCGCTTCACGGCCTGGGCCATGATGTGCGCAGCGGAATGACGGATGACGTGGGTCACCTCGTCGGCGGGGCACTCGTCGACGCGGCCGTCGTTATACAGGACTTTCATGGGAACCTCTCTTCTGGTGGTGGAAAACGCAACGGGATACGGCAGGGCAAAACAGAAAATCGCCCCGCACCGCCGAGGCGGCGCCGAGCGATTTGGGGCGCCTGTCCAGGACCTGCCGGCCCGGAAAGGGACAGACGCCTAGATAGTCTGCGTAGTGTAGCTATGTCCTCGCACAAACGGCATGGACGAGACCTTTCTGATTCGCGCGGCCGTCCTACTGGATGTGCGTACGGCAGTAGGGGCAGACCTTCCAGTGCGCATCGAGCGGGCGATGGCACGACGGGCAGACGTTGCGGACCTGCGTGTTGCACACCGGGCAGACCACGAAGTCGCGCTCGATGGGCGTGCCGCAGTTGGGGCAGGTGCCGTAGTGCGAGAGCTGGCGCTCGCGAAGCGCCATATCGAGCTCCTGCTCCTCACGGTCGGCGAGATAGCTGTGCGGACGCAGCGCGAGGTAGGCGATGAGGCCGATGAAGGGGATGAGCGAAACGATGCCCCACGCCCAGAACGCCTGGATGCCGCGACGGCGCGCATCGACGAACACGTACACGACGGAGAGCACGTAGAGCGCCACGATGAAGGCGATGAAGAGATAGATGGCCATCATGAGCTCGGGCGTGAGCAGCTCGGAAAGAAGACTCGACATGGATAGAAACCTTTCGTCAAGGCGGATAACGGGCCCATTGTATACCAAACGCGAACCTAACCCCACCCGACACGGCAACTGCATAGAACGATTCGGGCGCCGTCACGGCGCGCCGGGGCGCGCCTGCACCTCGGCACGTGCGCACGGAGTTCGGGCGCCCGCGCACGTCAGCGGCGCCCGCCGCGCCGCTTGGTGAGGGAGAACGCGTGCGACTCCCCTATCCAATCGAGGAGCTCGCCGTCAATATCCTCGGGTCGCTCGACCAGAACGTGGTGCGTCCAACGGTGGGGATACGGCTCGGTCGTGATGGCGATGCGCGGCGACTCCTTGCGGTACGGAAGGCCGAAGGTCACGACAAGGCAGCGCTCAGGCCAGTCCCGGCGCCGCCGCAGGGGCAGCGATACCCAGGCGAACCCGAAGCGGTCGGTGAAGGCGATCTGCGTCTTTTGGACGCGCATCTCGATATCGCCGCAGGTCGCGTTGATACGGTCCTCGAGTATGCGGTAAACGGGCAGCATATCGGGCATGCGCGCGAAGAACCGCGCAAGATCGGTATCGGCGGCGTACATGCGCTACCCCTGCCGACGTACGGGAACCCAGACCTCGCTGTACGCGGTCCCGTCCTTGCGCGGGCGAGCAAACGAGAACATACGGAAGCCGTCGAGCTCGTAGGGCACCTCGGCAAGCCACGTCCCGTAGATGGCTGCCGTCGTCTGCTGCATGGCGGTCGGGAACAGGCCATCCGAAGGAAAGACCGCCCAGGTGAGCGCCGGTACGTCGACGACATGCAGCCCCGCGCCCGCCTCGCGCACGGTCGTAAGCACCCCGATCAGGTGCGTGAGCGTACCGGACTCTGTCTGAAAGTCGGTGTCGGAATCCCATGAGACGTTGACCACCTCTATGGGCTCCACGTCTTGCAGCTGATGCATCTCCGCACGCTGCTCTTGGGTAATAGAGCCGGCAAGTGCGGCGATGGCGGGGTTCTCGCCCTCAAACTGCATCGGCACGCGCGCCATGACGCCCACAAAGCGAAACGCCGGCTTCTCGCAGATACGGTACTCCATACGACCCACCCACCTATCGCTGACGGTGCTTCATACAATATCGCACATACGCCTATGCGCTGGCGGCGCCAAGCCTTCAGCCCCGCTCAATATTGCGGATGCTCGGGATCAGCCACGTCACCACCGCGAGCGCGACCATCGCGGCGCCGGCGCCCGCAAACCAGGCGGGCGCGCCCACCGCATCCGCAAAGAGCGATGACACGGCGAGCCCCGCTGGCATGGCCCAGGACATGATGGCGCCGTAGAGCCCGAAGACGCGGCCCAGAAACTCCGGCGGGATCTTCTCCTGCATGAGTGCCGTCTGGGGTCCGGAATACCAAGGGGAGCTCGCGCCCATGAGGAAGCTCATGGCGAGAAAGCCCGCGAACCCGTCTGGCCCGAGAAGCCCCGCCGCAACCGTCGCCGCGCCATAGAGGGCAGTCGCCGCGACCACGGTGAGCGCACGGTTCTTGAAACCGCCCGTCGCGGTGAGCAGCAGCGATCCCGCGATCATGCCTACGGAGAACGCGATCTCCGCAAACGCCGCGTCGCCGGTCGTGCCGCCAAAGTGGGCGATGGTCATGAGCGGGAAGAGCGCCGAGATGGGCGAGAAAAAGAGCGTGAAGGCGAAGCCGCACCAGAGCAGGGAAAACAGCCCGCGGTACCCGCGGAGAACCCGACAACCCTCCATCGTCTCAGCCAGCAGGGTGCCCACGGTGGCGGCGATACCGGCCGCCACGCCCCCGTCGGCGTCGGAGCGCGACGCCTCTGCCTCGGCTGCACCTGAGCCCCCGATCCCACGGGAGCCAACATCCAGACGCGCGGCGAGCACCGCCGCCGTGGCGATAAGGGCTCCCGCCACATCGAGCGCGATCATGGCGGTGAGCCCCCACAGGGGGTAGATGATGGCGGCGACCGCGGTCCCCAGGATGTAGCCGCCCGACTGCACCGCTTGGGTGACGCCCGAGAGGCGCGTCAGGTACTCGGTCGGCGCTACCAGAGGCGTGAGCGTCTGGAACGCAGGGGTGTGGAAGGCGCTCCCGACGGCGCGGAAGAACAGCGCGACCATAACGACCCCTACGGGGAGCGTCCCCGCCAGCGAGACGAGCGCCACCACGGCGCTCACCCCCGCGATGAAGAGATCGGCCCCGACAAGAACGCGCTTGAGCGGCAGGCGATCGACGATGACGCCCGCAAAGGTGCCGAAGAGCGCGAGCGGCAGAAATCCCGCGAGAGACGCCAGCGAGAGCATGCCCGCGGAGCCCGTCGAGAGCGTGATGTGCCACACGAACCCCATCTGCAGGATGGAGCTCGTAAGGACCGATACGAGCTCACCGGTCCAGACGCAGGCGAGCTTCACCCGCCATGCGCCCTCCGCGCCAGCTGTCTGCAAACCGCCCAATCACGCCTCCTTGCGCCCCGCGCGCTCAAGGACGAAGGTCCTCACGAGCGATGCGACGAGCGCCACCGCCACCAGCGCCGCGAGCAGATGGAACACCGTCGAGAGCCCGTGCATAAAGAGCTCGGGATGCTCGGGGACAAATCCGGTCACCCGATAGCCCGCTTCCGCGCTCATGGTACCGTACAGCACGCCCATGGAGATCGTCGTGCCGAGCGACTGGCCAAAATAGCGCATGAGGTTGCCGAGCGATCCCACGAAGCCGAGCATCTCGGGTGCGGCGTGCCCCATGATGAGCGAGTTATTGGGTGACTGGAACATGGCGCTGCCGAGCGAGGTGAACATGAGCATGGGCACGATCGCGGCAACGGACGTCGCGAGCGCGAGCGTCGACAGGCCGAAGAGCCCCACGGCGAAGACCGCCTGGCCGGCAAGGGTGGGCTTGATGCAGCCGATCCGGTCGGAAAGCGCGCCCGAGAGCGTACCGATGGTGGCGTTGACCAGCGGATAGCATGCCATAACCAAGCCCGCGACCGCCGGATCGAGGCCTAGGGCATCCTGCAGGTAGAATGGCATGACGATGGTCACACCGGAGAGCCCCAGAAAGACGAGCACCATCGCGAAGAGGTCGATGTCGAAACTCAGGTTGCGGAAGAGCCCGAAGTGCACGAGCGGCACCTCCTGCCGGCGCTCGACCACGCCGAATACCACCAGCAACGCAACGCCTGCCGCCAGCATACCGAGCGAGAGCGCGCCGACCTCGCTCTCCATGAGCGTGATCGCCGCAAACACGAGCAGAATTGCAGGCACGATAAGCACCGCACCAGCCACATCGAAATGACAGCGCTCCGCGGGCCTGCGGTTAGGCAGCGCGTACATACCGATGGCGAGCGAGATGATGCCGATGGGGATGTTGATGAGGAAGATGACCTCCCAAGGGAAGATCGACACCAGCACGCCGCCGATGGTGGGGCCGGCCATGGCACCGAGCGCCGTGAACGTCGCGACGAGCCCGAGGGCCCGGCCGCGCGTCTTGGCGAAGAGCTCGGTGATGATACCCTGGTTGTTGGCGAGGCTCGCCGCCACACCGAGCGCCTGCACGGCACGTGCGACAACGAGGAACTCGAGCGTTCCCGAGGCGGCACAGAGCGCCGAGCCCGCGACGAAGAGCACGACGCCCGCCTGGAAGACGCGCACCTTGCCGACGATGTCGCCCAGCCGCCCGAACACGAGCAGAAAGGCGCAGGTGATCACGAGGAACACGCTTGCGACGAGCTGGATCTCCGTACCGCCGACGCCGAGCTCGCGCTGCATGGTGGGGAGCGCCACATTGACAATCGTACCGTCGAGCGTCTCCATGAAGGTCATGCACAGGATGGCGAACAGGGCGAGCGCCCGCCTTCCGCGTGAGAGCACAGGGGGCGCAGCGACATCATGTCCGCCGGACGCATCGAATTGCAGGGCGTCCTTCACCTGCTGCTTCTCTCTTGCCATCGTCATTCCTCTCCCCTACCGTGCCGGGTCCCAAACAGGGCATCGAGTGTCATATCGATGAGCGCGTCGACGGCGCGCTCGAGCTCCTCAGCGGTGAAAGCGTCGCGCGCGAGCAACGTGACGGCGCACACCCGCTGGAGCGATTCGGCGAGCTCGAGGTCCGCATCGCGCGCCTCTCCCACCGAGCGCTCCAGAAGACGCGCAAGCGCACCGCCGGACATCTCGGGCCCCATCACGACGTCGTCGGGCAAACCTGCGCGGATCCTCTGGAAATCCTGCCGGCTCAGGCACCGGAAGATGCAGCGCTCACCATGCCACACCTCGCGCATCCACCGCTCGAGCACGGCGCGCTCGCCGCCGCGCTCGGCGCGCGCAAGCTCGCGCTCGAGCGCTCCCACGAGCTCTCGCCGGTTCTCGGCGACCATCTCGGTCACAAACGCCGTCTTGGAGGAGAAGAACCCGTAGAACGTGCTCGCGGCGATCCCCGCCTCCTGCGCGATGTCCTCGATGCGCATGGCGCGGTATCCCCGCGAGAGCAGACAGGACCACCCGGCGTCGAGCATGCTGCGCCGGAGCCCTTCTTTATCGGACGGGGTGAATATCGCCGGCATGGCACTCCTCCCTACCTTGATTTCGATAGAGATGGTAACACTATCCGAATATTATTAGCGAATATTTACGTTATATCTTCGGGATTATGGTCGGCCCGCGCCGCCCTCACCCGCGGCGTGCGAGCGGCGCGCATAGACGTCGTTTCTGATCAGGCGGTACACCACGGCCGCCAGCGGAACGCCCACGAACATCCCCGCGATGCCGAAGGCACCGCCGCCGACCGTCACCGCCGCGAGCACCCAGATGCCCGGCAGCTGAATCGAGGACCCCACGACGTGCGGGTAGATGAGGTCGCCCTCCAGCTGCTGCAGCACGATGATGAAGACGAGGAAGACGAGCGCCTGCAACGGAGACTCCATGAGTATGAGGAAGGCGCCGATGATGCCCGAGAGCAGCGCGCCCACGATGGGAACGAGCGCCATGAAGGCCGTCAGCGCCCCGATCATCATGGGGTGCGGGAGCCCGAGGAGCACCATGCCCAGCGCGCAGAGCACGCCAAGGATAGCGGCCTCGGTGCACTGGCCGACGAGGAACCGGTGGAAGCAGTCGTCGGCGATGCCCGCGACGTAGCGCACGCGCCCGAGGGCGCGGGCCGGAAGATAGCGCTCCAGCACAAGGTTGAACTGCCCGGAGAGCTTATGCTTGCCGAGCAGGACGAAGAGCGCAAAGACAAAGGCGAGCGCGAAGGTGGCGACACCTGAGGCGATGCCCGACACCGCACCCACCACGCCATGCATGACGAGCTGCGCGGCATCCCCCACGCCCGCCTTCCAGTCGAATGCGGCAAGGGAGTCCGCCGCCGCGTCGAGGGTCTCCGGCGTGAGGATGCCCGCTTCTTCCAGCCATGCGCCGAGCGCCGAGAGGGCGACGGGCACCTCGGACACGAGAAGGCGGATGCAGTCGATGAGCTGGGGCACCACGAGCACGACCACCGCCGCGACGATGCCGGCGAGAGCAGCAACCGCGATGATCAGGCTCGCGAGGGGGCGCAGGCGCTGAACGGCCGGATGCGCCGACCCCGGCAGCAAGTGCCTCTCGAAAAAGCTCATCAGGATGTTAAGGGGATATGCGAGCACGAACCCCAGCACGATGGGCGCAAGCGAAGACGCGATCAGCCCGATGAACCGCTCGATGGTCGGCCAGTAGTAGATTCCCAGGTAGACGGCGAACGCTGCGAGCGCTACGGCCGCTATGGTCTTTGCAGATGCGTGTTCCATAAGCTCCTCGAGGGCGCGGGCGCGGCCCGCCTCAGTTGGATTGCGTGGGCAGGTAGGGGTGCATTGCCTGCGCAAGGTTCGCGAGGTTGCGCGTCTGGATATAGACGCGGCCCTCGCCCGTGAAGGTGTTCACCAGGCCCTCGCCCGTCGTGAAACCCACGAGCCCGCTCGCGGCCTCGATGTGATACGAGAGCGAGGCATCCCATGCGACCACGTGCTCGTTGTCGACGACAAGCGGAGCGCCCGCCGTGACGTCGAGCGCGAGAATGTCACCGAACGCGGTCACGAGGAGCGACCCGTATCCCGCAACTTCCATGACGAAGAGGCCGCCGGTGTTGCCGAAGAGCGCCTTAGAGATGCCCTGGTTGACCATCGTGTACTCGACCTCGTCATCGCAGGCGAGAAACGCGCCGGTGTTCAGGCGGTACCGGTGCCCGTCGTCGACTTTGAGCTCGACGATCTTGCCCGGCACAGGCGGCGCCACGGCGATCTCGCCATCAGGCTGGGTACCGGTCGCCGTGGTGATGAACATCGACTCGCCGCTCGTGATGCTGCGACCGATGGCGCTGAAGACCCCGCCAAGCCCCTTCTTCCGGGAATTGAGACCGCCGGCGATCTCAACCCCGCGGGAATACACCATGCTCCCGCTCTCGGTCCTGACGGTATCACCCTCGCCGAGCGAGATGCGTGCGATAGGGCAATCGGTGTCGCCGGCAAGCACAAACCTCATGGGCTCTCCTCCCCTCGAGCGGCCGCAGCCGCGCACATCTCTCTCGACTATACCCCGCAGTGGCCGCGGTGAATCCCCCGGCAGCACGCGCCCCGCGCCATCCGTCATCCCGCATAACTTGTGTGTGCATAGCTTGTGTGTGTGTGGGTATAAACGAGCCGACGACCGAGCCTCAACGCAAGGAGGTCCCCATGGACGCATACGTCACCCTCGGCCTCGGCATCATCGCCACCGTGCTCGCCGGCTGCGCGGCGGTTGCCGCCCGGTTCGGGAGCCTTGTCGCCTTCGACTCAGTCGCCTGCGCCCTCGGCTCCCTGACGGGCGTCATCTGGTGCCTCTGGGGCTTTGCGCAGCGAGGCGACACGTCCGGCTTTGCCGATACCGTCGGCGCGTTTCTTGCCTGCGCCCTCATACTCGACGCATTGGTACTTGCCCTGCTCGCACTGGCGCTGATTAGGGAGCATCGCCGTCGCAACGCAGTGTCTTAGCATAGGTGCACCAGCGGTAAGCGAGGTTGGACGCCGCGGAAGCCAAATCCCATCGATCAGCGGGAAACACAGAGAACCGCCGCGTGAATGACCGGTTCCCCAGATATAAATAACCCCCCCCCATGGACAAAATGCGCATCGAAATAATCATCGGCGCCTCTCTCGATACCTGAAGCACCCTACCGATACCGTTTGGAAACCCCTTTTCCCGCGCAAATGCGCCTTGTGGGGATGCCAACGCGTCATCTTGGGCCTTGAACCGACCATGGTGAAGGTGCGGCGACCCATTCAATGCGTTCGCCGAAGGACGTAACCATTATTTCGATGCGGGTTTTGTCCAAGGGGGGTTACTTATTATCATCCCTAGCCGTTCGCGACCTCTTCAACATACGTCCCGAGGGCGCGAACGAAGGCGCTGAGCGCATGCGTCATGCGTCCGCGCCGCACCCGCACCCCAAACACAAGGGGATCGCCGCCCCCGAGGGGCACCGCAACCAGTCCCATCTTGGACAGGTCGGGTATGCACGGCACGACGACGTAGGCGATGCCCGCCGCCGCGGTATACGGGTTGCAGATGGCAACCTTGCCTGCGCCGGCGAGCTCGTCGAGGCTCACCGTGCCCGCAGCGGCAAGCGGATGATCGGGGGCGCAGTAGCATACCACGGGCGCATCACCGAGGCGATGGAAGACCGTGGATGCGGCGGGCGCCCCCGAGGGGTCGCGGAACTCCAGGAGCGCATCGAGCGAGCCGCCCTCAAGGGTGTCGTGGCGGCGGGGGTCGATCGTCATCGCCCTGATCAAGCTCGCGCAGCTTCTCTAGCCGAAACGCCCCGGGGCGCCGCGCTCCGCCCCGGACGTACGGTATCGCATGGGCCCGGCGCCAGAGCCGCCGCGTGTGACCTGGGCGACAATCTCCCCTTACAACGTGTCCTGCAGAAGCGTCGCCGCGTCGAGCGGCTCGCCGCGCATGAGCTCCGCCGCATGGTCGATGAGGGCGCCGCGCATGCGCATGAGACCGCCCAAGACCGCCGCGTCGGACCCAAGCGCCGCAGGGCGGAGCGCCGTCACGCCCTCGACGCCGAGAGAGCTGAAGCCGTTCTCGACGGCGAGGATCTCATCGAGGCACGTTGCGAGGTACCCGCCCACGATCACGCAGTCGGCGACAAGCAGCGTGAGCGCGATCTCTATCGCCACGCGCACGTAGCGGATGGCTCGCTCCACCGCGCCGTGCGCCGGCTCCTCGCCCGCCTGCCACCGGCGCCTGAGCTCACATACGGCCGCATCCCGCCCGTGGGCGCGCGCATAGGGGCCGAGCCCGCTCGCCTCGAGGAGGGCGTCCGCCCCCGCATAGGTGGTGAGGCAGCCCCGCTTGCCGCAGCAACAGAGCTCCCCCTCGGGGTTGAGCTGGATATGCCCTATGGTCATCCCCGTCCCGAGGGGCCCGTTGTAGATGCGATCGCCGAGAATGAACGAGCCGCCGATGCCGTCGTTGGAGGAGATGAAGAGCGTGCCTGCAGGCATCGGCCCGCCCTCGTCCTCCATATGGCGAACCTCCGCCCAGGCGGCGCAGTCGGCATCCTTGAGGAGGACAACGGGCGCCGAGACGCCGTGCTCCGCGAGCGCACGGGTGATAAGCGCCCCGAAGTCCATCATCTCCCAGCCGAAATCGAGGTTGGCGAGCACCTCGGAGCGGTTGGAGCGCACCGGCGCGGAGGTGATGACGCCCACTGCATGGAGGGGAAGGCGCCCCTCCGCATCGAGCCGCCGCGCGAGACCGCAGATGAGCTCGGCGGCAAACGCTGCGAAATCCCCGGCGTCCGCACCGCGGAAGTCGCGCTCATACGTCTCGTCCACGAGGCGCGCGCCGCCGAAGGCCTCGCATACGAGCCTCACCCGACCGGGCACCAGCTCGATCACCGCCACGGGATAGGAGTCGTCGGAGAAAGAGAGCTGTTTCTTGCGGCGGCCGCCTTCTGCCTCCATGGTATCGCTCGTCACGAGGAAGCCGGCGTCCATGAGCTCGTTCACGAGCAGCGTGACGGCGCCCGGCGTGAGGCCCGTCGCGCCGCACACCAGCGAGCGCGAGCCGCCGTGATTCCGCTCGAGCGCGTGCAGCACGAGCGCGAGGTTGTGATCGCGCACCGCGCGGCTGTTGAGACGAGCGGTCCCCACGCAAGGCACCTGAGCCATGACTCTCCCCCATCATGCTCGCGGCGCCCCTAGGGACGCCGCTCAAACCAGATGGCTGTATCATACCGCTACCTATCGCTGGACTCAGCTCCAGCCCGCGCGCATCGGCATACGGCGCAAACCGGGCGCTCAGCGCACCTCGAAACCGTCCGCCCCCTCGATACGAAGGTCGCAGGCGAAGTACGCGGAGAGGGTGCGCACGGCGAGCGCCACGTCCGCCGCGCCCGCCGTCTCGAAGGCGGAGTGCATGGCCCACTGGGCGCAGCCCACATCGACCCCGTGCATGCTCGCCTGCATGTTGGAAAGGTTGCCGAGCGTCGAGCCGCCCGCCTGGTCGCTCCTGTTGGCAAACGTCTGGTACGGCACGCCGGCCCGACGGCAAACCTCGATCATGGCCGCCCTGCTGAAGGCGTCGGTGCAGTAGTGCTGGTTCGCCGCTTCCTTGATGACGATGCCCCCGCCCAAGCGGCAGCGGTTTCCCTCGTCGTAGACGTCGGGGCGGTTGGGATGCACCGCGTGCGCGTTGTCGCAGCTCACCATGAACGAGCGGGCGAGGGCGCGACGCAGGTCCTCGTCGGAGAGGCCAAGTGAGGCCGAGGTGCGCGCGAGCACGTCGGAAAGCAGCGTCGAGAGGGCGCCCTGCTTGGTATTCGAGCCCACCTCCTCGTTATCGAAGAGGGCATACACGTTGACCGAGGCGGGCTCGTCCGCCTCCAAAAACCCCGTGAGCGCGGTGTAGGCGCACATGAGGTCGTCGAGGCGCGGGGCGGAGAGGAACGCGTCGCCCGGGCCCCAAAGCCGCGGCTCGTCCATGGCGACCAGGAAGAGGTCGGAGGAGACGAGGTCCTCGGGCGCGACGCCGAGCTCATGGGCGACGAGCGCCCCGGTGCCTCCGTCGGGAAGGGGCGACGCCGCGATGACCGGGCAGAGGTCGCGCGCGCGATTGGGGGCGAAGCCCCCGTTGACGCCGCGGTCGAGGTGCACGGCGAGGCTCGGGATGAGCGCGACCGGGCCGTCAAGCGCCACGAGCCTGCTCTCCACGCGGCCCCCGACCCGTACGAGGGCGCGGCCCGCGAGCGTGAGCGGGCGGTCGAACCACGTGTAATCGATCATGCCCCCGTAGGGCTCGACGTTCAGGCGTTGAACGCCCGCGGGCCCCTCCAGAAGCGCGTTGCTCTTGAGCTTGAACGTGGGCGAGTCGCCGTGCGCCGCGGCGACCTGAAAATGATAGCGGGAGGCCCCGCCGGTCGGGCGCGAGCCCACCGCCCACGCGACGACGCTCGAGGCGTTGCGGCACGTGTAATAGCGCCCGCCCGGCTCGATATCCCATGCGGCGTCCTCGGCGAGGTACGTGAACCCCGCCGCATCGAGCCGGCGCCGCACGGCCGCCGCCGTGTGGAACATGCTGGGGCTCTCACGGATGAACGCCATGAGCCCCCGCGCCTGCGCGAGCGCGTCCCCGTCCAGAGCACCGACCTCATCTGCCATCACGGCACCACATCCTCACAACTCGTCTGCTGGTTGATACCAGCTTAGCACGGCGGGACCCCGCACGCGCGCCGGCATCGCGCCCTGCGCTATAGTAGAGGGCCGGCGATATCGCCGCCATCTGCCCGCCCCTTCCGCGGAGGCCCCATGAAGCGCATCAGTTTCCTCGTAAAACCCGCCTCGGCGCTTTGCAACATGCGGTGCCGCTACTGCTTTTACGCCGACGTGTCGGAGCATCGCGCGGTGCGCAACCACGGGGTGATGGATGAGGGCACCATGCGCGCCCTCATCGACCGCGCGCTCGCCCTGGCAGACGACGCGGACATCACCTTCGCCTTCCAGGGCGGCGAGCCCACCTGCGCCGGCCTCGGGTACTTCGAGGCCTTCTGCTCCTACGTGGAGGCGCACCGCACGCACCAGACCGTGCACTACGCCATCCAGACCAACGGGTACCTGATCGACGACGCGTGGGCGGCGTTTTTGGCAGAGCACGGCTTTCTGACCGGCGTCTCGCTCGACGGCTACCGCGACCTGCACGACTGGCTCCGCCCTGATGCCCTGGGGTCTGGCACGTACCGTCGCGTCATGGACGCGATCGCCCGCCTGCGCGCGCACGGCGTCGCCTTCAACATCCTTACCGTGCTCACCGCGCAGCTCGCCAAGCGCCCGCAGAAGCTCTACCGCTTCTACCAGCGCGAGGACTTCGACTATATCCAGCTCATCCCCTGCCTGCCCGGCCTCGATGACACCGAGGACGAGTACTCGCTCACGCCGGAGCTGTTCGCCTCGTTCTACAAGGCGTTCTTCCGCCTGTGGGTGGAGGAGTTCCAGCGCGGCCGGTACCGGTCCGTCACGCTCTTCGACAACCTCATCCCGCTTTTCGCCGGTGTACGCCCGCAGCAGTGCGGCATGCTCGGCGCGTGCGCGCCGCAGTTTGTGGTCGAGAGCTCGGGCGACGTCTACCCGTGCGACTTCTACGTGCTCGACGAGTACCGGCTCGGCAACATCGCGACCGACAGCCTGGAAGACCTCGCCGCCGCGCCGGCGCTCGCCGCGTTTCTCTCAGAGCCGCGGCGCCCCTGCGCATCCTGCGCCGACTGTCCCTTCGAGGGCATCTGCCACAGGAACTGCAAGCGCCTGAACATCGCATACTACCGCGAGGACTGGTGCGGGTACCGCGCGTTTCTGGAGGACGCGGCGCCCGCGATGCGCACCATCGCCCGCGCGCTCGCACGGCGGTAGCGCCCCTGCCGTGCGCCCGCGCGGCGCTCCGCGCGCGTGATCACCGGCACGGCGGCGCGGCCGCTACACCACCCCGTCGCGGTGCCGCTCGATCACCTGCTCCACGGTGTCGCCCGCGTCGCCGCCGAGCGAGCGCCACTTGGGCGTGACGATGCGCTGGGCCGGGTAGACACCGCGATGCCCCGCGATGAGATAGCCCACGAACGACACGATGACGAAGTACGGCGCGGCATGGCCGCCAAACAGGTCGATGCCGAGCATGATGGTGGTGATGGGGACGTTGAGCGCGGAGCCGAAGAGCCCCACCATCCCGAGCGCGGCCATAAACGAGGGGGCCATGCCCGCAACCGCGCCGATCCAGCCGCCCAGGGCCGCGCCGATGCCGAAGAGCGGGGTCACCTCGCCGCCCTGATACCCGGCGCCGAGGGTGAGCGCCGTCACGACCAGCTTGCAAAGAGCGTCCACGGGCGTGGTCCCACCCTCGAAGCCCGCCTCCACGAGCCATGTCGAGAGCCCCGCGTAGCGCCAGAGACCGAAGGCGGCGTAGACGCCGAGAAGCACGAGCGACCCCACAAGGGCCGCCGCGAGGTAGTTGGTGATGCGCGCCGCATAGAAGCGCCTGACGACGCGGATGGCGCCCGAGAACAGACGCGCCGCGACGCCGAACACCAAACCTGCCGCCACCGCCAGCGCGATGGTCTCCGGCCCCAGCTCCGGGATGCGCCCGATGATGTAGGCCTCGCGCGGCGTGCCGAGAAGCGTCGCCACGGAGTCGCCGACAAACGACGCGACGAGGCAGTAGACGCCGGCGGCGTAATGGAGCTTCCCGACGTAGCACATCTCCATCCCAAAGAACGCCCCGGCGAGCGGCGTGCCGAAGACCCCGCCGAAGGCGGCCGCGATGCCCGCCATCATAAGGTCCTGGTGGTCATGCGGCTCGAGATTAAAGCGGCGCGACACGGCGTCGGCGATGGTCCCGCCGATCTGCACCGCCGTGCCCTCGCGACCGGCCGAGCCGCCTGCGAGGTGGGTGGCGACCGAGCAGACGAACGTGAAGGGCGCCATGAGCCACGGGATCGCACGGCCCGTGACCGCGCCGTCGATCACGAGGTTGTTGCCGCGCGCGGCCTCCCCGCCATACATGCGGTAGAGCCAAGCGGTCCCGACGCTCACCGCGGGCAGCAGCAAGAACACGGGCCAGCCGTGGGCGTCGCGAAACGCGGTCACCCCATCGAGCGCCGCGAGGAACGCCCACGCCGCCGCCCCCATGGCGCAGGCAACTAGAAGCACGAGCGCCATAAGCCGCGTCGACTCGCGCAGATTGCGCAGGCTCCGGCGCGCATCCATCATGAGGGCGCGTTCCTGCAGCTTGATGCCCTCGCTCCACGCGCCCGCCCGCGGGGCGCCCTCCCCCTTCATCCGCCCGGCCATCAGGCGATGAGGTGCTTCGCGGCGTTGTACACGCACACCAGGATGATGACGACCATAAGGCCGCTGAAGAGCTTGTCAACGTGCTTCTCGTCGATGCGCTTGTTGATGAGGCGGCCGAAGACCCCGCCCATGATGCCGCAGACGATCATGCCGATGATGAGCGTGACGTCGATGACGCTGAAGTCCACCGTCGGCAAACTCGTGACGGTGCTCGTAGCCTGCGAGCACAGGATGATGAAGAGCGAGTTCTGAGCCGCCATCTTGGTGCCCATGCTAAAGAAGAAGTAGAGCACCACGAGGTTGATGGGGCCGCCGCCGATTCCCAAAAACGACGACATGACGCCGAGCGCGAAGCCGATGACGACGCAGGCCGGCGCGCCCGTGATCTGAAGGGTCCGGATCCGCGCCTTGTTGAGGTTGTAGGCGAGGGTGCCGAGCGTGATGATGCCGAGCGCCACCGCCTGGACCGCGCCGGCGAGCCCCGGGTCGGGGAAAAGGCCCTCCACCACGTCGAAGAGCTGCTTGCCGGCGAGCCCGCCCACCGCGGCGCCGAGCGCGAGCGGCACCGCCGTCTTGCCGTCGATGGAGGTGGCCCCCGAAAGGCGGTTGCGCAGCACCGAGTAGCACGTCATGGCGAGCACGGTGCATCCCGAGAGGAAGTTGATGGTGCCGGGCAGGAGCGTCCCCGACGCGTCGAGCACGGGCTTGATGATGACGCCGCCGCCGATGCCGCAGATGGCGCCGATGATCGACGCTCCGAAGCTGATGATGAAGAACAGTACGTACACGGGCAACTCCCCACAATCGGGCTCGGGGCATACGGCGCCGGCCGGGCACAGGGCTCTCAGTATACTCCCCCGGCGCCTCAGGGAAAAACGGTCGGCGCGGGCCGTCACGCGGCAGGCGAAAGCGCGACGAGCGCCTGCGACCACAGCGCGGCCGCAGGCGCCCTGGTAGGGAGGCTCAGCGGTGGTTTTCCGCCCACTTCTCCATGATGTGGTCGATGGTCTCCTTGCACTTCTGCGCGTCGAGCTTGAGGTCGCTCACGGCCTCGATAAGGATCTCGGCGCACTTCTCTCGACCCAACAGGTCGGAATCGAGGCAGAGGTCATAGCTCTCCTTCGCACCCCACGGCTTATCGGTGAGGGCGTTCCGGTAGGAGGCGCGGCGGCGCATGAGCTCCTGCAGCAGCATGATTAGGTCCCCTTCCCTAGGATTGGGGTGGTCGCCCCCGCCTACGCTAGCGCGACCGCGCGCCCACGCGCAGAAGGCCCGCCACCTCGCCCGCGAGCGTGATGGTCCCCGCCGCCACAAGCGGCTCTTCGGCTTCGGTGTAGGCGCAAAGGGCCTCCTCGACCGATGGGTAGACGCCCGCAAGGTCGCTGCGCGGGCGTCCCGCCGAAGCGAGCCTCTCGCCCACGAGGGCGGCGAGCTCCTCGGCGGGGAGGGCGCGCGGCGATGCGGTCTGCGTCACCGCGATGCGCGGGAACGCCGGCACGAGCACGTCGACGATGCCCGCCACGTCCTTATCCGTCAGGGCGGCGATGAGGAGCGCCGGGCGCTCGGCGACCGCGGGCGCGAGCTCGCCCAGGGCGGACACGAAGGCCTCGCACGACTGCGGGTTGTGGCAGGCGTCGACGAGCACGAGCGGACGGGCCCGCACCGTATCGAAGCGCCCCGGCGTGGGGCAGGCCATAAGGCTCTCGTCGAGCGCCGCGGGGTCGAGCGGGCGGTCCAGATAGTCCTCGGCGAGCTGAATGGCGCAGGCAGCGTTCTGCGCCTGATAGAGGGGCTTCATGAGGCGCGGGGTGTAGATGGCGCGGCGCGTGGTGGTGGAAAACGAGAACGCGTCGCCCAGGTGCGCCGGCGCGGTCAGGCTCACGTGGTTCACGACGGCGGGCACGACGCCGGCGGCGCGGCACGCCTCGTCCATCACCTGTTGGACGCTCGGCTCGTGCGTGCCCTCGCCGAGCGTGACGGCGCGCCCGCGCTTGATGACCGCGGCCTTCTCGCCCGCGATGGCGGCGAGGGTATCCCCCAGGATGCGCATATGGTCGAGGCCGATGCCCGTGATGGCGACGGCGACGGGGTCGGTGGCGCTCGTGGCGTCCCAGCGTCCGCCCATGCCCACCTCCAGCACCGCGACATCGACCGCCGCCTCGGCGAAAATCACGAGCGCCGCAACCGTGAGCAGGTCGAAGGGGGTGATGGTGTAGGCGCGCTCCCCCGCAGCCGTCCGCCTGTCGTTGACGCGCCGGCCCGCCGCGCGCGCCGCGGACACGCCGTGCGCGAAGGCCCCGTCGCTGACGACGCGCCCGGCGATCTCCATCCGCTCGGGATAGCGCACGAGCTGAGGGGAGGTATAGAGCGCCGCGCGCCTGCCCTCGCCTCCGAGGATCGCCGCCGTGAAGCGCGCCGTGGAGGTCTTGCCGTTCGTGCCCGCCACCTGCAGGCAGTCGAAGTGCCGGTCCGGACGCTCGAGCTCGTCGAGCATGGCGATGACGGTCTCGAGCAGGGGACCGGCATCGCCCGAGATGGTCCCCGTATCGGCCGCGAGCCTCACCGCCTCCTCGTATGCGAGCTCCTCCACCGCAAAGGGCACCCGATATGCATCCGTCTTGGGCGTAAGCGCCTCGGCCACGGCCCCTCCCCTCGGCGCGCCATGCGTGAGCATCGCGCGCATCATCGTTTCGGCATTACCGTGCGAGCATGCGGCCCGCGCGGGCACTGACAGCTTACCCGCGCGCCGACATCGCCGCAACCACCGGGCCCTCCTCGGTGAGCACGGTGCCGACCGGCCGGTCCCAAGCATCGCGCGCCCCCAGGGCGGCGAGGTCATCGACAAGGAAGCGCCGGTGGCACAGACCGAGGCTCGCGCCGGGAAACCCGGAGAGAAACCGGTCGTAATAACCCCCTCCGTACCCCAAGCGGAAACCGGCGCGGTCGAAGGCGAGGCCCGGCACGAGGGCGAGCGAGCGCGAGCAATCGGTGATAGCGGACACGGTGACGACGGGGTGCACGCCCGGCACGGGTTCCTCGATGCCGAAGGGACCGGGCGCAAGGCCGTCAAGCGCGTGGACGCGATGCCACGCGAGCGTGCGCGAACCCGAGACGACGCGCGGCAGGCACACGCACTTGCCCGCCGCCCAGGCCTCCCGGATGAGGGCGCGGGTATCGACCTCGGCGCCGATCGAGAGGTACGTGAAGACTACGTCGGCGCGCGCCCACGCCGCGAGCCCGCGCACGCGCGCCCCGATCATCTCATCGGTTTCCGCGCGCCGCCGCTCCTCGAGCGCCGCGCGCTCTGCCCTGAGGCGGCGGCGGAGCCCGCGCTTGCCCTCGGGGTCCGGATAGACGGGGCGGGAACCCGGCCCGGCCGCCCCCTCTGCGCAAGCGGCGCTCTCACCCATTGAGCCCCAGAAGGCGCAGGGCCTCCTCGCGCGCCTTGATATCGTTTTTGAAGCCGCCACGCACAGCGGACGTCACGGTGAGGGCGCCGGCGGCGCGCACGCCGCGCATCGTCATGCACGTATGCTCCGCCTCGAGGACCACGAGCACGCCGAGCGGCTCGAGCTCGGCCATGAGGGCATCCGCGATCTGTGCGGTCAGACGCTCCTGCAGCTGCAGGCGGCGCGCATAGCCCTGAACGCAGCGCGCGATCTTGGAGAGGCCCGTGATGCGCCCGGCGCGCGGGATGTAGGCGACGTGCGCGCGGCCGGTGAAGGGCAGGATATGGTGCTCGCACATCGAGGAGAACGGGATATCGCGCACGATGACCATCTCCTCGTTGTCGCTCTCGTGGAACTGCTTGCGCAGGTGCGCTGCGGGATTCTCGTCGTAGCCGGCAAAGAGCTCCGCGGCAGCGCGCGCAACGCGGTCCGGCGTCTCCCTAAGACCTGGGCGGTCGGGATCCTCGCCCACCGCCAGCAGAAGCTCCCGCACGGCGGCCTGCGCCCGCTCCAAATCAACCGACATGGCTATCCTTTCCGCGCCGCGCGCTCGCACGCGTCGACGACATGCTTCATGAGTACGGCGGTGGTGACGGCGCCGACCCCGCCCGGCACGGGGGTGAGGGCGGCCACGACGGGCTCCACCTCGTCTGCGGCGACATCCCCCACCAGGTTGCCCGCCGCATCGACGTTGATGCCCACGTCCACCACCACTTGGCCGGATGCGACGGCGCCCCGGCCGATCGTGCCCGCGCGCCCCGCCGCCGCAACGATGATATCGGCTCCGGCGCACGTGGCGTCGAGGTCGCGCGTACGGGTATGGCAGATGGTGACGGTGGCGTTTTTGCCCATGAGCAGCATCGCCACCGGGCGGCCGATGACGAGCGAGCGGCCGACGACGCACACGCGCGCCCCCGAGAGCGCGACGCCCGAGCGCTCGAGCAGCTCCACCACGGCCTCGGCCGTACAGGGCGCGAACCCCGTCGCGCGCCCCGCGAACACGCCGTAGAGCGACCCCGGGGTGATGCCGTCAACGTCCTTTGCCGGGTCGAGCGCGGCTGAGACCGAGCCCTCGTCCAGATGCGCGGGGAGAGGCCGCATGATGAGGCAGCCGTGCACGTCGGCGCGCTCGTTGATGCGCTCGATGCAGGCCATCAGCTCGCCCTGCGCGGTATCCGGCGCCAGCGCCTCGACCTCGACGGCAACGCCGGCGGCGGCCGCGCGCTTCAGGGCCCCGCGCTCGTAGGCGATATCGCCGGGATCTCCCCCCACGCGCACGATGACCAGACGCGGGCACGCGCCCGCGTCTCTGAGTTTCGCCGCCCGCGCCGCGGTCTCGTCGGTGAGGGCGCGCGCGATGGGCGCTCCGCGCAACAGCTCGGCCATCTCCTCACGCCCCTTTGCGTATCGCGTCCGCCACGGCAGCAGCCAGCGCGTCGGCACGCGGTATGTAGGCCGCGAGCAGCCCGTCGGCCTCCGCCTCGAGCGCCTCCGCAACCGGGTCGCCCGCAAGCGACGTGGTGTTGACCAGAACCGTCAGATGCGCCGCGCGCAGGGCGCCGGCGGCGAGTGCCGCGCCGCAGCCCACGTCGGAGCGCATCATACGGCTCCCCTTCTCGCCCATCTCCTCCAGAAGGTCAAGCGACCGGGCGCAGGCGCGCATGATCTCGATGGGCACCGAGCATGCGCCGCGCAGGGCATCCTCGATGCGCGCGGTGCGCGACGGGTCGTCGGCGGGAATCCGATATGCCTGCGCGAGCGGTTCGAAGGCGTGGGCATCGGCCTCTACGAGCGCCACCAGGCGGGCGCGCAGGCCCTCGCCCTCGGCGAGAATGCGCTGCACATCGCTCTCCACCGCGGCGAACCGGGGCTTGCCCGCCGTGAAGTTGCCCGCCATGGAGCAGAGCGCGACCGCGAGCGCGCCCGCGAGCGCCGCCGCGCCGCCCCCGCCGGGAGCGGGCACCTTGGCGGCGAGCGCCCGGGTGAACGCGTCGCAGGAAAGGTCGGTCAGATGTTCCGTCAAAGGTAAGCCTCTCTTGGTTCGCGGGGCGCGCGGCCCCGATGGGGTGCGGGCCCGCTAGAACAGGCCGACGATGGTGCCGTCCTCGAGCACATCGATTTTCTCGGCCGCGGGCGCCTTCGGCAGGCCCGGCATGGTCATGATGTCGCCCGTGAGCGCCACCACAAAGCCCGCGCCGGCCGATACGCGCAGGTTGCGCACCGTGATGCGGAAGTGCTCGGGCGCACCCAGCAGATGCTGGTCGTCGGTGAACGAGTACTGGGTCTTCGCCACGCAGACGGGCAGGTTGCCGAAGCCGTTGTCGTGAAGCTGCTTGAGCTGCTTTCTCGCAGCCGGCGTGAAGTCCACGCCGTCGGCATGATAGACCTTGGTCGCGATTGCGTCGAGCGCCTCCTCGATGCTCGCACCGCTCTCATACGCGTAGCGGAACGTGTGCGGCTCCCCGCACAGGCGCATGACCTCGCGGGCGAGGGCCTCGCCACCCGCGCCGCCTTTCGCCCACACCTCGGACAGCGCGACGTTGACGCCGAGGTCGCGACACTTCTCCTCCACGAGCGCGAGCTCGGATGCGGTGTCCGTGGGGAACGCGTTGATGGCGACGACCACGGGCAGGCCGTAGACGTTCTGGATGTTCGATACGTGGCGCAGCAGATTGGGCAGCCCCGCCTCGAGCGCGGTGAGGTTCTCGGTCGTGAGGTCGGCCTTGGCCACGCCGCCGTTGTACTTGAGCGCGCGCACCGTGGCGACGACCACCACGGCATCGGGGTCGAGCCCCGCCATGCGGCACTTGATGTCGAGGAACTTCTCGGCCCCGAGATCCGCCCCGAAGCCCGCCTCGGTCACCACGTAGTCGCCGAGCTTGAGCGCGGTGTCGGTCGCCTGCACGGAGTTGCAGCCGTGGGCGATGTTGGCAAAGGGCCCGCCGTGCACGAAGGCGGGGGTGTGCTCGAGCGTCTGGACGAGGTTGGGCTTGATGGCGTCCTTGAGCAGCGCCGCCATGGCGCCCGCCGCGTTGAGGTCGGCCGCCGTGACGGGCTTGCCGGCGTAGGTGTAGGCGACGACCATGCGGCCCAAGCGCTGCTTCAGGTCCACGAGGTCCGAGGCCAGGCAGAACGCCGCCATGACCTCGGATGCGACGGTGATGTCGAACCCGTCCTCGCGGGGGACCCCCTGCATGCGGCCGCCCAGGCCATCCACGATGTGGCGGAGCTGGCGGTCGTTCATGTCGACGGCGCGCTTCCACACGATCTGCTTGGGGTCGATCCCAAGGGCGTTGCCCTGCTGGATATGGTTGTCGAGCATCGCCGCGAGCAGGTTGTTGGCAGCGCCGATCGCATGGAAGTCGCCCGTGAAATGCAGGTTGATGTCCTCCATGGGGACGACCTGCGCGTACCCGCCGCCCGCGGCGCCGCCCTTGATGCCGAAGACCGGGCCGAGCGAGGGCTCGCGGAGCGCGAGCACCGCCTTCTTGCCGAGGCGGTTGAGGGCGTCGGCGAGACCGACCGAGGTGGTCGTCTTGCCCTCGCCCGCCGGCGTGGGGTTGATGGCGGTCACGAGCACGAGCTTGGCGCGGCGCGGCAGGTCCTTGAGCGCGTGGATGTCGACCTTCGCCTTGTACTTCCCGTAGTGGTCGAGCTGGTCCTCGGTGAGGCCGACCTTCGCGGCGACCTCAGAGATGGGCAGCATCTCCGCCGCCTGCGCGATCTCGATATCCGACTTGTACTCCGCCATAGACGCGACCCCTCTCATGCGCACGGACAATGTCCTTCCACTATAGACGTTCCGCCGGAGCTTGAGGAGAGAAACGCCGTCACTACTCGTCCCCAGTACGCGCACGACCACGTCGGTATCCGTACGTTTCTGACGATGAGCACAACAAATCCGTACGTTTCTGACGCTAAGGGGCTCCCAAACGTCAGAAGTGTACGGATTCGTCAACGACGGGCGCCACATACGAAAACGGGGTCGTTTTGCGCCATTCCCCCAGAATGCACAAAACGACCCCGTCCCCAAATGCGACAACGGTACGGCCGCCCGGATCCGTTACGCTAAATCTTCGCCATTGGTGGCGATGACCTTCTTGTACCAGTCGAAGCTCTTCTTCTTGGAGCGCGCGAGCGTGCCCGCGCCGGCGTCGTCGCGGTCGACGTAGATGAAGCCGTAGCGCTTGGACATCTCGCCCGTGGAGGCGGAGACCAGATCGATCGGGCCCCACGTGGTGTAGCCGAGCATCTCCACGCCGTCCTCGGTGATGGCGTCACGCATCGCCTCGATGTGCTGGCGCAGGTAGTCGATACGGTAGTCATCGTCGACGCTACCGTCCGGGTTGACCTCGTCCTTGGCGCCGAGGCCGTTCTCCACCACGAAGAGCGGCTTCTGGTAACGGTCCCACAGGTCGTTGATGGTGATGCGGAAGCCGAGCGGGTCGATCGCCCAGCCCCACTCGCTCACCTTGAGGTAAGGGTTCTTGGCGCCCTTGAAGGCGTTGCCCTCGGTCTCTTCAGCGTCGCTCCCCTCGCCCGCGACACAGCGGGTGGAGTAGTAGGAGAACGAGATGAAGTCGACGGTGTTCTCCGCAAGAATCTGCTTATCCTCGTCAGTCATGCCGATGTCGATGCCCTTGCGCGCGAGCTGCTTGAGTGCGTAGGCGGGATAGTAGCCGCGGCTCTGAACGTCCACGAAGAAGTAGTTCTCCTGGTTGGCGAGCTGGGCAGCGCGCACGTCCTCGGGGTTGCAGCTGTAGGGATAGTACGTACCGGCGGCGAGCATGCAGCCGACCTTCATCTCGGGATCGACCTCGTGCGCGATCTTGGTCGCCCAGGCGCTCGCCACGAGCTCGTTGTGCGCGGCGAGGTACTCGACGGCCTCGCGGTCCTCGCCCTCCTCGAAGACGAGGCCCGCACCCATGAACGGCAGGTGCAAGATCATGTTGATCTCGTTGAAGGTGAGCCAGTACTTCACGAGCCCCTTATAGCGGGTGAAGAGCACGCGGACGAGCTTCTTGTAGAAGTCGATGAGCTTGCGGTTGCGCCAGCCGCCGTACTCCTTGATGAGGTGAATCGGGCAGTCGAAGTGCGTGATGGTGACGAGCGGCTCGATGCCGTGCTTCTGGCACTCGCGGAACAGGTCCTCGTAGAAGGCGAGGCCCTCCTCGTTGGGCTCGTCCTCGTCGCCCTTGGGGAAAATGCGCGTCCAGCCGATGGAGAGACGGTAGGTCTTGAAGCCCATCTCGGCGAAGAGGGCGATGTCCTCCTTGTAGCGGTGGTACATGTCGATGCCGACCTGAGCGGGATAGTAGTAGCCGTCCTCGAAGTCGAGCATCTTGCGCAAACCCGCCATCACCGGGCCGCGGTCCGCGCCGTGCGGGATCACATCGACGTTGGCAAGGCCGCGCCCGCCCTCGTTGTAGCCGCCCTCGCACTGGTTGGCAGCGGTCGCGCCGCCCCACAGGAACCCTTCGGGAAATGCCATGGAATACCTCCTCGAACAACGTGTGCGACACCATTGCCGCACACGCGTATTGTCTCATGAATCAGCGTGTCCGCACGCGAGAAGCGCCGCGAGCTGTTGCTCGGTGCCAACGAGTCGACCGCTCCATGCGACATATTATCGAACAGGAGGGTGCCCGTTTAGCCCGCGGTGACCAGCGCGAGCGCGCGGTCGCTGTCAGAGGCGTCCCCCGCCTCCATGCGCGCGACGACTTCGTCCGTATCCTCCCAATGGCGACGGCCAAACGGATCGTGCGCCTCGAGCCAGACCTCCTCGCTCGCGCGCAGGTTGGCCGTATGCTCCACCTCATGCGGCAGCGCCGCCAGATAGGCGCGCATCCATGCATCGAGGAGCATCCATTCGCGCTGCTGCGCAGTCGCATAGGCCTCGGCAAAGGGGAGCTCGAGGAGCGCGCCCGCCTCATAGGTGCCGTCACGCCGGGTGAGGTCGCGATCAAGAAGCGCGAGCATGCGCCCCTCGACATCCTCCAGATGCGAGGCGATGCTCGCCTGCGGCTCATCGAAGGGACGCACGAGCTCCGCGCGCCGCGCCTCCGCCTCGTCGCCCCGCGCCTTGCCCTCGTCTGCCCTCAGCGCCACGCGCGCATCGAGGTCGGTGAGCGAACGCTCCAGATGCTCGCGCTCGCCGCGCGTCCAGAGCCGCTCGCGCGCGAGCGCCGCCCCACGCGACGGAAGACCGCTCGCCAGCAGCAGGGCGACCAAGCCGATAACGACGGCGAGCGCTATGCGCGCCTCAAGCGCGAGGTCGAGATACGGCAGCCCGAGTACCAGCGCGACCAGCACCGCGCCCAGCGCGAAGCTCGCACCAATCCGCACCCGCGGGTCGATCGACGCGCGCGCGCCGGCGAGCCGGGAGCCCTCCGCCGCGCGGTACCCCTCATCCAAGTGCTCCAGACGATGCGCAAGCTCGGCGCGAGCCGCAGCATCCTCTGCATTGGATGCACGGTACGCTTCCACGGCACGGCAGGCCTCCTGATACGCCGCATCGGCCGCGAGCGCAGCCTCGATCTTAGCGTCCAGCTCCGCGCGGGCGGCAAGCAGCGCGCCGCGCTCGTCGACGAGTGGCTTGAGCAAGGCGTACTCCCGCCAGGCGTCATCCTCGAACCACCAGCCCCACGCGGCATCCCCCGCCTGCGTGATGGGCGGCTGCGCCGTCAGCGCGGCAGCAAGCACGTCTTCGTGCGCAGCGGCGCAGAGGCGGAGGTTCTCCGGGGCGTCGAATAAATCGCGCACGCGCTCTGCAACGGTGAGAGATGAGATATCGAGGGGAACGCGGGCGCAGAGGTCAGCCAGGCGCCGCTCCTCGTCGCGGTAGGCATGCCAATGCTGCTGGAACTCGCGCATGTCATCCAAGTTGGCCATGATAACCCCCAGCGCGCGGCGTCTCGTGTGTCGTGTCGTTTGCTCGGCCGCCCCCTTATGGTACCTCGAGCGCGGCCGTGCGCGGCAAATCAACGAAAAAGAACCCGCCGGGCGCCCCCGACGGGTTCTCTCGTTGGCGTTGCGGCCACGGTGCGCGGCAGCGCCCCTTACGCAAAGTCGGCGAGCTGCGCCCCGAGCGCCGCAATCTCGGCCTCGAGCTCCTCGGCGCGCTCGCGCTTCTTGGCGACGACCTCGGGGGCCGCCTTGGCCACGAAGCCCTCGTTGGCAAGGGTCTTCCGAGCGCCGGCGAGCTCCTTCTCCGCCTTGGCGATGGCCTTCTCGACGCGCGCCTTCTCGGCTGCAAAGTCGACGAGATCGCCCACCACGATATACGCGTCGAAGTCGGGGCCCGCAAGGGCGACGGAGCCCTCCGGCTTCTCGGCGTCGAGCGCGACCTCGACCGCCGCCGCGTTGGCGAGGCTCGCCGCAAACGCCGCCATGGGCGCCATGGCGTCGACCGTCTCGGCCGCGTGCGCGCGCACCACGACGCGCAGCTGCTCCTTGGGGCTCAGGCGGTAGCGGGCACGCGTCGAGCGGACATCGGTCACGACGGCGCGGGTGAGCTCGAACGCGCGCTCAGCCGGCTCGTCGATCCAATGCGCATATGCATCGGGCTCCGGCCAAGCGGCGACCATCAGGGCGTCGGCGCGGCAGCTCTCCCCCGCCTCGTCGAGGTCGAGAACGGAGACCGGCATCTGGTCCCAGATGGCCTCGGTCACAAACGGCATGAAGGGGTGCATGAGGCGCAGGCTCGTGTCGAGCACGTAGATGAGGTTGCGCTGCGCCTGCAGGCGTGAGCCCTCGTCCTTCAGGCGGGCCTTCGTGACCTCGACGTACCAGTCGCAGACCTCGTTCCAGAAGAACGCCTGCACGCCGCGGACCGTCTCGCCGAAGGCATAGGACTCGATGCCGTCCGTCACGGCGCGCACCTGCTTGGCCAGGCGGCTGAGCATCCAGGCGTCGGCCGCGGTCTCGGCCACCGGCGCGCCGGGTGTGTAGCCCTCCATGTTCATGAGGAGGAAACGGCTCGCGTTCCAGATCTTGGTGACGAAGGCCTTGGCCTGCTCGGTGCGAGGGCTGCCGATAAACTCATGCGTCTTCTTATCGATGTCGGCATCGAACTTGACGTCCTGGTTGTTGGTGAAGAGCGACAGCAGGTTGAAGCGCATGGCGTCGGCGCCGTATTTGGCGATGAGGTCCATGGGGTCCACGCCATTGCCCTTGGACTTGGACATGCGGCTGCCGTCCTTGGCAAGGATCGTCGGGTAGATGACGACGTCGCGGAACGGCTCCTCGCCGAGGAAGTACTCGGAGCTCATGATCATGCGCGCGACCCAGAGCGCGATGATGTCGCGCGCGGTGACGAGCGCCGTGGTGGGATGGTGCCCCTCGAGCGCCGCGGGGTCCTGCGGCCAGCCTTGCGTGGCGAAGGTCCACAGCTGGGAGCTGAACCAGGTGTCGAGCACGTTCTCGTCCTGGTGCACGTGGCGGCCGCCGCACTTGGGGCAGACCCCCGTGTCCTCCATGAGGGCGTCCTCCCAGCCGCAGTCCTCACAGTAGAAGACCGGGATGCGGTGGCCCCACCACAGCTGGCGCGAGATGCACCAATCTTTGAGGTTCTCCATCCAGGTGAGATACGACTGCTTCCAGCGCTCGGCGTTGAAGCGCACGCGCCCGGACTCCACCGCCTCGATCGCGGGGCCCTTGAGGCGGTCGACGGCGACGAACCACTGCTCGGAGAGCCAGGGCTCGAGGGTGGTGTCGCAGCGGTAGCAGTGCATGACGGAGTGCTCGTGGTCCTCGATGTGGTCGAGCAGGCCGTGCTCGTCGAACCAGGCGACGACGGCCTCGCGGCACTCGTCGCGCGTCATGCCGGAGAACTCTCCGTAGCCGTCGACCACGACCGCGTGCTCGTCGAAGATGTTGATCTGCGGCAGGTCGTGGGCCTGTCCCATGGCGTAGTCGTTGGGGTCGTGCGCCGGGGTGACCTTGACGAAACCGGACCCGAAGCCGGCGTCGACATGCCAGTCCTCGAAGATGGGGATCTCGCGGTCCACGATGGGAAGCATCACGGTCTTACCCACGAAGGCGGCCTTCTCGGGGTCCTTGGGGCTCACGGCGACGCCGGTGTCGCCCAGCATGGTCTCGGGGCGGGTGGTGGCCACGACGATGTAGTCCTGGCCGTTGACCGGCTCGGTCAGCGGGTAGCGCAGGTGCCAGAGATGGCCCGGCTCATCCTTGTACTCCGCCTCGTCGTCGGAGATGGCGGTGGTGCAGCTGGGGCACCAGTTGACGATGCGCTTGCCGCGGTAGATGAGCCCGTCGTGGTACCAGTCGCAGAAAACGCGACGGACGGCCTCGGCGTACTCGTCGTCCATGGTGAAGCGCTCGTCGTCGAAATCGACCGAGCAGCCCATGCGGCGAATCTGGCTCTGGATGATGCCGCCGTACTCGTGCGTCCAGTCCCAGCAAGCGTCGATGAAGGCCTCGCGCCCCATCTCGAGGCGGTTCTTGCCCTCCTCCTTGAGCTTCTTGTCCACCTTGGTCTGCGTGGCGATTCCCGCATGGTCGGTACCGATGATCCAGCGCGTGGACTTGCCCGCCATGCGCGCCTGGCGCACGATGGCGTCCTGGATGGAGTCATCGAGGGCATGGCCCATGTGGAGCTTGCCCGTGACGTTGGGCGGCGGGATGGTGACGGTGCAGTCGCCCACGCCGGGGCGCTTCTCCGCGGTGCGCTGATAGTAACCGCCACCGATCCACTGATCGAGGATCTTGGGCTCGGTGACAGCCGGATCATAGGTCTTGGGCATCTCTTCCATGGGGCATCTCTTCCCACTCGAACGGCGTAATCGCAGGGTCAGGGACCTGCGTATCGAATCGTAGAACAGGACAAGAGGATAGCACAACCATACGGGAGCAAAAGCCGCCTTCAAAGCGGCCGGGCCCGCCGCTGCGGGCTACGCGCGGGCCCGCCCGGGCGTCTAGCCCAGATAGGGTGAGACCGGTCTTCCCGCCACGAGCGAGCCGGACTCGACGAAGCCCTCCCGCCGGCCGGCGAGTTCCTCTGCGAGCAGGGAGCGCAGGAGGGCGATGCGCTCCGCGCAAGCGGGGTCGCGAATCAAGTCATGCTCCTCGCGCGGGTCCTCGTCGAGCCTGAAGTACTGCTCGCGGCCGCTCTGCGAGAACCAGATGTACTTGTCGTTCCTGGTCACGATGTAGTGGTTCGACTGCTCCCGGTCGCGCGCGTGCTCGCCGTGCAGATAGGGGCGCTCGACCGCGCCCGTACCCAGCGCCGCCGCAGCGAGCGAGACGCCATCGACGGTGCCCGGCACCGGCGCACCAGCGAAATCGAGCAGCGTCGGCATGATGTCCCTCAGTTCGACCACACCGCGCACCCGGCGCCCGCCGGCGGGGACTGCCTCGGCGCCGCGACCGGCCATCACGCGCTTGCCGGCCCGCACGATGAGCGGGATGTGGGCGCTCCCCTCATACGGGAGCACCTTGCGGAACAGGGAGTGGTCGAAGAGCATCTCGCCGTGGTCCGAGGTGAACACGACGACGGTGTCGGCATAGGTCCCGTCGTTCTCCAGCGCGGTGACGAGACGACCGATCTGATGGTCGACATGCGTGATGCAGGCGTAGTAGCCCGCCATGGCCTGACGTCGGAGCTCGGCGTCGCGGCAGCCGTGAACGCTGTCGAGCACCATGCCGTCGCGTTCCGTGGCGGCGGTGTCGTCCCAGTCGCCGCACGCGGGGGCGCGGAGGTCGCGGTCATAGTACCCGTCGAAATAGGACTGCGGGGCATCGAAGGGCGGATGGGGGCGGACGAAGCTCGCGGTCAGGAAGAACGGCCGCGTGCGGTCGCGCGTCTCCAAAAACCGGATCGACTCGTCGACCACCCAGTTGGTGGGATGGTAGCGCTCCTCGTAGATCCAGGGGTGGGCGATCCACGAGTTGTTCTCCACACCGGAGCCGTTCACATCGAAGGAGGCCCCCAGGCGGTCGCGCATATCCCGCATGTAATCGTCCGACACGGCCTGGTTCTGCCAATACGGGGTGTCCGCATGGCGGTAATGGCCGATGTAGCCGTCGTGCAGCTTGAGCGTCTGGAACCCGCATGCGAGGCGGGGCGGGTGCACGTGCATCTTCCCCACGCAGGCCGTCTGGTAGCCGGCGTTGCCGAGCTCCTCGGCGAGGTAGTGGTCGTAGCGCCAGTCGATACCGTCCTGATACCCCACGCGCCCGTGGTGCTCCTGGGAGCGACCGGTGAGCAGGGCGGCGCGGGCCGGGATGCAGCTCGGGCAGGCGGAGTAGGCGTTCTCGAACAGGGCGCCCTCGGCGGCGAGGGTATCGAGGTAGGGCGTCTTCACGTCCGGATGCCCCGCGGCGCCCAGGCAGTCACCGCGCAGCTGGTCGCAGACGATCAGGACGATATTGGGCCGAACCGTTTCCCGGGACATCTTGTCACCCCTCCGTGGGCATCGCCATATGGCGGCCCGAGCTCTTAAGGTAGCGCTCGCTTGTCGCGGCATCCCCCTTGTTCTCATATTGAACGGCAAGCAGGAGCTCGAGGAGCCCGCGGTCGACGCCGGAGAGCCCGGGCAGGCGGGCCTCCATCTCGTCGATATAGGACCATCCGTGGCGAATGTAGATATCGAACATCATCCGGGCGTTCTCGACGGCCTCGGCATCGTCCCATCCCTCGATCTCGTGAAGAAGGTCCTCGGCACCCCGCGCGTTACCGCGCTCCAAGTAGTAGTTGAAGGCCTTGCCCACGATCTCGCGCCGCTGCGCCGCGCTCTGCCGCATGCCGAGCAACCGGGCGGCGACCCGGTCCGCATGGGTGTAGTCGTCGAGCGCAAGATAACCGTTGAACTGCATGAACAGGCGGTTCCACAGCGGGAAGATCAGCTTCACGATCGGCTTGTCGAGCGTTGCCAGGTACTCGTGCACGCTCCCCTGCTCCAACAGCTGGGAGAGCTGGCCCACGTACAGCCGCTTGGCGACCTCGGTAAGCACAAGAAAGGCGGTGGCGGCGATCAGGATGGTCACGCCAACGGTCCAGAGATCCATCTGCATTCTCCTCAATGGTCGCGCCCTCAGGTACGCGAGGACGGCAGGCGGCGGGGCTGCCCCCCGGCGCCTGCCGCAACGCGGTCGATCGTCTGTCGACGGAGTAGAGGGCTACTCCAGTCCCAGGCGGGCGAACTGCTCCTCGGGCGCCTCATGCTCGCGCAGGCCGCGACGCAGCAGGTCGACCATGCGCTGCTCGGCATCCGCATCCTCACCCACCAGGTTGCGCTTCTGGCCGTAATCCTCGGCAAGGTCGAAGAGCATGGAGTCATGGACCTCTTCCAGGCAGTCCTCGCGCTGGTCGATGTTGGCGGGCTTGCGGCACGGGATCTTGAAGACCGGATAGGACGTCCGCGGCAGGAACCTGCCGCACTCGATCTCCTCCGGGCACTCCGTCCCCATCTTGTGGCGGATGGTGTGCGGGATGGCCGCGTACTCGAAGCAGGGCTGGTTGTCGGGAACCGGCGCGCGGAAATACGTGTAGCGCCCATCGGTCACGTTGACGGTCATGGCGTGCACGCCGTACAGGGCGTAATCGCGCGTGGGCGCGTCGGGGTCGGTGGCGAGCGGCATCAGCGAGGTGCCGAGGACCTCGTCGGGCACCGGGCAGCCGTTCGCCTCGAGGACGGTGGGCATGATGTCGATCGCCTGGGTGAGCTGGCCGGCGTGCTCGCCCGACCGGGCGCCGCCCGGGAAGTGGACGATGAGCGGCAGGTGCGCGAGCTCGTTGTAGAGATGCATGTAATTCTTGCCCAAAAAGTCGCGCTCGCCCAGGAAGTATCCGTGATCGGTGGTCACGACGACCATCGTATCGTCGAAGATGCCGCGCTCCTTGAGCTTGTCGATCAGCGTGCCGAACCAATGGTCCGTGCAGGTCACCAGGGCCTTGTAGCGGCGCTGGACGTAATCGACGGCGCTGTCGGGGATGTCGGTGTCAGAGACCCGCTTGTAGGGCGGGATCTCGAAGTAGTCGCGATCGAGCCCCTCGGAGCCCCCGTACTCCTCCATGTAGCGATCGGGCACGTCGAACGGCTCATGCGGGTCGAAGGCCTCGACCATGAGGAAGAAGTTGTCGTCATGGGCGTTCTCGTCCACGAAGTCGCATGCCGCCCGGAACGTGCGCGGTGAGGGCATGTCCTCCTCGCGGGGCCACTTCTGACGATTCTTCTGATACTGCTCGCGGACGCGCCCGTAGAATGTCTCGGGCATGTTGTCGGGCTCGTCGATACGGCTGACCCAGGGGTCGCCCTCCTGGCCTCGGAAGAGCTCCCAGGTGTTGAAGAGCTGGAGGTACCCCTCCCCGCCCGTGCGGGCGTAATGACAGTGGTCGGTCGCGATGTGCGTGTAGACGCCACGCGCCCGCAGGCATTCGACCATCGTGACATCGAAGGGCTCGATGGGTCCCCAGGGTCGCTCGAGGAAGTTGTACCTCCCGCACATGATGTCGCGGCGCGCGGGCATGCAGGGCGCGGAACCGATCCAATGGTTGTCGAAGGTCAGGGACTCGCGGGCGAACGCATCGAGGTTGGGCGTGCGGGCCGCGCCGTCCGGGTTGTAGCAGCCGAGCATATCCCTGCGCAGGGTGTCCATCAAGACAAGAATCGTCCTCATCGTGCCACCTTTCCATACCTGTTGGGTATATAGCTCATGTTTTCCGGCGTGCGAGGGATCGCGATGAATCCCGCCCACGTAGGAAAGCACGGGGGTCCGGACCCGCCATGCGGCATCTGACGGGTCCGGGCAGGGTTTCACGATCACGCGAAGATGCTCACTCCGGTGTAGTACCCGATGGCAGCGAACACGAGCGCGAACACGATCAGGCCGATGATGACCTGAGCGGTGTTCTTGCCGTTGCCCTTCTTGATGAGGTGGTAGCACACCAGGGTGAGAAGGACGGGCAGGATGTAGGGCATGACCGAGTCGAGCTGGTTCTGGATGACCAGCGGGTCGCCCTCGGAGAAGGCGAACTCGAGACCGGTCTTCAGCTTGACCGTCTGGGGGATTAGGCAGCCGACGACGATGATGCCCAGCACGTTCGCGAGGTTGCCGAGGCGCTCGATGAGGGCGACGCCGCCCTTCTCGATGAGCTCCATACCCTTGCTGTAGCCCATGTGGATGCCGAAGTACTTCAGCGGCCAGTAGAGCAGGTTGATGAGCAGGAACATCACGAGCGGGCCGATCAGCGAGCCGTTGTCGACGCACAGGGAGGCGCCGATGGAGCCGGCGATCGGGTACCATGTGAGATTGAGCATGGAGTCGCCCAAGCCGGCGAAGGGGCCCATGAGCGAGGTCTTGATGCCGGTGACGGCATCCTTGTGGTCCTCGTCGGTGCTCTCCTCGAGAGCGGCGCAGATACCCAGGATGAAGGGGATCGCGAGCGGGTGCGTGTTGAAGTACTCAAGGTAACGCTGACCGGCGGTAACGCGCTCCTCCTTGGGAGCGTCCTTGTAGAGCTCCTCGAGCACCGGCGAGAAGCAATAGGTGAGCGAGAGCGACTGCATACGCTCGTAGTTATGCGCGAACTGACAACCCTGGGTGCGCAGAAGTACCTTGTTCAGGGCGTGCTTGCTAACGTGAGCCATTACAGATCATGCTCCTCTCCATCATCGTCCCCAGCGGTGGCGACGGCCGGAGCGGCGCTCTGATTCTTCTGGCCCTCGAGCACGAAGTCATAGAAGCCGGCGACGGCGGCGGCGGCGATCGCGCAACCGAGGGTGGGGATGCCAACATAGGCGTTGAGCACGAAACCGATGAGCAGGAACATCCACATGTTCTTCTTCATCATCATGGTGAGCAGCATGGCGAGGCCCACGGCGGGCATCATGCCGCCGGCAAGGCTGAAGCCGGTGAGCACCCAGGGCACATCGTTCTGCAGGAAGGCCATGATGTTCTCGATGACGTACGAACCGATACCGGTGGCGATGAACACCGGCACGGCGCGGGTCAGGAAGAAGCAGATGGCGCCGCTCCAGAAGTACTTGTTGACGCTCTTGAACTCGCCGGACTGGATAGCCTTGTCGGCACCGTGCAGGAACGTGGCGTTGGTGGTCATGATCAGGATGTTGAGCTGCTGGACCAGCGTCGCGGTCGGAACACCGATGGCGACGGCGAGTGCCGTGGCCTCGGAGACGCTGCCGCCGGACATGATGCCGAGCGAGGCGCCCACGATGGTGCCGGAGATGACATCGGGCGGAACATAGGCGCCGATGTTGTTGACGCCGAGCCACATGAGCTCCATGGTCGCACCGATGATGATGGCCGTGGTCATATCGCCCAAGATGATGCCAACGCCGACCGAAGCGAGCAGGGGCTTGCGGAACCCGAGGTGCGGGCCCACCTGGTCCCACTCACACAGGCCTGCCCAGATGGCGAGGAGCAGTGCTTGAACCATACCGTATCCTCCTTTGCAAGTATGGATATCTCAGCGGTCCTGAAGGCGGACCGCAGTGCCGCCGAAAAGAAATGAGGGAACTTCTCGCTTATCCCTTGAAGTTCTTCAGAAGCTCGGGGACGCGCTCCTTGCTGTCGCGCGTCGTCGTCTGCATCCAGCATTCGACACCCAGGCTCTCGAGCTCCTCAAAGGCACGCTTCTCGTCCGCGGTGATCGACATGTTCTTGTGAATGCGCTGGCGCTGATCGTTGAAGCGCATGCCGGAGACGTTGAGGTAGTTGAAATCGAGCCCGTTCTTCTTCATCTTGAGGGCGTCGATCGGGTTGCCGAACAAGACCAGCGTCACCTTTTTGAGCGTGGTCTTCTTGAGCACCTCGATGAACTTGTCCACCGTGAAGACCGAGACCTTGATGCCCGGAACGGCGAGACCGGCGATGGAGCGCTGAACGGGATCGTTCGCGCAGGCATCGTTGACGATGATGACCGACTCGATGCCGTAATCCGGAATCCAGGTCGTGGCGACCTGTCCATGGATCAGGCGGTCGTCGATGTCTACGAGTTTGAGTGGCATGGTATCCCCTTTCTACGTGGTATGCCAACGACCCTACAGGTCGAGATCGTCCTCTTCGCTCTCCTCTGCGAACTGGACCTTTACCTCCTGAATCGAGGTCGAGGCGGTCTCGGCGACGTGCGCGCGGACCTCGTCGGGGGTCAGGTCGCCCGAGAAGAGCAAATCGATGAGAATCGGAAGGTTCACACCGGTGAACGCGATGAGCTCCTTGCCGGACAGCAGGGTGCGGGACGTGACGTTGAACGGTGAGCCGCCGTAGATATCGCACAGAACGACGATGAAGTCGCAGGACTGCCGGAGCGTATCATACGAAGCGTTGAACTGGGCCTCGAACTGCTCGACCGAGGTGTCCTCGGTGAGCGAGAGGGCCTTGACACGATCCTGCTTTCCAGCGAGCATCTCCGCGCCCTCGAGCAACGCCTCGCCGATGTGTGCGTGGGTTGCAAGAATGATTCCGAACGACATCGCTTTCCTCCCATGTGACGTCTCTGACAGAACCTGATGCCGATAACTTGTAAGTAACCTAGAATATGTTTGTTTTTGTTTCCTCTTGGTGCTTTTCTGATTACAGGAAACGCACAGTCATATCCTACGAAGCTCTAATTAATAACCTTAAATTCATACAGGTTATCGTCGCATCTAATATGTTATCAGCTTCGGGGAAGAAGGATTCTCAACGAATCTAAGATTACCATTCACCCCTGCTAACGTACCGTTTGCGAAATATTTTGTTTTCGTTTGTTCTTTTGTGATACTTTCAAACCAGCAAAGGAGGTAGCAAATGCTCAAAGTACAACGCCAAGAGGAAATCGTCCGCCTCTGCAACGCCACCGGACTCCTCACGGTCGCCGAGGCGGCGGAGCTGCTCGGAGCGTCCCCCATGACGATCCGCCGCGATATGGACGAGCTCGCGAAGAGGGGTTCCATCGCCCGGGTGCACGGCGGAGCGAAGAGCCTGGCACCGATTCCGCAGCTCGTTCACGAGCAGACGCACGACAAGAAATTCGAGCAGCACTTCAACGAGAAGCAGCACATCGCGAAGCTCGCAGCCAGCATCATCGAAAACGGCGACGCGGTGTTCCTGGGCGCGGGGACCACCTGCGAGGCCATCGCCATGAACCTCGAGGGCAAGTCCCTGTCGGTCGTCACCAACAGCCTGAGCGCCTTCAATGCGCTCAAGAACAACCCGTATATCGAGCTCTATCTGCTCGGGGGCCTGTACCGGCCGAAGACGAACGTCTTCTACGGGCACCTCGCCGAGGAGGCACTCGCCTCGATCAGCGTCGACAAGGTCTTCTTCGGCGTGAACGGCATCTGCGCGCCCGACGTCATGGGCCACAACATCGACATTTCGAATCTGCAGCGCCTCGCGCTCGACAAGGGCCGAAAGCGCTACATCGTCGCCGATTCCTCTAAGTTCTTCCGGAAGGACCTCTTCACCTTCTACACCCTCGACCAGATCGACGCCGTCCTCACCGATCCCGGCATCACACCCGAGCAGCGCGCAAGCTGTGAGAAGTACACGAGCGTCATCATGTGAGGCCCCGTGCGCGAAATGGAATCGAAGCAGGACGCACCGCCGGGATTGGATTCCCGACGGCGCGTTCGTCATGCACGAGCGACCGAAGCTGATACCGTCCGACAACCGACCGAACGGGCACGGTGCGCTATCAGTCGTGATACTCCCCGCGATCCCACTTCTCCAGGAACTCGTCGAAGAAGTGCGGGTCGGCCTGGGCGACGGGGTCGGCCTGGTTGACGGCATCGAGCTTTGCCACCAGGGCATCGTGCTCGGGCGTCGGCTCGTACTCGGCCTTGAGGAAGGCGAGCATGATGTCGGCCATCAGGAACTCGCCGGTGATCTTGCCACCGAAGCCGACCACGTTCGCGTTCAGCACGCGGCGGGCGTAAAGGGCGCTCGTCATGTCGCGAACGAGGGCGCAGCGCGCACCGGGGACCTTGTTAACGGAGTTGGTGATGCCGATGCCCGTTCCGCAGAGCACGACGCCCAGGTCGGCCTCGCCCGAGGCGACGAGCTCCCCTACCTTCTTGCCGAAGATGGGATAGTGCGTGCGCGTGTGGGAGTGGGTGCCCACGTCGATAACGGTGTAGCCTGCCTCCTCGAGGCGATCGTGGAGGTAGGTCTTCTCATCGGTGACGATATGATCGCAGCCAAGTGCAATGATCATGGGAAATCCTTTCAGGTGAACCGGGTAGGATCGGAAGCGGCAGGTGCCGGGCTACGCCATCTTGTTGAGCATGTCCACGCGGATCTGGTGGCGGCCCCCCGCGTAATCCGCGGCGAGGAACTCGTCGGCGATGTGCAGCGCGAGCTCCGGCCCCACGATCTGAGAGCCCATGCACACCATGCGCGCGTTGTTGTGCTCGCGGGTCATGTACGCGGACCGCTCATCGGAGATGTTCGCCGCGACCATGCCCTTCACGCGCGTAGCAGCCATGTAGCTGCCCACGCCGTGGGCATCGAAGGCGAATCCCTGCGAGCCCTCATGCTCGAGCAGGTCATGCGCCACGGCGCAGGCGGAGTCCACGAAGTCCGCCGCCGGCTCGGGCGTGAGGTCCACGACCTCATGCCCCTGGGCCGCAACATGCTCGGCAACAAGCTGCTTGAGCTCCATGCCCTCGGCATCTGATGCGATTACCACTCTCATGCTGGTTCCTCTCTTCCTGCGGGAAACCCCGCCTATAGGCCCGTTCGACAGGCCGGGACACCTTATAGCTCGACGCGCGTGTAACGCTCCAGATCCGTCCGGTCCCCGTCTGAGAGGCCGGCGTCGCAGAAGAGCGCGTCGATATTCGCGAGATCGAAGAAACCGCAGAGGTCTCGACGACCGATCTTGCTCGAATCGGCCAATAGGTAGCGCTCGCTCGCCTTCGAGTACACGAGCCGCTGAAAGCGCCCCTCCTCCATGTTGGACGTGAAGATGGAGCCGTCTGCCACGCCGTTGGCGCCGATGAAGGTCTTGCCGATGCCGAGCGACGCCACGGCGTCCTCCGCCATGGGGCCCGCGAAGGCGCTGGTGCGCGCCCGGTAGGTCCCGCCCACCAGACAGAGCTCCTGCGCGCCGCGCGGCTCAAGCTGTAAAAAGAGCGCCAGGCTGTTGGTTACGATGCGCAGGCGCTCAACGGGCAGGTACGGCACCATCTGCTCGACGGTGGTCCCCGCACCCAGGAAGATCGTATCCCCCTCGCTCACCAGCGCCGCCGCCCGGCGGGCGATGTCGCGCTTCTCCCCCTCGTGCAGGCGCGCCTTCTCGACATGCGAGAACTCGCGCTCCACCTGGGTTCCGCCGGGTGCCGGCGGGCGGTACAGGCGCGCGCCGCCGTAGACACGCTCGATGACGCCGCGCTCGGCGAGCTCCTCGAAGTCGCGCCGGACGGTCATCTCCGAGACACCGAGGCGCTCTGCCATATCGCGCACAGACGCCACCGAACCGCTGCCGAGCAGTTCGATGATGCGATCTTGTCGTTCGCTCTTGAGCATCGGGCCCCCTTGCCGGTCGCCGCACGCAGCGCGTCCTTCGGCTTGCGCCCTAGTGTAACAGACTCTAACAAAGTCGAACATGACTTTTACAACCAAGGGAGAATTCACAACCGCTCGATACGGGACGCCCGCCGGTACCGGCTCGCGGCCGTGCCGTCACCGGCGGCGCCGAGCGCAGCGCGCACGAAACAGTCGCGTTGTAGGGCATTTTTCCGGGAGACGACATCTACGGCACGAATAGAGACGGCGTTTCCCCACATGAATGCCTTAGCTTGATGGAGTGTATCGAGTCACGGCCGAAATAGTGCCCTACTTCGCGCCGTTTTTGCGAAAAGGAGCCGCGCGCAAGGCGAAAAAGACGGGCTAGCCCCGCTCGACCTTGCTGTGATGCTCCGCGATGACCTCGTCGACCGTATGGCCGCGGTCCTCGCCGAGCGAGCGCCACTTGGGCGTCACGATGCGTTGCGCCGGATACACGCCGCGATGTCCGGCCACGAGGTACCCCACGAAGGAGACGATGACGTAATAGGGCGCCGCGGCGCCGCGGCGCCGCCGAACAGGTCGACGCCGAGCATGATCGTGGTTATGGGGACGTTCAGGGCCGCACCGAAGACGCCGATCATACCGAGCGCCGCGAGAAACGCGGGGGGCTCGCCCATCACCGTGGCGATCCAACCGCCAAGGGAGGCGCCGATACCGAAGATCGGGGTGACCTCGCCGCCCTGGAAGCCCGCACCGAGCGTAAGGGCCGTCATGATGAGCTTCAGCGCCGCGTCCACCGGGGTGGTCTCACCGCGGAAGCCGGCATCGACGAGCCATGAGGAGAGGCCGCCGTAATCATAGAGGCCGAAGACGACATATACGCCGAGCACCACGAGCGAACCGGCGAGCGCGGCGGCTAGATAGTTGGTGACGTGCGCCGCCCAGAAGCGCTTGACCGCCCGGATACCGCCTGAGAAGAGGCGCGCGGCGATACCGAACACCACGGCGGCGATCACCGCCTGGGCGATGGTCACCGGACCCATCGCGGGCACCGTGCCGATCAGGTGCGCCTCCCTCCCCGCTCCGAGAGCGGTCGCCACCGCATCGCCAACGAACGAGGCGACAAGGCAGTAGGCGCCGGCGCTGTACTGGAGCTTTCCGACGAAGCACATCTCCATGCCGAAGAACGCCCCGGCGAGCGGCGTGCCGAAAACTCCTCCGAAGGCGGCCGATATCCCCGCCATGATCAGGTCCTGATGATCGTACTCGCCGAGCTTGAAACGGCGCGAGACGATATCGGCTATCGTACCGCCGATCTGCACGGCCGTGCCCTCGCGACCGGCAGAGCCACCCGCCAGATGGGTCGCCACCGAGCAGACGAACGTGAAGGGCGCCATGACCGGGGGGATGTCCCTACCCGACACCGCGCAGTCAATCACGAGGTTGTTGCCACGCGCCGCACCCTTCCCGTGGTTACGATAGAGCCACGCCGTGAAGACCGACACCACGGGAAGCAGGGCGAAAGTGACCAGATGCGCCTCTCGAAAGCCGGTGACGGCGTCGAGGGCGGAGAGAAACGCCCACGCCGCGACGCCCATAGCCGCCGACACGATGAACACGAGCGCGAAAAGCCGCAGGCTCTCGCGCATGTTGCGCGCCCCGCGCAGGGTATCCTCCGCAAACACGTGCTCACGCTGCACCAGCATGCCGCCGATCGCGCGCAGCGCATCGCCGCCGCGGCCACTTTCCTTTGTCCCGCCCATCAGAATTCCCCTCCGCGCGCCGCACTCCCGCTGTTTCGAACCGACCGCCTCAACCCTACAGGGCGGTGAAGCGCACAAGATTGTAGGCGCAGATCACCATGATGAGGACGAGGGCGAAGATGTAGAGGCGGTCGACTGCCGAAGAGTCCATATGGCGCAGAAGACGCCTGCCCACCACCGATCCGAGAACGGCCATGGCCGCCATACCGATAAGGACGACCGGAGAGAACGCGGGGACGCTTCCCGTGGCGAGTGTGAAGACGAGGCTGGCGGTCTGGGAGAAGGCGATGATGAAAAGCGATGGCTGCGCCGCCGGTTTGCTCTCCATGCTGAAGAAGAACACCAGGATGGCGAGGTTGAACGGGCCTCCCCCGATACCGAGGAACGACCAGCAGGCCCCGGCGAGAAAACCGATGGAAGCCTGGGCGGCCGCGCGTTCGAGCATGAGCCCGCGTATCCGGCTCTTGTTAAGGGTGTAGATCAGAACCGTCAGCGAGAGCGCGATGAGGATCGCCGCCTGGACGGCGCCGACCAGCTCGGTATCGGGGAGAACGGTCCCCAGCTGGTTGAAGACCGCCTTGCCGAAAACGCCGCCCACGGCGGACCCGACGGCGATGGGAACCATGGATCGGGTGTCGATCTCCGACTGTCGGCTCACCGCGTTCTGGGTGAGCGTCGAGTGCGACATCACGAGAGCCGAGATGCTCGATAGGAAGCTCACCGCGCTCACGCTCATAACCCCCATGGCGTCGACGATAGGCTTGATAATCACCCCTCCGCCGATACCGCAGAGCGGCCCCAGAAGCGATGCGAGGAAGCAAACGATGAACACGGGAATGAACTGCAGCTGTATTTTGCTCGGTACCCCCAGAACCAGAACAGTAAAACGGACCATCCGCTACCCATCATATTAAACAGCAGGTTCCAAGGGGGTGGAAGAACCGTTTTTCTAACGATGTTGCGATTCGCGTTGCGCGAACGCTTCGATTTGCGCAACGGTGTTCTCACCGATCAGTCCTCAATGGGAAGAAGGGGGCCGTTACCGACGGGCCGGGCAGGCGATGCCGCCCCCTTGGACGCCTCGTAGGCGAGCGCCGTCTCCACCCTGCTCTGGTAGTTGACGAAATGGTCCTGGTTGAAGATGCACGCGTATACGATGTCGAGCAGGAGCGCCGTGGAGATGTTCATGGCGAAATGCCCGATATTGCGCTCCAGGCGCTCACGGGAGGAGGCGTACAGGGCAACGTCAGCGATCTCGCTCAGGGAGTTTCCGCCGAAGGAGGTTATCGCGACCACCGGCGCACGGGATTCCCGGGCGCGCCGCGCCACGCGCAGCAGGCGCTCGCTCTCCCCCGAGTACGACAGGAACACGACGCAGACGTCGCCCGAGCCAGCATGGGACGCCCAAAAGAACGCCGAGCTCACACGGGGTTCGATGGTGACGACGCACCCGATCTTGAGCATCTTGTTCTTGAACCCCTGGGCGAACTCGAGCTCCACGCCCGTGGAGCACACCAGGATCTCGGCCGCGTCGCCGAGGATGCCCACGGCGCGATCTATGGAGTCGTCGTCGATGAGGCCCAGGGTGTCATCGACGATCTCGCAGTAGAGGAAACCGATCTTAGGGGCGATCACGAGCCGCTGGTCACCGAAATCGAAGGGGTAGTTGGGGTCGATCTCGTCGAAATGGGAGATGAGGTAGGAGAGTTCCGCCTGTACGGCCGCCCGAAACGAGGCGTAACCGTCGAACCCCAGGCGCTGGCAGAACCTGACCACCGTGGAGGGCGCCACATGGACCTCCGCGGCGATTCCGCGGGCGCTCAGCACCCCGAGCTGGGATCGGTGGGCGATCAGGTAGTCGGCGATCGCGCGCTCAGCGCCATCGGAGGAAGCGCGCATGTGCATGAGCTCGCGCAGGACCACGGACCACTCCCCTCTCGCACCGGACGGCAGCTGAAAAGTAGCCGCCGGACTCGAGCATAGCATATGCGCGGCCCCTCACCGTCGCACGCCATCACCAGCCGCCCCGAGAACGCCCGGACCTCAAGGTCCACAAAGCCCCGCGAAACCTGCCAGACCGCATGTCCGCAACGACACGAAAGAGGGCCCCGGAGGATATCTCCGGGGCCCCATACGCGCCTTCGAGACCGGTGAAACGATGGACGAGCAGCCTAATGGGCGCTCTCATCGATGGTCTGCTCGAAATAGTCCCAGCGCCGATGCATGACGACGTACTCGGCCACCGTGCCGTCGGGAAGGGTCGTGCAGCGCTCCTTGCGCACGCACGGCTCCGCCTCGGCGAGCGAGAGGGCAGACCGAACCTCGCCGTCGGCGGGCATCACGATGCGCGTCACCTCGTGGGAGGCCTCGCGCGAGAGGAACAGGCCGTGGTCCTCGCGCAGGCGCCGATACACCGACTCGTAATAGGAGGGGTCGACATCCTGCTTGATGAAGCGCCGCGGGATGTAGGAGACCTGGTGCTGATAGGGTACCCCGTCGAAGAGGCGCACGCGCTCGATGACGGCGTACCGACCCTTCCCGCTGAGCCCGAGGCGCGAGACCACCTCGGGATTCAGCCCGTCGCCCTCGGGGAACGAGATCCCGAGCACACGCGTCTCGTTCTTCTCGCCACCCTCGAGGAACCGCCCGTTCTCCGAGATACGCACGGGCCGGTATAGCCGTGAGCGGAAGACGAAGGTGCCCTTCCCCTGGTAGCGTACGAGCATCCCCTCGTTCACGAGGTCATTCACCGCATGGATCACAGTGATGGAGCTCGCACCGAACCGATCGATAAGCTCGGCGTTGCTGTAAAAGAGATCCCCCGACTCAAAGCGCCCGCTCTCGATCTCGGAACGGAGCGCGTTCTCGATCTGGATGTACTTCGGCGTACCCATCGCGCCCTACGCTGCGTGGTATACGCGACGGGGCTCCTCCTCGCCGCGGACCGCAGCGGCGGTCACCACGACCCTCTCGACGCCCTCCTCGCTGGGAAGGTCGAACATGGTCTTCTGGAGAAGCTGCTCGCAGATGGAGCGCAGGCCGCGGGCGCCGGTCTTGCGGGCCAGCGCGAGGCGCGCCATCTCGTGGAGCGCCTCGGGCTCGAAGGCGAGGTCGACGCCCTCGAGCTGGAACATGCGGCGGTACTGCTTGACGATCGCGTTCTTGGGCTCGGTGAGGATCGAGACGAGGTCCTCCTCGTCGAGCGCGCGCGTCGCCGTGATCACCGGCGTACGGCCGATGAATTCCGGAATCATGCCGAAGGCGTTGAGGTCCTGCGGCAGGACCTGGCGCAGCAGGTCGTTCTCGTCGGTCGAGGTGGGCCCGGCGATCTCGGAGTTGAAGCCGATGCCCTTGTTGCCCACGCGGTCGGCGATGATCTTGTCGAGGCCCACGAAGGCGCCGCCGCAGATGAAGAGGATATTGGTCGTATCGATCTGCAGCAGCTCCTGCTGGGGGTGCTTGCGGCCGCCCTGGGGCGGGACGCTTGCCACGGTGCCCTCGAGGATCTTCAGGAGCGCCTGCTGCACGCCCTCGCCTGAGACGTCGCGCGTGATGGAGAGGTTCTCCGCCTTGCGCGCGACCTTGTCGATCTCGTCGATATAGATGATGCCCACCTGGGCGCGCTCGATGTCGCCGTCGGCGGCGGTGATGAGCTTCAAGAGGATGTTCTCGACGTCCTCGCCCACATACCCCGCCTCGGTGAGCGCCGTAGCGTCCGCGATGGCGAACGGCACCTCGAGGATGCGCGCGAGCGTCTGCGCCAAGAGGGTCTTGCCCGTGCCGGTGGGGCCGAGCAAGAGGATGTTCGACTTGGCGAGCTCGACGTCGGCGAGGTCGTCGGCGGCGGCATGCTTGCCGATGGGCGCGGAATCGGGACGGCCCGCGCTCTCGTCGAGTGCCGCCTCGGCCGCACCGCCCTCGATGACGCGGCGGTAGTGGTTGTAGACGGCGACCGACATCGCGCGCTTGGCGTCCTCCTGGCCCATCACGTAGAGCGAGAGCTCGTCGTAGATCTCGTGCGGGGTGGGCACGCGGCGGATGACCTGCTTGGCGGGCTCCTCCTCGGCCTCGTCCTCCGGCTCCGGCTCGGCCTCCGGCTGCATGAAACCGAGGTCGCCGAGGCCGGTGTAGCCGCCCTGCGCCATGAGGTCGCGGGCGATGGACTCCTCGAGGATGGCGGAGCACTCCGAGACGCACTCGTCGCAGATAAAGATGTTGTGCGGACCGCGCACCAGCTTGCGCACCTGGTCCTGCGTCTTGCCGCAGAACGAGCAGCGGATGGTATCGTCGGTCATGCTGTCGTAATCGGGGGTGTCATGCGTATCGCGCGGCATTATGCGTCGCCTTTCGCAGCGTCGGAACGGGACGAGATGATGCGGTCGACCAGACCGTATGCGAGGGCGGCGTCGGCGCGGAGGTAGTGATCGCGCTCGGTGTCCTCGGCGACCTTCTCGATGGGCTGGCCCGTCGCGTCGGCCAGGATGCGGTTCAGGTTGTTGCGCGTCTCCTTGATCTCCTGCGCGACGATCTCGATCTCGGTCTGCTGGCCCTGGGCGCCGCCGCTCGGCTGATGGATCATGACCATCGAGTTGGGCAGGCAGAAGCGCTTGCCCTTCGCGCCGTTGGCCAGGAGCACCGCCGCCATGGAGGCCGCCATGCCCACGCAGATGGTGGAGACATCGGGCTTGATGAAGTTCATCGTGTCGAGGATGGCGAGGCCGGAATAGACCTCACCGCCCGGCGAGTTGATGTAGAGCGAGATGTCCTTCTCGGCATCCTGGCTCTCCAGGTGAAGCAGCTGGGCGATGACGAGGTTGGCGGTGACGGAGTTGATCTCCTCGCCCAGAAACACGATGCGGTCGTTCAAAAGGCGCGAGTAGATGTCGTAGCTGCGCTCGCCGCGCGGCGTCTGCTCGATGACATACGGTACGAGCGCATTGTTGAGATGCGTGAGCATGTGCTGGTCCTTCTCTCTTAAAAACGCGTGAGATACGAACACGGTGCCGGGGCCCATGAGGGTCCGGGCACCGTGTAGCGTGCCGGTCAAGAGCTATGATACCCCACCGCACGTGCCGCATGCGCGGCGGCGCGCAGCGTGCCTACTCGGCGTCCTTGGCAGTCTCGTCGACCTCGGTGACCTGCGCGTTCTCGACGAGCCAGTCGACGGCCTTCGAACGGCGGATGGAGTCGCGGACGGCGGGCATGCGGCCCTCGGCGATGAAGCGCTCGCGGGTCGCCTCGGCGTCCTCGACGCCGGCGGTCTCGAACTCATGGTTGACGTCCTCGTCGGTGACCTCGACCTTGAGCTCGCGCGCGAGCGCGTCGAGCGCGAGGGACTCGCGGGCGACGTCGTCGGCCTGGTGATGGAGATCGGCGATGAACTGATCGCCGGTCATGCCGTTGGCCTGGAGCCACGCATCGAGCGACATGCCGCGGGCGGCAAGGCTCTGGAGGAAGTTCTGGCCGAGCTCGGAGAAGACGGACTGCTCGTAGTCGGCGTCCATCTCATCGAGCTCGAGGCGCTCGGCGAGCTTAGCGACGCAGCGGTTCTCCTTGAGCTGCGGGAGACGGGACTCCTTGTCGGCGGCGAGCTCCTCCTTGACGGCGTCGCGCATGGCGGCGATGTTGTCGAAGCCGAAGCCGGTCTTGGCGAACTCATCGGTGAGCTCGGGGAGCTTGCGGGCCTTGATGCCGTTGACGGTGACGCTGACGGCGGCCTCCTCGGCGCCCTCGGTCTCGGGCGTCCAGCTGATCTCCTTGGTCTCGCCGACCTTCATGCCCATGAGGCCCTCATCGAAGGCGGTGGGAAGGCTGCCGGAGCCCATGGCGATCATGCGGGAGTCGCCGGCGAGCGCCTCGGCGTTCTTGATGTTCTCGACCTTGGCGGTGACGAAGTCGGAGTTCTCGACGCCACGGTCCTCGACGTCCTCGAACGTGGCGTGGTAGCCGAGAAGCATCTCGACCTGCGCGTCAATCTCGGACTCGGTGACCTCCGCCGGCGGCATCTCGATGGCGACCGGCTCATAGGAGCTGAGCGCGGGCGCGGGGCGCAGGGGGAACTTGACCTCGTAGCTGTAGTCCTCGTGATCCTTCACGAGCTCGATGCCCTCGTAGTCGGCATCCTTGACCGGCACGATGTCGAGCTCGTTGATGACGGCGGGCTCGGTCTCACCGAGGATGCGGTTGGTGGCGTCGGCGAGCGTGGCCTCGCGGCCGAGCATGTTGTCGATGACGGCGCGCGGCGCACGGCCGGGACGGAAGCCCGGGAAGCGGTACTTGCGGGCAGCGTCCTTGTACGCCTTCTTGATGGCCGCGTCGACGTCGGCGGCAGGAATGGTCACCGTGGCGATGAGCTTGCCGTCCTGCACCTCGGATTGCGTGATGTTCAACGTTCCTCCTCTTGCATGGCCCAGCCGATCTTTGGGCGCTGGGTACCCCTGTATGACGGTTGCCGGCGCGCAGGGTATCCCCCGGCGCGGCCGTGCGCCATGGTGCGGGCGAAAGGACTCGAACCTTCACGGGAATCCCACTGGAACCTAAATCCAGCGCGTCTACCAATTCCGCCACGCCCGCATACGCGACGCACAGACTATGCATGATAGCAGAAAGCTCCTGCTTGTATACGCCAAGGCCGCGGTCCTCAAATGCGGTCCACACCAAGGTAGCCGCGGCGGGCGGATCGAGGCTCTGCGGACGCGCTTAATTCGAGCTCGCGGTAGCCGCAGCAGTTCAGAATCTCCGTCCCCGCAGGGTGAGCACACGCGCGCGCGATACGTCCGTATTCCGGGTGAATGTGCCCATGGAGCAGATAGCGCGGCGAGAGCATCTCAAGGCACGTGTTGAAGGCGTCAAATCCCTGATGAGGAAGGTCGTCGAGGTCACCGTACCCGCGTGGTGGCGTATGGGTCACGAGCACATCAACACCGCCCTGTGCCTTGGCGGCGAGCGAGAGCCGCAGCATCCGCCAGTACATGTCGCGCTCGGTGAACCCAAAGACGCGGTCGTTATAGCGCACTGAGCCGCCGAGCCCCATGAAGCGCAGACCGCGATACTCGGCGATGCGTCCCTCGATCGAGCGACAGCCCTCGGGCGTGTGCAGGCGGTACGCCGTGTCGTGGTTTCCCCACACGTAGAGTAAAGGAACGTTTGCCATCGTCACGATATGCTCGAGGTAGCGCGCGTCGAGGTCTCCACACGACACGATGAGGTCGTACCCCTGCAGGCGCTCTCGCGCGCTCGCCGCGGTAAGCCAGCGCTCCTCCACGTCGGCTATGGCGAGCACCCTCATGAAAGGGTCCCCTTGTGCGGAAGCTTCGTGGGGTCGAGCGGAATCACGCCGGAGACCTCCACCTGCTCGAGACCCGCCTGCGACAGCTCGCGCTGCTCAGGCAAGCGCCCGACGATGTTCTCGTTCAGCCACCGCATGCGCACGATCTCCTCGCTCGAGAGACGGTCGGGCCCGGTATGGACGAGTGTGCCGCCCTGGCTGACGAGCTCCCCGGCAAAGGGGTTGATGCGGCGCGTGAGCATCGACTGGCGGATACCCTCCACGAGCACCCGCTGGCCGTAGGGCACCTCGTCGGAAAGACGGACGTCGAGCACGCCCGCAGACATCCCCCACCAGTAGTTGAGAGCCTCGCCGCGGCGCGTCGCCCCCTCCTTTTTCCACGAGTCGTTTCTGATGGAGCGGACGATGAGCGCATAGTAGCGCCCCCACTTCCAGATGGGCTCGGCCAGGTGGCGGCAGGTGCCGTCGTCCATAATCTCGTAAAGGCCCCAGGGCTCGTCGGGGTCGCTCGGGTCGAGGTAGTCGCGGGCGGAGACCACGCGCACATCGCTCTCGGCGAGCTCGCGCTTCCAGTCGTAGTCCTTGGCGGAGAACCATTTGAGATAGACCGTCACATACGGGTCGATCATGCGCGCGCCGATGGCAAAAGCGTTGATCTCTGCCACGGTGCCATAGACCGGGTTCTCGGCCACGTAGCCCACGCGATGGTTCTTGGCCATGCTCGCCGCAAGGGCGCCGAGCAAAAACTTTGCCTCATACAGCCGTCCCGCAAACGTGCGCACGGCGCTGTGCGAAAGCGAGACCGAACAGTTGATGATAGGAAGCTCCGGGTGCGCCACCGCCGCACGCAGGCAGGAGCGCATCTGCGTGGGCGAGACCGTGACGATGAGGTCGGCGCGGCGACGCGTGGCGTCGGCAACAGCGGCGTCGAAGGCGGCATCGTTGTTGCAATCGAAATATGCCTGGGACATGACGGTCGGCCCGACCTTCTCAACGAGCTTCATCCGACCCTTCTCATGAAGCGCCGTCCAGCCGTCGACCTCGGGCGAAGACTCGTAGATAAACGCCGCGAAAAACGGCCGGGACCCCATGGTCTCTTTGGCGAGCGATTTGATCTCGGGAATGATATTGGTGCGCTTGCCGCTTGGGTCTTCGAGGTAGGCCACCTTGCCGCCGTCGCGAGAGACCACAAACTCATCCCAGATGCGCGCGACGCGTGCATCGACCTCGGCGGGAAGCGCATGCACCGCCTCGTCGTATCCAAACACCTTGAGATAGATAAGAAACGCGCTGCCGGCGCTCATGCCGAGGGTCTCGCCGTGGCGCGCCCGGAAGGCGGCGGCAAACGCATCGAAAGCCGAGCGCAGGTCGCGCACGGCGTCATCGGGCCAGGAATTGTCCAAGTCACGCCCGGCAAACGCGGCTAGGCGCGCGTAATCGCCCTCTTCGGCAAGCACGATGCCAAAGACGGGGGCAACGCGGTAGAAGCGCATGAACTCCTGGTAGACGCGGTAGGCCTTGCTGTCACTCGGCATAGGCACGACGCGCGTGATCTTGGCGAGCACCGTCGGCTGCCCCAGATAGCGCAGGACCGAGACGCGCTTGTTGCCCTCCTGCACGTAGAAGCGCTGGAGGTACTCGTAGACCACGATGGGCTCGTGGATGCCCTCGGCGCGCTGCGAGTCGATGAGGTCGCTCCACTTGCTCGCGAACTCCGTCGATGCCTCCTGCAGGGGCATGAAGCCAGACGAAAAGCTGTTCTGACGGCCGCGCGTGCGCGTGCCGGCGATGAGCGAAAGGTCAATCTCGGCAAGACCGAGGGGAATCTCGCCTTGGTAGCCCTCCCCTTTGAGGATGTCGTCGAGCGCCGGAGGATAGGGGTACCTGCCCGCGGCGACATCGGCCTGGAACTCCTTGGTTGCGCGCTTGTGGGCGCGGCGGTAATCCTCGAGCATGCGCTTCCCCTTTCTATAGGGCAGATATCCTGCGCCGGGAAGAGCCGGTCCCGCGGGACCTGGGCAAAAGGTGCGCCGGGGACGAACCCCGGCGCTACCGCTTCCCTACAGGCGCTCGAATCGGTAGGTGCGACCCATGTACGGCTCGGCGTTGATGGGCAGCGGGAACCCCTCGTCCATAAGGGCGTCCGCAGCAAAAACATTGCCCGTGGTGAGCTCACGGTAGAAGGCGCCCGGCGTGAGCCCGCGCGGGGTGACGTAGCGTGCCACACCGTAGCCCTCGATGAGCAGAAGCACCGTACCGAGCACAGCCTTGCTGCCGTCTTCTGCCACAAACTCCCAGGCGCAGACCTCGTCCGCGGGACCCGAGAGGCGGAAGTAGCGACCCTCGCGCACCACGTCCTCAATCTCGCGATGGAGCGCGACCTGCGCCTTGACGTGCTCGCAGGCGCGCTCGGGAAGATCGTTCAGGTCAAGCTCGTAGCCAAAGCCGCCCCCTGCGAGCGCAACGGTGCCGCGGGCAGAGATGGGGGTCGTGCGCCAGTTGATCTCGTTGGGGCAAGCCGAGACGTGCGCGCCCATGGTGGACGCCGGGTAGCCAAACGAGGTGCCGTACTGGATGGCGAGCCGGTTGACGGCGTCGGTGTTGTCGCTCGTCCAGATCTGCGGCGTGTAGTAGAGCATGCCGGCGTCAAAGCGGCACCCGCCCGCAGAGCAACCCTCGAACAGGATGTGCGGATAGCGCTGCACCAAGCGCTCGAGGAGCTCGTAGAGGCCGCGCGTGTAGTCGTAGAGCACCTTGCCCTGGTCGGTGGCGGTGGCGGAGTAGAGGTCCACGATGTTGCGGTTGCAGTCCCACTTGACGTACTCGATGTTTGCCTGGTCAAAGACGGCGCACAGCTGCTCGTAGATGTTGTCGCGCACCTCTTTGCGCGAGAAGTCGAGCACAAGCTGGTCGCGGCCGAGCACGGGGTCTTTGCCGGGTATGGCGAGCGCCCAGTCGGGATGTGCGCGGTAAAGGTCACTGTCCTCAGAGACCATCTCCGGCTCGACCCAGATGCCAAACTTGAGTCCGAGCGCGTTCACGCGGTCGACGAGCTCAGCGAGGGTGCCGCCGAGCTTCTCCTCGTTGACGTACCAGTCACCGAGCGCTCGGAAGTCATCGTTGCGCTTGCCAAACCAGCCGTCGTCCATAACGAGCATCTCGATACCGAGCTCGGAGGCCTTCTTGGCAAGGTCCACGAGCGTGTCGCCCGTGAAGTCAAAGTAGCAGGCCTCCCAGCTGTTGAGGAGCACCGGGCGCGGACGATCGCGCCAGGTCCCCCGCACCACGCGCGTGCGGATGCAACGGTGAAGGTTCTGCGAAAGGGCGCTCAAGCCGTGCGCCGAGTAGCTCATGATGACCTCGGGGGCCACAAGCTCCTCGCCCAGCGCGAGCGGATAGGAGAAACGGTCGTCGGCAAGGCCCATCTGCATACGCGTCTGGGCGTACTGGCAGCGCTCGACCTCCGCCTCAAAGCCGCCGCTCCACACGAAGCTCATCGACCAGGCGCGGCCCGAGGTCTCGGTGGTCGCGCGGTCGCAGAGAATCATGAGCGGGTTGTACTGACCAGAGGACATGCCGCGGCGGCTGCCCACGTGGAAGCTACCATGGTCGACAAAGTGGCGGTCGACGCGGCGCTCCATGGCGTGACGGCCGCTGAAGGTGATGACGTCAAAGCTGCCGTGTGTGAAGTCGAGGCACGCCGTCTGCAGGCGGTCGATGGTAAGGGCCGCCTCGCCGGCGTTGCGCACGATGGCGGCGCGGCAGATGACATCGAGGTGCGGCATGACGCCGTAGAGGAGCTCAACCTCAAGGCCCAAACGAGGGTCCGAGAGCGTCACCGAGAGCGTCTCCGCACCGTCTCCCTCCCCCTCGTCGTAGACCGCGGGAAGGCCCGGCAGCGCGTACTTGCCCGAGCGCACCTCATGGCGCGCATAGCGCAGGTCGCAGCCGTACACGCCGGCGGCGTCGCGCACGCGCAACAGGGGCGCGCGCATATCGCCCGCGCCGTCAAAGGGAAACTCCTGCGGCAGCACGTCGAGAGAATAGGTACGGTCGTGCACGTCGTGCGGACAGACGCACAAACCGCTGCGGTCCGCATAGGTGACAAGATAGTCCATGGTCCCCTCGGAGCGTGTACCGTAGTACAGATGCAGCAGGTAACCCGGCTCATCGACACGCATCTGGTACGTCGTATTGTCGGTGTGGAGGGTGAAGGTGCGGCTCGTCTCGTCCACGATGATAGGCATGGGTCCCCAATCCAGGTCAGATGATTCGGTCGGCTCTCCCCCGCCCACGGCCTGCGCCTGCGCATCGCCCGCACCCCAAACGAGGTGCGGGCGATGCCGGTCAGCCCGGCACGTCAACGGGCAGAACCACAAAGTATGGGTATGTTACTTTACCGCGCCGTTGGTAACGCCGCCGATGATCTGCTTCTGCGCAAAGATATAGAAGATTATCATCGGGAGCATGGCGAGCAGATACGAAGCAAAGGCGAGCGGATAGTCCGTACCAAACGCCGTCTGGAAGCTCATCTGGGCAAGCGGCAGGGTGTAGACGCCCGAGCCGCCCATGATGACGAGCGGGGTCATGACGTCGTTCCAGACCGCCAGACCGGTGAGCACCGCCACGGTGGCGTGCATCGGCTTCATGATCGGGAAGATGACCTTCCAGAACGTCGTCCACGTGCTGGCACCGTCCACGCGTGCCGCCTCCTCGAGCGCCACAGGGATGTTGCGCAGGTACCCCGTGTAGAGCATCACGTTCATCGGCATGTAGAAGACGATGTAGAGGATCATGACGCCCACCATGTTGTCGAGGTGCATGATGGCGGTCTGCTTGACGAGCGGCATCATAAGGATCGCGAAGGGCACGTACATGCCGGCGATGATGAAGAGGTAGCTCCACTTGAAGACGCGGCGCTCCATGTTGCGCCCGATCGCGTAGGCCGCGAGCGAGTGGATGAGGATAGAGACCACCACGGCCACCACGGTGATGAGAAGCGAGTTCATAAAGGAGGTGAAGAACTGCGTCGCCTCCATCGCCTCGAGGAAGTTGGCGAAGTCCCACGTCTCGGGCAGCGTGAAGATCTCCAGGCCCGTGGGCATCTTATCGGCGACCGCGATGCGCACCGCCATGTAGAGCGGGAAGATGATGACGATGAGCGCGAGCAGGATGAGCCCTGCGGTGATGGGCCAGTTCACCCGTTCCTTTACCTTGGCCCCGAATGCATCCTTAGCCATTAGAGCTGCTCCTCCTTACTGCTCAGGAAGTTTGTCTGCACGATCGAGATGACCGCGATCAAGATGAAGAACATCACGGCGTTCGCGCACTGGAAGCCGAATTGCCCGCCTGACAGACCGTTGTTGTAGATGAGGTACGAGATGGACTCCGTCGACTGAGACGGGCCGCCGGAGGTCATGGCCACGATCTGGTCGAACACCATGAGCATGTTCTTCATGACGAGCACCATGTTGGTGGTCACGCTCGGCATGATGAGCGGCAGCGTGATGTAGCGGAACTTGTTCCAACCCGTCGCGCCGTCGAGCGAGCCCGCCTCGTACACATCCTCCGGCACGCTCGAGAGACCGGTGATGTAGATGATGGTGGTCTGCGCGCAGGACTGCCACACGAGTACGACCACGATGGCGATCCAAGCGAGGTCGGGCGATGCCAGGATCGACTCGGTGCCGGTGAGCGCCGGGATGATCCAGGTGAAGAGGTAGCTGAACACATAGCCCACCACGAGGGCGCCCAGGATCTGGGGCACGAAGAACAGGCCGCGCAGCGCGCTCTTGAATTTGATCTTACTCGACAGCGCGATGGCGAGCAGCAAGCTGATGACGTTGGTGAGGATCGTCGCCACCACGGCCACCTTGAAGGTGAAGAGGTAGGAGTTGCCCACGCGCGCGTCGCTGAAGAGGTCGAGGTAGTTCTGCAGGCCCACGATGTCGAAGGCACCGTAGCCCTTGGAGTTGGTGAAACTGTAGAACACGCCCGTAAGAAGCGGGAACGTGTTGAAGGCGATGAACAGGATGAGCACGGGGATGAGGATCGCGTAGAACGTCTTCATGCGACCCGAGCCGACCTTGCCCTTGGTAAGCGTTGCCATATCGTATCCCCCTTAGTGCTGGCTCTCGTATTCCTGTACCTTGCGGATGACGTCGCGGTTATAGCGCAGCCAGTCGGTGTCGAAGCGCTCGAGGAAAGCGGCGATGGCGGTGTCGTCATCGCGCTCGTCGAGCAGCATCGTCTGCAGCTGCGCGTCGACGGCCATGGCAGACTGGTACGAGTGGTCGAGGTAGTCGAGCACGCGGTCCTCGTCCAGGAACTCCTGGATGCCGTCGAAGAGCGGGTCGAGCGTGAAATCGCCCTCCACGCAGGGGATGGCGCGCTGGTCGTCGAGGTAGGTCTGCAGGTTCTCGGGCTCGGCCAGGTAGTCGAGCACCTCGAAGACGGCCTCCTTGTGCGGGCAGGTCTCGGCAACGCACCACTGCAGGTCCACACCGGAGACCACGATGCGGTCGGCAGGGTCGTCCGCCGAGGGCATGGCGAACATGCCCACGTTGATATCCGGGTTACCCGTGAGAATCTGCGGGACGGCGAAGCTGCCGCAGGGGTACATGGCGCTCTTGCCGTTGGCGAAGCTCGTGCAGGCGTCGTTGTAGCTTGCGGCGAAGGGGCCGGGCTCGCCGGGCAGCAGCGTCTGGCTGTACTGCAGCATCTGGCGCATGCGACGTGCCGGCTCTCCGTAGTAGTCGGCGAACTTGGCCTTGCCGGCGTTCACCTGACGGGCAAGATCGGAGGGCACCATGTTGACCGTCACGGAGTTCCACGGCGAAAGGATGGTCCACGTGTCGAGGTAGCCAAGGTAGAACGGGGCAACCTCACCCTCGGCCTTGATCTCCTCGCAGAGCTCGATGAGCTCGTCCCACGTCTCGGGGATGGACCAGCCCTTCTCCTCGAACATATCGACGTTGTAGAGCATGCCCGCAGCGTTTGCCACATAGGGCACGCCGTAGATGCCCTCCATGGGCACGTAGGTGACGCTCTTCAGGATATCGGTGTACGACTTCTTGACGTTTCCAATGCCCTCGTAATCGGAGACATCGGCCAGAATGTTGGAATCGACGAAGTTCGCGTAGTCGCCGTCGCCGCCGATACCGATGACATCGGGGTAGTTCTCGCGCACGAAGCGCGTCTTCATGATGGTGACGGCGTCGGCAGGGCTGTCGATCTTGAGCACGATGTCGTCGTGCGCGGCGTTGAAGTCGGCCTGAATCTGGTCGAAGATCGACTTGGCCTCCTGCTTGTAGGAGACGATCTCCACCTGAACCTTGCCGTCCGCCGTCTCGCTCGTGCATCCCGCAAAGAGGACCGACGAGAGCGCCGCCGCCGAGAGCCCGAGCGCATGGCGCCGGGTGATGGGTTTCGCTGTCATATGCGTATCAGCTCTCCTCTCGGGCTAGTGGACGATGGCGAGCTCGGTGTCCTTGTCGAACACGTGCAGCTTGTCCATGTCGAAGGCGACCTGGATGCGGCTGCCGGTGCGCACCGGGTTGGCGGCGGAGAGGTGCGCGGAGATCTGCCCGCCGTCCACATCTCCGTAGATCATGGCCTCGGAGCCCAGAAGCTCGTACACCGTGACGGTGGCATCGATCTTCTCGGAGAGGTTACGACCCTCGGCGTACTCGTGCTCCTCGACCACGTCCTCCGGGCGGATGCCGGCGACCACGACCTTGCCGACGTAGGGCTTGAGCGTGGCGGCCTTGGACGCGGGGACCGTAACGGTGTTCTTGCCGAAGGTGAGCGTGACCTTGCCCGCGACCTCCCCCACCGTCGCGTCGATGAAGTTCATCTGGGGCGAGCCGATGAAGCCGGCGACAAAGAGGTTGCACGGCTCCGCGTAGAGCTTGGAGGGCGTGTCGACCTGCTGCATGACGCCGTCTTTCATGACGACGATGCGGGTGCCGAGCGTCATGGCCTCGGTCTGGTCGTGCGTGACGTAGATGATGGTCGCGCCCAGGCGGTCGTGCAGCTTGGAGATCTCGGCGCGCATCTGCACGCGCAGCTTGGCATCCAGGTTGGAGAGCGGCTCGTCCATGAGGAAGACCTTGGGCTGGCGGGCGATGGCGCGGCCCATGGCAACGCGCTGACGCTGGCCGCCGGAGAGCGCCGAGGGCTTGCGGTCGAGCAGCTTCTCGAGGTCGAGGATGCGCGCGGCATCCTGTACGATCTTATCGATCTGGTCCTGCGGGACCTTGCGCAGGCGCAGGGGGAACGCCATGTTCTCGTACACCGTCATGTGCGGGTAGAGGGCGTAGTTCTGGAACACCATCGCGATGTCGCGGTCCTTGGGTTCCACGTCGTTGACAACCCTGCCGTCGATCTTGAGCGTGCCCGAGGTGATATCCTCGAGGCCCGCGATCATGCGCAGCGTCGTCGACTTGCCGCAGCCCGAGGGGCCGACGAAGATGATGAACTCCTTGTCGGCGATCTCGAGGTTGAAATCCTTCACCCCCTCGTAGCCGTTCGGGTACCGTTTGCCCACGTGTTCGAGCGTCAGTCCGGCCATGTACCTACCCCTTCCCGTACGGGTCCTCGTGCTTTGCGGTTGCGACAGGCAAAGCGTATCTTTGGCGATAGTAGCACCTACCATTTTGCGCTTTCTAGCGTGCACTTTGGTATCTTATATGATTGATAGCCCTAATCTGCAGGTATATGCTGGTGCTGTATCCAGTCACGATACCGCAGGTTTTCGATGAACGGCTTATTTTCGACCGGCAACGGTAGGTTCTGCTAGCTCGGCACGGAAGTGTTGTATTTGCCCTTTTCGCAGGTTATCCTCCTAGTATTGAGGCGGCGCGCCAATGCTGGCACGCTAATATACCATAATGCCTTGTGTATCTCGTTTCGCTATATTATAAGGAATGTTTGCTCGCATTGTGGTATATTCTGATTCGATGCAGGACTCCGAGCGGTAAAGGAGCGCGCGATCATGCGTCCGCACGAAATCGACTTCTCCACCTTCGAGGGCGGCATCTTCACCGACCTCATGCCCTACCAGTACGGGCGCGAGGTCTGCGCGCCCGCGCACGCCTTCGGTCCGGCGCGGCGCAGCCACTACCTGTTCCACTACATCCTCTCGGGCTCCGGGGTGTTCACCACCATCAGCGACGAGGGCGAGCGCATCGACTACCCCCTGCACGCTCACGAGGGGTTCCTCATCTTCCCCACCCAGATCACGACCTACATAGCCGATATGGCGGACCCGTGGGAGTACATCTGGATCGAGTTCGACGGCGTCCAAGTCAAATCGGTGCTCGACAACCTCGGCGTGAGCACCGTGCACCCGGTGTACCGCGCGCACGATGAGGCCGCGCGCGAGGACATGGCTGCATCGATGCGGGCGCTGCTCGACGAGCGGAACGCCTCGCCCTTCGCCCTCGTCGCCGACACCTACCGCTTCATCGACGGCTTCGCCCGCTCGTGCACCCCCTACCGCGCCGCCCAGACCGGCAAGCTCCATGGCTTCTATGTGGACGAGGCCCTCGCCTACATCGACGAGAACTACGTCGCGGACATCGGCGTGGAGGACATCGCCCGTCACATCGGCTTGAACCGCAGCTACTTCGGCAAGGTCTTCAAGGAGGCCATGGGCGTCTCGCCGCAGCAGTTCCTCATCGGCTACCGCATGGAGAAGGCGGCGGAGCTCCTCAAGCTCTCGGCGCTCTCCGTGGCGGAGGTGGGGCGCGCCGTCGGCTACCCCAACCAGCTGCACTTCTCGCGCGCCTTCAAAAACGTGCACGGCGTCTCCCCGCGTGCCTGGCGCCATGCGCACGCGGGGAGCGTCTCCTCGGGGGCTGAGATCACGCCCGTTTCATCCACATAAAGTCCCAGCCGCACATATCGACCGTCTCCACCGCCTCGGTCACACCCGTCACCAGATCGGTGTAGGCGGGAGCGGCCGGCAGGGTCACGGTCTTGCCCTCGTCGCTGAAATTGAATACGGCCACGAGCACTTCCTCGCCGAGTGTGCGCTCGATCCAGAGCAGCGCCGGATCGGCCGCATCGCACACCCTGACCGTCGCCTCCGCGCCGAAGACCGGCTCCTCACGCCGGATGTCCTCAAGATCGGAGAGCGCCTCAAAGAGCCGGTGGGGCACGCTGTCAGCGTCATCGATAGCGTCTACGAGCTCCCAAGGGAACTTCCCCCGGTGGATGTAGCGGGAGTCATCGGCGCGTTCGGGATCGTCGCGATAGCTGTAATCGTTCACCTGTCCCACCTCGTCACCGCTGTAGATGATGGGCAGGCCCGACTGCGTGAGCAGGTACGCGTGGAGCATGATGTCCTTCTGGAGGGCCCATGCGAGCTTGTCGTCATCGCCCTCGAACCCGGCGGCCTCGACCCCGCACATCGACGCCGTCGTGCCGCAGAAGCGCGCGTCACCTGTCGTTGGATCGTCGTTGTAGAGGGCGCCCCGGCTGTCGCTTCCCGCTACGATACCCAGGAAGTAGTCGTTCAGGTACTTCTTGTGCGGCACCTCTTCCATCCCCCATGCGGAAAGCGTCGGGTAATCGAGGCCCCAGCCGATATCGTCATGGCAGCGCAGATAGTTTAAGAACGTGTAGGTGCGCGGCAGGGCGCAGACCGCCTCCATCTGACGTCTGAGAAGCCTGGTGTCGCGCGTCGCCACGGTGTGCCACGTTGTCGCCATGGTGGTGACGTTGTAGAGCATGTGGCACTCGGGCTTCTCGGGCGTGCCAAAGTAGGGCGCGACCTCCTTGGGCTCCATCACGACCTCACCCAACAGCACGATGCCCGGGCACACGATCTCGCCGATCATGCGCATCATGCGCACGATGGTGTGCACCTGGGGGAGGTTGCGGCAGTTGGTGCCAAGCTCCTTCCAGATATAGGGTACGGCGTCGATGCGAATGATGTCCATGCCCTGGTTGGCGAGGTAGAGGAAGTTGTACATCATCTCGTTGAAGACGCGGGGGTTCCTGTAGTTGAGGTCCCACTGGTAGGGATAGAACTGCGTCATAACGCTCTGCCCCAGCTCGGGCAGGTAGGTATAGTGGCCCGGCGCAGTGGTGGGAAACACCTGCGGCACGTCGCGCGTGTACTGGTCGATCACCGCCTGGTTGCGCTCGAAGAAGTACCGGCTCATGTACTCCCCCTCGCCGGCACGGGCGCGCCGCGCCCATTCATGGTCCTCGGAGGTGTGGTTCATGACGAAGTCCATGCACAGGCTGATGCCCTGCGCGTGGCAGGTCCGCGCCAAGTGGGCAAGGTCGTCCATCGTGCCCAAGTCGGGGCGCACGCGGCGAAAGTCCGCCACCGCATAGCCGCCGTCCGACCGGCTCTTATCTGCCGGTGTATCCAAAAACGGCATAAGGTGCACGTAATTGACATGGCAGCGCTTAAGGTAATCGAGGTGCTCCTCGACCCCTTTGATGGTGCCGGCAAAGTTGTCGATATACATCTGCATGCCGAGCATATCGCGCTTGCGGTACCATGCGCCCTCGGCCTCGCGCTCGGCGTCGAGCTGCTTGAGGTCTGCCGGCCGCGCATCGAAAAACGCCCTCAACTGCTCGCAGAGCTCGGCAAACATATCCCCGTTATCGTAGAGCTCCATATAGAGCCAGCGCAGCTCGTCGTGATGACGCGCTAAACGCTCCCGAAAGCGCTCGTTGTTCTTTGGGCGGGATGCGGATCCTTTGGTTTTTGCGGACGACGCAGTCGTCCCCCTCGCGTCGGCTTTCATGCGCGCTCCTAAAACATGTGTACGGGCCCCGTGCCTGGCTGGCACGGGCGCCCCGGTTTTTGCGTAACGTAACTACGCGCAAGGCCTGTCGCATGAACCACTATACGCGCCTTGGGACGCAAGTCCAGCCCTACGGGTTGGGACGGTGCAAGATTTCGGCAAACGGCACGGCGCTCGAGCGGCACGGCGCGGTGAGACCGCCGGAACGGCACCGGTTCCGACGGCGGGAGGCGACTCGGCGGGTACAGACGGCCGCGGACTATTGCGTCAGCATATTGCTAGCGCATGAAAAGGAGGGCGATGTTGCTCACGATGGCGAGGACCGGTGCGAGGAGGCACAGGAAGACGCCCACGCCGGAGCACACCATGCCGACGGTGCTCGTCAGGTCGCGCCGGTAATCCGCCCGCCGCGCCCGGCGGCCGAACACGAACCCGCAGCCGCCGGCGACGGCGCCGAGGAGCTGCAGTGGGATGACGGGCACAAACGACAGCAGCATCGAGACGACGCCGAGGGCGATAGAGACATAATCCTTGGGCATGAGAACCTCCGAGAACGGGTGACGCCTCCATTATAGGGCGCGCCGCCCGCACGAGCCTTGCGGCAGATGCGGGCGGCGTGCCTGCGCGGTGCCATGAAGCGGCCCTGCCTGCGGGCTGCGGCTATCCCTCCCGCTCCCCGAGGAGCACCTTCTCGGGCGTGATGGGAAGGTCGCGCACGTAGACGCCCGTGGCATGGGCGATAGCGCTCGCGATGGCGGGCGGCGGGGTGTTGATGACGACCTCGCCGATGGATTTGGCGCCGTACGGACCGGTGGGCTCGTAGCTCTCGCAGAAGTCGACCCGCACCAGGGGGATGTCGAGGCGCGAGGGAATCTTGTACTGCATGAACGTCCGAGTGCGCATGCGGCCCTGTGGCCCGCGCTGGACGTCCTCGGTAAGCGCCATGCCGATGCCCTGGCCGATCCCGCCCTCCGCCTGAACGCGGGCGAGGTTCTCGTTCACCACGGTGCCGCAGTCGACGACGCCCACGTAATCGACGACCGTGACCTCCCCGGTCGCCTTGTCGACGTCCACCTCGGCGATGCCCGCCATGAAGGGTGGCGGGCTCGTGGGGGAGCTCGCGGCGGCATGCGCCGTGAGGCAGTCGCCGTCGCCGCCGCGGACGCACGCCGCGGCGAACTGCGCGCGCGTGAGCTCTTGGACGGCAAGGACCTCCGGGTCGCCCTCCTCCGGCGCGGAGACCCCGGGCGCGCCCACGACCGCATAGGCGCGGCGCATGTGGTCGATGGCACCGGTGACCTCGCTGAACTCGGGCTCTGTCGGCGCCGCGAGGGTGCCCTCGGCCAGCTCCGCCCCGTCTGCCGGGCCCTCGGCCGTCGTGTAGAGGCGCGCCCCGTCGAAGTAGACGCTGCGCGCCGGCACGCCCATGAGGCCCGCCGCAAACGTGCGCATGCGGCGGATGAGGTCCTCGGCCGCCTTCACGACGGCCATACCCGTAAGATAGGTCGTGGCGCTCGCGTAGGAGCCGGTGTCGTAGGGCGATACATCGGTGTCCACGCCGCGCACCACGATGTCGTCCACCGTGCACCCCAGTGCCTCGGCCGCAAACTGGGCGAGGATGGTGTCGCAGCCCGTGCCCATGTCCGTCGCGCCGATGGAGAGGGTGTAGAATCCCTCCTCCTCGAGTCGCAGGTCCACGCTCGCGATATCGATGCCGGCGATGGAGGACCCCTGCATGGCGAGCGCGCAGCCGAGTCCGCGCACGCGGTCGCCGAGGTCGCGGCAAAGCGGCTTGTTGCCCCAGCCGATCATCTCCTGGGCGCGGCGCAGGCACGCCTCGGCGCCCGTGGAGAAGAGCGTGTTGCCGTCGTACTGCGCCATGACCTCACCCTCGCGCGTGAGGTTTTGGAGGCGCACCTCGCACGGGTCCATGCCGAGCGCGTCGGCGAGCTCGTTTACCGCGGACTCCACGGCGAAGAGGCCCTGCGTGGCGCCGTAGCCGCGGAAGGCGCCCGCGGGCTTGGTGTTGGTGTAGACGACCTCGTAGCTGAAGCGGCTCGCGAGCACGCGGTTGTACAGCGGCAGCGTCTTGTGGCCCGCGAGGCCGATGGTGGTGGGCCCGTGCTCCCCGTAGGCGCCCTGGTTGGAGAGGACGTGGAGGTCGATGGCGACGATGGTGCCGTCCCGCCGCGCGCCGAGGCGCACCTGGAGCTGCATCTCGTGGCGCGCGTTCGAGGCGGTGTTCGTCTCCTCGCGCGTATAGACGATTTTGGCGGGGCGGCCCGTCCGATGCGTCACGAAGGCGCAGAAGATCTCGTTGCACCCGCTCTGTTTGGCACCGAAGCCGCCGCCGATGCGCGGCTTCACCACGCGCACGCGCGCCTGCGGGATATCGAGGGCAGCCGCCACCATGCGGCGGACGTGGAAGGGCACCTGGGTGGAGGCCGTCACCGTGATGCGCCCGTAGGCGTCCATCTCGGCGAAGGCGCGGAACGTCTCCATCATGGCCTGCTCGTTGGCGCGCGTGTGGTACGTGCGGTCGATGACGACATCGGCCTCGGCGAAGGCGGCGTCGAGGTCGCCGACGGCGCTCACGCCCTGGCTCACGATGTTGCGCAGGCGCTCATTTTGAATCCACGCGCCGTTGACGTGGTAGTTCTCCTCGGGATGGATGACGGTGGGGTTGTCGATGGCGCGCGTGAAGTCGAGCACAGGGTCGAGCACCTCGTAGTCGACGCGGATGAGCCGCAGCGCCTGATCGGCGGCGCGCTCGGTCTCCGCGGCCACGATGGCGACCTCGTCCCCCTCGTAGCGAACGTACTCGTCGAGCAGCAGCCGGTCGTAGGGCGAGGCCTCCGGAAAGCTCTGCCCCGCGAGCGTGAAGCGCCGCTGAGGCACGTCGCGATAGGTGTACACGGCGACCACGCCGGGCACCTTGAGGGCCCGCGCCGTGTCGATGGCGCGGATGCGCGCGAAGGCGTGCGGGCTGTGGAGTATCTTGACGGTGAGGGCGCCCTCGGGGGCGAGGTCGTCGGTATAGACGGGCTGCCCGGCGAGAAGCGCGTAGGCGTCCTTCTTGACGGTGGGCGTATGGAGCTGGCTGAGCGTGCGGCGCTCCTCCTCGCGCGAGACGATCATGCTCATCGCTGCGCACCCCCCATCGGGGAGACGGTATGAGCGGGGGCCTCAGCGGCGCCCGCTGCGGGGACGTTGCCCGGCACCGCGGCGGCGCGCTCGGCAAGGTAGCGCATGACGCCGCGGCGCTGCGCCATATAGCCCGTGCAGCGGCAGAGGTTGCCGGCGAGATAGGCGTCCACCGCCGCCGGGTCGGCCGCGAGGGGGGCCGCGCCGAGCTCGCGCTCGGCGGCGAGCACCGCCATGATGAGGCCGGGCGAGCAGAAGCCGCACTGCTCGGCGCCCTCCTCCGCGAGGCAGCGCGCGAGATGGCGCGACGCAGGGAGCACGCCCTCGAGCGTCGTCACCTCGTGTCCCTCGGCGCGGACGGCGAGCATCGTGCACGAGAGGCGCGGGCTGCCGTCGACCCACACCGTGCAGGCGCCGCAGTTGCCCGTGTCGCACCCGCACTTGACGCTCTTGAAGCCGTGCGCACGGAGCACCTCGGCGAGCGTGGCGTCGGCACTCGCCTCGCACGAGAGCACCCGTCCGTTGACGGAAAGGTTCATGTTCATGCGCGTCCCTCCTCGGCGGCGCGCAGGGCGCGCGCGGCGATGACGGGGGCCACGCGGCGGCGGTACGCAGCGGAGGCCCACATGTTGTCGGCGTAGACGAGCGCACCGAGGGGCTCGGCGATCGCCGTCGCCGCAGCCTCCTCCGCCTCCACCCGCGCCGCCTCGTCTGACGCGGGGTCCGCCCACACCGCGAGCGCGTCCGCGAGCGAGGGCACCCGGGCCGGCTCGATGGCGATGAGGCGCGCCCGGGCGGGGCGGGCGCCGACGGCGATACGCCAGGTACCGTCCGCCGTCGCGCTCGCCGCCGCGTTGAGCACGGGGATATCGGTCGCCGCACGGCGGACGGCGCAGTAGCCGGTGCGCGGCCGATCCTTAGGGATGCGCACATGCGTCAGGACGTCTCGGGGGAAGGCCTTAGCGCGCAGGAGCTCGTCGATGGGGATGCGCCCCGCGCCCACGAGCTCGACCTCGGCGCCAAGCGCCAAGAGCACGCAGCACACGTCGGAGAAGCCGAAGCGGCCCGCGACGCTGCCCCCCACGGTCGCGCCCGCGCGGAACTGCACCCCCACGATGCCCGCGAGCGCGCGGGCGACGGCGCCGCCCGTTGCGGCGGCGATGCCCTCGTGGCACTCGAGCGCGCGCAGGCTCACCATGGCGCCCACCCGCCAGGTGTCGCCCGCATCCTCGATGGCGTCGAGCCCGCAGGCGGACAGGTCGATCACGAGCGGGTAGGCGGTCTTTGCGAGGCGCATCCACGCCCCGCCGCCGAGTATCCGCGCCCGCTTGCGCTTCTGGATGATGGCGTAGGCCTCCTCGGGCGAGGCCGGACGCTCCAGGGTACGGAACCGAAGCATCAAACTCCCTTACGTTCGCCAACCGCTCCCTCCCGGCGGTTACGCCCTCAAGCTTATCCCACCCGCCCGCGGCGCGCGCCATGAAGGCCCGCCCATCGGCAAAACGACCAGAGGATGCCCATGACCGGCGTCAGGCCGCGATACGCAAACGGCCGCCGGGCCCGGAGGAGTTCCGGAGCCCGGCGGACGTGAAGTGCACGCACCGCCCCTATGGGCGAACATCATCGCGGAGGGCGCAGGGCGCCTCTCCGCGCGCAGGTGCCCCGCCTAGCAGACGCCCTGCGCCATCATGGCATCGGCCACCTTGGTGAAGCCGGCGATGTTGGCGCCCATGACGAAGTCGCCCTCGTGGCCGTAGGCGCGCGCCGTGTCGTCCACGTTGTGGAACATGTCGCGCATGAGGCTCTCGAGCTTGCCGTCGACCTCCTCGAACGTCCAAGAGAGGTGCTCGGCGTTCTGGCTCATCTCCAGGCCGGAGACGAGCACGCCGCCGGCGTTCGCAGCCTTGCCCGGCATGAAGGCGACGCCGTGGTCCTTGAGGTAGGCGGTCGCCTCGAGCGTGGTGGGCATGTTGGCGCCCTCGCCCACGACCTTGCAGCCGTTGGCCACCAGCGCCTCGGCGTCCTCGAGCAGAAGCGTGTTCTCGCGCGCGCAGGGCAGCGCGATGTCGCAGGGGAGCTGCCACACGCCGCGGCCGTCCTCCGCGTGCCAGGTGGCACCGGGGCGCTCGTCCACGTACAGGGCCAGGCTGACGCCCTTATCGTGGCCGGAGCGCTTCTGGTTGTAGATGTGCTCGAGCACCGTATAGTCGATGCCCGCGGGGTCCTCGACCCAACCCTTGGTGTCGGAGCAGGCGATGACGGTGCCGCCGAGCTGGGAGACCTTCTGGATCGCGTAGATGGCGACGTTGCCCGAGCCGTGCACGACGACCTTCTTGCCGGCAAAGCTGTCGCCGCGGCTCTTCAGGTACTCGTCCACGAAGTAGACGAGGCCGTAGCCCGTGGCCTCGGTGCGCGCGAGCGAACCGCCGAAGGTGAGGCCCTTGCCGGTGAGCACGCCGGACCACTCGTTGCGCAGACGCTTGTACTGACCGAACAGGTAGCCGATCTCGCGGCCGCCGACGCCGAGGTCGCCCGCAGGCACGTCGGTGTTGGGGCCGATGTGGCGGCAGAGCTCGGTCATGAAGCTCTGGCAGAATGCCATGATCTCACGGTTGGACTTGCCCTTGGGGTCGAAGTCGGAGCCGCCCTTGCCGCCGCCCATAGGCAGGGTGGTGAGGGCGTTCTTGAAGATCTGCTCGAAACCGAGGAACTTGAGCATGCCGAGCGTCACCGTGGGGTTGAAGCGCAGGCCGCCCTTGTAGGGGCCGATAGCGGAGTTGAACTCCACGCGGTATCCGCGGTTCACCTGAACCTTGCCCTCGTCATCCACCCACGGCACGCGGAACATGATGACGCGCTCGGGCTCGACGAGGCGCTCGAGTAGCGACGCCTCCTCGTACTCCGGATGCGCCTCGACGGCGGGCTCGAGCGACTCGAGCACCTCGGTCGCAGCCTGGATGAACTCGGGCTGGTCGGCGTAACGGTCCTTAAGCTCGTCGATAATCCTCTGCGTATAGCTCATGCTACTCTCCTTCTGAAAACAACGGTGACGGGAGGACGCGGGCCGAACGACGCATGCGGCCGCGCGTGGATCGCTCCTTTTTGCCTTCGCAAGTGTACTCGGGAACGCGCGAAAAAACGACGTCGCTACCGGGCGCGTAATGGAGCTGCAACATCTCCGCCACGAAACCGAAACGCGCCCGGGAAAGCCCCGGCGCCGTCCGGGCGCCTCCGAAGCGGGCGTCCGCCCCGGGGTGGCCGCGCGCTCAGCATGCGAGCTCGCGCGCCACAAGCTCGAAGAGCTCCCACGCGCTCGCACCGCGGGGCCACCGCGCCGTCGACGGCTACCATCATTGGAAGGAGCACATCGCCCTCATGGCCGAGATGGGCTTCGGCGTCTACCGCTTCTCGATCACCTGGAGCCGCATCTTCCCGCTCGGCGACGAGGACATCCCCGTCATGGCGAAGCGCGCCGACGCCGAGGGCAACCTGCTTTACCCCGTGCCGCTCCTCATGGATGCGACCGAGCTCGAGAGCCTGTACCATAGCGTGCAGGAACCCGCCCCCGCGGGCGCCGCCGACGAATCGGGCGAGCAGGCGGCTGAGACGGAGGGCGTCGCCGGCTCCGCGACCGACGCCGCCCGCATGCCCGCCGCGAGCCTGCCGCACCGCCTCGCGCACGCCGTGCGCACGCAGATCCGCCGTGCGCGCCGCGCCGCCCGCCGGGCCGGCTCCCGAATCCGCACCAACCGCTAGCGAGGAGATACCGTGTCCATCCAGGAAACCGTCGAGCGCTGCCGCGCCTATTTCTCAACCGGGGCGACCATCCCCGTCGAGGCGCGCATCGAGGCGCTCCGCGCCCTCGAGCGCTCCATCGTCGCGCATGAGGACGACATCAACGCCGCCCTCTACAAAGACCTCGGCAAATCCGCGACCGAGAGCTACATGTGCGAGGTCGGCCTCACCCTGGCCGAGCTCCGCTACCAGCTGCGGCACGTGCGCCGCTGGGCGCGCCGCCACCGCAAGCCCACCGGACTCGCCAACTTCCATGCAACAAGCTTCACGGTGGCCGAGCCCTATGGCGTCGCGCTCATCATGAGCCCCTGGAACTACCCCTTCATGCTCACCATGGAACCGCTTGCGGGCGCCATCGCCGCCGGCAACACGTGCGCGCTCAAGCCGAGCGCCTACTCCCCGGCGACCTCAGCGGTCATACGGCAGGTCGTCGCCGAGGCGCTGCCGGCGGAGTATGTCGCCGTGGTGGAAGGAGGCCGCGCGGAGAACGCCGAGCTCCTCGACCAGACCTTCGACTACATCTTCTTCACGGGCGGCGTCACCGTGGGCAAGCTCGTCATGAGCAAAGCGTCGGAGCACCTCACACCCGTCACGCTCGAGCTCGGTGGCAAGAGCCCCTGCATCATTGCCGCCGACGCCAACCTGCGCGTCGCCGCAGCGCGCGTGGTGTTTGGCAAGTACCTCAACTGCGGTCAGACGTGCGTGGCGCCCGACTACGTCTTGGTGGACGAGCGCGTGCACGATGCGTTTCTCGCCGAGGTGATAAGGCAAATCGAGCAGATGCTCGGCGAGCGTCCGCTCGAGAACCCCGCCTGGGGCAAGATCATCAACAAGAAGCACTTCGACCGCCTCTCGGGCCTCATCGACCCTGCCAAGGTGGTCTGGGGCGGAGGCAGCGACGCCCAGACCCTCCAGATCGAGCCGACGGTGATGGACGGCGTCACCGCCGAGGACGCCGTCATGGGCGAGGAGATCTTCGGGCCCATCATGCCCCTCATCACCTATAAGACGATCGAGGAGGCGGAGGCATTCATCAAAGCGCGCCCCAAGCCGCTCGCCCTCTATCTCTTCACGCAGAGCAAGGCGCTCGAGGACCGCTTCCTCAGGCACGTGCCCTTTGGCGGCGGCTGCGTCAACGACACGGTGCTCCACCTCGCCACGAGCGCCATGGGCTTCGGCGGCGTGGGCGCCTCGGGCATGGGAAGCTACCACGGCATCTACAGCTTCCGCACCTTCAGCCACGAGAAGTCGGTCCTGAAGAAGTACAACTGGATCGACATGCCGCTTCGCTACCAGCCCTACGCCGCGTGGAAGGACAAGGTCATCCGGCTTTTCCTGCGGTAGCCCCAAACCGACACAACAGCATACGCTCCGAGCACCTCACTCGTAATGCCCCCTGCAGCGGAGCAGATTATAGAGACCCTACAGATGCCACTGCGGGCAAGGCGGCATGTCACCAAACCTTGCCCGCAGGGGCTACGGGTTATCTGCACGGGACAAAGGGACGGCTACCTACGCTTCCGGAATCACATAGAAGAGCGCCACATCGACATACAGCGGCATATCGGGCTCGGGGATGTCGAAACCCTCGTCCATCAGGCTGATGATGACCAAATACTCAGTCGCCTGGCCGTTAAAGGTCGTGGGACCGGAATAATTACCGAGCATCCTAGTCTCATCGAACGGGCTCGGCGCGGTCGAGGAGCTCGTCATGGGCTCGAGGCCGAACGCGTCGACCGCCTGCTGCGCCAGACCCTCCCATTCCGAAGAGTCCACCTCGGAGTGGTACATGGTGACATCCACCCCCGTGACGATGGTCGCGGGATCGAGCGTCTCCAGCGTCCGCTCGGAATCGCTCGTAAACACCGGCTGGTCGATGGTCAGAGAGATCTGAATGCTCTCACTTGTCCCCTCGATGAGCGGCTGCTCGAGCTCACCGGTCAGGGTGATAAAGAAGTAGCTGTAATCGTTCTCTTCGCTCCCATCGTAATATGCATCTGAGACCTCAAAGGAGAGCAGCTCAAGATCTGAGATGGCCTCGGTAGCAGGGCGCGCGTAGAACGCACTCTCCTTCCAGTTGGTCATAACGGGCTCGGGGGTCTCCTCCTCCACCGCAGCGGGCGCGGACCCCTCGGTCGACACGGAGCCCGCAGGCGCGCCCTGGGTGCACCCCGCAAGGAGCGCTGCCGACAAGCAGAACACGGACAGAAACGCGGGAACGGCCCTCATACGAATCTCCTTCCTCTCCCGTTGCCATCGAGACGGGCAACGCGCACCTCCATAGTACGGTCATATCTGAGGCAGAAACGGGCAGCGGTCGGCGAGCGGCAAGGCGATGTAACAACCCACGCAAAATCGGTCACGAACGCTACGGCGGGCTGTTCTTGCCCATGCGCGCCCTGCGCGGGCAACCCCGCAGCGGCGTCTATCCCGCCTGCTTGGCGAGAATCTTCTGGAAGAAGCCCGTGTTGTAGAGCTTGAGCGCGGCCGGCACATCGAGCTGGTTCCCGGCGCGTCCAAGCACCTTCTCACAGTTTTGGCCCATGTCCGCGATGAACATGAGTCCCGAGACAAAGCCCGCCATATCCGAGTTGAGGTACACGATGGGCTCGGCCATCTCCTCCGAGGTGGCGAGGCGCGCTTCATAATGGCGATCATCTCGCCCCAGGTGGTGCAATCCATGATCTTGACGTATTCGCGGCGCCAGTTCTCCCACATAAGGCCGCCGCATGAGGTCACGTACACGATGGCGCCGCCTGCGGCCATGCGCTCGCTCATATAGGTGTCGGTGATGTACTTGTTCGCGATGAAGTTGACGGTGAAGGTGGTCCAATAGCCGGTGCGCGCACCGGAAAGGCCCGCGACGCCAAAGAAGTGGTCGATGCGTTCGGGCAGCTCGCCGAAGGCAGCATCCACAGCTCGAAGGGGAAATCGAAAGGACGCGCTATACCCACAAGCGAACAAAGGACACGGGGCCGCTAGCGCTGAAACTTGCCCATCGGGTCGCGTCGGGAGTCCTCCAGATACTCAACGTGCACCTCGTCGGCCTCCTCATCGAACGTGTAATAGATCCCAAAATGCCCCGCAAAGGTTACCAGCACCTCATGAGGAGGCCGCGCCGAATCGTAAGCCGGATCATATACCATTCCCATATGGGGAGCGAACGCCAGTGCCTCCAACCGACGGCGCACGCGACGCGCGTCATCCTTCGAAGTGATGGAGGCCATAGCGGCGATGACGGAAGGCGCCAGCACCACCTCGTGACGCTCCATCAGACACCCCAATCTGCTCCAAGGCCAGCGAGGGCCTCTTCAAGCGGGACCCCGTGCCCCTCGGCGATCTCGCGATGCCCCTGCATGATGCCAGCCAAGACACGCTCTTCACGAGCAACCAGGGCGTCGCGAAACGCCATGCGCCGGTCGAACTCGGCCGCATCCATCACAACGACGGCCGATTTACCGTGACGCGTCAGATAGATAGGCTCCTTGCTGCGCATCGCCTCGTCAGCGAGCGCGGCGCTGTTGCGCTGCATCTCAGATATCGGCAGGACAACCGGCATGGTGCTCACCCCATCGATCTCCAGGGACTCTCTTTTTTACATAAGTATATATGTAAACTGAAGCCACTGTTCGCTGAACGAGTTGCCCCGCCAGCCCTCCCCCGTCATCTGACCGCCATCGATCTGGTGAAAGTGGAGGCCCGCGGCGGTTGCGAACGTCTTGAGCAGGTGAGATTTGCCCGATGCGGTAGGGCCCACGAGAAGCGCCGAGGCGATGTTGGGCAGAAGCTGGGGGTTCACACCATCCTCTACCACACGGCGCGAGCGCTCGCAGGCAGCGTCGACAAACGTACAGAGCCAGTCAACCGCCGCGTCCTGCCCGATGACGCGCTCCTTAACCTCGACTGCGACCTCTTCGAACCCCTTATCGTTGCCACCGTACACGTCGAGAACCCCTCCGCCAAACCAAAAGACCCGGCGCTTGCGGGCACCGGGTCGTATCGCACGATGGAGCGGGCGACGGGAGTCGAACCCGCCTCATCAGCTTGGAAGGCTGAGGTTCTACCGATGAACTACGCCCGCGTGTGGTCGGGACGACAGGATTTGAACCTGCGACATCCTGCTCCCAAAGCAGGCGCGCTACCAAACTGCGCCACGTCCCGACGTCCGTAGGCGATAGTATACGTTGAATCGCGAAGCGCGGCAACGGCAGACGCAAAAACTGGCAAACCTCTCAACGGAGCGTGGGGCGTGGGGCGATTTGCATCCGTCCATCACACGCGCGTACACAAGCGGGTTCATTACCGAGCTTTATGTCCGGCGCGGCACGTTAGGGCGAAACGCGCGGCAATGTGCGCACTAAGGTGTCAACCGGTCTCCCGCGCACCAAAAGATCCCTGCAATGGAAATCCGTCCGATTCCATACACGGCAGGACCGAAAGTCGAAGGGGCAAACTGCCATCGGTGACAGGGCGGGCGATCGGCGGGCAGTCATCTTGCTACAATGAAGGTCGACCTCGCAACCTGCGACGATAACCGTTATCCGCTGCAGGCACCGCACCTCGGCGCCCCCTGCATCCGCCGCCGCCTTTCGAGGAGGTACCCATGAGTCGACACCGCCTCGCGTTCGGCCTCACCTCCCTGCTGACACTCGCGATCGCAGCGGGCGCGCTCCTCATCGGCACCGGCAATCTGTGCATCACCTCGACGGCGCGCCCCGAAGGCGGCACCGCGCGCACCGTGCCCGCGCGCGCAGATGCAGGCGATGCCGACGGCGATGGCATCGACGATCAGACGGACATACTCGAGGGCGCCCTCGCCTATGTGGCCACGCGCCCCCGCTATCGCAGCGCGTATTACGCCGAGGGCTGGCCAGACGACGGGTGCGGCGTGTGCACAGACGTCGTTGCCCGCGGACTGCTTGCTGCAGGCTACGACCTCAAGACCCTCATGGCGGCCGACATCGAGCGCGGCCCGGAAGCCTACGGCATCGCCGAGCCGGACCCCGCGATCGACTTTAGGCGCGTGCGCAACCAGCAGGTGTTCTTCGAGCGGCACGCGCGGGCGCTCACGACCGACGTGTACGATCGGGACGCCTGGGAGCCGGGCGACATCGCGGTCCTCCCCGAGCATGTGGGGATCGTCTCCGACCGCTGCGACGCCGACGGCATCCCCTACCTCATCCATCACGAGGGACCCTGGCAGCGCGCCTATGAGGAGGACGTGCTCGCGCGGCGCCCTGAGGAGGTCGTCGGCCACTATCGCGTGACCGGCGACCTGAGCTCCCCGGCAAGCTGAGCTTCCGTGCGGGCCCGCCGAGAACCGGACCGCGCCCGCACAGAGGGCCCCTACGTGCCGCAGCTCACGGCAACAGGGCGGAACCGTGCGCTAATGCGGCAGGTCGACGCCGTGGCGCACCGCGATCATCTGCGCGGCGATCGAGATGGCGATCTCCGCCGGCGTCTCATCGCCCAGCGGCAGGCCCACCGGCATGTGCAGGCGGGCGATCTCCTCGGGCGCAAAGCCCGCCTCGGCGAGCCTGCGATGGATGTAGGCCGTCTTCTTCTTGCTGCCAAGGCATCCGAGGAAGCGCGGATGCGCGCCGAGCGCCGCGGTGACGACGAGCGCATCGGTCGCATGGCTCGCCGTGCACGCCACCACCTGGTCGCGCGGGCCTATGGCGACGCGCTCGAGCGCCTCGCCGTAGGGCGCGCAGACGACACGGGAGGCCGCAGGGTGAAGCTCGGGGCGGGCGAGCTCCGGGCGGTCGTCGCAGAGGACGACGGGGTGGCCGAGGCCGGCGAGCACCGGCACGAGCGCCGCGCCCACATGACCCGCGCCGAAGATGATGGCCCGTCCCCCGGCAGCGATGGGAAGCACGAGCATGCCGTCCACGATACCCGCCTCATCGAGGGCGAGGGCCCGCTCGGCGCGCTCGCCGGTGAGGGCATCGGAGGAGACGAGAAGCGCCGCGGGCGCCGGTCCCCCCTCGCCGGCGGCCGCCTGCAGCGCCTCCGCCTCGCTGCGCCCGGCGCGGGTATGCGTCAGGCGCGCCTGAACGCGCTCCCCTCCCTCGTCGCGCCAGAGGGCGCCGACCGTCGGCTCCCCCGTCTCGGGCAGCTCGAAAACCAGGCAGCTGCGCCGGTTCTCGCGAACGCAGGCGGCAAGCGCAGCCGCGGCGTCCGCCGCCTCCGGCGCCACCGCGGCAAGGCACACCGTCACCGCGCCGCCGCAGATCATGCCCGTGGCGCTTCTGGGGCTGTCGATGCCGAAGCGCCGCACTTCAGACGCCCCCTCCTCCCTGAGCTTGGAGGCGCGCCCGATAACGAGGCGCTCGAGCGAACCGCCGCCGACGGTGCCCTGCACGCGGCCGTCGGCGAAGACCGCGAGCAGCGCCCCCGCCTTACGGGGCGCCGAGCCCTCCGTCGCCACGACGGAGGCCAGCTCGACCACCTCCCGTCTCCGGAGCGCCTCCGCAAGCGCCGCAAGCATCTTCTCGTCCATTGCGTCCTCCCCGTCCCTTCTGAGGGCACGCGCCCGGCAAGCCGGCGCGGCCGCTATCCGAGCGCGCCCGTCAGCGCGAGCACCGCCTCCAGCACGCCCCCGCCGACGGCGCGCGCCTTGTCCGATATGCTGAAGCAGTGCGCCGCGACGCCGCGCGGGTCGATATCCCCCGCCTTCATACCCGGCTCCACGGGCACCCCGGGCGCCAGGAGCCCGCGCAGCACGCCGTCGATGGTCGCCGGCACGGGCGAGCCCGCCACCGTGGCGACGACGTCCCCCGCGCGCACCGTGTCGCCGATGGCGCGCACGGGCTCGAAGGCGCCCGCCGCCGGGGCGCGGAGCACCCGGTCCGCCCCGTGCCCCGCAATGATGCCGGGGACGCCGGTGTCGGGCTCCGCCGACCCCTCCCAGATGACGCGGCCGAGGTTGTGGCCGCGGCGCGTCTCGACGACGGCATGGCAGTCCACGCCCGCCGTGAAGCCGGGGCCCACCCCGATGACGGCGCGCGCCATGTCGATCGCGGTGCCGAGGTTCCGCTTGGCGATGATGGCATCGACCACGGCGTCGGGGCCAAGCTCCGGCAGCGCCTCCGCCCCGGGGTCGACCAGGACCGCGACCAAGCCCTCGGCCATGCACGCCTCGGCCGCCGCCGCATCCGGCACGCAGCGGGCGCGCACGCCCTCGACCTCCGTCTCGCCCAAGCGGACGGCCTCCGAGAAGGCGACGGTCCGACGGACGGTCGTGGGCTGGGCTATATCGGTCATCGAGACCGCGCACCCCGCGCGGAAAAGCCTTACGGCGATACCTGTCGCCAAGTCCCCCGCCCCTCGCACGAATACAAGCATGTCGTCCCCTTTTCACCCCATCGCCGGCGCATACCGCAGATTGCATAGGAAGATTGTATACGCGGCGCCCGCATCGGCCGCGTACCATAATGAAAGTGCAGGGATCGCCCGGGAGGCGGGCGGCTCGCTGGAAGGAGGGGCCGTGCTCGAGAAGCGCGCGTACGACGATGTCGCCGAGATGCTGGGGGTCGAGCCCGGCATAACAGCCATCATCGGGAGCGGCGGAAAGTCGACGTTGATGGACGTCCTCGCGCGCGCCGTGGCGCGCGGTGGCGCGACGGCGCTCATCACCACGTCCACCCACATCCGGCGCGCCCAGCGCTGCCCGGTGTACACGGGTGCCGACGCCGCCGAGCTCGAAGGGATGCTCGACGAGCGCGCCGTCGTCTGCTGCGGCACGCCCGCGCAAGACGGCAAGCTCGCCGCCCCGGCGCTCCCGTGGGAGACGCTTGCCGGCATCGCCGATTACGTCTTTGTCGAGGCGGACGGCTCGCGCGGGCTGCCCGCCAAGGCGCACGCCGCCCACGAGCCCGTCATCCCCGCCGCGGCGCGCCTGGTGATCGACGTGGTGGGAGCCCAGGCGTTCGGCCGCCCGCTCTCCGAGGTGGCGCACCGCCCCGAGCTCTTCTGCGTGCGCGCGGGCGCCGCCCCGCACGAGGCGCTCACCCCCGAGCACGTCGCCGCCGTCGTCGAGCGCGAGCGGACCGAGGGGGCCCTCCATCTACCGCCCGGGGCGCGCTTCGTCCTCGCCGTCACCCATGGGGCGCTTCCCGGCGCCGGCACGCGCGCCGCGCGCTTGGCCCGCGCCCTCGATGAGCCCGTGTACCTGCTCGACCACCCCACGAGGCTATGCGCCCGGGCGCGGGCGGAAGCCGACGGCGCCCGCTGACAGCGCGGCGCGCACCGAGACGAGGTCGGCGCGGGTATCGATATCGAAGAGCTCCTCGGGGCCGAACGCCTCTACCGCGCGCACATCCTCTCCCGTCAGAAGCGAGCGGCCGCCGTCGGCGCCGGTGAGCGCCGAGAGCGCGGCGAACAGCCGCCGCGGAAAGAGTACGGGCGCCGCCATGACGCCGCCGTATGAGAGGCGAAGGACCCGCTCGGGCTCCGCACGATGCGCCGCGGCGAGCGATGCGAGGCTCTCGGGGCGCACGAGCGGCTGGTCGCCGGAGAGAAACACGCAGCCGTCCCAGCGCGCCGCGCCCACCGCGAGCCCCGCCCGCACCGAGGCGCTGCGCTCCGCCCCTGCGGGCGCGACGCATCGCACGCCCGCAGCCTCCGCCCGGACGCGCACCTCAGGCCAGCGCGTCACCACGACCGTCTCGAATACGGGGGGCACCGAGCGGATGGTCCGCTCGACCACCACCGCGTCGCCCAGCGACGCCAAGAGCTTGTTGCCGCTAAAGCGCGTCCCCGCGCCCGCCGCCATGATGACGCAGCCGAGCATGGCACCCCCTTATGCCGCGCGCCGGCGCATGAGCGCGTTGACCTTCTCTGCGGCGACGACCATGACCAGCAGAAAGACGAGCAGATACGGCGGGTACAGCTCCATGCTAATCCCCTGGCCGATCACGCCGAAGAGCGGCGATACGACGAGCGTGCCCACGTAGGCGAAGGCCATCTGCATACCGGTGAGAGCGAGCGCGACGTCATCCCCAAAGCGCGCCGGCGTAGCGTGGATGATGGAGGGGTAGATGGGCGCGCAGCCGAGGCCGACGAGGACGAGGCCGACGAGGAGCACCGTGTCTCCCAAGGGCAGCAGCATGGCGCCGATGCCGAGGGCTATGAGCGCCTGGCCCAAGCGGATCATGTTGTGGTCGGAGACTTTGAGCGAGATGAAGCCGCTCACCCCGCGCCCCAAGGTGATGCCGATATAGAAGAGCGACGCCCAGCTCGCCGCCGTCTGCGCATCGATGCCGCGGGCGAACGTGCAGTAGCTCGCCGCCCAGACGCCGCACGTGCTCTCGAGCGCGCAATAGCAGAAGAAGCAGATGAGCACCGCGAGCACGCCGTCGCGTCGCAGGAGCGCACGGCGCGAGATGGGCGCGCCCTCGGCGTCCCCGGAGCCCGCGTCGTCCGCATCGTCTGCCATCCGCGGAAGCGCCTTGTCGCGCCAGAGCGGCAACGACAGCGTCAACACGATGACGATCGCAAGCTGCAAGCCGCCGAGCACCAGAAAGCCCAGCGACCACGAGCCCACTCCGAGGCACTGCGCCATGATGAGGGGACCGCCGCTTGCGCCCACGCCCCACATGCAGTGAAGCCAGCTCATGTGCTGCGACTCGTAGTGCACGGCGACATAGGTGTTGAGGGCGGCGTCGACCGCACCCGCACCGAGACCGTACGGAATCGCCAGAAGGCAAAGCTGCCAGAACTCCGTCGCCACCGAGAACCCCGCGAGCGCAGCCGCGGTGAGCCCTACGCTCACCGCCGTCACCCGCCCCGTGCCGAAGCGCTCGACCACGCGCACGGATTGCAGGCTCGACAAGATCGTGCCCGCCGAGATGATCATGGTGACGACGCCCACCCAGGAGACGCCGGCACCGAGATCGGGCGCCATGGTGGGCCAAGCTGATCCGATAGCGGAGTCGGGCAGACCGAGACCGATAAAGGCAAGATAGATGATAGGCAGCAGGCCGGCAGGCATAGGCACTCCCCTAGGCGCGATACGGGACGCGACGGCCGGAGCCGTCGCGCAACTTGTACGAACATATGCGATTAGCGTAGCGCATCGCGCGCGCCCGTCAAGCCGCCGAACGAAAGCTGACACTTCCGTTCCAGCATGCTGATGCCGGGGCGGGGCAGCCGGCCTTCGGCGGGCGCTACTCCTCGGTGTTGTCCTCCGGCACGACGAGGTTCAGGAGGAACACGGCGATGAAGGCGACAACGAGCGAGCTGCCGAACACGTTCTGCACGAGCTCGGGCGCGAACTGCAGGATAGCCGGGGCGCCCGCGATGCCGACGCCGAGCGCGAGCGAGATGCCCACGATCATGCGGTTGCGGTAGTTGAGCGGCTGCTCGCTGATGAGCTGGATGCCCGAGAGCGTGATGGCGGCGAAGACCGTGATGGTGGCGCCGCCGAGCACGGGCTGCGGGATCGTAGCCATGAGCGACATGAGCTTGGGGCAGAAGCCGGCGATGAGCATGATGGCGCCCACAATCAGAAAGACGCGCTTGGCAACGACCTTGGTGGTGCAGATGAGGCCGACGTTCTGGCTGAAGGGGTCGGTCGGCAGGCCGCCGATGAGAGCGCCGATCATGCCGCAGATGCCCTGACCCTTGATGGCACCGCCGAGCTCGGTGTCGGACGCGTCGCGCCCGAAGCCGCCCATGGCGGTCGAGGAGACGTCTCCGATGGTCTGCACGGCCTGCACGATGTACATGAGGATCATCATGAGGATGGCGTCGGGGTGGAACTCGAGCCCGAAGTGCAGCGGGATGGGCGCGGAGACGATAGCGGCCTCCGCCACGGGGCTGAAGTCGACAATGCCGCCCATGACAAGCGCGATGACGTAGCCGACGCCGATGCCGATGAGCATGCCCGAGACCTTGATGTAGCCCTTGCCGAGCAGGCTGCAGGCGAGCGTGGTTGCCAGCGTGACGAGCGCCAGGATCCAGAACTGACCGGAGCCGAAGGTGCCGGCCGCCTGCGCCGCGGAGCCGCCGCCGAAGTAGTTGATGGCCGTGCTGTAGAGCGAGAGGCCGATGGCGAGCACGACGGTCCCGCAGACGATGGGCGGGAAGAAGCGCCGGATGCGCCCGATGAACATGCCGATGAAGATGGAGGCGAACGCCGCGACGAGCTGCGAGCCGAAGATGGCCGAGATGCCGTACTCCATACCGATGGTGGTGAGGATCGGCATGTAGGCGAAGGCCACGCCCATGACGCTCGGGAGCCCCATGCCGAACCCGAAGACGGGATAGAGCTGCACGAGCGTGGTGAGCCCGCCGATGATCATGGCCGACTGCATGAGCATGGTCTGGTCGGCGGCGGAAAGCCCGCACGTGCCGGCGATGAGCATGGGCGGGGTGATGTTGCCGACGAGCATGGCGAGCACGTGCTGCATCGCCTGCGGGAACGCCTCGCCGAACGAGGGCTTGCCCTCGAGCTTGAAGAGCTCGCCCGCACCGGTGCCGGGAGCGGACGTCTTAGTCGTGGATGCCATGCGCCCCCCCTACTGCGCGCGCTGCGCGATGACCTCGATCTCCACCAGGCCGCCCATGGGGAGCGCGCCCACGGCGAAGCAGCTGCGCGCCGGGAACGGCTCGGGGAAGACCTCGGCGTACACCGCGTTGACGGCGGCGAAGTCGCTGATGTCGGCCAGAAGGACGGTTGTCTTCACGACGTCCGCATAGGTGAGGCCCGCGGCCTCGAGCAGCGCGCCCACGTTGGCGAGCGACTGGCGCGCCTGGGCCTCGACGCCCTCGGCGAGCGTGCCCGTCTCAGGGTTCAGACCGAGCTGGCCGGACAGGTAGACGGTGGCGCCGGCGTCGATGCCGGCGGAGTACGGGCCGACGGCGGCGGGCGCCGCGGCAGATGCGATGACGGTCTTGCTCATGGGTGCTCCCCTCTCCCGGGACGGCACCGCGCGCACGGACCCGTCCCTCCTCCATAGGGGGCTATCGTACTGATAAACCCCACATCTGGCAAGATACCTGCAAATAGCTTAATCAGGCGTGCACCGCTCTAGCGCGCGGTGAGCACGATGCGCTTGCCCGGGGGCACGGCGTCCGGCGCGACGATGCGGCCCACGCGGCGCGCGGGCACGCCCGCCCGCACGAGGTCGTCGACGAGCGCGGGCGCGTCCGCCGCCGCCACCGCCATCATGAGGCCGCCCGAGGTCTCAGGGTCGTACAGCACGTCGGCAAGGTCGAGCGGCGTGGATCCCACCTCGACCGCCCCCTCCGCATAGCGGCGGTTGCGGTAGACGGCGGCGGGCAGGATGCCCATCGCCGCGAGGTCGCGGACCCCCGGCAGCAGCAGGAACGCGTCCGGATCGAGCTCGGCGGCGGCATCGGCGCCCGTCACCATCTCGAGTACGTGGCCGAGCACGGCGAAACCCGTGATGTCGGTGGCCGCGTGCACCGCGTGCGCCATCATGACCTCGGCCGCCGCACGGTTGAGCGTGACCATGGCGTCGACCATCGCCTCCTCGAGGTCCGGGTGGGCGACGCCGCCCTTGACGGCCGTCGCCGCGATGCCGATGCCGAGGGGCTTGGTGTAGACGAGCGCGTCGCCCACCTGCGCCGTGTCGTTGCGGACGATGCGCGCCGGGTCGACGAGGCCCGTCACCGCCATGCCGTACTTGGGCTCGGCGTCGTAGATGCTGTGCCCGCCGGCGAGCGAGGCTCCCGCCTCCGCCACCATGGCCGCCCCGCCGCGCAGGATGGCGCGGACGGCGTCTTGGGGCATGTCCTCCGGCACCGCCATGATATTGAGGGCCATGATGGGCCGCGCCCCCATGGCATAGAGGTCGGAGAGCGCGTTGGCGGCAGCAACCTGCCCGAAGACATAGGGGTCGTCCACCATGGGAGGAAAGAAGTCGACGGTCTCGACGAGGGCGAGGTCCGGTGCGAGGCGGTAGACGGCAGCGTCGTCCGCATGGTCGAACCCCACGATGAGGTTGGGGTCGCGCGGGGCGCTGAACCCCTCGAAGAGCCGCGCCAGCATGCCGGCGCCCACCTTAGCGCCGCACCCGGCGCAGTCCGCCAGCTTGGTGAGTTTGACCGCGTCCGCCATGATGATCTCCTCTCTCTCGGGTGCCGCCGGGGGCAATCTCGCCGGCGGCAGCCGCCTCGCGGGGGCTATAAACCCGTCCTCTCGCCCGCGGGCGCCGGCGGGACCCCGCCGGGCGAGCCCCTCAGCCGAGGACCTCGACGAAAGCCGCCGGGACGACCGCGCCCGCGACCGCGCGCTCGAAGGCGGACCGGGACGCCGCGTCCGGCGGCAGCCGCCACGCCAGGCCGCAGTTGGCGGAGAGGTGAGAGGGCGTGGGGATGAGCCTCCCCGGCACGCCCGCGCGCCCGCAGCACCGCTCCGCCTCGAGCGCGTCGAACGTGCTCGCAAACGTCACCACGACGCTGCGCCGCCCCCGCATCTCCCCCATCGCTCAGACCCCCTCGCGGGCGATGGCCGCGACCGCGCTGACCGCCCGGTCGACCTCGTCCTCGGTCGTGTAGTACCCCAGGGAGAGGCGGACCGCGCCCCGCTCCCGGGTCCCCAGAGCCTCATGCGCCCGCGGCGCGCAGTGGAGCCCTGAGCGGGTGACGATCCCGAAGTCGCAGGCGAGGCGGTCCGAGACGAGCGCCGCGTCGAGGTCGCCGACGGTGAGGGCGACCGTGGCGAGGTGCTCCATGCCGTCGCGCGCGCCGAGCACGCGGACCGCGCGCGCCGCCGCAAGCCCCTCGACGAGGCGGGCGCGGAGCCCCTGCAGCCGCCCGTGGATCGATGCGGGCGAGGCCGAGGCGACAAAGCGCGCGGCGGCGGCGAGGCCGGCGATACCGGCGGTGTTGAGCGTACCCGCCTCCAGATGCTCCGGGTAGGCGTCGGGCTGGTCGTCGAGGGCGCTCTGCACTCCCGTGCCCCCGTGCACGAGCGGCGCGACCTCCACGCATGGTCCGACGATGAGCCCGCCCGTGCCCGTGGGGCCCATGAGCGCCTTGTGCCCGGTGAAAGCGAGAAGGTCCGCCCCCAGCTCCCCCCAGTCCACGGGCAGGGCGCCCGCGGTCTGCGCGGCGTCCACCAAGACCAGCGCTCCGGCGTCGTGCGCCAGGCGCGCGATCCGCGCCACCGGGAGGACGGCGCCCGTGAGGTTGGAGGCATGGCTTATCGCCACGAGGCGCGTGCCCGGGGTGATGAGCCTCTCGGCTGCCGCCATATCGAGCGCGCCGGTGGGCTCGACGGGAATGATATCGACCGCGACGTCCCGCTCGCGCGCGAGATAGCTGAGCGGGCGCAGCACGGAGTTGTGCTCGTAGGCCGTCGCGACCACATGGTCGCCACGGCGGACGGTGCCCAGGATCGCCTGGTTGAGCGCCAGCGTCGCGTTGTGCGTGAAGACGATGCGCTCGGGATGGTCGAACCCGAAGAGCCGGGCGAGCTCGCATCGCGCGTCGAAGACGAGCCGCGCGGCGGCGAGGTCCTCCCCCGCCGCACCGCGCGCAGCGCTGCCCGCGCCCGCGAGCGCGGCGCAGACGGCCTCGCCCACGCACGGCGGGCGCGCGACGGAGGTGGCGGCGCAGTTGAGGTAGATCACAGCGTGACGACCTTCCCCGCCCCCAGCATGGCCTCGGTGATGGCGTAGAGGTTCGTGACGCCGCCGACGGCGAGCGCATCCTTGAGGCCTAGGTAATCGAGGCAGGTGCCGCAGGTCAGCACCTCGCACCCGCGCTCCGCGAGCGCGCGGATGTCATCCAGGGCGGGCGACCCCTCGCACGTGAGGAGGGCGCCGCTGTTGTAGAAGATGAGGCGACGGGGAACCTCGGCGCGCTCGGCCATCGCGAAGAGCACGCCGCGCATGAGGACGCCGCCGAGCTCGTCGTTGCCGCGGCCGAGGACGTTCGCGCCCACGAGCACCGTGGGCGCCTCCCCGGCGGCCGGCGGCGAGACCGGGGCGGGCGCCGGGCAGACGATGCCCTCCGGCAGACCCGCCTCGGCCGCCTCCCCGCCGGGGGCGGCCGGAAGGGGCGCTCCGGTTATCTCGACGGCCCAGCCGCCCTCCCGGCAGGCGACGTCTGCCTGTGCCCCCTTGCTCGCCGCCAGGCGCCTGAGGTTCTCGACGGCGACCTCGTTATCCACCAGCACGCGCACCGATCCCGCCGCCGCCGGGTCGCCGAGCGCCTTGAGCGCACGGATGACGGGTTTGGGACAGGTCTCGCCAAAACAGTTGAGCTCGCGCATGGGTGCACCTCGCATCGCCGGGGGGGAGTGCGGAGCCGCGTCCGCACAGTTTGCCCCATTGTAGCGGCAACGGCCCCGGGGCGACACCCGCGCATCCGCGGCGGGCGCACCTCAGCCGCGAATGAGATGGATGCGGCGCGCGTCGAAATGCATGCGCAGCACGTCGCCCTGCCGCGGCAGGTCCTCGGGCGCGGCGCTCCTGAGGTCGATCTTCCACTGCAGGCGGCTCGGAGAGTCGGCGCGCGGCGGATCGAGAAGCACCAGCCGCTCGAAGCGCGAATCGCTCACGCGCGCGACGGTGAGGTCGTAGCTGTTGCGCCCCCGCTCGACGCGGTTGTCCTGATGGAAATAGGATGCGCGCACGCCCACGAAGGCCACATCGTCCGGCACCGGCGCGCCGACGTCGAACGTCATGCCCCAATCGAGCGCCTCGACCACGGTGGCGCCCGCCTTGCGGGCGGGGCTCGTGTTCTTGCAGCCGGTGAGCCGCAGCGCGGCGAGCGTCTGCGGGCGGCGCATGAGGCCGGCAGGCGTCCCCTCCTCCGCCACGCGGCCCTCGTGCATGACGACGATGCGCTCACACAGCCGGCAGGCCTCGTCGATATCGTGGCTCACGTAGAGAACCGTGGCGTCGAGCACGTCGAAGAGGTCGAGCAGGTTCTGCTCGAGGGCGCTCTTGAGGTAGGCGTCGAGCGCGCTCATGGGCTCGTCGAACATGTAGATGCCCGGGTGCGCCGCGATCATGCGGGCGAGGGCCACGCGCTGCTGCTGGCCGCCCGAGAGCCGCGCGGGGTAGCGGTCGACATAGCCCGCCATGCCGAAAAGCGAGAGGTAGCGCCGGGCGAGGTCGGCCCGGCGCGCCGCCGAGAGCGCACGGTCCATACCGGCCTCGACGTTCTGCCCCACGGTGAGGTGCGGGAAGAGCTGGTAGTTCTGGAAGAGCAGGGCGCACTTGCGCTCCTGCGGCGAGAGGTTCACGCGCGCGGCGGAGTCGAAGAACGTGACGCCGTTCACCACGATGCGCCCCTCATCGGGGGTCTCCACCCCGGCGATGCAGCGCAGGGTGCAGCTCTTGCCGCAACCCGAGGCGCCGAGCAGCGCCACCCGCTCGTCGCCCGCCTCGAGCGCGATATCGAGCGCGAACCCCGGGTAGCGTTTCTTGATGGCGAGCGAGAGCGACATCTAGCTCACCTCCCCGGTACCGGGGGCGCCGCCCCCGTCTGCGTCGGCGGCGGAGGCGCGGATGAGCTCGCGCAGCGCCTGCGCGTCGATCCGCAGCGCATCGCCGCCCGCCTCGGCCGCCTCGTCGGCGGGCCCATCTACCCCGCCCGCGCGCCGCGCCCGCCGGGGCACCACTCCGCCGCGCTCGCGGAAGCGCTGGCTGCGGGCGGTATAGAGGTTGATGAAGAGGACGACGGCAAAGCTCATGAGAATGACCACGACGACCCAGAAGAGCGCCACGTCGGTGTTGCCGCTCATCCACTCGAAATAGATGGCGATGGGGATCGTCTGCGTGATGCCGGCGTAGTTGCCGGCGAAAAAGAGCGTGCACCCGAACTCCCCCATGGCGCGGGCGAAGGCGAGCACGGTGCCGGCGGCGATGGACGGCCAGGCGAGCGGCATCATGAGCCGGCAGAAGATGCGCGCCTCCGACCAGCCGAGCGTGCGGGCCGCGTCGAGCATGGAGGCGTCGAGCGACTCGAAGGCGCCGAGCGCCGTGCGGTACATGAGGGGGAAGCTCACCACCACGGCGGAGATGACGGCGGCCTCCCACGTGAAGACGAGCGACACGCCGTGCGCGATGAACCACTGGCCCACCGGGGTCGCCTGCCCAAACAGGAGCAGCAGCAGAAAGCCGCACACCGTGGGCGGCAGCACCATGGGGATGGTGAAGACGGAGTCGAGCACGCCCTTCAGGCGGCTCGACGTCCCCATCGTCCGCCAGGCGGCGATGAGGCCGAGCACGAACGTGATGGCGAGCGCGACGGCACTCGTCCTGAGCGACACCCAGAACGGCCGGTAGTCGACGTCGGCGAAAAACGCCTGCAGCTGCTCGAGCGGGCCGGGGGGCGCGGCGAGCGGCACCTCGGATGCGGGCACGAGGCGCGCGGCGTCGCACCAGAGCGCGCCGGCGGAGAGGTCGAGCCCCGCCGCCTCGGCCGCGGCGCTCGGCTCCCGGCCCGCAAGGTCGCCCGCAGGCTGGACGGCGCAGTAGGCGCGCCCGCCCGCATCGTGCGCGAAGAGGTACCGATAGGGCCCTATCTCGACGCTGCGCTCGGTCGTTACGGTGAGGGTGAGGCCGGCGGCGACGTCGCGCAGAAGCGCCCCGCCGCGAGAGGCTTCCTCGTCGAGGTCCTCCACGAGCGCGAGAAGCGCGGCGACGTCCCCCTCGTCTCCCGTATCGAGGCCCGCCTCGGACGCGGCCTCGGCGTCGAGGTAGACGATGAGGTCGGTCTCGGTCACGAGCACCGTGAGCGTCGCGCCCTCGGGCTGCGGGTAACGGTAGCCGATGTCCGTCCCGTCGACCGGGCGCTGAGCGCCTTTCTGATAGCGGGTGAACGACCGGATGCCGATGCCCGCCGCGGTGTCGACGGCCACCCCCTCCTCGGCGACCTCGGCACCCCCGGCGCCGTCCGCGCGCGCCGGCGCCGGCGCCGCGAGCGAGAGCGCGAGCGCGACAAGCACGGCGAGCGCCGCGGCGAGAGGGAGGCGCATGCGGGTGCGCGGCCCCGTCCCTGCGAGGGGGCCGCGCGCGACCACGATCCGGTTATAGGTTGCGGGCGTCACCTGGCACGCCTGCACTACGCGAGCTCGAAGCCGTACTCGGCCCAGATGGCGAGGGCGTCCTCGTTCTCCATGCAGAAGGCGAGGAAGTCGGCCGCGGCGTCGGCGTTCTCGGAGCCCGCGGCGACGGCACCCGGGTAGACGATGGGCTTGTGGCTCTCGGCGGGCGTGGTGTAGGCGACCTCGATGCCGTCATAGCGGTAGACGTCGGAGGTGTAGACGAAGCCGATGGTACAGTCGCCCGTGGAGACCCACTGCGCGGCGGTGCCTACCTTGTCGGCGACGGAGATACGGTCGGCGATGGAGGCGTCGTACGCGCCGCCCTCCCCCTCGGCCTCGGAGTAGAGGCCCACGCTCGCGAGCGCCTGGTTCGCGTACTTGCCGGCGGGCACCGCGCCCGGCTCGCCGATGGCGATGTTGCCCTCGACCGAGGGGACGTCCTCGAGCGATGCGATCTCGACGTCCGCGCCCTCGCCGCGCACGATCACGAGCTCGTTGGTGAACATGTCCTGACGCGTGGCGGCGTCGACGAGCTCGGCCTCCTCGGCGTCGTCCATGGTCCCGGCGGAGGCGGTGATGAGGATGTCGACGGGGGCGCCGCCGCGCATCTGCTCCACCAGGTCGCCCGACCCCTTGTACTGCGTGTCGGCAAAGGTGACGCCGGTCTGCTCGGTGTAGAGCTTCTCGACCTCGGGCATGGCCTTCTCGAGCGAGTTGGCGGCGAAGATCTGGAGCTCGACGTCCGAGGTCGCGGCGGGCGCGCTCCCCGCGGGCTCCGCGCTGCCCTCGGCGGGCGCGGAGGTGTTGCCGCAGGCGGCGAGCGTCGAGGCGGCGATGCCGGCGACGCCGAGTGCCGCGAGGCCGCGGCGCGAGACCATCATGTTGTCCATAGGAGCTTCCTTTCCCCCGCCCGTCATGGCGACGGGCCCGAATGCCCATGGCGTCATTATACTCGTTCGAGAATAATTGTGAAGCGCCGGCGTCTTGGCCGCACCCCCGCTACGCGCGGGCGGCGCCCCCGGCGGCGGGCGCCCCGTGACCGCCTCCCGCGCTCATCTTGACGGCGTGCTCGAACTGATCGGCGATGCCCTCCCAGCACTCCGTGGCCGCACGGGTCGACCCGGGGAAGTTCACCACGAGCGCGCCCGCCCGCTGCATGCAGCGGGCGCGCGAGAGCATCGCCCGGCGCGTCTTGGTCATGGAGTAGGCGCGCATGGCCTCGGCGATGCCGGGGACGTCCCGCGGGCAGACGCGCGCGGTCGCCTCCGGCGTCACGTCGCGCGGCGAGAGCCCCGTGCCGCCGCAGGTGATGACGATGTCGGCCCCCGCCTCGTCGACGGCGCGCACGATGGCGCGGGCTATCTCGTCCTCATCGTCGCGCACGACGACGTGGCCCGCGAGCGTCCAGCCGGCGCCGGCGATGAGCCCCTCGAGCGCCGCGCCCGCCTCGTCGCGCGCGATATCCCGGGTGTCCGAGCAGGTTATGATCGCGATCCTGATGTCCATCAGAGCACCGCCCCCTCCGGCAGATCGATGCGCACGACCGCGGCCCTGTCGCCCGGCTCGTAGCCCTTGAGCCCCTCGGGCACCATGAGGAGGCAGTTGGCGTGCTGAAGCGTGCCCAGAAGCGCCGAGTTCTGCGAGAACGAGTGGTCGACCGTGAGCGCCCCCGTCACGGCGTCGCGCGCGACGACCGCCCGGTCGTAGAAGCGGCGCTGCTGGCCCTTCTTAACACGGGAGGTCACCACGGCGTCCTGCACGGGCCGCGCGAGAGCCCCATGCCCCCGCATGGCGCGGATCGCCGGGCGCGCGAGCATCTCGAAGCCCACGCACGCCGCCGCGGGATTCCCCGAGAGCCCGAGGAAGGGCGTCCCGCCGATGAGCCCGAACGTGATGGCCTTGCCCGGCCTGAGCGAGATGCGGTCGAAAAGCACCGTGCCCTCGCGCCGCGCGATGGCCTCGACGTAGTCGTAGTCGCCCGCCGACGCGCCGCCGCTCGTCACCACGAAGTCGCACGCCTCCACCATAGCGTGGATGGCGCGCGCGATCTCGGCCTCGTCATCGGGCACCGCGCCGAAGAAGCGCGGCTCCGCGCCGGCGTCGAGCGCCGCCGCCAGGATGGCAGCCGAGTTGGCGTCGCGAATCTGTCCGCGCGCCGGCACCGTGGCGGGGTCGACGAGCTCCGTGCCGATGGAGAGGACGCCCACGACGGGCGCCCTCCGCACGCGCACCCGCGCGCATCCCGCCGAGGCGGCGAGCCCGGCGCCCGCCGCGGTGAGCACCTCGCCCGCCGAGAGGACCGCCTCTCCGGCGCGCGCCTCGAGGCCCGCCTCGCGGATGTTCGCGCCCACAGGCGCCGGGGTCGCGAAGGCGACCCGGGAGCCCTCGGCCCCGTCGCCCTCGACAACCGTCACGTCCTCGTACTTCACCACGGCGTCGAGCCCGGGCGGCACCGGCGCCCCCGTCATGATGCGCACCGCCTCGCCGGCGGCAACCTCGCCCGCAAAGACATGGCCCGCGGCCTCGTGCCCCACGACGGAGAGCGTGACGGGAGCCCCCTCTGCCGCCCCGGCCAGGTCCTGGGCATGCACCGCGTAACCGTCCATCGCGCTGTTGGCGAACGGCGAGAGGTCGATATCGGTCACCACGTCCTCCGCAAGCGGCAGCCCCACCGCCCGCCATGCGTCGACCTCCACGACCTCGGCGGGGGCGACGTGCGCAAGCACGATACGCCGGGCCTCCTCCAAGGGAATCATATGCTCGTCCATCAGGGATCCTCCTTCTATCCTCCCGCGGGACGCCGAGCGCCTGGGCACCCGCGCCCGCTCACATCTATTCTCGCATAACTATAAAGATGTCCGTTTGTCAGGATGTCTTTACAATTGAAGCGTTCCAAATTAATGAAACGCTTTAATCTGCCGTTTACCGGAATTATGCCGTTTACCGAAGACATACTTGCTAAAATCTGGACTGTAGGGTAAGTCACCAGTCGCAAGGAGAGACACATGGTGAAAAAGAACGCGGTAGCCGCCGCACCGGAGGTCATCGACTCCGTTGATGCCCTCGAGGCCAAGCTCGCGCACATGCGTGAGGCCCAAAAGGTCTTCGCCACCTACACGCAGGAGCAGGTCGACAAGATCTTCTACGAGGCCGCCATGGCTGCCAACAAGCAGCGCATCCCGCTGGCAAAGCTCGCGGTCGAGGATACCGGCCGCGGCATCGTCGAGGACAAGGTCATCAAGAACCACTACGCCGCCGAGTACATCTACAACGCGTACAAGAACACCAAGACCTGCGGCGTCGTCGAGCGTGACGAGGCCTACGGCATCACCAAGGTCGCCGAGCCCATCGGCATCGTGGGCGCCGTCATCCCCACCACCAACCCCACTTCCACCGCGATCTTCAAGTGCCTCATCTGCCTGAAGACCCGCAACGCCATCATCATCTCCCCGCACCCCGCCGCGGCCAAGTGCACCATCGCCGCCGCCAAGGTCGTGCTCGACGCCGCCGTCAAGGCCGGCGCGCCGGAGGGCATCATCGGCTGGATCGACCAACCCTCCCTCGAGCTCACCAACAAGCTCATGAGCGATGTCGACATCATCCTCGCCACCGGTGGCCCCGGCATGGTGAAGGCCGCCTACTCCTCCGGCAAGCCCGCCCTCGGCGTCGGCGCCGGCAACACGCCCGTCGTCATCGACGACACGGCCGACATCAAGCTCGCCGTCAACTCCATCATCCACTCCAAGACCTTCGACAACGGCATGATCTGCGCCTCGGAGCAGTCTGTGACCGCCCTTGACTCCGTCTACGACGCGGTCAAAGCCGAGTTCCAGTACCGCGGCTGCTACTTCGTCAAGAAGGGCAAAGAGGTCGAGGCCCTGCGTGCCGCCATGTTCAAGAACGGCGCCCTCGATCACCGCATCCCCGGTATGCCCGCTCCCCAGATCGCCGAGCTCGCCGGCATCAAGGTCCCGGCCAAGACCAAGATCTTGATCGTCGAGTGCACCTCCACCGATCCGCTCAAGGAGGAGTTCTCCCACGAGAAGCTCTCGCCGGTGCTCGCCATGTACCACGCGAAGGACTTCCAGGAGGCCGTCGACAAGGCCGAGCACCTCGTGCTCGCCGGTGGCCCGGGCCACACCGCCTCGCTCTACGTGCATCCCGCCGAGAAGGAGAAGATCGAGCTCTTCCAGGAGACCATGGCCGCCTGCCGTATCGTCATCAACACCCCGTCTTCGCAGGGTGGCATCGGCGACCTCTACAACTTTGCCATGAAGCCGTCCCTCACGCTGGGCTGCGGCTCCTGGGGTGGCAACTCCGTCTCCGAGAACGTTGGGGTGAAGCACTTGCTGAACATCAAGACCGTGGCGGAGCGCCGCGAGAACATGCTGTGGTTCCGCGCTCCCGAGAAGATCTACTTCAAGAAGGGCTGCACGCCCGTCGCCATCGAGGAGCTCGGCCGCACGATGGGCAAGAAGCGCGCCTTCATCGTCACCGACCAGTTCCTCTACAAGAACGGCAACTGCCGCGCCATCGAGGAGAAGCTCGACGAGCTCGGCGTCGCCCACGATGCCTTCTATGACATCCAGCCCGACCCGCGCCTGCAGGACGCCATGAAGGGCGTCGAGCGCATGAAGCTCTTCGAGCCCGACCTCATCATCGCGGTCGGCGGCGGCTCGGCTATGGACGCCGGCAAGATCATGTGGCTCATGTACGAGCACCCCGAGGCGAACTTCGAGGATATGGCCATGGACTTCATGGACATCCGCAAGCGCGTCTACACCTTCCCCGAGATGGGCAACAAGGCCTACTTCGTCGCCGTCCCGACCTCCTCGGGCACCGGCTCCGAGGTCACGCCGTTCGCCATCATCACCGATGCCGAGACCGGCCTCAAGTGGCCCATCACCGACTACCAGCTCATGCCGAACATGGCCATCGTCGACGTCGACAACGCCATGACCGCGCCCAAGGGCCTCACCTGCGCCTCCGGCATCGACGTCATGACCCACGCCATCGAGTCCTACGTCTCGATCATGAGCTCCGACTACACGCGCGGCCTCTCCATGCGCGCCGTGAAGCTCGTCTTCGAGAACCTGCCGTCCGCTTACGAGAACGGCGCCAAGGACCCGCACGCCCGTGAGGAGATGCACAACGCCTCCTGCCTCGCCGGCATGGCCTTCGCCAACGCCTTCCTGGGCCTCAACCACTCGATGGCCCACAAGCTCGGCGCCTACCATCACCTGCCGCACGGCATCGCCAACGCCGTCATCCTGACCCGCGTCATGCGCTACAACGCCGCCGAGAAGCCCGTCAAGATGGGCACCTTCTCGCAGTATCAGTACCCGCACGCGCTGCATGACTACGCCGAGCTCGGCCGCTACGCCGGCTGCACCGGCGCCGACGACCGCGAGGTGTTCGAGAACTTCATCGCCAAGCTCGAGCAGCTCATGGAGACCATCGGCATCAAGAAGACCATCGCCGAGTACGGCGTCGACGAGAAGTACTTCCTCGAGACGCTCGACGAGATGACCGAGAACGCGTTCAACGACCAGTGCACGGGCGCCAACCCGCGCTACCCGCTCATGAGCGAGATCAAGGAGCTCTTCCTCGACGCGTACTACGGCCGCGAGCCGCAGTCCTACGAGGCGTAAGCGCCCGCTTATCTGAACGCACGTCGTTCACCTAATGCAAAGCGCCGTTCGCCCCATCTTGCGGACGGCGCTTTTTGCAACGGGGTAACATAGAGCCAAAGGTTCCCAACGAACGATGAAAGGACGGTAACGTCATGCTTCTCCCCGATTCGAAGGTCGAGATCGTCCACCGCGGCAACAAGACCGTGTACGACCTCGGCGACAAGATCGCCAAGGTGTTCAACGAGAACAAGCCCGTCTCCGACATCTTTAACGAGGCGCTGAACCTCGCGCGCATCAACGAGACCGGTATCCGCAGCCCCCGCGCCCTGGAGGTCACACAGCTGGACAATGGCGGCTGGGCGCTCATCACGAGCAAGGTCCCCGGCGTCACCCTCGCCGAGAAGATGCAGGCAGAGCCCCAGCGCTTCGGAGAGTATCTCGAGCAGTTCGTCGATCTGCAGATCGAGATCAACGGGTACACCTGCACCCAGCTCAACCGTCAGTTCGACAAGTACACCCGCATGATCAACTCGCTCGATCAGATCAACGCCACCACGCGCTACAACCTGCTCGAGCGCCTGAACGGCCTCAAGTCCAAGGGCTATGTCTGCCACGGTGACTTCAACCCGAGCAACGTCATCGTCGGCGAGGACGGCGAGCTCTATGTCTGCGACTGGGCGCACGCCACGCAGGGCTCCCCCGCCTCCGACGCGGCCATGACCTACCTGCTCTTCGCCCTCCAGTCCAAGGAGCAGGCCGACGCCTACCTCGAGCTCTACTGCGAGCGCGCCGACATGCCCATGCAGATCGTCCGCCAGTGGATGAGCATCGTCGCTGCCTCCGAGCTCGCACGCGGCCGCAAGGTCGATGAGGACTTCCTCATGAGCTGGATCGACGTCGTGGATTACCAGGGCTAAATCGTCCCCCTGGGACATCGATTCCTCGTTTCCGCCTATGCGACGGGGCCCCTCCCAGAAAGGAGGGGCCCCGTTCTCGTTTTTACCGGAGTACCAGATGGTCGCTAAAACTCGGCGAAGCGGCGAGGCCCCACCTCAGGGCGGAGCGCGGCGTTGAAGCGCTCGCGCACCGCCTCGAGAAACGCGGCCTCCTCCCCCTCCCGGTACACAAGCGAGAGGCAGACCGTGTCGGTGAAGGCGGTGTCCGCCACCTTCCCGCCCGTGCGCTCCACCACATCGCGCACCTGGTCGTACTGGGCATAGGTTACGTCGAGCGCGATCGGCACCACGCTCGTCATCTCGACGATCAGGCCCGCGTCGCCCGCCGCTGCAACCGCCGCCTGCGCCGCCGCCGTATAGGCGCGCACCAGCCCGCCCGGTCCGAGGAGCGTCCCGCCGAAGTAGCGGGTCGTCACGCAGCAGACATCCTTCAGGCCCGCGCCGCGCAGCACCTCGAGGGTGGGCAGGCCGCTCGTGCGCTGGGGCTCGCCGTCGTCGCTCGCCCGCTCCGTACCGTCTGCGAGGATCCAGGCGGGCACGTTGTGGCGCGCATCGTAATGGCGCGCGCGCACGGCGGCCACGTGCGCCGCCGCATCCTTTTCGCTCGCCGCGTGCACGAGCTGCGCGATAAAGCGGCTCCGCCGGTCCTCGAACTCACCGGTGGCCTCCGCGCCCTCGCGAAGCGTCCTATAGCTCTCCACGACACCCTCCTTGCAACCACACGGTCCCGCGACGCCGCCATTTGCGATTAGCCGCGCGGCCGTCGCTCGGTATTGTACCGAACTGCAGCGTAACGCAGGGAGGCCCCGCCCCGTTCGTCTCGAGGTTTTTGCGAAGCGTACCTCAAGACGAACGGGACGGGGCCTCCCCCACCGTAGCGATGCAGCCGGTTAGCTGTTCTTCATGACGATGCTGCTCACCGTGTCGGCCACATGCTCGCAGCTGTCGACGCAGTACTCGAGGAACGTGTAGACCTCATGCCAGCCATAGACCTTGAGGGCGTCGGTCTCGGTGGTGTGGAGCTTGCGCATGGCGCGGATGTAGGCGTGGTCGGCCTCCTCCTCCGTGTCGTTGATGGCGATTACGTGGGCGCGCAGGGTCTTGGAGCGCTTGAACTGCGGCAGGTCGTCGAGAAGCGCGCACATCTCGGTGCAGGCGCGCTCGATCATCTGGACGAGCTCGAGGGCGTCCGGTCGAATCTCGGTGATGTTGTCGAAATACAGGCGGTGCAGCACGCCCTCGATACGATCGGTCACCGTGTCGAGGTTCTCGGAGAGCATCGCGATGTCCTCGCGCTCGATGGGGGTCACGAACGCGGTGATGAGCGCGTCGTTGATCTCGTGCTTGACCTCGTCCGCCTGCTGCTCGATGGCATGCATCTTATCGACCGCCTGATGGAAGTCGGCGGGGTCGTACGTGCGCATGACCTCGGCGAGGAGCTTCGCTGCCTCGCAGGAGAGCTGTGCGTGCTTGCGGAACGAATCGAAATAGAACGCGTCGTTTTTCCGTGCCATGTGGATACATCCTTCCCGGTATCGACCAGAGACGTTGCTAACACGTGCGCCGTGGGCGCACAAACGGAGCGAATGAGCGGTGAGCTAGAACACCATCAGGAAGACCTTGGCCATGATGAAGCTGATGAGGCCGCAGCCCGGGAACGTGAAGATCCAGGTGAGGACCATGTCGCGCACCACGGTGAAGTTGATGGCGGAGAGACGCTTCACGGCGCCGACGCCCATGATGGCGCTGGTCTTGGTGTGCGTCGTGGAGACGGGGATACCGAAGACGGTGGACATGAGGATGCAGATGGCGCCCGCGAGGTCGGCAGAGAACCCCTGGTACTTCTCGAGCTTGACCATGTCCATGCCCACGGACTTGATGATCTTCTCGCCGCCGACCGAGGTGCCGATGCCCATGACGGTCGAGCAGAGGATCATGAGCCACACGGGGATGACCGCACCCGAGACATCGGGCTGACCGTTACAGAACGCGACGCCGAGCAGCAGCACGCCGATGAACTTCTGGCCGTCCTGGGCGCCGTGCATGAAGCTCATGGCGGCCGCGCCGAAGATCTGCGCGCCCGTGAAGAAGCCGTTGGCGCGGCGGCGGTCGATGTTGCGGCAGAGCAGCGTGAGCCCCTTGCAGATGCCCCAGCCGAGGGCGAAGCCGATGGCGAGGCTCAGCACGAGGCCGTAGAGGACCTTCACCCACTCGTTCATGTTGACGCCGTCGAGACCGCCCTGGGTGGCGAGCGCCGCGCCGGTGAGGCCGGCGATGAGCGAGTGGCTCTCGCTCGTGGGGATGCCGAAGATGGAGGCACCCACGCTGTACACGACGATGGAGAAGAGGGCCGCGCAGAGCGCCACGAGGGCGATGTGCGTGTTCGCGCCGAAGTCGACCATGTTGGAGATGGTGGCGGCGACCGACGCGTTCAGGTGCGTCATGATGAGCACGCCGAGAAAGTTGAAGATGGCGCTCATGATGATGGCGGGACGGGCGTTCATGCAGCGCGTCGTCACGCAGGTCGCGATGGAATTAGGGGCGTCGGTCCAACCGTTTACAAAGATAACACCGAGGGTGAGCAGGACGGTGATCGCGAGTATCGGGTTCGATACGACCTCCTGCAGAAACAGCGTCAATGAGAAGTCCACGTATGCTCTTTTCCCTCACGCGGCCGCGGGTGGCGCGCGTCTGACACAACCGCTGCTTATTTTAGCGATTCTTGACGCCATTCTGATGCTGAGCTGACATTTTGCTGAGGCAGCTGGAGGCCTCTCTCCGCTGTTCTGGGCCTATATGCAGCTCTTTTACTAACCCCGGGTGTGCGTAGCTTACGAAGACCTTACATTTGCCTTACGTTTGGATAACCGGAAGGATGCGAAGCGGGCCTATAAGCCGGGTTCTGTCGCGGACGGTCATTTATCTTGGCGCACGCGTTGCCGCGTCGCTCTTCGCACGCTACCCGAGCGCGGACCGGGCCGGCCCATGGCGCTCCTATTCGCGCTTGCTCCGCATGGGGTTTACCCAGCCGTCGCGTCGCCGCGACGCTGGTGGTCTCTTACACCACCGTTTCAGCTTTTCCCTTTACGCTCGCGCGCAGGTGGGAGTCTTCTTTTCTGCGGCACTTTCCGTCGGATCGCTCCGCCTGGCCGTTAGCCAGCATGCTGCCCTGTGGAGCCCGGACTTTCCTCACGCGCGGGACGAGCCCGCACGCGCGACCGTCTGGCCCGCTTCGCGTGAGCATTGTAGCACGGTGCCCGCCGGCGGGCGTGCGGGCGGGCACCGAATCCACGGGATTGTCGAGCGAGCGGACGCATGCGCGCGCCGCCCGCGCCGAGACGGACCTCAGCGATGGGCGCTAGAGCCCCATCTCCTCCTTGAGGCGGGCGAGCTCGTCGTCGACGGCCGCCGTCGCGCCCGCGGCGGCGTACTTCTCCTCAAGGGCGGCCGCGGCATCGATCGGCTCGGCATCGAGCTCGCTCATGGCGTTGGACCGGTCGAGCATCTCGTCGGCCTTCGCCTCCATGCGATCGAAGGCGCTCATGGCAGCGGCGGCACCGTCGCCCGCCGACGATACCCGGTTGACCTTGTCCTGCGTCTTGGCCACGGCGACCTTGGCCTTGATGGCCTCGCGGCGCCCGCGGAGCTCCTCGATGTCGGACACGAGCTTGTCGTGCATGGCGCGCATCTTCTCGGCGTTCTCATGCGCCGCCGCCGCGGCGGCGGCAAGACCCTCGCCCGCCGCCTCGAGCTTTTGCTTCTTGGCGAGGAAGGTGCGGGCGTCGTCCTCATTGCCTGCCTGGAGCGCACGGCGCGCGAGCCCCTCGTACTTCTCCACCTCGGCGCGGTTCTCAGAGACGGCACGGGCGCAGCGCGCCTCCTCGGCCATGACGCCGGCGGTCTCCTCCTTCACCTCCGCGAGCGACTCGGCAAGGTCGCGCAGATACTGGTCGACCATCTTCGCCGGGTCCTCGGCACGGTCGAGCAGGTCGTTCACGTTGGCCTTGATGATGTCAGCAAAACGTTCGAGCATCCCCATCTTGGGCTCCTCCTCACGCGGCCGTGCGGCCGCTCCGGGCGCGCAGCTTGTGCGGCGCGCGATTAGACCCTCTTGTACCCCATCGACTACCGCGCAACCAGGTATGTGGCGGGCGGTTCAACAAACGGTGTCAGCGGTACTTCTCCTCCAGGTCGTCAAGTTTCTGGTCCCCAAACGTCTCGAGCGGGGTGTTGAGCATCTCCTCCACGTGCGCGCGCTCCGCCGCACGCTCTTGGCTGCGGCGGCGCACGAGGTAGATGACGAGCGCGACGATCGCCACGACCGCTGCGGCGCCGGCGATATAGACAACCGGCGAGGTCGTGACCTGCATGATGCGCTCGGCCGTCTGCGCGAACGTATCGGCGAAGATCTCCTCCTCGCTTAAGGAGAGGTCCTGGTAGTTGCGGTCGAGATAGTCGGCGAGGATGCCGATCGCCTCATCGTCCATGATGGTCTTTGCCGCCGAGCCGACGGCGTAGCCGCACGTGTAGGACCCCTGCCCGTCATCGCAGAAGACGAGCAGGAAGTGAGCCTCGTCGGTAAAGAGCTCGTCGTAGAGCTCCTCCGCGCGCGCGGCAAGCTCCGACTCCGACGTCGACGTGCCGTTGGGCAGGATGTAGACGTAGGGCTGCACGCCCGTCTCGGCGAAGAACGTCTCGAGGCCGCGCTCGAGCGCTGCCGAGTCGCGGATCCAGTCACCCGACTCATCGGTGTAGTACCCCGTCTCGACGGCCGTGCCGGCGGCGAGCGCCTCGCGCTGGTGCGTTGAGGCACCGACCGACCCATCGCTGCGCGCGCACGAGGCAAACGAACCGAACGCCATGGTAATGACGATGACGACGATGGCGAGGACGATGGCGGCGAGGCATCCCTTGGCGCAGCCGTTGGCCTCAGGAGACCCGTCTCCCCCGGCGGCCTGCGACGTCCCCCGCGCGCCGCCCGCGGCACGGCTCTGGCTCCGCCCCACGCTCATGCCGGCGAGAAACGGCCAGAGACCGCTGCCGCCCCCGCCGTAGATCCGGCGCGGCGGGCGCGGGGGCGTGAAGCCCCAGCCGCCGCGCGGCCCTGACGGCCCCGCGCCGAAGCTGCGTCCGCCGCTTCTTCTACCGCCGGAAAACCCGCCGAAGCTGCGACCGCCGCCGCGGAATCCACCGCCGCCACCCGACCGGCCTCCGCCGCCGAACGATCTTCCCATACGCGACTCCCCTCTTCGAGCGGACGCCCCTCGGGAGGCGCCCGCGATTAGTCCCCTTATGCCCCGCGCGGGCGCACGGCAAACAAAAACGCCCCGCACAGGGCGGGGCGCATGCGTCTCAGAAAAATGACGGCCGTTTCAACCGTTAGTCGAGGTCGTCCATCCCGAAGTTGTCGAGCGGGGCGAACGGGTCGGCGACCGGCGCGGGCTCGGGGGCCGCGACCGGGGCGGGAGCCGGCTCGGGTGCGGGGGCGGCAACCGGAGCGGCGGCGGAGCCCACGGGCGTGGAGGCCAGCAGGTCGGACGGGAAAGCGTTCTGCGCATCGTCCATGAAGTGCTGGATGAGCTTCAGGTACTCGCTCTTGAACTCCTCGCGGGAGGCCTTCAGACGGTCGATCTCGGCGAGCTCGTTCTGCTTCTCCTGCAGCGCCTGACGGATGACGTCGCGCGCCTTGGCATCAGCCTCGTCGCAGATGCGCTGGGCATTCTGCTGGGCGTCGGCGACGATCTGGTCGGCGGTCTGCTGGGCGGCGATGAGCGCCGCGGAGATCTGGCGCTCGGTGGCGGAGCAATCGTGCTGCGGGGCGGGCGCGGGCGCCGGGGCGACCGCGGGCTGGGCGGCGAGCTGGGCCTGAGCGTCGGCGAGCTGCTGCTCGGTCGCCGTGAGGCGACCCTTCAAATCGACAATCTTGGACAGCATGGCGTCAACCTCGGAAGCGAGCTGCTCGAGGAACACGTCGACCTCGGCGGGATCGTAACCGCGCTTGGCCTCGGAGAACGTCTGGGCCTGAATGTCTTGAGGGGTGATAGCCATGAGAGAAACTCCTTTACCTCGCGTTGCCCGGACACGCTTCGCCCGGGGCTTGCGTCTAGTACAGTATACCTATTACCAAACGGGCGATGACGTTTAACGCAAGAACTGCAATAACCGGCGAGAAGTCGATGCCGCCCATGGGCGGGATGATGCGCCGGAAGAGCGAGAGGAACGGCTCGCAGAGCGAGCGCAGCACCATGCCGACGTCGTAGACGAAACTCCCCTCGCGCAGGGGGAACCAGGTGAGGATGATGTAGACGAGGATGAGCGTCTCGTAGAAGTTTACGAGCGTGCTTACCAGCTGTGCGATTTGATAAATGGTGATCAGCCCCTGTTACTTGAGGTAGCCGTCGGCGCGGAGCTTGGCCATATCGGACTCGGTGACCTCGCAACCCTGCGGCAACACCACGAAGACGCGGTCGCCGATCTCGCGCACCGATGCCCCGAGGCCGCAGGCGAAGCCATAGCTGAAGTCGAGCACGCGCTTTGCGACCTCGGTGCGCACGCCCACGAAGATGAGGGCGACGGGCTGCTTGGTGCGCACGCGGCGCACCACCGTCTCCACATCATCGTAGCTCTCGGGTCGGAGCTCGAAGATGGGGAGCTGCGGAGTGGCGTTCAGAATCGCTGCCGCATGGCTCTCGGTGGCAGTGGGGGCAGGCACCGCGGCGGCACGGGTGCGCGACTGCGCCGCATAGCTCGACGGGGTGTCATAGGCGCCGGGGCGGTACTCGTCGTGCGAGCGCGCCGGCGGGTTGTACGTGGTGGCGTGACGGTCGGCGTCGCCGACGAGCTTGCCGGAGCGCGTGTAGACGGCGACGGACTCCGCCTCGCCGCGGCGCGTCTGGCCGAGCACGCCGTTGCTCTCGGGCTCGCTCTGATGCTGCGGCGTGTAGCCCTGGGCCTGCCCGTAGGCGCCGTCCTGCGCATCGTAGCCGTCGTCGTAGCCGTAGCCGTCATCATAGCCGTCGTCGTACCCGTCGCCGGCGTAGGCATCCTGGCCGTAGTCGGCCTGCTGCCCGAAGGGAAGGCGGCTCTTGATCTCGTCAAACAATCCCACGTGTCTCAACTCCCCCACATGGAGTGCGAATCTCGTTGCGGTGCCGGCGCGCGCCGGACAAAACCGCGTACCTGCTATTCTAGCTCAAAGGCGGGGTCAAAAACCACCCTGCCCAGCCGTATGAGCGTCGAGCCCTCCTCGAGCGCCGCCTCGAAGTCCTCGCTCATCCCGCAAGAGAGCTCGGAGAGGTCGAGGGACGGATAGGCGCCCTCAAGCTCGTCCCGGAGCGCCCGCAGGCCCGAGAACGTACGCCGGGCCCTATCCTTATCCCCGCGCGGCGCCATGGTCATAAGACCGCGCAGGCGAATTCCACGAAGTCCCTGCAACTCGTCCATCGCGGAGCGGAGCTCGTCGGGCGCGAAGCCCGATTTGGAGGCCTCCCCGGAGATGTTGACTTCCAGAAGGACGTCCTGCGGCGACACCGAGGCGCCCTCGTCGATGCGCCGCGCCGCGCGCTCGGCGATGGCGCGCGCGAGATGGAGCGAGCTCACCGAGTGGATGAGGGCTGCGCGCCCCAGCACGGCGTTGATCTTGTTCTTCTGGAGGTTCCCGATCATGTCGAAGCGCAGGGCGGGCAGGCCGGGGACCGCCTCGAGCCCCTCGAGCTTGCGCGCGAGCTCCTGAGGCCGGTTCTCGCCGAAATGCCGGTAGCCGGCAGCGATGGCGCACAGCACCTCAGGCACCCCGACCGTCTTGGAAACGGCGACGAGCCGCGCCGCGTCGTGCGCGCGCCCCGCCCGGTCGAGCGCTGCCTCGACGCGCGCGGAAATCTCCGCACGGCGCCTCGCAACGCCCCCGAAATATGCCTCGTATCCCTCGGGAATATCCATAACCACCTCTTAGCCTCCGGGCGCCTTTCGCCCCGCCCCATACTAGCAAAGGGCGCGGCGCCCCAGCGGACACCGCGCCCTCGGCGCGCAAAGGTTTACGAAGACGGCACATACGCGCCGCCCGGGGCCTGCCGGACGGAAAGGCGCGTCGTCACCTACGCGAGGTCGTCCTCGTCGTCCTCGTCGTCCTCGTCATCGTCCTCGTCGGGCTGGCCCACGAGGGCCACGACCTCGGGGGTGAGCTCGTCGGCGGGGATGGCGGCGATGTAGGAGGCGTCTGCGGCCGGACGCAGGATGATGCCCTCGCCGGACGGGACGCGCATGCCCTCGAGCTCCTCCTCGTCGATGCCGGCAATGTCCGCCGCGCTCCAGCGCTGGCCGGTGAGCAAAAACGTGATGCGGCCGGCGGCGTCGATGGCATACTGCGCGCAGCGGTCGAGGTAGCGCGAGGCCATGATGACGCGGCGGAGGTCGTCGTAGGAGCGGTCATCGGAGAGCTGCATGGCGGCCATGCGGTTGTAGGCACGGAAGAACTCCTCGTAGATACCGTGCGTGTCCTCCTCCTGTGCGTTCAGGGTGCGCAGGAGCCCGAGGTCGTTCGTCACGAGGACGGAGGCCGCGGTGCCGAGCACCTTGTAGACGCTCGCGGCCTCCTGCTCGACGAGGTCGATGAGCTCGGCGGGCAGCTCGATGTCGGAGGTCACCTTGTGCTGGGCGGCGCGGGCGATGCGACGGACCTTGTCGCACATGCGCTGCAGGCAGAAGTTGGTGTAGATGATGGTCTGAAGCAGGCGGAAGTCGGACGCGACAGGGCCCTGCGTGGCGATGAGGTTGTAGCACACGGCCTCGAGGTTCGCGCAGCGGGCATCGATGCGCAGCGCCTGCTTCTTGGTCTTGCTCGCAAGTTTCTTGTCATCCGTGACGAACGACTTGACCGCGTCGTGGAGCGTGACATCGATGGCCTCGTAGATGGAGAGCATCTCGTGACGCGCCTCGATGAGCTGGCGGGAGAAGAGTTTGCGCATGTTCTAGACTCCAATCGGATGCCGGGCTCTGCGCCCGTGTCGTTACCCTTCGCATACGCCTTCAAGTCTAGTAATCGGGTGTCAGAGTTTTGTAAGGGCACCGTTACGGGAAGTAACACCCCGACCCGCCGCTTAGGCGCTGAGGACCGCGAGCGCGCCGTGCCTGCCGCAGCGGCCGTGCTCGGCGCGATAGGAGAAGAAGCGGTCGTTCTCGCGGACCGTGGAGAGGTCGGGGTCGACGATGCGCGCCGCAGAGACGCCCGCCTCCTCGAGCGCAGCGCGGATGCAGCCGCCCAAATCGAGCAGGCGCGTGGCTCCCTCCGGCGGGACCACCGCCCCAAAACGCGCGTGGAACCGGCCTATGAGCTCATCGGAGACCTCATAGGCATCGGCGGTGATATGGGGGCCCACGAAGGCGACGAGGTCGCCCGTGCTCACGCCCGCGGTCTCGGCGAGCACGCGCGCCGCCTTGCCCGCGATGGCGGCGATCGTCCCCTTCCAGCCGGAGTGGACGACCGCAAAGCCCGTATCGCACGCGAGGATCACGGGGACGCAGTCGGCGAAGTTGAGGAGGACGGGGACGCGGGGGGCCGTGCAGACGATGGCGTCGGCGCCTGCGGCTATCTCCTTGCGCACGCGGGCGAGCTCGGCGGCGTCTCCCGCGCGGACCCGGGCGACCGCGTCGCCGTGCACCTGGTTGGGCACGAGCAGGCGATCGGCCAGGTCGGCGCAGCCCAGCGCCGCGAGGGCGCGGCGACGGTTCTCGGCGACCGCCGCGGGGTCGTCGCCCACATGCGCACCGAGGTTGAGCGAGCGGAAAGGCGGTTCCGAGACGCCGCCCGTGCGCTCGGTGAACGCGAGGCTCACCGCGCCGACTCGCGCCTCGTTGAGCACCACGCCCTTATGATCGGTTCGCGTAAGACCGAAGTCCGCCATCATGCACCCTCTCCTCTCACCAGAACGCCCCGGGGCAGCGTCCGCACGCGCCCGCGATAGCGCAGGGCGCCCCGGATCGTATGACCCGAGGCGCCCCCTGCGCTTGCGCAATCGAAATCTTAGAAGTTGCCGCGCTTCAGGAAGTCGGGCAGCTCGAACTGATCGTTGCCGAAGTTGTGGACCTGCTCGCCACCGATGGTACGGCTCGCGGGCGCCGCCGCAGGGGCGGAGGACGCAGCGCGCGACGGGGCGCTCTCGCTCGCCTTGGAGGCAGAGAAGAGCTCGTCCTGACGGCTCACGTTGGCATCGGAGAAGCCGGTGGCGATGACGGTGATGCGCACCTGGTCGCCGAGGGACTCGTCCACCACGGTACCAAAGATGATGTTGGCCTCGGGGTCGACGGCGTTCGCCACGAGGTCGGCGGCGTCGTTGATCTCCTGGATGCCGAGGTCCTTGGAGCCGGCGATGGAGAGGAGCACGCGGGTGGCGCCGTCGATGGAGCTCTCGAGCAGCGGGCTCGAGATGGCCTGCTGGGCGGCGTCCACGGCGCGCGTGTCGCCGGAGGCCGTGCCGATGCCCATCATGGCGGTGCCGGCCTGCTTCATGATGGTCTTGACGTCGGCGAAGTCGAGGTTGATGACGCCCGGGACGGTGATGAGGTCGGTGATGCCCTGGGTGCCCTGGGAGAGGACGGCGTCCGCCATCGAGAAGGCCTCGAGCATGGTCGTCTTCTTCTCGGCGATGTCGAGCAGCTTGTCGTTGGGGATGACGATCATGGTGTCGACGCTCTGCGAGAGGGTGTTGATGCCCTCCTCAGCGGACTTCTTGCGTTTGCGGCCCTCGAAGGTGAAGGGCTTCGTCACGACGGCGACCGTGAGCGCGCCGATGTCGTTCATGGCGATGTCGGCCACGATGGGCGCCGCACCGGTACCGGTGCCGCCGCCCTCGCCCGCGGTGATGAACACCATGTCGGCGCCGGCGAGCGCCTCCTTGATGTCGTCGCGGCTCTCGTCGGCGGACTTGCGGCCGATCTCGGGGTTGGCGCCCGCGCCGAGGCCGCGGGTGATGTCGGTGCCGATGTGGACCTTGATGTCGGCGTCGGAGATGGCGAGCGCCTGGGCATCGGTGTTGATGGCGACGAACTCGACGCCGCGGATGCCCTCCTCGATCATGCGGTTGACCGCGTTGGTTCCGCCGCCGCCGACGCCGACCACCTTGATGACGGCAAGATAGTTGTTGATCTCGTTCTCGTGCATGCGGTCCTCCGATGTGCCGGCCTGAGCCATGTTCTGGCTGACGTAGTAACCTTAACCTTCAAGTTTACATTAAAGTGCGAGGTAAACCCGCTTATATTTGCACAAAGTGCAGGTCAACGTCAAATGCTCGGGCACTTTTTGTGAACACCTCACCAGAAGCGCAGGTAGCACCCGCTACCGTTCACCGATTCGTGAAACCTTAAACGGCGGGGGCGCTCCTAAACGTGTAGTTGTCGGGGACGCGCACGTTGACGTAGGTGACCCCTTGCTGCTGCTCCAGCAGGCGCGTGACGACCCGCTCCTTGGTGGCGATATCCTCGGGTGAGCCGAGCGAGACCTCGACCCCGGAGTCGAGATAGGCGGTTATGGCGTCGACGGAGGGCAGCGACAGGCTCTGGATCTGGGCGATGAAGCCGTCCGAGAACCCGTTGGCGTACGCGAGCCCGGCGAGCACCACGTCGGAGGTGACCTCGCGCCCCGTGGAGGGCTCCACATCGGCCGGAACATCCGTGAAGAGGACCGCACCGTCGGCGCGGGCGAGTGCGCGGGCGGCGTCGACGCCGGTGAGCTGCTGGGTCGCCGCGGCGTCGGTCGCCGTGTCGCCGTCGCCCGGCACGGCATCCACCACGTTGCCCTCGGCGTCCACCGTGACCGAGAGCGACACGGGCGCGATCCAGCACGCATCATCTCCGATCGCCCAGGCGATGTCGTCGGAGGGTATGTAGACGATGGCGGCGACCGCGCGCTCCGTGGGCGTGATGCGCAGCGTGTGGGGGAACTCACGCTCCACCGTGACCCCGCTCACCCACGGGTTCTCGGAGAGCTCGGCGGTGAGCGCGGCCGTATCGACGTTCAAGAGCGTCGTGCCCTCCGGCACCTGGATGAGCTGGCGCGCCGCCTCGGCGCTCACGTGCTCGCTCCCCTCGATCTGGATGTCGGTCGCGGCGAAGATCGGCGAGTTGACGACGACGATGCCGCCGATGCCGAGAAGGAGCGCGACCGCGATGACGAGCGCGACGACCTTGCCCGAGAGGAGCTTACCGACCACGCGCACGGCGCCGCCGAGCACTCCCCCCACAAAGCCGATGAGGGCGCCCGCGGGACCGGCCGCCGCCTTGCGGGCGGGACGGGCCTTGGCGGGAACGGTGCTCACGGTACCCGGGGCCGTGCGGCGCGCCGCCTTCTTGAGAGCGGCGCCGCGCGCGGGCTTCTGCTGCGGCGAGGGCGCGGCGGACACGTTCTGCACGCGCGGGGTCGCCGCGGGCCCCTTGAGCGGTGCCTTGCGGGTCCGCGCCTGCGGCTTGACGGCAGCGCGGGGGGCGGGTTTCTGCGCGGGCTTGCGCGCCGGGGCAACCGAGAGCGCCTTCCGCGGCTTGGCGGAGGGCTTCGCCACGCGGGTGCGCGCCGTATAGGAGGAGATGGGCTTCTGCGCCGACCGAGGGGCGGCGCTCACCGCGGGTGCGGGACGGGCGGCAGCCGGCTTGGAGCCGGCACGACGGAAGGTGGGCTTCGAGGCCTTAGAAACCGAGGAATTTGACTTCCGGTTGGAGCTCGACGCCATACGCCCTTCGTACCTCCTCATGCACCTTCTGAATGACCGCCGCGACGTCGGCGGCGCGCGCGGTCCCCGTATTGACGATAAAGTTACCGTGAATGGGCGAGACTGCGGCGCCGCCCACGGAAAAACCCTTCAATCCACAGTCCTCGACCATCTTGCCCACACTCATGTCGGGCGGGTTCTTGAAGACCGAGCCGCAGCAGGCGCTGCCCAGAGGCTGCGTCTTCCGCCGCCTATCGAGGGCGCGCTCCATCCGGGAGCGGATCTTGGCCTTGTCGCCCGGGGCGAGCTTGACCGTCACCTCGAGCACGATCTCGTCGCGCGGAAGGGTCGAGGTGCGGTAGCCCCACACGATGTCGTCGTGCGCGTAGTGCCTGAGTCCGGCGCCCGGCTTGAGGGTGAGGACGTCCTCGACCACCGCGCCCATCCACTCGGTGCGCGTGCCCGCGTCCATGGACACGGCGCCGCCCACGGTGCCGGGGATGCCGACGGCGAACTCGAGCCCCGTGAGCCCGCGCGTGAGCGCCTCGTTGACGAGGCGCGCCAGAATCACGCCCGCGCCGACGGTGAGGGTGACGCCGTCCTCGGCCACGACCATGCGCGAGAACTCGCGCCCGAGCGTTACGACCGCGCCGCGGTAACCCTCGTCTGAGACGAGGAGGTTCGAGCCCTTGCCGATGATGACCCAGGGCACCCCCTCCTCGCCGAGCACGTCGATGGCACGGCGGAGGGCGTGGTAGCTATGGCACACGAGGAAGAGGTCGGCCTTCCCGCCGATGCGGTAGCTCGTGTGGCGCGCCAGGCGCTCCTGCTCGATGAGATCGGTGTCCGCGGCGCCCGAGAGCGCCATGACCGCGTTGAAGAGCCCCATCGCGCTTAGGCTTTCCGGCGCGTGAGGTGGGAGATGAACTCCGGGCCGACCGTGGTGACGTCGCCTGCGCCCATGGTGATGAGAAGGTCGCCCTCGTCCACCACGCGCTCGAGCACCTCGCTCACGGCGAGGCGGTCAGCCACGTAGTGGACCTCCTTGCCGGGGTGACGGGCGGCAACGAGGTCGGCGAGCATCTTGCTCGTCACGCCCGGGATGGGCATCTCCCCTGCCGAGAAGACGTCGATCAGGATGAGGCGGTCGGCATCGGCGAAGGCGTCGGCGAAGGCGTCGGCGAAGGCCTCGAGGCGGGAGTAGCGGTGCGGCTGGAAGACGACGTCCACATGGCGGTAGCCGAGCGTCTTGGCGGCGGCGAGCGTCGCGCGGATCTCGGTGGGATGATGGCCGTAATCGTCCACCACGGTGATGCCCGACACGTCGCCCACGTGCGTGAAGCGCCGGCGCACGCCCTCGAAGCTCGAGAGGGCCCGCGCGGCCGCCTCGACATCGAGTCCGAGCACGTCCGCCACGATGAGGGCGGCCGTCGCGTTGAGCAGGTTGTGGCGACCGGGGTTGTTGCGAACCTCGATGTCGAGCGCGCGGCCGTCCGCCAGCGTGACCGCCGCGGCGTTGGCGATGCTCGCAGCATGCGCGTGCGGGGCGCAGACCACGTCGTTTCCGTCCTCGAAGCCGTACGTCACCACGCGGCGGCCCGTGCTGCGGGCGAGCTCGGCGAGCGCCGGGTCGTCGCCGCACACGATGACGGTGCCGTCCTCCCCCACGAGGCCCATGAACTCTGCGAAGGTGCGCTTGATCTCGTCGAACGAACCGTAATGGTCCAGATGGTCCGCCTCGACGTTGGTGACGATGACCACGCTCGGGTTGAGATAGAGAAACGAGCTGTCCGACTCGTCGGCCTCGGCCACGAAGAAGGGGCCCGAGCCGTTCTTGCCGTTGGTGTCGTACCCCTCGACGATGCCGCCGATGAGGAAGCTCGGGTCCTCCCCCATGCGGTCGAGCATGGTGGCGACCATGGAGGACGTGGTGGTCTTGCCGTGCGTGCCCGCCACGGCCACCGTCGTGTAGCCCTCGCCGAGCGCGGAGAGCATCTTGGCGCGCGGCCACACGGGGATGCCGAGCTCACGGGCGCGGACGAGCTCGGGGTTCGTCTCGGGGATGGCCGTGGAGACGACGACGACGTCCGGGTTGACCGCATCGATGGTCTCGGCGGCGTGGCCGATGTGGATATCGACGCCGGCGCGCGTGAGCTGGCGGATGTAGCGCGAGGTCTTGAGGTCCGACCCCGATACGGCGTAGCCGCGCTCATGCAGGACGAGCGCGATGCCGCTCATGCCCGCTCCGCCGATACCGATGAAGTGGGCGCGCTTGAAAGCGGGCGTAGCGGATGGGGTCGAGGTGTCTACCATGGCGAATGCTCCCTCAAAGAGGCCGGATGTGTTCAGCATGCTACTTTAGCGCAAATGGAGGGGCTTGGCGAGGAGGGCGGCGGGTCGCTGGACGGCGCGGTGCTCTCGCTGCGCCGCCGGCCACGTCCCGCGGGGGCCGCACCGGCCGTCAGCGCGCGATTTCCTCCAAGGCGTCGGCGAGCTGCTCCGCCGCCTCGGCCTGATTGAGCCCCCGCGCGGCCGCGCGCATCTCGGCGCGCCTGTCGGCGCTGGCGAGAAGGCCCAAGAGCTCGTCTGCGAAGGGCCTGCCGTCGATATCAGCGTCCGCGAACATCACCGCGGCGCCGGCATCGGTGAGCAGGTGCGCGTTGGTGGTCTGATGGTCCGCCGTCGCAAAGGGGTACGGCACGAGCACGGCCGGCACGGCGAGGGCGGCGATCTCGGCGATGGACGAGGCGCCCGCGCGCGAGAGCACGAGGTCGGCCGCCGCGAGCACGTCGCCCATATCGTCGATGTAGCTCTGCACGTGGTAGCGGCGCTCCTCGTCGGGCGTGAGGGCGAGGGCGTCGCGCGTCGCCTCGAAGTCCTCGGCGCCGGTGGAGTGGAGCACGTGCACGCGCGGGTCGGCGAGGATCTCGTCTTTGAGCTGGGCCATGCGGGCGTTCAGGTGATGGGCGCCGAGGGACCCGCCGAAGACGACGAGCAGGATGCCGTCTTCGGGCACGCCCTCGGCGGTGCGTCCGCGGGCGCGGTCGCCCGCGAGCACCTGCCGGCGAACGGGGTTGCCGGTGAAGCGGATGGCGCCCTCCTTGGCGCCGGCGCGCAGAAACACGTCTTTCACCGAGGGCTGGGCGATAGCGATGAGGGCCGCATCGCGCGCCGTCTGTTTGTTGGCGAGGCCCGGCACGGAGTTCTGCTCGTGCAGGGCGATGGGGATGTGGAGGCGCTTGGCGGCGCGCATGAGCGGCAGCTCGACGTAGGCGCCGAATCCGATGGCGACGTCGGGCGCGAGGTCCGCGTCATCGCGAAACGCCTTGGCGAGACGGCGCTCCTCGTGCGCGAGGTGTGCGAGCGCTGTGGCGAGCGTCCAGGGGCGCTGGCGGTCGAAACCCGTCACGTGCACGGGGAAGAAGTCGAAGCCGGCCTCGGGCACGAGGCGCCCCTCGAGCCGGCGCTCCTCACCGAAGAACCGGACCGCATGCCCGCGGTCGCGCAGGCACTCCGCCAGTGCCAGAGCGGGATTCACATGGCCGGCCGTACCGCCCGCCGCAATCGCTATGCGCAGCCTATCTGTCACGTCGACTCCTTCCAGCGCGCCCGCCCGAGCGCGGGGCATACCCGTCGCGCGAGCGCAGCCGCGCCACCGGGTCGTAGTCTAAGTTTATCCGCTCGTAGCCGCCCGCGGGCGCGTCGGCACGCGACCGGTAGCGAGACGCCGGGTCGCCGGCCGCGCCCCGCGCCTGCGCACCGCCGCGCGGCGGACGCGGGCGCGACGGTGCGCCGCCCGCACCGTCCACGACGGAGAAGGCGCTCGAGCGCTCCGAGCGGCGCCGCGCCGGACCGGCCGTGCTCCCCTCGATGACGGGGGCCTCGCCGCCATACGGGCCTCCCCCGTCCGGGCCGTCCGGTCCGCCCTCGCCCACCACGGCCATGCGCGCGCGGAACACATCGTGCACGGTGCGCGGGTTGCTCTCGAGCGACACGCGCAGCACGAGGCCCGCGATGGCGAGCATGGTGATCATGGAGGAGCCGCCGTAGGAGATGAAGGGCATGGTCTTGCCCGTCATGGGCGTGACGCCCAGGATACCCAGGGCGTTGATGAGGAACTGCAGCATGATGAGCACGCCCGAGCCGTAGGCGATGAGCTTACCCTGAATCGTCGGCGACTGCTCGGCGATCTTGAAGATGGAGAAGACCATGAGGGCGTAGACCGCAAAGAAGATGAGCATCCCAAAAAAGCCGAGCTCCTCGCCGATGATGGCGAGGATGTAGTCGTTGTGCGCCTCGGGCAGGTAGTGGTACTTCATGGTGGAGTTGCCGATGCCGCGGCCGAACAGGCCGCCCGAGGCGAACGCCATGATGGCGAGCACCGCCTGGTAGCCCGAGTCGTACGGGTCCGACCAGGGGTCGGAGTTGACGCGGGCCATGCGGTAATCGGCCGAGACGATGAAGGCGATCGTCACGATGACGCCCGCCACCAGCACCGATAGGATGACCTTGTAGCTGAACCCGGCGAAGTAGCACATGGCGAAGACGGTACCGGCGATGATGAGGCAGCTGCCGAGGTCGGGCTCGGCGATGATCAGCATGAGCGGCAGCGCCACGCAGACGCCGAGCATGGCGATGAAGCGGGCCGTGTCGAGCGAGCGCTCCTCGTAGTACTCGTAGAAGATCTTGGCCGCCGTGACGATGACGACCGGCTTGACGAACTCCGAGGGCTGGAACTGCTGGCCGGCGATCACGATCCAGCGCGTGGCGCCGCCGCGCTCCTCGCCGGCGATGAGCACCGCCACGAGCAGGAACAGGAATGCGAGCCAGACGCCCCACATGGCGCCCGAGCGCATGAAGTCGAGCGGCACGATGGTCGCGATGAGCAGCATGCCCGCCAGGCCGACGGCGATGAAGATGCCCTGGCGCACGAGAAAGTACGTCGAGCTCCCGTACTCGGACAGCGCCTCGACCGAGGACGCCGAGTAGACCATGAGCAGGCCGAAGGCGAGGATGGCGAGGAGGCTCGCGAGGAAGGCGAGGCGGGGGCGCATGATGCGCGCGGGCACACCGGCGATGAGGCGCTCGCCGAGGGCGGAGTGCTCCGAGGCGTCGTGCGGGACGCGACGCGGGCGGCCGCGCTCGGGGGCGGCCGCGCTATCGGGCGCGCCCGACGGACGGCCCTCTGTGCGACGGGAGATCGGCATGAGGACCCCTAGCGCGCGTCCGCAGCGCCGCCGAGCTGGGCGACGTAGGAGCGGAACGCGTCTCCGCGCTCCTCGAAGCCAGAGAACTCGTCAAACGATGCGCAGGCGGGCGACAGCAGGATGACGTCGCCAGGGTTGGCGAGCGTGCGGGCCACGTCGACGGCATCGCGCAGGCCATCGGCCTCCGCCAGATCGATCTCGGACGCGCCGTCGGTGGCGCGCAGCACCTCGAGGAAGCGGGAGCGCGCCTCGCCGAAGCAGACGATCGCACCCACCGTGGAGGAGAGGACCGTGCGCGCGAACTCCTCGAGGGGCGTGCCCTTGTCGCGCCCGCCGAGGAGCAGCACCACGCGCTCGGAGGGGAAAGCCGTGAGCGCCTTCTCGACGGCGTCGGTGTTCGTCGCCTTGGAATCGTTGTAGAAGCGCACGCCGTCGACCGTGCCCACGGGCTCGATGCGGTGCGGCAGCGCCGCGAAGGTCATGAGGCCCGCGGCGACCTGGGCGGCGTCCGCCCCCAAAAAGAGCGCGGCCGCGGAGGCGGCGAGCGCGTTCAGCACGTTGTGGGCGCCGGCGATGCCGAGCTCGTCAACCCGCACGAGCGCGGTCTCCGCACCGGCGAGGCGGACCGTGAGCACCCCGTCGCGCACGAAGGCGGCGTCGGCAGCGCCCGTGTCCGCGAGCCCGAGCTCGAGCACGCGGCGGCCGGGGCCGTCGATGTGGGCGCGCACGGCGGCCGTGCCCTCGTCCTCCGCATCGATGATGATGAGGTCGCCCTCCCCCATGTTACGGAACAGCCGGCACTTGGCGCGGGCGTAGGCCTCGTGGCTGCGATGCCAGGAGAGGTGGTCGGGGGTGATGTTCAAAAGCACGCCCACGCGGGGGTGCAGCTCGCTCGAGGTGGCGAGCTGGTAGCTCGAGAGCTCGGCCACAAACCAGGAACCCGGCGCGCGGTGGTCGACGCGGCTCGTGGGCGTGTCGCCGATGTTGCCCACGGCGTCGGCGTCCCAACCGGCCGCCTCGAGCAGGTGGGCGGTGAGCGCCGTCGTGGTGGTCTTGCCGTTGGTGCCCGTGATTCCGATCCAGCGCTCGGGCGAGAGCCGGTAGGCGAACTCGGGCTCGCCCATGACCTCGGTCGCGTGCGCGCGGGCGCTCGCGAAAAACGGGGAGAACTCGGAGATGCCGGGGCTCGCGACGCAGACGTCGTAGGTGCCCGCCACGTCCTCGGTGCCGTACACGCATGCGACCCCGGCGCGCTCGAGCTCGAGCGTGTCGGGCGTGGGCGCGCTCTTGGCACCGCCGTAGAGCGTGATATGGGACACGCGCTCGGGGTGCGCGAGCGCCCAGCGGACGACATCGGTACCCGACGTGCCCTGGCCGAGCACGAGCAGGCTCATGGTTTGAGGAAGCGGCATGATAGCGACCCTTCGTTTACCCGAGTTGGAAGAACAGCGCGAGACCGAGCGCGCCAAAGGCGGCCGCCACGATCCAGAAGCGTATGACGACCTTGGTCTCGGCCCAGCCGAGCTTCTCGAAATGATGGTGGATGGGAGCCATGAGGAACACGCGCTTGCCGGTGGCCTTGAAGCTCACGACCTGGATCATGACGGAGAGCGCCTCGGCGATGAAGAGCCCCCCGATGACGAGGGAGGCGATCTCGGTGTTGGTCATGATGGCCACGCAGGCGAACGCGGAACCGAGCGCGAGCGAGCCCGTGTCGCCCATGAAGATGCTCGCCGGATAGCAGTTGAACCAGAGGAATCCGAGGCACGCGCCCGCGCAGGACGCGCTGAAGATGGCGAGGTTGACGTCGCCGTGCAGAAACGAGATGGCGGCCATGATAAGCATCGCGATCATGGAGGTGCCGCCCGCGAGGCCGTCGAGGCCGTCCGTCAGGTTGACGGCGTTGGAGAGGCCTGCGATGAGAAGCCAGGTGAACGCGACGTAGAGCCACGGGATCCGGACCGCGGCGCCGCCGATCGTGAGTGTGGTGGTAAGGACGCCGAGGTCGATGACGAAGCCGCCCGGGAAGCGCACCTCGGGCGCCACCCCGCAGAGGTTGACGGCCGCCAAGCAGAACGCGACGCAGATGAGCGTGAGGCCGATCATCTTGGCGTGGGGCGTGAGGCCGAGCGAGCGGCCGTGCGTCACGCTCGTGACGTCGTCGATGAGGCCGAGGGCGCCCGTGGCGAGCGTCGCAGCGAGCACGAGGATGAGCTCCCAGGTGAGCCTGCCCATGATGAGGCTCGACACCACGATGGCGGTGAGGATCACCACCCCGCCCATGGTGGGCGTGCCCTGCTTGATGAGATGGCGCTGCGGGCCGTCGGCGCGCACCTGCTGGCCGATGTGCTCGTACTTGAGCACGCGGATCCACAACGGCATGAGCACGAGCGCCACGAGTGCGGCGATACCGAAGGCGATGAACGACTGGTACGTGGGGTACGCGGGATTACCGAGCATCGCCCATCACCCCCTCTACGAAGCGCTCGAGGCCGACGGCATGCGAGCCCTTCACGAGCACGAGGTCACCGGGACCGAACACGTTCCCCCAGCGCGCGAGCGCCGCCTCGGGCGTCGGCACGCAGAAGATGCTGTCAGCGGGCATCCCCATGAGCTTCGCCGCGGCGGCGAGCTCACGAGCAGCAGCGCCGCCCACGCAGATGAGGAGGTCGAGCTTCTTGGCGGCGGCGTAGGAGCCCACGAGGCCGTGCAGCCGGGCCGACTCCTCGCCGAGCTCGCCCATCTCGCCGAGCACGGCCACGCGCGAACCCGCCGCATCCAGGCGCGCGACCAGATCGAGGCCGGCCGCCATGGACTCGGGGCTCGCGTTGTAGCAGTCGTCGATGATGCGGGCGCCCGACGCGGCGTCGCGCACCTCCTGGCGGTGCCCGGTGATGGAGAGCTCGTGGAACGCCTCGTCTATCTCGAACTGCGGGATGCCCATGCGCTGGGCGATGGCAGCGGCGAACAGCGCGTTCTGCACGGCGGGCAGGCCGGGGACGGAAAGGCCCGTGCGGTACTGCGAGCCGTTCTCGAGCATGATGTCGAAGGTCGCGCAGCCGCTCTCGTCGAGCTCGATGGAGCGGGCAGACACGTCGTCGTCCGAGCTCATACCGCAGAGCACGACGTCCACGCCGGCCGGCCGCGCGAATTCGTCGATGATAAACGGGGTGAAGTCGTCCTCCCCCGCGAGGACGAGCAGCGTGTGCGACCCCTCGAAGTTGACGGACGAGGCGGGCATGCCGGCGAGCACCTCGGCCTTGGCGCGGGCGATGTTCTCGCGGCTGCCGAGGAGCCCCACGTGGCTCGTGCCGATCTTGGTGATGACGGCATAGGCCGGCTGGGCGCAGCGGCTCATGCGCTCGATCTGCCCCGGGCCGTCCATGCCCATCTCGAGCACGAGGACCTGCGTGTCCCGGGGCGCCGCGAGGATGGTGAGCGGCATGCCGATGAGGTTGTTGTAGTTGCCCGCGGTCGCATGCACGCGGTAGCGCTTCGAAAGGGTCGCGGCGAGGATGTCCTTCGTGGTCGTCTTGCCGATGGACCCCGTCACGGCGATGACCGTGGCGCGCAGGCGGGCGCGGTAGCCCTGGGCGAGGCGGAGCAGGAACTCCTCCGGGTCATCCGTCACAAAGATGGCCGCGCCCATGCGGCGCGCGACGGCGCGCTCGTCCTCAGTGGGGTCGCGCGTAAGCACGACGGCCGCGGCGCCCGCCTCGAGCGCGCGCTCGGCGTAGTCGTTGCCGTCCACGCGCTCGCCGGCAAACGCGACGAAGATGTTGTCAGGCTCAACCAGGCGCGAATCGATCACGCAGCCGCGGCACAGGCGCTCGCCGTCGCCCGCCACGCCGCGTGCGCCCGTGACGCTCTCGATATATTTCACGGCGATCTCTACCATGAGCTCTCCTTGACTCAAGCTCTTACTTGCAACCGCTCATTCTACCCGACTGGCGCGCACCGGTGGTGCAGGGGGTGTGGAACCCACAAGACCGCAGGACGGACGAGAGGGCCCTGGACGCGCGACCCTACCGCGTGCGCGCGACGCCCATGACCGACAGCGCCTTCTGCATGATGGGCACAAACGGCTCGCACGCGGCGTTGGAGCCCTGCGGCGTGCCGTCGAGCGTGATGTAGGCGAGGAGCTCTGGGTCGCTCGCCGGGGCGAAGCCCAAGAAGGAGGACATGTAGATGTAGTCGGAGTAGCCGCCCTCCTCGGAGGCGCGCTCGGCCGTGCCGGTCTTGCCCGCCACGTCGTAACCGTCGATGCGGGCGTCCATGCCCGTGCCCTCGTCCACGACGGTCACCATCATGGAGGTCACCTGGCTCGCCGTCTCGGCGCTCATGACGCGGTCGTGGTGCTCGGTCCAGTCGACGCGCTCGTCGCCCTGGGCGGAGACGAAGTGCGGGGTCGTCAGCACGCCGCCGTTGGCGATGCTTCCCACGGCGCGCGCCACGCGGATGGGGGCGACCGCGATGCCCTGGCCGAACGACATGGAGCCGAGCGTGGAGCCGTCGTAGTCCTCGCGCGCGCGGATGGTGCCGGGGTTCTCGCCCGGAAAATCGATGCCCGAGTCCTCGGTGATGCCGAAGGTGTCGAGATAGGAGGAGAAGTCATCGGCGCCGATCTTCTCGCCCACGAGCACCATGCCGGTGTTGGACGAGCGGCGCATGATCTCGCGCAGCGTCATGGTGAGGCCGTAATCGCGCTTGTCGGCGTCCGAGACCATGTCGTCGCCCACCTTGACCTGCGCGGGCACCGCGAACTCGGTATCGGGCGTCACGAGGCCGAGCTCGATGCCCATGGCGGAGACGAGCGTCTTGAAGACGGAGCCCGGCTCGTAGGAGTCGGTCACCATGCGGAGGTTCATATCCGCCGTGGCCGCGCTGGCAAGATCGGTCTGGCTGTAGGTGGGGCACGAACAGCACGCGAGAATATCGCCCGAACGCGGGTCCATGACGAGAGCCGAGCCCGACTGCGCGTGCGCATCCTCCACCGCCTGGGCGAGCGCCTCCTCGGCCGCCTGCTGGATATCCATGTCGAGCGTGAGCACGAGGTCGGACCCGTCCTCCGCCTCCACCTTCTCGTACGCGCCGCCGGCGATGTAGGAGCCGTCGCGGGCGCGCTCGCGCGCGATCCAGCCGTTGGTGCCGGTGAGCACCTCGTCGTACTGCGCCTCCAGCCCCGTGAGGCCCTTGTTGTCGATGTCGACGACGCCCACCACCTGCGAGGCGAGGCTGCCGTAGGGGTAGACGCGCATGACGGCGGGCTCGAACTCGATACCGGCCACCTTATAGTCCGCGAGCTCGTCGGCGAGGTCCTGGTCCACCTGGCGCTTGAGGTAGACGAAGGTCGTGTCCTGCGTGAGCTTGTCGCGGCACTCGTCCTCGTCGAGGCCGAGCACCTCGACGAGCGCCTTTACGCCGGCGTCCACGTCGGTCACGAGCTTGGGGTTGGCGTAGACGTTCTCGCATTCCACGCTCTGCACGATGACGTTGCCGTTGCGGTCGTAGATGGCGCCGCGTTTGGCGAAGAGCGTCTGGCTGTAGAGGCGGCGCTGGTCGGCGCGGTCGCGGTAGGTCTGGGCGTTGACGACCTGATAGTCGACGAGCTGGCCCACCGCGGCGACGAGGGCGGCGCCAAAGAGCCCCATCACGACGTTGCGGCGCGAGACGGGCTCGTGCACGAGGTCGCTGTGGAGGAAGTCCGTCTCGACGCGGTCGCGCCTGCCACCGCGGCCGCCCGTGCCCCGGCCGCCGCCGAAGCCGCCGCCCCGGGGGGCGTACCCGTCGCGCACGCCGCCCCGATACGCGCCGCGCCCGCCCTCGCGGTACGCGCCGCGGTCGCCCGCGCGCGCCCCTGAGCGCGAGCGGTCGCCCCCGCGGGAGGGACGACCGCCGTCGAATCCATCGTTATACGGGCCGCGGCGGTTGCCCCCGCCGCGCCCGGAATAGCTATCTCGGCTCACCTGAGCTCCCCTTCTTATGCCGTCGGTGCCGCCGCGTCCGCACCCGCCGCACCGACGCCCGAGGCGAGGTCGAGCGTGATGCGGTCGGTCGGCTCCACCATGCCGAGCGTGTCCTCGGCAAGGTCGCGAATGCGCGCGTCGGCACCGTAGACCGAACGCATGACCTCGAGGTCGCCCGACTGGTCGCGTGCCTGGGTCAACTCGTTGGAGACGGTCGCGTTGCCGTTGAGCTCCGCCGCCGTCAGGGTCGCGATGCCCACGCGCGCCACGCCGATGACAAACACGAGCGCGGCGAGCACGCAGAACACCTTGAGCACGTGCGTGAAGACCGGGCTCACGAGCTGGTTGGCCTCGCGGCCCGCACCCGTGTACACGTCGAAGCGCGGGCGCTCGCGCACCTCGGGCGCGCGGCGCGGGGCCTCGGGCGCATAGGCGGGCGCGGCCTGCATATCATAGGCGAGTGCTGTGTTTGAAGTGTAGTAAGCCATGATATGCCGGCCTTCCGTCCCTGGTGTGTTGGTAGTACGTGTAAGCTTCGTTTCTGGTGGTGCGGGACGGACGCCGGTATGCCTCTCGAGCGCCTACAGGCGCTCGGCGACGCGTATCTTCGCCGATCTCGCCCGCGGGTTGCGCTGCACCTCCTCGGTACTTGCAACCAGCGGTTTTCGGGTTATGACTCTGAGTGTCGGCACGTTGCCGCACGTGCAAACCGGCAGATCCGGCGGGCAGGTGCAGCCCCGGCTCATCTCCTGGAAGGTGTGCTTCACGATGCGGTCCTCAAGCGAGTGGTACGAGATGACGCAGATGCGCCCTCCCGGGTTCAGCCACCGGATCGCCGCCTCGAGCCCCTCCTCCAGCACATCGAGCTCGCGGTTCACCACGATGCGGATGGCCTGGAAGGTCTTCCGCGCCGGGTGGTGGCCGTGCCGGCGCGCCGCGGCGGGGATGGCCGCCTTGATCGCGTCGACGAGCTCGCCGGTGGTCTCGATGGGCTTCACCTCCCGGCGCCGACAGATCTCGCGGGCGATTTCTCGCGCGTACTTCTCGTCGCCTAGCGTGCGCAGGGCCCGAGCGATGTCTGGTCCGTCAAAGGTATTGATGACATCAGCAGCGGTTAGAGTGTTGTTACTCGGGTCCATCCGCATGTCGAGGGGGGCGTCCTCGTTGTACGAGAAGCCCCGTTCCGGGATATCGAGCTGGGGGCTGGACACGCCCAAATCGAAGAGGAATCCGTCCACACCGGGCACCTCCGCAGACACGAGCAGGCGGTCGAGGTCGCCGAAGTTCCCCTTGAGGAGCTTGTGCGGGACCCCGGGAGCCTCGGCGTCGAGCCGCTTTCCAGCCGCCTCGAGCGCCATGTCGTCCTGATCGATGCCGATGAGGAGCCCCTCCTCCCCCACCGCCTGGGCCATCCGGGAGGAATGGCCCGCGCCGCCGAGGGTGCAGTCGCACACCGTGGCGCCGGGTGCGATCGCGAGCGTCTCCAGCACTTCCTGGAGCATCACGGGTTCATGCCGATATTCAGGTGTCAACGTTCCCTCACCCATGTACGTCTCCTTCTCGAGAATCCCCGACTAGTTGTCGAAGAAGTTCGCGACGGCCTGGCGGACGCTCGCCTTGCGCGCCTGGTGGGTCGCACGGTCCCAGACCACGAGACGGTCGCCGTTACCGACCACCGTCACCTCGCGGTCGAGGTGCGCGTCCGCCCGGCACTCCTCAGGAAGGCTGATGCGGGAGGCGGAGTCTATTTCGAGTGTGGTTGCCTCACCGTTCAACCATTCCTTGACTTGACGGTGCTGTTCGTTGGTCGGGTCGAACCCGCCCTTCGCTTCAAACACCGCGTCGAGCCAAGCCCGGAACGTGTCCTCGGTGAACACGTACACGGCGTCGACCTCCTTTTCAGGAGCGTAGATGACCCTTACCTGCTCGGTGAGATCCTTGCGGAAGGCGGGCGGGAGCGACAGACGGCCCTTGGCATCGAGATTTCGATCGTAGGAACCGGTCAGGTACACCGCTCAACCCCCTTAGGCTTCTCGTGGGCAGGTGCGGGAGCCACCCCGCTGTCGACGCCATCCATTCTATAGGCAATCGCCTCCCCATGGCCCCACTTTTTCCCATTTTCTCCCCCAGCGTCCCCCACTTCGCCCTGAGCGGTCCCCCACCGCCCCACACCGCACCTCGCTGACCACAAGATATGGGGGTCCGCCCGAAGGCGAACCCCCATAGGTCGAAGGCGGACGGAAAGCCTAACCTTCAAGGAAAACTTGAATCGAATTGATGTTCGTAGCTGCGGATTTGTGACGAATTAGAGAAGCCGCAGGCCGGGCTCAGGCGCTATGCGCGGGCGCGGGGATGGGAGGCCAGATAGACCTCACGCAGCTGCGTGCGGTCGACATGGGTGTAGATCTGCGTCGTCGCGATGTTCGCGTGCCCCAAGATCTCCTGCAGCACGCGCAGGTCGGCGCCGCCCGCGAGCATGTGCGTGGCAAACGAGTGCCGGAGCGTGTGCGGGTGCAGGCCCTCGATGCCCACCGCGCGACCGTAGCGCTCGACGAGCTCGTGCACGGCCTGGCGCGAGAGGCGACCGCCGTTCTTGTTGAGAAAGACCGCGTCGGTGGGGCCTCCCCGGCGGGCGTGCGCCGCGAGCTCGGAGCGCGGCCCGTCCAGATAAGAGAGGAGCGCCGCGCGCGCCGAGCCCAAGATGGGCACGATCCGCTCCTTGCGCCCCTTGCCCACCGCGCGCAGAAACTCATCGTCGAGGTTGAGGTCGCGGCGGTCGAGCCCCACCAGCTCGCTCACGCGCAGGCCGCAGCCGTAGAGCACCTCGAGCACCGCCCGATCGCGCGCGCCGGCGGCCGTGGGCGGGAACGGCTGCTCGACGAGGCGCGCGGCGTCGGCGACAGAGATGACGTCGGGCAGGCGCTCCGCCTTCTTGGGGAACCGCACCGCCGCCGCGGGCTGCGACGACGCCATGCCCTCGCGCGCCAGAAACGCGTGGAGGCCCTTCACGGCAGAGAGCGACCGCTCGACCGACGCGTCGGCATACCCGCCGGCACGGCGCTCCGCCACGAAATCCTCCACCGCGTGCCGGTCGACCGCTTCGGGGTCGAAGATGCCCCGCTCGGCCAGAAACGCGCCGTAGGCGGTGAGGTCGCGGCGGTAGGCGGCGACGGTGTTGTCCGACAGGTTGCGCTCGACCGCCAGATGGTCGAGATACGCCCGGAGCGCCCGCGCGAACGGCGCCGGGACCGCGGCGTCGGAAGACGGCTCGGATGCGGGCGCGGCGAGGCGCGACCGCGCGGCGGCGGGGTGCGCCCCCACGCTACGCGCTGACCTCGACGGCGGGGTTCTCGGGCGTCACCGCATGGCGCTCCACACCCTCATGGCGCGCGATCGCGGCGCGGGTGAACTCGCGGAAGAGCGGCTGCGGCTTGGTCGGACGGCTCTTGAACTCCGGGTGTGCCTGCGTGGCCACGAACCACGGGTGCACGTCCTCGGGCAGCTCGATCATCTCGACCAGGCGCTCATCCGGGCTTACGCCGGCGATGACGAGGCCCGCCTGCTCGAGCGTCTCGCGATAGGCGTTGTTGAACTCGAAGCGGTGGCGGTGACGCTCGTAGACGAGCTCCTCGCCGTAGGCCTCGCGCGTGAGCGTGTCCGGCGCGAGTCGGGCCGGGTAGGCGCCGAGGCGCATCGTGCCGCCCTTCTCCGTCACGTCCTCCTGCGAGCTCATGAGGTCGATGACCGGATAGGCGCAATCGGGCACGAACTCGGTGGAGCTGGCATCGGCGAGGCCCGCGACGTGGCGGGCGAACTCGCACACCGCCACCTGCATGCCCAGGCAGAGGCCGAGGTAGGGAATCTTGTTCTCGCGCGCGAAGCGGGCCGCGGCGATCTTGCCCTCGAGGCCGCGGATGCCAAAACCGCCCGGCACGACGATGCCCGACGCATCGCCGAGCACGCTCGGGCAGTCCTCCCACGTGAGGGCCTCGCCGTCGACGAGGCGCACCTCGACATGCCGGTCGAAGAAGATGCCCGCGTGGTGCAGCGCCTCGATGACCGAGAGGTAGGCGTCCGGCAGCTGGGTGTACTTGCCCACCACCGCGATCTTAACGGTGTCGGCATGACGGTTGGCGTGGTCCTGCTTCTCCAGGAAGCGGTCCCAATCCTCCAAGTGGCGCTCGCCCGGATCGAGGCCCAGGCGCTCGCACACGCGCAGGTCGAAGTCCTGCTCGGCGAGCATGCGCGGCACGTCGTAGATGGAGGAGCAGTCCTCGTTGGTGAAGACGCAGTCCACGTCCACGTCGCAGAAGCTCGCGATCTTGGCGCGGATGCCGTCGTCGATCTCATGGTCGCTGCGCAGCACGATCATGTCGGGCTGGATGCCGAGCGAGCGCAGCTCCTTCACGCTGTGCTGCGTGGGCTTGGTCTTGACCTCGTGCGCCGCGGCGATATAGGGCACGAGCGACACGTGGATGTAGAGCACGTTCTCCGGACCGGCGTCTTTCTTGTACTGACGGATGGCCTCGAGGAACGCCTGGCTCTCGATGTCGCCGATGGTGCCGCCGAGCTCGGTGATGACCACGTCGGAGCCCGTCTGCTCCTCCACGCGGCGGAACTTGTCCTTGATGGCGTTCGTCACGTGCGGGATGACCTGCACCGTACCGCCCAAGAAATCGCCGCGGCGCTCGCGCGCGATGAGGCTCTTGTAGATGGCGCCGGTGGTGAAGTTGGAGTCGCGGGTCAGGTTCTCGTCGATGAAGCGCTCGTAGTGGCCGAGGTCGAGGTCGGACTCATAGCCGTCCTCCGTTACGAAGACCTCGCCGTGCTGGAACGGGCTCATGGTACCGGGGTCGACGTTCAGGTACGGGTCGGCCTTCTGCATGGTGACCTTGTAGCCGCGGCTCTTAAGGAGGCGGCCGAGCGATGCCGCCGTGATGCCCTTGCCCAGAGACGATACGACGCCACCGGTCACGAAGATATGCTTGGTCATGAGATTGTACCTGCGCTTTCCCGCTTGGAACCTGTACTCCTTACGGGGTTTTATCGTAGCACTCGGAGCAAGGCGCATGCCCGCAGATCGGGAATTCACACGCACGAAACGGTTGGGACCGCCGCAATCGCGCGCAGGCGGGATGACCGCCCGGAAAAGGGCGACGAACGCGGGGGAGCGGCCCCGGGGCGCGCCGACCGGCCGCGAGCCGGACACCGGGCGCAAGATCGGGCGCTCATCTGGAGCCAAATTCGCTGAACAGCCAACTGTTACGGATAAGGTAAGCCGAGCGCAGCATGCCCACCGGCGTGACGAGGCGCCTTCCTCCCGGGCGGCGGCCCCCAGCCGATCGCGACGTACGCGGCGGCACGCCCTCGAGCTTCACGGCTCCCCCGTCCGACCAATCGCCGGTGAGCCGCTCAAGCGAGGCATCGCCCAGCTGACGCGCAAGCTGGGCGAGCCCTCCCTCGTCGACATCCAACGCCACCGCGAACTCCAGGAGCCGCCCGGCATCCCGCCCCGAAAGACCTATGCGCTCTCCCGTCTCCAGCGCACGCTCGATCCGTGAGCGCAGCGCGTCGAGGCGGACCGCCACCCGGGCGCCCGCGGGCGTGAGGCCGCGCCTCCGGGCGCTGACGCCTCGAATGCCCAGGTACAGCGAACTAGCCATGAAGATAAGGAAGGCGCAGACGGTGGGCACGCCCATCGCGAACCAGATCGTGCCCGCAAGCCCCGCGATTACAAACGCCGCCGCCCAGCCGTTGTACCGGTCCGAGGCGCGCGTACTCTCGGACAGGGTGAGGCCCGCCTGCCGAGAGGCCTGCTCGAGCGCCGTCTCATACGCGCGCACGTTGGCCCCCTGCTCCTCGTAGGTCCACGTCCGGCTGTCAAGCGCCTCGCGCATGGTGAGGCGCGTGCCCCCCGTGCAGAAAAGGGTCTTCAGCGCCGCGCGGCCGAGGACGTCCTCGTCGCGCGCCCGCGCGCAGGAGCGCACCACGGCACCGCCCTCGCCGGGGTCGCCGCGCTCGATGCGCAGCACGCCCTCGCGCACGAGGCGAAGCGCCGTCGCAGCGAAGGCGCTCGCAAGCGAATCGTAGTCTACGGCGCAGGCAACCTCGTCCGCCTCGAATCCCGGGGCCATAAGATGGCCCCATGTCTCGTCGGCATGGCCGCGGACCCGCTCGGCCGCCTCCGCGGCGGCGCGCTCGCGGCGCTCGGCAGCCCCGCGGTCGGCGCGCATCCGCCGAACCAACAGGTACGATGCCGTTCCATATACGCCCGCCATGACGAGCGCGAGCATCGCCGCCGCCGCGAGGTCCGCCCACGCGCCCAGCGCGGGCGCCCACGCGCCCGCCAGCGCCGCCCGCGCACCGGCCCATAAGAACAGCAGCTGCGCTATGGCCTCCATCGCACCCCTTCAATCGGATCGCCCCGGGGCCCAGCCCCGCAGCCCCTTCTTCTTGAGGGTACGTCGTGAAGCGCGCGATTTGCGTAAAGCGCTGGTAAGGTTTGCGCGCGGACGTTTCGAGCGGTGCGCCGCCGATAGGCGCGCGCAACACCCGGTTGGCAGCAGGCGGTAGTTCGGATCGACCGGGCAGGCGCGGGCAGGCGCCCGCGCCACAGGCCGTCGCCGTCGAATCGGGGGGCGCTACTTGTGGTAGTAACCGCTCCGCTCGAACTTGGGCTCACAGCACACGTTGATGCCCAAGCGCTTCAGGAGCGCCTCGTCGGTCGCCGAGATGATGACCGAGAAGAAGGCGTCGCAGCCGCGCAGCAGCGGAAGCCCCGCCAGCACGCGCTCCGCCACCTCGCTCGTCGCCGAGGTGATGGAGAGCGCGATGAGCGTCTCGTCCGGATGCAGGCGCGGGTTCTTGCTGCCGAGCTGCTGGGTCTTGAGGCGGCTGATGGGCTCGATTGCCTCGTTGCTGATGACCTCGAGCTCCATGTCCACGCCCGTCACGCTCTTGAGCGCGTTCATCATGAGCGAGCTCGCCGCGCCGAGCCGCTCGGAGGTCTTACCGGTCACCACCGAGCCGTCGGGCAGCACCATGGCCCCCACGGGCGCCCCCGTCGTCTCCTCCTTGAGCAGCGCCGCCGAGCGCGCGGGCGAGAAGTCCTTCCCCACCCCGGCCTTCTTCATGATGAGCTTCAGCTTGTCGACGAACTCCTGACCCGTGCCCGTGCGCTTGACGTTCACCGCCGCGGTGAAGTAGCGGCGCACGATCTCCATCTGGGCCGCCTCGCGGCAGGCCTCGTCGTCCGTGATGGCGAAGCCCACCATGTTGACGCCCATATCCGTGGGGCTCTGATAGGGGCTCTCGCCCATGATCTTCTCCATGAGCGCCTTGACCACGGGGAACGCCTCGACGTCGCGGTTGTAGTTGACGGTCGTCTTGCCGTAGGCCTCCAGATGGAACGAGTCGATGATGTTCGAGTCGTCGAGGTCGACGGTCGCCGCCTCGTAGGCGATGTTGACGGGATGGTTGAGCGAGAGGTTCCACACGGGGAACGTCTCGAACTTGGCGTAACCCGCCTCGATGCCGCGCTTGTGCTCGTGGTAGATCTGGGAGAGGCACGTGGCGAGCTTGCCCGAGCCGGGGCCGGGGGCCGTCACCACGACGAGCGGGCGCGTGGTCTCGACGAACTCGTTTCTGCCGTAGCCCTCCTCCGACACGATGAGGTCGATGTCGTGCGGGTAGCCCTCGATGGGATAGTGCAGCTTGCAGGTGATGCCGAGCATGGCGAGGCGGCGGCGGAACGCGTCGGCGGCGGGCTGACCGGCGTATTGGGTGAGCACCACGGCAGCCACGGCGAGCCCGTTGGAGCGGAAGATGTCGGCGAGACGCAGCACGTCCTCGTCGTACGTGATGCCGAGGTCGCCGCGGGCCTTGTTCTTCTCGATGTCGCCGGCGTTGATGGCGATGATGACCTCGACATCGTCCGAGAGGCTCTGGAGCATGCGGAACTTGGAGTCGGGCGCGAAGCCGGGAAGCACGCGGCTCGCATGGAAGTCGTCGAAGAGCTTGCCGCCGAACTCGAGGTAGAGCTTGCCGCCGAACTGCTCGATGCGCTCCTTGATCCGCGCTGCCTGCAGCTCGATGTACCTGTCGTTGCTGAAACCCTCACGCATGCGTGCGCTCCTCTCGGCACGGCCCTTCAGTAAACCCAACCAGTATAGCGGAGCCGAGGGGCGTCAACGAAACCTCCCGAAGGCGGAGCCCCTTCAGGCCCGCAGCGCCCGGCGGAGCGCCGCCGCCGAGAGGGCGAGGTAGCCCAGGGCCGCCGCGACGGTGCAGGCGACGGGCACCGCCGGCGCGCTGCCGTAGAGCACCGTGCTCATGAGCTCGGAGGCGGCGCCGCACGGCAGCAGCCAGGGCGAGCCCAGCACCGTGGGCGCGGCGCCCACGAGCATGCCCCAGATCACCAGCGCCGAGCCCCACGGCGAGACATGCTGCTGGTCGACGCCGGCCATGCCGAGGGCGGTCATGGCGCACGCGCCGGGCGCCGCCGTCGCCAGGAGGAGCGCCGCGGAGACGAGCGCGCGCGGGACGTCACCCTCCACCACGAGCGCGCAGAGAAACGCCGAGAGCTCGGAGACCGCGATGCCGGCGAGCGCGCACCCCGCCGCGAGCTCTCCGGGCGTCGCGCCCGAGCGGGCAAGGGTCGCCGTTCCCCCGCGCTCGCGGAGCTCCACGAGCATGCCGACCGTGCCGATGGCGGTGACGGTGGTGACGGCCGCCTGCCCCAGAAACGGGCCGGCGTACGACGGGTAGAACCCGAGCACCCTGGTGAACACGAGCGCGAAGCCGAGCACCATGGCGGCCGTTGCCGTGACGGACGGGTTGACCAGAAGCGCGCGGACCTCGTGCAGGAAGATCGCGCGCACGATGCGCGGGCGCAGACGCATAGGCGCGGCCATGCTAGCGCATCCCCAGCGTAGCGCGCATCTCCTCCGCGCGCCCCTTGGCGAGCGGGATGGAGCTGTGCGCGGCGTCCGACAGCGTCAGGTTGAAGGAGTTGCGGGTGAAGCGCTCGACTTTTGCCACGCGCTGCACGTTCACGATGTAGGAGCGGTGGCAGCGGAAGAACCCGTAGCGCACGAGCTCCCGCTCGAGCTCATCGAGGGTCGAGGGCGTGGGATAGAGCTCGCCGCGCACCGAGACGTAGTTCTGACGGTTGACGCTCTCCACGAAGTCGACCTCGCGCGGGTCGAACAGGAGCGTCGAGGAGCCCGAGCGGGCCTGCACCTTGCAGACGCGGACCTCGTCCCCGGCGAACGCGGGCCCGTCGTCCCCCTCGGCCTCATCGGCCGTCTGCGCCGGGAAGAAGCGACCGTCCTCCTCCCACCAGGCGTCGCCCGGCATGAGGAGCGCCTCGCGCAACGGCTCGCCCACGGTGATGAAGACCGTTCCGCGCTCCACCTCCCCCGCGATCCACCCGAGCACGAGCGAGCGCGCCTCGGGCCCGAGGTCGATGAGCGGGCGCTCGCAGAACACCACCTCGGGCTCGCCGAGCGTGAGGCGGGCGAAGTTGGCGAGCGCGCGCTCCTCGGCGGTGAGGTGGGAGAGCTTGGTCCGCATCCGGTCCTTGAGGCCGAAGTGCGCCGCAGCGGATGCCGGCGAGACCGCACCTCCCGCCAGACGGGAGAAGAGCGTGAGGTAGGAGCGGACGGTATCACGGTCGAACCCGCGGTCCGACTCGAGATAGCATGCGCGACGGCGCCGGCCGTAAACCTGCTCGACGGCCTCGAGGGCGCGGCGGCTCGCCTCGCGCCCGCACTCTATATGCAGGCTCCGACCGGTCTCGCCGGCGATGAGCTCGCCGACGGTTGCGTAGTCTCCCGCGGTCGACATGACGCCTCCCCTCCCCGCCCGCGCGCCCTAGCCCCGCACCGACGGACAGGGGCTCCTCCGGCCCCTCGCCTCCGCCCGCGGCAGCCTGCCACGCGATGGCTTTCTGATATGCCTCCACCATGGTAGCAGGCCCGTCCCCGGCGGTAGGCGCGCGGCGCGGCTCCACTCGTGCCCTCCAGTGCTCCTTTCGTAGCCAACACCGCTCCCGTTGCGCAAAAACGCTGGTATCGGGCGCTCCCGTGGCGCACGATGCGGTTGCGCCCCGCTGAGGGCGCCCCGGGACGGCAGCAGCCCCCCCCCGCACGTCCGCCCGGCACAAACGTCAACCAGAAAGGAAACCGCCATGACCCCCGAAGAGATCGCCCGCATCGCCACCGAGGCCCTCGCCCCCAACACCAGCCTCAATCTCGACCAGCTCTCCGCGCTCGTCTGCCTTCTCGCCATCTCGGTCGTGCTCCTCGTGATGGGCATGGGCTACCAGATCGCCCGTCTCGAGCGCCGCGTGAAGCAGCTCGAGGCGGCGCCCGCCGCACCGGCAGCCGCCGGCGAGTAGCCCCGCCCGCCCCCATCAGCCGACCCGCAGACATCAGTAAGCCCGCACGAGAAAGGAACCGCTATGGAACCCGCCCTTATGGGAGCCCTCATCATCGCCTGCTGCTTCGCCGCCGGCACGTTTGGCGGCGGCGCGTCGCGCAAGCGCCGCGACACCGAGAGCAAGCCGTCCGCCTCAGACCGTCGCGACCGCACGGGAGGTGCGAAATGAGCGCCATCCTCTCTATGGAGGGCGTGAGCCTCTCCTTTCCCGCGGGCGGCTCGACGCCGCCGAGGCAGGTGCTCCACAACCTCACCTTCTCACTCGCACGCGGCGAGTGCCTGGGCTTTCTCGGCCCGTCCGGAGCGGGCAAGACGACCACCATCAAGCTCCTCACCCGCCAGCTCAAGAAGGATGCCGGGCGCATCAGGCTCTTCGGGCGCCCCATCGAGAACGCGAGCGATGCCGACTACGAGCGCATCGGCATTCTCTCCGACACGAGCGCCCTCTACGAACGCATGACCATCGAGGAGAACCTACGCCTTTATGCGCGCATCCGCGGCGTGAGCCCGCAGGGCATCCCCGGGCTCCTCGAGCGCATGGGCCTCGCCAACGCGCGCAGGACGCCCCTCAAGAATTGCTCCAAGGGCATGCGCCAGCGCGCCGCCCTCATCGCCGCCCTCATCCACTCGCCCGAGCTCCTCTTTCTCGACGAGCCCACGAGCGGACTCGACCCTGCCGCGCGAACCGAGGTGCACCGCATGCTCGGCGAGCTGATCGCCGGCGGCACCACGATCTTTCTCACCACCCACGACATGGCGGAGGCCGAGAAGGTCTGCGGGAGGGTGGCCATCCTCAACGAGGGGCGCATCGCCGCCTGCGACACGCCCGACGCGCTCAAGCTCGCCCATGCGCGCAACCGAGTGACCGTGCGCACCAGAAGCCGCGGTACCATAGTCACCTCCAAGGACGCCGCGGGCGCCGACGTCGTGGCCGAGCTCATGGCGCAGGGAGAGGCGCTCTCGATCCACACCGACGAACCCAACCTCGAGGAGGTCTTCCTCGATCTGACCGGAAGGACGTTCTAGCATGGAAGCAACGCTGCGCAAGGTGAGGGTCCTCATGGGCAAGGACCTCGCCGACCTCGTCAAGAACCCGAGCATGCTCATCAGCCTCGCGCTCCCCGTCGGGTTCTCCCTCGTCACGCGCTTCGCGCTTGCCAACGCATCGGACCAGGTTGCCGCGGCCGCCACAAGCGCCGCCGCCCTGAGCCGGGCCGATCAGGTGCTGCGCACCTTCACGCTCACGAGCGCACTCGCCATGGCCATCGGCATGGTCGTGGGTATGACGGTGGTGTACGGGATCGCCGAGGAGAAGGAGAAGCACACGCTGCGCACCCTCATGCTCGCCAACGTGAGCGCCGGCGAGATCGTGGCCTCGCGGGCCCTCGTGGCGCTCGGCGCGACGCTCGCGGTGGCGACGGCGAGCTTCTTCGTGGTGGGGACCGCCGGGATCGAGCTGCTGCCGGCGTACCTCGCGGTCGGCGCGCTCGGCGCCTTGCCGATCATCCTCATCTCGCTCGTCTTCGGCCTCGCCTCGCGCGACCAGATGACTGCCGGGTTCTACTCGGTGCCGGTGGTGCTCATCTCGCTCGCCCCGATCTTCGGGATGTACAACGAGGGCGCGAGCTCCGTGGTGCGGTGGCTCCCTACCGGCGGGATGAACGAGCTGATGGGACTTCTCGTAGAGGGACGGCTGATGTCGGTCGACGCGCTCCTGCCGCTCGGCGTGACGCTCGCCTGGACGGTCGCGGGCGGGGCGGTCTTCGCGGCGCTCTTCCGCCGGCTCATCCGCGACAACTAGGGAGGGCCCGGGGCAGGCCGGAGTGCCGCCGGCACGCCTGCCCGCCCCCGCTCATCCGCGCGTGGTTTTACGCCCTCTTGAGACCTCCAAGATCCCGCTTCTGCGGCTATTTGAGCGTGGCGTACATCACGGCCTTGATCGTGTGCATGCGGTTCTCCGCCTCATCGAAGACGCGCGAGCGCGGCCCCTCGAACACGCTGTCGGCGACCTCCATCTCGGTCAGACCGAACTGCTCGGCGATCTTGGCGCCCGTCGTGGTCTTGGTGTCGTGGAACGCCGGTAGGCAGTGCAGGAAGATACCCGCGGGGTCCATGCGCGCCACGAGGTCCTCGCTCACCCGGTACGGCTCGAGCAGGCGGATGCGCTCGGCCCAGATCTCGGCCGGCTCGCCCAGCGAGACCCACACGTCGGTATAGACCACATGGGCGCCGGTGACGGCGGCCACCGGGTCGGTCGTGAGCGTGATGGTGCAGCCGTTGGCCGCGGCGATGGGCTCGCACGCCTCCACCACGTCGCGGGCGGGCAGGCACGACTCGGGGCCGCACGCCACGAAGTTCATGCCGAGCTTGGCGCACACCACCATGAGCGAGCGCGCGACGTTGTTCTTGGCATCGCCCAGAAACACGACGGTCTTGCCCTTGATGTCGTAGTTGAAGTTCTCCTGGATGGTGAGCACGTCGGCGAGCATCTGCGTGGGGTGCCACAGGTCGGTGAGGCCGTTCCACACGGGCACGCCCGCAAACGCCGCGAGCTCCTCCACGTCCGCCTGGGCGAACCCGCGGAACTCGATGCCGTCGAACATGCGCCCGAGAACGCGCGCCGTGTCGGCGATGGACTCCTTGTGGCCCATCTGCGAGCCGGACGGATCGAGGTAGGTCGTCCCCATGCCGAGGTCGTGGGCGCCCACCTCGAAGGCGCAGCGCGTACGGGTCGACGTCTTCTGGAACAGCAGCGCCACGTTCTTGCCCTCGAGATACCGGTGGGGCACCCCCGCACGCTTCAGGTCCTTGAAGTTTTTGGAGAGAGCGAGCAGGTACTCGATCTCGGTGGTCGAGAAATCGAGCAGCTTGAGGAAGCTCCGGCCGGAGATGTTGACGCCCATGGCAGGTTCCTTTCTCGGTCATCGCGGCACCGCGGGCCGCGCGTGCGATCAGCTCGGGCGCGGGGCCATCCGCCGCGCCGTAGTAAAGGCTATGGTACGGAACGGTCGGCGGCAGGGGCGGCGTGACGACAAGTGTTTACATGGCGCCGCCCCGCACGGGACCGCGCCGTGCCCGGCGACGCGCCGCATCGCGCCCCGCTACGCGCCCGCCACGGGGCCGCGCGCAAACGGCATGCTCATGCAGCGCGGGCCGCCCCGCCCGCGCGAGAGCTCGGCGGAGGGCACCACCAGAAGCTCCATCCCGGCGCGCGCGAGGGCGTCGTTGGTGGCCACGTTGCGGTCGTAGACGACGATGCGCCCCGGAGCCACGGCGAGCGTGTTGGAGCCGTCGCTCCACTGCTCGCGGTCGGCGGCGATGGCGTCTCCCCCGCCGCAGGGGATGAGACGGACGGCGTCGAGGCCGAGGGCGCGCGCCAGCAGGTGCTCGAGCGTGTCGACCTCCTCGCGGATGCGCACCTCGCCGGGCGCCGTGCCGGGCGTGAGCTCAAAGACCTCGAGCGCCCCCACGATGGCCGGATGGATGGTGAACGCGTCGACGTCCACCTGCGTAAAGACCGTGTCGAGATGCATGAACGCGCGCGAGACGGGGATGTTGAACGCCAAGATCCGCTCGACGGGGCAATCGGTGTCCCAGAAGACGCTCTGGGCGAGGACATCGATAGCGGCGGCCTCGGTCCGCTCAGAGATACCGACGGCGATGGTGTCGCGCGAGAGGACGAGCACGTCGCCGCCCTCGATATGAAACGAGGCCGCGCGCCGGTAGTAGAGCGCCGCCGTGCGGTACGTGGGATGGTATTTGAAGAGGTACTTCCCGTAGATGGTCTCGCGGTTGCGCACGGGCGCGTACATGCGGTTGAGGAGCACCCCGTCGCCCACCACGGCAAACGGGTCCCGGCAGAAGTAGAGGTTGGGCATGGGGTCCGCCAGCAGATGCGACTGCGACTCCGCCTCCACCAGAGCGTTCAGCGTCGCCGTGCTGCCGAGGGGCAGCTCGACGGCGCTGCGCGCGATACCCGCCATCGTCTGCTTGACCAAGGCGCGGGTATCGGCGATACCGTCCAAGAACTCGCGGACGGCACGGGTGGCGATGTCACCCTTGATGCCCGCCTCGCAGATCCACTGCGAGACGAACTCCTCGCGCGCTCCGGGTACGGCGTCGAGCGCCTCGGCGACGAGGTCCTCCAGATAGACGACCTCCACGCCCTCGGCGCGGAGCGCATCGGCGAAGGCGTCGTGCTCGCGCTGCGCCTCCGGCAGAAAGGGCACGTCGTCAAAGAGCAGGCGCGCCAGATCGCGCGGGGGCAGGTTGAGAAGCTCCTCCCCCGGTCGGTGGAGCATCACCTTTTTGAGCGGTCCTATCTCGCTCGTCACGTTGAGCCCGCTTGCCACAAGCCCCTCCTCTGACGGCGCCCCGGGGGCCCGCGCGGCGGTGCGGCGAGCGAAGGCGGCGCGCATGTTCACTATGGCGTGCGGCGCGCGCTCGCTTGCGCGGGCGCGGCGCACAACGGGGATAAGTATAGACCCCCGCCGTGGCGAAAGCGTGCTGCGAGGCATCTCTCGCGGTGCCGGCCCTCACGTAAGGACTTGATAAAGCAACCGTATGCGCCGGCACGGCGCTCGCTTCGACGTCTAAAATGAAAGGGAATGTCTGAAACGCCTGCGGGCGTGCGAATAAAAGGGATGGAACCATGGCGTCCAAGCTGGAAAAAGACCTGAAGGGCAAGAAATCGGCCAAGCTCAAAAAGGCGGGCAAGACCCCGCTCGGCGAGCTCGCGCGCTCCGAGCGCTACGATTTCAGCTACACGCAGAACCGCGAGATCAGCTGGCTGCGCTTCGATGACCGCGTGCTCTCCGAGGCGTACGACGAGACGGTGCCCCTCTTCGAGCGCCTGAAGTTCGCCGCCATCTTCCAGTCGAACCTCGACGAGTTCTTCATGATCCGCATCGGCGGCCTCTCCGATTTGGCCACGCTCAAGCACCAGCCGGTCGACAACAAGAGCAACCTCACCCCGAGCGAGCAGATCGACCTCGTGTTCCAGGCCCTGCCACCGCTCATCAAGCGCCAGAACGCCATCGTCGAGGCCATCGAGGCGGAGCTCGAGCGGGCGGGCGTGAAGCGCCTTGGCGCCGAGAACCTCGCCGGCGCGGACCGCACGTTTGTGGAGCGCTACTTCCAGAGCTACGTGTCGCCCGTCATATCGCCGCTCGTCATCGACCCGCGCCACCCCTTCCCCAACCTGCGCAACGGCGCGCTCTACCTCGTCTGCGCGCTCGCGAGCGCAGACGAGGAGAACCTCATCGGCCTCATCGAGGTGCCCGCGTCGATGAGCCGCGTGGTGGCGCTCCCCTCGAGCGACGACTCCTACCGCTACATGCTCCTCGAGGACGTCATCCTTACCTGCCTCGGCAGCTGCTTCGGCTCCTACGAGCCGCTCGACCGCGCCGTCGTGCGCGTGACGCGCAACGCCGACATCGACCCGGACGGCGAGGGCGTCGAGGAGGACGAGGACTACCGGCAGCACATGAAGAAGATCCTCAAGAAGCGCCTGCGCCTGCAGCCGGTGGCGCTGCAGGTTGAGGGCAGGCTCGAGCCCGCGACGCTCAAGAGCATCCGCAAGTCGCTCGGCCTCGCCTCCCGCGCCGTGCTTTCCTACACCACGCCGCTCGACCTCGACTACGTCTACGGCATCGAGGGGCACCTGCCCGAGGGCGTCAAGCGCCAGCTCACCTTCGCGTCGTTCCGCCCGCAGGCGAGCCCCATGTTCACGGCCGGCCGGAGCCTCCGCGAGCAGGTCATCGAGGGCGACAAGCTCCTGTTCTACCCCTATGAGTCCATGAACCCGCTCCTCGACCTCATGCACGAGGCCGCGTTTGACGACGACTGCATCTCGATGAAGATCACGCTCTACCGCGTGGCCAAGCAGAGCCGCCTGTGCGAGGCGCTCATCGATGCCGCCGAGAACGGCAAAGAGGTCACCGTCTTGATGGAGCTCCGCGCGCGCTTCGACGAGCAGAACAACATCGAGTGGGCAGAGCGCCTGGAGGAGGCCGGCTGCACCGTCATCTACGGCGCCGAGGGCTTTAAGGTGCACTCCAAGATCTGCCAGATCACCTACCGCGAAGGCATGGCGCTCACGCGCATCACGCTGCTCGGCACGGGCAACTTCAACGAGAAGACGGCCAGGCTCTACTCCGACTTCATGCTGATGACGGCGCACCCCGGCATCGGCGAGGACGCCAACGCGTTCTTCCGCAACCTCGCCCTCGGCAACCTCCGCGGCGACTACCGCTATCTGGGCGTGGCGCCTGCCGGCCTCAAGCCCCTCATCATGAACGGCCTCAACCGCGAGATTGAACGCGCCATCGCCGGCGAGCCGGCGCGCGTGTTCTTTAAGATGAACTCGCTCACCGACCGAGAGATCATCGACAAGATCGCCGAGGCCTCGCAGGCGGGCGTCACGGTGGACATGATCATCCGCGGCATCAGCTGCCTTGTGCCCGGCATCGCCGGCAAGACGGAGAACGTGCACATCCGCTCGATCGTCGGGCGCTTTTTGGAGCACGCCCGCGTCTACGCGTTTGGCGTGGAGAACGACATCGTGTACCTGTCCTCCGCCGACATGATGACCCGCAACACCGAGCACCGCGTGGAGATCGCCTACCCCGTGCTCGACCCCATGTGCCGCGCGCTGGTGGAAGAGTACATGCAGGCGCAGCTCCGCGACAACGTGAAGGCACGCGCGCTCTCGTCCGCGGGCACATGGGAGCGGGTCGGGCGCGCGCCCGGCGCCGAGGACTTCAACGCGCAGGAGTTCCTACTCGCGCAGGCCTACGAGCACGCGCGCCATCCCAAGCGCGCCATGGCGAGCGCGCGCGCCGAGGCGGGCGTTCCCGCGCCGGAGCCTGCCGCCGCGCCCGCGCCAAAGCCGGAGGAGCAGACCGAGGAGCAGGCGGACGAGAACGCCCGCGCCGCGTTTGAGACCGCCCTCGCCGAGACCGAGGCGCGCGCCCAGGCGGCAGAGGCCGCGCAGCGCCGCATCGCGCAGGCGACGGGGGCGCCGCAGCCCGCACCTGCCGCGACAGCCCGTCCCGCGGCGCAGCCCGCGCCCGCAGCTGCCGCACAGCCTGCGCCCGAACCCGCAGCGACTGCCCAGCCCGCGCCCGCAGAGACCGCGGTGGCGGCCGAGCTCATCGACCCGGAGACCGGCGCCCGCGCCGCCGCCACCGATTCGCGCGCGACCGCCCGCGCCGCGCAGGCAGCGCCCCGCACGACCCTCGCCAAGCGCCCCGCCGGGCGTCTGCGCACGGGCCTCGCCCTCATTGGCCTCGGCATCAAGACCCTCGTGCGCGGCAACAGGCCGCAGGCATAAGGGGCGCGCCTAGCGAACAGCTACATCCCACGCGCTGCCAGACCCCTGACGCCTTGCACGCGCGAGGGCACGCGGCAGACCATGCAACCGGCGCCGGAGACCCTCTGGTCTCCGGCGCTTTTTTGATGCGCGCGCCGCTCGCGCCGCACCGCACGTCCGCGCCATCGCCTACACTGAGGGACACGTTACCCGCGCCCCGGCGCCCGCATGAAAGGCAATCGCACGATGCAGCTCACCTGTGAACGCATGGTATACGGCCCCGACGCCCTCGCCCACACCCCCGAGGGCAAGACGGTCTTCGTGGCGGGAGCGGTGGCGGGCGACACCGTGGAGGCGCGCGTCGTCGCGGAGGAGAAGTCCCTCGTCCGCGCCGTCGCCGAGCGCATCGTCTCCCCCTCCCCCGACCGCGTGGAGGTCCCCTGCCCGTTTATCGGGGTCTGCGGCGGGTGCCCGTGGGGCGGGCTCTCGCGCACGGTGCAGCGCGCCGCCAAGGAGGAGAACCTCAAAAGCGCCCTCGAGCGCATCGGCGGCTTTGCCCGCGAAGAGGTCGACGCGCTCGTCGCACCCCTGCGCTCCAGCAAGGACGTCTGGGGCTACCGCAACAAGATCGAACTCGCGCCGTTTGTGGGCGCAAACGGAAAGCTGCAGCTCGGCATGCACGGGCGCCAAGCCGGCCAGATGGTCCGCGTCGATGCGTGCCCCCTCTTTGAGAAGAAGTTCCCCAAGCTCGTGAAGGCGGTGGCGGGCGCCCTCTCCTACCTCTCCAACTCGCGCGACCTCGCGCTCGAGCGCGTCGGCATCCGCGCGAGCCGCCGCACCGGCGCCGTCGAGATCGCCCTCTGGACCCCCACCGGGGGTTTTCCGCGCGCGCAGGTCGCCCGCGTGCTCGGCGACGCCGTATCCAGCCAGGCGGGCGTGGTGCGCGTCATGAGCAAGGGCGAAAAGAAGGCGCGCCGCGTGAGCGCCACCGAGGTGCTGGCGGGCAGGAGCTGCTGGAACGAGCGAATCGGATTCGAGGAGATGCTCATCTCTGCCCCGTCGTTCTTCCAGGTCAACACGCAGGCGGCCGAGATTCTGATCGATATCGTGATGGAGGCGCTCGACCCCAAGCCCCACGAGATGGCGATGGACCTCTACTGCGGCGCCGGCACGTTCACCCTACCGCTCGCCCGCCGCTGCGACTACGTCTCGGCCGTCGAGTCGTACGGCCCGGCGGTACGCGACCTCCGCCGCAACCTCGAGCGGGCGCAGCTCGACAACGTGGACGTCATCGGCGGCGACGCGGTGCGCGAGTTCCCCGATGCCGATGCCGACGTCCTCGTCGTCGACCCGCCGCGCGCCGGCCTTGCCCCCGAGGCCGTCGACCTGATCGCCGAGACCTCGGCCCGCGACGTCGCCTACGTCTCGTGCGACCCCGCCACGCTCGCGCGCGACCTCAAGCGCTTCCGCGAGCAGAACGTCTTCGAACCGGTGCGCATCACCCCGGTCGACCTCTTCCCCCAGACGTTCCACTGCGAGACCGTCGTGCACCTTACGCGCCGCGCATAGCGCATGGCGCGAAAATCGCACGGCTCGAAGGCGACCGCCGTGCCCCAAGCGGGCAAAACGGGGTACAACAGGAGCGATTGCACCAAATCCCGCCCCGTGCTGAAAGGAACGCCCATGTCTGCTGTCGCCGTGCTCGTTGCCGATGGATTCGAGACCATCGAGTGCCTGACCGTCGTCGATGTCCTGAGGAGGGGCGGCGTGCGCGTCGACCTCGTCTCCATCATGACCACGCGCGATGCCGTGAGCTCGCAGCAGATCGATATCACCTGCGACTACACCATGACCGAGGTCGACTTTGCCGACTACGACTACGTGGTGCTGCCCGGCGGCATGCCCGGCACGCTGCACCTGCGCCAGGACCCGCGCGTCTGCGACGTGGTGGAGGAGTTCGCCACCACCAAGCATGTCGCCGCCATCTGCGCCGCGCCGTCCATCTTGGGCGACCTCGGCCTCCTCGTCGGGCGCCGCGCCACGTGCTTCCCCGACTTTGAGGACCACCTGCCCGCAGGCACGTTCGCCGGCAAGAAGACCGTCATCACCAACGGCAACATCATCACCGCCTCGGGCATGGGGCAGGCGCTGCCGTTCGCCCTCGCCGTTTTGGGCGACATCGCGGGCGAGCAGGCCGTCGCCAAGGTGCGCGAGAGCATCCAGCTCTAGGCGGTGCCCGTGAGCGAAACCTCTACCAGCGCGCCCTCGCCCCGCGCGCACCTCATTCTTGCCTCGCAGTCGCCGCGCCGCATCGAGCTCATGCGCGAGGCGGGCTTTGATGTGAACGTCATCCCCGCCGATATCGACGAGACCCCAATACCCGACGAATCGCCCTTCGCGCTCGTGGAACGCCTCGCCGCATCCAAGGCGCAAGCTGTGGCAGCGGCGCATGCGCAGACGGGCGAGATCGTGCTCGCGGCGGACACCATCGTGACCGTGGACGGTGAGGCGCTCGGCAAGCCCGCCGACGATGCCGATGCCCGCGCCATGCTCCGCCGCCTCTCGGGCAGGACCCATCAGGTTGCGACCGGTGTGTGTCTCCTGCGTGCCGCAGGCGATGACGCACCCGCAGCGCAGGACGTGTTCTCGGTGGTAACCGATGTCACGTTCTATGACCTTACCGATGAAGAGATCGAAGCGTACGTCGCCTCAGGGGAACCGGCGGACAAGGCTGGCGCCTACGGCATCCAGGGCGCGGGCGGTCGCATGCTCGTGCGCGGCATCGATGGCGACTTCTACAACGTCGTGGGCCTTCCCATCGCTGAGGTCGTACGGCACATCCGCGCCCTCACCGCGTAAGCAAACGCCGCGCGTAACGTGACGCCGCCCCTCCCTCGCAGATTGGAGTTCTCATGACCGCAAGCGCGCTCTCCCCTATCCCACTTTCCGAGGTCGCTTCAGTTCGCTTTGGCCATTGGACCGACGCCGCAGCCGGCACGGGCTGCACGGTAATCGTCGCCCCAAACGGCGCGACCGCTGGCGTCGATGTGCGCGGCGGCGCCCCCGCCTCGCGCGAGACCGACCTCCTGCGCCCCGAGAACACCGTCCAGCAGATCCACGCCGTCTGCCTCTCCGGCGGCTCCGCCTTTGGGCTCGAGGCCGCCTCCGGCGTGGCACGCGAGCTCGAGTCGCGCGGCATCGGGCTCGATACGGGCGCGGCGCTCGTCCCCATCGTCTGCTCAAGCTGCATCTTTGACCTCGCCTTTGGCGATGCCACCGTCCGTCCCGACGTTGCAGCGGGCCGCGCGGCAACCGCCGCGGCGCTCGACGACGACCCGACCGTCCCGCTCGCAGAAGGGTCCGTCGGCGCTGGCGCGGGTGCGACCGTGGGCAAGCTCAATGGGCCCGCCTGCGCCATGAAGGGCGGCCTGGGTGCCCGCGCCTTCTCCCTCGGTAACCTCCACGTAGGCGCCATAGCCGTGGTCAACGCCTGCGGCAACGTCTGCGACCCGACAACGGGCGCCGCGATCGCCGGCATGCGCTCCACACCCGACGCGCGCGAGAGCGCCGACATGGAGGACGCTATGCTCGCTGCCGGCGCCAACGCCCAGATGCCGCTCGACCGCACGAATACCACCATCAGCTGTATCGTCACCAACGCCCGCCTCACCAAGGCTGAGACCGCCAAGGTCGCCCAGATGGCAACAGACGCGTACGCGCATGTCATCCGCCCCACGCATACCACCAACGACGGCGATACCGTCTACGTGATGGCAACCGGTGAGCTCGAGGGCGACCAGCCCCCGCTCGACGTCATCGGCCTCGCCGCCACACGCGCCCTCGAGGCCGCGCTCGTGGCGGGCGTCACCGAGGCGACCGGCTCCCACGGCATCCCCGCGGCGTGCGATCTCGCGTAGGCACTCCGCACTTCCATACAAGAGACTTTTCACACAAGAAGGAGGGTCCCGCAGGACCCTCCTTACGCTTTTGACTTGCAAGCCAGCTCGACGCCTACGCTACGCCTCGAGCAGCTTATGGATCTCGGGCGCCAGAAGCTCCGTCAGACGGTCAAACCCCGCATCGTTCAGGTGCAGGCCGTCGCGGTAATACTCGGTGCGCGCTTCGTTCTGCTCGTCCACAAACTCCGGGAACACGTCCACAAACGTAACGTTGCGGTCGCGCACGAGCTCACGCTCCTGCTCAAAGATCATCCGCACCAAATCGTTGTTCCGGATACCCGGCACTTGGTGGTAGCTGCGCAGCGCCTCCACGCAGGGCAGCGTCGACCAGAGGAGCACGCGCACATCGGGCAGGTTGCCGCAGATGACGTCGATGAGCTCCTTCACGTGGCAGGCGATCTCCTTGGGGCTCGCCATCGCTGTGTTGCCGAGGTCGTTGATCCCCACCATAAGGACCACAAGCGAGGGGCGGTACTTGATCACGCCCTCGTCCACGATCCAGAGCAGCTCCTCCGCGGTGGCGCCGCCAAGACCGCAGTTGTACTTCACGGGCAGCTCGGGGAAGCACCGCTCTATGGGATAGGTCTCGGTGAGCGAATCGCCAAAGAATACCACCCCGCCGGGCCCGGCGCCGCGGTTGCCGCGCACGATGGCGAGCATGCGCTCGAGCTGGCCCTCACGCAGCTGATAGTAGTGCGGGTTGTAGATCATTTCCTCGCGCATATCACGCCTCCAGCTCTATCTCCATACCGATCTCGAACATGCGGCGCCAGGGCATGTACACGCTCTCGATGCGCACCGGGTGCTCTCGCGCCAGGTCGAGCGCGTCAAAACGCTGCTGGAGCTCGCCGCGAATGAGCTCCTCCACATCCGCCTGACGGTCGCCAAAATCGTAATACGAAAGCCCCATCGCAGGCAGGTCGCGATCGACCACCGCAGGGCGCACCTCAGCCTGGTAGAAGACATCCTCGATGATGCGGTAGCAGAGGTTGCGGGTAGCCGCCTGCCCGGGCCGCCCGACGATGGCCTGGGCGAGCGTGGTGCCGAGGGTGTTGCAGTTGGTGTTCCAACCGGCGTAGCTCGCAAGAGAGCCGAGCACGCCCAGACGATCAAGCTGCTCGATGCAGGCGCGCTCGCCGCCGTTGCTAAAGGCGCTGTCGCAAAGGGCCACGCGGCGTCCGCGCGCCAGGTGCTCGGCGATGCGCTGCGTAAAGTCGGCGAGGTTGCGATAGCTCGTGTAGGTGAGGTCAACCTCCTCGGGCTTTACGAACGACTCCTGCATGGCCTTGCCCGGAGCGTTGATAGCAAGTATCACATCAGCCTCGGAGGGAACGTCTGCAAAGCGCGCACCCACCACGCGCACATGGGACTTCAGGCTCTCAAACATAGGCCGGTCCTCGTAGTTGGGCACGATCGTGGGGCCGAGAACCGAGGCATAGAAGGGCCAGATGCTCGGGTGCAGGCCCTCATGCTCCACCCAGGCGCGCGTGAGAAGCGACATGGCCACTTCGTCGGCGCCGGGGTAGATCATCACCCGGTCGTCGAGGCGACGCTCCTTCAGCGCGGCGATGACGCGCTTCTGCGCAATCGCGGTGTAGCCAAAGGGAGCCGAATCGTCCTGCGGGATTACAAGGAAATCGATAGCGCCCTCGCCGATGAGGTCGAGGACGGCGATGTTCATGTCGCAGTTGAGGTCGCGACGGTGCTCGTAATCGGCAAGGACCTCCTCAGGAACCTCGATGGCGGCAAGCTCGCGTTCCTCGCCGGCGGAGAGCTCGCCGGTGCGCTCGCGCACATCGAGGAGGTACTTCCTACGGAAAAGCGCATAACCGTAGTCCTCGTAGTAGCCGGGCTCCTCCTCGGCGGAGTCGTACGAGGGGCAGCGCATGATGCACTGGAAGGCGTACACGCGCATCGCCGGGTTCGCCCGCTTGAGGGCGTGCACCGCGTCCAAGCGCTCATCGAGCTCCGAGCGCTCCAGGTGGTGCAGGCGCGAGGGGATGAGGCCGCCATAGAGCAGCATGTCGAGCGAGAGCACCGCGGCGTCGCAGCCGGCGGCCTGCTCCTCAAGAAATGCGGAGATGCCCGCAACGTCGGCAGGCTTTTTCTTGTCGCCTAACAGCTCTAGCGGCGGGACAACGAGCTCGATCTCGTCGTTCGACTCGGCGATCATCTGCGGGAACACGCGGTTGCAGGGTCGCTCGTCGAGCGGCAGTAGCAGGACCTTCATGGTCACACTTCCTATCGATAGGGTGCGACCGCCACGCCCGGACGGGCGGGCGGCCGCACCGGTTCCACTACATCCAGCTTACCCCAGCACGCGGGAGGCAATATCCTCAAGCGCCTCGGCGATGCTCGGGCAGCGCACGACGTCGTAGGGGCATTCGGCATCGGAGACGAGGTAGCCCACACGGGCGACGTCAAACATGCCGTAGTCGTTTGGCGCGTCACCGATGGCGTACACATCGCAGCCCGGGTAGAGGCTCTCGATGGCCTGGCCCTTGGAGACGTCGACCGACATGAGCTCGAGCGAGGTCGTAGAGCTCATGACCGCCTGCGTGCGCGTGCAAGTGGCGCGTACGTGCTCGGCTATGGGCGCGAGGTCGCGCTCCTCGCCGATGAGCAAAAACAGCACCACCGGCTGGCACTCGATCAACTCGAAGAAGTCGCTCTTGATGACATGCGAGTCGTAGAGCTCCTTGGGGAAATCCGGGTCGCGGTCGGAGTGCCAGTAGCGGTTGGCAACCGTGTTCATCTCCACGCGGATGGGGGCGCCCGAGTCCTCGATGTAGGTGAGGATCTCGCGAGCCTCGTCCTTGTCCATCAGCTCCGCGCGGAGCGTGGATCCGCTGATCATGACGGCACCGTGCTGCGAGATGCGATTCTTGAAATCGAGCCCAAAGCGAGCCCCCGCGCGGACGATATCGTGATCGAGTCGCCCCGTGCAGATCGCCATCGTGCAGCCTGCGTCCTGAAGGCGCCCCAGAAGCTCGACCGTGCGCTCTCCCCCAATCACGTTGCTGTTGGCATCGAGCAGCGTGCCATCCATATCAAAGACGACAACGGACCTGTTCACGCTCTTCGACCTACCTTTCTGTCAGACGTAAGGGATGAAACCGTAAGGTTTAGGATGCGTTCCTACTTTTCCTCGGTGGTGACGGCGGCGTCCATGGCCTTAACGAAGGGCATGTAGATGAGAACGGACACTACAAAGATCACGGCGCAGGTGATGACGGCGCCGATGTTGAGACCGGTCGAAAGCAGGCCACCCAGTAACGGTGGGGTGATCCACGGGGTGAGGACGTAAGTGTAGCCCATGAAGCCGGTGACGGTGGCGAGCGCACCGATGCCGAGGCCGGCGAGCGTGACCAGAATCATAGGGACGATAAGAATCGGGTTCATGACGACCGGCAGACCGAACATGATGGGCTCGGAGATGTTGAAGAGACCGGGCACAAAGCCGATCTTGGCGATGGTGCGGTAATCCTGACGGCGGGAGATGATGAGGATGGCAACAACGAGGGCAAGCATGTTGCCCGCGCCTCCCATGAAGGCCACGGAGTCGAGGAACGGCTTGGTGAGGACGTTCGTCGCGGCCTCGCCGGCGGCGATGGCCTCGGCGTTCGCGTTAAGGGAGATCAGATAAAGCGGCTCGAGGACACCGTTCATGATGCCGGCAGAGTGGATGCCAAAGCCCCAGAGCAGCATGTAGAGGAAGTAGATGACCGCAACGCCCACGGGCGAGGACACGAGCGAGAGCACCGGCGCCTGCACGAAGGTGGTGATGAGATCGTTCACCGGGGTGCCGGCGAGGTTGGTGGCAACGCGCACGAGGCCAAAGACGATGACGGTGAGCGTGACGGGGATGATGGCGTTGATCGAGCGGGCGATCGCCGGCGGCACCTCGTCGGGCATCTTGATGACAAGCGCCTTGAAGCTCATGAAGAACCGGTAGACCTCGACGGCGAGAAGCGAGGTGATGATGGCGGTGAACATGCCCGTCGAGCCGAGGTAGCTCGTGGCCACGACCTCGCCCCAATCATCGCTCGTCACAAACGGCGTGAGGCACAGGAAGCACACAACCGAGCAGGTGTCGGCGATGGAGGTGTCGAGGCCGTAGTTCTCGGCAAGCACGCGTGCCACGGTGAAGGAGAGCAGAAGCGCAAGCACCGACATCGATGCGGAGCTGATGGCGGCACCGAGCTGCTGCGCCTCGGTGAACGGCGTGCCAAAGAGGGCGTTCAGGATACCTCCGTCGCCCAAGATAACGCTGTTGTACACCGTGCGCGTACCCACGGAGAAACGCTCGGCAATCTCTGCCGGGGAAGCCGTGCCGCTCTCGCGTATGAAGCTGACGAGCTCGTAGTTCTTGGACGCCACGGGATGCACCTCCTTCTGACTACAACTGTACGGCGCGCTCCACAGTGTTTCCATATGCAATAGATGCACGGTTTACGTGAAAGGAAGTTTACGAATCAATACCCCGCACACTCGCGGTGGAATCTAACGAATCGCTTGCGTTTCACCCGGATAGCAAAGAAGGCCCCGGAGGGCCTTCGTATGCAAGTCTATATGGGGCGCGGGCACATCCCCGCGCGGCACCATCAGCGCCTAATTGAACTTGAAAATCTTCTGCGCCGCGCGGTAAAGCCCCACGGACACCTTCTCGCCCACAGGGGTGGGCAGGTTGGTCCAGAAACCGAGAAGCCCCCACCGGGCGTGGTTGTACATCTTCTTGTCGAACACCTTGAGCTCGGCCCAGATCTTGATGACCTCGTCCACCTTGCTCTTATCGTGCGCAAGCTTGGAGAAAATGGAGCACACGACCATCATCATGGTGAAGTAGCCCATCATGCACGACGCGAGCGGCTTCTCCTCAATGTCGTCGTAGAGATGGTAGGCCTTCATCATGATGCGCGTGATGCGGAACTGCTGATCGATCCGCTTGATCATCGTCTCCTCGTTCACGCTCTGGCCCTCGCGGCCGATGAAGTAGCGGTAGAGGTCGATATCGGCATAGTAGAGCGTCTTGCAGCGCGGAAGCGGCACGTACGCGTAGATGTTGTCCACGTAGAACGTGTGCGGCGGAAGCGGCAGATCGCCCGCACGGAGCACGTCGGTGCGGTAGCAGAGGCTATGCATAAGCAGGTGCTGGTCGGGGCGGAAGTAGCCCACGTCGTTCCAGCCGATGATCTTCTTGCGCGGGATGGCGAACCGGTAGTCGATGGTGGTGTGCGTGCCCTCGTGGACCTTCTCGTACACGTAGTTAGAGATGAAGAGGTCCACGCGCGTGTCGCGCTCGACAAAGCCGCGCAGGCACGACAGCATGGTGGCGAGCGCCGCGCCGTCGAGCCAGTCGTCGGAATCGACGACCTTGTAATACACACCGGTGGCGTTCTTAAGGCCGGTCAGAACGGCGGTCCCGTGGCCGCCGTTCTCCTGATGCACGGCGCGGATGATGCCCGGGTAGCGGCTCACCCACTCGTCGGCCTTCGCCGGCGTCTCGTCCACGCTGCCATCGTCGACGATGATGATCTCAACGTCCGGCGCGTATCCGCTGCCCTCGAGAATCGAGGTGATGCACCGGTCCATATCGGCCGCCGAGTTGTAGCACGGTATGCCGAACGAGCAGATCTTGAACATATGGTTGATTTCAGGCGTCATATTAGGCATGGGTCGCAATAATCTCGTCGGATAGGTCGAGGGCGGAGGCGGTCACCGCGTCCATATCGTAGTAGCGGTACTCCGCGAGGCGTCCCACCGGGTGGAAGTTCGTGAGGTTCTGCACGCGCTCCAGATAGCGCTCGTAGAGCTCCTGGTTCTCGGGCGCGATGATGGCGTAATACGGGGTCTGGTCGCTGCCCGGCTCGAAGGCGTGGCTGTACTCCTTCATGATGGTGGTCTTGCCCGGCACCACCTGACCCGTCATGTTCTTGAACTCGGTGATGCGCGTGAAGTCCTCGCTCGTGGTGTAGTTGACGGTGCCGACCGGCTGGAACTGGTCGACATCGAGTGTCTCGAACTTCATGTCGAGCGTGCGGTACGGAAGCGCGCCCAAGTCAAGGTTGAAGAGCTCGTCGAGGGGACCCGTGTAGATGATCTCGCCGCCGTAGCACTGCCCGCACACGTGCACGTTGGTGTCGGTGATCTCGAGGATGTCGCGGGCGTCGACGTTCACGAAGACGTCGATGAGGTCGTGGTCGAGCATGTGCTCGAACATCTTGGTATAGCCCTCGGCAGGCATGCCCTGGAAGGGCGCCTGCGGGAAGTAGCGGTCGTCGTCACCGATGAAGACGGGCACGCGCCCGGTGACGGACGGGTCGATCTCATCGGGCGTCTGGCCCCACTGCTTCATGGTGTAGTAGAGAAAGACGTTCTCGTAGACGTAGTCCGCGACCTCCTGCAGGTCGGGATCGTTCTTCTTGCGAAGGTCCATGATGGGGACCTTCTTGTTCTCTCCGAAGGTCTCCACCAGCTTGCGGTAGAGCTCCTCGCCGCGCTCCTCGCCAAACGCGAGCTTGAGCGAGGCGTGGTTGAAGGGCACCGGCATGAGCGTGCCGTGGATGTTGGCGAGCACCTTGTGCTGGTAGTCGGTCCACTTGGTGAAACGCGAGAGGAAGTTGTGCACGCGCTCATCGAAGGTGTGGTAGATGTGCGGGCCGTAGCTATGGACGAGGATACCCGCCTCGTCGGTGCAATCGTAGGCGTTGCCGGCGATGTGCCCGCGGCGCTCGAGCACCGCCACGCGGAACCCCGCGCTCTCGGCCAGGCGGCGCGCGCAGACCGAGCCGGCATAGCCCGCGCCGACGACGATCATGTCGTACGCGCCGGGATTGAACGAATCGGGCAGACCAGATGTGATGTCCATCGATGCTCCTCACAAGGCGCCGCCGGGCGGCACCTCATTCGCCGTTCCAGCCCGCAGGGGGCCGAATAATCGTAGAGATTATAGCGCGCAGGCGCCTATAATAGGTGATGTCTCACAAGGAATGCTCAACATGGTGGGCGCAGCGGCGGACCGGGCGCATCGGGACAGGTACCGCGCGCACGTCGCGTGTTGGGCACGTTTTTGGAGGAGCTGAAATGGCAGACTTCCTAACCCGTATGAAAGAGGCCGCCCGCGCGGACAAGAAGACCATCGTCCTGCCCGAGGGCGAGGACCCGCGCACCCTCGAGGCCGCCCGCAAGATCGTGGCCGAGGACCTCGCGAACCTCGTCATTCTGGGTGACCCGGCCAAGATCGACGTCGAGGGCGTGGTGGTCATCGACCCCACCTCCCCCACCGCCCCCAAGCACGAGGCGTACGCGCAGAAGTTCGCCGAGCTCCGCGCTAAGAAGGGCGTCACCATCGAGCAGGCCCGCGCCCAGATGATGGACGCCACCTATTACGGCACCATGATGGTCAAGATGGGCGACGCCGACGGCCTCGTCTCCGGTGCCTGCCATTCCACGGCCAACACCCTGCGCCCCGCGCTTCAGATCCTGAAGACCGCGCCCGGCACCAAGCTCGTCTCCGCCTTCATGGTCATGTGCACCAAGACGCCCGAGTTCGGCGCCGACGGCACCCTCGTCTTCGCCGACTGCGGCCTGAACATCGACCCGACCTCCGACGAGCTCTCCGAGATCGCCATCGCCTCCGCCAACTCCTTCAAGGCCTTCATGGGCGATGTGGAGCCCAAGGTCGCCATGCTCTCCTACTCCACGATGGGGTCCGCCGGCGGCGACACCGCCAAGAAGGTCCAGGAGGCCACGGCCTTCGCCAAGGAGAAGGCGCCCGAGCTCGCCATCGACGGCGACCTGCAGCTCGATGCGGCCATCGTGCCCGCGGTCGCCGAGCTCAAGGCCCCCGAGTCCACGGTCGCCGGCCACGCCAACGTGCTCGTATTCCCCAACCTCGAGACGGGCAACATCGGCTACAAGCTGGTGCAGCGCTTCGGCCGCGCCGAGGCGTACGGCCCCATCCTCCAGGGCATCGCCAAACCGGTGAACGACCTTTCGCGCGGCTGCTCTGCCGACGATATCGTGGGTGTTGTGGCCATCACCTCCGTACAGGCGCAGATGGCCTAGGCTCCCTATCTCCGGATAGCCGAGAAACGAGCCCCGGAGGGTCTCCTCGCTGACACGCCCCAGCAGCTACGCGGCTGGGGCGCATGCAAGGAGCCCTCCGGGGCTTTTTCATAGCACGATCTTCCACTTTTCACGCATCAAACAGGGGGTTATTCATTCTAGTGCCTGGTTTAAGGGGCCCTCTCAGAGTAGACCGCGTGCTGCGCTTCAAAAGATGCGCAGGTCACAGGCTTGCTCAATTCCAAGGCTACTTTCTGCACCCCGCCTGAAATAGGCACTAGAATGAATAACCCCCTGATTTCACGAATACCATGGGCTCATTTTGCGCGATGGCGGCGATGCGGCGGCCCAACCCCCGTCCGCCCGCACGGGCCAAGAGGCGGCGCGGTATCGCCGCCGCCTACTCCACGTCGTCTACCGGCGTGTAGAACGTGTCGAGCACCGTCTGGTAGACGTTGGCCTCGTCCGGATAGAACTCCACAAATTGCGGGCCCTTCTGCTGCGTGCCCTGGAGCGTGGTCACCGTCAGGTTGGAGAGGCCGCTGTGCACCACCTCAGACGCCAAGAACGTGAACTCGCCGATGCCGAGGTTGGTGGTCGAGTACTGCTGCACGGCGCGATAGAGCTCAACCAGGCTCAGGGGGTTGCCCTGCGCGGTGGCGAGCGCCTGCGAGAAAAACGCCTGCAGGTACTGCGTCTGACGCGCCTGGCGGTCGCTCGAGCTCTCGAGGTATGACGTGTCGCGGTACTGCACGTAGCGCTGCGCGTTGCTGCCCAAAAGCGTGATGGGCACGCCCTCTTGGATGCGCGTGCCGGGTATGCTCGCGAGCGGGGTCACGGTCACGCCGCCCACCGCGTCGTTCAGCACGGCGACGCCGTCCATCTGGATGGTGAAGTAGTAGGTCATGGGCATGTTGTACAGGATGCGCGATACGGCGCGCACCACGTTCTCGCTGCTCGTGGCGTAGCCGTCGCCGAAGTTGTACGCGAGCGAGAGCTGCATCTTGTCCTGTCCGATAAACGCCGAGCCCACGTGCTCGTCCACATCGACCATCGTCTCGCGCGGGATGCCGATGGCGCGCATGGAGCCCGTCTCGGTGTCGAGCGCGACCACCATGATGGCGTCCGCCTGCCCGGCGTTGCCCTCGGCGGTGGTGGACCAGCCCAGGTCGGTGCCGATGACCACGATGGAGACGATGTTCTCGTTGTAGCGATAGGTCCGGCCGTTGTAGGTGACGGTCTGGCCCTCGTCCTCGGTAGAGGCGTCCTCGGCCACCGCAAGGTCCTCCGCCTGCGCGGCTTCCCTCATGGCGATGCCACCCTGGCCCATCAGGGCCCAGACGATGCCGACCGCTCCGCCCGCAAGCACCGCGATGACGGCGACCACGATGGCGGCGATCTTGAAGCGGCGCTTCAGGCGGTTATGTGTCTTCTTGCGCACCTTGGTGAGGCCCGCGTGCGGGTCCTCCTCGAGCTTGGGCAAAGGCGGAAGGTTGCCGGTCACGCTGGGCTCAGGCACCTCATCTGCTGCTGCAGACGCAGGGTCGGGGTCCTCGCCGGCAGCCGAGGACGCAGAAACTTCGTCGTCGGCCGTGCGCACGTCCTCTGATGATGCGGGCGCATCGTCCGTGCGTGCAGCTTTACCCTCTACCGAAGAGCAGGACGGCACCGTTGCCCCTTCCGTCACAGGCGCAGCGACAGGCTCGCGGAAATGACGCCCTTGCGGACGGACGACGGGGACCTCTGCAGAAGAGGCCTCGCTAACGGGAGCCTCCTCGGCCGGCTTCCCAGCTCCGGGTGCATCCTCAGCACGCGCTCCTTCCTCCTCTAGGTCGACCGATTCCGGACGCTCCTCATCACTGGGTCGGTTGGTCATCGATCAGTACTCCCGTCACAATAAAGCGGCTGTTGCTTGTGGTGTTGACGTCCGGACAGGTGCTCAGCTGGACGATCTTGCTGTTCTCGTCGAGCGTCGACCCCTCCCGCACGTTGACCGACATCGACGTGGGATGCAGGACGGAATCGAAGTACGCCAGACGCGTCTCGACGTCCGTAAAATCGAAGCTGTTCATGATGTGGCGGTCGTCGTACATATAGGCGGCGATGATGCGGTAGGTGAGGATGTGCCCCGGCGTGTAGATGTACATCGTCTCGTGGGAGGCGAAGTAGTCCGGGTTCTCCATCTGGCGCACATCGCCGAACATGGTGTGGTTGGCCGTGTTGTGCCCGTAGATAAGCGTGACGGGATCGGAGAAGTCGAGCGCGTTCATGCTCTGGGTAAAGATGGAGCCAAAGACGGAATCCTCGCCGTGCTCGTTGCGGCGCAGGTAGAAGTTGTCGTCCGTCGCGCTCCGCATGATGGGGTAGTTCACGCCCGTATCGGGGATGTAGATCCAGGCATACGCCTCGGGCGTGTCGACCTTTACCGAACCGAAGTCGATGGGGTTCGCGGGGAGCTCCTCCTCCGGCTCGACCTCCTCCGGGGTGGGCGTCTCCTCTTGACGCGCGAGCTCCTCCTGCGCCCTGAGGTACTGCGTGAGCATGTACCCGCCGCCGCCGACGGCGACCAGAAGGCACACCACCAGAATGACGACGAGCGGGGCGACCCCGCGCTTCTTAGGTTTCCTCTCCTGCTCGGGAGTATCCGTAGCAGCCATAACCGTCCTTTGCTGGCACACCCGTGCGGCCCCAACATCCGCACGAGGCGCCGAGTCGCGATGCGGCGTCCGGTCCGTACCGGCGCCGCACTCCCCTACGTACCAAAAAAGGGGACCCGAAACCGGGCCCCCTTTTGCAGCTCAGAAGCCGCGCAACCGCGCGAAAGGCCTCTTACTCGTTGACCTTCTTGCGCAGGGCGACCGCGGCGGCACCAGCACCGAGGACGGCGACGGTGGTCACCATGGCAACCGGAGCGACCGTGGCGTTGGTCTGCGGAGAGGTGGCGGAGGTGTCGGTGGTGGCACCGCCAGCCGGGATGGTGGACTCGTCGATCACGACGGAGAAGACGGAGAGCTTGTCAACAGCGATGGTGATGGTGCCGTCGGCAGCGACCGTGGCGGTCTGGGTCTCGGTAGCGCCGCCATCATGCTGGATGTAGATGGTAGCGGTGGCACCAGCGTACTGGGTGCCGACGGAGAACACGAAGCTCAGCTGACCATTGATTTCCACACCGTCATCCTTGGTGACCTCAAAGGAGGCGATGGGGGTAACACCCTCGGGAACGTTCGAGGCGACCTTGTCGGTAACCTCAACATGTATAAAACCGTCGCCGATGATGTCGCCGGAGACGGCGAGCGCAACACCAGAGGTGGTGTCGGTCACCGTGGTGCCGGCCGGGCTGTTAAACTGAGAGGACTCAGCGGCCATGGCGACACCCGGCAGGGCGAACATCATGGCAGCCGCTGCAATAGCAGTAACGAGCTTCTTCATGAGAGCATCCCTTCTCTATGGTCGGGAGCCAGAATAGTTACAGGTGCCCCCACCCAACTTCTCGTAACTGTAGAGCTTTTGGCTACCCCCTGTCAATATTGCCAAAACAATCCTGACACAAGTGAATACAAGCGTTCACATGCTCGTTTAACCCCCTCCCCGGCCGAGGGGCTTCCTGCTCGAGGCGATGCACAACAGGCCGCACCGGCATTACACCGATGCGGCCATACGCGCTTTCTGTGTACCGGAGACTGCGCACTATGGACGAAGCCGTCCCTACCGCGACCCCCTTACGGCTCTATGGGCTTAGTGAACGCAAACGCCACGCCCGCGGAGATGGCAAACGATGCCACCAGGCAGATGAGGATGGCGATGATGTTCCACATAGCACCCGAGGGATCCATGTACACGGGCAGCGAAGTGATACCGGGCATGACGAAGCCAAAGCACTTGACGCCCAGAATCTGCGCGAGCGCACCGCCGACGCCGCAGCCCACCATCGCGCCGATAAGCGGCGTCTTGTTGGGTACCTGAACGGTGAAGAGCGCCGGCTCGGAGATACCCATGAACGCGGAAAACGCGCAGGTGATGCCCGCAGAACGCATAGCCGGATCCTTCATGCGCAGCGATGCCCCAAAGGACGCGCCGCTCTCGGCCAGGTTATGGCAGAACGAGACGGGCAGCAGATAGTCGTAGCCCATCTGGGCGATGTTGGCGATTTGGATGGGCGAAGTGGACTGGTGCATGCCGAAGAGCACGATCAACGGCATGAAGAACCCAAGCAGGAAGCCGGCGACGGGGCCGAGCGTGGAGAAGAGCCACACGATGCCGTTCGCAAGGCCGATGCCGCACCAGGCCCCGATGGGTGCCAGCAGCATGAGGTTGAGCGGGATGACGATCATGAGCGAAAGCGCGGGCACGACCACGAGCTTGAAGAGGTCGGGCACGAAGCGATCGATGGCATGGTACACAAGCGAGAGGCCCGCCACTCCAAAGATGACCGGAAAGACCGAACTGGAGTAACTGAACTGCGGAACAGCGATACCGAAGAGTGTAAAAGCGATCTCGCCCGACTCGACGGCGGCGGTAAACGTCGGATAGAGCAGTGAGCCGGCGACGCATACCGCCAGAAACTCGTTTACGCGGAACTTGCGCGCCGAGGAGACCGCAAGCAGGAACGGCAGGAAGTAGAACGGGATATCGGAGATCATGTTGAAGAGCGCCCAATCGCCAGCGCTCGTGTCAACGCCAAAACCGGCCACGATGGCAAGTACGCCCTTGACGATACCACCTGCCACCAGCGCGGGAATAATGGGCGAGAAGATGCCGGTGATGGTGTCCATGAAGTTGAACTTGGTGCCAGCGCCGCCATCGCCCGTCTTACCGCCGCCCAGAAGCGGCTCGAACTCCATAAAGACGTCGCTCACCTTGGGTCCGATAATGATCTGCCACTGACCGTCTTTGACCTGCGCGCCCATAGCGCCGTCCATGACTTTGAGCGCGTCGAGATCCGCCTTGCTGTCATCGACGAGGTTCACGCGCAGGCGCGTTATGCAATGCGTCGCGTGGGAGACATTTTCCGCCCCACCCAACTCCTTCAAGATGTCCTGGGCGAGCTGCTTGTTGGTTTTCATGTCTTGCCCCTTTCATGAGAGAGCTTGCGTCATCAGTCGCACGAGAGCGGTTATGCGAGGTCGGCGCCGTTTGAGGAGATGCATCTCTGGTACCAGTAGAACGAATCCTTGCGGAAGCGCTCACCCGTTCCCTTGCCACCGTTGTCCAAATCGACATAGATGAGGCCGTAGCGCTTGTCCATCGTGAGCGGGCCGCACGAGACGACGTCGATGAAGCCCCACACCATGTAGCCTCGCACGTCGACGCCGTCGATAACCGCCTCGCGAAGCTGCTCGATGTGGCTGCGGAGGTAGTCGATGCGATAGTCGTCGTGAACCGTCCCATCGGACTCCAGAACATCGGATGTTCCCAGTCCGTTCTCGGCAATGTAAAGCGGCAGGCCGTAACGGTCGTACATCTGGTTGAGCGTGATACGTAGACCCACCGGATCCATCTGCCAGCCCCATTCGGACGTGGGCAGATAGGGATTCTTGTTGGCCATGACGAGGTTGCCCGCCGTCTTCTCCCAACCCTGCTCGGTGGTTGACACCTGGCTGAAGTAGTAGGAGAAGGACAGGAAGTCTACCGTATTCTCACGCAGAAGCTCGGCGTCGCCCTCAGCAAACTGAACCCGGATATCAAACTGGTCGAAATAGCGCTCCATGTAGGCGGGATAGGCGCCCCGCGCCATCACATCCGTATAGAACCAATTGGCATACTGATCGTCTTGCAGTGCCTGCAGGTTGTCCTCAGGCTTGCAGGTGGCGGGATACGTGCAGAACCGCGCAATCATGCCGCCCACGGGCTTACCAGGGAGCATCTCGTGCGCAAGCTTGACCACGCGCGCATTCGCGACAAACTGATGGTGCAGGCACTGGAACACCTGCTGACCAGAATCCTCTTCACCGGGAATGAGGCACACGCCGTCCCACGGCGCGAAACGGCCCGCATTGAACTCGTTGAACGGCAGCCAATAGTCGACCACGTCGCCGAGCTCTTCAAAGAGCGTGCGGGCGTAACGCACATAGAAGTCGATGGTCTGCCGGCTCTTCCAGCCGCCGTATTTGAGCAGCAGGTTGACCGGAATGTCGTAGTGGAGGATGGTGCAGAACACCTTGATGCCGCGCGCATGGCACCGCTCGAACATGTCGCGGTAATACGCGATGCCCTCGCGGTTGGGCTCGGGGTCGTCCCCCTGGGGAAAGATGCGGCTCCAGCAGATTGACGTGCGGAAGAGCTTAAGTCCCATCTCGGCAAACAGTTCGATATCGCCGCGATAGCGATGGTAGAAGTCGTTACCTCGGCGGTTGGGATAGAAGGTCACGGTGTCGTCGACGAGCGCGGTCTCCATCTCGGCTCGCGTGAACGGCGCCTCGTGATGCTTGCGTTCGACCTCATCATGGTCCCATGCGGGGTCGAGATAACGCAAATCTTGGGTCGACACACCTTTGCCGCCCTCGCGCCAACCTCCGTCCGCCTGCGAGGCGGATATGGCGCCGCCCCAGAGAAAATCAGCGTCAAAACCCGTTTTGAGCATGAGCGGCACGCTCCTTTCTACACGAACCCAACGCAGCGCGTTCGGTTCTTGGATGGGTTCTATGCCATGGCAAGGCTCAGTATACGGAGGAGAGAAATACGTGGTAATATCACATTTATGGTCTATCTATGACATATTTACAGGTTCCATGCACAATGACGGAGGGCGAGGGGGGCAGCGGCCATGCTAGACGACGTACTCGATCGCAGGCTCCGCGCCCATACCGCCAGTGAGGCTTGGCACCTCGCGCATCCCGGCGAGCCGAGCCCCGTGTACGACCGCACTCCGCGCGTCACCATCGACGGCGAGGACGTCCTTGTCTTCGACTGGCGCAACACCGTACGGCGCAGCGCCATCGGCCTCATCAAGGAAACGCGCTTTACCACCATCCCGCCCCATGTCAACACGGCGATGGAGCTGAACTACCTCTACAGCGGCTCATGTCGCTACGTAGTCGACGGCAGGCAGTTCGAGCTCACCCAGGGCGATGCCGTCCTCTTCGATACCGAGGCGGTGCGGAGCGTCCCTTCGAAGAAGGGCGAGGGCGACATCGTCATCGCCATCACGTTTCTACAGGAGTTCTTCGACTCCGTATTTCTCGCGAGCCTTCCCGGCGGCGGCATCCTCACCACGTTTCTCTTCGAGAGCATCAGCCATCGGCGCCAGCGCGACCACGCCATCATCGTTACCCACGAGCACACCGGCAACCTACCCGACCTCATCCGGCTTCTCGCCCATGAGTACCTCTTCCCCGACGTGTACACCGAGGACATGTTGCGCAGCTATGCCACGCTCGTGTTCATGGAGCTCATCCGCGCGCTCTACTACCAAGCGCAGCTGCAGGACCCGGTCTCCAACATCGACGACAAGACAGCGCGCATCCTCGACCACATCGAGCACAACTACAAAACATGTACGCTGGGATCGGTGGCACGCGAGTTTGGCTACAGCACCAACTACCTCGGCAATCTGCTCAAAGCCAAGACGGGCGAAACGTTCTCGCAAATCAGGCTGGGCCAGCAGATGTCCGAGGCCGCCTGGCTTCTGCTCAACACCGAGCGCTCCATCGAGGCGATTGCACACAAGGTAGGCATCACCAACATGAGCTTCTTCTACCGGAAATTCGAACTGTTCTACCAGATGACCCCGCGTGCCTACCGCAAAGCGCTCGCAGGTTCACAAGCGAGCAGACATGCGCGGGCGAACGCGGTTTGATGAAAACCCACCGCGGCCTCATGGCAAAACTGGTTGCTTGACGGTCCGAGAAGCACTTCCTGTACGACTTGGGGGCGATGCCACGTCGACGCGGCATCGCCCCCATTCTCTTTTTCTGGCTATATTAGCGGACGGGGTACCCAACGGGGCCCGTAAGCGCTACGCCACCTCGGAGAGCGCCGCCTCGTCGGCGATGAGCGCGAAGTGCGGGTGCAGCGTGAGCACCGTGGAGGGCCACTCCTCCGTCACCTCACCGGAGAGGAGCTTGGCGACCGCCTTGGCCTTCTTCTCCCCCGAGGCGATCATCACGAGCTCGCGCGCGGCCATGATGGCGCGCGGCCCCATGGTGATGTAGTAGTCCGGCACGTCGACCTCGCCGCGCTCGAACTCGTCCACGAGCCGGCTGCGCAGGTAGTCGTCGCACTCCACCCGACAGGTCCCGTCGCCAAAATGCGTGGTCCCCGGCAGGTTGCCGCAGAAGTGCCCGTCCCACCCGAGGCCGAGCACGATCATATCGAGCCCGCCGATGCTCTTGAGGTACGCATCGCGCTCGGTGTAGTTGCGCTGGTCGAGCGGGTGGATGTTTTCCTCCGCGATGCCCGCGGGAGTAAGAAACGCGCTCCGCAGCCCCGAGATGGTCACGCCCTCGCGGTCCTCCGCGCGGTAGGGAATCTCGTCGAAGTTGAAGAAGTGCACATCGTCAAAATGCCCCAGCGGACGGGCGGCGCGCACGGAGGGCACGAGGATCTCGTACATGCGCTTGGGCGTGGAGCCTCCCGTGATGGAGAGGTTGACCCTCCCCTCCCGGTACATGGCGCCCAGCAAGATGGTGGCCGCCACCTGGCTCATCTCCTCATAGTCCGCAACCTTGATGAGTCTCATGGGTGTTACTCCTCTCAATCGGCAAGGGAAAGCTAACGTGCGAGCTCGATCGCACTCAACACGATATCTCCGCGCTTGACGGTGGGATGGTTGGATACGGGGAACGCGTCGAGGAACCGCTCGGGGTCGGCGAGCGCCACGCCGAGCGCGACCTCGGCCCCCTCGGCCGCACCCGTCACCCGGGCGATGACGTCGCCGGCGGCGACGGCACCCGCTGGAGCGGCGGGCTCGAGCGCCGCCGCATCGTCGAGTGCGCAGATCAGGACCCGCGCACCGTCCGCCATGGTGACGGTCGCCACCCCGGCGTCAAACGAGAGCTCGCCCGCAGCGGGGGCGCAAACCTCGCGGTCGGTGCCCACGATGGCGACGGCGGCCTCACCGCAGCGCGCGGCGAGCGCGTTCTGTGCAAAGGAGGCGATCGGCTTCACGGTGCCGGCGACAGGGCTCACGACGGCGACGGTGCGGTCCTCGGCCTCATCTTCCAGCGAGGGCTCGATACCCTCGGCGTTGTTGGCGATGTCCTCCTTGATGACCTCGTTTTTCATCGCGAGGATGATCGCCATGGTGACGATGACGGAGACCGGCAGGCCGATGACGATGCCCATGAAGCCCTCGCCCATGGTGGCCGGGATGGTGAGCAGCGACGACATGACCATGCCGTACTCGGCCGCGCCAAACGAGGAGGCGATCGCCGCGCCCACGCCGCCGCCGATGGTGGTGGCGATGAAGGCGACCTTGTAGTTCATGATGACGCCGTACAGACCGGGCTCGGTGACGCCCAGGAAACCGGAGACGGCGCTCGAGAAGGAGATGTCTGCCATCTTCTTATTCTTGTTGCGCAGCACGAGGTAGATGGCGAGCGGCGCGGCGGCCTGAGCCATGGTGGACATGTAGTTCATGGCGCCGATGGTGGTGTAGCCGTACATTGCGAGCTGCTGTGAGACGATGGCGCGGACGGCGTGGTGCGTACCGGTGAACACGGTGAGCGGGCGGAGCGCGCCGACGACGAAGCCGGCTACCGCGGGCTGGAAGTCGATGAGCGCCTCGACGGCCAGGCCGACGTACTCGCCGATGTAGTAGCCGATGGGCGCCACGGCGGCGAGCGCCACGGGCACCATGATGACGAGGGTCAGCATGGGCGTGAAGATCACGCTCACGATGTCGGGAATGTGCTTCTCAAAGAACCGGTACACGTAGCTCATGAGCCACACGTTGAGGATGATGGGGATGACCGAGGAGCTGTAGTCGATGTAAGGGATGGCGAGCGGCCCCACCTGCATGCTGCCGAGGCCCTCGGCCGCACCGTTGATGATGACGCTCGACATGAGCGCGCCGGCAAGCGAGAGCGCCATGTACTTGTTGGTGCGGAAGCGCTCCGCCGCGGACACCGCCAGAAGGAACGGATAGAAGTAGAACATGCAGTTCGACATGAGGTCGAGCAGGACGAAGAGCGGGTCGTCCATCGCGATCCAGCCAAAGCCCCACGCGCCGTAGATGACGCCCTTGAGCATGCCGCCGCCGATGATGGGAGGCAGACTGGGGATGAGGATCGCCGAGAGCGTCTCGAAGAGAAGGGCAATGGGCGATTTCTTCTTGCCGTCCGCCTTCGCGGGGGCGGACCCTCCCTCGGAGATGCGCGTCGCGTCCATGATCTCGCGGTACACCGCGTTCACCTTGGTGCCGACCACCACCTGGAACTGGCCCGCCGAGCGCTGCACGCTCATGATGCCGTCCAGGGCCTCGAGTGCCTTGGCGTTTGCCCGGGACTCGTCTTTCAACGTGAACCGCAGACGGGTCACGCAATGCGTGAGCGAGGATACGTTGCCCTCGCCGCCGACGCCCTCGATGATGCGCCGCGCAAGTTCCTTATTGGTCATGGGATGCCTCCTCAGACGCCAGTAACCTGTTGATGTGCAAGGTGAGGTAGAGAACGCTGCTGGGCGTTGCCGGCGTGCCGTGCGCCTCCTTGAGGTAGCGCGCCACCTTGGTGGCGCAGGCGAACGACTCCGGGTAGGCGGTCTTGATGAGCGCGTTAAGCTCGTCGTTCGCGCTGCTCGTCTGGACGCGGTCGGCCTCGGGGCCCATCTGGCCTAGCAGGCAGTAGCGGAGGTGCACGACAAAACGCGAGAAAGCGCGCGTCGTTTCGTCAACCGGCTTGCCAAAGTGCTCCTCGATAACGGCGATGGCACCGCGCATGGTGGCGACCAGGTCCGCCGCATCGAACTCGCTGGAAAGACCGCCGAGCGCGTTGACGTAGTGCATGGCGAAAAACGCCGCCTCGGCCTCGGGCACATCGATGTGCGTCGCCGCGCGCAGCAGCGCGAGCGAGTGCTCCCCCGCCTGGTACTCTGCCGGGTAGAACTGCCTGATCTCCCACGCCATGGGATGGTCGATCCCCATGCCCTGGCTCAACCGCTTGATGGCAAACATGATGTGGTCTGCCAGCGTGAACACGAGCTTCTGTGGCAAGCGGTGCCCGAGGTCGATCTGGGCTGCGTCGATAATCGCCTTGGCGAGCGAGAGCAGCTTGGGCGGTGTCTCGCGCAGCAGCTCGATGTAATAGGAGATGTTGTCACCGTCCTGCATCACAAAGCGCTGCTCGATGAAGTCGCGGTTGACCTCATCGCCGGGATACGCCTTATAGCCGATGCCCTTGCCCGTCACGATCATCTTGACGCCCGACTCGACCACGAGCACGACGTTGTTGTTGATGCGCTTGAGTACGTTCATGTCGCACCTCCTTTCAATCTGTCCTCTCCTGCGGACCGTTACGAAAAAACCCAGGCCCACTCGCGTGGTACCTGGGTCATGCCGGCGATTCCGTAACAAATCCCGTTGCTATTCAATTGAATACACCGTGAGTGTACGAGGGTCTTCCGCGCCCTGTCAAGGGGTTATTCGCCAGACGGCGCGATTGGCGCGCTTGGAGCATCATCCACCAGCTGCAGGGTCCCCTTCTTTATGTGACAGGCAATACCGTTCGCGTCGCAAAATGAAATCACCTCATGCGCCAACCGGTCGTACCACACCTTAACGTTGGGGTAAGAGGAAACCACCCTGTTGTAATTGGTGCGGCCGAATATGATGCGATTCGCGAAAGAGACCTCCTCCAAGATTTCATGAAGGTCTTGCTCGATAAGATTGGGAGACGGATACGGCTCGATACTCACCCAGGTATTGCACCCCTTGTCATGAAGCTCCTTCAGCGCAGCGATGCGCTCCCGATAAGGCGCGGCGCCGGGCTCCGCCTTCTCACGATACGACTCGTCCAGCGAAATCAAGGTGATTCCGTACGAGTTGTCATGAGATAGCTCTGCAAGTTCCAAAGGAAGTAGGCCTTTGCTCAGCGCAGTCACGGGGATGTGAGCCGCATTAAGCTTCCGCATTGCCTCGACACTCATCGCGGACACCTCATCATAGCCGTACATAAACGGGTCCGTTGTAAAGCACAGGTGCACGGTGCGAATCTTAGGTTTCAGACGGGGGATCTCGCGGTCCAACAGCTCCAAGGTGTTTGAGACGAGACGCGGTTCGCACCAGTCCTCATAGGAAGAAGCGCGTCCGAACCTTTTTGCCATGAGCATAGCGTAGCAGGGGTAGGTGCAGCCGTGCGAACATCCCTGCACGTGGTTCATCGTGTAGTCACCATACTCGACCCCCGTCTTATACAGCATGGATTTCCGCACGATCGTCTTCATCTTGACCACCTCAAGCAATTGACTTAAGCAGGTGATTTGAAATAGCTTTAAAAGGCCGAATTGCCTCTTGAGAGCCTGCTGGCAACATCGAGTATAACGCGAACAGCGGGGCGTTTGTCGACGTCCTAAGTTCAGCGGGGCCGCAAACGCATTGGGACACTGTTCGCAAACGGTCTGTAGTGTAATCAATCAACTCTTTGGTCCCTCTCTGACGGGAAACTTGCTGACCCTCTTCGTCAAAAAGCGACAGCTGAACTCCCCTCTCGTGACGGTATAAATCCTTCCAGCCGTCGTCACCGAAAATGCGCGTCAAGGCACCCTCAAATTCGCGAGGAGGTAGATGATCTCCAGGAAGCATTCGGATAATTGCCCCTAAGGGGAAGAGCATCCAGATGTCGCAACGAGCGCCCCTGAGCGACTCAACGCTACTCCAGCTCAGCTGCGTTGCCCATGGGTCTATAAACATAACCCCTCGTTGCTCTTTCCAGGGAATAGATCTGACGAGCTCTGGCAGCGTATCGTTAACGTCGCCCTGTATAAACTTGCATCTAGCCAACATATGAGGATACGAGTCCTCTATACGACTTCTAAGCTCGCTCAACTTATCACCGCTTAACTCAAGAAAGCAGAAATGTTTGAACCCTCGCTCTCCAGAACGTTCACTCTCGTCCGAAACCTTCAACGCGCGCATCGATGAACCCTCGACGAACTTCCCTATCAGCTCATCTTCAAATGCAATTGAAAATTGATCCTCGCCGTACGTCCCTTCGAATCGCTGGATTCCGTTGCCCGAAAATGCATCAATGTAGTACAGCTCCGCCCAATTCTTCTTCATCATCACCTTGAGATACGAGCGGAGATAGCTCTCTACGCAATCCAGCTTTTTGATGCTCCACTCACCACCGAATGTATTCGACTCTTTTGCCATTCGCCTCGCACACATCGTAAACCTCCCTCATGTACGAACTTTTGTTCTATTATAATAAACATCGAGCACATATTCGTAGCAAATTGTTGGTTGTGGCAGAAAGCATATGGATGTGCAAGATGTGTGCCCCGGCACCCCAACATGCAAAAAGGAGTCATTGACGGGATTAGCGCATCCATGATGCATAGACACTGTTCGGGGCGACGGGCAATCGATAGTCTTCCCGGGATTGGAAAGATACCGCCATGCTAGAAACGGCATTGCCGAGCCGTTCGTCACACCAGTCGGTACGCACGGTTCCCGCTCGTCGCGGGCGCGGTGGCCTCGACAACCCTGCAGGCGATAAGGCTGTTCACGCGGCGGCGCGTCTGGCTGACGGACATGCCGCACCTCTCAGATAGCTCGCGGACAGACATCTGACCAACCTCCCGAAGCGCAGCCTCGACGAGGGCCTCGCCCTTGGACGCAACCGCGCCTCCGTCCCCATCTTCTTGAGGGCGCCTTAGGATTACCTTGAAGTGATCCATGGCGGGATAGAACTCCGGCGGCTCGAGGTCGCCCTCAGCCATCTCCGCTATCATGAGCGGAATGCCGGTGCCATTGCCCTCGGCTGGCGACCCCACGGCGCTCGGCAACGGAACGAGAGACATCAGCCTCATGATGGTAGCGTTGCGGCAACACGACCTGCCGTCAGCGAGGTCGGCACGCGATTTCCCCCAGAGTCCGCCGGGATTGATGACCTCAATACGGTCGTCAAAGATGTCGACAGTCACCGCCTCCCGATCGAAGCGATCGTTGTAGCTGCGGTGGAGCAGGGCGTTGGTCACAATCTCGCGTAGGACGACCTCGGGGATCTCCAGCTCATCGATCCTGCCGATGCCTCGCACCACCGACCGGCGCCGTAGGTTCTTTGCAATCGCCGTCACCGCGTCCTCGATCATCTCGCCGAGCGTCCCCTCGCAGACGGTCCGGTCGCGGAACCGCAGCGCGCCCGCCGACCCCTTGACGGTCCCCGGATGCACCGCGACATCAACGTGGAGCTTGGGGAAGAACTGCTGTGGACACACTCCCGCCACCAGCAGCCCCACACGTATGACTCGACCTTGTGAGTCAGTGAAGTTCAGACGTCTCAACCGCTCCGAAGCGTCGTCGGCGCCCCGCAGGGAACGCGGCGCGACAAGCAGTGCGCGGGAAAACGCCGCCTCGCACACCGCCCCGTCAAGATCGGAAACTTCCGCATCCTCAACAGACTCCCGATCGGAACGGTCGACAAGCATCGCGGACTGGATTGCGTAGAGCTCATTGGGCGACAACCTCACATCTTTATCGTCGATGCGCCGATAACTGCCCCGTGGGCCCCTCGAGCCGTTATATAGCAGGGCTTCTGTGCGGCCGGCAGCTCCTCAATGCGAACAACGAGCACCGTGCCCCCTCGTACGCCACGCGATCGATACGACACTCGGGAGGATTTGTCAGAACGCTGGGAGAACCGCAATCGCCCATGCCGGGCACAAGCCGGTCGCAGACCCTGTCGATCTGAAAATCCGCCACGAGTGCAAAGCTGTCTTTCTCACTCACACCTAAAAACCAGTGTGCCACCGTCGGTGTTGGCAAAGGCGCTTGCCGTCTTCCAGACATCCTTCGAAAGATCTCCAGCACAAGTCTTTACCTCGCATTGAGCGTAATCTCGTCTTTGGGCGCGAAGCATGTCCATGATCTCGCCGATAGACTTGTCTTTCATACATCACTCACATCCACACAGAACCGTTAGTGATAATTGGAAGTGATGTTATGAGAATTGTCACTGAAGAATGCAGTAACGCTTCTTAGCCGGCTCGAACATAAAATCGCGCGTATAGCATTACGGCGCGCGCATAGTGATTTCGCAGAAGACATGCCGCAGTGGTACATAACGGGCCCGCCCGGACAGCAAGCGCTGCCCGGGCGGGCCAAACGTGGCACCACTTAAACACAATGAGTCTCAAGTGGGCTAGTTACCGGTCCTACCCTCGCGGATAACCCAATCGCCCACGGTCTGGGTCTCGGGATCGAAGCGCACGCCGATTTTGAGAAGACGCCCCTCCTCGGCAGAGAAGGGAACCATGTACCCTTTTCGATCTATCTGGGCGAGCGCCTCGGTAGCGGGCCTAACGTACTTGAATTCGAACACATACACGTTGCCCCGCGCGCGAACCACGGCGTCCACGCGGCCGGTCGCCGTCTTGAACTCCGTCTCGATCTGGATACCCAGAAGATCGAGGATCAGGTAGAACTTGGTCTGGAACCCGCGCTCGTCGCGGCTGCCAAGGTGGTACGGGATGCCCGCCAGATATGCGCGAAGCCGCGCGAGCGCCCCGTCGAGGTCCCCGGAACGGAGACTCCGAGCCAGCCCGATCAAAAACGTGCTGTGCTCATCGAGCGCACCCTGCCCGCCCAGCCGAACCAGCCCCTCAGAGAGGCCGCGGCTCACCTCGCGATTGGGAATCCCCAGCGTATAGACGGTACTTTCGGGGTCGTACGATTTGATGGTGAGATAACCAGCCTGATAGAGCATGGACAAAGGGGTGTCCATCGACTCCGTGGGAACGTCGAAGCCCGTATCAAGCGCCTCGCGCTCCTCAAGGTCGACAATCTGCCAGCCTTTAGCAGCGAGAAGCCTGATGAGGGACGACGGCGTCCCCGTCTCGAACCAAAAGGAGCCGACCGACCCGTTGAAGAAGGCGCTCAGCAAGCTGAAGGGGTTGTAGATGTCGGGGGATTGAGCACAGAAGTGATACCCGTCGTAATGCTCCTTGAGAAGGGCGTAGGCATCGCTCGCAGTCACCCCTAGGGTGGCAGCGAGTCCCGCAACATCATCGGCAAGCTGGTTGTTGAGCTCATCTTCGGTGATGCCGCATATGCCGGCGTACGCGGGATTCATCGAGATGTTAACCAGATTGTTGAGCTCAGAGAAAATCGAGAGCTGGGAGAACTTGGTGATGCCAGTGAGAAAAACGAACCGCAGCCGCTCGTCGCACGCCTTGAGGGGAACGTAGAACTCGGGCATAACGTCCCCAAAGGCATCCAACGTTTCTGGATCGTCGATGACGTTCAGCAGAGGGGCGTCGTACTCGTCCACGAGGACCACCACACTCCCCTCGCACCCCGCCGCCGCGCATTCGATAAGAGCCGAAAGCCGCCCGCCGAGCGTGGTCGCACGACGTTCCCCAACGGCGAAGCGCTCCTCGAGAGCGCTCAAGATATCACCGAGGCGCTCACGCAACCCTGCAACCGTGACGGGTTTCACCATACTCATATCCAGCCGGATAACCGGGCTCGAAGCCCATTCCGTCTCGAGCTCGCCAGCCGCAAGCCCATCGAACAGCTCCCGCTTGCCCTCAAAGAAATCCTGCATGGTAGAGATGAGCAGCGTCTTACCAAAGCGCCGCGGACGTGAGAGAAAGAAGTATGGCTCTTCGGTGGTTTCTGTGGGAGAGATTCCGGCATAGGCCCAGCTCAGCGGGCGAAAACAACGATCTGGAACTGAAACGGCCCCGGGAGGGGCCGTTTCCGCGTCA